>JAUIHP010000015.1 GCA_030431975.1 bacterium | reverse complement strand
GAGAAGACTCTCGAGGGCGCTTCCGATCTCGGCGACACTGACTCCGAGTTGCGCGGCGCGCTCGCGATCGATCGTGATGTCCAGTTCCGGTTTGTTCAGCCGTAGGTCGGTGTCGAGGTTGATGAGGTATCCCAGTTCGGACGCCTTGGCCATGAACGGACCGGAAGCGGCGCCAAGCTCCTCGTAGGTTCCAGCCTGTAGGACGTATTCCACCGGTGACGAGGAGAAGCCCCCTCCCAACGAGGGAGGATTGACGAGGAAGGCCAGGACGCCCGGAATCGAGAACGTCTGCGGAAAGAGAGCCCCCACGATCTCCTGGGCTGAACGCTCCCGCTCCGCTGCCGGAACGAGGTTGAAGAAGACGAATCCGTTCGTAACGAGACCGGGCCCACCGAAGCCGAGTCCGGTCGCGGTGAACAAGGCGGCCCGCTCCTCCACCGGCAAAAGAATGGCCTCCAGCTGACGCATGTAGGAGTCGGTGTACTCGAGGGTCGCGCCCTCAGGAGCGATGACGATGCCGAAAGCGATGCCGCGATCCTCGACAGGAACGAGCTCACGGGGCAGTCGCGTAAAGATGAAACCCGAAACGACGAAGAGCAGGAGCGTGACGAAGACCATGAACACTCGACGCTTCAGAACCTGCGCCAGCGTGGCTCCATAGACGCGGTCCAGCGCCCGAAAGAATGCCTCGAAGCTTCGTGAGGCGAATCCCGAACCTCCGTCCCGAAGCGGACGCAGGACCTGAGAACACAGCATGGGCGTCAACGTCAGAGCGACGAACGTCGAGATGATGACGGCCACAGCAACCGAGATGCCGAATTCGTTGAAGAGCCGCCCCACGGACCCGGTGAGGAAGGCCACGGGAATGAAGATCGCGACCAGCGAGAGTGAAGTCGCAATGATGGCGAAACCAATCTCCCGAGCCCCGTCGAAGGCCGCCCGCAACCTCGGTTTCCCCATCTCGATGTGTCGATAGATGTTTTCCAACATCACGATCGCGTCATCGACGACCAGCCCGATGGCAAGAACCAGAGCCAGAAGGGTCAGGATGTTGATCGTGTATCCAAGGAAGTAGATCGCCGCAAAGGTTCCGACGATCGAAATCGGAATGGCCAACGCGGGAATGAGAGTGGCGCGGACGCTCTTCAGGAAGAAGAAGACGACGAGAAGAACGAGCAGAACCGCGATGAGGATCGTGTCGCGAACCTGTGAGATGGAGTCTTCGATGAAGGTCGACGAATCAAAGGCCGCATCCAGTCTCATGCCCGGCGGAAGGAGCGTCTGCAGTTCCGGGAGCGTCTCGCGCACCTCGGCCGCGACTTCGAGCGTACTGGCCTTGTTCTGCTTGACGATCCCAAGCCCGATGGCGGACTGCCCGTTGTAGCGCGCAATCGTCCGCTCGTCCTCTGGTCCGAGTTCCACATCGGCCACATCCCGCAGTCGGACCGTTCGCCCATCTGCCTCTGAGACGACGATGTCGGCAAACTCCTCAGGGGAGGCCAACTCACCCCGGGTCCGCACCGAGAATTCCCGCGTGCTGCCCTCGACTCGCCCGCCCGGAATCTCGGCGTTGGCCTGCGCAATGGCGCGTTCCACATCGAGAGGAGTCAGCCCATAGCCAACCAGTCTCTGGTGATCGATCCAGACGCGCATGGCATAGCGACGTTCCGCGCCGATGAAGACGCTTCCGACGCCGGGCAATCGTTGCAGGCGGTCCTTGAGAACGAGATCCGCAACTTCCGACAACTCGAGACCACTGTGGCGATCGCTGGAAAGGGCGACCCAAAAGATCGGCTGTGCGTTCGTGTCCACCTTGGCCACGATGGGGTCTTCCGCCTCGGCCGGCAACGAACCACGGATACGGCTGACGCGGTCACGCACATCGTTGGCCGCCTCGTCGACGTCGCGCCCTAACTCGAACTCGACGTTGATGACACCGCCCTGTTCCCGGCTGTTCGAGGTAATCGTCTTCACGCCCTCGAGCGTGGCGAGTTGTTCCTCGAGAACGTCCGCGATCTCCGTTTCGACGACGGATGGACTCGCGCCTCGGTAGAACGTCGTGATCGAAACGATGGGCGGATCGACGTCGGGGTACTCACGAACTGGAAGGCGCGTAAAGGCAATGATCCCGAAGAGGATGATGACCAAACTCATGACGGTCGCAAAGACCGGGCGCTGAATCGAGATCTCGGAGAGTTTCATGAGGACTGACCTCCGCCCTCGGACGGGATCGGCATGACCTTGGCGCCGGGAAAGAGCTTCTGGTGTCCGGCCCGGACGATCTGGTCTCCCTCACTCAGTCCGTCCACGACCTCCACCGTTGCGGCGAGCCTCGTCCCCAGAACGACGGGCGTACTCTGCACGGTGCTGTCCGCGGCGACGACGTAGACCAGCGTTTGACTTCCCTGCGCGAAGACCGCAGCGCTCGGGACGGTCAGTGCGTCGCTCTTGATTCCGAAAACCGCGGTCACATCCGCGGACATACCCGGGCGAAACCGGAGACCCGGGTTGCCGACCCGGCCGATGACCCGAATCGTACGAGTGCGCTCGTCCACGACGGGATCGATGACGGTGAGCCGACCGACCTCGGTCACGCCGGGGTAGGCCGGAGTGGAGACTTCGACTTCGGCGCCCAGAACCAGTCGGGGCAGGTCACGTTCCGGAGCATTGAACTCGATTTCGAGTTCGTCCAGATGGGTCAGTTCCGTGATGACCTGTCCGGCCTGAACGAAAGCACCCGGACTCACCTGCTGGGGACCGACATGCCCGTCGAAGCGGGCCCGAATGCGTGTCTTGTCGAGTCGAGCCTGCGCCAGCCGCACATCTGCCTCGGCGACCTGGAGGGCAGCTCTGGCGTCGTCCAAATCCTGCGGTGCCGCTGCATTGCGCTCGACGACCCGCTGCACGCGTTCGAAACTATTCCGCGACTGTTCGAGGACCGCCTCCGCTCGGGCTAGGGTCGCGGCAAGCTCGGCATCATCCAACCTGGCGAGAAGAGTTCCTCTACGTACGGGCTGGCCTTCATCGAACGGAAGATCGCGAATGATCCCGGCTACTTCGGAGACCACCGCCGCCGAGTGGACGGCTCGAAACGTTCCCACCGCGTGGAACCGATCGACGAGCGCTCCCTGCCCGACCGTCGAAACTTCGACCGGTGTCGGAGGCATGGAGAATCCACCACCGCCACCCGCCCCGCCCCCGTCATCACCGCAGCCGATCCCGCAGAGCCCGAAACCAAGAACGGCGCAGATCGCGAGCACCGCTTGGGCCCATGACCGGTCAGATCTCGCTGCGCGACTCTTGAAGGAAACCCGTTCTGCAGATGCCGCAGATTCTGGGCTTTCCAAACCTCTTCGTTCTGATCCTACGGTGCTCATTCATCCTCCCCGCTGCCGGCCGGATTCAGTCCGTCGACCAGCCGTTCCAAGTCCGCCCGAGCTGTTGCCGTTCGCACCAGAGCGCGGGAAAGTTCCTGTTGCGAGACCGCAAAGTCGGCCCCGAGCCGGACGAGTTCAAACGCGGTCGTCCGGCCGTTCTCGAACTCGATCAGTCCGATTCGAATCTGCTCGCTCGCGGCGTCAACGCCTTCTCTGGCCAGCTCCAAACGCTCCTGTCCATGAAGGAGCCGACGCAACGCGTCGCGGACTTCGCTCTCCTTCGCGAGCTGAATTTGTCGGGCCGTCTCCGCCTGTTGGGTCGCGGCCGCACGCCGTTCGTCCCGCGCTCCCCGGCCTTCCCGAAGCCCCAGCGGAATGTTGAGTTCCAGGCCGATCGACCACACGGGATGATCGAGACCCAGCGATTGTCGCAACGCATCCCCGGCCCCGCCGTCCGCCGATGTTCGCAACGTGTCCGCTCCGAAGATCACGGTCTGTCCCGTCCCCGAAAGCCCGTTGCCACCGATCGAGCCGACGAGATCCAGTTGGGGAAGCGCATCCCACTTTGCAGCGGAAACCAACTCTTCAAAGGCATAGAGGTCGTGCTGCGCAGCACGGACTTCCAGGTTGTACTGCACCGCCTGCTCGACGAACGGCTCGGCCTCGGTGCCCATACCGGTGGTCGGAACACCTCGGAAAACGTCCTGATCGGAGGGCGGGCTGTCCAGCGTACGCAGGTTCCGGCCGGCCGTCGGCCGCAGTCCTGTCAACTCGACCAGGCGGTCGGAGGCCGCGCCCAGGGCTTCCTCACGATCGAGGAGAGCCAGTCTCTGCTGCGAAACAAAGACACGGGCATTGGCTACCTGATTGGGACCGATGATCCCGGCTTCTGCCCGAAGTCGTGCCTGCTCGAGGACCAGATCGGCCTGTTCGGAAACCAGCTGCTGCACGGCGAAGTCCCTTTCCGCCGCATGGAGCTCCCAATAGGCCCGCTCCGTTTCCGCCCGCACCGCTCGGCGAGACTGCTGCTCGCGCAACCGCTCAGCTTCCAGCTGATGTTCAGCCGCGGAAAGCGCTCCCCTCGTCGCTGGACCAAACCCACGAAGCAGAGGTTGGCGGACATCGATCTGTCCGGTCGTCACGTACTGCGGATCGAGACTGGCCAGCGCGTTGTTGCTCTCGCTCTTTTCGCTTTGGACCCGGGCTTCCAACTCCGTACCCAGGGTGAGACGGGTTCGGGCGCCCACGGAAGTCGTGGTCGTCTGCGATTCGAGGATATCGGCCCCGGCGAAGACCGAAGCGCTCGGAGTTTCGTCATCCCTCAACTCGATCCCGGCGAAAATCTCCGGGTCGAAGGTGCCCTTTTCGCGACGAACCCGACCGATGGCTTCTTCCAACCTGGCGCGCGCCGCTCGCGCTTCCGGGGACTGCTCGAGCGCCCGCTCGACCGCTCCTTCGAGAGCAAGTCCCTCTCCCGGCATCGACCGGATGAAGTCCGCCAGGAGGCTGTCGGGCGGAGTATCCAGGAGTTCCGACGGAATCTGGGCACGGACCGAGACCGGTGCCCCCACGCAGAGTAGGACGACAGCCAGGGCGAAAACGCCTGAACGGAAGGCATGCGGCAAACCAACTCCGATCGTCGTTGCGGGGTCGTTCGCAACAGTTCCAGGAACCGCAGCAGGTGATGGATCGCTGCGGGTCAGAAATCGTTGCAGGGTGGATCGAGCACGGACAGGGCTGGGACTATCTCCCAGTATCCGACGCTCGTCCATCCTTGCGGTTACATTGGAATTTCACGCGGGCCTGGGTTCACTGCCGCCCGTCGGCCCAGGGCATCGGGAGCGCGTAGGAGGTCATACGGGTCAGATCCTTGGCTTGCAGTTCGAGGTTCGCCATCAGAACCGCCGGAGAAATGGTCGAGACGGGAATCGTCCCTGATTCCGCCGAGCAGTACGCGTTGTCGACCTCGTGATCGTTCCCCACCCCGATGACATTGGAGAGACTGGCTAACGGAGTCCCCACAAAGTCGACTCCGCGGACGAACTCCTCCGAGCCGTCCGGGAAGATTTTCTTGGCCACCGTGACCTCGCCCATGAAGGCTTGCACATCATAGGACTCGGTCTCGGTCTCACCGCCCTCACACTCGAGAATCGCGATTCCGTAGGGAAGCGAGCGCCTCCGAACTTCTTCGATCAGTAGCGTCTTGAGTTCCGACCACGAGTGTCCCTTTCTGGCCTCGATGAAGAGGTTCCCCATTCGACTGATCGGACGCTGAAACGACTCGTTGCGGCCGTGACCGTTGCTCTGATGACCCCGCGACTTGAGTGGGGCGCGCGAGGAAAGCAACCGACGCAGGCATCCTCCCTCGACCAAGGTGACCCGCTCGCTCGGCGTTCCCTCGTCGTCGTAAGGATACGCGCCGACCAGAGAGCTTCCGGCGAAGCGCTTCCGGGTCGGATCGTCGTAGATATCAAGATCCGGATGCGTCACTGGCTTTCCGATCTTGTCGGCGAAGGTCTTTCCCTCGTCGCTGGAAAGCATCCGGTTGCCTTCGAGACGATGTCCGAGAACTTCGTGAAAGAAGAGTCCCGCCGGAATCGGAGCAAAGAGAACCGGCCCCGAATAGGAGTGCAGCGTCTTGGCCACCGAAACGTTTCGCGCGGCCGCGACTTTCGCATCGATCAGCTTGATGAAGTCCGCAAGCGCCGGAAGCTCGACCGCATCGGCGACCGTCCGAACGACCGACATCTCGACCGCCTCACCTTTCTCCGTCAGCATCCAGAGACTGGCCACCAGACTGAACTCATTCGACTGCCAGACGATCTCACTGCCTTCGGTGCTGACGAAGACCTTGGTCGTCGTTCGCCCGGTGAAGCTGACGTAGGTGTTCTGAAAGTCCGTATGCTTCTTCAGGGCTCTGCTCGATCGGCGAACGTAGTCATCCCAGTAGTCCCGGTCGATTTCTAAGGTCCGAAGGCGTTCGGAACTCCTCTCTGCCGTCCCCTTTTGGAAGGAGGGATAGCTCGCGTTCTCATCGCGGTAGTGAATGAGATGAGCCTGACGCTCATGAAACGCGGCGACCGCTTCCCGGTACTTCGAGTCGGTCAGCCGCCACAGGGCGTAACGGAGACTGTCGACATCGTCCTCGAGAGGGAGGCGGCAGAAGTCGACGGAGTCGTTGTCGTCCGAGTTGTCGTTCAGTCCGCCTTTGGTCGTCTGGTCGGTTCGATACGATCCCACCCGGACATCCGCGTAGACGTTGCGCTTGCGCAGAGGCTTCCTCGACCAGATCGACCCCAGCCGGCCCCAGACGGAGTAGCCGTCGAGGTCGCGAAAGAGATAGCTTAGGTAGTAGATCTTCGGTTGGCCCGGCACGCGGAGTCCTTCGCTGGATCGCGTGAGTTCAGACCGGAGGGCAGACTTGACCTTGTTCAGTGATTTTCGATCCATCCGAGGATCTTAGCCTCGATTCCGAATTCCTTCACGGATGAAACCACGAGCGGTCCACGCCGACCCAACAGGGACAGCGGATTGAGCCCGGGGCGGAAATGACAAGACTTCAAGACATCGAGAGCCTGATCCCGCGCGAATCCCAGGCGATCGCGGACATCGGATATGACCACGGGAAACTACTGGACCGGTTGCTTCTCTCTCTCCCCGATGCCCTGCTCTACGGCGTCGAGATTCAGCCTGAGGCCGCAACGCGGTACTGGTCGAACCGGACAAATGTCGCGGCGGGGAATCGACGCCTCTGCTTGATTCATGGAAACGGTCTGAAACCCCTGCGGGAAATCGAGTCCCCACCCGACGTCGCGGTCTTCGCCGGAATCGGCGAAAGTCGAATCGTCGAGATCCTGCAGAACTCGCCGGACGTCGTCGCGGGGTTGCGACGCATGGTCTTCGCTCCCGAAAAGCCAAGGGCGGTTCTTCGTCCGTACCTCCGCTCCATCGGCTGGAGCGCGGTGGAAGAGAGACTGAGTCTGGATCGTGGCCGGTTCTATCAGTCCTTTGCCGCGGAGGATCTGCGAAGGGACGGGCAGATACGTGAATCCACGTTCGAAGCATCATCGGTAACGCTTTCAGAGCCGGGTTCGGAACCTCTCTCGAGATCGAGATCAGGATCGGGCAATCATCCGTTCTGGCTCTTGGGGCCCGACTTGTTCGAGCAGAATCATCCCCTGCTGAAGCCGTATCTGCGGCATCTGCAAAAGGCGCTCGGCCTCAGGTCCTCTCGGGACCGCGACGGCGCCGCCTCCGAGCGCAGGTGGCTCTCGGAGTATCGGGCGGCGATCGCCCGGGCCCTGGACCTCTAGCCCGATCTATCGGGCTCGTCCGGATCGGCCTCTCGAACCCTCTGCGTCTAAGGTGTAGAGTCTCCGCGATCGTCAACCAACCGCCGATTCAACCCACGACCTGATGGAATGCGCATGACCGAACAGAACCGGTTCGGAGGCTACGTTCTGCTCGACCGCCTCGGCGCGGGAGGCATGGGCGAGGTTTGGCGGGCCCGTCATGAGATGCTGGGACGGCTGGCAGCGATCAAGCTCGTCCAGCCGCACACAGTCGGTTCGACATCGAAGGACGACGCGCTGCGCAGGTTCGAGCGGGAAGCCCGGGCCACCTCGGCTCTCGACTCTCCCCACACGATCCAGCTCTACGACTTCGGGGTCACTCCCGATGGTCGGTTCTACTACGCGATGGAGCTGCTCCAAGGCCTCGACCTGCAGGAACTGGTCGAGCGCTTCGGCCCGGCGCCGCCCGAACGAGCATCGCATCTTCTGCAGCAGGTGTGTGCCTCTCTGGGCGAAGCGCACCACCGCGGGCTGGTCCATCGGGACGTCAAACCCAGCAACGCCTATCTGTGCCGCCTGGGCTTGGAATACGACTTCGTCAAGGTCCTCGACTTCGGACTCGTCAAAGCTTCTGCCAGGGACTACTCGCAGCTGACCGGAGACGGCGTCGTCGGAGGAACCCCCGCATTCCTGGCGCCGGAGACCGTCGGCGGGAATGTCGACAGCCGGGCGGACATCTACGGTGTCGGTTGCCTTCTCTACTGGCTGCTCACCGGACAGAGGGTCTTCGACGGCGCAACTCCGATGGAGGTGGTGCTCCATCACGTAAACTCGGACCCGGCACCGCCGTCCTCCCGGATCGACACACGTATTCCGAAAGAACTCGACACGCTGGTCCTGCGATGCCTGCAGAAGGAGCCCGAAGAACGGCCCCAGTCGATGTCCGAGATTCAGGAGGCACTTCAGAATCTGCATTTTGCGAGCCCCTGGACACAGGGACGTGCAGAGGATTGGTGGCAGGAACACGAACTCGACCTCGAGTTGGGAGCTGAGCGCGACACTGACGCAACAAGCCCTACGCACGACATCGCCCTCGACGAAAACCAGGAAACGGCGGCGCTGGAAGAGACCGGCCGCGACCATTCGAAAGATGGCCATGACCTGGCAATCGGGACGCGTCCAGGAAACGAAGCCGTTTCGCAGAGCCGGCAGCGAGCCTGGGCACGGAAGCTCGCGCTACTCGGACTCGCACTCACGATCACTGTCGCGGGAGTTTGGTTCTTCTACCACCGCAAGGCGATTCGATGGGCGACCGAGACCGCCATCCCCGAAATCGAAGCGCTGGTAGAGATCGGCCGCTTCCAGGACGCAGTGGCTTTGGCCGAAGAGGCGGAGCGCTTCATTGCGGACGACCCCCGTTGGACAGATCTTTGGCCGCGCATGGCCTCGCACCGGTCGCTGACCACCAACGCACCGGCCGACGTCTACCTGGATCCCATCGTCCCTCCAGCCTATGTGGGACAAAAGGTGGAGCCCAGTGAAGGCTGGAAACATGCAGGAACGACTCCACTCGAGGTGGAGCGCCTCCCTTTGGGCGCGTACCGCGTACGAATCGAAGCCGACGGGCATGAGACCATCGAGGGCGTCTACCATTGCAACCCCGTCGCCTCCGGCGAGCACGTGCAAGAAACCCTGAGCCTCATCCCCAAGGGGACGGTCCCTCCAGGGATGGTCGTCGTCCAGGCGCAGAACCTGAGCAATCCCGCCATCGGCTTTGCGAACTTCGACCCCGTTCCTTCCCGCCCGCAGGACCCAACGTACTTCCTCGGGCGACACGAGGTGACGAACGCGGAGTACAAACGATTTGTCGATGCCGGCGGGTATGACGATCTCAGATACTGGCAGGCAGCCTTGGCCACCGCTGCCGACTCCGTCGACGGGCCCGCCCTCATCGCTACCTTTCGCGATCAAAGCCATCGTCCCGGTCCCGCCACCTGGGACGGAGGAACGTTTCCCGAAGGCAAGGAGACGCATCCCGTCACGGGAGTCAGCTGGTTCGAGGCTGCGGCCTACGCAAACTTCGCGGGAGCCGAACTACCCACCGTCTACCACTGGTTTGGCGGCCGGGATTCACGGCTCGACTGGGAGGTCATCGCCTCGAGCAACTTCGGAAGCCACGGAACACTCCCGATCGGGACGACTCCTTTTAGCCAGTACGGACTCTATGACCTCGCCGGTAACGTCCGGGAGTGGGTGTGGAACTCGTGTGGAGAGCAGCGCTTTATCCTCGGGGGCGCCTGGAACGATCCGTCCTACACCTTTGTAAACGGAGACGTCGAATCTCCCTTCAATCGGTCGAATCGCAACGGCATCCGTTTGGCAGCGTACCCAGGGCAAACCGACGAGATGATGGCTCCGTTCCGGTCACCGACCGCGCCCCGTACCTCGAATTTCGTCTGGGGAAAGTCGGTCTCCGACGACGTGTTCGAGGCACTTCGGGCCGAGCATGACTACGACCCGCTTCCTCTCGACGAACAGGTCGAAGCCAGGGATGAGAGTTCGCGGCTCTGGATTCGCGAAAGAGTGTCGATCTCGACTCCCGGTGGCGACCGACTCCCCATCGACGTGTTCATTCCACGAAACGTCAGCCCGCCTCTACAGACGATCGTCTACTTTCCGGGAGCCGGTTCGATCGCTCCTGTTTCCAGCGAACGACTTCAGGGGATGCGCTTCCTCGAACCACTGATCAAAAGCGGCCGCGCCGTTGCCTATCCCATCTACTCAGGGACCTACGAGCGTTTCGACGGAACCGAGGGCAATCCGCGGACCGCCTCACGCGCGCATGCCGACCGCAAGATCCAGTTTCTTCGCGAGGTTCGACGCACGGTCGACTACCTGGAGGCCAGAGGGCAGACCGACATGAACCGGCTGGCTTACCTGGGGCTCAGCTGGGGAGCGGAACACGGAGCGATCGTCCTCGCTTTGGAGAAACGATTCCGGACCGGTGTGCTCATGGACGGAGGGGCAATCCTGACTCCGGTCCTCCCCGTCGTCGATGAGTCCAATTTCGCGCCGCGCGTCGACGTTCCGGTGCTGATGATCAACGGGGCGAACGACTACATCTTCCCGCTGGAATCGAGTCAGATTCCCTACTTCCAGAGTCTGGGCGTCCCCGCCTCCCAGAAAAGACACTCCGTCTACGAGACCGGACACGTAGCCTTCAACGCTTTCCCGGAAGAGGTCGTTGACGAGATCCGGAACTGGCTGGACGAGCAGTTCGGGACGACACCCTGAGCCTGGCCCCCCCATCCCCACAAAATTCTAATCCTGCGGTTCAATACCATCACTCATCCTTGGAATTGGTTATTCTTAAGGGACGATCCAGGAAGGATCGAGGCACGCAACCCGCAGGAGTTTCATCGATGGCAACCCAACCCGAGTTCGACATCCTCTTTCTTTGCACCGGCAACTACTACCGAAGCCGATTCGCGGAGTTCTTCCTCCGCCACCTCGCGTCCATGGAAGGATACGAATGGAAAATCGAGTCGCGCGGACTTCGGATCAATCCGTCGAACAACGGGCCTATCTCGCCGTTCACTGTCTTCGAGTGTGATCGGCTGAACATTCCGATGGGACCCGTGCGGAATCCCATCCCGGTTACGGAGAGCGACTTCCTGAAAGCCCGGCACGTCGTCGCCGTGAAGGAAGTGGAACATCGTCCCCTGATGGCAGAGGCGTTCCCCATGTTCGAGAACCAGATCGAGTATTGGAACATTCACGACCTGGACGCATCCTCGCCACGGCAGGCCTTGGCCAGATTGCGGGTGGAAGTACTTCGTCTTTACGAACGGATGACGCCAGCGCAGGCGCGCCGAAGCTGGACTTCGGCCAGGCCGACCGCTGATGGGCCCGGTTCGGCCTCGTTCACCAGTTCGTTCTAGTCGGACCGTCACCAAGGAAGCGGTAGTGCCGACTACCGTCGCAGGCAGAGCATGACGCTGGTCGCGCGAAGCATCTCCGGATCTCGGTCCCGGAAGTCTGGATGAAACCGCCGACGGAAGGTCTCGAACTGCTCCACGTCCGGAAACTTCACGACGTCCGAGTAGGTCACATCCTCCCACCCGGCGTCCCGAAAGATTCGTTCGATGTCGTCCATCCGCAGGCGGTTGGACGAACTACCCCGATTGCTGTACATGAGGCTGTATTCCATCGGGCTGTTCTCGAGGAACCGGAACGGATTGCTCTTGCGGAAATAGTGGTCGGCCAGATCGACACGGTGGTAGCCGACGCCCCCAGGCTTGGTCATCTCAAAGAGACTTCTCGCCACCGTTGACATGTCGGCAGTACGAACGTGTTCGAAGACCGCGACACTGAACGTGATGTCAATCGATCCTGCCGGAGGACGAACCCGGGCAGCGTTTTCTCCGAGGTGAAGTTCGAAGTACTGGGGATCCGGTTCGACTCGTGATCCGTCCGCCGAAAGCCGTAGCCCGCGCGGCGGCCACGACACGGGAATCCCGTCCTCCTGGGCACGACGACAAAGCTTCTCGTAGAACCCCGCCTCGTCGTGGAAGTAGTCGGCGTCGATCTCGATGTTGATCAACTTCTTCGCGCCACAGGCCAGAAGAAGCGTCGCCAGCCCGACATGCATGCCGGAACCCACCTCGAGGATCGTCGCCTCCTGAATCCGCTCGTCGGTGAAGAACTCGCGACGCGTCTCCACGTACTCGAGGCAGCGTTTGATCCTGCGGTCGTCGTCCCACTCCTTGCCCCGGTCCCGAACCTTGCGCAGGCTCGAACGAAGTGAAGAGAAGCGGGCAGCGCCGTTCAGCAGGACATCGCGTGGACGGACACCCATTTTCATACTCCCGCGCGGCGCCAGGTTTTCGGAGGCCACGACTCGGCTCAGCAGACGAACCGCGACCACGATCGATGGGAGATTGTTTACACGATCCGGCAATGGGCGGCAATCGGGGAAAACGGGGTGGCGCCGATGTCGGAGCACCCGAGAACTCGAGGCGCTGGCAAAGGCGATCGGGAGCCGCCCCCACAGTAGACCTTCGCGATTAGATCGGGCTAGATTCCCCAGATGGACTGGTTCCAGACTATTGCGGTCAGCGCGACCTCCTTCGTCCTGCTCTCGGCGTCGTCGGCCCGGAGCGAGGTTGACCCTGCGCCTCCTCCACAGATTCCGTTCGAGCCCAACTCCTACGTTTGCTACAGGGCGCCAGTGCCTCCCCGGATTGACGGACGAATCGACGAGGCGGCATGGGCTGCGGCCCGGTGGACAGAGGACTTCATAGACATCCAGGGGGCATTGCGTCCGCAACCGCCCCTTCGGACGCGAGTCAAAATGATGTGGGACTCGGAGTACATCTACTTCGCGGCGGAGATGGAAGAGCCGGACGTTTGGGGAAAGCTGACGGAACGCGACTCCGTCATTTACTTCGACAACGATTTCGAAATCTTCCTCGACCCCAACGGAGACAGCCACGAGTACTTCGAGCTCGAGATCAACGCGTTGGGCACTGAATGGGACCTCTTCATCATCCGTCCCTACAGAGATGACGGCCGTGCTCTACACACCTGGGACATTCCAGGACTTCAGTCCGCCGTCCATATCGACGGAACACTCAACCAGCCCGGCGATGTCGACCGCGGTTGGTCCGTAGAGATTGCCATGCCGTGGAAGTCGATCAGCGAAGCTGCCCGCATGGAGTGTCCGCCCAACCCCGGAGATCAGTGGCGACTGAACTTCTCGCGGGTGCAGTGGCAGATGGAGGTCGTCGAAGGTCGTTACGAGAAGAAGACCGACCCCGAAACCGGAAGAACCCTGCCTGAAGACAACTGGGTATGGTCTCCGCAGGGTCTCATCAATTTGCACTATCCGGAGCGTTGGGGCTTCGTGCAGTTCTCTGGCCACGAAGTGGGATCGGACGAGGACGCGTTCCGGGCACCCCAGGATCTGAACATTCGGATGGCGCTCTTCGATTTCTACTACGCCCAACGCGAGTTTGGAGTGAGCCATGGTCACTACACGTCACGCTGGGAAGACCTGAACCCCGACCTTGCCGACCCTGCACCGCGAGTGATTGACGGATACTCCTGGCCCCCGTCCGTTCAGGTCGGCCCGGGCTACTTCAAAGCCACGGTCCAGGACGGCGATGGGGGTTGGATGCGCATCGACGAGCAAAGCCACCTGGCGGTTCCGCGACGTCGATAGCGGCGATTTCAACCTTCAGATTCGAGACTGACGGCGGTTCTACTCGCAGAAGATGCGAATGCGATCGCCGTCCGAAGAGTCCACATCGATGGCAAGGTCGCGAAGAGCTTCGATCAACTCTTCCCCTTCGAGTTCGCTGAACGTCGAGAGGTCGATCCCGCTGTCACGGATCTTTTCTTTGGCCTCGTCCGGCAAGACGGTTGTCAGCTTGAGTCCGGCGCGGACGATCTTGAGCGGGATCCGAATGTTGACATCATCTCCGTCCGAACTCTGCACGACGATTCGGAAGTACCGCAACGCGCTGCCCGAACCCGTCTCAACTCGCTTCTTGACGAGAACCGCGGTTCGACTGGCGGCGTGGCCGTGTTCGGAGAAATCTGCAGTCGGTCCTTCGTCGCCCCCGTCGGAGGAGGATCCCTGATTCAGTTTTTCCATCAGGGCTTGCGCTTGGTCCGGCGTGATCTTCCCCTCAGCCAGCATGTCCAGAATCTGTCGGTGTTCTTTTCGGAACGACATCTGTCACCTCCGTCGTTTCGTTGGTTTGCAGACGACCTCGGGCCGTCTGGGTTCCCTGGGCATCAACCCAACCTCCTCATCGCTTCATCGAATGAGATCTCGCCACGAGAGAGCTTCTCCAGAACCATCGAGTTTGGACTCGGCGCCTCGAAGCTGCGGTCGATCTCCTCGACAATCGCGGCGAGCCGATTCTTGACCGTCGGATAGCTGATCCCGAAAAGCCGCTCCATCTGCTTGATCGAGCCGTGGCTCCTGAGGAACGCCGCCACGAAGACCTGGTTCTCCATGGAGAGCCGGCCGAGCGAGCTGACCTCGAAATCACCTTCGAGCTGAACGTTGCATCTTCGGCACCGAAGTCGCTCGATGCGGAGCGGGAGTCCGCAACCGCTGCACTTGGTATCTGCGATGTCCACTTGGGCCTCCTCTCACTCTCAAGATTATCGATCCACAGATTGATAATATCAATTCCAAAGTTGATTATTCGATCGTTCATAGCGCCATATGGCCCTGAACCGTGATTTCCTCAAGCCACAGTTCAATCCAGACCCCGCAAGACCCAGTCTCTGGCTGCGGTAGCCGGGCGAAGGAGCTGCGTGGTGGCGCCGTGCCGGAGTCTTCGGAGTGGCATTTGTCGTCGGGCCTGCGGGAGGGGTGTCTCCGGGCCCGCCCGTTCGGGGATGGGCAGAAAGAGGTCGCGCGGCGGCCTAGAGGTGGAAGCCCCAGCGGCCGGAGGACATCCTGGACAAGCGGATTGAACCGGCCTGGATTCGGAACACCGCGACGCGATCGTCCTGCTCCATTTCCGGGTCGACCGCCATCGCCGCTTCGTAGGCCGAGACCAACTCATCTCGTCGCTCGGGCTTTGCGAAGTGGTCCCGCAAACGGGCGACCAGCGCCTCGACCTGGGCCTCTTCCGAGTGCGAACCAGCTGGTCGTAGTCGCCGCTCTCGTGGAGCGGGCCAGGTTCTCTGCGTTCCGCCGACTCTCGATTGCCCCGGTATTTACGTATCCATCGTGTCGTCGGTCTCCTGTTACGATCCGCTCGTCAAAAAAGGGATCGCGAGGACACCGCCTCGCATCTCCGGAACACTCATGGAGGTTTGGAAGCGCGCATGGACAGAAAGCGCCTCGGAATCCTGGTCGGCGGCGGTCCCGCTCCGGGAATCAACAGTGCACTCAGTGCGGCCGCCATCGCAGCCTGCGACGCGGGACTCGAAGTCATCGGAATCTATGACGGGTTCTCCCACCTCATCCAGGGACGGACGGATCAGGTGACGCGACTCGAGGTCGCGGACGTTTCGCGGATTCATTCCGAAGGCGGATCGATCCTACGAACGGCGCGGCACAACCCCACGAAACGGCCGGAGGATCTGGCCAGAACCGTCCAAACCCTCAGGGAGCTGGGTCTCGATTACCTGGTTACGATCGGCGGAGACGACACGGCTTCCGCGGCCGCACACGTCGCGCACGAGAGCGGCGGTACTCTGCGCTTCGCCCACATTCCCAAGACCATCGACAACGACCTTCCCCTTCCGAGCGGAGCTCCCACGTTCGGTTTCGAAACCGCACGCCAACTCGGAACAACGCTCGCCATGAACTTGATGGAGGAGTCACGAACGACGAACCGTTGGTGTCTTGCCGTCGTCATGGGGCGCAAGGCCGGTCATCTCGCTTTGGGGATCGGTAAAGCGGCCGGCGCTACCGTCACCATCATCCCCGAAGAGTTCCCGCGTGAAGAGATCACCTTGGACGAAGTCTGCCTTGCCCTGGAAGGCGCCATGCTCAAGCGTCGCGCCATGGGCCGCAAGGACGGGGTTGCGATCGTGGCGGAAGGCGTCGCGGCACGCATGGATCCCAAGGAATTGGCCAGCCTCCCGGGCGTTGAGGTGCACTATGACGCGCACGACAACCTTCGCTTGGAGAAGATTCCGCTGGAGGCCGTCCTCGAACGCGAGTTGGTTCGTCGTTTTGCAGAGCGCGGCGAGAACCTGACCATCGTTCCGGCCACGCTCGGCTACCTGCTGCGCTGCGCCCCGCCCATTCCCTTCGACATCGACTACACGCGAACCTTGGGCTTCGGCGCGGTCGACTTTCTTCTCAGCGAGAACCCGCAGGACCGCGATCGCGCCGGCGGAATCGTTTGTATCGACACCGGCCGGCTTCGTGTCCTTCCGTTTACCGAGATCCAGGATCCCGAGACCGGCAAAATCCGCACGCGAGAAGTCGACGTCCTTTCCGAGCACTACAAAGTGGCCCGTGAGTACATGATCCGACTGGAGCGGGAAGACCTGGAGGGAGAGATGCTCGAGAAGCTGGCTGATGTGGCTCATCTCGATGCGGACACGTTCCGGAAGACCTATCTGCCCGCGGTGGAGGCAGACTTCAGGAATGCGTAGCGGGATTGCTGCGTAGGAGCGCACAGCAAGATGCAAAGCAGGAACTCACAGCAGGAAAACCTAGGAGAACTATCGTGACGTCCCTTCCCACCTTGGCCGAAACCGCTCGCGCAATGGTCGCCCCCGGCAAAGGGATTCTGGCCGTGGACGAGTCGAACCCAACCTGCACGAAACGGTTCGAGGCGCTGAACATCGACTCGACTCCGGACTCGAGGCGGGACTACCGCGAGCTCATGTTCCGTACTCCGGGACTCGGTGAGTTCGTCAGTGGAGCCATCCTCTACGACGAAACCATCCGCCAAAAAGCGGCCGACGGTCGCCCCCTCGTCGACGTCATGAACGAGGCCGGGATCATGCCCGGCATCAAAGTCGACACCGGCGCAAAACCGCTCGCTCTGTTCGGGGGAGAAACCGTGACCGAAGGACTCGACGGACTTCGCGATCGACTCGCCGAGTATCGCGAGATCGGAGCCCGCTTCACCAAGTGGCGGGCCGTTCTCAACATCGATAACGAGAAACCGACCGCAGCTTGCGTCCTCGCCAATGCGCACGCCCTCGCCCGCTATGCTGCGCTGGTTCAGGAAGCCGGGCTGGTGCCCATCGTGGAACCCGAAGTTCTCATGAACGGCGCGCACGACATCGATCGGTGTTACGCCGTGACGGACGTCGTTCTGACCCGGATCTTCGAACAGCTCCAGATCATGAACGTGGACCTGGAGGGCATCGTACTCAAGCCGAACATGGTCGTTCCGGGCATGGACTGCAACCAGAAGGCGACAACGGAACAGATTGCGGAACTCACCCTGAAGACCCTGAAGAAGCGCGTCCCGGAGTCCGTCCCGGGAATCGCCTTCCTCAGCGGCGGGATGAGCGGCGAAGAGTCGTGCCGCCACCTCGACGCCATGAACCGCATGAGCTCGCTTCCGTGGGAACTCACGTTCTCCTTCGGAAGAGCGTTGCAGTATCCGGGCCTTCCCACCTGGGCGGGCAAAGCGGAAAACGTATCGGCAGCTCAGGCCGCGCTCCTCCACCGTTGCCGGATGAGCAGCGAGGCTCGGTCCGGAAGCTACGAGGCGAGCAAGGACGTCGCAGCGGCTTAGGATGTTGGTCGCGCCCCGCCCCCGAACCGGGCGGGGCCCCACCTCGGCGAAATGCTCTCCAGAAATGGCCGGGTTCTTCCGAATCTTGACTTGAACCGTGGCGGGGAGGTTGGTTCGGGGCGGAGAACGGCCGTTGACGTATCCCCTTCCAGCCGTTTCAATTGCCCGTCCAGAACGTCCAACTCGAGTACCCAAGCAACGCCGACCGATTCCATGATCTCGGGGGCCCAACCGCTGGAGTCGAGAACGAAGGTGGGCCTCGATGAAGCTGTACGACCGATGCGCATCCTCCTGATCGCGTACAGGTTTCCGCCGCAGGGCGGGGGCGGTGTACAGCGTCCAAGCAAGTTTGCCAAATACTTCGTTCGTGCCGGACACGAAGTGACGGTCGTGACCGGGCCGGAGTCATGGCGAGACCTGGACCCGACCCTTCTCGAGGACCTCGACGCCACGCTCCCTCGGACCAGCGTGCCCGACCCCTCTCCGTTTCGGAACCTACAGGAGTTCCGACGGAACCTCAGTTCGAGGCGCGCTGCCCGCGGCGTTCAGGCCGCACTTTGGGCCATCAACGAAGCGTCCCTCCCGGACAACACGCACGGCTGGATTGCTCCTGCACTCGACCGGACGGTGGAGGTCGCCTGTCGCTTTCGTCCCGACCTGATCCTCGTCACCGGCCCTCCATGGTCGCCGCTCGTTTTGGCCCGACTGACCAGCATGACGACGGGCATTCCCTTCGTCGTCGACTATCGCGACCCGTGGACACAGAACTATCTGAACCTGGATGAGCCGCGCCTGCAGACGTTGTTCAATCCGTTCGTGGAGCGTTGGGTCCTGCGAAGAGCAGCCGGGGTCATCGGCGCACACCGAGCCATCCTGCGTAGGCTCCAACCCATTCTGAAGCCGGAAACTCCCCGCATCTGGGTTCCCAACGGATACGACACCGAGGACTTCGAGGCGGCGAACCGCCGGAGTTTCCCTCCGCGTGAGGACGCTAGCCGGTTCACTCTTTCGTACACCGGTAGTTTCTTCTTCCGGCGCAATCCCGGCCTGCTCTTCGGTGTTCTGGAGTCACTGCTCTCGTCCCGTCGAATTGACCCCGACCGATTTCGCTTTCGGGTCGCCGGAGATCTCGGCCCCGCACGGCGGCTTCTGGGATCGTTGCCACACTTCAACGCGGCGCTCCAGAAGGAAGGGTATCTCCCGCATCTCGAAAGTATCCACGTACTCAGGACCAGTGACGTCAATCTCGTCTTCGAGTCGGACGGAACACGCAATCTGACGACACCGGCAAAGTTCTACGAAACGTTGGCGGCCGAGAAACCCATTCTGCTCCTCTCCCCGCCCGGCGTAACGGAGCGACTCGGAAGATCCACCGGTGGGTGCTTTGTAGCCAACCCCTTCGACGAGGATGAGATTCGTCGAGCCATTCTCGAACCCTATGACTTGTGGGTGAAGGGCGAGCCCATTCCCGTTCCCGAATCCAATCGTTTCCGCTATTACGATCGAAACCGGCTCGCCCTAAGGACGGCGGGGTTTCTACAGAGGGTCGTAGAACGGGAGGCAAACGGCGGCGCCTGGTCGAAGGAAGCCTCCGCCCCGGCGGTCTTGGCGCCGACGGTTTCCGCGCCGATAGCGTCGCCCCCGCAAGGTGAGACCGTACCAACACAGTCCGAGGGCAATGCAAGCCTCGCCGAGACTGCACCCGTGGGCCCCGGGGACGTTGAAGGCCAACTCGAAGAAGGTGCGGCGCAACCGGGAGGCGGCAGCACGCCCGGCGAAACAGCAGCGGCACGGTCGAAGGACGATACAGACACCGGAGAGAGCATGGCCGGTGTGGCGGCCCTCAACGGGTCCGCGGCGGCCATTCGTCGGGTCATCAGTGTCCTCGTGTCTACGGTTCTGACCCCCGTCGTGCTGCGCGGCATCGGCCGTGACCTCTACGGGGTGCTGCAAATCGCCGGTTCGATCTATGACTACCTTGCGCTCTTTCGCGGAGGACTCGGCTCCGCCGCTCGGCGCCACGTCACCTTCAACGTCCAACGCAAGGACAAGGAGACGGCCCGCGCTTTCTATGAGGCGGGATTCTGGTGGGGCACCATCCTTCGGGTTCCCATTCTCATCATCGCCATGCTGCTGGCCGGGCCCGCGTGCGACTTCGTCAACGTGCCTGCGGAGTTACGGCACGAAGCCATTCTCGGTGTTCGACTGATCCTGTTCGCGGCCTGGATCGGAGACTTCGCGGCCATGTTCGAGGTCCCCATCTATGCCAGCGGCCGCACGTACCCCATCCACTACCTGCGGGCGTCGATGGGAATCCTTCGACTGCTCGTCATCGCATCCGGCTTTGCCCTCCTCGTTCCAACGTTTCGACTCTACGGCATCCTTCTGACCATCGTGACTTTGGCCCTGACCGGAGGGATGGGCTGGATCGCCCGACGCGCGGACACGGTCGGGCCCATCCTGCCGCCGCTACGACTCGGCACTCCGAAGATTCGCAGGGAGATCTTTTCCTACGGCGGCCTTTCTCTTTTGGGGCAGATCGCCGAGCTGCTTTGGATCTCGAGCGACAACATTCTCGTCGGCCGCATCTTCGGGCCTCCCACGGTCACTTTGTACAGCTTCGGCGCGCGGTGGATGCCACTGATCCAAGCTTCGGCAATGAGCATCCTCCGGTCGATGCAACCCCTCTTCACGAAGTTCGAGGCCGAAGAAACCGAAGGCCGTTCGCGTCGGGCGACGCAAACCTCGGTGGCCCTTTCTTCAGCGTTTGCCGTTCCGATCTGTTTCGTTCCCTGTGTTCTCGGAGATCTGTTCCTGCAGCACTGGGTCGGCGCGGAGTACATGTCCGGCTACGGAATCATCTTGATTACGTTGATTCCGCTGTCCCTCGACTTGACGTTATTCCCGTTGTGGGTCGTCCTTTCGGCGAGGGGACGAATCGGTTGGATTTCGTACGGGGAACTCAGCCTCTCCATTCTCAAGATCATCCTCGCACTCACCCTCACGTTGGGGTTCGACCTCGGAATCTTTGGATTCGCCTGGGCCAACGGGGCCGCCCTCCTCGTTCGCAACTTCGTGCTCAGACCGCTGGCCATACGCAAGATGGATGCCGTCCCGCCCGTCGCCGAACTCGCGGTACCGTACTTTCGAGCGATCCTGGGAGCCTCCGCAGCTCTCGTTCTTCTCGCGTTGGCCCGTCCCTTCTACGGCGGCTCGTTGGCCGGCGTGGTCGGCGCCGGAGTGGCAGGTGGAGTTCTGGCACTGACCGGCGCTCTCTGGGCAACCATGGGCTCGGCGGGACTCTCGATCTTTCGGCGGATCCTGCAACGCCGGCGCTAGTTGAAGGGAACGAACAGCTCGCGGGGCCAGCCTAACGCAGGCGCACGAATCTCTCGCTCGCAGATCGCGAGCGCTTTGGTATCGAGGGCTATCCTGCCACCACCTGTTGGACCGGCTGCGGACCGCGTCACCACCAGGAGTGGGGACCCACCCCGATTACCGTCGCCCGCTCAATCTACGGCAAACTGCTGCTGTACGACGCAAGCGCTTTCATATAGTTGGCGCGGCCAAAGTCATCGGGGTTCGGACAGTGAGACTGCGACATCGATCCGCGCAGCTGGTCGACCGACTCGTACTCCCCCAGCTCGGCCCACTTCAACAATTCGTCGCGAATGGTTGCCAGGTGCCCCGGCCCGTTCTTCAACAGCGTCGAAGCAAACATGACGATGTCCGCTCCGGCGAGCAAGAGCTTCGCAGCGTCGTGACCGCTGTGGGCTCCGGAACTGGCGGCGAAATCCGCGGCGACTTGTCCACGGAGAATGGCAATCCACCGCAGCGGCAAACGGAGTTCGGCCTCCGAACTGAGTTGCAACCGGGGCTCGACCTGCAGTGTCTCGAGAGAGATGTCCGGATAGAGGAACCGGTTGAAGAGAACGAGCGCCTCCGCGCCGGCGTCAACCAGCCGGGCGGCCATGTGAGCCACGGAACTGAAGTAGGGGCCGATCTTGACGGCGAGGGGCACCTCGACTCGCTCGCGAACGGACTCGACAAGGTTGACGTACCGATCCTCGACCTCCACGCCGGAGACCGAGGGATCGGTCGGGACAAAGTAGACGTTCAACTCCAGGGCGTCGGCGCCGGCCTCCTCCATGAGGCAGGCGTAGTTGACCCATCCTCCCTGGGTCGCGCCGTTCAAGCTGGCGATCACGGGCACATCCAGGGCCTTCTTGGCCTCGCTGATCAGACGAAGCTGAGAATCCGGGCCGGAGTCTTCCAGCTCGAGATGGGGAAAGTACCCACCGGCCTCGGCCGAGATGTCGAGTCCCGTACCGAGCACCTTCTGTATCTCGAATTCATCGTGAACGATCTGCTCTTCAAACAGCGAAGGCAACACCACCGCGCCGGCGCCGGCGTCCTCGAGTTGCCGAAGCGTGTCGAGCTTCCCGGTGAGAGGTGACGCCGACGCGACAAGCGGGCTTCGCAGATCCAGTCCCAGGTACTTGGTCGTCAAATCCATCACGGCTCTATTCCCCCTGAGACTCGGCGCTGTCACCGACGATCTCACGATCGACAGTCGCCAGTTGTTCGTAGTAGTGGCGACGTTCGTCGATCTCACGTTGGGCGATCTCGAGCAACGTTTCCGCGCGTTCAGGCTGTGATCTGGCGAGCATCGCGAACCGCCCTTCCTTCATCGCGAACTCCTTGAGCGGCAGGCTGGGCTTCGCGCTGTCCAGCTGGAATGGATGACCGTGATCATGGCCAAGCCTCGGATCGAACCGGTAGAGCGACACGTATCCACTCTTCACCGCCTCCTTCTGATGGTCGATGGAGCGACTCATGTCGATTCCGTGCGCGATGCACGGGCTGTAGGCGATGATCAGCGAGGGACCCGGATAGCTCTCGGCCTCTGCAAAGACGCGAACGGTTTGTTTGGGGTTGGCTCCAAGGACGACCTGGCCGACGTAGACATTGCCGTAGGCCATGGCGATCATGCCCAGGTCTTTCTTGCCGATGGACTTTCCATCGGCCGCGAACTTGGCGACGGCTCCCCGCTGCGTTGACTTGGAAGCCTGGCCTCCGGTGTTGGAGTAGACCTCCGTGTCGAGAACCAGAACGTTGACGTCCTCTCCCGAAGCGAGGATGTGGTCGACGCCTCCAAACCCGATGTCGTAGGCCCAACCGTCCCCGCCGACGATCCAGACGCTACGGCGGACCAGAACGTCGGCCAGGGACAGTAACTCTGCGGCCCGCGGGTCGTCGATCCCGGACAGTTTCTGCTTCAGCTGCGCGACGCGATCCCTTTGCCCGGCGATCGTGGCGTCGTCGTGCTGCATCTCCGTTCGACACCCGATCAAATCATCGACCAGACGCTCCGGAAGGTGCGCGCGCAGACTTTCCATCAGCCGTTCCGCATGGATCCGCTGACGGTCGACGGCCAATCGCATTCCCAACCCAAACTCCGCGTTGTCTTCGAAGAGCGAATTCGACCAGGCCGGCCCCCGTCCCTCGGAGTTGAACGTCCAAGGTGTCGTCGGCAGGTTTCCTCCGTAGATCGACGAGCAACCGGTGGCATTGGCGATCAAGGCTCGATCGCCGTAGAGCTGAGACAGCAACTTCAGGTACGGCGTCTCCCCACAACCGGCACAAGCGCCGCTGAACTCGAAGAGAGGCTCACAGAACTGCGAACCCTTGACGCTGTGCGCCTCGAAGTCCGGCTGATGCTTGGAACGATCCAGATACGGAAGGGTCTCGAAGAACTCGAAGCTCTTACGTTCGAGATCGAGGTGGTCGCTCTTGGGCTCCATATTGAGAGCCTTGTGCTTCGCCACCTCTTTGCTGCGCGCCGGACAGATGTCGGCGCAGATGCCGCAGCCCGTGCAATCATCCGGGGCCACCTGGATGGCGAGTTGATGGCCGGCAACGTTGCGGTTCTTCCAGTCCGTCCGACGGAACCCATCAGGAGCGCCCGCCAGTTCAGCCTCTGGAACCGCATTGATTCGAATGGCCGCGTGGGGACAAACCAACGCGCAGAGGGAGCACTGAATGCAGATCTCGGGATCCCAGATCGGAATCTCCTCGGCGATACTGCGTTTCTCGTAGCGAGCCGTCCCGGTAGGGAATCCTCCGTCGACAGGCAAGGCGCTCACGGGGAGCAGATCCCCCTCGCCCTCGATAATCCGCGCTGTCACCCGCTGTACGAAGTCCGGTGCCTCCGGCGGAATCGAAGCGGCAACGAATCCCGCGGTACCGTTGGGCGTCGACGCCAGTTTCGAGGGCGCCAGGTTCGAAGACGCCGGGTTCGTGGACCCTGAGCCCGTCGCCGACGTCGAACTGGCCGCCTGGTTTGGCGTCGAGCTCGCCGACGTCAGCTCCGCCACGTTCAGCTCATGCATTGCCGCCAACGCCGAGTCGACGGCAGCATGGTTGCGTTCCACCACTGATCGTCCGCGCTTCCCATAGGACTTCTGGATGGAGTCCTTGATTCGGGCGATGGCTTCGTCCCGCGGCAAAACATCGGCCAAAGCGAAGAAGCAGGTCTGCATCACGGTATTGATCCGGCGACTCAGACCGACCTCTCGTGCAACCTTGGCTGCGTCGATGATAAAGAACCGGAGCTTCTTCTCCTGAATCTGCAGCTGCACCTTCGACGGCAGCGCGTCCCACACTTCGTCCGATCCGTAAGGACAGTTGAGGAGAAACGTGGCTCCCGGACGCGCCTTGCCCAGAACGTCCATGCGCTCCAACAGCGAGAACTGATGGCACGCCACGAATCCCGCAGACGAGATCTTGTAGGTGGACTGGATGGGACGAGGACCGAATCGCAGATGGGACACCGTCACCGCCCCGGACTTCTTCGAGTCGTACTCGAAGTATCCCTGAGCGTGAAGGTCTGTCTCCGTGCCGATGATCTTGACCGTCTCTTTGTTCGCGCCGACGGTTCCGTCACTACCCAACCCAAAGAACACGGCGCGAATGACGTCGTCGGGCTCCGTGTCGAAGCCATCCGCCGTCCTAATATGCGAATGGCTGACATCGTCGACGATCCCAACGGTGAATCGGTTCTTCCCACCATCCTCGCCCATCTGGTCGAGAACTCCTTTGACCATGGCCGGCGTGAACTCCTTCGACGAGAGCCCGTAGCGTCCGCCCGTGACATGGGGAAGTCCGCTCGGCCACTTCGAAGCGCCCGTCTCGGCCAACGCCGTCACCACATCCATGTAGAGCGGCTCGCCCACAGCGCCCGGCTCCTTCGTGCGATCCAGCACGGCGATGCTCTTCGCCGTCGCTGGAATGGCGTCGACGAGTGCCTTTCCGTCAAACGGCCGATAGAGACGAACCTTGAGAAGGGCGACCCGCTCACCCTGGTCACAAAGGCGAAGGACCGTTTCCTCGGCCGCTCCCGCTCCGGAGCCCATCAGGACGACCACACGTTCGGCATCGGCATCGCCTACCAATTCGAACAAGCCGTAGCGCCTTCCGAAACGCTCAGCGAAGCGATTCATGACGTCGGCGACGCATCCCGCGGTTCGATCGTAGAATGGTTGGATGGCTTCGCGGGCCTGGAAGAAGACGTCCGGGTTCTGAGCGGAACCGTGAAGTGTCGGTCGATCCGGACTCAAGGCTCGCTCGCGGTGTTGTCGGATCGCTTCCATATCGAGGAACGATCGGATTTCCTCCGGGTCGAGCAGAGAGATCTTGTTCACTTCGTGCGAAGTCCGAAAGCCGTCGAAGAAATGGAGGAAGGGAACCCGTGTCTCCAGCGTGCTTGCCGTGGCGATCAAAGCCATGTCCTGGGCTTCCTGAACGCTGTTGGATGCCAGGAATCCCCAACCCGTCATGCGGGCGGCCATGATGTCACTGTGGTCCCCGAAGATGGACAGTGCATGGGTCGCGACGGTGCGGGCTGCGATGTGGAAGACCGTCGGCGTCAGCTCACCGGCAATCTTGAACATGTTGGGGAGCATGAGCAACAGGCCCTGGGAGGCGGTAAAGGTCGTGGTCAGGGCACCCGTAGCCAGCGATCCGTGGACGGCTCCCGCCGCTCCGCCTTCGCTCTGCATCTGAATGACTCGCGGCACCGTTCCCCAGGCATTCGCCTTTTCCTTCGCCGCCCACATGTCGGAGAGTTCGCCCATCGGAGAGGCCGGAGTGATCGGATAAATCGCAATGACTTCGCTGGCCTGATAGGCCACGTTGGCAGCGGCCTCGTTCCCATCGACCACGACGAATCGGTCGCCCATGCAAACTCCTTTGGTTCCTCGCCTCTTCGATCTGGACAAGAGCGGACGGAATCATCGTCGGTTCCGAAAGGATCAGAGGCTATACGGGGATTCCGTATCCGAGCCGAAACCCGGTAGGATGCGGAAGAGAGGCGGCGGACGAGGGCCGATGCGACAACCACGAGTGGGCGCGACACGGAAGCGACGGCAAGGGCAACGGACAGCAGGACCATGACCGAGGTGCAGTCTTGAATCGGAGAATCGTCGGGGTCCTTCTTTCCACCTTGTCGACTCTCGCGCTCGTCCTCGGCGTGGCCTGGTGGCTCACTCGACCAGCTTCGCCTCCGAATGTCGTTCTCATTCTCATCGACACGCTTCGAGCGGACCGCCTGGGATGCTACGGCCATTCCAAAGAGACCAGCCCCACCATCGATGCGCTGGCCGAGCGCGGCATCCTTTTCGAACAGGCCTTCAGCCAGGCCGGATGGACCAAGCCGGCGGTGCCCAGCCTTCTCACCGGGAAGTACCCGATTCAACACGGGGTCTTTTCGAATCGCTCTGTCGGTAAAGATCGACGCCTGCATACCGACGTTCTCGGCCGCGATCACGAGACCCTTGCCGAGGCGCTACAGAAGCTCGGGTACCAAACCGGCGCCTTCATCAACAACCCTCACATTCGCTCGTTTTTGGGTTTCGACCAGGGCTTCGATACATTCGAAGAGGAGTTGGGAGACGCCGCCGACATTCGCTCGCGGTTCCAGAGCTGGCACTCGCGGCTTGCTGCTGACGCACCCTTCTTCGCCTACGTTCACTTCCTCGATCCTCACCTCCCCTACGATCCACCGGCCTCCTACCGTGATCGTTTCGTTCCGGAGGCGTTCCGGGACTTCGACACGCGCAGTTGGCGTCGTATGCAAAGTCGCAGCGGGGAGGCCGACTCTCCTCCGCCGCCGGAAACGATCGAAGCCATGCTCGCCCTTTATGACGCGGAGATTCGGTACACCGACGACGAGATCGGCAGGATCGTGGAAGCCCTCGAAGAGTCCGGTCAGTTCGAGAACACGTGGGTCATCGTCGTTGCCGACCACGGCGAGGAATTCTTCGAGCACGGGCACCTCGGTCACAACCGTTCACTCTACGATGAGCTCCTTCACATCCCCATGGTCGTGGCTGGCCCCGGGATTCGAGAGGGACGGATCTCCACACCCGTGGAGTTGATCGACATCTTTCCGACGGTCGTCGAAGCGGCCGGAGGGCAGAGTCCGGACACCGTCGCCGGCCGCAGTCTCGGACCGGCCTTTTCGGGACAGTCCTTGCCGGATCGGCCGGGTTTTGCCGACCACCGAAGTGAGGACGGAATCTGGCAGAGCGTTCGAGACCAGGGGCACAAGCTCATTCGATTCACGCCGGCAACGGCCGACTCGGCTGGCCCCACGCCGGCCGATCCTCGGGGCTCACCCACAGCTACGAAGCCCCGCCGTCTCGAGTCCTCGAGTGCCCAAGTCTTCGATCTGGAGAACGATCCGCACGAGTCGAACGACTTGTCAGACACCATCGATGCGGAACGACGGGCGCATCTGGAGCAGTTGCTGGACGACTGGGCCCTCGCCTACACGACGCATTCCGGATCGGATCCCGTCGTCGTCGACGAGGCTACGATGGAGCGACTCCGCTCACTCGGGTACATCAAGTAGTCACGTGACTCGCCGTGGCGAAGTAGCGGATGAGGGTGCGAGCGCGAGTGCGGGTAGGGGTGCCGGTGCGGGTGCGAGTGCGGATTCTGCCGGATACGGTGTGCCGCCCCCTCATGTTGAGCTGCATTGCACAGCTGGGAAGGAACGGCACGCGCAGATCTTCAGGCTGGTCCAAAACTCGGTCTAGGTTCGAAGCATTTTGGAGTTCTGAAAGAGTCCTTCTAAGAGAGGTAAGGGGAAGCGCAAGCACTCCCCCTTACCCGATGGGTCACGGAACAACCGGGTAGTCGGTGCCCGCAACATGGTACTGCGCCTCGCAGATGTCTGTGTTCTCGTGGCAGATCGCGTTGACGCCGAAGACCAGGGACTTCGCTTTGTAGCCCATCGTGTTGAGGTAGGCGACCACTTGAGCCGACGTCTGTCCGGTGTAGCAGTAGACGACGATCGTCTTGTCCGTCGGAAGATTGGCCAGCATCTGGTCTGTCCGCAGGGCTTGCTTCGGCTGGTACCGGATGGCGCCCGGGATGTGCCCCGCATTGTACGGATCCGGAGCGAAGTAATTGATGACGAAGTAGTCATCCGGGTTGTCGACCAAGGCTGCTTGGAGGCCGCTCACGCTGATCGTCCAGCTCTCGTCGCTCTCCATGAAGTCGATCGCGGCCTCGCGGAAGATCTCGACTTTGTCGGTCTTGCCCGTCGACAAAGTCGGATAGTCGAAGGTCTCGGTTGTGGTGAAGACCTCCTGGGTCATCCATGCTTCGTGGGCGCTGCTGATTGCGGTACCCCACTTGTCGAGGTTGACTGACGTGTCCGATGTCCAGCCGCACATGCCGAACTTCAGGTTCTGGGCCGGTATCCCCAACATGTTCATGATAGCGGTGGCCCGGCTGGCGTTCTGACCCGTGTAGCAGACATTGAGGACTGTCTTGCCGGACGGAATCGCGGTCAACACGTCGCCAAAGTCACCCGCGCTGACATTGATGGCACCCTCGATGTGCCCCAGCGCGAAGTCGCTCGGCAGCCTCCAGTCGAGAATGTACGGGTCGTTCGCGGTGCTCGAGTCGATGAGCAGTTCATAGACTGACGGCGCCGTAACGTTGACCTGACCACCGTTGGCGTTGGTGTAGCTCGTGAAGTAGTTGTCACCCAACTCCGCGGCGAGAGCGAACTCATCCACCGTCGTCGGCGTCGTCGGATCATCGTCGTCGTCACCGCAACCCCAGGCACCGAGCAACAGAATCATCGTCAGCGGAAGTAGTGAGAGTTGAAGTAGGCGTTTCATTGATAGCACCTCCGTTCTACCAGTTCACGGGTGACCCATCAGGTACGACCACGTCTCGATTCGCTTCGGCTTCCCGAGTGTCCATCGCGTCGAGGTCGGATTGACGCAGGAAGAATCCGTCCGTGCCGTCGGAGCTGCCGTGACAGTTCGTCGAGCAGGTGCCTCCGTCCGGGACTTCGGTCCGGTCCGTCCAGCGTTGAATGTTATGGGGCGCCGCGTACTTCCATGTCGGCTCGGACTCGTACTCCGTTAGATCCGGGACGCCCCAATTCCGATACGTGTCGGGAGAAACCGGAATGTGCCGCAGGAGGACATAGTCGTAGGGACGCTTCTCCGGCACGGGATTCTTCCCGATCTTGAAACTCATGTAGGAAGGCTCGGCCAATCCTTCACCGGCATGACACGTGTTGCAGGACTTGTACTCCTGGCTGTGACAAACCTGGCACTGCAACTCGCTCCAGTGAGCCTGGTGATATTCGTTGGTCTTGGCCGACTCCTGGTGGCATTCCTCGCAGGTCGCGTGGTTGGCCACATCCAGTCGATGGTCGGGACGCGTCCCGTCGCCGTGCATCTCAGCAGCAGAATGACAGGACTGACACCGCATCCCGCCCGGCACGAAGTGGACGTCGGCCGAGAAGCCGTCGTTCTCGCCCCGGTACTCAGCGCCGACACGGCTTCCGTGACAGGCCGTGCACTGCTCCGTCATGTGCGGGGTACCAAAACGGTGACCGGCGACAAGTCCGCCTCCGACGCTGGCCGGACGTCCAACGTGACAGTCGCCGCACGAGGTGTGACAGCCGGCGCAGTCCGTGCCGTAGCCATGCTTGACACTTTCCGGAAGGTCATCGAAGGAGTCGACACCGTAGCGCTGCGCCACGAGGTTCTTTTCTCCCCAAAGACCACCGTGCAGACTGTTTCGGAGATTCTGGGTGCCCGAGTGACACTGTCCGCAGACTTCGGAAGGAGTCTCGCTCGGACGGCCGATCATGCCGGCGTGCGCGTCCTCTTTCTCAGAGGCGTCTCCGTCACCTTCGTGGCAAACGACGCAGGGGATCTGGCCATGGACGCTGGCGAAGAAGGCCTCGGCATCGGAACCGGTAAGGATGACCTTCTCCCAAGCCTCCAACGGAGGCACGGAGCCACCTCACCCCTCGCCCGGATCTTCGTCGTGTGGTTCTTCGTCGGGGTCGGCCGTGGCCATGAGCTGCTCCTGGTCGGTGTGACAGTCGACGCAGCTCGAAGTCGTCACGGGTCCGGTCGGAAGGTCGTCGTTGTCATCGTCTCCGCAGCCAAGCGGCGCGAGTAGCAATGGTGCGGCCAGAAGCGCGGTGAGGAACTTGGCGGCTAGCGGGACTCGGGACATCATCAGACACCTCCCATTCACCTGTTCACTATCCGGAGTCGGAACAAACCCCACTTCCCTTTAGCGAACCTGCAGACGGTAGGCTCCGTAGTGTCACGGATGTAGTCAGGAGAAACCCGTAGCCGCGCGGTGAAGCGCCGGCGCAAGAGCCGACGTGATCAACGCCCGGCTACTTCCAGGCTCATGGTCGGCGGCGCGATTCGACGCAGCAGTGACGCAGAGGGAGTCGTCGCCCGGCCGGCGGGTCTCTCGCCCAGAATCCGAACCTGTACAACGCTCGCGGGATCCATTTGTGCCAAAGATTCCCGGAGACGCGATTCCCACGGACTCCGCAGCGAGTCTTCCAGCGAAATGTCGACACGCTCCATCGGACGAGTCGGAAGTGGATGGAACGTGGCCTGACGAACCCGACCGGCCCCGGTTGTCGTCGGAACCATCTCCAAAATGGAATAGCCCTTCTCTTCGCCCTGCTCGGCAAATGAAGTTCGCTCCACGGAGCCCGGGTAGAAGACCGGACATCGAAGCGGAAGCCCGTGCGAGTCTCGGCGCAAGACCTGTGCACGATGGATATGTCCCGAGAGAACTGCGCCGAATCCAGTTGGAAGGTCGCACGCCGGAATGGTGTCCGCGCGATCCCGAAAACGGAAGTCGGCCGGTCCGACAGTGGCCCCCTCGACCGCGTGATGCAAACAGAGCACGCGCATGTTGGCGGGCGCTTGCGTCGCTCCCGTCTCCGTGACCAGACGTGAGAATGTCCTGCGCAGGTCGGAGTAGGCGTAGGGAAATCCGCTGAATCCGATGGAGCGTCCCCGGACCTGGATGGTCACGGTTCGCGGCCGGTCGAAGACGTGAAGGTCCGGCAGATTCCAGAACATCGGGAACGGAAGAGCGGCGCGTTCATGATTCCCGGGAACGATGAAGACGGGAATACCCCGGGCCAGGACCGGCCGCAATGAGTCGACGGCGTCGAGCGCGGTCTGCGTCGAGACGCGACTGCGATGAAAGACGTCTCCCCCGTGAACGACCGCGTCGACCTCGCCGCGAAGGGCCGGCTCCAGTGCTTTCCGGAAGTTGCCCAGGAAGTCCGGACCGCGGCGGCGTTTCTCGACCCGAGGGCGCCGGGGTGAGTCGAAGCCGAGGTGAGTGTCGGCCAAAAGCAGGATTCGAATGCTGTCGCTCAAAACAAAGTCCTCCTCCCCGACCTGGGGAGGAGGACCATACGGTCGTTCGCCGATACCCGTCAAGCGATCGGCGAACATTTTTTCGCCCACATTCGAAGGGGCTTTGCCGAGCCGAGCCCCGGAAACTACTCAACGATCAGCTTGGCGCTGACCTCCTGGCCGCCTGAGGCCAGACGAACAAAGTAGACCCCGGAACGAAGGGACGCAGTGTCCACGTCCACAAAGTCGACCCGCGCTTCCCGCGGCCCCTGGGCCAGCGTCTGGACGCGGCGGCCGTTCACGTCATAGACGCCCAGATCGACATCTCCGGCCGTGCGAAGTCCGAATCGAACGGTGGTCTGGGTTCCCGGTCCGGCCGGACTGCCGTTGACACGCAGGGTCAGAGGCTGGATGGCCTCGACGGTCGGCTCGTCGCCGATCGAAGCCGGGTTGAGGCTCGAGATATCCAACTCCCACATGCCACGCCCGTAGGTCGCGACACGCAGGTAGTCCGAAGGGTGCCAGCGGAGGTCTGTGCACACTACGTTGGGAAGCCCCACGTTCAGAGCACTCCAGACGTCGCCACCGTCGAAGCTGACGTAGACGCCCAGATCAGTCCCGACATAGAGCCAGTCCGGGTGATCATTGTCATAGATGATGGTATTGCACGGCTCGCCGGGCAAATTATTCGTGATATCAAACCAGGAAGCGCCCCGATCCGTCGTCTTGTACACGCGGCCAAACGAAGAGTTGTAGCTCGCCGTGGTCAGGACCATGATATCCGGGTTCGTGGGATGGATGGCGATATCGGAAATCGTGTTGGCCACGGGCGGGTTCGCGACCTGGACGAAGTTCGAGCCGTGATCATCGGACGTGAAGATCCGCGTGCCTCCGCAGACCGCCAAATAGTCCCGCTCTCCCCAGGACTGCGCGATGGCCCGGCCTCCGCCGATGGAAGTGCCGGTCGGAGCCGCGAACCAGGATCCTCCGCCACTGGTCGTCTTGAAGACCGTCGTGTTGTGCCCGGCCCACAACGTGTTGTCGTCGCCGTAGTCCATGTGGGTCGGCGTCTGCCACGGCCCGCCCTCGGTGATTCCGTTCATGAGGCGCGTCATTCCACTACCGCCGTTGAGGCTGCGATAGTGCTCCCCGTAGTAGATTTCTGCCCAAACCACATCCGGGTTCTGGGATCCGACCTCGCACTCGAAACCGTCGCCGCCCAGCGCATAGAGGAACTGCGAGTTTCCGACGTAGCGGTAGGTCCCGTTGTCCTGTGTTCCGCCGATGGCGTAGTTGAGATCAACGAGCGAGTGGTTCATCGCGTAGAGCTGCAGCGTGACCAGCCCCGTGGTCCGTCGCGAGAAGTTCGCGCCTCCATTCGTCGAAACCCAGCATCCCCCGTCGTTTCCAAACCAAAGGTTGTCCGGATTGGAGGGGTCGACGGCCGTCGCGTGATGGTCGACGTGCATTCCACCGTTCCAGGTCTGCCAGGACTGACCACCGTTGGTGGAACGGAAGTTGTTCACGCCGGCACTGAACACGGTTTCCGGGTCCTGCGGGTGTGCAAGAAGCGTCAGGTTGTACCAACCTTGGGTTCCGTCCTGGGTGGAACGCTGAGCCCAGTTGTCTCCACCATCGGTACTACGATAGATGTATTTCGTGCTTCCGATCATGACGCTGAAATAGACGTACTCGGTGTTGGCGGGAGTCGTCGCCAACTCACCATTGGCATACCCCGCGGTCGGCAATCCGTTCTCCAACCGAGTCCAGGTCAGGCCGTCATCCGTGGAGCGATAGACCCCCGCTTCGGCGAACCCATGTCCATAGGCGAAGTAGGTGTCCGTCGTTCCCGGTTTGGCCAGAACGTCCTTCCAGTTTCCAGCCTCGATCACTTCCGTCCAGGTCGCGCCGTGGTCGGTCGAACGGAAAAGGCCATGCTCCCCTGCGCAGAGCAGCGTCCCGGTGACTTCGTTGTACTCGAGCTCGAAAAGATCGAGGCCCTGACTGAGGTCGTAGCTCATCCCCGTCGTCTGCCAGGAGAACCCGCCGTCGAAGGACTGCAGGACCCCGATTCCGTGAACCATGTCCCCACCCCAGCCTTCGCCGGTTCCGATCCACATATGATCCGGATCGTCGTGGTCGAACTCGATGGCGCTGATTGCGAGCGTCGGAAGCTTGTCCGTCAGAGGACTCCAGGAAAGACCCTGGTCCGTGGAACGCCAAAGGCCGCCACTGGCGGTTCCGGTGTAGACAATGTTGGAATCCGTCGGATGGACCTCGATCGCCAGGACCCGTCCGGCCACGTTCGTCGGTCCCATGTTGAACCACGTCGGCAGATCGACCCGATCCTGGGTTCCCGTCATCTCTTGGAGGGACTCCCAGGCCCGCCAGCGGGCACCCGGGATGAGATCGTCCTGGTCTCCCAGGCGGGGCTCGACGAACCACTTGATCCGCTGAAACGGTTTGAATCCCGTCCCCTTCACGGTCTCGGGTTTGAAATCGGGAAGCGTCTCCTGGAAATGGGCTTCCATCTTCTCCAGGTAGTCGCGGGTCGACTCCGTGCGGTACTCCGTTTGGGCGAGCACCGTAGAGTGGGCCACCAGGAGACCGAGCGCCACGGCCAGGTCGGTACGAATCCTCATAATGATGAACCTCCGAAGTGAGTGGGATTGAAGCCGAAGAACGCGGAAGGAAGCGGCCCCAAGTGGTTGGGAATGTCTCGCTTGGTCTGGCTCCCGGCTTTCGCGGCGGGTCTAGTATACCACGGACCGCCCCCGACTACGCGGAGGCTCCGGAGTAGCGCCGGATTCCCTGCCGCCAGAACCAGCGCGAAAACAGCGCCAGGAAGAGGGCGAGTGCCGCGGCTCCCAGGAAGGTCATTCCGGAGACTCTTCCAGAAACCGCCTCGGCCGGGACGGTGACGGCGAAGGCGATGGGAACAACGACGGTGAGCGTCCACTTCAGCCATTCCGGGTAGATCCCGACGGGCCAACGACCGGCCGTGTACATAGCCCAGAAGATCTGCAGCAGATTGTCGATCCGGATGAACCAGAAAGCCAGGGTCGCGAGGATGATCCAGAAGCTATAGACGATGACGGACCCGAGAGCCAACGCGAGGAGAAACTGCAGCGTCTGCGGCCAGCCGACGGTCATGGACTCCCGAATGATCGCAGCCGTCAGCACGCAGATGCCGAGAACAACATCAGCCACTCGCCAGACCCGAACTTCGGAAAGACTCGATAGAAGCTGCGCATCAGCCGGTTTCGTCAGCGTGTAGTCAAAGTTCCCGCTGACAATGTCCTCCATGAACTTCTGAAGACTGGGCGCGACGACGAGTTGGATGCCGCCGTAGACGATGAAGTAGACACCGACCAGTGCCGCCAACTCGGCAGGCCCCCAACCTCCCAGCGTGTCCGTTTGAGAGAAAACGATCCAGATCGTTCCGAGCGCGGTCACCAGTCCGAGTCCCGTCTCCAGAAGCTGGATGACGAAGTTCGCGCGGTACTGCGCCTCGCCGAGAAGACCAATGCGCAGAAAGACGCCCAGAAGTCGGATCGCTCTCACCATGACCGTCTCAGGACCCCACCGCAGTGAAACGCCTGGCTGCGTTCTTCCAAACCAGGGCGATGATCGCTCCCATGATGGCCAGCCAGGCGAGTTGGAGGAGCACGCCCTTGATGGCTTCTTCCGGCGAGAGACGTCCCAGTGCGACTTCAACGGGAAACCCGATCGCGTAGTAGAACGGCAGGTGCTGAGCCACGTCCGAGACCCAAAGCGGAAGAAGCGCGATCGGGGCGACGCGACCGGACAGAAACATCTGGAGCGAAAAGTACATTTGGTTGAGGGCATTGACCCGTGTCGTCCAGAACGCAGCCATGGCCAGGGTCCACTCGAAGAGAAAGCGAATGAGAAAGCCGAGTGCGAGAACGGGCACGAAGAGCGCCAACGACCAACCGACCGGTTCAAAGGTCGGACGAAAGGCAACGCACAGGACGAGGATCCCCGGCAAGATGACCGCCAGTTGCACGATCTTGAACGCGATGTTCATCGCAATGTCTTCGTGAATCGGATGAACGGGTCGCAGCAAGGCAAATGAGAAGCTTCCGTACTGCACCCGGTACTGAAACTCGTGCATGACCCAGGTGAAGGTCAGATGGTTGACGAGCAGCAGAAACGCGTAGTACGCCGCGAACTCTCCTTTGGTGAACCCTCCGACCGCACCCCCTTGTGAGTCGGCCACCGTCGTCCAGACCGTCAGGTAGATAAGAGGTTCGAGAATCATTCCGATCATCCAGATCGCGCCGGCGACGCGGTACTGAATGTTCGAAAGCATGGAGATCCGGAAGAAGGCGGGGTAGGCCGCCAGCCAGGGTCTCGGGTGGACCCGGGAACTTCGTGGGCTCGTCGCCGTCTCCATCGTCACCGGGCGGCTCCACTGAAGATCTGATCGATGACTTCGTCGATGGGCGGGTCGGCAACGTTGAGATCCTGCACCTTGAGCTCACGAAGAAGCCGGGCCGTGACCTCGGCCGTTTCCTTCTTCGGCACGCGCAGAGTCGCTCGTCCTTCCGACGCGGAGACGACATCGCCGTAGAGTGCGAGGGCCTCAGCAGAGGTGGATTCCTCCAGCTCGAGCACGAGCGTCTTCTGCGCAGAAAACTTCTCGATGAGATCGACGAGCCGGCCGTCGAAGAGAATCTCCCCGTGATGAATGACGACGACCCGCGGGCACAGCGCTTCCACGTCCGCCATGTAGTGCGACGTCAGAAGAACGGCTGCACCCGTTTCCTTGTTGTAGCGCGCGACAAACTCTCTGAGCCGGCGTTGCATCGATACGTCGAGACCCAGTGTCGGCTCGTCCAGAAAAAGGATTTTCGGATGATGAAGGAGCGCGGCGGCCACCTCGCACTTCATCCTCTCCCCCAGGGACAGATTGCGCACGGGTTTCGTCAGCAACTCACCCAAGTCGAGCAAGTCCGTCAATTCATCGACGCGCTGTCGATAGACCTCCCGCCCCAATTGGTAGATCACCCGGTTGCGATCAAACGAATCGACGACGGGAATATCCCAGATCAGCTGATTCCTCTGGCCCATGACCAGGGTGATCTGCTGGAGGAAATCATTGGGCCGCTTCCATGGCTCGAAACCGAGCACGGAAGCGCGGCCGCCGGACGGATGCAACAGCCCTGAGAGCATCTTCAAAGTGGTCGTCTTACCCGCGCCGTTCGGCCCCAGAAAGCCGACGATCTCGCCCGGCTCGATCGACAGGCTGACATCCTTGACCGCCTCTACGGTTCGGGTCTTCCGCTTGAAGAGGCTGACCAGACCGGCGCGGATTCCAGCGTCACGGACCGGAACCACGTACGATTTGGAAAGTCTGTCGAGCTCGATAACGGGGGACATCCATGGACTCCGGGGCGAGTGGTTCAGGTCGTTGGTTGAGGTCGTTGGTTGAGGTCGTTGGTTCAGGCCGGTGGTTCAGGCCGGTGGCTCAGGTCGGTTGTTCCAAAGGGTCAAGACCGTATCCGATGGTCCGCCGAACCGGAAGGAGCCTTGCGCCCGGTTGGACCTTATCCGAGGTCAGGCCGGCCCGGAAGGTGTCTTGCGCGCGGCCCAAGCTCCCGTGCGCTATGCTTGCCGTGGCCTGCCGGCCTGGATCTACTCTGAAAGGACCCAACCCAGTGTATCGACCTGCCTCGCCCTTCGCCGAACGGACCGTCGCAATCTTCACCGTCGCCATCTGGGCACTCACCCTCGCAGGGATCGGGTTGGTCACGACTCCGGATCCGGCTCGAGCCGACGATCTCTCGGCGATCGAGTGGACGACCAACATGGACGACCCGCCCATCGGCGATCCCAACGCAAAGAAGGGCGGCACCTTCCGGACCTACCTTCGTGCGTATCCGCTGACTCTTCGCCTCGTCGGGCCCGATGCCACCGACGTCTTCGCCAACTGGAGCCAGTCCTACTCCATCGAGTTCCGTCTCGTTCGCCGGCATCCGACGACCGACAACTACATTCCGTGGATGGCGACGCACTGGTCCATCCAGCCCGACGGTCGGACCGTCTACTACAAACTCGATCCCGACGCCCGCTGGACCGACGGCGAGAAGATCACCGCAGACGACTACGTTTTCGCATTCGAAATGCTTTCCAGCACGGAGATCGTCGATCCGTTCTGGAACACGAAGATGGAACTCTACGAGTCCGTGGAGGCAATCGAACCCTACGTCCTCAAGATCGTGGGCAAGAAGGAAAGCTGGCGTCCGCTGCACGAGTTCCGATTCTTCCCCATGCCCAAGCATGCGATCAACCTGGGTCCGAACTGGATCAAGGAAGCCCACCTCACCCCTCCGGTCGTGCCCGGTCCCTATGTCGTCAGCGAAACGAGAGAAGGCGAGTACGTGAAGTTGAGCCGGGTCGCGGACTGGTGGGGAACGAACAAGCGTTACATGCAGGGTCTCTACAACGTCGACCACATCATCGTTCGCACTATCGAATCGAATGATCGCGCGTTCGACTTCTTCAAAAAGGGTGAGCTGGACTTCATTCGCATTCTCACGGCCAAGACATGGGCCGAGGATACGGACTTCGAGTCCATTCAGAAGGGCTGGGTCCACAAGAAGCGCGTCTTCGTCGACTATCCGGACGGTCTCTACGGTTTCGCCATGAACCTCGAGAAGCCCCTCTTCCAGAACAAGGACTTTCGCAAGGCGCTGCAGTACGCATTCAACTTCGACGAGGTCAATGACAACCTCATGTTCGGCGCGTACTACCGGGCGGTCTCGACGTTCGAAGGAAGCTTCTTCGAGAACCCGAATCTGGAGCCGTACGGGTTCGACCCCAAGAAAGTCCGCGAGCACCTGGCGGCCGCCGGGTTCAAGAAGCGCGGTTCGGACGGAATTTTCGCACGCGACGACGGAACCCGGGCTTCCTTCACGCTGACCTTCGGGTCGCCGGGATTGAGACGTCACATGACGGTGGCACAACAAACGATGAAACGGCTCGGCTTGGAAATGAAGCTACAGCTGCTCGAGTCCGGAACTGCATTCAAGCGGGGCCAGGAGAGGGCCTACGACGTCTACATCATCAGCCAGACGACAGACTTCTTTCCCGATCCGCACCAGTATTTTCATTCTTCGTTCGTCCCGACCAGGAACAACAACAACGTCTTCGCTTTCGGCAACGATCGGGCCGACGAGCTCATCGAGACCTACCGTTTCGGAAGCGATCCCGCAGAGCGCGAAGCGGCCATGCACGAACTGGACGCTCTCATCCAGGATGAAGCGTTTTACATCCCCTTTTGGAACGCGCCGTTCCAGCGATTCCTTCACTGGGACCACGTCCGCTTCCCAGAGTTCTATCTTCCGAAGCGAACAGAGTCGACGATGCAGTGGCAGGTCTTCTGGATCGACGAAGAACGGCAGGAGGCTTTGGTGGCGGCCAGGAGCGCTGGCAGGGCACTCCCCAAGGACGATGTCGTCGACGTCGATCCCTATGGGGTCAAAGTGGCCATCGAAGCCGCACTCGCCGGTCAGTAGGTCAGTAGGTCAGTAGGTCCGTAGGTTGGTAGGTCAGTAGGAAGAGTTGCCCGGCGACAGTATCCTCATGGACTCGGCGATCTGCGATTCCGGACCGCCTCCGTAGTCGAACCAGAAGAGCACTTCGTCGAACCCAGCCTTCTCCAACTGAGACAGGCTCCGGGCAATGGTCTCCCGCGAACCAAAGAACGAGCGACCTCCTTCGATCGCGCGAGCGACAGTTTCCCGTCCAGTCGGATCCGAGCTCTGTGCTGCAGCGAGACGGTCCAATGCCTTTGCTGCTTCCTGCTGCGCCTCGCTGTCCGTGTCTCCCGGCATGACGAAGACGGCGGCTCCGATCCGACCCTTTGCATGCGTGTCCCCGGCCGCCCCGATCTCGCTCAACGCCGTACCGACCGCCCCACTCCGGCTGCCCACATCGGCGCCGACTCCCTCTCGATACGCCGCAGCCATGGCGCTCATCGGGTCGTGGTTGCCCATGTCGGGTGCGGCCAGAACCAGAGCGTAGTCCCCTGATTCCCCTGCAGCGCGGGCAGCCTCCGGATTCCCCACGGCCCGCCACACCGGCGGACCCGGCTTCTGCGCCGTCGAAACGGGACAATGCAGGTCGCCGTAACAGCGAAAACGACCCTCAACCTCGCCACCCTCTCCCGACCAGGCGTGACGGATCATGGCCAGCGACTCTTCGAACTTCTCCCGCTTGTCCTCCATGGGGATTCCGAGCGCGGCGTACTCGACGGGAGAGATTCCCGAACCCACGCCGAAGTCCAATCGGCCTCCGGAAAGACGGTCGACCAATGCATAGTCTTCGGCGGTCAGAAGCGGATCCCGCATCGGCAGGACGGAAACGGCCACGCCCAACCGGACTCTGCGCGTCCGCTGCGCGGCGGCGGCCAGAAAGACGGCTGGGTTCGGCATCGTACAAACCGATCGGCCGTGATGCTCCGCCACCCAGAATCCGTGGTAGCCGAGTTCGTCGGCCATCACCGCCCGGTCCAAAGCAATGTCGAAGAGATCCCGCCCTTCCGTCTGGTGGTGGGACGGCAACAGCGAAAATAGGGAAAGCTTCACGTTGACTGATTCCGATCTCACGAGATCCGAGGCCGCAAGTCGGCCGGACGGTTTTGTTGTGCGTTTTTGGGCAGATCGGGAGTTCTGAAGGCAGAAGTCATGCAGGGTTTGCCTCGAGCCAACCCCAAACCTCCCGTTTGAACCCGGAAGTGATTGTGCAGGGAATCCCCGCGCAAGTCACGTCTCCGAAACCGACCGAAGAAGGATCCGGCCATGCTCTTGTCCTACGGCTCGACCGGCGATGCCGTGCGGGCGCTCCAGGGGGCGCTCAACGCACTCCCCCCAACCTTGCTGCCCCTACTCACGGTCGACGGATTCTTCGGCGGCAAAACCCACTCCCGCGTCCTCGAGTTTCAGCGCAACCACGGGCTGGTCGCCGATGGAATCGCGGGGCCCAACACCCTGGCCGTCGTCGAGGAGCAGTCCGGAAACGGAGTCGGCAACGGACCTCCCCCACCAACGTCGAACGTCACCGTGGAGGCCATCACCAAGAACGTCCTCGGTTTGGAAACCCAGCATGGGCTCGTCCGACAGTTCGTCCCGGCTCTCCCCATGATCGATCTACCGACGTTTCGCGCGGGAGACCCGGAGAACATGCCGGCCTTCAGTTTCACTCCGCTCAAAGTAGCGAGGCTCGGCATCTTTGCCTGCGGCAAGGCCGGTGTCGAGCGAAGCGTCATTCTCTTCCTGCCGGAGAACGGTGTTCCGCAAAACGTTCTTATCGGAGTGTCCCATCAGTTCAAACAGAACACCGCTCACTACGAGGGACTCGGGTGGACCAACCCTCGTTCGGCGCCCCTCATTCACTTCGTGCTGTTGAAACACCTGATCCGGCGCTGGGCGCCGCAGGTCCTGACCGCTCCCCAACCGACGGCCTTCTTCCATATCGTAAGAGCGGCGGGCGGGCATGAGTTGGGTCCGTTCCAGAATGACGGAGCCTTCGTCAAGGAGGCACTGCAGAAGATGTCCGCACTGACCAACAATGCCTTCGGATTCTCTTCGGTGCAGGCATTCACGTTCAGCAACGGCATCTTCGACTTCAACGACTTCCTCAGCGGAATTCAGTCGTCGCTGAACGTCACTCGCGTCATCAGCATGGATCCGCGCTACGCGTTCAAGGCGAAAGTGAAGCCGGGTGTGGTGGCAAAACAGTATCTGAGCGGACAGACCCATCCCGCAGGAGGGCCCGTCCCTGGTTTCGAGTTCCTACCGTTCAAGAGGTGGTGGAACGAGCCGTCGCATCCGATGGCCCGCACTCTGCCCAGCAAGTTCCAGTACCTGCACAACTACGCGTTGCCCAACTACACGCTGAGTCTGGGCCTTCGATCTTAGCCAGGTCCGGCTAGCTCATGGATTCCTGTGGCAGCTCCTGAAGGCCGGATGCGACCATCTCGCGCCAGGCTTCGGTCTCCGCCTCGTCCCGCCCCTTTTTGCTGAAGAGCATTCCGGCCGTTTTGCCGTCCCCGTCGTAGAGTTCCAGACTGGTCACGATTCCCTGTCTCGTCGGCTTCCGCACACACCAGACCTCGGAAATGAGCTTCGTGTCGAGGTGAAGATTGAAGTCCGGGTCCATGATGTTGAACCAGTCGTCCATCCGCACGATTCGCTCGATGGGACCGCCATGGATCTGATGGATGCCGGGATTCTCCACGAACATCAGGATCTTGAATCCCGTCCCCGCCGCCGATTCGAGCACCCGTTCGAAGGACCCGTAGGCCACCCGCTCAGCGCGCCCCGGGCCGGCCGCCCGAAGAGCCTCCAGCCGGCCCAACCCCACCTCGCGAAGCAGCATGAAGAAGTCGTGCGTATCCTGGAGAGCATCCCAGCCGTTGCAGAGCTTCTCGATCTCTTCTTTCGAAAGCTCTTCCCGAGTGCGCGGGGCGGCGACAACGGGCTCGGGCTCCAACCTCAAGTCCTCAGGCGAAGGATCCGACAACGATGCGATGAGTTCACCAAAGGCGTCGCTGTCCGTGTAGTCCTTGGCATAGATCTTCTGGATCGCCTGGCCGGCACGGTCATAGATCTGAATGGACTTCAACGCCTGGCCTCGGGACATGACATCGAGGTGAACGGCCCGGTGCCAGTTCCGCGTATAGACGCGAAGATCGATCCCCCGACCGAGCACCTGCCCCACGCCACCGTGGAAGAAGGACACCTCGTCGTACTCTCCGGAATTCTCGAGAACGATCGCCTCATTCCGGGCCAGTGCCATGACCTTGCCAACCTTGCAGAGGCCCTTGACCAACCCTTCCCAGTCGTTGCGAAGAACGCCGCCGGTCTCTTCAGCGAGTGCGTCGGCCAAGGCAGCCTCCGGAACTCCCAGGTCGCGGGCAAAGTCGCGCGCCCTTCGGCGAGTTTCCTGAGCCTGGGCCTCGTCCCAGCGGGCCCGCAGTTCACGCCTTGATTCGTTGTTCGCTTCGTACATCAGTCTCAGTCTCCCTGGGAGTAGCACTCAGTTTGGGTCGGGTATGAACATGTGGGACGGACCGACTCGTTCCGTCCGGTTGTTTCGACGCAGGCACCTCTACGATCCGAGCTTCGACATCGAAGCAGGTCTCGATCGGTTCCGAACGAATCACCTCCCGCGTCAAATCGCAGGCGAGCAGACGGCCCCCTTTGAGCAGAGCCACGCGATCGGCATACATCGCCGCCAGGTTCAAATCGTGAAGAACGATCAGGACACCGCCGCCCGCGAAGGCGAAGTCGGTTACCGCCTCCAGAACACGGTGCTGGTGAGCCAGGTCCAATTGGGAAGTCGGTTCGTCCAACAGCAGGAAGCCCTTGGCTTCCCGTCCCCAAAGTTGGCACATCGCCCGCGCGAACTGTACCCTCTGCTGCTCCCCCCCGGAAAGGGTCGAGTAATCCCGGTCTGCCATCCCGAGAACGTTGGCCTTGAGCATCGCTCCGCCGACGGCTGCATCCCGTGCTTTCCGCAGACCGAGGTACCCCATAGAGACCACCTCGCGCACGGTGAAAGGAAAGGCCATGTGCGTCGACTGCGACATGACGGCTCTCTTGCGTGCCAGCTCATCACCGGACCACTCGCGAAGGGGGCGGTCGTCCCACACGACGTCTCCCCCCGCCGTCGGGAGGGAGCCGGCCACCGCCTGCAAGAGGCTGGACTTTCCACTGCCGTTGGGACCCAGAAGCGCAACGACCTCCCCATGCCCAATCGTCAGATCGACTCCATCGACACAACGGTGCCCACCTCGAATGACCTGCAAACCACGGATGCGAATCATGCCTGCCTCCGGGATCGACCGACAAAGAGCAGCCACGCAAAGAAAGGTGCGCCGACCATCGACGTGACGATACCGACCGGAAGCTCCGCCGGGGCAACCAGGGTTCTGGAGAGAAGATCGGCAATCGTCAACAAGAGCGCCCCGACCAACGCCGACATCGGGAGCACGATGCGATGGGAAGCGCCGAACACCAATCGAACGAGATGGGGAACGACGAGGCCGACGAAAGTAATGGGGCCGGCAACCGCTACCGCGGCGGCGACAGTTGCCGTCGAAACCACGATTGCGACGACTCGAACCCTTCGGATATCCACTCCCAGAAAGCTCGCATCGGCCTCACCGAGCTGTAGCAGATCCAGCGCTCGCGCCAACCGAGGCAGAACGACGAGCCCGACCAACGAGAAGGGGAGCAGGAGAAGCAACGAACTCCAGTTGGCGGAACCGATGCTTCCCAGTGTCCAGAACGTGATGGAACGGAGCTGAACGTCGTCGACCAAAAAGAAGATCAGACCGATGGCCGAGGCGCACATCGTGTTGACGGCGATGCCCCCGAGCAGCAAGTGCGCGGTGTCCCGACTGCGGCCGCCGGCCGAGAGAATCCAGGCGAGCGCGGTTGCGAGCAGCCCACCCACGAAAGCGGACGTCACCAGCCCCAGATCGATCCAACTTCCCACAACCGGGGAGGTGGGAGTGCCGCCGGCAACCAGAATGAAGACGGAAGCCCCGAGAGCGGCGCCGGTCGTAACCCCAAGGAGGCCGGGATCGGCGAGCGGGTTTCGGAAGACGGCCTGCTGCGTCGCTCCGGAAAGTGCGAGCCCGGATCCGATGAGCCAGGCCAGAAGGACACGCGGCAACCTGAGGTCACGCACCACGAGCCAACTCATCTGCTCCGCTTCACCGCCCGTGAGAACCCGCAGCACCTCAGTCAACGAAATCCGCATCGCTCCGAGACAGAGATAGATCACGGAAGCCGCGACCAGCCCCAGCAAGGCCAGTCCGAAGGCGCGGTTTCCGGCGTCCAACCGCTTTCCGACGAGACTGATTCCCATCAGGGTTTCGGGAGAGATCCCAACCTCGAACCGATGGAATCGACCAGCATGTCGACCGCTTCGTCGACTCGGGGCCCGAAGCCCAGCAGCATCAACTCATCTACGGCAACGATGGACTGATTGCGTCCGGCCTTTGTCTTGGCCAGTCCCGGCAACCGGGAAGCCGCCTCCACTCCGCCGAGCGCCTCGAGGCCGTGGTCCGTAAAGAGAATTACATCCGGTTGCGCAGAGATCAGACCTTCGGCTGTCATCGGCCGGTAGCCTGCGTAGTCGTTGACCGCGTTGATCGCTCCGGCAAGCCGAATCATCTCATCTGCAGCCGTTCCTCGGCCCGAAACGTTGACGACGCCACCGCCCCGCGCATAAATGAACAGAACGCGCGGCGGCTCCTCCCATCGCGGTGGAGACTCGAGATCCAGCAGCGGTTTGACGAGCTCTTCACCCTCCGCTACCGCACAGATCCGGGAACTCAGCTTCTCGATTCGTTCGATCGTTCCGGGAACCGTCTTTTCTTCCGGCAGCATGAGGATGTCAATTCCCAGCTCGTTCAATCTTTGCAGGACATGAGGTGGCCCGGCGTCAGCGGTCGCGATCACCAGGTCCGGCCGCAACGACAACACGCCCTCGATGTTGAGCGCTCTCTTGTAGCCGACTCTTGGAAGTTCCTTCTGCGCACCGACCAGCTGGCTGGAGTCGTCGACGCCGACCAGACTATCGCCACGATCGAGCAGGGTGACGATCTCGGTAAGGTCGGCTCCACAGCTGACGATCCTTTGTGGGCAGGGAGCAGAGTCACTTCCCCCATGGACGGGTTCAGCAGACACGACGGTCCCGCCAACCACGGCCAGTAGGGACCATTGACGCAGTAGAACACCCAGGTTCGATTTCACTCGGTTCAACCTCCGTGGCCAGAAAAAGGCCGGGGCCCAACGTCCCCGGCCAGTCGAACAATAAAACTAGATCTACGGGTTGGGTAGGAACTCGTTCTTGATCTCGCCCCAGCTCCGCGAAAGGATCGGCGTGGTTCCTTCGACCTCGCACAAGGTCAGGTCGTCGAAGTACACCGGAATCCCTCCGAGATCGAATCGGAAATTGTAGACGCCGACCCAGCCCGTCGCCAATGTGCTGTCCACGATCGGCTCATCGGTCAGCTCATAGCCGTCGAAGAAACAGCGAAACTCATCACCGTTGGCGATGACCTTGAGGTGATGCCAGGTGTTGGGCTGCGGTAGCCCGGTCGGAGTGTCCGTGGTGAACCACTCCTCGAGAGTCGATGCCCCCTCGCCACTAAGCAGACGGAAGCGAAGGTTGAGCAGTCCGGCATCAAGGACGAGCTGATAGCACTGCGTAAACGCGGCTTCATCATCCGCGCGAAGCACGATACCGCGACGCGTGTCCCCGTCCCCGGTGAAGAACCAACCGCTCCAGGAATAATTGGCATAGCCGCCGGGGTCCGTGACTGACTTTCCCAAACCCCCGAAGTCCGGCTCGGAATTCTTGAGCACCGCGACCGTATGGTCTCCCGACGGATTGTCGTATGCGGGATGACCGGCTTCGAGAGTCATGGCCTGCACGTTGTTTTCCAACCCGAAGGCGGTTTCCCAAGACAGATCCAGCGATCCGCCCGTCACCCTCTCCTCCAGAATCAATGCTCCCTCGTCCGCAGCCAGTGCCGGGATGGCAATGGCAACGAGTGCGGCCAGGGGCAGTCCGTAATGCTTCATCATCGTTTCGCCTTTCGTCATTCTGTTCGTAGTTGCGTGCGGACAGAGTCCGCAGGTCGGCTCAACGCACGATGACCACGCGCACGGGATCCTGGTCCTCTCCGTGGATTCGTACGAAGTAGGTTCCGCTCGACCGCGGAACCACGTCTTCGGCCGCGGCCGAAAGTGGGAACTCATCAACGTTCGCGGGGATGGAGAAACGCCCGAGGACGCGTCCCCCGACATCCAGAATCTCTGCATCCGTCGGCTCCAGAAGAACGCGACTCAGACGAACGGAGAATCCTCCGGTGCTCGGGTTCGGAAAGACTCCCTGAATGAAAGCGCGCTCCGACGAAACCTCGATGGCGCCATTCGGAGTGGACGAGACACCCGTGAGTTCCGATTCCAGATACGCCAATCGACGCTCCAGCGCGACTTCCTCGGCGCCACGGTCCCCGATGATGACGGTACCGGCGCGGTCCGTCGAAGACGCCTGAAAGACCATCGAGAGCTTCGTTCCAAGGCTGTAACGCGGGATCGCAAAGAACCGTTCGTCCGTCTCCGGGGTATTGGTGAGGTTTTCAGCCGAACTCCAGCTGCTGCCCTCCGTCGACCAGGAAGCCTCGATGTCTCCGAAGCCAATGCCGGTCACGATTCCCGGAAGGCCGGCGTCCGCGGTCGGATCAACTTCGTCGTCGGAGAAACGAAGCCAGGCCACGTAGGTGACATCACCGCTGTCCGAGAATCCAACCTGGGGCCAACTTGCGGCCAAGGTGTTGAATCCGGCGAGGGGACCGCTTCCACCGGCATCGACATCGTCGTAGGTATCGGCGACGCCCGCAGGGACCCGGTGCACCTGGGTGACCCCGGTCGCGGGGGTCCAGTGCATGATTCGACTGCGGTAGTCGTAATAGAAGACTTCGCCGTCCTCGCGTCGGGCCTGGAGTTCGTCCCAGACCACGTGCGGAACGTCGCCGTTGTACGCGAGATGACAATGGACATAGGAGCGGTATTCCATCGAGGACTCATCGCCCACCGTGATGTCGGCGTCGTCATAGTTGGTGAGATTTGTGATCGTGATCGTTCCCGCCGCGAAGGATCCATCGCTCGACTCGATGAGGCGCACGTCTCCGCCGAAGTCACCGACAGCGATACCTACGCTCCCGTCGTCGGACGCGGCCATGCTGGGAAACCCGGAGGCGCCATCTGTGAACACCGAAGGGTCGATGACGAGTGACCAGTCGTCGAACTGCCAACCGACCGGGCAGTCGAACGGCACTCCCTCTCCAGCCAGTCGCGAGACGTGGATCTCAGCGACTTCCTGATAGAGGCCGAAGGCGGCGACTTCCCCAAGCAAGACCATGCTCCCGTCCGGTCGAAAGACGCCCTGTGGGAAAAGGTACGAGGGATCCGTGATCGGCGAGAGATACGCGTCGTAGGATGCCACCCCCGGTGTCTCCTGCACGTACAGGGAGGCCCGAAGGTCACAGCCGTCTTCGTTCATGTGCTGGGCAACGGCTGCCCGACCGTCCGGAGTCATGGCAAGAGATCCGAAACCGCCGAACAACTCGGTCACACAACAACCGCGAAGGGAAGGATCCTCGGCCCGGCCCAACTGGACCCATGTTCCCTCCGCCGTTCGGTAGGTGTGCGCGTTGGCCCGATAGGGAAACGGCAGTGGATCCCCCAAGTCGGGTGGGCACGTCGTCGCGTCGTCCAGCTCGCAGAAGCCGTCCTGGTAGGTGACGTGAATCTCTCCGGCCGCATTGGTGGCGATGTGAGTACCCAACGTGCCCATGTCCTGGAGGTCGTAGTAGGTCTCATCGATTTGCACGGCCCCGGCCGGCAGCGGAACGGGCGTACCGCCCCCGAGTTTCGACGCCCCACCGGTGTCTGAGTCGGACGCCGTTTGGATCGGGGCGGGCGAGCCTGCAACCCACTCGAACGTGTGCGGGTCGCGAACGACCCGTCCTTCGAGGTTCGGAGTCGTTCGCGCATCAGCGGTCGTACAGACTGCGGACAGTGCAAGAACGGTCGAAACGAGCAACAGCGGTCGGGAACTCATGAGATCTAATCCTCCGTGTCGCCCAAGGGCGAGGAAAGCTGCCAGGAAAGAGAGAACGTCCAAGTCAGGCCGGACTCGTCGATGAAGCTCAGCGGCTCGCGGTAGTCCTCGTCGAACAGGTTGCGCAAGGCGATGGCGGCACGGGCCGGACCGAACCGGGATCGAAGGGACAGAGAGGTCGTGGAAAACGAAGGGCGGTGGAAGACCTCGTCTCCAAAGTCGACGGCGTCGTTCCATCGGTACTGCACGGCGAGCCGAGTGGAGCGACGCAAGCGGTCGAGGTTGAAGGTGACCTCCGCCGTCGCCCGGTTCGTTCCCACATCCGGAAGGCGCTCGTCTGTAGCGGTGTCGTAGCCACGAGGAAAGCCTGCACTGACCAGCAACCGCGCCCACTGAGACTCGAAGGCAGCTTCGAACTCGTAACCTTCGAGGCGCGCTTCCTCCACGTTGCGGTACTGGAACCGAGGAACCAGAAAGATCTGTCCGAGGTAATGCAACGCGATCATGTCCTCGACCCAGGATCGGTAGACCGATACTCGGGCCGACTGCAACATTCCCGGTCCCGGGTTCCTGTAGCGCAGTCCGATCTCCGCCGAGTCGCTCCGCTCGTCCTCCAGTTCCGGATTGCCGAAGACGCGCAGCAGTCCGTGAATGAATCCGTCGAAGAATCGTTCGTCGAGATTGGGCACGCGAAAGCCGGTGTTCAACCCGAGGAACGGTTCCAATCCGTGGCCGGCGTCCCAGGCTGCTCCGAATCCCAGCGAGGTTTCCTGCGACTGCAAGTCCACCGCGCGAAACTCGCTGAGGTCGGTCGAGTCCGACATCGTCTCCACGATGTCCTGACGGACATGGGCCTCGAAGGCGAATGCACCGGCTTCCCGAAAGCCGGAGATACGCGCAAAGAAAGTGTTCCGCTCTGCCGGAGGTACGTTTTCCGAGGGACGGTCTTCCTCGCCGGTGACGACTCCCGCACGGTTCTTCGTCGTGATCAGGATCTCTTCCGGTCCGTCCGTCTCCTCCGCGAGGTAGGACAGCTCGAACTGCATGCCCCCTCCCTGGGAGAGCGCACCCAACTTGTACTCCGTCGACCGGGTATTCTGATCGCTGGTACTGAAGTTCGAACGGGTCGCGATCAGCCGGTTGTTACGGAAGACCGAGTCGACAGTCGTCTCCTCGAAGCGCGTCCGATAACTTTGGCGCGCGATCAAAGCCTGAAGGTGGGGACCACGCCCCTCCCCTTCGAGCACGAGCTCGAGCCGCGTCGCGGTCCGTGTGTTCCACGGATAGCTGCCGTTCCCGCCTCCGGAGGACGTAAACGCGGGAAGCCCGACGTCCGATGCGATCCCCCTTGTGTACTGCAGGTCTCCGCGAAGCCGTTCCCAAAGCCAACCACCGCGCACGGAAAGATGCTGGTCCGAATAGCCACTGTTGCCGACAGCGCCGTCGGAAACATGAAGAGCATCGAGGCCGGAGAATCCGCCGGTGACTTCGAGTCCGTAGTAGTCATCGCGCAACCGCACCGTCGACGATTGTGCCCAGCCGTCGCCCGGCACACTCCAACGCCCGCGTGCGCCGACATCCAAGGTCCGTTGCCCGCTGAAGAGGGGACGGTGAGTCTTGACCCGTAGAACCCCTCCCAAGGCGGAGCTTCCGTAACGTGCGCTGTTCGACCCCATGTCGACGGCAACTTCTTCAATGACATCGGAGGAAACGATGGACGGTTGCGCCCCGTGACCGCGAACCGTGTTGAGACGTACGTCATCGACGAGAACGAGGACGCGATCTCCGGACAGACCTCGAATGACGGGGCGTGATGCCCAAGGTCCGGTCTTCGTGACGTCGACTCCCGGGACCGAAGCCAACCCATCCACCCAACTGAGCGGTGCGTAGCGCTGCAGATCGTCCTGACTCCGTCGCACGGTCACGCGGCCGGGAGCCAACTCACGCAGGTCCTTGTCGTCTTCCGTCTCAACTTGGGGGAAGACGTAGACGGAATCAGCGAACTCGGATCGTACAGAGTCCGGAAGCTCCGGGATCTCGATTCGAGGTGTCACCGGGTCACGGCTGTTTCCGCCCGTGTCCTGAGCACCGGTGTTCGACGCCACCGATACCAGGCCGGCCCACGAGACAAGAGGGATGAGCAGCAGAATCCGCGTCCGGCGACGGAGACAAGCCAAGTCATGTCGAACGTCGAACCCAAACAACAGGCAAGCTCCCGCCCGGGAGTTCTGTATCAGGCACAAAAAATCCCAGGAGTATTCGTGATTTCTCCCGGGCTTAGAGCTCTGTGGCTTCGAGCCTCTCGCTACGTTGTTAGTTGTCCGATTTGGACTCGTCGGCGGAATCCTGGGACGGACCGACCCAGATCACCCTGTTCTCGGCCTCATGGCTGGCTCGCAGCAATTCTTCGATGGGGATGCGAACCACGGACCGGCTCCGTCGGCATTTGAACTCCAAGGTTCCGTCGACGACTCTAGCCAGCAGTGCCCCGCACGTACTGCGAACCTCCTTTGCGGCCGGATCGGATGGGATCTCGTCTCCCACGCCAGTCTCCTTGTTGCTATCGAGACTCAGTCTCAAGGGCGCAATGTACCAGGATAATTCAGACTTTCAAGTCGCCTTTTATTCTTCCGGAGTGGCCGCCTGGTCCCGTCAGCGAAGATTGCGCACGCGATGATTCCACGTCGTCACCTGAAGCCATTGCCCTGAAGGAATTTCGAAGCGTCGCTCTCCCAACGTCGCTTAAGGCGAGCTTCTACACAGTCAGGTGGAAAACTCTCCTCGGGACTCAGGTGGGCACTGTGACCGGACTTGGTCCACAGGACTTGGTCCCCAGGACCCGGCGCCCCAGGTGCAAGGTCGGGTTCAACGTCTCAGCGTGACGTTCGGGGATGCGTCGCGCCGGCCATCCCGAAAGGAAGCCAGCTCGAGCTGAAGGTGATCCCACCCTTGAAGTGGCCGTCCTGATCGATGGCCGCGAAGAAGCCGGAGTCCAGGAAGGGAGTCGGCAGCGCCCCCGGATAGACGTTGAGGCGGACCGCGAAGTCGTCTCTCTCGGCGAAAATCAGGGAGGCCAGCATGGAGTTGTTCCGGTCGTAGAAGAGCCCCAGAGTCGGCACGAGCGTGACGCGCTTGATCCCTTCGGTCACCTGCAGCAGGTCTTTGGCCTGTCCTCCGACACCGAAAGAAAAACTCTCCCCGTTTTCCCGTCGGTAGGACAGTCCCAGCTCGCCCTGGTTCCCCATGTGATAGAACGCGCTCCACTTTCCGACGAGCCCGAGCTTGAAGGCGAAGTTCTGGCCATGGTTCTCGATGGTCCGCCGGTACGGGTCCAACGAAGGTTGATAGGACCAGTCCGCCATCTGCAGCGTCTCCCCGAAGAAGCGCGCGACGCGATCACTGCTGAAAAGCAGGATGCCGAGGGGATTGAAGACGTAGAAGTCGGCAACCGGATCCGTCGTCAGCCCCCGGTAATCATCGTTCTCAACGACCTCGTTGAGGAGGTGGTAGGCGGTGATCGTGGACAATGCCATCAGTCTGGAGGACTGAAACCCGTGGAAGCGGTACCACTCTTCCATGAGTCGGTAGCTCATTCCGCCGCCGATGGTGTGCAGGGTGTAGTTGGGCCAGTAGTGACTGTCTTTGGAGCTGACACTGATCGGAAGGATCTCGCGCTCGAAAAAGTCTCCCCAGCCATCCTGTTCGATCGCCGCCAACGGGTTCGACAGGTTGTACCAGACGTTGTCGAGACCGGTCGCGTAGTCGATCTCATCGACACGGTTGTCCCGGTTGTCGAACTGGGTGATCCCGTATCCGCCGTTGGCGATCAGTCGGATCGGATGGACCATGGCGTCCGAGCCGTACGGAAGCCGTTGCAGGAAGTAGTAGGGACGCTCCTCGACCCGGTTCTCGGTCTCGCCGTCATCCTCCCAACCTTGAGGAGCCCGCCAGCGATCGTCCGCATCCGGCTGCGTGTTGAGGGCCGCAGAATCCCGTTCCGCATCGTCGGTCGATTCGGCGCCACCCTCGCCCGACGCAGGGTCCGCAAGGACCGCAAAGAGGAGTAGCCCAAGAATCAAACGCCGACCCAGGACGACATCGAAGCCTCCTTGGACACGGAGTCCTACGACGAGACGGCAGATCCATGTCCTGCTTCGTTGACACATTGCGAGCGGCATCACGGAACGCTAGCACATCCCAATCCGGTCGCCGACCGGTTCCTTGATTCCCGGGCCGGGCCGGCCTCCCACGCGGGTGACTCACCGCAGTGATGCGCCGGCGGCCATTCGACATGACGCATTTCTGCGGAGATGCTTTAGGCCCTTCAGTCAGACCCGCGCCTGGACTAAACTAAAGCGAATCCCATTTCTCTTCCTTCTCGGGGCGCCCCACTCCAATGCCGCCGGCCCCGACAGGCAGTGGGCTTCGCGGGCTCGTCGTGAACACTCTCATCCCGGCACCGGGCGGATGGGCACGGCTCGGAAACCGACTGTTCCTGGGGGAACTTCATGAATTCAAATCGCCTCTCGGCCGGAGGCGCGCTGCTGGCCGCCGGTCTTGGTCTTGCTACGCTAACGTCCCTGGTCTCCACCACCCTTGCCGAAGAACCTGACTACCGCTATCTCATCCGGCTCGAAGAAAACAGCTTCGTACCCGACGCCGGTGACCTGAACGCCGGGATCGACTACCTGGCTGCGAACACGGACCGCGGAAGTGTTCACGTTCTCGTCCAGCTGGACGAAGTCCCGGCTCGCAGCGAACGCGAGGGACTTGCCGCGCAAGGTCTGCTTCTTCAGGGATACGTTCCCGAGAACACCTTCTACGCCCTGGTCTCCACCGACATCTCCGCTGCCGAGCTGCAGAACATGGGAGTTCGGTGGATGGGTCCGCTCGATGACCGAATGAAGATCTCCGAGCGGATGAGAGACGGCCGCTACCTCGAGGACAGCGCCCTTCCGGACGGACAGCGTGCTTTCGTCGTCCAGTTCCACGACGACGTCGACAAGTCGACGGCGCAGCGACTCGTTCTCGATGTCGGCGGAAAGTTGGGCGATTGGATGCCGGCTCTGACGACGCAGATCGCGGGTCTCGACCCGGTCCGACTGAACACGCTGGCTGCAATGGATGAGATCAAGTACATCGCGTCCGTGCCGCCGCGTCTGACCGGAGTGAACAACTCCGTCCGTTCCGCCATGAACGTCGACACGGTTCACCAGGCTCCCTACAACCTGTCGGGAATCGGCACCAACGTGCTGGTCTACGATGTCGGTCCGGTCGACACCAACCACGCGGACTTCGGTGGACGCGCCTGGAACGGCGAAGGCGGAGGATCGGCCGGACACTCCACACACGTCGCCGGTACCGTCGCAGGCGCCGGAACTGCGTCCGGTGGAACCTACAAAGGAATGGCACCGGGCGCCGAGGTCACGTCCTACACGTATGAGTCCTGTTCCCCGAACTGTCTCTACAACAGCCCGCAGGACATCGCCGAGAACTACGAAGAAGGTTGGTCCCAGTACGGAACCGACTACTCGACCAACTCACTGGGAGCCAACATTCCGACAAACGGCTATCCCTGCGACTGGACGGGCGACTATGAACTGACGGCGCAGCTTCTCGACGCCATCGCGGTCGGTGAAGTCTTCTCCGCGAAGTTTCTCTCCCTTTGGGCCGCGGGCAACGATCGTCAGAGCAGCCGCTGCGGAAGCAGCTACGAAACGATGGGCGTTCCCGCAACGGCCAAGAACCCGATCGTGGTCGGGGCGACCAATTCCAACGATCACTCCATCACCTGGTTCACCGGATTCGGCCCGACGGACGACGGACGTGTTCGCCCGGACATCACCGCTCCGGGTTGCCAGTCCAACGATGACGGCGGCGTGACTTCGACCGTTCCGGGCGGCGGTTACGGCGTCTCCTGCGGTACGTCGATGGCCACTCCGGCGGTGGCCGGGGTCGTTGCGCTTCTGCGAGAGCAGGCTCGCCGTTCCATCGGCTTCCCCGTCCTTCCGCTGCCGAGCCTGATCAAGGTTCTGCTCGTCAACAGCGCCCACGACTACGGAAACCCGGGACCGGACTACCAGTACGGCTTCGGTGAAGTCGAAGTCGACGTTCTCATCGACCGTCTGCGTGACGGATCTTTCTACACGCAGGGCAGCATCGATCAGGGTGGCACGACCAGCTACAACCTCAACGTTCAGTCGTTGTCGGAGCTCAAGGTCAGCGTGGCCTGGGACGACGTGCCCGGTGAGTTGCTTGCGGCCAAAGAGTTGGTCAACGACCTGGACCTGACGTTGGAGTCGCCGTCGGGCACGATGTACGAACCGTGGATTCTCAATCCGAACAACCCGGGATCGAATGCCACGCGCGGCGCGGACCACCTGAACAATGTCGAGCAGGTCACGGTCGACAACCCGGAAGACGGTGTTTGGACTGTTCACATCGACGGCTTCCTCGTTCCGGAGGGACCTCAGTCCTTCTCCGTTGCGGCCAACGCTCGACGCGCACAGGACACGACCGATGCTCCGGATCTCGAGGAGTCTTCCTCTGATGTCGGCGTCCGGGACCTGGCCAGCTATCCGAACCCTTTCCTCCCCCGGACCACTCTGCGCTTCCGTTCCGACGGCGCCGCACCGGTCAACGTGGAGATCTTCGACACCAGCGGCCGCGCCGTGCGAACCCTCATCGCCGGCGAGAACCGCCCGGCCGGACTCCACTTCGTGACGTGGGATGGGACGGACAACTCCGGTGACCGTCTGCCGGGTGGCGTCTATTTCTATCAGGTCCGTTCGGGCGAACAGTCCGACGCACGAAAGGTCCTGATGCTGGACTGACGTCGTCGAAAGGTCCTTTCGGACTCGCTTCCGGATTGGTTTCCGGACTTGTGGAAGAACACGAACAGCCGGAGCTTGACGACAAGCCTCGGCTGTTCGTTTACTTTGACAGGCTGGAGACCGAGTCCACGTCGGTCGCCTCAACGTCACCTTCGGAGCCGGCGACGGAGTCGCCCGGCGGCAGGAAAAGATGAACAAAGGGCATGTCCCGCTCGTTGGCATCCTTGCCCTGACGTTCTTACTGGGACGGCTCGGGCTGGAATCCAAGAGCTTCTGGATCGATGAGGCCGTGACCGCCGGCATTGTCCGGAGTTCCTGGAGCGAACTCTGGAGCCTCCTCACCACCAAAGAACCGTTCATGGCTCCGTATCACCTGCTCTTGTTCCCCTGGGCGAAGCTTGGAACGAGCGAGGCCTGGATTCGCGGTTTCTCTGTTTGCTTCGCCGTGGCAACGGTCGGGTTTCAGTACGCTTTGGCGCGCCGACTCTACTCCCACCAAATCGGCTTGCTTGCCGCGTTCCTTCTCTCGATCAACGCCTACTTCATCACCTACGCGCAGGAAGCGCGGGCCTACTCCCTGCTCCTCTTCTTTGTCGTCGGCGCCGTCTACTACATGGTGCGAACAGTCGACTCCGCGACTTCACGCAGCGCTTGGCCCGGACTCGTCGGGTTCGGCTCCCTGGCCGTCAACACCCACATCTTCGCGGGCCTCGTTCTATTGGCAGGGTTCGTTTCCGTGGCATTCCTGCGTCCCGGCCGAGTGTCGTTTCGGGCGTGGACGGCCACAGCGATTTGCATCGCGTTCGCAAGCCCCTTTGCGCTCCTTTGCATTCGCAGCGCCGCGGACGTCAGTTGGATCCCGTCCCCCAGTCTCCTCGACATCATTGACTTCTTCAGTTCCCTGGCTGGAGAAGGGGGTCCGCCGCTCCTTCTGTTCTATACGGGACTTGGATGGTTCTTCCTGCGGGAACTCCGGTCGGAGTGGAAACGAGACCACCGATCCCGAAACGTCTGGGCCGGAACGCTGGCCCTGCTTTGGCTCGTCCTGCCGGTCGCGATCGTCTCTCTGTATTCCGTCGTCACGCCGATCTTTGTGAAGAGGTACCTCATCGTTTGCCTCCCGGCTTTGACCATCATCGGCGCGGTCGGACTCGCAGCGCTGAGATCCCGGTGGATATTCCGGAGCGGCCTGGTAATGGTCGTCATCGGATCCGCGGTCGGGCTGGGCAACTGGTACCTGAACGGCAAGAAGGAAGAGTGGAGGGACGCCACCCACCACATAGTCGCCGAATCCGAGTCCGGCGATGCGGTCGCGTGTTTCGCCTACTTCATGGACTACGGCTACCGATACTACGCAACAGAGATCGGTTCATCTTCACCGCCAGTAGTGGACATCTCGAGCGGGCCGTACTGGATCGGGGCGACCCTTCCCGATCCCGACTATGAGCGGCTTCGAACTCTCGACCGCGAGTTCGGAAGATTGTGGCTCGTTCTCAGCCACGACACGTCACTGGGCCGCCGGGATCAACGAGATGAGATGCTCACCGTCCTGTCGAACCGGTACCCGAAAATCGACGACCGAAGCTGGTACAAGGTTCGCGTACTGCTATTCGATCTGCGGCCTGACGGGTAACGCGACTCTGGTGGGCTGCAGCCGACTATCTAGTTCTTCGGTCCGAACTCGTTGATGGCGAGCGTAAAGCCGCTCCCATCCGTCAAAACGAGCCGGTTCTCCATCACCCTGTATTCGACGGCCGCGACATCGACTTCCTTAGGGATCCGATTGACCACGAGCCCGGAGTCACCCACGGCGAAGAATCGATTCCGAACTTCCGGCAGCTTTCGGTAGCTGTTGTGAGAGGGATTGTAGACGAAGGAATAGCCACGAAGTTCGACCAGATCTCCCACGGAATTGACGACCTCCCCGGCGAAGTGACGACGGACATCATCCTCAAACAAACGACGGGTGATGACGTGAAGTTTGTCACCCTCTTCCACCAAAGATCTCACCTGTATCTCCCTTCCACAGGACCGGCAAAGGTTCCGACCGTGACTGTCAGTACTTGCGAGGACAAGACCCTTGGCCGGTCCGCCCTTCGGACTACAGCGACGCCTCCTGACCCGGAGGCCAACCCTCCTTGGCCACAGACCGAGATCACCCTATGGCTGCCTGGCTACCTTGTCCAGCCCGCCACCCGCGTCTTGTCAGTTCTGACCCCGTCCCCTCTCCCCGGTTTGACCCCGAACCGGCCCCGTGCCTATCATCGTGCCAGTGTTCACAGGTCGATCGCTCCCTCTCATATGATCAGCCGGTGGATCAATCCACCGACTTAGGAGCCTAGTATGACCCGAGCCCTCGCTCTCGCGCTGTCCGTCACCTTCTTCGCTGTGACTTCGAGTTTCGGCGCCACATATGTCGTTCATGCGGATCAACAAGGTGACTTCGCCACCATCCAGGAGGCGATTGACGCGGCTGCAGACGGAGACGTCATCGAACTCGGCGTCGGCACCTTTACCGGCCCCGGAAACGTCGACCTGAACGTCTCCGGAAAGGCGTTGACCATCCGTTCCCAGCAGGGACTGGCTTCCGCCTGCATCATCGACTGCCAGGGAAGCGCCGAAAGCCCGGCCCGCGGGTTCTTCTTCCAGAGCGGAGAGACCAACGAGACTTTGATCGAGCGCATCACGATTGCCAACGGATACGCTCGGGGCGAGAGTGGCGCACTCAACTCCGGAGGCGCGGTCCTGTGCATCTCCGAATCTGCCCCGACGTTTCGCCACTGCATCTTCCGCGACTGTGTCGCTCCGGCTGAAGGAGGAGCCTTCAGCGCGAAAGACGCGTCCCCGGTTCTCGAGGACTGCCGCTTCGTTGGAAACTCCGCCGCTTTTGGGGGCGGCTTCTCCGTCTTCCGTCCCTGTCTCGCAACGCCCACCGCCCAGCAGACACCGACTCTCTACCTGCGTCGCTGCACCTTCGAGGACAACACCGCAATCACCGGCGGCGGACTCTACCTTCGCGGACATACGTCCTACATCGAGATCGTAGACTGCGTGGTTGCCGAAAACGCATCGGATGAGGGTGCAGGAATCATGATTCACGGCGCACACGTGCAGCTCAAAGACTCTCGAATCGTCGACAACTTCTCGTCGACGACCGGGGGCGGACTGTCCGTCGAATCGACCATCTTCTGCCCGCCGCCGGGAACCGGAGCCGACGGATCACCCGTCGTCGTTTCCAACTGCGACATCTCCCGAAACTTCGCTTTCGTAGGCGGGGCCGTCTACCTGCGTGGTTTCGAATTGGAGATGACGGGATGCACGCTGGTCGACAATGCGGCGACGGACGGAAGCGCCCTCCGCGGTGACTCGCGCTACCTGTCTCCGCCCTATTTCGGAGCCATCGCCAACATCGACCACTCGATTCTGGCTTGGGGACGCGACAGCCAGGCCGTCACCACGGACGAGAACGAAAGTGAGGTGACTCTCGCCTGCTCGGATGTCTTCGGAAACGAGGGCGGCGACTGGATCGGCCCCCTTGAAGGTCAGTTGGGAATCGACGGCAACATCGAGGCCGATCCGCAGTTCTGCGATGCGGCGGCGCCGGACTACAGACTAGTTCTGGGCTCGCCCTGCAGTCCGTTCGGCTCTGGTAGCTGCAACCTGCGCGGCGCCTACCTGGTCGGTTGCTCTGCGGCGGACGTACCCAGTCCGCCAGTTTCCGCAACTTCACTGCAGCTGGAAGCGTTTCCGAATCCGACTCGAAGTGAGACCGCCGTACGCTTCGAGTTGGCCAACGAGGGTCACGTCTCCCTCGCCGTTTTCAATGCGGCCGGCAAGAGAGTCGCCACTCTTGTCGATGGGCGGCAACCCGCAGGAGTCCACCTGACCTCCTGGTCGCGGCAAACAGCATCCGGCCAGCGAGCGGCGTCCGGTGTTTACTACCTGAGGGCGACGGTCGACGACCGACCCGTCGGCCAAAGAACCATCGTCGTCCTCGACTAATGCGGTCATCGACTAGTGTCGTCATCGACTAATGCGGTCATCGACCGAGATGGGTGAGCCTCCCGGTATGTCAGCGGATCCGGCCCGCCTTGCGGCTCTCGTCGGGTCCATGGACATCTACCTTCTCGATCAGGTACTGCGGGGGCGAATCCCAACGGGAGCTCGAATCCTCGATGCGGGATGCGGAGGCGGACGAAACCTGGAGTATTTCGTCCGGAGCGGGCACCCGGTCGCTGCTCTCGACGCTGACGGCGAGGCTGTAGCCGCTCTCCGGGAACGATGGATGGACATCTTCGACCGAGATGTCCTGAGTACGGTCCACTTCCTTGACGAGCCCATCGAAGAGACTTCACTACCGGACGCTTGGGCGGAGGTCGTCATCTGTAACGCCGTTCTGCATTTCGCCCGAGATGAAAGTCACTTCCTGCGGATGGTCGAGGGATGCTGGAAAGCACTCCGTCCCGGCGGCATGCTCTTCGCGAGACTCGCCTCAACGATCGGCATGGATCCGGATCGGTTGCGACCCTTGGGAAACGGCTGGTTCGAGCTCCCCGACGGCAGTGAACGCTTTCTCGTCGACGAGGAGACACTCTTGCGAGTCACAACCGACCTCGGCGGGCAGTTCTTGGATCCACTGAAAACGACGGTGGTGGCCAACGCCCGTTGTATGACAACCTGGGTCATCGGGAAGTAAACGGAACCAAAGGAGACGACGATGGTCACGATTCGAACGTACCCTGTGGACATCGAAGCGCAGCTCGACCGAGCCCGGCTCGAGGCGGAGGGAATTCCCGCCGTAGTCGTCGGTGTAGGTGTCGTCCTCGAGGGCGGGATGTCCGGCGTCAAGCTCAAGGTGTCGGAGGAGCATGCAGAGAAGGCGATAGAAATCCTTCGTCAGGAACCGACCGAATCGGAAGACGAGAACGAGCGGCCGTCAGAGTGACCCCGGACTCAGGAACTCCGCGACCTGTGCCTCGACATCCAGTCCGAGGACATCCAGGTAGTGCTGTTCCAACGGACGATCCAACGTCGACACCGCCCCGTGAAAGCCGACCTGCCCTCGGCGCAGGATGAGAACTTCGTCCGCGGCCTTCTCGATGAAGTCCGGGACGTGGCTGGAGAGAACCACCGCGGATCCGCCGGCGGCCAGCCCCTGCAGTACTTTCTTCAGGACGGCGAGTCCGACCGCGTCGATTCCGTTCATCGCTTCATCCAGAAGAAGCACCTTGGGTTCCATCGCGAGGAACGGCGTGAGAAAGAGCTTTCTCTTCATCCCTTGCGAAAACTCACGAACGAGCTGGTCGCCATCCGGGTCGAGGGAGAAAGCTTCGAGAAGTCTCCAAGCACGCCCTTCACGATCCGGTGCTTCGTAAAGGTCGAGCACGAAGCGAACGAACTCCCGCGCCCGTAGATAGTCGTAGGTAAATCCCTGTTCCGGCAGATAGAACAGGTCGCGTCGGTGGCGTCGTCTGAACTGTGTATGCTTCAGACCGGCAATCGTAATGTCTCCCGAAGCCGGAAGACGGTCGACCAATGCCTTCATCAAGGTCGTCTTCCCGGCTCCGTTCGATCCGAGCACACCCGTGATTCGGCCGTCCGGGATCTCCAGGCTCAGACGGTCGTAGACGACATGGTCGCCGTAGGCCACGGTCACGTTTCGAAGCGAGATCATCGCACCCTCCGCAGACAGATCCAAACAGCCACAGGCAACAGCACGGGAAGAACGACCAGAAGAAGCAACACCGTGCGCAAGAGTTCGCTTTCGGGAAAGGAAAGCCGGACGAGAACGACATAGGCCAGAACCATAAGCGCCCCCGCCAAGCCCAAGACGGAACTCCACGGGGGCACCTCGCATCCGCTCAACCCAAGAAGCACAACAGCCGTGAGAGCCTGAACGACGAGGACCGCCGACCACAGAGCGAACGTCGATCGCCAGAGGCGACCGAAAAGCTGCGGATCGAATTCCAGCAACCGTGCGTCCTCCTCGACTGCAAAGCCAGCCGCAGCCAGGAGCAGCAATCCATGACTGCAGAGCAGAGTGTATCCGGCGACATCTGACGAACTGCCCTGACGTCCGAGCCCGATACCCAGCAGCAGCACCAGAAGGAGCCCGCCGGCGTACCCAACGAAGGCACCGAGCCGCTCCCTGCGGAGAGACCGGAGCATGCGAGCGAAAAGCCAAGGCATCCGCCGAGTGGAAGTCAGAGTCGGGCGTTCACCCTTCCGTGCGGCCCCACTCCTCAGCGCCCGGGCTCTCATTCCGCTGAAGGCGCGGGTGAACGCAAGTCGATCGCGGAAGACAAGAGTGGCCGAAGCGCCAAAAACGACCAGAAGATGAAGCGCCGCGGTCCCGAGTGCTCCAAGCCGGGGCCATGCGACTCCCCAAAGCGCGGGCAGTATCACAGCCACAGCGCCCAGGGCGAACGCACGCTGGAAGTGAAGTCTCCTGCCCCGGCCCGGCTCGAGGATCCCTTCGAGAAAAGCAGACTCTTCGCGAGTCACCCGTACGTAGGCCTGGACGAGCCCAACCGGGAGCAGCAGCCAAATCAAGGGACGAGCCCAAGCGGTGGCCGACAGATCGAAGGTCCGACCGAAGAGGACGAAGCCGAGCACAAACGCCAGCCAGAACACGCCCGCCACATTCTGGCGGATCCCGAACCAACGACGCGCGACCAGCGCGTGATTCCGGAGGATTCGGGCCTGGGAGGTCACGCCACGTTCCCGTCAGACACGATGGCCGGTCCCGAGGTACGCACCGACTGCGGCCAAAGCCAACCCGAGACCACGCGCGTAGTAGAGGACCTCGTTGCCGACCCCACCGTACTCGGTGATTCCGGTCAGGATGGACGCGGACATCGGAACGACAAGCAGCGGCTGGTCCAGGAGACGGAGTAGATAGGAGATATCGGGAACGAACCAGAGCAAGGTCAGAACGCTTCCGAAGGCCAGACAGAGTCCAGCCGACAGCACACGCACGGGCACCTTTCGTCCGTGCGGCATGACGACCCAGAGCGCGTAGAGGGCCCAGACACCCGCCAAGGAAAGCGCACCGACCCAGAGCAACCGAAACGTTTCGCTCGTCCAGAATCCGTGCCAGAACCCCAACGGTCCCCGCCACGCCAGTGCGCCGAGTACGGGCAGACACACGATGAGCAAGGGCACGGCGGCCATAGGAAGAAAGCGGTCTTTGGCATCGATTCGTGGACCGGTCAAACCCGTCTTCAGTCCGACGATGAAAACCAGGACGACGATGGCCACACCCAGAGAGAGCGTCCAACTGCTGACCGAAGTGAGCGACACCAAGGTCAGCGCACACACGCAGAGGACCGTGCTCGTGAGACCGAAGTACGGGGGCGAAGGGTCCCGCCGCAACCCTCGGCTTCTCCAGGGCCGCATCGCACCGATCCAGAGGTACCGCATCATCTTCTTGCCGGCATACCATCCGGTTCGGCGTTGCAAAGGCGCGGTGCCGAGTGCCAACGCCAGGACGATGCTGAGGAGAACGAACCGAGCCAGCCACATGGCGTCGTCGCCGCGTCCCGCCGCCGTCATCGCGCGGCTGGCCGGCGCGAGTTCGTAGGCAGGAAAATCGAGGTTGTCTCCGTAGGAAGCGCGATGTTCCGCGGCGGTCCCTGCGAACCTTTCACGCGCGACGTTCCACGACCTCCGGGACTCGGGAGATCCGTTCTCCATCCAGTCGTAGTAGAGCAGGAACGATTCGCGATGGGCAGCCCACAGACCCAGCAGATCCACGTGATACCGCAGCGAGGCGAGAACATCGTCGGTTGCCGGCTGTTGTCGTCCCTGATCCGGCTCGACTGAAGAATGCGCCCGCGAAACGCTCGTTCGAGCCGACTCAAGCTCGTGAAGCCACTCCTCGACTCGACGCTCCGCCGCATACCCGTCTGCGATCGTTTCCCGAAGATGAGGTTTGCAGGCTTCGTAGACGATGCTCGAAATCGCGGCCCAACCGTTGAGCATGTCCCACTCCTGAATCCACATCAGCGGTGGAAGCTCGATGCCGGCAATCCAACGGCTCTGCTCCGCAAAGGGCCTCAGGTAGAGTCCGTCCTCGATGACCTGGCGCGACTCCGAAAGGATCCGCTCGAGCGCGGGATGGGTTTCCGGCTCGTCACCGAATCGCAGCTCGAGCCAGTCGACGATGACCTCGTCCATGGAGACATTGGGCTGTAAGCCGAGGCGGGACGTAGCGTAGACGTTGGCATCGATCCACGTCCAAAACCCGTGACGAAGGTAGAGCGACATCGGGCCGGCGCGTTGCGGACCACCGGCCTGGGTCCAATTGTAGATACCGACGACGTTGGGATTCCGGTCCGTGATCTCGAGCAGCGCTCTTTGGTGAACGGAGCCGAGGAAGTTGGGAATGGCTCCGAAACCCTCGTACTCCCGCCGTGACTGGAACTCGACCAAACGGCGGTGCGGGCCTTGGAACAAAGTGGGATTGGTCTCGAAGAAGCTGAAGTAGTCGCCGGCCACATACTTCGTCGAAACGATGAGGTTGGGAGAACGGATGGAACCCAGCGCACGTTCGTAGACCTCGGGATCCGTGTGCAGTTCGCCCAGCTCTCCGACCCCTACGGACCAGGAACGAAGAATGAGGTCCATCTCGGTTCCGTCGAACGCAGGCAGGATGCCTTGCAACATCGACTGAAGGCCGGCTGCGTCCCGAACGAACATGGCGCTCGAGTCATGGGACAATGGGTCCCGGTAGAGTGACCCGGCCTCCCCAATGCGAATGAGCAGTCCATCGAGTTCCATGCGGTCGAAGAGCTCTTCCAACCCCAACCGAAAAACGTCCCAAACCTTCGGATTGGATGCCTTGAACCCGCCGTCGATCCCGCCGAGGTAGTCCGCGAGTTCGGGAGTCATGGCCAACATGTCGGTCTTGACGTAGACCCGCATGCCGGCCGTGCGGGCATAGTCAAAGAGCCGGCCGAAGCTTTCCCGGCGCACGTGGTGGCGGCGACGAATCTCCGAGTCTGCGGCGTAGATCTCGTCGCCGGCGCCGACCCGGTCGAAGTCGACCAGATCGAGGAAGGTCCCTACGACGACGCCGTTGTTGCCGTAGGCGACCATGGTATCGACATAGTCCCGCCACTCCGCCTCGGTTCGTTGAAACCCGTCGTCCGTCTCCAAATCCCGGAAAGCCAGGGAAGCGTGGGAGTAATCGTGTTCCCGCCAGGAGTCCGGATCCGCGTGAATGCCGACGGAACCGGTGTCGACCAGCCGCAGCGGAAGCGGAGGCCGTGGACTGGCATCGGTGAGGGCGACAAAGGACTCTCGGGAAGAACCAACGTCTTCCTCCAGGCTCAGTGCCTTGGATTCACGACGCAGGTCGAGGGCCCAGTTCACAGCAAGACTGGAAGGGACGGCGAGGGCAACGCCAAGGATGAAGAAGACCCACCTGGACAAGAGGCACTCCGCACGCGGATGGGGAAACTCAAACCGTGATTCTTTGAACGCGACCCGACCGAATCGGTTTCAACGATCCGACCAAACCTGACTCAAAGCAACCTCGAGTTCCCTCTCCCAACCCGCGGGATTGGCCGCATCGACCCAGACCGGGACATTTTGGGCCGCATCGGTGATGACGACCTCGGGAAAGCTGCCGGCGATGAAGCGGGTACTCCGCCCCTCGGGCGCCCCCTCGTCCGCGGGAGAGTCGACGCCCGCCCCGGGGACATCCTCCTTGTAGGTCACCACGGTCGTCAGCCAGAAGAACCGCCGCTCCCCCGCGATCGTCCGAATGAAGGGTCGATGCTCGACCGGCCGGTTCGTCGTCCAGTCGTAGTTCTTCTTCGACTCCCGGACCTTGGCTCCGACCGCAGAGACTCCGGTCAGAGACCCGGAAAGTTCATGATGTCGGTAGACGTAGACCCGGCGAGTGCCGTCCGCGGGCAGAAAGAGGCTGGTGTTCAGCCCCTGCTTGGACGGGTCGAACGGCTCGAGGGCAAAGTAGTGGTAGAGCCCCGCCGGCATCTTTCCGGAAGCGCCGAAGTAGGTCGTGAAGGGCTGATTGTTGACGTCGTCCGGCAGATCCGGAATGCGGATGTCGCCTTTGTGGCGCCCGGGCATGGGCGCCAGGAACCCTGCCTGGTACCGGAAGCTGCGCGCGACCGTTCGCGCCACCTCCTGCGAGTTGAGATTCTGCCCGTGAAGGAAAGGATGCTTCGCAATCTCGGCCGGTGGAATCCACTCGCCTCGTCCTCGCCAACCTCTCTCAAACGCCGCATCCAGTCCACCCTTGTTCTGTCGGATGAGCTGCACCCCGCCGAACTCCGGCCGTGGAAAGAAGAGTCCGGTCCACTTGACCAGCGTGACGACCTGAACCCAATCGCCCTTGTCATCCGTGACGTAGGTGACTTCTTCCGGTTCGTAGTTGAGGAAGCGCCAGGGCCCGAACGAACGAAGGACGGCCGTATGCGTTTGCCGCCCCAGCTTCAGGTTCTCCCCGACGTCGAAGCTCACTTCCTTACGGTTGTCTTTGGAAAAGTCGGGCGCCGGCGACGTCGCCGAAACACTGTAGACCTGACGCACGGGTTCGAGAATGCGTCGCGTCAGGTACGCAGGCTCGATGGCCATGGTCCATCGGTAGCTTTCATTCCCCAGCTCATCGCGAACACGGACGAAGTCCGGCCGGCAGGGCGCTTCGGTCTCGACCATCTTTTCGTGCGCCAGCGAGAAGATCGAGTTCAGCGGCTGAATGCGCTCGTTTCCGGAAACGGGAAGTTCGCGGAGGTCGACCTGGGGAAACGTTTGGTAACGGATGAACAGCGATACGTAGTCGTAGACCGGAGATATACGGAAGGCGGCGACCAGCAGCGCAAAGACGAGTCCCGTCAACGTGAGCTTGAGCGATCTTCTGCGCAGACCCCACCGAGCGACGAACAGGCCGAGGAGAGTCAGTACCCACCAAACGAGATAGATGCGAAGGAGGAGAACCCCGGGCTGCCAAAGCGACCGGGAGAGGAAGAGCAGAACGAGCGCCGCGGTGCTGAGAAGGAACACAGCCAGCTTGTGACGACCGAGAAAGGCGCGAAACCGTACGCCGGCGTGGTGGCGAAACCAGTACCAGCGGCTACGTTTCTCTTCCCCGGAGGCACTCTCGCGGGAAGTTCCCGCACCGCCCGCTCCGCTTCGGGCGGCCCCGTCATGGCCCGACGCGTCGTTGGGGCTTGTTTCCCCAGATCGGCTTGTTCCCCCCGATCCGGCCCCCCCGCTTGCGGCCAACTCCTCGATATCCGAGCCCAGGACCAAGTCGTGCCTGGTGTCGGGACCGGCTTTGGGACCATCACCGGGATTTCCTGAGCCGCTCGGATCGTTCATGACCTCTCTCCATCTCCAGCGCTGCGTCCACGGGGTTTGGTGAACTGGCGGATCATGTCTCTAGGATCTTCCTTGGATAGAGGATCGGCATCGTCGGGATCTGCTCCCGCATCTCCCGGATGGTCGCCGGACTCGGCGAGTCGAGAACCCGAACCTGGGTCGTCTTCCGGAACCGATTCGAAGATGACGGCATAGGGGTCGGCAGGCTTTCCACTTCCAAGGTCTGTGGCATCGCCGGATCCTTCGGAGTCTTGGTTACCTGCAGTGTCTCTTCCGTCGGAACCCCGCCGGAAGGCACTTCGGCTTCGTTCCGCAGCCACCGTGGTCAGCTCGCGAATCTCGTGTCCGATGCTCGTGTCACCGCGCTCCAGTTCATCCAGCTTGTCCATGACCGGCGCTCGCCGATCCCAGATCCGGAAGATGAACGGTCCGACATAGAAGCCGAGCACGAGTATCGGAATGGAAAGCGGCCAGAGGATCAGTTCGGTCAGCAGATTCGTTTCCGTCAGCCAAATGGCCAGACCGGTTTGTATCGTCGTGATGATGGTGGCGACCGTGAACTTCGTCCGGGTCCGTCGATTGAAGATGAATCCCCGGTCCTCTGCGAGAGGATCGCGGTGAGTCATGTCATACCACCACCGATAGACCCCCTTCATCGATCGGTCGAGGATGTAGACCATCGTTCCTACGATGAAGAACAACAGACACGCGGCCAGCACTTCTTGCGAGGTCGGGATCATGAGCCCACGCCTCCCTTTGTTCCTTGGCGCTCCCGAAGGAAGTTGGCGGCCCAGTTCTTTTTGGACTCGGGCCATTCCGCAAAGAGTTCGAAGAATCGGTTCTTGTCCGACCGGTAGAGGTCGGTCAGAAGAAGAGGTCGAGTTTTCGCCAGATAGATCCACAGAGCTTCGCGGTGGGACTTGGGCATCCGTTGCGAGGGACGAAGCAGAAGCTGCCGAACCGCCGGCGTGAGATAGGCCACGGCCGGAGTTTGCCCGTTGCTAAGCGTCTCACGAATCATTTCCAGCTCACCAATGGCCGGAGGCATCTCGGAATCCAGCTCGACGAGCCGACGACGACGAGCCACATAGGACAGTTCTGCGAAATCAATGTCCGGATGGCTTTCGGCCAAAGCATCGACACCCAGTTGCTCGACCCAGTCGCGGAGGATCCAGAAGTTCTGCCGGTACCACTCGAAATCGAGTTCCAGAAACCTGGCCTTCTCGAGGAACTCCAAGGTCGATGGCTCAGCCATCGGCAGGCATACCGTTCGTGTCGCCCCAGGAGAAATCACGTTCTCCCCCTCTGGCGGCCCCGCGCAGACCTCTGACTCGAGAATCAGGACCTTGGCCTCTCCGCGACGCAGGACGAAGACACCGCCGACCGCCGTCGAGTAGAACGACTCCAGATCGTCAAAGTCCATTTCCGGGATCGTCAGCTGGCGATCCCGCAGATCCCCGTGTTTCCGGGCACTCTCGGCGATGTCATTTCGAAGCCCGGAATCCATCCACGCCATCGGCTCTTCAAGGAACCGGTGCACCAGACGCTGCTGCTCGAGCGCGGTCTTGAGCATCCCCCCGGCGGTCGAACGAACCACGACCCGACGCACGACCAACAGGTCATCCGGGGACCGGAACTTCGAGATGCCGTCATCGATATCGAGGCAGAGCCCGGCCTGGGTCGTAACGTCGGTGATCGCGCGAATGTTCATCGCGAAGTAACGTTCCATCAGCCGCCAAAGATAGGACGCCATGGGAACGTAGATCGGTTTGTCCCGTTGATCGGGGGTCAGAATGATGGCGAAGAGGTTGCCGCCTCGATGGGCCAGATACCTCGGGTTGTCCTTTTCCTCGGCAATCTCGGGACTCCAGCCGATGCCGTCGATCTGAAAGGACTCCAGAGACGTGGGCTCGAGATCGATCTGTTCGAGGCAGGCGTTGTAGCGACGGACCAGTTCCGGCGTGTCGACCCGAATGAGCCCCGCTCCGAAGAGCTGAAGTCGCTCCAGACGCTCCATCAGTTCCCCCGCAACCGTGCTTGGGCTTTGGCCTGCATCTGCATCTGCTCGACGAGTTGCTCCAGCCTACGTTCGCGATCCAGCTCCGCGATTCGGACGAACTCGTCGCAGTACCGAACCGTCTCCTGCAATCGGATCTCGGCAAAGGACAGACCCTTCATGTTCTGGCGCATCAGGTCCACGAGCGCGTTCTTCTTCTCGTCGTACGGTTTTCCGAAGAAGTGCGTCGGGTTCTCGAACCAGGCGTCGGGAAGGTCGAAGTCCATGATCCGTTCGTTGATCAGCCGCTGAATGTTGCGCACGTCGCGCGAACTGAAGTAGGGCAGCTCCTTTTGAAGCTCCTGAAAGAACACCGCGAAAAACTTGTGTTCATTGGGCTCGTGCGAGGCACGAACCTTCCCGAAGACTTCCCGGACACGCTCCTCCCGGGGTTCGACACGTCCCTCGTAAACGCGGGCCAGGCTGCCGATCTCCTGCTGGTCGGTCAGATACTGGTAGTCCTTGGGGTCCTGCATGTCGACGAATCCCCGGTCGACGTCCCCAAAGTCCTGCCACCACATCCGATCCTGATCGAGAAAGTCCTGCCAGGTACGGGCGCCATCCACGGCGAAACGGTCGATGATGCGGGAGAGAACGGCCTTGTCGATCTGTTCGGGGAGATTCGTGAAGAGTTCGATGACGGCGTTGCCGTGGTTGACCGCGTAAGCTCCCTCGGTGTTGCGAAGGAAGACGGCGATAACCTCGCGGACGCCCGCCGACACACCCTGTCGAGTTCTTTCCTCCAGGTTGTTCTCAGCGTCATCGATTGGCGCATAGACGATGCGGGTCGGATCCTTGAGCGGACGCATCCAGTTCATCATTCGCTCTGCCGACCCGCCCTGAAACGTGGAGACCACCGTGTCGGGCATCGGCCAGAAGAGAAACGGGATCCCCAACTCGGCACACCAGTCATGAAGCAGAGTGGCTGTGGCGGCAATCTGGAGACTCTTTCCCGTCCCGGGCTTTCCGTAGCCCATACGAACGGTGGCCAGTCCACCCAACTCTTCGAACGGGTTGCGCTGTGTCTTCGGGTCGTAACAAATGAGCCGCGAAGCCAGCCGACGCGCCTTGTGTTTTGCATCACGGTTGCCGACGATCTGGGCGAGATCGACTCGGTTGAACTCGACGCTGACGGATGCGTCTGAAATGTCTGCCGCAAAACCGTCGAGGAAGAACTCACTTCCCTCGAGCCGATAGGTGTTGGACGTGAAGGGTTCGGTGTAGGCCAGAGATTCCCGGCGTCGTTGGATCTCGGCCAGAACCGCTTCAAAGAAGCGGAGGGTCAGCTTGACGAAGTCTGCGTTGGTCCGTACCGAGCCCGGTTCGAGAAGATGACCGGCCAGTTGGAATAAAACCGAGTTGAGGGCGGTTACCGGCGACTGCAGCGTCAGATCAGGCAGAGCCTCGAGTTCCACCTTGGACGCACTCGTTTCCTCGGACTGGAACCGCGTCAATTCATGGACGACGTAATAGGCCGTCACGAACAACGTAATCGCGGAGGCAGTCACGTGTTTGTCTCGAAACTCCGCCTTCTGCCGGTCGACAAGAACGCCTTTGCTGTTCTGCGCCATCAGGGTATCGAGACCGGAGAACCTTGTGTACTGCGACTGGATGTACATCGCGATCTGAAGACCTCGGCGAACCGCGCTGAGGACATGGTGGGTCTCATCCGAAAGCAGAGTCTTGTCGCCGCTTACCCGTTGAGCCGCCTCCAGGAGCGATGTCTTTTCGTTTTGTGTCTCGGGAGTCGTTAGCGACTGAGCCCATTGAAATGGCAGGGAGTCTCCACCGGAAGACGGCGACGGAGTCGCCCTCGGTTTGCCGGACACGGCGCGAATCATAGCCGTGGCCCGCTCCCGAAACTCCACCAGGTGAGATTCCCGAATGGGCAGGCTCGAGGCGCTAGATTCCATTGACGACTCCGCGATCGTTGTAGGTCAGCTTTGTCCAGTTCTTCCAGTCCGGAATGGCTTCGACTTCCGGGACGTGCTGCAAAAGGAAGTGCGGCAGAAGAACGTATCGGTGAATGACCGAGGCACCCTTCTCGTAGGCTTCGGAGTCTGCTTCAGGGACGAAGAAAACCTGACGCAGACGTCCTTGTGGAGCGAAGACGCTTCGCGTCAATTGTTGGCGCTTCGAGAACACGACCTCATCGTGAAACTGTAGGACGAAATCGAGGGGATCGCGGCCGTAACTCCCCAGGAGTTCGTGAAAGACAGGCGCGTGCGGATCGAATGCGGAGACGTCCTCGGTCTCGAGCAGCATTCTCGAGTAGAGCGGGCCGACGCAGGTCCGCTTGATCGACATCGGTCGGATGGCCTCGATCGCATCGTCAATTGCCATGGCCAGGATGTTGATCTTGGGAACCCGGGACCCCTCGCTTCGAACAACTTCCAGAAAACGGTCGTAGTGCTCGCCCTGTTCGTCCAGAGGCGGCTCGTCCTTGTCCTGCTCGAACTCCATGATGTGGACGTAGGGGCGGTTGTGTTTGAAGTCGTAGCAGCCCCAGGAGTAGACGTAGGAGCGGACGCTCTCCTTGTCCTCGCCACGAACAAGAGTCCCGGGGGTGAACGGCAGAAAGAGGCGGAACGGATGGAGCATCTCGGCAAAGCAACGTTGGGATAGCTCCCAAAGCAGCTCTTCTGAATCCTCGTGCTTCTTCATCAGGTGGTCGAGAAGCTCGGCCCGGACCAGGGTGAAAGGCCGGAACTTCCGGAGCTGATCCTGCTGAGCCAGCATCGCCACTTCGAGCTGGCTGATCTCGGTGGCGTTGGGGAAGCCGGACTGGGTCAGGTCGACCCAGAGAGAACGGTGGTGACTCGGGTTGTGGGCGTAACGGAGTCGAAGCGCATCCACGGAATAGAGGAGCTTGTCGAGGAAGCCCGGCGTCGTTTGGGACTCGAAACTCCCTTTCAGCCCCTCCAGGGCGAAACAGGAAACGAGCCCGCTGAATGCACGCCTCAGGAGCTCGAAGTACCGGTCGTAGTCCCCTTCGTGAGCCAGAGTCGCGTAGTTGGGATCGTCCTCGAAACGCGACTTTCTCGACTCATCACTCACAGCTCACTCCTTCGACCCGACACCGATGTAACCGCCGGACGCCGCTCGTCGTCGTCGCACCTTGCTGAGAACGAGAATCCCTCGCTCAATCACTACCGACTCCTCGGTTACGGCCCACTATCCGATAGGCGCTGCCGACTCTTCTTCCTTCGCTCCCTCCGTTTGGCCCGGGTAGTTGAAGAACGAGGACTTGGTCGGGTCGATTCCGTATCGATCCTTGAACCATTGAATGATCTCGGCCTCCTCTTCCCGGTACTTGGCGATGTGCTCGGCAAACGTGGCCGCGGCTTGGGCGATCTCCTGCATTCGTCCCGGGTGCGCCTTCATCCGCTCCGTTCGCAGACGGTCGGAAACAGCCGTGGAACGAATCATGAACTCAACGTTTCGTTGATCCGCCTCAGCACCGACGTCATCGAGGGTCTTGGCAATGTCATGTTCGGCCAGCGCCTTCTGTGCTTCCAGCCGGTCGCGGAAGGTCACGACCCGCTCTTCGGTGTCTGACTGCAGGCCGATGATCCACATCTGGGTGTTGTCCCGCAGTTTGATCAGCGCCACTTCATCGATTTCGAGAGCTGCCGCAAACTTCTCTTTGCTTTGGAACAGGGTCAGGGCGGAGTTGCGCTTGCCTCGAATGGTTTCGACCTCGGTTCGAAGATCGGAAACCTCGTTGGACTTGGCCGCATGCTCACGGGTTCCGTTGACGAGGGCGGACATCTCTTCCTCGGTCTGTCGGAGACGGGCCTCGGCGTCCGCCAGATTCTGTTCGAGGGACTCCATCGCTTGGGCGGCGCGAGCTTTCATCTCGAAAGCGGCCTTCTTGCGGGCGTTCGTGTTCCGAAGCTGGGCGTTGAGGGTCGTGCGGCGAGATTCGAGAATACTGATCGTCTTGGCGACCCGAAGCTGGATTTCCTGAAGCGACGCTTCGATGTCTGCGTTGAGGAGACGGCTGCGGGCTCGTCTGCGCGCCTCGGCTTCTGCCAGCTTGATCCCGGCCTCGGCCGAGTCGAGTTCCTCGCGGGCTTTCTTGACCCGACCTCCGCGCCCGATGAAGAACGAACTCTGGGCCGAGTCGAATCCTTCCTGGGCCTCCCGGAGACGGCGATGTGCATCGTCGACGATCTTCTGCTCGGAAGCGTTGTATTCGCCGATCCGGGAGAAGGCTTCGCCGAGCTTCTCCATCATTGCGTTGACGCCGAAGACCGCCTTGGCCAGGTCTCTTTCTTCCTTGGCCATGTCGGTCTGGAGTTCGTCGAGCTTGGCTTCCAATACCTTGGTCCGGAGGTCGCGATCGTTCTTGCTACCCATTTCGGCGGCCTGATCGAGCTCATCCCCGATCTTGGCCAATTCCTGGTCGTAGTCCCTCTGCTTCGTCGCCTCGAGGTTGGAAACGACCGCGTCCGTGTCCTGCATGATGGTCTGAAGGATTTCGGAACTAGAGCCGGACATCAGCCCTCCTTGGAACGAGACCGGGCTCGTTCACGGGTTGTGGAGTCAGTGGGGCACTTGGAGATACCGCCGATGTCCCACGAAATTCGGCGGTTTGGCACTTTGAGGGAGTTTGAGTCACGGTTCCGTCGCAAGTCCAGAGTTTCGATTCTGATCCGGCCGGTCGGCGGGCCACCCCTCAGGTCGTACGGAAGACGGGCGGCGAGGGTTGCCTGGGGATCGGATCTGACAGACCCATTTCTTGACCCTTGTCAGCGCTTCCGGGAAACTCCCCAGCAGTTCTCAAACCCCATCCATCCGCATGTTCGCCGGGGACGATGCGCATTCCGAAAGGAGACGCGGAGACGAAATGGCCAAGCGAGTGATACTCAGCGTAGGAACGAAGCGTGGGCTGTTCCTGCTCGAATCGACGAAGCAAAGAAAAAAGTGGAAGGTCAGCGGGCCCCATCTCAAGGGATGGTCGATTCCCTACGCCATCATAGATACCCGCGGAACTCCGAAGCTTCACGCCTCGGCAACGCACTATTCGTTCGGGAGCACGGCCTACACCGCCGACATCGCGGGCAAGAAGTTCACGGCCGCGATCAAGCCGCCGGAGTACCCCGATCTCAATCGGAAGGCCGCCAAATTCGTCAAGGAGTACGGCCTCCCCAACCCGAAGCAGATCTGGATCATCACTCCGGGCCACGAGTCCCAGAAAAAGACTCTCTTTGCCGGAACCTCGCCCGCGGGACTTTTCCGAACGGATGACAACGGAAAGAACTGGGAACCGGTCGAGGCGATGAACAAGCACAGAACCCGGAAAGACTGGAACCCTGGCGCCGGTGGCCAGGCCCTGCACAGCCTTCAGGTCGACCTCGACGACCCCAGCCGGATGTACGTCGCCATCTCAGCGGCGGGGGCATTCCGGACCGAGGACGGCGGCGCCAAGTGGAAGCCGATCAACACCGCGGTCGCCGACTACGTCGGAGCACGCAAGGAGTCCACCGTCGGGACGTGCGTGCACAAACTCCTCATCCACCCGTCCACCCCCGGGCTCCTCTACCAGCAGAACCATGTCGGCGTCTACCGCTCCGAAGACTACGGAACGACTTGGATTCGGATCGACAAAGGACTCCCTTACGACTTTGGTTTCGGCCTCGCCGTCCACCCGACAGATCCAACGGCTTGCTACGTCCTTCCCCTGGAACCGCAGGAATACAGCTTCCGGGCTACGGACGGCGCCCTCAACGTCTACCGGTCGACGGCCAAAGGTTGGAAGAAGCTGAGCCGGGGTCTTCCGCAGAAAAACGCCCACGTCAGCGTCCTCCGTCAGGCTATGGACTCGGACCTGATGGATCCCTGCGGCATCTACTTCGGAACGGCCGGAGGAACCGTTTTCGCCAGCTCGGACGACGGTACGACCTGGTCGCCGGCGGCCGAGTACCTGCCCCCGATCTATTCCGTGACCGCGGCGGTCGTCGAATGACGACCGCTCCTGCGGTGGAACTACGCCTGCCGGCGGTCCTGAAGATGGCCGTCGGCACGGACCGGATCCAGGTCCGAGGCAAGACGATCCCCGAGGCGTTGCGGTCGGCCTTTGATCAGATTCCGCAGTTGGAAAAGCATCTTCTGCTCGAGAACGGTGACCTTCGCCCGCATGTCCTTTGTGTCGTAAACGGCGACGCCCTCCTTCGGGAGGACGTCGCCGGGCACACTTTGAATGATGGGGACGAGCTTCTCATCCATCAGGCCATCTCGGGCGGCTAATCGACGACGGCCAGGTCGAGGCTGACGTATCTACGGAGCCTCGACAGTCCGTCGGCGGCGGGACACTTGCTGCTGGCGCTACATGTCTAGCGCACGACAGGACGTCCGACCCGGGCGTGGGACACCACTCCGGGGGTAGCAAAGGACCGGCGCTGACCTAGTTCTTCCAATGTATCGGGGTCAAACCAAACCGTGTGCACGACGACATCATCATCGATCCGTTCCAGCACGATGACTTCCCGCTCCTCCTTGACCATTCCGCCGCGAACATAGCCTCGAACGGGCAAGATCTCCGACGGCTCCGGAGCTCGAGCCGGAACAACGGATTCCAACCAGCCCATTCTGACTCCGTAGAAGTGGTGACAAACTTCCCGGCCCTCGATGGGCTCGACACCCGATGACGAGAAGTAAGAAGTGAAGAGTTTCCAACCGGTGGAGTCCGGAACATCTTTGACGGTAGCGAGAATCGGCATGGCGACCGACGGTGGAACCGACGGATCAGATCGGCAGATGGGAGTTGCGGGCGGATCGTGTCCTTCGGGAATTCGACTCAGGAGCTGACTCAGAAAGTTACGGGTCGCCAGGAGTTGCCTCCGGTGGAACGGTTCCCATCGGCTTTTCCCGACGAGATCGTCGAATTGGTCGAGCGCCGCATCGATCGAGTAGATCCTGTCCTCCACGTCCTGTCGTCGCGTCCCGTCGAGCCGAAGCATCTCCGAGATGCGCATGCCGTCCCACTCATACAGAAGCCAAAGGTATGGCCCGGTGTCCACGCTGTCCAATTGCGGACCGGCCCCACAGGCGATCATGCTGATGAGTCCATCATGGGGGACCGTAGCCTGACTCCAGCGTAGCCAGAGTTTCTCAACCGGATGGTTCCCAACGAGCACCTCGTCGACGCGAAGAACGGTCTCGCGTCCGTGAAGACTGACGACAGATGTTTGCGACGCATCGACCCGCCCGACAACCACGAAGTCAGACCGCCTTACCCGATCGGCAAACTCGGTGCGTGGAAAGTATGGATCTAACGAAGCCAGAGCGGCTGGCGGCAGAGTGAGCGACAAAGTCACCGAGATGCCGAGGAAGAAAATCGCGAAAGACCTTCGAGGCCCGCGACACGGTGGACCAACTGGAGCAGCGACGCGTTGCATCTGTTCAAGGTAGGCGATGCCGGCCCGGCGAAGAAACGCGAAAGACCGCCGGAGGGCCCGCTGGTCGCGGACCCCCAACCGTCTCGATCAACCAGGTCCAACCTAGAACCGGACCGCGACTCCGACGTGGAGCTTGGCCAGGTCCGTTTCCGACTCGACCGTTTCGATCTGGACCCGACCGTCTTCTGAGAGAAGAGAACCTTCCTTCAGATACTCGGCTTTCCCGCCGCGAATGTATCGACCTCCGATGTCGATGAGGAACGACTGGGGGCCGCTGCAGTCTCCGTCCTGTCGCCAGAGCGGGATCATCACGCCCCCGCCGAATCCGTAGGCAGACGCGGCATCATCCTGGTTCGTCGAACTTGCGATAGCATCAAAACCGTCGTTGTCCTCGTCGGAGACGCGGGTCTCCGTGTAGAGGTAGTGGATCCCGACGAGTGCGTCGGCGTAGGGCTGAATCGGTCCGGACCCAATCTGACCCCGGAGGACGAAGAAGGACTGAACGAGGTTGTTGTTCGTCGTGACGTCGAGCGTGACCTCGGGGATGTTCGGGTTGAACGGCTCCTCGCGAGAGACGGAGCCGTAGTTCGACCAGCTCACGTCCAAACCGACGGCGAACGGGCTGTTGGACGGCGCATAGAAGATCTGCCCATTGACGCCGAGCGCGTCATCCTTGATCTGGTCATCCCACTCGCCCTGCGGCGAACCGGCGTTGAAGTAGAGGCCGCCGAGGAAGTTTGACTCGGCCTGGCCCGGACTTTGGACCGTGAGGGAGAACAGGACGACGGCACTGGCGATTGCGACCTTGGAGCGGAACATGGAGAACCTCCTTTTAGAGAACGACTTTCTGTCTCCCTACGGCAAGTGGTGTGCCAGTGTCGGTAAGCCCATTCAAGATCGCAGTGCGGCTTGAAGTTAGGTCGAGCGCGGTTGGATTTCAGCGGGTCTGACCGTGACGGACCGGCACGACTGTGACGACGAAGCAACGGACGAGCGGGTTTCAACCCGGCTCAGCCCCGGCTACTCTCCGCGGGAACATCGCCGATTCCCAATTCGAAACCGGAGGAAACCCGCCCCATGCATCTCGGTCACTTTTCCATCAGCCTGTCCGTGAAGGATCTCGCCGCGTCCCGCGACTTCTATCAGAAGCTGGGTTTCCAGGTCGTCGGTGGTGAGGCCACGCAGAACTGGCTCATCCTCCAGAACGGGAGCTGCACGATCGGACTGTTCCAAGGCATGTTCGACAAGAACATCCTCACCTTCAATCCGGGTTGGGACGCCTCGGCGCAGAAGCTGGAGTCATTCACCGACGTTCGTGACCTGCAACGCCAACTGAAGACGCAGGGAGTCGAACTTACGAGCGAAGCCGACGAGTCCTCGAAAGGACCGGCCAGCTTCACCCTCATCGATCCGGACGGGAATCCGATTCTCTTTGATCAGCACGTCGAGTAGTTAATGTCGAGTCGTTAACCTCGAAAAACTACCAACGGGTACTGGCGCTCCTCGGAAGACGTGTTATATTGCTCTCAGTCCCCCATCTCCAGTTTAGGAATAGTCCGTGTCGTGGGCCCTCCCAACCCGCGATGTCATCGTTCTATCCACCGAGTTCGCTCGGTACTGGAGGCAACAATGTCCATGCGCCCCGCAAACACAGCGGTATGGCTCTCCGGAGCCCTCTTCCTGACCCTTTGCACGCAAAGTCCCGCAGACGCCGCCGAGGCAGGTCAGAAACTTCGATTGACGCCCGCCCCTCAAACGGGACGGTGGGAGTTCGACTTTCCACCCTCGCATCCGGCAGCTGAAACATCCATTCAGAACGAATCCACTTCCCGAGCCAGATCGGAGACTCTTCAGTTCGGCTACGTCGACAACGACGGGTTCGCCATCCTCGGTGAAACCTGGACCTTTGATCACGGCGGGCCGGACCCTCTCGAAGGTTGGTACGCGGAGGACCTGACCGGCCAAACCGGCACCTACTTCCGCCACCTCTCGGCCGCAGCGTGGAACAGTGACCCGACTCATGACGTTCCCGCTCCGCTCCTTTCGGGCGGCGGTTCGGCCTATGTCGGCGCCTTCGGTTCCGAAGCGAACGCTCTTTGCTGGGCGGCCGGACTGGGATACGGCAATGACTGGTGCCAAACCCTGACGAGCCCGGTCTACAACCACGACGGGATCAGCGACGTTCCGGTCAGTTGGCTTCACTTCAATGACACCGAGCCCGACTTCGACTACATCTACGTCTACCTTCAACTGCTCCCGAGCGGAAACCGAGTCGAGCTTCGGGCCTATGACGGCCAGATCGGATTGGCTCCGGACCATCCGATCTCCGCACCGGTCGGTGCCGCCGATGCAGAGCTGCTGGATGCGGCTGACTTTCAGGGAGAGTCGTCCTACCAGATCGTGATCGAGATGGTTTCGGACGGCGGGTGGTCGGATGAGGACGGGAGTTTCACGACCGTCTACGGTCCCGGCGGCTTTGACAATATTTCCATCGACGGAAACCTGACCGACTTCGAGACCGGACTGGGTGGCTGGGTTGCCGAAGCGTGTCCAGGTGACGGCGGGAGCCACGAGAACTTCGGCGTGGCCGACGTCTCCAACTACAACATCGGAGACGATTGCGATTGCGACCTTTCCGGAAACGTCCTCAAGTTCCACGATGAGAATGGAGAGCAACCGGAGGGAACGAACATCGTCGCACGGACTCCGAGAGTCGACCTTCTGAATGACGTCGACCTTCCCGGCGCCGGGCAGCTCCGCATCTTTGCCCAATGGACCCAGTACGTCGACCTTCCCGTGGCCAACGGAGTGGTCTACCGCCCCGGTTGGGAGTACTACCCCGAAGTCTGCGAAGCGACGGGAGAGGAGGGATGGTCGGAGCGTGTCGGACAGAGCACGTACTTCTTCTCCGGATCGGACCCCGCATGCCAGATCGCACAGAACACCGGAACGGATGCGGACGTGCCCGTCCCGGCGGACGCCGAGCAGGTGCGGTTTCTCTACGAAATCTACTCGTCCTGTGACGCGTTTACGATTCCCGACTGCTCCGGAATCACGAACTTCACGCCCCTCCTCGACAACGCGTTCGTCGGCGTCACCCGGGAGACGGATGCTCCGTCAATCGTGTTCGGGCAGGGGGCGCGGTATCAGGATGGCTTCGCCCAGAACACCGTGATCTCCGATCCGTCGGAGCCGGGAAACGCGGACGTCACGGGTAACCGCAACTTCGAGGACACCGAGCCGGTGGTCCTGGGTGACTCTCTCTACGTCCTGGGCCCGTTCCCGAGCGACGCGTCCACCCAGTGGGAAGCGAAGCTTTGGTTCCGCCTTCCCCACGTCGGACCGCTCGCCGACTCTCGCTATACCAGCTGGCGCGACCGGGTCGCCGATGGACACAACATCGACGATCCCGGGGCAGCGAACTTCGAGTTCACGTTCGCCTACATGGATTCGTTCCAGATCGGTACCAACGCGACGCCGAACCGCTTCCTCTCGTACTTCCGTGAAGACGATGACGACTATGACGGGTCGGGTGGAGAGTTGACCGAAGCCAATGAGATCATCGCGGACGGTGTTCTGTTCCCGGGAACTCAGGTCGAGTACTTCGTGACCTCGAACTACGTCGGAAACCCGGAGCACTTCCTGCTTCCGGACACCTCCGGCGGTTTTGCCCTGGAGTTCGAGATTCTTCCCCGCTGGCGGGACGACGAAGGTACCTTGCGCTTTCCGTGTTTGCTCTATGTCGACGCTTTCAACAGCGGCGCGGAGTTCTTCATCACGGAGGCCTTGGAATCGGTCGGCGTCGACCACGACCGGTACGATTACCTCGACCCATTCAACGGAGCGCCCATGGCGCGCGGACTGTCTCCGGAATCCAACAATGGCTGCACCTTGCAACAGCTGTTGGGCTACCGAGGCATCCTCGTCAACACCGGAAGCCAGAACGCCCAACTCATGTATCCATCCGACTACGTCATGTTCGGCGACTGGCTGACCGCGAGCGTCTGCAGCGAAACGGACCGGCGCGGGCTCATTTGGAATGGTGACGGAGGGACGACCGCGGCCGAATCGGCGGGATCCACGTTCCTCTCCTCCCACCTTGGGGTGGAAGCGGTGGCCTCGAGTTACGGCGCGTACTCGGGAGACCTGAACGACTGCGTCCGGGTCGAAAGCCCCGCTCCGGTTGGCTCGTATGAAACGGTCAACTCCGAGGGGGATTACGTCTACAACGCTTTCGGAAACGCGTGCCCAACCGAGCTTGCGTTCGACGTGCTCGCCCCGATCGGTTCAGGAGTCGGCAACCGTGTCTATCAGCAAGTCGATGACCTTGGCTCGGAAACCGAGTACGCCCAGGTCACGAACGAGAACCTCGTCGCCAACTATCGAACGGTCGTGGACGGTGTCTCCTACCACCATATCACCGTGGCCGAAGAAGGTGGAGCCTGTGTCGGAACGGAGGCGGGCGTCATCGAGGCTGCGGCCAATGAACTTCGGTCCGCCCTGGAGTGGATCTACGGCGTCGGAAACCTACCCGGTCTCTGTGAAGAAGACTGTGCCGCGTCCGATGTCGAGAATCCCTGGACGGGTCCCGCTGACGTACAAAGCGACGCTCTGCACGCAGCACGGCCGAATCCTTTCAATCCCCGGACGACGGTTCGCTTCCAGTTGAGCCAATCGGGCCCGGTAGACATTTCGGTCTTCGACGCGGGGGGCCGACGCGTTCGGAGCCTCGTCTCAGGAGCTCGGGAGGCGGGGAGCCACGACGTCGTCTGGGACGGACGAGACGATCATGGAAACGCTCTTTCCGCGGGCGTCTACTGGATGAAGATGAAGGCCGGAGGCTTTGACTACGCCTCTCGCGTCGTGCGCGTGAACTAGAACTAGAACACTTCCGGGCAGAAGGGCGCACGGTCGCGAGGGAGTACCGCGTCTGCGCGTTCGACCGCTCCCGAGGTCAACTCACGGACTCGGCAACCTCGGTTCAGATCCGCGAAGGTGTTGCCGCCGAGATAGACCGAGCCGAGGGCACTGACATCCATCGACAGATCCGGATCGTCCGTGGTGCGGGCGACTTCACCGCGGCCGACTCGGTATCTCCCCTCGTTTTCCGGGCAGAACGCGTCGGCAATTTCCAATACGACCGGCTCGGCCTGGGAGATCGTCCGGCGGCGCAATGCGTCTTCCACATCAACCAGACGAACCCAGAGGGCATCGTCGAGAATCATCTTCATCCGGCTCGGCCTGGCCAGCAGAAAGTGAAGCGGATGGTCCACGGCAACGAAGTCGACCTGAACCTTCGGCGACCAATCGATATCGAGGAGAAAGCGCCAGAGTTGGGCGGTCGCTTCCGGACTCGTGGCCAGGGCCTCGATGATGCGGACCTCTCCGACGTTTTCCCCGCCTTTGAATTCCGTGCGGATCCTGTAGAGCGCGTACGCTTCCGGCTCTCCATCGATGTAAAGCACGGCACGATTCATCTCACTGCCTTTGCGCTCTGCCGGCTCATGCATACGGCGCAGCTTCCACCAGTTCTCGGACCGCGAATACATCCCTGGATAGCCGGGACGGATCTTCTCGTACACCGTGGAGATCGGTTCGTAGGCGTCTTCTTTGTTCAGCAGTTTCATCTGCCCTGTAAGTTCGACCGGCTGCGCGAACTGACTGTCCGCCTTTGTCAGTTCGAAGCGACCGTTCCACGTAGCCCACCCGTAACCGAAACGTCCGTAGATGGTCTCTTCGGAAGCCCAAAGGAAAGCCACGGGTTCTCCCCAGGACCGAACCTGGTCCAGCTGCTTGCGCATGAGATGACGAAGGATCCCGCGTCGTCGATGAGTCGGCCTGACTCCTACGATCGTGACACCCGCGGCCGGTACCGTCCCGCCCGGAACACTCAGTTCGAATGCGTGGGCAGCCGCACCTCCGGCGGGTTCACCATCGGCGGTTGCGTAGATCGCGCGGCGGTAATCGAAGACCTGCGCGATGCGCTTCAGATCCTCTGCCGAGGGATCGCCACCGAAGTAGTGGGAGATCGGAGAGAACGCAAGGACGAGATCGTCCTGCGTCGGGCACTCGTGGACTTCGATCTTCATGCGGAGCTCCTTGGATCGGATCAGTCGAAACGCAACGACACACGCCGGGTAGAGAAGTGGTGAAGATTACTCCATCGGAAGATCCGCCGACAAATCCACTTCAACTCCAGGAGTCTTGGTAGACTGAGTCTCATGTCGAATGTCTCGAAACCCAGCTTCCCTGCCAGTTCCTCGAAGTCTTGGAACAAGACAGGGGCCCGTGAAGGGGGCTCCTGGCTCCGCCGGACGGTCAGCGCACTTCTTCTGAACGGCGCTTGCATCGGCCTGCTGGTCATCGACTCGGGGTGCGGCGATGAGCCCAACCCGACGGAGCCGGAGCCGCAGGAACTGACCGGTCGCCTTCTCGATGGCTCGAACCAACCGATCGCGGGCGCCGGAATCGGCTTTCGTTTCGCCTGGACCGCTCCCGTTCCGATTGAAGGGCGTGTCGCAGACGACCGAACCGACGGTGGTCGTTCCGAGCTTCTTCCCCCATCGCCCAACCCGATCGATGAGACCGGCTTCTTCGAGTATGTAACTGCGGTCGAGGAGAAGGTTCGACTTACACTGGTCGATCACAGATTTTTGGTCGTACGTACGCTCGTCGACGAGCGACAGGATGCCGGTAGTCACCGTCTTTTCTGGCCGGGAGACGATGATCACGGCGCCCCCGTTCCCAACGGCCTCTACCTGGCCCGACTGGAACTCGGTCTTGACGACAACGCGAGCATTTTCGAGCAACGAGTTCTCGTTCATTCGTTGGACCTCGAGCGTCAACGGGAGGCTCCCTTCAGCCACACCGACGCGGACGGAACCTTTTCCGTTCCCTGGCCGGTCATCCCGGTCGGCCGGGATTTCTTGGCCACCGACATCGCCGGCGAGGTGCAAGGCCGTTCGACGGTGTTGCCCTCGGTTCAGTTTTGCGCGACATGGAGCAACGGAGACTCGCTTCTCGTCGAGTGCTTTGAAGAGGAACTCGCCGTGTTTCCGGAGGACGAACTCCGTCTGGTGGTAGGCAGGTAGACAGGTCCGTCCGCTCGGACGTTTTGGCGACGGGAAGGTGGGTCGCTTTCGTCGCGGGACGGCGACAGCGCCTCGATCAGAATCCGGGAATACAGGGCCGGCACCCGCGATTCGGGTGATATCCGGCCCCTTACCGAACGTCAATCGACGAGAACGAACCGCGTCGTCGCTTCGACTTCCGATCCGATCAGTCGCGCGAAGTAAACCCCGCTGCCAAGGTCGACGTGCCCGCGATCGCTGGACCACGACCACTCCGTCTGACCGGCCGTAACACGCACTGTCTCCGCCTCGGTGACGGCCCGGCCTGCGGCATCGAAGACCCGAAGGAGCATGTTCTCGGTCACGTCAGCCTCGATGCGAAACTCGACCTCTCCAAGCTCGCCCCGCCGAGCGTGCAAAGTCAGCCGAGAGGCGGCGGTGTCACGGCTGGATTCGCCGGTCCTCGCGGGGAGGAGATTCTGCTGCGCGGGCGAATGGGACGAGACGGCGACGAGCTTACGCGCTCCCGGACGCGGTACGTACCAACGCGCCTGGGCTTCGCAGCCACCGTTCTCGCAACCCTCATGCTCCATGTTCGGGGTGCAGGGATCACAGTCGGCATCGACCCAGGCTTCCGGATCCTCGCAGGTCGTGCCATCAAAGTTGAAGAACCCGGAGGCCGCGCAAGGAGCGATCCAGAGGAACGGGTCGCCCGGATCGGTCTCGACACAAGTCTCCCTTCCCTTCACGCCGGTCTCAGGATTCCGGTCGAGGTCCCGCCAGCGCCCCTCATAGGCTTCGAGCGCCCGCGTCGCCTGAACCAGCAGGGTCTTGTCGGTCGGTTCGCCGTCGTTGTCCAGGTCGGGCCACGGTCTCCGCGTCGACGGATCGACGTAGCCTTCGCCGATGACGTACGCGAAGCTGACGGTTACGGTCTGGCCCGGCTCGAAGCGGGGAAAGGGTCCCACCGACACGAGCATACGATGGTCGTCGATGACTTCCGAGTGGCGGGAGATCGTCCCGCTGGCCATGGCCCCGTAACGAAGCCCGTCCGAACCGAACTCGACCGCCGACGGGTAGACGACGGCCGTATGCAGCCCAGCCTCCACCGGAGCCCGGCGTCCCGTCAGGTCGGTCGTGCTCCCGAGGTAGAGCACGCCGAGGAATCCTCCGACATCGCCGTGGTTCGTTCCCGCAATGTCGTCCGGCACATCGTACATGTAGGCCATTTCCAGACTCCGGGAACGATTGGAGCAGGAACCCAACTCCGGATCCTCGAGAACGACTTGCCTGAATAGTGTGGAGCCGCCGTCGTCCGACCAGTATCCACTGACGTCCGACGGACCCACATCCGAATCGATCATCAGGCCGACATAGACTTCGGTCAGTGCTTCATCCCCATCATGGCGAATCTCGTAGTCGATCCCGATGAACTGGTCGTACTCCGGATGGGAGAACGCGTAGGTCTGCTGACGGACGAACATGCCCATCGGCTTGTGGCTCGGATTGAGGTCTTGCGACTCTTCGGTGTAGTCCCAGTATTCACAGCTGAACATCTGTTGGGACGTCGCCGCCAGATCTTCGTCAACCCGACCGTCACCGTCGTCATCCTTGCCGTTATGAAACTCCTCATCGATCGCGCCGTCCCCGTCGTCGTCCGGCTGATCGGAGTATCCGTTTCGGTCGGACCCGGGCGCCCCTTCGTAGTTCGCGTAGATCGTGTCCACAGGATCCAGACTCGGGAGCAGCTCGAACGCGTAACCGCCGGTCGAAACGCGAGGGACGCCGTCCGCGTCGAGGGCGCCAATCCATAGGCCTCCCATGTACAGGTACTCTCCGCCCCGCCAGCCCAAACTCGGACCGTCCAGGCCAAGTTGACCGTTTCCGACACGGCCGACGTTCGTGACCATGAGTTCGATTTCATTGACGTCGTGGTAGAAGATGTTCGGTGGGCCGGTCGTGTAGAGGGTCGCGGGGACGTCGGATCGGGCATCTGCATCGCCGATGCTCAGAATCGAAACCAGCGACGCGACGGGTAGGAAACTCGAAAGTCTCCTGAAGCCTGAGTAGGGCACTTCTGCCTCCTTCAAAAAGATAGCGTGGAGGAACCTTCGGCTCCTGTTGCCGATTGAAGGGAAAGGATCTTGAAACTACCAGACGGCGTCGGTCTCGGGGAAGTCAACAAACGCTTCCCCGAGGCATCGGGTCGGTGCGCAAGGAAAGAGTGGACGTGTTCTGCCGACCTGCGTCGTGGCGACGGCCTTTGGATGGCTCGCGAGCTTTGGCGGAGGCTTTGGCCGAGGCTTTCGCCTGGTTTTTGGCCTACGCGTCGCCCCGCTTGCCCGGTCCACGGCCCATCAGCGCGTAGCGCCCGGCGCCGGTCAGGAAGAGCCCCAGATAGACACAGAAGAACTCCAGAGCGTGGGAAGCACCGTCCCATCCGGCTCCGGGCTCGCCCGCCGGGATGCTGAGGTGACGCAGGATGGCCACGACCATGGTGAAGGCGAGGAGAAGCGCGGCCGGCCGGAAGAAGAGCCCGGCCATGATCAGTGCGGAACCAACGAACTCGCTGAAGGCCGCCATGAAACCCCAAAAAACCGGAGCAAAGGTGATTCCCATTTCGGCCATGTTGGACCCGATCCGCTCCCAGGCTTCGGGACCGCCCGTGATCTTCCCATACCCGTGGAAGGCCAACATGCTGAATCCGATGCCCAGCCGGATGACGAGCAACCCGACATCGAGGTTGACGGATCGGGACGAAAGAAAACGTTGGATCGATGACATTGGACTTCCTTCCAGCTCGGTTTTTCACCTTCGGGGAGACTGAGGCCGCGGCTGCGGCGGAGAGGGGGCAGACAGAACCCCCCGACCCCGCCTCCTTCGACCCGATTGTGCCTTGTTCTCCTGAACCTACGGGAAAGTTTCCGGGTGTCGTGTCTACTTTTCAAGTTGGCCCCGGTGGAGTACCCTTTTCGGCGTCGTGGACAGGGAATCGTTCGCGGTCAGGGAGTTGGGTACTTTTGAGTCGTTACGACGCCGTCATCATCGGGACGGGGCAGGCGGGGCCTACATTGGCCTCGAAGCTCACCTCCGCCGGGATGCGCGTGGCCATCGTGGAGCGCGACCGCTTCGGCGGTACTTGCGTCAACTATGGCTGCACGCCAACGAAGTCCCTCGTGGCCAGTGCCCGGGCCGTTCATGTCGTCCGGAACGCCCAGACGCACGGCATCGATCTGGGCAGCCCGTTCCGGGTCGACCTCTCCCGAATTCAGGCCAGAAAAGACGAGATCGTCGCGAAATCACGCGACGGGCTGGAATCCTGGCTTCGAAACATGGATGGGCTGGACGTCGTCGACGGCTCGGCGCAGTTCGTGGGACCGCGAGAAGTCCAAGTAGATGACCGGCGCCTCGAAGGCGAACGCATCTTCATCAATGTGGGAACCCGCCCCCGGATTCCGGATCTGCCCGGCATCGGGTCCACTCCCTATCTCACCAGCTCGGACCTTCTGCAGCTGAAGGAACTGCCGGACCACCTCATCGTGGTCGGTGGCGGCTACATCGCCCTCGAGTTTGCGCAGATGTTCCGGCGCTTCGGAAGCGAAGTCACGGTCATCGAGATGAAGGACCGTCTGTTGCCCCGAGAAGACTCCGACGTCTGCGCAGCGCTCACCGAGGTCCTGACATCCGAAGGCATCGACATTCGAACGAACTCGGAGTGTGTCGAACTCGAAACGGTCGAGGCAGGGATTCAAGTCCGCCTGGACTGCGATGAGCCCAAAGCGACGGTGACCGGAACGCACGTGTTGCTGGCGGTCGGTCGGGTTCCCAACACGGATTCACTCGGACTCGATGCGGCAGGGCTCAGTACAGACCGACGAGGATACATCGAAGTCGACGACCACCTGCGCACCTCGGTCGATGGCATCTGGGCCCTCGGTGATGTCAACGGCCGCGGTGGTTTCACGCACACCTCATTCAACGACCACGAGATCGTGGCCGACCAGGTTCTGGGCGAGGGATCCCGCTCCGTGCAGGATCGGATCCTCGCATACGCGCTCTACACCGACCCGCCTTTCGCCCGGGTGGGCATCTCGGAAACGGAAGCCCGCAAGCGCAAAGAGGAAACGCTGATCGCAAAGATGCCTATGAACAAAGTGAGCCGCGCCGTCGAGATGGGTGAGACTCACGGATTCCTCAAGGCCCTGGTCGATGCCAAGAGTAAACGAATCCTCGGATTCACCGCACTTGGAGTGAGTGGCGATGAAGTCGTGCACTCGGCATTGGACGTCATGTATGCCGATCGGCCGTACACGGTCATCGAACGTGCCGTCCACATTCATCCCACCGTCTCTGAACTGATCCCGACTTTGTTGGGATCCTTGGAACCGATGTAACCGGACATGTCGGGTGTCGACTGACCGCCATGTTCGTTCAACCCCCAAAGTCGAGGAGGATACGATGAAGACAAAGCTTTGGATTTCCCTGCTGGCCCTCGCCGCAGCCTGTGCCCCGACGGTTGGAATGGCCGCAGAGCACGCAAAGGGTGCGCTGGGCTTCCATCACAGTGACGCACCGATCGGGATCCGCTACTGGGTCAACGAAACGACCGGCGTCGACATTGGTCTCGGCTTCTCTTCGACCGATCAGGGCGATGAGTCTCTCAAGCGTTTTGCGCTCGAGGCGGGAGCTCCGTTCAAGTTCAAGTCCTGGGAAAAGGTCAACGTACTGCTCCGTCCGGGAATCGCGTTCACGTCGCAGGACGTGTTTGTCGCGAAGGGCGACACGGACTCGGCCACGACGTTCAGCATCATGGGTGAAATCGAGGGTGAGCTCTTCCTGGCGAAGAACTTCAGTATCTCGGCTTCCCATGGACTGTCCATCGACATCTACAGTCCTCCCGGCGACGGGGACAGCGCAACCAACTTCGGTACGTTTGGAAACGGCATCACGCAGGTCGGATTCCACATGTACATCATGGAGTAGTCGGTTCGAATCGCGTAGAAATCGAATGAGGGAGGGCCGGAGCGGATCACCGCCCCGGCCCTCCTCATACCCGTCCATATCTCCCCCCGAGAGCGATCCGATAAAGAACCATCCAGCTTTCCGCCCGCATCCGGGCGCACCGCGTCCGTTCCGCCATTACGTTTGACGTCAAGTCTGAAGTACAACGCCAGCACCCCGCACATACGAGAATTCGCCGTAGATGTACATGTCGTCAACAATACATCTTGAGGTCACCTACGACTCTACTGTTAGACTGCAGAGTTCTACGGTACGACACATCAGCCAGGGAGGCCGACCATGGCACGGAAGATCAGAAGGAAGTCGACGAAAACTCGCAAGCAGGGAACCGGTAGAGGAGGTGCGACGCTCTCGCCCGCAGAACGACAGGCGCGTGAACAAGCCATCGTTTCGGACATCGAAGCGGGAAAGCTGACGTACCGAGAGATCGCCGCGAAGCACTCGGTATCCTTGCCGACAGTCAATACGAAAGCTCGCAAGTTCGGCCTCAGCCGGAGGCCCGGACGGACGCCGGGTCGAAGGGACGGAGGCAACCGGACGCAGGTTGCAAGAGCGACCCGCAGAGTGACGGGGGCTCGGGCAGGCGCCGGATTCTCCGAAGAGCTGCAGGCGCTGATGTTGCGCTATCGGCCGGATATTTCGTTGGCCCAGTTCGAGCGCTTGAGGCAGGAGATGCTTCAGATCCTGGGCTAGCGCGTCTCCTCAGCCAATCGATGGAGCCGCTCGCGAAGTTGGCGGCTCCATCGAACAAGGCGATCCCCAAAAGAGCGCACAGTTTCGACCGGACACTTCCTCTGGCCATCCCCCCTCCCGAAGGGGAGTCCGGGAACTCCCCCGGCAGACGTATCTCAGGCGACCCCGAGGCGACTCCTCTCTGGAAGCATTCGTCCTCCACCGCGAAATCCCTATAGGATCCCTTCATGCACCTATCAATTCCGCCATCGCTGGTCCGCCCCGTCGCCCTGAGTGCCGCTTTCCTCCTCGGAAGCATCTCGTCCGCATCCGCTCTCTGGGAAGCCGACTGGACCTGGGGACACCCCGCGCCTCAGGGCAACGCGATCTACAACTTCGCCTTCGCCAACGCCTCCTCCGGGTGGGCCGTCGGCGGGGGTGGCCTCGTCCTTCGTACCGTCGACGGCGGAGAGTCCTGGGCCTCGCTTCACGGACCGGCCGGCTTCGCGGGTGATCTCAACGACATCGTGGCCCTTTCCACCGAGGACCTGGTGGCGGTGGGCACGGACGATCGGATCTACAGAAGCACGGACGCGGGCTTGTCCTGGGAGAACATCGACAACCCGGCCACAGGCGGACTGAGAGACATCACAACCTATCCGGGAGGAATCTCCGCGGCCGGTGAAAACGGTCACGTCGTGCTCTCAACGGACGGCGGGTGGAACTGGGTGGAAGTCGGTCCGGGAGAGGGCACCATCCGGCACCATGTGTGGCAAAGTGGGACCGAAGCCTATGTCGTCGGCGAGGACGTCTCCCATCGCACGACGGACGGTGGCGAAACCTGGGTCCGGATCACCGACGACACCCCTTTCGGGTTCAACGAGGTCTACTTCGCAGACGCAAACCGCGGCTACATCATCGAGGACTTCGGCACCTGGGAGTCAACCGACGGGGGCGTGACGTGGACGGAGCACTTTGCGCCCGTCCCTCCCCTCTATCGTTTTCGGACCGAAGTCCTGGGTCCCGATCACTGGCTGACCGTGACCCTTCTCGAAGGCGCGGAGCTCTGGGAGACGACCGACGGCGGAGAGACCTGGGAAAACCGTATCGACCGCAGAGTCGTGGGCTTCCCGACCATTCATCGCACTCCGTCCGGCCGCATCCTCGTCGGATCGGATGCGGGTGACCTATTCTGGTCCGATGACAACGGCGTGACTTTGCACAACGCCACCGCCAACCTGTGTGACCACTCGGCCCCCGCTGCGGCCTTCACAAACCTCATCCGCCGACCCGACGGGGTCGTCTTCGCGGCCAATCAACCGACGGCCGGAAAGGATCCGTGTTGGTTGCGGAGTGATGACCAGGGCCTCAGTTGGTTTACTCCGGACAACGTGCCGGGACTCTACTGGATCGACGCCCAGGGGTTCGCGGACGCCGACCATGGCCTCCTCACGTATCGCAACGACGTGCGCACCACGACGGACGGGGGCGACACCTGGCAGTCGCATTCGTTGGAAACGGACCGGCGCACCTGGGACGCGGCTCTGCCGGCGGTGGATCGATACTTCCTGACCTCGACTCTCGATGCCACGGGCGACCTGCTGAGAAGCACGGATGGCGGCGCCACCTGGGCCCCGGTCGGCGGCGGTGTCCCCACGGGAACGTTCATCGCCGCCACGGTCGATTTCGTCAGTCCCATGATCGGAATCGCATCGGGGGCGATCGGCTCTGCGCCACGTCTCTTTCAGACCACGGATGGCGGAGATAGCTGGAACCTGATCGTGCCGACGGGACTTCCCCGCGCGCCGAGCGCCATGCACTGGTTCGATGCGGACGCGGGGTTGGCCGGGGTGTTCTCCGGGACGACTCCCGGAATCTATCGGACGACAAATGGCGGAGCACAGTGGACCATGGTCTCGTCTGAGCGGGCGCTCGCCTTCTCGTTCCTGGACAACTTCGAAGGATGCGCCGTCGGCTACTACGACGATACGTTCCAGAGAACGACTGACGGGGGCGTCACCTGGACCGATGAGTTTCCCCGCTTTCACGGTCCGGCCCCGGGAATTCAGCTGGGTCGAGTGAATTCGGTTTGCGCCGTCGACGACGCGTGGATCTTCGGTGGCTCCAACAGCAGGCTGATCCGGGCACGGAGCCTAACCCCCACATCGACGGACCTGGACGCGACGGAACCCAAGTCCCGCGCGGGAGGAGTCTGGATCGAGAACGCGTTTCCCAACCCGAGCGCAGGAGAAACCTCGCTACGGCTGAGGCTGGAAGCGGATGCGCAAACTCGGCTCACGGTTCATGATGCGACCGGACGACGGGTGCGCCTGCTTCATGCGGAACCCCTGGCCGCCGGCCTCCATCCGATGACCTGGGATGGACGCAACGACCGGGGGGAAAAGCTTCCGGCGGGGATCTATCACATCCGGGTGACGAGCGAACTGGGCTGGGCTGCAACCAAAGTCGTGATCCAACGCTAGTCTGAAAGTGCCGCTAGTTGGCAAGAGGGCCGGCTCCCCGCACGGGGCCGGCCCTCTTACGTTGTCGAGCAGTCGGTGCGAACGCAAACGTCGGACTACGCCGTCCTTTGCTTTTCGAGTTCGCTGCCGACGCCCAACTTCGTGAGGATCTTCTCGGCGGGGCAGATTCCCGTGAACGAAGACTGGAAGAGGTTCAGGCCGACGAAGGCGACGAGAGCAAAAAACCACGGGTTGACGAGGATTCCAAGTGCGAGTCCCACCAACACCAAGGCTCCGGCCAGGCGACGGATGGCGTTTTCCAGTGTCATGGCTTCATCTCCTTCACCAGTTCATTCCTTCAACGTCTTCATGAGGAAAGAGTCGAACTGAGCTGGAAAGGTAACGGCAAAAACACCGGAATCTGCCGGGCCCTCAGAAACCGCTCAAGTGATTCAAAAGATGAAGCTTAAGAGCCGGGGGTCAGTTACGGTCCTCATCGAGCTTCCGCCGCACGTCTTCCGCGAGTTCCCGGAGACGGGCGGGTCCGGCCTGCGGACCGGGAAGCTCCTGAGGTAGCTGTTTGATCCTACGAAGCGAGTCGACGAACCGGATGCAGTTGGCGCAGTCCTCCATGTGACTCGACACTTCACGCGCCAAGTCGGCCGGAAGTTCCTCGTCCACCCACTCCGACAGCCTCTCCGCCAGAGCCAGGCACTCCGCCGAGCCATGCTCATGCTTTCCCGGGCCGGAATTAGTCATGGTCGGATTCCTCCCCCGGTCGCCAGTGCTCCAACTTCTTGCGAAGTGCGAGCCGGGCGCGGTGCAGTCTCATTTTTACGTTCGGCGCTTTGATGCCCAGGATCTCTGCCGTCTCCGCTGTACTGAATCCTTCGACGTCGCGCAGGACCCACACCACCCGATAATCCTTGGGAAGCTCTTCCAGAGCCTGCTCCAATGCGTCCGAGAGCTTGGCCGCGTAGGCTGCGGACTCCGGGGGAGTCACGCCACCCGCAGGCAGGTGGGGACCGTCTTCGAAGACGCCTCCGACCGGAAGAAGATCCTCGATCGAGGTCTCGCGGGGCGGAGACAAGGTTCCCTTACGCCGGCCGGCAAAACAGGCATTCGAAACGATCCGGTAGAGCCAGGTGCTCAAAGCGCCGGGTTCACGCAGTTGCTGGATGTTTCGGAAAACAGCGAGCAGGGTTTCCTGGAAGACATCCTCGGCGTCTTCGTGCTTCCCGCAAACCCGAACTCCGAAGGAGTAGATCCGGCTGCCGAAACGGTCGACGAACTTGTCAAAGGCCCCGGGTTCGTCGGCCTGCACGGCACGAAGAACGGCTTCGTCCTCCGAGATCGACGCGTGAGTTCTGGACATGAGGCGATTCTACGTCTCTGTTTCCCAACCTCGTCACCCTTTTCTGCCCCAAGGAGACAGCGACGGCGGACAGGTGCTGCCGCTGGGAGAATCGTTGGCCAAGGCGGTTGTGAGGGCGGTGGCTACTGCAGTGGTAATGGCGGCGAACTGAGCTTGGGGGCCGCACGGAACGCGAGCTACTCCCCACCGGCCAGCGTCAAACCGCTCGGATAACGCCGCGCCAAGAATTCGGACGGCGTTGCATTCGCGAACTCCCGGAACTCACGGATCATGTGGGGTTGATCCGCGTACCCCGCTTCGACCGCAAGGTCGACAAAGTCGAGACCGGGTTCCAGGAGTTCCAGCGCGCCGCGGAACCGGAGAAGCCGCATGTACTTTTTCGGTGTGAGCCCAAGTTCATCGACGAATCGCCGATTGAAACGTGTCGGCCCCAGCCCGCTCTCCTCTTGCAACTCTTTGACCGTGATCTTTCCGGCGCGCGAATCGAGTTTGCTCGTCGCCCAGAGTACGAGTCCATCGCCGGCTCCTGCAAACTTGCGGATGCGAGACTTCAACCATCGCGCTGCCGCCAACATTCGCCTTGCCGGCCTTTCGAATCGGATGCACGCATCGAACAGAGAGTCGATTCCGTCGACCGCGGACAGATCGACGACGGCATCCTGGAACTCGCCCGGAGGTATCCCGAGAACCGCACGGATTCCGTGGGGAGAGAGACGGATTCCCAAGGCTTCATGAAATACGGGATGCTCGAGCACGAACGGACGGCTGATGAGCCCGGTCACCGTGGTCCCGCGAATATCCGCCACACCGTTCCCGCGAACCAGTTTCATCGGCTCTCCGAGATTGACGACGATGTCCGTCGAGGCCGCCGCCACGACAGTTTCTCGGAGATGCTCCAGGTGTCCGCTCGAGTACCACATCCCGGTGACCCACGGCATCAGCTCCGGAGGCCGGGCGGCGAGAAAGACCGAATCCTGCATGACACGAGTTTGACCGCTGGCCGCACGCGATTCAACTCTCCGCAGCGTCGCCTTCTCGGGCCGCAAGGTGTGGTTGCGATGAAAGTGTGATTTCGTTCAATACACCCCGACACCGACTTTGGGATGCTTCTCACTGTTGGACAGGCCCAACAAAGTCGTTTCGCGACTTCACTGAAGTTGCTGGACACTGCGTGAGTCAGCTCGGCTCGGCTCGGCTACGAAATGGAGAATCGACATGAAGCACACTCCCGACGGATTTCAGACCATCACCCCCTACTTTCTCCTCGAAGACTGGAAGGGATTCCTTGCCTTCGCCGAACAGGGACTGGGCGCCACCATCGGCCAAACCCACGAAGCCGAGGGGCGGCTGGTCCACGGAGAGTTCGAGGTCCACGGCGGCATCCTCGAGATCGGACAACCGCAGGGAAGCTTCGAACCGACCCGGATGAGCCTTCACGTTTTCGTCGAGGACCCCGATGCCGCATGGAAGCAAGCCGTCGACGCCGGAGCGACGGCACTTTACGAGGTTACGGACCATCCCTACGGTGAGCGTTCGGGCGGAGTGGCGGACGCGTGGGGGAACCAGTGGTATTTTGCCAAGGTTATCGATCACAAAGCACGATCCGGGTCTTGATCCGAGAGCCCGACTGCAAGCACACGTTGGAACTAGCGTCGACTCGTCATTCTTTCCCAAGGTGCGAAAGGTTGATGAATCGAGGCTGTAAGGACGGCGCGCGTTGAGTCAACCAGACGACAGGGACTACTCACCAAAACCGTGGCGACAGTGGGGCACTGACTTGGAGCCGCGTGCCGTCGAACAGATGAGAAACGCCGCCAAGCTGCCGGTGACGGTTCGCGGCGCCCTGATGCCTGATGCCCATCAAGGCTACGGCCTTCCTATCGGCGGGGTTCTCGCCACGCGCGAGGCCGTGATCCCCTATGCCGTCGGAGTAGACATCGCATGCCGAATGAAGATGACGGTGCTCGACCTTCCCATCCTCGCTCTCGAGTCCCGAAGAGAGTTTCTTTCGGATGCGATCGAAACAGAGACGCGCTTTGGGATTGCTGCTCACTTCAAGAACCGACGACAACACGATGTTCTCGACGAGGACTGGAGCATCTCTCCGATCACGCAGAGGTTCCGGGACAAAGCGTGGTCACAACTGGGTTCCAGCGGAAGCGGGAACCACTTCGTCGAGTTCGGGACCCTCACGCTCGAACGTGCCGACCTGGGCCTCGACGCAGGTGTTCATTTCGCCCTTCTCTCACACAGCGGAAGCCGGGGCACGGGCGCCTCCGTTGCGTCCCACTACAGCCGCCTGGCCATGGACCTGCGACCGGAACTGCCGAAGGACCTTCGGCACCTCGCCTGGCTCGACCTCGATTCGCATGATGGACAGGAATATTGGGCCGCGATGGAACTGATGGGAAAGTACGCAGCAGCCAATCATGCGTGCATCCACAGAGCCATCGCCGGTTTCCTTGGCGCCGAAGTGAAGCTCGACCTGGAGAATCATCACAACTTCGCCTGGAAGGAGACCCACGACGGCGAGGAGGTCGTCGTTCATCGCAAAGGCGCGACGCCGGCGGGCGCAGGAATTCTCGGAATCATTCCCGGAAGCATGACCGATCCGGGTTTTGTCGTGCGGGGCAAGGGCAACGCCGACTCCATGGACTCAGCGGCTCACGGCGCCGGGCGTCGAATGAGCCGGACGAAGGCGAAGAAAGAGTTCCAGGGAACCAACCCGCGACGCCTGGCTCGCGACCGGGGCGTTCACCTTCTCTCTGCCGGCCTCGATGAGCTTCCCATGTGCTACAAGAACATCGAGAGCGTGATGAGTGCACAGTCCGACCTTGTCGATATCGTGGCCAGATTCGATCCCAAAATCGTCAAGATGGCGCGGGCGGGAGAAAGGCCGGAGGACTGAGCCCAACCTCACTCCCTCGTTGCGACGTATCACCGGGCCGCCGTCGGCGACTACCTTTTACACGCACGAGGGGGAATGCAGATGAGGTGGGTTTCATTTCGCTGGTTGGTCATCGTCGCGACTCTGGGAAGCACGGTCGCGCTTGCGGGAGAGCCCCCTACTCTGTCCTGGCAGCGAATATGGCAAGGGGACGCGGCCACCAACGAATACCATCAGCTCGTGTCGCTTGGGGGCGATCAGATCTTCGTCGCCGGCGACAGAGGCGGACCGGCCGAAGTCAATGGCACCTATCTGCTCGCCTACGACGAAGCCGGAAACCTTCTTTGGGACCTCGCGTTCGTGGGCAACGTCCAAGATCATGTCTCCGGTCTCGACACGACAATCGACGGCGATGTGATCTGGGTATCGCGCGTCGTTCTTTCGGAAGACTTCTCTGAGCAGATCGTCGTTCGGAAGATTGCTCCGAACGGGTCGATTCTGTGGACGTCCACCTTCGATCTGCTCACGACGAATCACCTGGGTCATGAGCCGTTGCTCGCCATCGGCCCGGACGGCGGCCCCCTTGTCGGCTACTACGACGGCGGGGACTTCCTCCTGCTTCGGTACGCCCCGGACGGCCAACTGGTTTGGTCCCGAAGTTATGACGGCGACGCTTCGGACGTCGACTTCATGACGGATCTTGTCGTGGCTGACGACAACTCGGCTCACTTCGTCGGCATTGCGGACAGCTACCTCACCTACCTGGCGGTTTCCGTCGACGCTGCCGGTAACGAGGTTTGGCGAAGAGCCCTGTCCGGTCCTCTGGGCGCACTCGAGGATGCGTTTCTCGCACAGGGCCCGGATGGACGGATCGTCGTCACCGGAAACCCCGAGTCTGCATGCGGGAGTCAGGAACAACGGTCGTGGAAACTCGACCACGACGGCTCCGTCCTTTGGGAAGACGTCGTCCCGAATGATCCTTGTGACGTCGCCATTGCCATCGATATCGACATCGACGAAGCGGGGGACGCCATCCTCGTCGGGAATCTCAGCGAAACGCCCCCGAACATCCAGATCGTCGTCCGCAAGCTGGATGGGAATGACGGAAGCCTCATCTGGCGAAGCGACTTCGACGGTCCGGGCTTCAACAGTCTGGCCGAGACCCTGGAGCGTGACTCCGAAGGCGGAATCTACGTGACCGGCTGGGAGGTCATCGGTGCACAGGACCGGGACGTCGCAACCGTGAAGTTCGACGCCGACGGGAACGAAGAGTGGTTTCAGATCTGGTCCGGTGACGCCGGGACCAACGACATCGTCGCTGCGCTTGCCGTCGATGACGCGTTCGCCATCCATCTCGCGGGAGTGACCTTCGACCCGGTGTCGTTCGAAGACGGCTTTCTCGTGCGATACGGATTCGACGACCCCGCCTCCGTCCCCTCCGTCCCCGATCTCACATCCGTCGGTTCCACGCAGTTCGGTCCAAGCGTTCGGGTTCTTCCCAATCCATCATCCGGAGAAGTTTCGTTCGAGCTCGTTGGTCTCGAGGGCTCAGGCGTGGGCTCGGTTTCCGAACCCGAGGATGGGCTTCACCACGGTCTTAGCCGGAGCAATGACGTTACGCTCGAAGTTCTGACCGCCGAAGGCCGACGCGTCGCGACCGTTGTCGTCCCGGCTGGACTGCAGACGGTCAGTTGGCAACCGGCTCACGAGGACGGCAGCCACCTGGCCGACGGCGTCTACTTCCTGCGGTGCCGGAGTGCCGGAGGGGCCGACCGAGCGGTCCCCTCCCGCATCCCCATGGTCCGGATCGGCGGCCGGTAGTCTTTCACCGCCGGACCGCGACCGAACATGCGCTGCTTCTGTGCTCAGGACTTGAGGTGGCTGCCGAGTGCAGTCACCTGTTCCGCCCAGAAGGTCTTCATCTCATCCGCAGCGCTCTTGCTTTCGAACCCTCGATGCTGAATCTGGATCTGGCTTTTCGAGTCTCCCTTGGACCAGAAGTAGATCTCGACCTGGGTTCCGTCACCCCAGCTGATCCGCATCGACTTTTCCGGAGTTCGCTTCCGAACGGTCATGTCGGCGGGTGACATCCACTGGTCGCGCTGGCGCTTTTCCGCAACCGCCTTGTAGAGCTCTGCGATCGGAACCGGGAAGGTCTTGGACTTGTTCGCGGCGAAACTCCCGCCGCTGAGTTGGCCGGTCTCGCGCAATCCCTTGATCCGCTCGTAGCCGACGGTCACGGTCTGAATCCACCACTCCGAGATGTCCCACCGGTTTCGGATCTCACTGGCGATGTCGCGGTGGACCATCTTCTCGGCGCCCAACGCGTCCAAGGCTTTGACCCAATCCGCCCAGGACCGATCGGTCGCCTTCCGAACGGACTCTTCCTTGATCCCGGCAAGCTGGGCCAGGTCTGGAACGTTCCGGTCGCCCTTGGTCTTCTTCTGGATCAGGGTGGCTCGAGCGGTGGTGTAGGACTCGCCGGTCTTCTTCATTCGGGAACGGGCGAGGCGCTTGAGGTCTTTCTGCGTAGGCATCACGGTCTCCTTCAACTCGACCGCGTGTTCGTTCCCCAGCAACGCAGACACACGGCATGCGAAGGCTTCGTGATTTTGGGGATCCGGGAGTATGCCCCCCTTTGCCTCGCAAATGGGTCCGTGCTGGGGCAGGACCTCAGAGGTTGGGCGCGGATCGAAACGCCGAGTTGGGAGAGTACCACAACTCGGAGACCTTGTGGGGGAATCAGGCGGCGGCTTCGCCGGACAGACTCCGATCCGCGTCGTCCCGGACGCGGTCGAGGAACGCAAAGACGTCGTGACTTGCCGCTTCCATTTCGCGGATCGCCAGTAGCGCCTTGTCGTAGCTCATCGGCTCGGCGGCGATGGCGTCGAAAACCCGCTTCGTACTGGAATGAACCTTCTCGTGCGGCTGTTCCAAACCGGGATAGTGCGACGAGTGTGAGAAGAACTCCTTGCCCTCTCCCTCGTAGTACCACTTGCCGAGCCGGCAATTGCGATGGTCGACGAAGTTGAAGGCGGGTTCCTCCTGAAAAACGGAGAGGTAGGTATTGACCTTCCAAATGACGTGATCGAGCTTGGCCAGACTGATGAAGAAGCCGTCCGCTCCAAAGCCGAGATCGGCGAGCGTCTGGATGATCTCGCTGCGGAGCGTATTCAGGCGGTCGTGAAAACTCCGGGTCTCGGCGTCGAGTTTGCCGACTCGTTCCGTCAGCCCGACAAAGACGTTCCCGACCTGATTGACGTTCTGCTGCAAACCCTGAATCGCATCGTCCGTCTCCCCCACCGCTTTCTGGGTGCGGTCGGCAAGTTGGCGGACCTCGTCCGCGACAACGGCGAATCCCCGCCCATGCTCCCCAGCGCGCGCGGCTTCGATAGCCGCATTCAGTGCGAGTAGATTCGTTTGCTCTGCGATGTCGCGGATCAGAGCGAGAACACTGCTGATCTGCTTCGCGGCACTGCCCATCTCGTCGACGGAAGATCCGGATTCGGACGAGAGCGCAGCGAGACCGCTGAGCTCGGAGACGATCTCGTCGGCATGATCGGACAGCTCCTGGAAGTCGGTCCGGAGAGTTTCCGAGCTACTTAGTGTGGACTTTGAGGCTTGAACCGAGGTGGCGAGAGCCCCCTGAATGTCGGATAGGCCCCACTGCATCTCGCGGTTCTCCAGATCGATGAGTTCCTGGAGCTTCTCGCCGCGGGAGAGCGCCTGTTGCAGCCGCTGGACCTCGCCCTGGGAAGCCTGCAACTCCTCGTTGAGTCGGCGATTCTCTCGCCTTACCTCATCGAGCTGCTTCCTCAGTTCATGGATGTCAGAACCGGAATCCGTGCGAGTCGTTGCGGTCATGGCGGCCTCCCTCTTGGGGGGACCATCGGACGCGCGTATGACAATCATTAGGGTTTTCGGCTACTCCCTGACGCCCTCCCCCTGTCGCACGGCCCAAGCGAGTGCAGACCTCCGCTCGGCCGCAACCGAGTCGGGTAGCCCCGCACAGGACAGCTCCATTTGGTACTCCGCTTCTTCGCCGCGACCCAGAAGAGCCAACGCAATGGAGTAATCCTTGCGACACTCTCGAAGATGGACCGTCGCGTCCAGCCGTTCGTACAACTCCAGTGCGCGTTCGTAGCGTCCGGCCGCCACCTCATAGTTTTCCTGATAGGCCGCAAGTGCACCGTGGCTGTGGTGAGTGCCGGCCCAGATCAGAGAGTTCTCACCTCCAACGGCTTCGCACAGTTCCGCAGCGGCCCGATACGCCGCTTCGGCCTCGGCCTCTCTTCCCTCGGCGCGTGAGAGTGCAAACGCAAGAAAGGAGTACCCGGCAAAGCGCCGCCCGTCGGTCGGCTCGTAGACCTGTTCCCCGATCGCGACCGCATGCTCGAGGATCTCGACGGCGTCGTCCGAGTCGTTGAACGCTGCGGCCAGCCCGTGCAAACGCGCCGCGTCCGCCAGTGTTTCCTCTTCACCGTCGACCGACGTCAGGAGCTGTTCGGCTTTAGCCGCGTGCACCTGCGCCGGCTTCCAGAGCCAGAAGGATGCAAAACTCGAGGCCAGGCTGTAATGCACGGAGGCCGCCAACCGGGGGTCGTCCCCAAACTCGTCGTCCACTCGGGACGAAGCCTGTCCCAGCACCCACGCCATCGGAACCTCGTCGCCTCCCGAAGCCAGTCCTTCGGGCGAGAGAACCGATCCAAGAAAATCCACGACTCTGTGCAGTCGAGCCGACTCGGCGGCCGCCTGGCGGTAGGCCGCCGTCAGCGTTACGAGCAGGACCACAGCGAGGCAGGTGATCGCGGAGGCCCACGTCATCGTGCGTCGATAGCGGCGAAGCACGCGCCCGACGTGGTCGAGACTTCCGCGAGCCGCAAACGTCGGCGATTCACCCGAGGCCACCGCTCGGAGGTCCGCTCCCAACTGTTCCATCGATCCGTACCGATCGCCGGGACGCTTCTCCAGCATTCGGGACACGATCGTTTCCAGGCCCGCGGGTATGTCGGGAGAGACACTTCGAAGCGAGGTCGGTGATGTCTCTACGATGTGATGTGCCACATCCTGAAAACGTCCGTCGGTCGGATAGGGCATTCGTCCCGTGAGGGTGCGGAAGAAAATGACGCCGAGCGAGTAGATGTCGGTCCGAACGTCGACTTCCCCAAGTCGACTTTCCAACTGTTCGGGTGATGAGAATGCCAGCGTACCCAGGAACTGCGCCGTCCCCGTGATCGACGCGTTGCGCGTTCGGTCGAGGTCTGCAGCCAGACCGAAGTCCAGAATGTGCGGTCGGTCGGACGAGTCGATGAGAATGTTGTCCGGTTTGAGGTCGCGGTGAATGATTCCGTTCCGATGCGCATGGATCAACGCGTCGACGATCTCGAGCCCGACTTCGTAGAACGTGTTGAGATCGAGCCGGCCCCCGTCGAAACGATCCAGCAGTTCCTTCCCTTCGATCCACTCCATGACGATCCAGGTGCTCTCCCCGATAGGATCGCCGTCCGGTGTCCGGGGGCTGACGATCGCAGGGTGGTGCAGTCGTTCCACCAGTGCGAGCTCTCGTTGCAGGCGACGACGGGCTTCTTGTGACGCAAAGGAACCTCCGTGTAGACGCTTGATGGCGACCGGCTCATTCGTCCTCGAGTCGACCGCACGGTAGACCACTCCCTGGCCTCCGCGTCCGACCTCTTCCAAGACCGTGTATGGACCCAGCTCACCAAGCGACTCTTGTCGGAGAGCGGACGAAGCATCCTCGAGCCAGTCGTCGGCAAACCAATCCTCGTCGAAGTAGTCGTCACTCACAGAGTCGCCTCGTCGAAGTAGTCATCACTCACAGAGTCGGTCCTCATCTTCCACCTGCTTCTCGATCTGGCGGCGCAGTCGGGCCTTGAGGCGTTGCTGCAGCTTGTAGACGGCGGCAGCGGTTGTCTCGAAATCCCGGGCCACCTCGTCGACGCGGTCGCCGCGGAGAAGCCTCTGGAACATGCGAACACTGCGGTCACTGTAGTCATCACGAATGACGGCGAAGGCTTTGCGCAGGTGATGACGGCGCCACTCCGACTCCCATTCCTCGTCGACCGCCGGCGGTCCGTCGTCGGATGGATTTTCCAGAGCGCGGGTCCACTCCTCGAGGGTCAACGATGGAGTTTGATTCCTGGAGTTGCTGTAGCGGTGAACCGCATGACGCACCGTTTGTCCGAGATAACCTCGGAAACGTCCCTTGGCCGGGTCATAACGAAACTGCTCCAAGACCCGCAGGAGCCCCAGCCAAACCATCTGTCGCACATCCTCGGCCTCGCAGAGGGACAGTCCACGGCGGCGCCCATAGCGAAGAATGAGTTCGCCGTACTGTGCGTCGAATTCCCGCCAGGCGGTTTCGTCCTGAAAGTTGCGAACACGGGCAAGGAGGGAGACCCGCGTCGATTGCCAGTTCATAGTGGTTCTGCCTCCTGCCGTACAACCTCAGGCGTTGCCCACAGCATGCGTCGCCCGTGACAGGCGCCGCTCGACCCCGGCAGGAAGAGCACTTGGAACCTGACTTCAGCGTACCGAGAACCGGGCCGTGGGGTCAAACATCGTCCCCCTCACCTTCCCGCTTATTGGGTGGAAACGACGCATTCGCATCGCTCCGGACCCGTTCTCACGAGCGCCGGTCAACGCTAAGCCGATCGGTCTGCCCGATCTCAGCAGTCATGAAGTTTTTTCCAGACCCCCGTCCAAGAATCCGGCCCACCGGTCTAGCTACGGTGACGCGTTTGCGCAAAACCACGCCGGGGTGGAGATCGCAACGCAATGGAGGCCTCTCGATGGGACGATTTGCAAGTCATGTGCTCGGACTCTTCTTTGCCCTTGCCGCTGGACTCTTGCCCTCGCTGATCCCCGGCGCGGCCGTGGGAGCGTTTCTGGATCCGGTCGACCTGATCCACACCTGGGAGGGTGAAGTCGACGGCGACAACTTCGGGTTCGTCAACCGTCTGGTGGGCGATGTCGATGGAGACGGAACGACGGACATCGGCGTCGGCGTCCCCGGTCACGCTGCGGCGGGAGAAAACGCCGGCAAGGTGTACATCTACAGCGGGGCGAGCGGCTCTCTCATTCGCACCCACCTCGGTGGCGCGGAAAACGACCGCTTCGGCTACGAAGTTGCGGGCGTGGGTGACGTCAACGGCGACGATATCGACGACTACGCCGTCTGTCGGCCGCGCTCGATTACCTTCCAGCAGTTCTTCGGCCTTGGGGAGATCGTTCTCTTCTCGGGCGCGACGGGCGACTCTCTCAAAGCTTGGAACTCAGGCCAGTACGGACTCGGTTTCGGGGCCCAGGTCGCGGGCGCCGGCAATTTCATGCAGGGAGGAATCGGCGACCTCAACGGAGACGGAACTCCGGACATCCTCATGTCCATCCTGCTTCGGAACGGCGGCGCCAACCTCTCCGGAGCGGTCATGGCGGTTTCCGGTGCAGACTGGGACGAGGTCTTGTTTACCGTCTTCGGTGAACAGTCGATCGATCTCTTCGGATTCGGCATGGGTGGCGTCGGCGACCTCAACGACGACGGCTGCGACGACTTCGTGGTCGGCGCCCCCAACGCCGGAGAGGGCGATCGGGGACTGGCCTACGTCTTCAGCGGTTGCGACGGTGCCGAGTTTCCCTTCTCGCCACTCGTACCGGACACCACGGGGAACTTCTTCGGCTTTCTCTTCCCGAAAGGAACGGGCGACGTCAATGGAGACGGAGTTCCGGACATCTCGGTGACGGATCTTCAGGACTCTGAGTTTGGAACGAACGCCGGAAAGGCCTACGTCTTCTCCGGACTCGACGGAAGCGTCCTTCACAAGTGGACCGGAACGACGGACTTCGCGGGGCTGGGCGTTGGTCGCGGTTGTGGTGACGTCAACTTCGACGGCTACGCGGACCTGATCTACGCGTCCTTCACCGATCCGACGGTAGCTACCGGTGCGGGGACGGCGCAAATCTTCTCCGGCTTCGACGGATCGGTCCTGCGCACCATTCGCAACGATACGGAAGGCGACAACTTCGGGTACTCCACGACCGGGGCCGGTGACATCAATGGGGACGGCGCTCTCGACTTTCTCGTTTCGGCCATCAACTACGACGGTGACGGTACGGACCGGGGCAAGGTGTTCGTCATCGAAGGCGACATCTTCGCGGATCCGGCGTCGGCGCCGACCTCGCCTGGGGACCTGGATCAGGGACAGTCATGGTTGCGGGTCCAGCCGAACCCCGTGTGGGGTGACAAGGTTCGGGTTCTGCTCCAAGCGGAAGATCCGCAGTCCTTTCGAGTCACCGTTTTCGACTCTCAGGGACGCCGAGTTCGGGCCTTGTTCGACGGTGTCTTGGAGGCAGGTGAGCAAACTTTGACCTGGGACCGTCTCGACGACCGAGGACTCCGCGTGCCCGCAGGGGTCTATTTCGTCGCTTTGCGGCCCAGGGACGGAAGACCGTCCGAAGTCGGGTCGCCGTCTCTGTCATCGAGTGACCGGACGACTGCGGCCCGGGTCGTCGTGCGCTAGTAAGACTCCCCCCTGGCGGCTCCAGCGCCACGCGGATCCGGAGGGAGCCTGCTTCCTCACGAGCTTCCTCCGGACCACCGCGCGTCTGAGTCTGTCCTATCGTTCCGAGACCTTGACTCTTTCCGTTACGACGGCCGCATAGTTTTCGACGAGCTTTGCCAAGCCCGCGTCCGAGTAGTGAACGAAGTCTCGAAAGAGAGACGGGTCGCCGCCAAAGATTCGATCGTTGTCGACCAATTCTGCGGAGGTCTCAGCGGCCACCTTCCTCAGAACATCGTTGTAGCGACGATGATGTGCGACGAACTCCGCCTGCGGCGGATACGCCACTCTGTCGTTGTACTCCTTGTGCACCATGTGAACGAGGAAAGCATTCTCGGAAGGCTGGAGGGGCTGAGTACCGATGAGTACCGGGAACCCGTAAGAATCGGCCAGCGCACAGAATGAACGTAGATTCCTTTCGAAAACCTCCGCTCCCCGGCTCAGGAGCGCATCATCAATAGACGCGCGGGAAAGGTCAGGAAACCAAACCTCCAGCTTCCACCGCAGCTTGAAGATCTGATGGCGAAGGAACCAGTACAACCGGGAGTGCTGAAACAGGACGTTGCTCCAGGAATAGCGCCCCGAATAGTCCGGGTAGGCATAGAACGGATCCTGGTACTTGTTCCAGTAGTCCCGACGAAAGTCTGGCCAATAGATCGCGAGAAGATCGTTCACGTTGTGACTGAGAATGACCAGGTCGGGATCCCATGAGGAGACATCGAGGGCCAGGAGAATGAGCGCGTGTGGGGTCGCGTAGGCCGAGTTACCGACATTGATGACTTCCCAACGGTCATTTCCCGCTCTGGATCGCAGCTCTTGTTCGAGTAGCGTGGGATAGTTCTGTTCGGCCGTCCGATTCTGCGTGGTCGATCCGCCGAAGCAGACGATGCGGAAGACGTCGTCCCCTTTTTCTCGTGGGAATCTCCGTTCCCAACGGTCGTAGATGAACTCGTCGCTCTCGCCGGGATAGGGGTCGAACCCGAAGCCTCGGAAGGGCACGACAGGATCCAGCGGCTCTTCGAGTTCGTTACCGGTGGTCTGAAAGAAACTGCGACCGGAGAAGACATCCCACAACCGAAGACCGACCTCCAAGAACAGCGAGAGGAAGAGAATCGCTCCCAACGGCAGCAGAATCAGGTGCACTTTCCGTGTCTTCAATGAAAGGCCCCCCATACCTGTCCCTGGTGACCCGGGTGATCCGGAGATTGAATGACGTGCCGTGTCCCGACCACGGGCAGTATAGCCAGGTTTCCAGTTCGCGCCTTCCTCGGATAAGCTCGAGGTTGCGGTTGACTGTCGCGAGAGCAAGGCGGGATCGGGATCGAGATCGAGCTTGACCGGAGAGAACGATTTGAATGAAGCAGCGCCACCATCGGTCACTCTGAAGCTCACCGATACTGACGACCGGGACATCATCCGTAATCTCTGGCCGCTCTATCAGCACGAGGTCTCGGCGTTTCATGGCGAGCCACCCAATGCCTACGGCCTCTTCGGCGCCGACGACAACGTCCGGACCCTGGCCCAACACCTCGACTCCCTAGATCCGTGGTGGCGAGAGCCGCAGGACCTCTTCCCCTACCTGATCCGGGTGGACGGCCGCCCCGCGGGGTTTCACCTGATCGCCACGCCCGCACGTGTGGGCGTGGCCGAAGAGTTGGACTTCGTCTGCCTCGAGTTCTTTGTCCTTCACTGCTACCGGGGGACCGGGGCGGCAGCCGAGGCGGCGAAGCAAGGATTCGAACTTCACGCGGGCGAATGGGAGGTCGTCACGTGGCCGGGCCACGGTCGAGCGATTCGCTTCTGGCAGAAAGTCATCTCTGAGTACAGCGGCGCACCCTGTCCCGGGCAGCCAATGGATCATCCATTCGGTTCACGACATGGATTCCGCTTCAACAACTCGTTGAAAGCGAACGGAGCCCGGCAGCAAACCGTGTCCGGACATGAGCGATCGTTCGAGAAGGTACCGAAGGTGCGAAGGGGTGAATCGATCACCGTGCAGCGCTTCGACGACAATCACCCGGGATGGTTCTTCGGGACGACCGTGGAAGGAACGTCCGGGTTCTTTCCGCGCCTTTGGTTCCACTTCACGAGCGACGCGAAAACGGCAGAGGCACTACGGGACTACACAGCGACCGAGCTGACGGTAGCGCCGGGAAGCACGGTCGAAGTGATGGAAGAGGTCGCAGGATGGGTTTTCTGCCGGGACCAAAACGGCGAGAACAACAACGGCGAGGAAGGTTGGCTTCCGCGCCGCGTCTTCTTTGCCTAGAGGGTCGACCGACCTCAAAGCGATGCGCCGACTTCGCGACCAGCAGGGCGATTCGCGCTAGCCGGCCACGACCTCGAGCGGATAGGGCGGTGACTTCCAGAGGAAGCTGCCATTCTTGAACAGGTACACCGACACCAATGTCGACCCGACACTCATCCCTTCGACATGGAAGATCTGGACCTCACCCCAGTGGACCGGCGTCTGCAGAATTCGAGCCACGCTCGGATCCTCGATCACGTAGCGATACTCATAGCTCGAATCGAGCTGTATCTTTGCGCACTCATCGTCCAGAAGGGTGATCTTGTAGAGAGCACTGAGCTCTCCGACCTCCAGATCGATATGGCCGGGATTCGCATCGCGTTCGCAGCCGGAAGAAACCACTTCCTCATCAAGGACGATCACGGTCCAGGCGCCGCCAAGATTCAGGTAGTGATCCTGGATCGTCGCGGATGATGGATCGACGACGTCCACCGGAAACGGACCGGCCTCGAGAACAGACATCCCCGCTCTCTTGAGCTCGAATGTCAGGCTGGTCGTCCCGACGGCGAGGCCGGACAACTCCACCGACCAGGGTTCATTGGCCACAGGTAGGACGGAAACGACGCCATCGGTGCTCGCCCTCCACTCCATCTCGAAATCGGACTCGGCCAACGTCAACTCAGGCCGCTTGTCATTGACCTGGGATCCGTCGTACTCACCCAACCAGCCCAGCGTTAACACGCCGCTCGAAGTGGAGAGATCGAGGACGATCCCTCCCTGTACTTCGTCGGGCCCTTCCTCAGGATCATAGTTCCAGAAGGAAAGCGGGTTGAGGCCGTTGCGTATCAGGGCTGCTTCCGGTGTCGGAAGGGTCGCGATGCGCACCGAGATGTCCTGAGATTCGAAGTCCGCGTGTCCTTTGTGGAGGACATCGAACGAAAGGGTCGTCATCCCTTCGGCAACACCGACCAGTGAAAAGGCAAAGGGATCCGCACCGTCGGGATTGACCGTCGCGATCGACTCACTGCCGATCGAGAGATCCAGAGTGGCGCCCTCCTCGGGCTCGACTTCCTCGCCCTCTCCATCCAGGAATACGACCTGAAGCGGACCGAGGGTTTCGCTCGGCATGGCGAGAAGCTCTCCGGTCACCGTTCCTTCCATCTGCGAAGCCAGGACCGTGGCGCCGGACCGGATCTCGAATCCTTCGATCTCGACTTCTTCCGCGTGATGTACGTGAACCGGGAGGTCGAGCGAGGTGAAGTCCGGATGATCGATGTGGATGATGCGGACCGAAACCGAGGTCTCGCCCGCCTCGACGCCGGTGAGTCGGAAAGACCAGCGTCCACTCGCCGCAGAAGTCGAGACCGTCGCTACCTTTTCATCATCGACGATCACTTCAAGGGACTGGTCGTCGCAATCTGCCGACGGGACGGCCCGAGAGCTGTCCGGGGTCAGAAACATCACATCGATGTCGATCTCGGATCCCTGTTCGACCTCGACTTCCCCGTCGATCGAGCCTTCCCATTGAGCGACCAGATGCTTGCCGTCCACCTCGAGGATGACGCCGTCGGCATCGAAGTGCGAGCAGCCATCGACCGTCGGATCGGCCGGATTGTCATCACTACAACCGTTTAGTGTCAGCAGCGCGCAAAACAGCGCGACAGCCATCATCGACCACGACTTCGTCAGCCCGTGACTCAACCTGCTCTCAGACATTTGGACTCCCTTCATGTCCTGACAACCCACTTCGGTCGCCGCAACCCGGCAGGGCACGACCGGGATGGTCGTGCCCCGCGCGGAAGTCGCGATCAGGACCTGTCTACCTACCGGCGATGACAACGACACGGCTCGTCCGAACCGCGTCAGGCGTCCACATACGAACGAAGTACACACCTTCTGCGACTCCGCCGGTTTGCCAATTCACGCTGTGCATTCCTGCGTCGCGGGATCCCTGCATCAACATCTCGTCCTGGCGTCCCGTTGCGTCGAAGACACGAATGTCCACGCGAGAGGCCTGGGGGAGACCGAACGACAACCGTGCCATCGAACGGACCGGGTTCGGGCTCGGCGGATTGAGTACGACCTCGGTGACCGCAGGCTCGAAGTCATCCGTGCTCGACGGGCTCAAGACCTCGAGCGGAACGACTGGGGACTGGTAGTCCAGATGCCCCTCGTGGAAGATGCCAAGCGAGATTCCCGTGGACCCGTTGACCAAACCGTGCAGTGTAAACGTCCAGTCTCCCGACTGGGAGTAGTCCGCGAAACTCGAGTCAGCCATCTCCGCCCACTGCAGGAAGCCTTCCGCCGTCTCGGGCTGGAACTCGTCACCATCGTGGTCGAGGAAAGTCACCTCGAAGTCATCGGACGTGACACCGTTCACTGCATAGAGCGTCCCCTCGACGACCCCTTCGAAGACCCGAACCTGCTGGACGCCGTTTTGACGGATCACCAGACCCTCGGCCTCGGCGTGCTCTTCTTCAACGTGGACTTCGATCTCAGGAGACACGTAGTCCGTATGGCCTTCGTGGAAGATTCCGAGAAAGATCCCCGTCTCGCCTTCGACGTCACCAGTCAGCGTAAACGTCCAGTCACCGGTCGCCATGTAGGTCAAGGCCGACGAATCAGCCAACTCGGCGTAGAGAGAAAAGCCCTCGGTCACTTCCGGCGTGAACTCGTCCATCTTCGAATCGAGGAAGGACACCGTGATGTCCGACGTCGTCTCTTCGTGATGGATCTCGATCTCACCGGTAACGACACCTTCCCAAACCGTGACGATGACCTCGCCGTCCTGACGAAGGACCAAGCCCTCGGCCTCGGCGTGCTCTTCTTCAACGTGGACCTCGACTTCGGGGGACACCCAGTCGGTATGGCCCTCGTGGAAGACCCCGAGGAACATGCCTGTCACGCCTTCGACGTCACCGGTGAGGGTAAACGTCCAGTCGCCGGTGGACATGTATGTCAAAGCCGACGAGTCGGCCAACTCCGCGTAGAGCGAGAATCCCTCGGTCACTTCCGGAGTGAACTCGTCCATCTCCGGATCGAGGAAGGACACCGTGATGTCTGACGTCGTCTCTTCGTGATGGATCTCGATCTCGCCGGTGACGACACCTTCCCAAACCGTGACGATGACTTCTCCGTCCTGGCGCAGGATCATTCCCTCGGCTTCAGCGTGATCCCCGGCAAAACTCGTACTCAACGGCAGCATGGCGAGGACCAGAACCGTCAGCCACGCAGAAATCCCAAAGCGATGCATGTTCGCCAATTCCTTTCGCGTCCGACAACGGCGGTACGGCGACGATCCGAGTCGAAGGTCGTCCCGTCCGAAATTGTCGAACCCTGTTAGAGCGCGCAGACCGTCCGCTCAGCCAGAGCCATCAGCTCTGGGAACGCGGTAGGTGCCACGATGCGGCCCTCCGAATCGGGAGCGAGATCGGGCGCAAGATCTGACGCGCGAGTGGGCGGAGTTCCCCTTTTGAAACTCCGATCTCTCTTTTCCTGGATAGTTGCTAGGAAAGCGGACTGTCGAACAGAGAGATGGGCGGAGCCCGGGGAGAACCCGGGTTGGCGGATGCTGTGAGGGGGTCGAGGGTTCGTGATTCCGGGGCATCCCCGGAGTCGATCGTGCAAGCGGAAAGGCTGACCGTAGTTTCGCTCAGCCCAGTGTGCGCGGCTGCGTAGCAGAGAACGCAATGGAAGCAGTGGTGGTCGTGACTGTCACCTGTCTCGACCGGTTCGTCGTGGACGACGTCGGACGGCGTGTCGTGGTGCGAATGGTGCCCGAGGTGATCGGCACCGTCACAGTGGCCGTGATCCTCGGTGACTTTGGAAGGCGCGTGATGCGCACCGACGGCAGCAACAGCATGCTCGTGACCGCAGTCGTGCTCGATCTGCTCGTGAAGCTGCAAGAGCAGAGGATGAGCCAGCGTGGCGACGGTGACCGCCGCGACAAGGATCATCCTCCAGCTTTTGAGACGAGCGCTATGCATGCCAGATTTTCGTAATGGACTACTTCTTCTCGCCTGGCAAGCCGGTCACTGGGTCAACCACCAACGGGCTACCGTCGGGGCTGAAATGAGTGTTCCCGCTGCAAAGACCCAGGCAGACATGGGTTGCAACACCGTCTGACGCCGGAGCGCCAAACCCGGTTTCAGGCCGAGATGGAACTTCGGCCCCACAACCCAAGAGCGATCCAACCGCAGCCAGGGCCACGAGGAAACCTGGCCATCGACTTTTCATGAGTGGAACCTCCTCTTCTCAGGAGTCCTCCGAGCCAACCTCAAAAGGGTAGCACGTGGGAGATCCCCGGAATGGAGTTTTCGGAACGCGTCGTTTTGGTAGAAACCCTTTTCGCTTCCCGTCGTCCAACAGGTTGCTAGCGAGGATCTTGAGAGGCCAGTAGAGTCCGCCGGATGATGACCGACAAAACCCCAAGCCCCGGGGCCGGATTCGGAGGCCGACTATGAAGACAACTGTCCTCACGCTACTACTTCTGGGTTCAGCTCTCGCCCTCTACGCCTTCACATGGCCGTGGGAAGTCGGCGCACCCTGGCCCAGCTCATCGGATCACCCTGTCGAGCGGCTCGACCACCCCACCCTCGAGGACGTTCTGGACGCGGATCCCAGTGGCGCAGCCAACGGCTACCGCTTTGTCGTCTTCGGAGACCAGCGCGCCTTGGCGGATGGAGAGTGGCAGTTGATGAACGCCGCCATCCGAGAGCGTTTCGAACAGGACCCGCACATGCTCTTCATCATGGATACTGGGGACATCGTCTACAGCGGCCGACACTCTGACCAGTTCCACATGCTGAAGGACATCCTCGAACCCATCTCGCTGTGGCCTTACCTGGTCGCCGTCGGCAATCACGAGTTGAACAACCTGGAGTACGAAGAGAGTTCCCGTCACACCTTCCAGTTCCTCTCCTACCTGGACCCGGCCTTCTCGGAAGAGCGTCGCTACTACCGGAAGGATGTCGGACCCGTGACGTTTCTCTTCCTCGATTCGAATCCATGGATCTACGAGCTGCCGGAGACGGTCACCGACGTCACGTCCGAGACGGCTCCTGAGATCTACGCGCAGTTCGAGTGGTTGCAGCGAGAGCAGACGACTGAACCGTTTCAGGAAACCGTCGTCGCCGCGTTCCACCATCCGTTCATCCAAACGAGCAAGAAGCACCGCAAAGCCGCACAGCGTCTTTGGGACCTTCAAGTCGATGGGACGTTCCTGCCGGAGTGGTTGCTGAACCTGGAAATCGACGCTCTCGTCGTCGGCCACACTCACACCTACGAACGCTTCAGCATTCGCCACCTTGGACGATCGATGCAGGTGATCAACGTCTCGGGCCGGCCGAGGACCGGGTTTCTTTGGATCGGCGACGGGGCGCGTCGGGCCAAGGACATTCGGGGCGAAGAGAGCGAGTTTCTGAGGGAGAAGGGGTTCTCGCGCATGGAAGCGTGGGATGTGGTTCAGGAAGACGTCATGGTGGACAACGAGCGAAACCAGTTCATGAGGGTCGAAGTGGCGGCGTCAGGAATGCTGACCGGGCAGGTTCACTATGTGGACAAGGACGGAGTGGTCGAAGACGGGTCGACGTTTCCCTTGATTGGGCCATAGTCGGACCGGACCGGAACGGCATGGCTTGTCCGGACCGACGGATCTCCGGCGGCTGTCCGGCAATGAGCCTCCGACTACTTCACAGCCGCCTTGGAAGACCGATCCGATCGAAACACCCCCCAGTGTTTCTCCACCTCGGCCGGATGCGACCCGCCTTTCCACTTCTCGTCGAACGCCTCGAACCAAAAGACCGGAAAGCGGCTTTCGGCCGACCAGTTGCGGACAGAGTCATAGAACGCTTCCTGCTCGTCTTCCCCCGGCCGGCCCTGGATCAACGTCGCTTGCTCTCCTTCGGAGTGGACGGAGGTGGCCCAACCTGTCTCCCCCACGACGACGGGACGATCGGGGTGAAGCGTCTCTACGTCGGCGACCTGCGCTTGCAGCCAGCCGAGCGCTGCGTCCAACTGCAGACCGTTCCACATGGGATGGGCGTGCAGCAGGAGGAAGTCGAGTTCGACGGCCAGCTCCCGACTTTCCGGCTTGTTCCAGAAGTTGAAGTCGTCCGCCACCGTCACGGGAACCGAAACCTTCGAACGGGCCTCTCGGACATAAGTGATAAGGATGTCGAGCGGGCTGCGGTGTCCGGACCAGTAAACTTGAGTCTCATTACCGATACTGATGGCCGCGACGACGTCCGGGTAGCGATGGGCCAACTGGGCTGCCGTCGCCACCTCGGCCTGGTTGGCTTCCGCCACATCCGGGAAACGCTCGATGACCTCGCCGCTTTCGTCCCGCGTTTCTTCCGCAGCAATCCAGGCGCCGACGACGACCTTCATCTTCAAGTCGTGCTCGTGGATCAGCCCGACCAGCGTCTCCGTGGCTCCACGGGAACCGTAGACCCGAAGCAGGCTCCAGTGGCGTTCCATGATGCGAAGGTCTTCCAGAAGTTGCTCCGGGGTCGGCGACGCACCATCAGGGCTTTGTCCGTCTCGGAAGGGGCCGTAGCAGACGGCATGGCCCCTCCATCCCAGGTCCCGATCGAAAGAAACGGCCCGGGGCATGTCGCTGGACACCGGATCGCCCGCCGGAGGCGTGGACGAGGCGCACCCGGTTGGACCGACTCCAATCGATCCCAGCAGGGCCAGAACACGGAGCAGGTGCAGAGGCCGGAGGACAGCTCCGACCCGATGACGGCTTGGCGAGCCGGAACCGGAGAACCGCCGAGTCACCAGATTCGCCTCACGGGAGCTCCCGGCGCCCCCCAAAAATCGATCCATCAGAATCTCTTCTCAAAAGGAACCATTGTTGCTAGGCTTTCGGGAGTTCGAAAATCCTATCCCGAATTGCGGTGAACAGCAGGACCCTTGAATCTCGTTCGGGTCACACCGCACATCTACCCCTCTTTCCCTTCCTGTTGTTTTGGGTCAGACCGAAAATACGCTCGCGCCTGGGTGGTGCGACTCTCGGAGTACATTCTCTAAACGTATGTCCACAAATGCAATCGTTCGCGAGACCGGCTTTCATCGTTTCGGCCTCGACGACTCCCTGTACCGTGGTTTGGATGCTGTTGGCTTTGAAGCACCTCGTCCGATTCAGGACGAAACCATTCCCGCAGCCCTCGACGGCCTCGATGTTCTGGGGCTGGCCCAGACCGGAACCGGCAAGACGGCCGCTTTTGCGCTTCCCATTCTCAGCCGTCTGGTCGACACGACGGGGCGCGGTCCCCTGGCCCTGGTCCTCGCGCCGACGCGGGAGCTGGCTGTTCAGATCACCAAGGAGTTTCGCGACCTCGGCCAGTACACCGGTCTCGGCGTCGTTTCGATCTACGGCGGGTCCTCCATGGTCCGACAGATCCAGGCACTGAAGAAGAAGCCGGAGATCGTCGTCGGATGTCCCGGTCGTGTCCTTGACCTGGTGGGTCAGAAGAAGCTCGACCTTCGGAGGATCCAGACGCTCGTCCTCGACGAGGCGGACCAGATGTTCGACATGGGCTTCCTCCCCGACATCAAGCGGGTCATCGAGGCCTGCCCTCCCCGTCGTCAGAACCTTCTGTTTTCGGCGACAATGCCGACGGCTATCCGCGGACTGGCCGACGACCTCTTGCACAATCCGCACGTCGTCGAGCTGGCTCACAGTGCCCCGCCGGTTACGGTCGATCACGCCCTGTGTCTCGTCGAAGAGTCCGAAAAGAGGCCGCTGCTCATTCGGATGTTGAATCAGCCGGACTGCAACTCGGCCATCGTCTTCACCCGAACGAAATACCGCGCCCGTCGTCTGACGGAGAAGCTCCACGCTGCGAAGATCAAGGCGACGGAGCTGCACGGGAACCTTTCGCAGAACCAACGGGACCGGGCCATGCGCGGCTTCCGCATGGGCAAGTTCCAGGTTCTGGTCGCGACCGACATCGCCGCGCGCGGCATCGACGTACCGGACGTCTCCTACGTCATCAACTTCGATGTCCCCGGCAGTCCCGAAGCGTATACGCACCGCATCGGGCGGACGGGTCGCTCCGCCAAGTTTGGAATGGCCCGGACCTTCGTGACTCACGAGGATCGTCATTGGGTGCGTGACACCGAGCGAGTTCTCGGCATGGAGATCGCCACTTTCGGTTCCGATCTGGAGAAGGTCGAGATGGAACGGGCTCCAAAACCACAGCGCCGAAAGAAGCCGGGGACTTCGCACGATCATCCCCGAAATGCGCGATCGGCCAAATCGGTTCGACCTCGACGGAATCGCTCCGGTCCCGGTGGTCGCGCCGGTCAGTCCCAACCGGAAGGCCGCAGCCGAAACGGCTACTCCCGATCGGATGGAAACGACCGTAGCGGTCACTCCCGCACAGAAGGGCGTGACCGCAGCAGACACAATCGCACGGACGGGTACGACCGCAACGGGCGCTCCGACTCGGATCGGCGCGAACGGAAACGGCACACCCGTTCCGATGGGTACGACCGCAACGGGCAGTCCGGCACGGAGCGGCGCGGTCACGGTGGTCGCTCGTACGACGACGGTGGATCTCGAACTCAGGGGCAACGCCCTCACGGTCAACGACCGAGTCGACGCCGCCAGGAGGATGGAACCCGTCCCTCCGGACGCGGCCGTAATGACGAGCGTTCGCGACCGAGAAGAAGTTCGGGAGAAAACAGCGGAGGCTCGAGACGATACGGTTCCGAGAACGGCACCCGCTCTTCGAGGAACGGATCCACTCGCAGCTCGCGCCCGAACGCAAAGCGGAACGGCCGCCCGACGTCCCGCTCCGGCGGATCCCGAGGGGCGACGCGGTAGATCATTCACGATAGACCTTCGTGAATGCTCCAGACTGGAGCAGAGATGATGAGCGTCGGCAGGATCGAGATTCGGCGACTGACCACGCTTCCCACCGAGATTCGGGCTCTCGTCGACGCCGGTACGGCGGAGGGGTTTTCCTTCGCCGCCCGGCTCGTCCAGGACTGGGAGTCCGGGCAGAACTGCTTCCATGATGCTCCACAAACCTTCACGGAAGTTCGGCTGAGAACGAAGGACGCCGGTTCCTTCTATGAACGGCTTGGCTTTCGTCTCTCAGAAAGTGATACCGCCACCCACGTCCTCGACATGAGGCGTTCTGGGACAGATGTCTCCCCGGACGCATGACGTTGCGATCGTGGGCGGCGGCCTGGCCGGCTTGACGGCAGCCATCGACCTCGCGCAGAAGGGCCACGACGTCGTCGTGCTCGAGCGAAAGTCATACCCGCGCCACAAGGTTTGCGGCGAGTATGTCTCAAATGAGATTCGCCCCTACTTCCAACGTCTCGGCATCTCCCTGTCCGAATGGCCGGTCTCCCCGGTTGATCGTTTTCGACTTCACGCGCCTTCCGGAAGTTGGGTGGAAAGCGCACTCCCCCTCGGCGGTTTCGGGCTTCGACGCTATGCCCTCGATGGAAAGCTCTACCAGTTCGCACTGCAGAGTGGAGTCACCGTACACTTGGAGACGGCCGTGTCCGAGGCCCGCCACGGAGACATGGCGACCACGTTGACGTCACGGAAGGGATCGTCGTGGAAGGCCCGCGTCGTGCTCGGCGCCCACGGGCGGCATGCGCCTTTGGACCATCGGCTGGACCGCGCCTTCGTCCGCGAGAAGAGCGGACTCTTTGCCGGCAAGTTCTACGTGAAGGGTGAATTCCCGGCAGATCTGGTTGCCCTCTTCGCGTTCCCCGGAGGATACGCCGGCGCGGTACGAGTCGAGGACGGAACGGTCGACGTCGCCTATCTCGTGAGGCAGGATGACCTGCAAAGCGCGGGAGGAGTCTCGCAACTGGAGAGTCAGCTTCTCCGTCGGAATCCGGCGTTGAACGAGCTTCTTCAGAAGTCGCGTCGGGTTCCGGACTCGGACCTTTCCATTGCCAACGTTTCGTTGCGACCGAAGGAGCCCGTGGTCCAACACATCCTGATGATTGGAGATGCCGCCGGGATGATTCCGCCCGTTTGCGGCAACGGCATGGCCATGGCCGTTCATGCTGCCAAGCTCGCGGCCGAATCCGCCGACCGGTTCCTTCGCGGCGTCACCCTTCGGCCGGAAATGGAGTCACAGTTCGCCCAATCGTGGAAGAAGGAACTCGGTTCGAGACTTTCCTGGGGGCGCGTGCTTCATCCGGTTCTTTGTCGCTCGTTCTCTTCCGAAGCGGCCATCGCCGGCCTGCGACGCGTTCCCAATCTTCTGACTCCCATCATCCGCAGAACCCATGGAAACGAGATTGCCTGACTTCGCGACGCGCTCCCACGAGGCGGAAATCATCGACGATTTCGCCATGGAGGGAGAGGAACTGATCGGGTGTCTACGTAGCATCGAGCGGGTCAATCGGTGGCTGGGTGGAAACCGGGTTCTCACGGACGGCTTCGGACGACTTGTAGCGACTTTGAACCGGGGGCCGGGACCGGGTGCGCGAGACGCGGGGCCAGGTGTGGGTGCACGAGATGCGGGGCCAGGGCCGGGCGCGCGAGATGCTGGGCCGGGGCCGGCCTCGCAAGGCGCGAGTCAGGAAGAGCGGCCGTTTGTCGTGTGGGATCTCGGTTGCGGAGGTGGAGACGGGCTCCGCGCCCTCGCCGCCTGGGGACGGAAGGCCGGCAGGCCACTGGAATTCGTCGGCCTCGACGCCAACCCTGCCGTGATCGAGTATGCAAGGCAGCAAAGCCGAGACTGGCCCGAGATCGAGTGGCGGTGTCAGGACATTCTGAATCTTGGCCCCGATGATCTCGCCTCCGCGGACATCGTGACCTTCAATCTCTGCCTTCATCACTTCACGGATCAACAGATTCTTGGACTTCTCGAGGTCTGCCGTCGTGCCGGGACAAAGGCGGTACTGATCAATGACCTGCATCGAAGCGCGTGGGCTTACCACCTGTTCAGACTGTTCTGTTTCGCCTTTCGGATTCCGCGAATCGCCCGTGAAGACGGACTCCTCTCCGTACGAAAGGGCTTCCGTCACGAGGAGCTTGTGGAGCTGTCATCGCGGTTTACGCCTTCGGTGAGCGTCCGCTGGCGCTGGGCCTTCCGCTATCAGGTGCTTCTGCCGCTCGACCGTGAACCGCCCTCAGCCGATCGCAACTCTGTAGGCTAGGCCAAATCATGGTCTGGAGTGCAGTGCAGTGCAGTGCAGTGGATCGTAACCAAGGAATCGGTCCACTAGTCGGCTGCTGCCAGGCGGGACGCGATGATGTCGACCGCGCTGCCCACTGTCGTCATCTGTTCCGCCGCTTCGTCATCGATCTCGATTCCGAACTCCTCTTCCACATCCAGGATGATGTCGACAAGGTTCATCGAGTCGATACTGAGGTCTTCAAGAAGGTTCGTGTCCTCGTCGACCGAGGTCAAAGCCTCTTCATCTTCGACGTACGGTTCGACGATGCGATGGAGACGATCGATGATATCGGGACGCGATGGTGCCACATGGACCTTTCACTCGGGATCGTAACGGCGGAGGATTGCACAAGTATTGACATCCCCGAAGCCGAAGCTGCTTTTGGCCAGCGTACGAACCGCATGTTTGCGAAATGTTTGCGGGACCCGCTCCGGATCGATGCACTCCGCAATCTTCGGGTGCAGATTCTCGCAGTTGAGCGATCCATGCAACCACTCACCTTTGATTTGGAGGATGGCGGCGATGATTTCGATGGCTCCGGAAGCACTCAGACAGTGCCCGACCATCGACTTGAGGGAGTTGACGTAGGGGAACTGGGACCCGGAGCGTTCGAGTGCAACGGACCACTGTTCGATTTCGATCGGGTCGAAGAGCGTGGCCGTCAGGTGTCCGGAGATGGCATCGATCTCGCGGGGGTGAATTCCGGCGTTCTCGACGGCGTGACGGATGCAACGGACGATCCCCTCTTTGTTGGCCGCCGTCATGCTGCCGCCCTTCCGTTGGCCTCCCGAGTTGATTGCACCGCCCAGGACTTCGGCGTGAATAGTCGCACCGCGTTGGATCGCGGATTCCAGTTCCTCGCAAACCAGAGCACCCGCTCCGCAACCCGGAACAAACCCGGCCGCCGTCGCACTCAAGGGTCTGGATGCAGCTTCCGGGGCTTCGTTCGATCTTCGGTTGGTGACACGCATCGCGTCGAAGCCTCCCCATGCGTACGGCCCGCCACTGTCACACGCGCCGCAGATCATGCGGGTTGCTGCCCCGGACCGAATGTGCTCCGCCGCCAGAAGCAGACTTTCCGTGCCGGTGGCACAGGCGGAAGCGTTGGAGCTGACACGATTGCCAAGGCCGAAACGTCCCCCGAGGTAGGCACTGATTCCAGAGGCCATGACCTGCGATACGGCTCCGCTGCCCAGTCGCTTGACCCGGCCTTCGTCGATGAGATAGGTCGCATCCCGCATCACTTCGGCGCCGGCGATGCCCGAGCCGAAGATGCAGCCACTCTCCCAGTCCGGGTCCTCTTCGTTCCCGGGAACATCGAGGCCGGCATTCGACCAGGCCTCGACTGCGGCCAGCAGTCCGTAGATGATCCCGCTCGCCTCAAGCGTCTTTCGTTCGAGCGTGGTCAGCACCTGAAGGTGGGACGCTTCGAGAGGCGGGACCGCCCCGAGTTGGCAGGCAAAGTTTCGGTCCGCCAGTTCCTGGATGAATCGGACACCGGATTCCCCCGCGCGGACGGCGGTTTCGAATGCGGAAAGTCCAACTCCGTTCGGAGCGACGACTCCCATTCCGGTGATGACGACACGTCGCGTCATGATTCCGTCGAGCGGTCCTGTTCCGTCGAGAGGCCTTCTTCTGTTGAGGTGCCTTGTTCCGTTGAGGTGCTTCCTTCCTTCGAGGGGAAGTCATTGGTGGGTGGCGGCGGAAGGATCATTCCCGACATCCGGCCTTTGCAGACTCGAACCGTGTTTTTGGATCCCTCACGGAGGAACATCTCGACCCGGCACTTTAGTTTTCCGAGTCGGAAGTAAATCTTTTCGGAGCGAACGAACACCGTTTGGCCGGGCAGCACGGGATGGAGAAAGGCGACTTCCGATTCGGTGAAGGCCAATCCAGGAGCCTGGGAAAGCGACGGCAGTTCTCTCACAGATTCTGAGTAATCTACGCCACCGGACCCATCAACGCTGTTGTCGGTCGAAGGTAGTGACTCGCTTTTCTTCGGCTCGCTTCTACCCGTGCGTCGCAGCAGTTCGAGATACATGCCCAAGCCAACCAGCCCAATCTGGGCCATCGTCTCGATCAGAATGACTCCAGGGGTCACCGGGTTTCCCGGAAAGTGCCCCTGGTAGAAGGATTGATCGTGCCGGAACGTGTAGTGCCCGGACGCCCCATTCTCGTCAATGTGGTCAAAACCATCGACGAACAGAAACGGTTCCGAGTAGGGCAGCCACTCCAGAACTCTGTCGCAGAGAGTCACTCCCACCGCAGTAGCGCACTCTGAGCGGAAAAGCCGGGACCGAAACTGAGCATGAGCCCGTGATCCCCACGATCGATCGGCTTCTGTAGGAACCGGTCGAGCACGTAGAGGACGGTGGCGCTGGACATGTTTCCAAAGTCACGAAGAACGCCCTTTGTCTCGTCGAGATTCTTTCCCAGAGCTCCAAAGAGAGACTCGACCATATCGATGATCTTCTTCCCTCCCGGATGAAAGACGAGGTGGTCGATGTCCGCAGCAGTCAGTTCGTTCCGCTCGAGGAAGGGATGGACGATCTTTTCAAACTCGTCGCGAATTCGAACGGGGACATCCGGGTCCAGGACCATCTCGAAGCCGGAGTTTCGCAAACGAAAACCCATCAGCTCCGTCTCGTCGTAGAAGTGGTACATCGACGTGTCCACGATTGCGGGCGCCAACCGGTCCGCGTCGAATCCGACCAGAGCACAGGCCGCTCCGTCTCCGAAGATGGCCGCGCTGACCATGTTGGCCATGGAGAAATCGCCGATCTGAAACGTCGACATCGGAGACTCGACCGCGATAACCGCGGCCAGCCCGCGTCCGCGCGCTCGGAGGAAATCGTTGGCGTAGATAATACCCGAGACTCCCGCGGCGCAACCCATCTCGGTGACCGGAAGGCGAACGACATCGTGTCGCAGGCGCAGTCGGTTGACCAGATAGGCGTCCACCGACGGAATCATGAATCCCGTGCAACTTACGGTGATGATGAAGTCAATGTCCTCCGGCCGAACGCTGCCCTTCTGCAAGGCACTACGCAAAACATCTTCGGCAAGCTTCTTCGCGCCCTCACAATAGAGATCGTTTCGCTGTTCGAAGGAAAGGCGACCCAGCACTTTGTCGGCGGGAAGGATGGAGTATCGGCGGTCGACTTGGGAGTACTTGAAGATCCGAAGCACTTTTTGTCGAAAACGGTCATCCTGACCGACCAGATGTTGCTCCATCTCCTCTAGAATCTCGTCCGTGGACTTGGTGAACGGAGGCAGCTCCGTCGCCGTCGACAGAATCTTGGGAAGAGGCGTCATGCCGGGATCGTATCGTGTGGGGCCCCCGCACGGGAGGAAGATTCATGAGGGTGGAGAGAGTGTTGACGTTGCGGGGAGCGGGAGCGCGCGCGGGCGCGCGAGTCGGTGCGGATGCGGGAGTCGGTGCGGATGCGGGAGTCGGTGCGGGCGCGGGAGTCGGTGCAGGCTTCAGAGTCGGCATGGCTGCCGCGGCGATCATGTGTCTCTTCCTCGGGCTGATTCTTCCCGGCCGGGCGACAGCCTTCTCGCCGGAAGAGATCATGAACGGTGTCGGCCAGTCGCCGAGCTCCCATATGAGCATGCTCTTCGAGGTCACATTCTTCGGACTCGATGTTGCCACCGTCGATGCGTTCCTGACAGACGCGGACGCGGAACAGGTCGCTGCCATCCTGAGTACGGCCGATGACGAGTTGGAGCGCGAAGAGCGCGATCAGATTCGGGCAGTGCTTCTGCAGGCGGATCCCTGCGTCATCCGCATGACCCTCCTTCGGGATGCCTCCTGGGAAAGATATCTCAAGGCCACGCAGCGAAACCTCAAGCACGCCTACGAAGCCGACCTCCTGTCTGAAGAAGACTATCAGCGACTGGAAACGGAGTTCGTGACCGACTTCGCGTCTTTGGAAGAGCGCGGAGTCAAGAAGGGTGACGCGGTCTACTACCGGACCGACGGCGACCGGGTTCGGATTTCCTTCTTCGACGTCGATGGGAACAAGTTGGAAGCTACGGATCGTAGCGGCGAGCTCCGGGCGGAAGGGATCCTCGCGTCCTACTTTGGACCCAAATCGGACTTCAGTGAGAAGCTGATACGTTCACTCGATGAGGTGGACGACCAGTAGAGGTCGACGCAAGAACCACAGTTCGTTTCTACAGGTTGCGACGAGCCACCATCGATTCAATCGCCGCTTCGTAGGCGTCCACCATCGAATCGAGGCCGAACCTTGCTTCGACGGCCGATCTTCCCGCCGCACCCAGGCGGCGCCGCAGCTCAGAGGACTCCAAGAACTCGGTCAACGCATTGGCAACGCTCTCCGCATTGACGTCGGAAAGTAGCGCTCCTTCCTCTCCGTCCCGAATGACCTCTCCGATCCCACCTCTCCGGCTCGCAATGACCGGAAGACCGGCAGCCATGGCCTCGAGAATACTGAGCGGTAGCCCTTCGTCTCGCAGACTCGGCAGAACGAAAACGCTGCCTGACGCAAGGTGCGACGGCATCCTCTCGTGGCTGACCGGTCCAACGATCCGGACCCGGTCGGCCAGCCCAGAACGGTCGACGGCCTCGTCCAGTCGGCGCAGGTCTCCGCCTCCAACGAAGACGAGCTCCGCATCGGCGAAACGGTCGGCAACTCGGGCGAACCCTTCCAGCAGGACGAAAACACCCTTCTCGGGAATGACGCGTCCGGCGAACAGCACCCGCAGGGACGACTCCGCGTGCGGCCGTATCGCCTCGGTGTCGACTCCGTTGAGAATGACCTCAACGTCGCGACGCAATCCGGGGATTTCACGACGGAGCCTCTGGGCCACGGCTTCCGAGACAGCAACAACCTGATCGCAACGCGGCAGAAGAACACGGTCGTTTCGGAAGTAGTTGCGGGCACCGAGCAGGATCTTTGCATAGGACTTGGGATGAAACGGCTGCGAACGGAAGGCTGTTTCCATCTCACCCCGAGCCGTCCCATGCATGATGGCCAGGACGGGAGGTGTTGCATCGGTCTGGTGGCGCAGGATTCCCCAGGCTCCCGCACTTTGTGAGACCACGGCATCGAATGCGCCAAGGCTGCTTTGTGTTTCCTCAAAAGCAGCGCGGGATCGACCCCAGAAGTCCCCACGGTACGTACCGGGAACGGTTCCCTCCACGTAGACGTAACGCAGAGACTCAATCTCAGCCCCAGTTGCGAGCCCGTTGCCAGCCACCCTGCTCTCAGCGCGATCGCTCGCCGGGTCGGTCTGGTCGGTCTCCGCTTTGACGTCGGCGCCTGCAGTCGCGGATGAACCAGGTGCGGGACGCGCCGTCGTGAACACGGTCACTGTATGCTTCCGTTCCAGGCCCTGAACAAGTTGTTCAAGGTGCCTCTCCATTCCACCCGCCGGATGATGAACAGGCGTCGACCGAGAAAAGACGGCGATCTTCATCGGGGAACCAAGCCCTCTTCGACCACCCGGTCGAAAAGTTCTTCGAGCTTCCCGACCTGAGTTCTCAGATCGAACTCTGCTTCGACCTTGGCGCGGGCCCCCTGGGCCAGTCGCTTTCGAAGACTCGGATCCTTCGAAAGCTTCTCGAGCGCGTTTGCCAGTTCCTGAGGAGCGCGTTCGGGCACGAGTAGGCCGGTCTCTTCATGGATGACGATCTCACCGATCCCGCTGTGATCGGTACCGACCAGCGGAAGCCCCATCGCCGCCGCTTCCATGAGGACGACGGGCAATCCTTCCATGTCTCCGTCCTCGACGGTTTCGCTGGGAAGGCAGAAGACGTCCGCATCGGCCATGGCACTACGCACGTCGTCGGACGATCGGGCGCCGAGAAACTCGACCTTGGCGCCCAGGCTCCCAGCCTGCTCGTTGAGACGTTCCCGAAGCGGGCCGTCTCCGATGACCGTGAGATGAAACCCTGCGCCGTTTCCGGCCGTGCGACCCAGCGCATCCAGAAGAGTGCCCAGCGCCTTCTTCGGAACGAGACGCCCGACGTGGAGAATCCGTAGAGGTCTCGATGAATCTCCCTCGGGGTCACGATTGGGAAGCTCCGCCTGCGGACGCCCGACAGCGTTTGCGTCGACGTTCGAAGCGTCTTCCGATCGATCCTTGGATTCGTCACCCGCAGGATTCTCTCGACAGAACCGCTGCAAGTCGACTCCCAGGCGTATGAGATGGATGCGATTCTCCGGATATCCTTTCTCGATCGCGGCTTGCCGCATTGCCTCGGAGATGACGACGAACGCAGCCGCTTCCGCCTGCAACCGACGCCACCGAAGAGCGTGACGCCACCAGGCCAAATGGCGGCTCGGAACCCGCGGGAGCTTGACGATGTCGTAGGCATGAAGCGTCACGACCAACGGCACCTGAAGACGTCTCGCCAACTCCAAGGCGTAGACTCCGTCGACGGCGAAGTGCGCATGTACCAGTTGCGGCGCGTACGCCCGGGCGCTCTTCTCGAGGAGAGGCGAGCGCCCTCGTAGCATGTAGAGCAATCGCTGCGGAAAAGTCGGCAGGCTTTGCACAGGCCATTGCGGAGGAAACCGATCCGTGTTCGCAAGTTCGCGCACCAGAAGCAGCGGCTCGTATCTCGACAAGGTCCGCAGCTGCTCATGCACGAACGTCTCGGAAACCGGCAGATAAGTGTTCTTGAGGACGGCTAGACGCGGCACGATGAAGACTCCGAGTCCTCGAGGGCCGCTACCAGGATGCGTTCGATCTCAGGAAGGCGATTCGTCCATGAATGCTGCAGGGCTTCTTCGCGACGCATTTGTAGGAGATCCTCGCTTTGCGTGCGTTTCAAGGCCGCGGCCACGGCCGCGCCAAATGCCTCCGGTCCTTCGGCCTGCCGGCAGAGTTCGGAACGATTGGCGTACCCACGCAAAGAAGGCAGCGGCGTGGTCACGATCTCCTTGCCCGCCGCCATGTACTCGAAAAACTTCAGAGGAAAGGACGATCGTGTCGAGCGATTGAGACAGAAGGGAATCATGCAAACGTCGAATCCCGTGACCCAGTCCGGTAGCTCCTCGTGGCCCTTTGGTCCGAAGAGGTGAACGTTTGGGAGGCCCCGGAGTCGATCGATATCAGTCGCCGTATCCCCGGCGCCAACAGGCCCGACCAGACAGAACTGCCAATCGCGATTGGCTTCCGCGACCCGCGCCAGCAGGTCGATGTCCACTTTGTACGCCGCGATGTTTCCGGTGTAGCCGATCCTCGGATGAGGAACAGACGCCAACTCCGCCGGCGGGTCTCCCGCGCGAAGAAAGCGTTCGCTGTCGGCCACGTTGGGAAGGTAGTGAGCGGCTCCCCGCTGCGGCGTCTTGTCCTCGTGAAGAGGCTCGGAAGTCGCGAAACGTAGGTCACACCTGCGAAGCAGCTCTTTCTCCATTTGCAGAACGGCATCCCGGTCCACCCCGGGATTCTCCGCGTAGTCGTCGACCACGTGGTAGATGAGAAGCCTCTCCTCGAGCTTCCCGACGACGCCGATTCCGGTCGGCAGAAAGACCCAGAGAAGAGGCCGACGAATCCCAAGCTTCCCGGCCGCCCGACGTACGGTCTGCCCGAGAATCCACCGGTTGAGTGCCTGAACCCATCCGTGACCGATCCCGGGAATCGCGAAGGGGCTGAGGACGAACACGTCCCCTTCCTGTCGCAAACCGTTCATCAACGCCCGGAGCCGACGAAACACCTTGGTCAGATCCCGTTTCGACGCCGATGGCGCCCGCAGACCGGAAGACTCGACGAAGAGAAGCCGGTGGCTGGCCGCGAAGTGGCGCGAGATGTAGTGAACGTTGAGAGGTAGTTCATTGCGCCACTCGCTGGACGCCATGATCACGATACCCAGACTCGGGTCCAGGGGCGTGTCCAGGCGCGCGCCCTGACGCGCTGCCTGATGCGAGTCCTGACGCGGGTCCAGATGCGCCGTCGACCTCGGAACGCGCTCACTCACGACCATCTCCGTTCTCCGCAACAGAGACTCGCCGGAAAGAGTAGACCGCTCCGAACACGAACGAAATGAGGAGACAAAAGTGAGACGCGTACGCCGCGATGACGGCTCCCTTCCAAGCCATCGCCGGGATGAGCCAGAGATTCAACGACAGGTTGACGAGAATCGCCAAAGCAATGCTCGCCGTACGGAAACCGAACCGGTCCTGCGCGGCCAGCGTGTCCCCGAGAGGAAGATAGACGGCTTGAATGACAACCAGCCAGATGAGGTGCCGTAGATAACGAGGGGCGTCTGGATACTCCATCCCGAGAATGGGCTGGAGCAGAGGCGCGGCAGCGAAGACGACCGCCGCAACAACGGCTCCGTAGACTGCAGCGAGCGGGGCAGTCCGACGCCACAAGGCCTCCAGCGATCGCGATGTCTTCTTCCCACCTTCCAGGAAGAACCGAGGATAGAGGGCGGACATCAGCGCCTGAATCGGTAGCAGAGCGAAAGCGGCAACGCGAAACGCGGCCGCGTACTGACCAGCCACGACGAGTCCGGCCATTCCCGGCAGCAACATCTTGTCTGCGCCGAGAAGAAAGCTGCGACCCGCGTTGTAGAGACAGACATTGATGCCATCGTGAAGACGGGCCCGAACGCCGCGGGAGTCAAAGTTGAGCAGTGGCCACGTCCAGCCTCGACCGAAAACAGCCACCGCGATGAACAGCCACAGAATCGATCCGGAAGCGTGAGCCAATGCGAAACGACCGAGATCCAACCCGAGGAACCACCAGGTCCCTCCGACCGTGATCAGCCGCGAGATGGCCAACCCCACTTCCACGACCGCCATCTGTCGTAGTTGCCCGCGGCCTTGCTGGATCGCGTTGAGTACGAGGATGAGTCCGTAAACCGGAAGCTCCGCCAGGGCCAAAAGGAGCAGCGGCAGACGCGGAAACTCGACGCCAAGAAGCGGCGGTCCGAAGAAACTGACGGCAACGGCGAGAAGGCCCCCAACGAGCAGCGTCACCCGAAGCCCGTCGCTCCAGACCTGACGATCCATCGAAGGCTGGCGGGAGACGTCTCGCACCGCCAGAACCGGGTAGCCAAGTGAGGTAAACGCCACGAGGGTCAGGAGGACAGCCTGAATTCCGGAGTAGCGGCCAAAGTCTTCGGCCCCGAGCCCTCGCGTCACGACGACGAAGTAGAGAGACTGAACGAGGATCCTCAGTCCGTATCCGGCAAGGAGAACCGACGCTCCGCGCAGGATCGGTTCGAGGGCATGCTTGGATTTCTGCTGCTGGATTCGGTTCCCTCCGCGTCGCACCCGCAATCCACAAGAATGCCTCAGCTCGGCCTCGGGAGGAAGCCCTTCGGAGTGTCCACGGATTGGAACCCCACGGGGAGCGCACCCGCCCCAGAGCCAGATCGCAGCGCCCGGAGAACCGATGCGCAGTCCGCGAAGCCTACCGAATCAGCACCTTGGCCGATCCCTGCAAGCCGCCGCACTCGACGTGAGCGACATAGACACCGGAAGCAACTCTGGAACCTCTTTCATCCCGCCCGTCCCAAACGACGCTCCGCTCGCCGGAGACCGGTCCGAGAGGCGAGCGGAGTGTCCGCACCAATCGGCCGGCCGCTCCGAACACGCGAACGACTGCGGCCGTCTCGAAATCCGGTGTGCCGAACTCGATCGCGGCTTGGGTCGAAGCCGGCTGCGGCGAGACGCGGACCCTCAGCGAGCTTGGGGTCTCAGGGCTGGGTAACTCCGAACCGACGGATGTCGCGGAGTCAAAGCGGACTCTGCGAATCTCGCCCGTAACGAGGGTCAGATAGAGAAGGTCACCCGTGGCGGGGTCGCGTCGGAAGGAAATCGCTCCTCCGGCATTGTCGAGGAACGGATGAACGTCCACGACCTGATCGTTTTCGTCGACTTCGACAGCCACCATCCAGTCCTGAAGGAAGTCGGCGATGAAGTAGGCGTCCCGGTACTCATCCGGCCACTCGGATCCCCCGGCGAAGGTTCCACCGATGATACTCTGCGCTGTTAAGCCGGGCGGATTGGATGCCGCGGGGTTGTTTTGATGCCACCAAATCGGCGGGATCGTTTCCGCAGTCGGATTGTCCGCATTCGCTCCGGCACCACATAGGACATTGACGTTCCCTGCTTCGGTGTCGGTAACTGCCTGGTACTGAGGCTGTGCCCAGTTGCCTTCGAAGCACGGCCAGCCGAAGTTCTCACCCCCGCTGCCTGCAATCGACATCTCTTCGTAGTTGTTCCACCCGACATCACCGATGTAGAGCGCACCTGGGAAGTCGACCGTTCCCGTTCCGGGGCGAACATCGTAGCGGAACGGGTTCCTAAGGCCGTAGCACCAGACGCGTGAGGCAAAGTCATCTCCGTCGCCCGTCCAGTACGGGTTCGACGAGACGCCTAATCCGGTGGCGCGGTCAACGCGAAGGATTCCTCCGGAAAGACTCTGAACGCTTCGGGCTCTGAAGGCGCCAATATCCTCGGCCGCATCCACCCGACCGGGGCCGAAAGCATCGGGATCCTCTCCTCCGCGGTCGGTCAGTTCGAAGTGAGCTCCATCTCCGTGGGCGATGAGAAGGGTTCCGTCTTCCCCGAAACGAAGGGCACCCAATCCGTGCGAGGAATGGAGAGAGGGAATGCCCGACGGCCAGGTCGCCCCGATCAAGATCTCCCGTGTCGACTCATCCGCAACGTTGGGATCAGCGACACTCGGACGAACACGCTCGACACGGGAATAGTAGTCCTCATCCACATCCGGCGTGGGATCGACGGTGTAGGCAAAGTAGACCCATGGGTCGGAGTTATAGTCGGGGCCTGCAGCCATTCCCAGGAGGCCCAGGTCTCCCGACGTCGTGATGTCCGATAGCTGCAGGAACGGAGTGGGCTCCAACATCCCTTCGGAACTGATGACGTGAATCGTTCCGAACTTGGTGGCCACGAGAGTTCGCCCGTCCGGCAGGAGGTCGAACTCGATGGGAAGGATCAAACTGACGTCGGGAAACTCCTCTTCGACCATGAAACCCGGAGGGGCTTGAACGGCGAGAGAGGCGGTGGGCACACTGAGAGCGACCGCGAGGGAGAGCGCGCTCGCGGCCAAAAGGATCGCACGTGGCATGAGGCCACTCCTTTCCGGCTGTGTTTGGCGCGACACCTGGAGTGTACCGGATAGGGTCGGCCCGAACCCGACGAATCGAGGCGCTCCGCCGGAGTCTTCATCCCGCTTGGACGCGGCTTCCGGGTTTAGACCGGGTCACTAGTCTCAGCCGAATGGGCTAGGATCTGAGAGCCAATCCTGGACCCCGGAGACGATGTGCCCTCAACGAACCCACTCCTGCACTGGCTCGACATCCGCCCCGGAGAGGGACGCAAGGTCGCTGTCTGCTTCACCGGAGCTTTTCTCGTCATGGCCTTCATGGTCCTGGGCCGCGCCTTGCGGGAGTCGATCTTCATCTCCCGTTTCGGTGTCGAGATGTTGCCCTACCTCATGGTCGCGGTCGCTCTCGGTTCCATTCCGGTCGTTGCGGTCTTCTCGCGAGCCGTCCTTGCGCGCGGGCCGAGAACAGTGCTCTACCGACTCATTGCGGTCACGGCAGCCGGTCTGCTCCTACTTTGGCCGGTCGCGGGATCCACGACGGCAGGCGCGGTCGTCTTCTATCTTTGGACCGCGCTCAGCACGATCACCCTCACGTCGGGCTTCTGGCTGCTCGCCTCGGAGAGCTTCGTCGTTCGGGGCGCCAAGCGAGCCTTCGGCCTCATAGCCGCGGGGGGCACGTTCGGTGCAATGGTCGCGGGCAGTTCGCTGGGTTGGTTCTTGGAGGTGACTCCGCTGACGGGGCTGATCCTCGGCCTGGTCGTCGTACTTGGACTCCTCTTCGTCGTCATGACTCGCCTGGAGAGCGCAGGTTTCGAAGCGGCTCCCGCAAGTTCCCCGGAGAATCATGCGAAAGGAACAGGCAACGACGTTGATCCTGACCTGACAGATGAGGAGTCGACTTCGTTCACGGAGTCGTTGCGCATGATTCACCGCTCTCCGTATCTGCGGACGATCGCACTGATTGTCTTCGTAGCCACGCTCGCCAGTACCCTCATCGACTTTCAGTTCAAAGACTGGGCATCGAAGAGTTTCGCCACAGCCGAGTCTCTCACCGCATTCCTTGGGTCGTTCTACGGTTGGGCCGGCGCCGCAGCGCTTGTCTTTCAACTCCTGATCGCGGGGCGGCTCCTCTCGAAATGGGGCGTCGGTCCGGGACTCTCCGTCCTGCCCACGGTGCTGGTCCTCGGTTCGGTCTCGCTTCTTGCTGCACCGGGACTCATCGTCGCGACCCTTGTTCGAGGCGCCGACAACGCACTCCGCAAAGCAGCTCACCGGCCGGTTCTGGAAGTGCTTTTCATCCCGGTGCCGACCGAGACGAGGCGGCGCACGAAGTCCTTTATCGACTCCGTAATCGACTCGCTGGCCGAAGGCGCCGGTGCAGGGGTGATCTTTCTCTGTGTCACCCTCTCCGGGCTCGAGTCCCGGTACCTGTCCGCGGCGGTGCTTCTTCTCGGTGTGGCCCTTCTCGGTTTGGCCAGAAGGATGTCGGTCGAGTACCCGAAGGCGGTCCGCGACCGCCTGGAGGAAGGCACGCCGCAGGCGGAGCGCCTGATCGAGGAACAAGGGCTGGGCGGCAGGGACCTTCTCAGTGCTTCGTTCACCCGCCTTGACTTGCAGACGATCTTTCTTGCGGCAGGCGGCACAGACGACAGCACGTGGAGTTCGGTGTTCCCGAGTGGAGGAACCGCGGTCGATGGAGTCACCGGCGGCAAAGGAATCGAAGTCCAGAACGCAGCAGAGGATGGGAGTGGGAACGGTTCCGGGACTGAGATCGAAAGCGGACCGGATACCAGCGCTCTCGTTGACCTGTTGGCACGCGACCGGCACCAAACCCGTGCCGCACGAGCCATTCAGGACCGCGGAGCCGAAGCCGTTCCCTGTTTGCGCGAGCGACTGCTCGACAACTCCGCGGATTTCGTGGTTCGACGTCGAATCCCTGCCGTCCTCGCGTCCATCGGTGGAGCCGAATCTTCGCAAGCACTTCTCGCGGCGCTCTCGACCAGGCGCTTCGAGATTCGCTACCGCTCCGCCATTGCCCTGGCCCGGCTTCGCCGCGGATCGCACATCGAACTCGACGAGTCCGCGAAAGACGAGATCTGGGCCGCGGTCCGAGCCGAGGTCAACCGGGAACGCCCGGTTTGGGAGATGCAACGTCTTCTCGATGTGCGTGAAGCGGACGTCGACGGCCTGGTCGCGGGGCAGGTGGGAAAGCGGGGCGAACTCAGTCTGGAGCACACCTTCCGGCTCCTTTCCCTGGTCCTTGACCCTGAAGCCGTGCGGACGGCATTCCACGGAATTCTCGTCGACGATGAGAAATTGAAGAGCTATTCGCTGGAGTTTCTCGAGCTGGTGCTCCCTGCGGATATTCGTCGCAAACTCTGGCCGTTCATCGGCGACATCAGCGAACGGCAACGAAAGAAGAAGAGTCGCCCCGTGGACGATGTCGTTTCGGATCTCCTCAAGAGTGGAGCTTCCGCCTTCATCGACACAGCCGATCGGGAAGCGTTGCGCAGGATGATGGAAGAACGACGAAAGTAGGGTGGGATTCCGTCCGTGAGTCGGCTTCCAACCGCAGAGTCGACGAAGCGAAGTCCTGCCCGATCACCTCATCAGTGCAACCCGCCGGGCGCACCGATTTCCGCGTAGGGAAGCGTCTCCCCTTCCGCTTGCGAAGTCGCTTTCGGAAGGTGCAGCTGCCACCAGCGCTCCGCCTGTTCTTCGCTCCAGGCCGGGATCGAACGCGCGCAACCCTCGAGGCGGCGACGCAACTCTCGCGCACTTTCCGGCCGGTCGTCGGGAGCCTTGACCAGACAGGAAAGAATGATTTCTTCCAGGGCCTCGGGCACAGGGAGTTCGGTCCTACGAGACGGAGGAACGGGATCGTCCTTCGCGTGCTGGATGATAATCTCCATGGCGGAGCTGCCGTCGAAGACCTGCTGTCCCGTCAACAACCAGTAGCCGACGCAACCGACCGCGTAGATATCCGCCGGTGGACCGACTTTCCCACCGCCGGAGATCATCTCCGGAGCCATGTAGCCCGGCGTTCCGCAGGCAATGCCTTCGACCGTAAGCTGCGTTTCTCCGGTGGCCCGTCCTTCCTCCTTGACCAGACCGAAGTCCAGAACCTTGACGAAGTCGAGGTCGGCTCCGTAGCGGCACAGAAAGACGTTGGCCGGTTTGATGTCGCGATGGACGATGCCGCTCAGATGAGCGTCCTGCAGGGAATGACACATCTGTTGCAGGACGTGAACGACCCGCTCCGCCGGCATCGGACCTTCCCGGTCGACCAGGGTCTTCAGATCGATTCCGTCTAGCAGTTCCATGACGTAGTAGAAGGTTCCGTCGTTGGCCACGCCGAAGTCGAAGAGCTGAATGGTGTGAGGCGAGGTCAGGCCGGAGGTGGCCTGAGCTTCCCGTTCGAACCGGCGAATGACCGACTGCGCGGAAACGGTGTCCGAACCCAGACGCTCCGGACGAATGAGCTTGATCGCCGCGGGTCGAGCGAGGAGGCGGTGCCTCGCCTTCCAGACCTCCCCCATCCCTCCGACTCCGATGCGTTCGACGAGCTGATAGCTTCCCATCTGCCGCGCTTTGGATAGGTCCCGAGTCAATCGGTAGACGACGCGGGAGCTGTAGATCGCGATGATCCCGCAGATCAGTGTCGGGACCGTCACTTCCAGGATGTACTCCCCGACCCAGGGTCGCACCGTTTCCGGTACTCCGTTGAGCCAGATCGACAACAGCATGACGGACGGCACCGTCAAGGCCGTAGCCAGCGTCGTCACGATGGTCCGCATGAGGGGGGCGGGGATGATCAACGGAAACGCCAACAACCAAATCCCGGTCCACGTCACCCCGTCCATATAGAGCAATCGGAGCCCGGCCCGATCCAGCGGCTCGATCAACTCCGAAAGAATGTTCTGCGGCAGGATACCGAGGGCCACTCCGATACTCGTCACGAACGTGTGGCCTAGATGCTCGAAGCCGAATAATCCGAGAACGATCCCAAGTCCCGCCGCCACTTGAAAGATGCTGGCAAAGCTCATGAACCGGTTCGCAGGGATTCGACGGGTTCGACACAGCCAGTACAGTCCGATCCCGGCGCCCGCCCCGAGCGCCGTCATCGTCGCCCAGAAAGTGACCCGCCCGGAATCGCCCATCGCGTGGGGCGAGAGCTTGAAGTAGGTGAAATTCGCGATCCACGCGCCGGCGTAGATGAGGCCCAGGCCGCCGAGCCGACGGTACATCTGATCCTGGATCTCGGGAGCCAGTCCGGCGAAGTCCGAGGAACTGCGCAGCGTCGACTCTGGGCCGGCCAGACCGATCGGTGTCGTGCGGCTGTCTGACATGCGGCCGATTCTAGACCTGTTTCGTCAGCTGCGCCAATCACACCTTCGCCCGACTAGATCCCGACTCGATCCCGACTCGATCCGGACGCGATCCCGACTCGATCCCGACTCGACGCCGGGCTCGACGCTCGAACGGACGCAACCGACCTCGTGTGCTAGCCTCTCTCCCGGCCGACTTCGCGTCGGCCCCTGACTCGCAATCGTGGAGGCCGACGAATCTTGAACAGACATCAAGCCTGGCTGTTGTTGGTTCTGTGTACGGTCTGGCCGTTGATCTGCAATTTCTGCACGGCAGCGGAAACCACAATAGACGCGGCACTCCCAGATCCAAACTCGGCCCATGACACATCGACCGAACCGAACGAGTGGATCGCGCTGTTGGACGAAGCAGCGGCGGCCCAGGACCTGACGAACATCCAGGACATCCTTAGGGACAGCAACTACCAGACTCGCTACCCCGACAGCAGCGTCGACCCGGAAGCCTACGCGCGACACCAAGTCACGGTGCCGCAGGGAAACGCGTTTCTCACTCAAATCTTCCTCGTCGGAACGGCGGTCTTCGTTCTCTTTCTGGTCTCGACCTATCTGCTCCGTGAAGCCCGGGACCGTCGGGTCCTGAAGGAGGCTCGCGAAGAGAGGTACGACGAGTCCGCACCGGTGCGTCTCGAGATCCCGTGGGAAGACATCGAGGATCTGGTCCGGCACGGACGGTTCGCTCCCGCGGTCCGAGAACTCCTGCGGAAGACCTTCGAGTCGCTGGCGATACAGCAACGAGTGCCTCTTCGGGAAGCTCTGACCTCGAGAGAGATCGTGCGTCAGCTCCAGCTCTCGACGGAAGGGCGGGCGGCCCTCTCCGATCTTGCCACGACAGTGGAGAACTCTCTCTTTGGAGGTGAGAACGTCAGCCGGATCGACTACGAACGGTGTCTGACGGCCTATCACTCCCTTGTCGACACCCTTCGGGCAACGTCGGCACGACCGGAGTCGGTTCGATGAGCAATCCAGGATTCGAGGGACGATCCGGCATCCTCTTCGTCGTCGCGGCCATCGTCGTGACGCTGCTTTTCGGCGCTCTCTTCTTCGGTTCGCCCCCCGTGACAACGGAGAGGGAACTTTCAGGACCCGAGGCGCGGTCTGCGATGGGAACCGGCGCCTTCGTCGAGTGGCTGCGATCTCGGGGCGAAACGGTGCACACGTCCAAGTCGAACACGGTGCAGAAACTCGCCGATGGAGACTGCGTCTTCGTCCTCGAGCCGCGAGTTGTCGAGGGTGACTCCGAGGCCTTGCAAAGCCTTGTCTATGACAGCTGGATCAACGGCACAGTCGTACTTGTATTGCCGAAAAGATCCGGGACTCCCGATCCTTCTCACCCGGGCTGGATCCGAGACTCACAACTGAGGGGCGCCGACGTAGCCAAGCAGGTTCTCGACGTGGCGATCGGCGAGGCGCAACACATCGGCTGGTACGAGGACGGCGAGTTCAACTGGGGCGGGGGCGGGGACGGGGATGAGGTTGAGAGTAGAGATCGTCCCGTTGAGTTCTCGGAAGGAGGCCTTGCGCTGGTTCCGGAAGGCCACATTCACCGTCACTCGACGCCGTCGGAAAATGATACGACCCTCGTCCTGCCCGGTGCACAGTCGATGAGTCTAACCGGTCGTCAATGGATCCCGATCCTGACCGACGAAGGCGCAATCGTCGCCGCTCAGCTGGCTCCCGACTTCTTCGTCATCTCCGACCCGGATCTCATCAGCAACGCGGGAATCGGCCGCGGTTCCAACGCAGCCGCGATCGGACACCTGATCGATCAGTTCGACGACTACTCCGGAACGATCTGGATGGACGAGTCGACTCACTACGCGCACGCCGGCGGCGGAGTCTGGTCAGAGCTCTTTCGTTTCCCGCTCATCCTGATCACCCTGCACGTTCTCGCTCTCGCACTGCTTGCCGCCTGGGCGGGAACGCAGCGATTCGGGCCTCGGCAACGTCTCGCGCCCCGCTTCGAGGCGGGAAGAGAGCACCTGTTGGATCACACGGCTGAACTCCTGCAGCTGGCCGGCCATGGAGGTGACAGTTTGGTTCGCTACCTGGCGCTCGTCGAGTCCGATGTCTCCCACTCTTTGGGATGGGGAGAGCTTCCGCGTCCCGAGCGTCGAAAGAGGCTCCTCGCTCTCGGCCAATCGCGCGGGAACACCGAGGCACCCGACTCGAATCCCGATTATGCTGCCCTCGAACGAGAGATCGACGGCCTTTCCGGGAAGAAGCTCGCACCCTCTGCCCTGCTCGCAGCCGCTCACCGGATCGATGCATGGAGAACGGAAACACTCTACGGAAGGAGAACCGATGGAGCTCGCTGAGGTCCAGTCCCTGGGCAGTCGTTTGGAGGAAGCCATTGGGCGTGTCGTCGTCGGGCAGAGTCGAGCGGTCGAGCTGCTGCTCATCGCTCTCTTCTCTGAAGGACACGTTCTCCTCGAAGGAGCTCCAGGGACGGGAAAGACGCTTCTGGCGCGTACGTTCGCGACCTGTCTCGACCTCGAGTTCACGCGGATCCAGTTCACACCCGACCTCATGCCGGGAGACGTTCTGGGAACGAACATCTTCGACTTCAAGACCGGTGAGTTCCAACTGACGCACGGTCCCATCTTCACCGACTTCCTACTCGCCGACGAGATCAACCGAACGCCTCCCAAAACGCAGGCGGCACTCCTGCAGGCCATGGCCGAGCGCAGCGTCACGATCGACGGCGAGACGCATGCCCTTCGTGACGAGTTTCTGGTCGTGGCCACGCAGAATCCGATCGAGCACGAAGGGACCTATCCGCTGCCGGAAGCGCAGCTCGATCGCTTTCTCTTCAAGACCGAGGTTCCCTTCCCTTCCCGCGAAGAGGAAATCGATATCGTCCGACTGCACGGCCATCGCAGCGCAACACCTAAGCCGGAGGACTTCGACCTTCGTCCGGTGACCAACCGTTCCGGGATCGAAGCTGCGCGCAAGTGCGTTCGCAGTCTTCGAATCGCCGACGAAGTCGTGGCCTACGTCGTCGACCTCGTTCGGGCCAGCCGGGAGCACCCATCCATTCTTCATGGAGGTTCACCTCGAGCAGCCAACATGATCGCCACCGCGTCCCGGGCCCTTGCTGCAGTCCGGGGACGGGACTTCGTGCTTCCGGATGACGTCAAGGAACTCTTCCGTCCGGCCATGCGTCACCGTGTCGTGCTTTCTCCTTCGGCGGAAGTCGAGGGGCTTTCGGTCGACGCCATCCTCGACGGCATCCTGGACTCGGTGCCGGCTCCGCGATGAGGCCGTCGTTTCATCCGACCCGGGGCGCACTCATCATTGCCGCCGGCGGCCTCTTCCTCGCCTTCGTCAGCGTGATCGTGTCGGAGAGATTCATTCCGCTCTGGGCCGCCTTCTGGGTTGGGTTCGCAGTCTGTCTCGGTTTGGAGTTTCTACAACTCGGTTCCGGTCGCTTCCTCCGGGCTTCGATCGAACTCCCGTCGACGCTGCCGGTCGGCCGATCCGTTTCCGTTCCCCTGCGGATCGAGGATCGAAAGAAGCGCCCTCTTTCCATCGACCTCGTCCCTACATTGTCCGATCCTTTGGATCCGGTTTCTCCGACGCGGATAGAGCTCACGGAAGGAAGCGCAGTGGTCTCCCTTCCTCTTCGTGCTCGGAGGCGCGGATCTGTTCGCGTGGAGGCCGTCTCTTTGCGCTTTGGCGGGCGGCTGCGACTTCTTCGTTGCACGGTCGTTCTTCCCTTGAACGAACAGAGCGTCGGCGTTCCCGACATCGCTCCGGTGCAGGAAGCGGCCATCCGCTTCTTCGGCTCGAACGACTACCGGACGGGACTCAAGATCGAGCGACTGATGGGAGAAGGATCGGAGTTCGAGTCTTTGCGCGAGTATCTTCCCGGACACGACCCTCGCGTCATCGACTGGAAAGCCTCGGCTCGACACAAGCGGCTTTACGTGCGGCAGTTTCGGGCTGAACGAAACCATCAGATCGTTCTTGGCCTCGATGTCGGCCGCCTCATGGGTGAGACCATCGACGGTCTACCCAGACTGGACCACGCGGTGCATGCCGCACTTCTCCTCGGCTATGTCGGACTGCGGACAGGAGACCGGATCGGAGCCTATGCCTTCGACAGCCAAATCCGAGGGTACTTCGCTCCCAGAGCCGGTGTGCACTCGTTTCCTGCGCTTCGAGCTCATGTCTCCGCGCTCGACTACGGTCACGACGAAACCAACTTCACACTCGGGCTCACCGATCTTGCGGGACGCCTGGATCGTCGCTCCCTCATCGTCGTCGTTTCGGACTTTGTCGATGCCGTCACGGCGGAGCTCATGATCGAGAATCTCGACCGGCTGGCCCGACGCCATCTCGTCCTTTTCGTCGCCGTCAGGGATCCACTGTTCGGAAAGGTCGCACGTGAACGCCCGCGGAGCGCAGTCCAGGTGCACCAGGCCGCCGTCCTGCAGGGGATGAATGCGGAGCGGGAGCGCGTCATTCGCCGCCTGCGCCGTTCCGGCGTCGGGTGCATCGACGCGGAGCCCGGCGCCATCCGTTCGCAGCTGCTGAACCGCTACCTCGACGTGAAGCGGCGGGAGCGGATCGCATGAACGGGGGAACGCGTCGTGAAGCTCATTCGACGGACACGTACACCGCTCCTGGACCGGCGACACGGATTCCGTACACCCTCCGTTCGCTTCAGTTTCGGAAGGAACGTGAGGCCTCATGGCAAGAACTGGAAGGACTCCTCTCCCGAACCGGTGGCGCCGGCCTTCCCAAACTTCGCAACGACGAGATCGTTCGCCTCGTCGAGCTCTACCGCGCGGCGGGCTCGTCTCTCTCGGTCGCGCGGGCCATCTCCCTCGACCGCAACGTCGTCGAGTACCTGGAAGGATTGACGCAGCGCGCCTACCTGGTGCTGTACGCCCCACGAAGAAGGTTCCTCGGCGCGATTGCCGAGTTCTTCACCCGCGACTTCCCGCGCTGGGTCCGCCGCCTCCGCGTCCCTTTGACCCTGACGATCACGGTGTTTCTGGCCGGCATCCTCACGGGCAATCGAATCGTTCACGGAGACTCGGAGCGTTTCTACTCCTTCGTTTCGCAAGAGATGGCGCAGGGCCGCGGACCGCACACCGAACCGGCAGAACTGCTCGAGATCCTCAAGGGCGACCCGGAATCCGCGGGCGAGCTCTCCGTCTTTGCTTCGTTTCTCCTCAGTCACAACGCACAGATCGGACTTCTCAGTTTCGGAATCGGATTCCTGGGCGGCCTTCCCGCACTCATACTCGTGCTCGTCAATGGCCTGGGACTGGGCGCGTTTGTCGCCATCCACGAACGCGCAGGACTCGGGTTGGACTTCTGGGCATGGGTCCTACCCCACGGCATTCCGGAGATGTTCGCGATGTGCCTCTGCGCCGCAGCCGGCCTCTCCGTAGGCCAGGCCTTGCTCTTCCCCGGCCCGTACCGCCGTTGGGATGCAGTGACACGAGCCGGTCGCCGATCCGCAACCTTGGTCGTCGGAGCCGTGGCTCTTTTCATGCTCGCCGCTCTGCTCGAGGGATTCTTCCGTCAACTCGTGACCTCGACAACGGTCCGGCTCGTCGTAGCTACGGTCTCCTTCCTTGCCGTCGTCGGATACTTCGGGTTCGTCGGCCGCGGATCGGATTCGGGTGGCCGTTGGCCAGCGCATGGAGAGGACGCCCGATGAATTCGGTGGCCGGCGTCAACGTCCGACCCCAGGGCGGAGCTTCACGCCCCGAAGAGGTTTCACCCCGGGCTCCCCTGGTCGCCGGCGAGCTCGTCACGCCGGAACAGGTACTGCTTCGCTTCGAACTCGCGACCCTGGGCTCCCGCCTGTCGGCGGTCCTCGTCGACACCATCGTTCTTCTTGGAATGACGTTGGGCGTTCTGGCCGCGATGTGGGTTCTCGACAACATCTTCGGTCCGTGGATCCACTCCGCCGGGATCCTCGTCATCTTCGCCCTTCGCAACTTCTACTTCATCTTCATGGAGCTTCGCTTCTCCGGCCAAACGTTGGGAAAGCGGGCCACGGGAATCCGCGTCGTCGCCGCAGACGGCGGTAGCCTCTCCACAGGATTGGTCTTCGCGCGGAACCTGACCCGTGAACTGGAATTCCTGTTTCCGCTGGCTATGGTCTTCTCTGATGTCGGTGTCGGTGGGATCCCGCCAATCGTCATCAGAATCGTTGCCGTGTCCTGGATCCTCGTCATGTGCTTCATCCCGATTCGGACCCGATCCAAAGCCCGCCTTGGAGACCTGGTCGCGGGAACCTTGGTCGTGCGCGTACCGCGGCCGGCGCTTCTTCGGGATCTCGCTGAAAGGCCGTCACCGCAGAGCGCGACAGGACCGAAGACGACGGATCCTGACGTTCCCGTCTTCACCCAGGCGCAACTCGATGTCTACGGAATCCACGAACTCCAAGTCCTGGAGGACGTCCTACGACGCCCAGTGGGAGACGTCGGCTACCGGCTGCTCGATCGCCTTGCCGAAACGATTCAAAAGCGAATCGGATGGGAGTCGAGCCGCCGCCACCACTCCAGAGAATTCCTCAGCGCGTTCTACGCGGCCCAACGAGGACGGCTGGAAAAGGAAATGGCTTTCGGTCGTCGCCGGGAGAGCAAACGGGATCCCGGCACGGAGTGAAAGCCCTTCGCGACCTTCTCCCGGGAGAGTCCGCCGAACTGCCTGTCGCAGGTCCTCATAGACATGTCGGAAGAGAGATCATCAATGTCCTGCACCGGAACCGAGCATGCTCGAAACAGCTTGGTGGGCGGTCTCGACTGCCATGGACATGCCGTGACCGGTAAAACCTCCGCAGAACCAAACATTGGGCCGCACTTCGACGGTCATCGGTAGACCGGTGGGGCTGAAGCCCATCGTACCGGCCCATCGCGCCACGACCTCGAAAGAAGGGCCGACGATGCGGCGCGCGAATTCTTCGATCGCCTCCTGCACGACCGGCGTGGTCTTGTCTTCGTAGCCGACCTCACCTGCTTCATCTGCGAGGCGTCGCCCTCCGAAGACGAGCAAACCGTCCGGGCCCGGACGGAAATACTCGGAACCGAAGTTCGAGTAGTAGGCCGCGTCCAACGACTCACCATCGGCACGAAGCGCCAACATTTGGCCGCGACGAGGAGAAACGCGATCTCGAAGTTCGTCCAGAAGCAGCGGGCCCCAGGCGTTCGTGCAGACGAGGACCTTTCGTGCCCGCAGGATCCGATCTCGCGCACGCACCTCGACCCGTGCGTCGGAAGAATCGGTCACCGGATCGATGGCGTGCACTTCGACTCCCTCGTGAATCCGCTCCTTCCCAACTCCAGCCCCGGTGCCGGCGCCGCCGTCACCAGTTCCGACCCGGGCCCCCGTCCGGTTCCCCGCCCGGGTTCCGGCCCGAGCCCGTTCGGCCAACATGGAGACAAGTTCGATCGGGTTGACGACGGCATCACCCGGATTCGCGAGCGCGGCCAGCGGTGGATACTTCCGCCAAAGGCTGTCCGTCCCTGAACTGGGAACGTCGACGTCAAACCCGTCCTCACGAAGCATCCGGGCCGAGTCGCGTAGCTCCTTCGCCTCTTCCTCCGTGTAGGCCAGGACGACGGAAGGCCGGCGTTCAAAGGACGAGAGTTCGGTCAGTCCATACGACTCGAGACGCGCGATGTTCGCCTCCGTCAGCTTCCACAGAGATTTCGCGGAGTCGCGGCCCATGTCCCGACAGGCCCGCGCGAAGTTCTCGGCGGCGCCGCGAATGAGAAAGCCGGCATTGCGGCCGCTCGCTCCCCAACCGATCCGCGTTTGCTCGAGTAGCTGCCAGTCGACCCCGGCTTCCTCACAGGCCAAAGCCGCGCCCAACCCGCAGAGACCGCCTCCGACGATAACGATGTCGGCCTCGGTCCCGGCCTGGGTTACGCCCCGCGATGAATCCATTCGTTGCCACAAACTGACAGTCACGACGCAATTCCCCTTGTCGGCTGTAACCCAAGAATCGAGAGCACATGCCCGGCTCTTTTCGTGCACTGCACGGAGATCACGGGTCTGAAGTCTCCGCCATCTGTTTCCGCAACCACAACGTCGCGACCCGCCAATCCTCGTGCACCGTCTGGCGGGAAACGCCGAGGGCCGCCGCCGTCTCCTTTCCGGTGAGGCCGGCAAAGACCCGCAGTTCGACAACCCGCGCCATCCGCTCATCCAGTTCGGCAAGACGGTTCAGAAGGTCGTCGAGAAAGATGACGTCGACATCGTTCCTGCCTTGAACGTGGAGACTCTCTTCCAGAGGAATCCGCTCGAGTTCTCCCCCACGCTTTTCCGTGGCCCGTGCCCGAGCGTGGTCGACCAGAATCTGACGCATGGCCCGGGCCGCCGCTCCGAAGAAGTGGGCCCGGTTCTGCCAATCAACGTTCGGACTGCGAACAAGGCGCAGATAGGCTTCGTTGACCAGAGCGGTGGGCTGCAATGTATGGGACGGGCGTTCCTGTTGCATGAGGTCACCCGCCATGCTCCGAAGCTCCGCTTGAACCAGCGAAAACAGACGGTCCAATCCCTTTCGCTGAGAAGGGTAGGCCCGCATCTCGTCCAGAACTCGGGTGATCTCGTCGCCCGGAGAAGTGTTCAAAGCCCGGCATCCTCCGTAGGACCGATAGCTTACCCTCGATTGGCCGTTCCCTCTCGTCCGAAACTACGATCGCCCTACGGAAACTCACATACCTGAGCCGCGATCGGGGCATTTCTCCAAGAACTGCAAAGCCCAACAAGAAACTTCTGACACTTCGAGGCGGGTTCTCGCATGAAGTTGTAGAGGCCCGGTCGAACGTCGGCCGCCGCAGCCCGACCCGAGGATTGAGCTGCGATTCGACCCGGACTTCAAAGAGTTCCCGCCATGGGAGAGCCGCTTTGGGAGATGGGGGTGCGGCCTCCCATGGCCGGGAATGTTTGGGCAGCGCTTCAATCGCAACCTCCCCACCTCTGGCCGGACTTGGCCTACACTGTTCTACTTTGTGACAATCTCAGTAGAGGTCACTGACAACAGCGCAAGAGATGAGACCCTTGGGATGACACCCCCGGACCCAGAGGACAGCGGCTCGCGCCAAGCTACCCAGCGATTCGCTCGAATCAAACAGATCCTGATCGAAGTCGAGGGTCTGACCGGCCCCGACCGGGAAGCCCACATCGACATCTCCTGCGGGGGCGACGACGAACTACGCGCAGAAGTCCAGGCGCTCCTGGCTCACGAACCTCCCGCCGCCCCTCCCGCCGCTGAAGGTACGCCGACGCGAATCGGCTCCTACGAGATCCTCGATGAGTTGGGACGGGGCGGTATGGGGATCGTCTATCTCGCCAAAGATACGAGACTCGACCGCACCATCGCGATCAAGGTCCTCTCCAAAGAGTTCGCCGAGGATCCCGAGTCCTTCGTGCGGTTCGAGCGCGAGGCGCAGCTGCTTGCGGTCATGGACCACCCTCACATCGCAACCGTCTACTCCCTCGAAGAGGAAGACGGTCGACACTTTCTGACCATGGAGCACGTTCAGGGTCGGACATTGTCTGAACGAATCAAGCAGGGAACGCTGGGGTTGGACAGGGCACTTCCGATCGCGCGCCAGATTGCGGCCGCACTGGAAAGCGCGCACAACCGGGGCGCCATCCACCGAGACCTACAACCGGGAAACGTCATGATCACCCCCGACGGCCGGGTCAAGGTCCTCGACTTCGGTCTGGCCAAATCGATCTCGATGCCGACAGAGGTGACGACCGCGGGTACGGTCATGGGAACGCCAGGTTACATGAGCCCGGAACAGCTGCGCGGCGAGCCGACAGGTGTGGCTACGGATATATGGGCGTTTGGCTGCCTGCTTTTTGCCTGCGTGACGGGACGGTCCCCGTTTCAAATGGCGACGGCCATGGAGTCGATTGCAGCGACCCTCCGTTCGGAGCCTGAATGGTCACAACTACCCGCGGACTTGCCGTCCGAGTTCCTGTCGCTGCTGCAACGCTGCCTGGCCAAGCCTCCCGAGAACCGACCGGCGACGATGAAGGGTGTCCGGCAGGCGATCGACGCACTCAGCAACCATGGCTTTGTCGAGCTTCCGGCGGGGACCGGAAGCCGATGTGGCGAAGCCGTCATGAGCAACCCGAAGGCTGACCACAACATCCCTCCCGCTCTCAGCAGCCTCCTGGGCCGGGAAGCGGAGTTGCAACGACTGGACTCGCTTTTGGACAGGGAGCGGATCGTCACGGTGGTCGGGGCCGGAGGCTGCGGCAAGACGCGAATCGCCTTGGAACTGGCGTTGCGGCGGCTTGGCGCACGGGAACAGGGTCCGTGGTTCGTCGAACTGGCGGACTTGAACGACCCTTCCCTCGTCTGCGGTGCGGTTGCCAACCTACTCAAGATCAGCGTCGTCGAAGGCGACGATCCGCTCGATGCCATTGCAACGCTCATCGGCCGAGGCCCGATGCTCCTCATCCTCGACAATGCCGAGCACGTGGTCGCCCCGTGTCGCGAGCTCGTCACGGTCCTGGCTCGAAGCTGCTCTGGGCTTCGTGTGCTGACGACGAGCCAGGTCCCCATGGGAATCGAAGGAGAGGCCGTCTTTCCGCTCGCCCCACTCCCGACCTCAGGTCCCGGACTCGGTTTCGAAGAAGTGCGATCGAATCCGGCGGTGCAGCTGTTCGTTGAGCGCGCCGCAGCCGTCGACCCGTCCTTCGAACTGACGGTGCGAAACTCGGACGCCGTCAGTGAGATTTGCCGTCGCCTGGACGGCCTCCCGCTGGCGATCGAACTTGCCGCGGCCCGAACCAATGTTTTCACACCTGCAGAGATCGCCAGCCGTCTCGACCAACGCTTTCGCATCCTCACCGCCGGCAGGAAGTCCTCCTCCCCACGCCACCGAACCCTCCGCGGAATGATCGACTGGAGCTATGACCTTCTCGGAGACAAGGAGAAGGCTGTGCTGCGGAGACTGGCCGTGTTCGCAGGATCGTGGACTCTCGAAGCCGCCGAGGCTGTCTGTGCCGGCGGGGAGATCGAAGAGTGGGAAGTTCTCGAGGTGTTTACGACTCTCCTCGAAAAGTCTCTCGTCCATCGTGTGCGTGAACCGAGCGGTGCGCCGCGCCCCACTCGCTACCGCATGCTCGACTCGGTCCGAGCCTATGCGCGGGAACGGCTCGAACAATCCAGCGAAACGGATGTGGCCGTGGCTCGTCACCGTTCGTTCTTCACTACCTTCGCGGAAAGTGGATCCCATCTTCGATCCGGAGTGGAAGCGGGGAGCTGGTTCCAACGACTCGCGGACGATCACGAAAACCTCCGCGCGGCCATCCTGTCGTCCGCGGGTCTTGCGGGCGCGGCTGAAGACGGACTGCGGTTGGCAGGTTCGCTCATCACCTACTGGACCGCCGTCTCCCGCCACGTGGAGGGCGTCGAACTCGGTATCCAAGTACTGGCCAATCCCGGTGCACAGGAACGAACTGAACTGCGACGCCAGGCCCTGTATTCGACGGGGCTCACCGCATACACCGCTCGTCGGCTGAGCGTGGCCCGGGAGTTTCTGGAGGAGTGTCTCGATATCGCGATCGCGCACGGAGACGCAAGAAACATCGCCCGGGGGAAAGAGTCCCTGGCCATCGTCCTTGCGGACAGTGGGAACGACGGCGAGGCGGAACGTCTCCTGGAGAGCAGTCTCGCCGACAATCGCAGGATTGGGAACCGTGATGCAGTGGCCTCCTCACTGCACAACCTTGCCGCGTTTCATTACCAAAGGGGCAACCTGGAACTCGCCCAGCGCTGCGTCGAAGAGAGCCTGTCCTTGGCGTCACCGGAAGGCAGCGCGCTTCCCCTGCACAACTTCGGCATGATTCTGGGGGCCGCCGGAAAGCCGAAGGAGGCTGTGGAGAAGATCGAGCAATCCATTTCACTCTATCGACGGTCCGGATACCGAAGCCGGGAGGCTTCCGCCTACACAAACCTGGCCGGATTCCGTTCCGAGTTGGGAGACATCGCCGGCGCCTGGTCCTCTCTCTCCAAAGCCCGGGATCTTTGGAATGAGTTGGGTGAAACAGGAGAGCTGGTCACTGTTCTTCACCACGCGGCGGCACTTCTGGCCCGGACAGGGCGAACCGAACCATCCATCATCGTTCTGGGATTCGCGAAGCAGGCCAACAAGCGGGCGGCCGAGAGCCTGAGTTCCTTCGAAAGGCAATGTCTGAACGGGCTCGACGAATCCGACCGGCAAGATTCCGTCCAGAAGCTGCTTCACAGAGGACAGTCTCTAAGCCTGGACGCGGCCGTCGATCTGGCGTTTTCTGCCGAACCTACAGAATCGGGTGGGGATACTTTGGGTCGCGACCCTGAAAGCTCAGGATCTTCGGGTTCTGAATGACACCATCCCGAATCTCGACCGCGCGGGCGAGAACCGGTTCATCATCCCAACTTCCTACCCCTTCCATAACGCGCGGTAGAAACTCACAGATGACCGAGGAGATTTCCCAGGTTGCGCTCTTCCAGAGATAGGACGGCGTGTGATCGACCGCGTAGTAAGTCGCCGGGCCAGCCTGAAACACCGGATCGGCAAAAGACGTGGGACGCGCAAACGGGAATCCCATTCCAAGGTCACAGCTCACATCAACGATAAGAGCTCCGCGGCGTAGACGCGCCTCTTCGCCTTCACCCATGTAGTTCAACGGCCGATCGGTGTCCTGAAGAATGCCGTTTACGATGACGTCGGCGTCTCCGAGCCTGTCGATCAAAGGACGCTCATTGCCGTCCGCGTCTTCGCAGGTGATTTGGCCATCTTCGCCGACTAGCATCTGTCCGTACCGACATCCCGGAACCTGATCACGTACCGACCACGGCGGCCGGCGCGTGAAGACTTCGATGTCCGCGACCCCCCGACCTTGAAGCGCATAGACCGCCCCACGCGCCACCGACCCGAAGCTGAGTACAACCGCCCGCTTGGGGCGGCCGTAGAGACCGTCCTCTCCTGCCAACTCCAGGGAATGCAGGACGGCGCAGTACCCGGCCATTTCGTTGTTCTTGTAGAACGAGTGGCAGTCCCGAACTTCTCCGCGCCAGGTGAACATCGCTTCCCACGCCAGAAGCGTCAGATTCCGGTCGATCGCAACCTGCGTGATCTCCTCCTGCTGCACACAGTGCGGCCAACCCCAAAGGAGTGTGCCTTCCCGCAACTCTCTCAGGTCGTCCGGAAGCGGTTTGGGCAAGAGAACGATGTCCTGTTTCAGCAATTCGCCACGAGGCAGAAACCCACCCACCTGAGCGCGAATCTCGTCGTCGGCCAGCCCAAAGGGTTCGCCGTAACCGTTCTCCAGATAGATGCGCGTACGGAGCGTCTCCGGTATCCGATCGAGGTGATCAGGATGGATGGGAAGACGGTGTTCGTCGGGCTTTCTCGCCGTTCCGACAACTCCGAGGGTCAACTGTGACATCGTCTCTTTTCCTTTCAGATACAGGTGGAGCTACCCGCGAGTGATCGGTTCCGTCGTTTCCGTGAACGCAATTCCCTCCTCTTGCAGTTCTTCCAGAATCGGCGTGTAGATCGACGGATGGGTCGGAATGGCTGCCCCACTCAGCGGAATCTCACCGCGCAGTAGCAGTCGAACGGCGATCGCAGTCGGCAATCCCACCGTCTTCGACATCGCGGTGAAGCCATTCGGTTCCCCGTTGCAGATCATCGTCGACAGGATTCGCTCCGGTTCGCGGTCGGTGCCCGGGTAGTCCACTTCCAGTTTGTGCAGAAGGATGACCGTGTCCCGCCGCCCCTTCTCCAGAGGCAGCTTGCGCTGGATGAGCTCGGCCATCATCCGCGCGGCCGTCTCACCGTCGCAGCCGGTCTTCTCCTCGGAAAACAGTCCCAGCCAACGCAGCTTCTCCATGATTTGGCCCGTCGGACTAATGCGGAGGTACCGGGCCAGGCGTTGCTCGATTTCGGGATCTTCGTTGTTGGTCGGGAGGAACATCTCGATGACCTCCCGATAGGTACGGTCGGAGAGATCGGAGATCCGAATGGTCTCGTTCGGAAGTCCCAACTTCACGATCTGAGCCCATGTCTCGCTCCATCCCGGATAGCGCAGCGTGCCGCGAACCATGGTGCGGACATCGTCGAGCCCGAACGTCTCCATGTAGGAAAGAGAGTCCCGATTCGGGTAGGCCTCCATCGTTCCGATGCCCGGGACCTCGACCGGCCAGGTGTGATGAAACACCTCGTGATGGGGAACGATCTTGATTCTTCCGTCCTCGAGATACTGCGCCCCGTCCTCACCACCCATGACCACGTTGCGGGGATTCCAGGTAATGACGTAGCGCAACGGATTCGAGGGCTCATCCGCGGCCGGTACGCCACTTCCATAGGAACAGAAGAGCCGAACGCGCCCCCCTTCCGATCGGATCTTCTGGATCATGGCCATGGCCGACATGTGGTCGATGCCCGGATCGAGACCGAGTTCGGTCAACAGAAGAACACCCTTGCGATGAGCGTCCGGGCCGAGATCGCGAATGACCTGATCCTGGTAGGAGACGGAAACAAGCGGCTTGCCGCTGTGAATGCAATCGACGGCCAACATTCCCTGGAAAGCCGGTGCCAGCATGTTGACGACGACGTCCGAGTTCGCGATCTGCGTTTCGCGGTGGGAGCTGTCGTTGACATCGAACTCGATGGCCGTTCCCCTAGGGTGATTCTTGACGCACTCCCGCGCAGTGGCCAGATCGACGTCACCGACGGTGACAAACCAGTCCTCGTCGACCGCGTCTTCCAAGAGCTTGTGGATGAGGTAGCCGGCCGATTTTCCTGCGCCCAGAACGAGAATCTGACGCATCTCCATCCTCCCATGGTTGCCCGGGTTCGGTGTCATTGGCTCCGGATCTGGAGCAGCCCTTCACTCTATCCGACCCGATCCGGCCTGGCTATCGATACCCGATGGTTTCGGTCTGTCACGCCCGGCTTGCTCGCGGGGGCTCGCGTGCCCGGGCCTTCTCATCCGTAGGAATACCTACTCCCGTAGGGCCTCCACTCAATCGACAGGCACGGTAGGTAGGAGCCAGAATGCGTCCAGTCCCGGATTGCCTGGCTACATCCACTCGGGAGGTTGAGATGCCCAAGAACGTCATCATCCTCGGCGCCGCCGGACGCGACTTTCATGACTTCAACGTCTACTACAAGAAGAACCCGGAGTACCGGGTCGTCGCGTTCACCGCTACGCAGATCCCCAACATCGAGGGCCGAACCTATCCGCCGGAACTGTCCGGCCCGGTCTACCCGGAAGGAATTCCGATCTTCTCCGAGGATGACCTGACTGACCTCATCCGGAAGTACGACGTGCAGGAATGCAGCATGTCGTACTCTGACCTGCCCCACGAAGTCGTCATGCACAAGGCCGCTCTGGTCAACGCGGCGGGAGCCGACTTCAAAATGATCAGTCCGGAGCACACGATGGTGAAGTCGACCAAACCCGTCATCGCCATCTGTGCCGTGCGTACCGGATGCGGCAAGAGCCAAACCTCTCGACGCGTCAACGAAGTCCTCGCCGACATGGGTAGGAAGGTGGCGACCATACGTCACCCCATGCCCTACGGAGATCTTCGCAAACAGATCTGGCAGCGTTACGGCGAGTACGAAGACCTAAACCGTCATGAGTGCACGATCGAAGAGCGCGAGGAATACGAACCGCACATCGTGATGGGCAATCTCATCTTCGCGGGCGTGGACTACGAGAAGATCCTGGAAGAGGCTGAGAAGGAGGCGGACGTCATCCTTTGGGACGGCGGTAACAACGACACCTCGTTCTACAAACCGGACCTCACCATCGTCATCGCCGACCCGCACCGCCCGGGTCACGAAGTCGGCTTCTTCCCCGGCGAGACGAACGTACGCCTGGCTGATGTCGTCGTCATCAACAAGGTGGGGACGGCCAAGCCGGAAGATGTTTCGACCGTCGAGGACAACATCCGCGCCGTCAATCCGCAGGCCCGAATCATCCGCTCGGCGTCTCCTGTCGCGGTCGACGATCCGACCGCCGTTGAAGGCAGGAAGGTTCTCGTCGTCGAAGACGGACCGACCCTGACGCACGGAGGTATGCGCTACGGAGCCGGTCACGTCGCTGCGCGCAAGTTCGGCGCCTCGAAGATCGTCGATCCCCGTCCTTTCGCGGTCGGCTCGATCCGTTCCACCTATGAGAAGTACGACCACATGGAGGAGATCCTTCCGGCCATGGGCTACGGTCAGAAGCAGATGGACGAGTTGGAGCAAACGATCAACGCCGTCGACTGCGATGTCGTTCTGATCGGAACGCCCATTGATCTCGGGAAGCTGCTCAACATCAACAAACCGGCCGTCCGGGTTCGCTACGAACTCGACGAGGCGGGGAAAGAAGAGCTGCGGCCGTACATCGAGGAAGCCGTTAACTCGCGACGCGCAAGAAGGTAGGACACGCAAGGTCCAACAGAGAAAGCCCTCGGAGTGTGAAGCTCCGAGGGCTTTCCTGGGTTCTGACTGAACTCAGCGAAGTAGGTGAACGTTCCGGTCGGTACAGATCTCGTGGAGCTGTTCCGGCCAGATCGTCACGCTGACCTCGCCCAACGCCACCTTCTTCAGGATGTAGCTGTAGAGCCGGCTCTGTCCGATTCCGCCACCGATGCTGAGTGGGATCTGATCGTTGAGCACCATCTGGTGATACGGCATCCGCAGGAAGTCTTCCTGCCCGGTGATCTCGAGCTGTTTGCGAAGACTGTCCTTCGTTACCCGAATACCCATGCTGCTCAGCTCGTGCCGACGTTTCGTGATCGGGTTCCAAACGAGGATGTCCCCGTTCAATCCATGCATCTGCTTTCCGTTCTTGACCACCGATGGGCTGGTCCAATCGTCATAGTCGGCAGCCCGCATCTCGTGGGGATAACCGTCGTCCAGGGTGTGACCGATCCCGTAGATGAAAATGGCCGGGTACTCCTTGACGATCTCCGTTTCCCGCTGCTTCCGCGGCAGATCCGGATACTTCTCCAGAATTTCTTCGGCGTGGATGAAGGTGAGGTTGCTCGGCATCCTCGGATACTTGTCGAGCTGCGGGTAGAGATCATGGGCCAGGTTTTCCGCCTCGACAAAGACCTTCCAGATTTTCTGCACGACCGTGGTCAGGTAGTCCAGATTCCTGTTACCTGCAGAGATGACCTTCTCCCAGTCCCACTGGTCGACATAGGAGCTGTGGTCGTGGTCGAGGAAGTAGTCCTTCCGCACGGCCCGCATGTCCGTGTTGATGCCTTCCCCTTCGCGGCAACCGTACTGCTTCAGAGCAAACCGCTTCCACTTCGTCACCGCCTGAACGACCTGCGCGTCGATGCGCTTGTCCAGTCCCAGACCCGCTAGGAAGTCCACCGGGGTTCGGGATCCGTCCCGATCGAGGTAGTCGTTCATCCCGCTGTTCTTGTCCATGATCAAAGGACACTGAACCAGCTGAAGGTTGAGTTCCCGGGCGAGGCCGTCCTCGACGCAACGCTTGACCGCATAGAGCGCCTTCTGCGTTTCCATGGGGCTGAGGACCGATTCGTAATCCGTGGGTAGGACTTTGGCCACTTCGTCGTAGGTACTGATTCCGGGACCGGCAAGGTCCGCGACTTTGTTCGACATGGGCAACCCTCCTCGAGTGAGAGCGTAAGTAGTTTCGCGAACAACCCGAGAGGATAGCGAGCCCGGAGCGAGCTGCGAACTTAGGGGAAGTACACACAGGAGGAGAAAGGACTGTACTCAGTGCTTCAGGACCCGGACGCGAGGTAGTCCCGGGCTTCCTGCACTTCCGGCTGACCCGGTTCGGCGTCTTTCCAGTACTGGAGGAACCGCTCGTACTCCCGAACCGCCCCTTCCCGATCGCCCTGGCGGTCGAGGAGGCGCGCCACTTCAAGAACGTAGCGCGGCTGGAAGAGGGAGCTGAACATCGATGACGCGTCCCGAGTGTTCAGCCGGCGATACTCCTCGACTGCAGCGTGTAGGTCCCCGCGCAGGATATGGAGCCGCGCGTTCCAATCTCGAGAGGGCGGGATGTTCACGACAAGGGACGTCGTCAGTCCCGGTTGCGCGTTCGTGAAGGCAACGGGTTCCGTCGGCTCACCGTTTCGAAACGCCGTCTCGGCCGCAGCAAGATCGTTCTCGGCGAGAGCGATTTCGCCCTCCAACCAGACTTGGGCCCAGGGCACGAACGGGTGGACGCCCAACTCAACGATCCTCTGTTGAGCCGCCCGGGCCGCTTCGACCTGTTTGTTCCTGGCTTCAGCCGTTCCTTCGAATTGCAAAGTCATGACCCGAATCGCCCACTGATAGAACGGCGGAGCCATTGGGGCGATGGTTTCGCGCGCACGCCGTGATGCCAGGACGCAGGCTTCGAACTCTCCTGCCGCGAAGGCATGAACCATGCGTATCCAGGACTCCGCAAATCCAGAATCGAGAGCGGTTCCGTTTTCAGCAGTTCGTTCTGCCGAAGACCCTGGGAGATCGGCGCGTTCGTCACCACCGTCGTCCTTACTTGCTTCTTCGAAAGCCTCCTTCGGCCTTCCCATCATTTGAAGTAGGAGCCCGCGGGTTCCAAACAATCCGCGTGGGGACAATCCGGACGCCGTGATCAGGGCCACGGATCGATCGAGTTCCTCGAGTGCTTCCGGGTACCGTCCCAGCAAAGCGAGGGCGAAGGCACGACCACGGTGGGACGACTCGAACGTCGGGTCCACCTCGATGGCTTTACTGAACTTCGCGATCGCTTCCTCAGGCCGCCCGGTGGTGAGGTAGATCTCTCCCATGCTGTCCCACGGATTGGCTTCCTCGGGCTCGATTTCCTGGTACTTCTCCAGCTCGCGAATCGCGTCTTCGAAACGCCCCACGGATCGCAGGTGATACGCGTAGTGGTTATGAAGCGTCCCCGAGTTCGGGATGGCCTCCACCGCTTTCGCGAGAATCCGGATCGCGTTCTCGCTGTCCCCCTCCTGACCTTCAGTGGACGAGAGGAGGAGGTACGCTTCTTCTTCGTCCGGGAACCGGTCGATCAGCCCCTCCAACGTCCCGACGGCGGCCTCCCGGTCCTGCTCGATTCGCAACTGGTACTCGGCCTCGACAAGGAGCCGCTCCCGCGTAGGAAGGTGAACAGCTAAGTCATGGGCCCTCTCGAACCATTCGTTGGCCGTCTCGACCTCACCCTGATAGCGGTAGATCTCCGCCATGCTGGCAAGGGCGAGTGCGAAATCCGAATCGAGATCCAGCGCACGCTCGAAGCGACGCTTTGCCTCCCCCAGTCGAAACTCGGTGAAGGCTTTCCGTCCCTCCTCGTACTCGCGATAGGCTTCGATGGACTGGGAGCTGATCTCGGCCACGGAGCGCTCGTCGACTTGCGCGGTCTTTACGGCAAGCCCCTCACGAATCCCGGAGGCCAATCGATCGACGATCGGAAACACTTCGGGGCCGCTTGCGTCCCGGGCAAATAGCAGGCGACCCGTTTCCACATCTTCGACCTGTACATCGATCCGGATCGAGTCACCGGACTTGTAGATGTTTCCGATGACGACCGCTCCGGCCCCAGACCTCCGGGCCACCTCCGCCAGGATGGCCTGGTCGACCTCCTTTGCGCCCGCGCGGCCGATCTTTTCGAGGATCTCCTCGATCCGCGCACTGCTGACGACATCCAGCCCCGGCGTCTGCGCCAACCCGGTCAGGAGAAGGCTCGGAACACCGGACTCGAGCCAACGGATCTCTTCGTCGCCACCGTGAGTTCGAAACTGAAAGACCGCAACCGAGGGACGCCCGGAGGCGCCGATGGCGGTCCCGCTCCCTGAATCATCGGAGCGCCGGAGGAGGATTGGAAGCAACCCGAGAACGATCGCTCCGGCGATCAGTCCGAGGACCATCGGAATCCGGGAGCTTCGTTGGGGCGTCACAGAAGTCGACGACGCGTCCGACCCGGATCCCGGGCCGGACTCGGAAACTCGTCTGCCCTCCACGTCCCCCGACATCTCCTTCCCGATTGGAACCGATTGCGAGGACGTTCCCGTGTTGGCCAGGTACTCGGTTCGGACGGACTCCAACGCCTCCCGAAGCGCGGTGGCGTCCGGATAGCGCTCCGCCGGCGACTTCGCCAGGCAGCGGGCAACGACCTGATCGAGTGCCGGGGGGAGGCCGTCGACACGGCCCGACAACGGCCGCGGTTCTTCCTTCAGGATCGCGGAGAGAACGGAGATCGAGGTGTCCCCCTGGAAGGGACGCTCCCCGACAGCCATCTCGTAAAGAAGAACGCCCAAAGCAAACACATCCGAACGGGGGTCGACCGGCTTGCCCTCGGCCTGTTCCGGGGACATGTAATGGACCGTCCCCACGATTCGCCCATCGGCCGTCAATTCATCCGCGCGACCGGAAGCTCCCGGAGCGAAGTTCGCCACCGCTGTTTCCAGATCCAGCTCGTCCTGCGTCGCCTCATTCCCTTCCGCTTCGGCCAACGCAGTCTCGGAGGCAACCGCCTTTGCGAGTCCGAAGTCGAGCACCTTGACCCGCCCGTCGGCATCGACCATGACGTTCGCGGGCTTCAGATCCCGATGAGTGATTCCACTCGCGTGGGCCACCCCTACCGCCTCAGTCAGGGCAATCGCAAAGTCCAGGAGCGGCTCGAGATCCATGCCGGTCGCGGGGATGCGATCGGACAATGGGCGGCCCTCGATCCGCTCCATCGTAAAGAAGTGGACTCCATCCAGTTCTTCGATGGAGTGAATGGTGACAATGCCCGGATGTCGGAGAGCAGCGACGGCCCGTGCCTCCCGCTCGAAGCGCGCCCGGCGCTCCGGGTTCTTGGCCGTGGCCGGAGGAAGGATCTTGAGAGCGACATCTCTCCCAAGTCGAGTATCACGAGCGAGAAAGACCTCGCCCATTCCACCCCGACCCAGGCGGTCTTTGATCTCGTAGTGCCCGAGAGTTTTCCCGATCACGGCGACTCGCTCCCATCCGAATAGCGAAGAAGTCCAAACAAGAACGGTACCAGAATCCTACGAGGCTGCCCAGAGAGCGCGCAGTTCCAGCCTCTGTCGAGTCGATGGATGCGGAAGCGGATCCCGACCGAGCCGCGCCCCGCGAAGTGTGAGGCGCTTTCGCCGACACCGAGCCCCGTTGGCGTGGGGCGTGTTCAACCTTTTCAAATCTCTTTTACAGACGGATTCTTACTCTGAACCGTTTCTTCACCAATGACTCGTTGCCTGCCACCACTCCGATGCCTAGACTAACTCGCAGTTCAGTGAGTCCCTGGACCACGAACGCACACTCGACACCGAACCTTGCATCTGAGTTTTCGCATCCTGCTGAAGTCCGTACACCTCCTGCTCCACCTCATAGGTCCGCGCCAAGTTCTGCTCTCGATCTGACCGTTTCCGTGTGCCTCCGATCGAATCAGTGCCGTACACGATGGCACGGGCGCACCAAAACCGTTTCGTGGCCTGGACTCGTTTCAAGAAACCGACCTTGATGTCATCAAGGCCAACCTGCCTATCCCAGGAGGTTCTCCTCATGCAGCGGAGCACGCTGGCGGTCCTTTGTGCGCTGTCCTTTTGCGGCACACAAGCGCATGCCGTCACCATCACTGTCCCCGGCGATCAACCCACAATCCAGGACGCTGTAGACGCAGCCGTCGCGGGTGACGAGATTCTCGTCGCACCCGGGACGTACTTTGAAAACGTAAGCATCAACAAGGACATCGCGCTCTTGTCATCCGGCGGTCGAGCCGTGACCACGATCGACGGAACCTCGAGCGCAGGCGCCCTGGGCACGATCACCATCACGGGCGGGACCAGTGACGTCCAGATCGGGGCTGTGGGCCAAGGCTTCACCATCCTCGGTATCGACAACGGGAGCCCCGGAATCGAGAACGCTGCCGTCTACTTTCAGGGCAGCCACAGTGGCGCCGAGATCTACGACAACGAGATCGTGGCTCGCGAAGACGCGGGACTCATCACCGAGTACGGCGCGACCATCTCCGGCTTCGTCATCGACGGAAATGAATTCTCCGGGATGACCTATTTCGATCCTCCCGCAGGTGAAGGATTCTCGATGCAGTTCGACATCCCGAACGTGCCCCGCCAACTGGTCGTCATGGGCTGCGGCGGATGCACCAACACTTCGGCTGTGACCTTCTCGAACAACGTGATATCTGGAAACGCCGGTGGCATCAACATCGACGGAGACGAACAGGGCAACACCCTTTGTACCCTGGACGGTGACGGAATGATCATCACCGGAAACACGTTCGCCGGTACGACCACGAGGTTTGGAGCCAGCCTCCGCGTCCGCGGCCCGTCCACATCCGTCAGCGGAAACAACTTCAGCTCCGCAGGACTGACCCCGACGACGGGACACATTTACGCGCAAAGCACGGGCGCGAATCTGTCGGTCATCGCCCTCGCCAACACGTTCGACAAGGGCGTCTACGTCGATGGTGCGATCGGAACGATCGGACACAGCGTTCAAACCGCTGCCTTGGGTGCGCCTTCCGGAGTCATCGTCGACATCCTTCCCGGCACCTACACCGAGCAGGTCATCGTGGACGGCAAGGACCTGACTCTGCGCGGCTCGGGTAGCGGAAGCACGACGGTGGCCTCGCCCGCCTCTCTCGACGTGACCTTCACGACGAGCGGAAGCAACAAGCCCATCGTCACGGCCATGAACGCCGAGAGCGTTGTCCTTCAAGACCTCACGGTCGACGGAATGGGACTCGGCAACGCCAACAATCGCTTCGTTGGTGTCGGGTACTGGAATGCCGGCGGCGCCATCGTCGATTGTGACGTCGTCAACATCATCGACACGCCGTTCTCCGGAGTGCAGCACGGCGTCGGGATCCTCACCGCCAACGACACAGGCGGCCCTTATGACCTCGAGATCGACGGAGTCGAGGTCTCGGAGTTTCAGAAGAACGCCATGGTCATCTCCGGCAGCGGCCTGACCGTCGACGTTCATGACTGCGTCGTCACCGGAAAGGGCTGGACATCGACCACGGCGCAGAACGGAATCCAGATCGGCTACGGGACGGGCGGAACCGTCACCAACAATACGATCTCCGAAATCGGCTACACCGGCCCGACCTACGCGGCCGGCGGCCTGCTCATGATCTCGGGTTCCAACATCGACGCCACCGGAACCCACGACATCACCAATGTCCAGGTGCCCGCCTGGTGGCAGGACACCCCGGGTACGATCGGCGGCATCAACGCTTCCGGCGACGTCGAGTACGGATCTTTGATCTACAACCTGACGGCCGCCGCCCACCGCAATGGAAGCGGAGCCGGTCCGGTTCAGGCCTCCCCCTGGGACGCGTCCGACTCCGAGCCGCCGTCCGCGCAGACCGGAATCACGATCAACTACACGGGCGGCTGTTTCAGCGGGGTCGTGGCGTCTTCCCCGCTTGTCGGTATCTACGGATACTCCGGTGGCGAGCCGTTGACCATCCTTGCCGAGAACATGCGCATCGCGGACTTCGACTACGGCCTCGTTGCCGACGGCGCCGCAACGACCATCGACATCACGAACAGCTTCATCGCCGGAAACACCTCTGCCGGCTTTGACAACACGTTGAGCGGCGCATCGCAGGACGCAACCCAGAACTGGTGGGGTGCGTCGGACGGCCCCAGCGGCGTGGGGACGGGTAGCGGAGACGCTGTTCTTGGCGCGGGAGTCGACTTCGATCCCTGGCGGCTGGACGACGCTTCCAGCACGCCATGCGGCTTCACCCCAGTCGCAACGAACGAAGTCACGCCGATGTCTCCCGGAAGCTGCATTGCCGGACCGAGCCTCTGCGTGACCGTTCCGGTCGAGATCACCCGGTCGGACAACGCGCAGATGCGCGGCTTCAGCGTCGACCTGCAGTTGACCAACCTGGAGCTTTGCGGAACGGAGATCACGGAAGGCACCTACCTCTCGTCGATCGGCGGAACCGCCTTCCAGGTCCTGGACAACGGCGGTGGGTCCTACACGGTGGACTGCGCAATCCTGGGACTCCCCTGCGGGCAGGACGCAATGACGGGGAACCTCTTCGACCTCGCGGTTACAACGGGAGGTACCGACGGTATCGGTACGGTGACCGTTACCGACATCATCTTCCGGGACTGCGAAAACATCGACATCCCGGGCGCGCCGGGAGCACCGCTCGACATCGACATCGACACGATGGCTCCGTCGCCGGTGGCCGATCTCGCGACCTCGCAGGTCACGAGCGGAAACGACGGCGACGGGACGACCGCGGTTACCGTGAACTTCACCGCCCCGGGCGACGCAGCGGTCACGGAGGTCTACCGCGCTCCCTACGGCACGACGACGACCAACGCCTACCCGGAGTACGACGACCTGGCCGGCGCGAGTGCACCCGCCGTGCCCACCTATCCTCCGGCGGCCCCGTGGTCACTGACGAGTGTGACGCTAAGCGGCGAGGACGATGAGACCGTCGACCGGGGATTCTGGTACTACGTCGTCTTCACCAAAGACGTGTGCGGGAACATCTCCGCAGTATCCAACCTGTCGGCGGGATCCCTGAACTACCACCTCGGCGACGTGTCCGACGGTTTCGTCATGGGTCAGGGCGACAACATGGTCGCATCCGAAGACATCAGTCTTCTCGGCGCCCACTACGGAGCCTCTCTGATCTTCAACGACTCCTTCAACTATCTCGATGTCGGCCCAACAGCGGACGGAACGACCTCGACCCTTCCGGAGACGGACGACCTGGTGGCATTCGAGGACTTGATCCTCTTCGCGATCAACTTCGATCAGGTCTCGCGGCCCGAAGAGTGGGTCGTGGCCGCCGATCTGGAGTCGGGAAGCGTTCTCCCATCCGTCCGACTCGAGTTCGATGCAAACCAAGCCGGGTTCGGTTCTACCCAGGCCCGCCTGGTCCTCGATTCGAATGAGCAACTCGTCCAGGGCTTCCACGTCGTGGTCGAAGGTGTCCGAGCGGCATCGTCCGGTTCACTGCTCGATGGACAGAACGTCTTCTTCGAGACACTGGACTCCGACGAAGGCCTGGTCGTCGATGGCGCCGGACTCGGACAGCCGCTGCGCGGCGCCGGCGAACTGGCCGTACTCGAGGTCTTGCCGGGACAGTTGCCAAGGATCGTGGTCGCCGACCTCCGGGATCACGCCAACCAATCGATCGGAAAGTCCGCGTCGGTCACCCCGGCCAAGAGCCTGTTGCCGAACCGGGCCACGCTCGCCGATGAATCGGTCGTCACGACGACGGAAGTTCTGGGAGCACGGCCCAACCCGACATCGGGTCCGGTCGACATTCGCTTCCGAATCGCGAATCGAGACCGGGTTTCGATCCAGGTCTTCGACGTGGAAGGCCGACTCGTTCGGTCGCTGGTCAACCAGGAGATGCCGGCCGGCGATCACAGCATCCAGTGGGACGGTCGCAGTGACCTTGGAGACCGCGTAGGTATGGGGGTCTACCTCTACCGCTTCCAGGGAGACGGACTGGAAACCACGCAGAAACTCTATCTCTACCGTTAGTAGCACCACCCAAGTGACAAATCGGGGTCGCGGCTTCGTGCCGTGGCCCCGTTTGTCAGCGATGGAGACCCCATGTTGCGCCTTTCTTCGCCTCTTCCTTCGTCCCACAATTCTGACCACAGCAGAGCCTCGGTCTGGGGCATCCACTGGTTCCTCCTGTGGCTCGTCACTTCGACGACACTGGCCAGTGCCGGAGGCGTCCCGGACTTCAACGCGTTCCTATCCCCACCGGAGGATTGCTACCTCGTTCCGGGTGACACCATCGCGGTCGACCTGCTCGTCGACGAAACCGCGGTTCAGTTCAACGGATTCGAGGTCACCGTACAGTTCGATCCCGACGTTCTGGCCTTCAACGGTTTCGAAGAAGGTCCCTTGATGATCAATTCCTGCCCGACACACTTTGTGGAAGCCTCCTTTACCGATTCGACGATCACCCTGACCCACGTCCTTCTTTGCGATGGAGTCTCTGCCAACGGGCCGGGGGAGATCGCTTCGTTCACCTTTCTCGCCGCAACTCCGGGGACGAGCGCGGTCGAGATCGTTTCGGACCCCGACCGCACGTTCCTCGACGCCGGACTTTGGATTTGGCCCGGACACTCGACCTTCCCGCGGCAGGTCACGTTCGAGGACACGGAGGTTTGCGTTCTGGATCCAACGTCCGATGTCGATCCGGTCGAACCAAACGAATCCGAGTGGACCGCCTCATCGATGGAGTTGAACGTATTCCCCCACCCGGTTCGTGGCCAAGCAGTCCTGACGCTCCTAGGTCGAGACGTGAATGAGCCGATACAACTATCCATGACGGATGCCGGGGGGCGGGTCGTTTGGGAGGAGAGGGTGCAGAGCCACTCGGCCGCCCACTCGTGGTCACTCCCGAGTCACGGGACGATTCCAGCCGGGGTCTACTACATCAAGGCAAGCAGCCCAGGTGGCGAACGAGCTCAAAGGAAACTGGTCGTGATCGACTGAACGGCCGAGATGACGGCCGGTTGTGGCGAAAGACGGGTGGATCGACGAAACGGCGTAAACCGCTTCGCGATCGAAGGGATCTACTGAATGTGAGTCATCTCGTAGAGGGCGAAGTCCTCTACGGCATCCTCGGTCGCGGCCTTGTAGGCTGCCAGATGATCATTCTCCATATGGGCCAACCAGTGTTCACGAGTCGTCCAGTTCTCGTAGAACAGGAAGTGCGCGGGACTCTCGTCGTCCTGGTGCAGGTCGTACTGCAGGCAACCCTCTTCCGCGCGGGTCGGCTCGACGAGCTTCTCAAGCTCCTTCTTCATGAACTCGATCTGGTCGGGCTTGGCCGTGATTCTTGCGACAATCGTGAGCTTTGCCATTCCTTCCTCCATCCCTTCGCGATTCCAGGCACGCTCAAGTATCTCTCCTGCGCGGGCCATTCCGGCTTCTATCGTGGCGCGAAGAGTACCCAATGCCCGCAGAGCACTCAAACTCGGTTCACGGGCAACTTCTGCTACACTGCGCGCTCGATCCACACCTTCCCCGACCAGAGGAGATGACCACATGACGAATGCTCCCCGGACTCTCGGTAACAGCAAACTCGAAGTCGGCCGCATCGGTCTCGGCTGTATGGGAATGTCGGAATTCTACGGAGGCACCCGCGACGAAGAGGCCCACATCAAGACGCTTCACGCCGCCATCGATCTTGGAGTCCATCATTTCGACACGGCCGACATCTACGGAAACGGGCACAACGAAGAGCTGGTTTCCAAAGCCTTCTCGGACAGATGGGACAAGGTGACCGTCGCCACGAAGTTCGGCGTCAGGAGGTCGGAAGAAGGTGAGTTCCTGGGCGTTTCCGGCCGTCCGGAGTACGTAAGGGAAGCGTGCGAGAAGAGCTTGAAGAGGCTGGGCGTGGACACCATCGACCTCTACTACCAGCACCGACCCGACCCGGAAGTCCCGGTGGAGGAGAGTGTCGGCGCGATGAAGGAACTGGTCGACGAAGGTAAGGTCCGCTACATCGGAGTTAGTGAGTTCTCGGCGGAACAGATCAAAGCCGCCCACGCGGTCCACCCCATCACCGCACTGCAAACCGAGTACTCCCTTTGGAGCCGGGACGTCGAGGACAACGGCGTCCTCGATACCTGCCGTGACCTGGGCATTGCTTTTGTCGCCTACTCACCACTCGGTCGCGGATTCCTGACCGGGGCCATCGCGAACAAGGACGCGCTCGATGCGCATGACTGGCGCCGTCAGAATCCCCGATTCACCGACGAGGCCTTCGCCGAGAACGTGCGCTTCGTGGAGCTGATCCAGGATATTGCGACGAAGAAAGGTGCCACCCCCGCACAGGTTGCTCTCGCTTGGGTTCTGGCACAGGGTGAGGACATCTTTATGATTCCGGGAACGCGCCGCATCGATCGGCTGAAGGACAACCTGGGGGCATGGAACGTCCGGTTCAGCGAAGACGAGCTCTCGGATATCCGCACCCGTCTGCCCAAAGAGACGGCGGGATCCCGGTACTAACCTCGATCCGTCCATTTTTTCGCGGCTGAAACCACCTTCGGCTCGCGACATCCTGGGTCCCGTGCAGGAAGTCTCTTGCCGCACGGGACACGATGTCGGCCAGCTCCGTCTTCAGCCGACGCAGCCGACGCAACCGACGAGAACCCCACGCCGTAACGACGTCTGATCCATTCCGCGCTATTTGACCCACACACGGGCCGGCATCCCTTCCTGTGTCCTTCTGCCCTACGCCGGACGGCCCATCTCCCCAACGAAGAACCCAACTTCTGTAGCCCAACCCTTAGGAAGAGCCGGGAACCCTCCGAGATTATCGGTGACCGGTGGTTGCTTACCGCCTTCGGTCAATGAGACCTCGCGCCGCAAATCACTCTGGGAAGCACTCGATGGATATCGCAACTATCATCGGCATCGTGGGTGGTTTCACCCTCATCATCGTTTCCATCGTGATGGGGAGCCCCCTTTCCGCCTTCATCGATATCCCAAGCCTCGTCGTGGTGGTCGGCGGTACCTTCATGGTCACCCTGGTCATGGAGCGACTCAAGGTCGTGCTGGGCGCCTTCAAGGTTGCGTCCCACGCCTTCAAGGACAAGTCGCAGGACCACGGGGAGCTCATCGACCAGCTCATCGACTTCACGTACAAGGCCAAGAAGGGCGGCGTCCTCGTTCTGGACAACGAAGACATCCCGCCGGGTTTCCTCGCCCGCGGCGTTCAGATGGCCGTCGACGGAATCGACATCGAAGAGATCCGTGCTTCCCTCGAGACGGAGATGCAGGGCGTGACCCGTCGTCACAAAGTCGGCCAGAAGGTGTTCAAGTTCATGGGGGCGACAGCACCGGCCATGGGGATGATCGGTACACTCATCGGTCTGGTACAGATGCTCGGTAGTCTCGAGGATCCGGCATCGATCGGGCCCGCCATGGCCGTCGCGTTGCTTACCACCTTCTACGGCGCCGTCCTGGCCTTCGTCATCTTCAACCCCATCGCGGAAAAGCTCGCCGAGCGAACGGAACGTGAGAAGGTGGCTATGAACATCGTCATGGACGGGATTGCAGGAATCGTCAAGGGAGCCCCTCCGCGCCTGCTCAAGGCAAAGCTGTCGGCTCATCTCGCACCGGGCGAACGCGCCAGCGAGGAAGGCGGAGGAGAGGAAGCCGCCGCAGCATGAGTGTCGAAGACGACGATGATGATGGCGGAGAAGAGGGAGCCCCCGCGTGGATGGCGACCTTCGCCGATCTCTCGACTCTCCTTCTGACATTTTTCGTCCTTCTTTTTACCTTCGCCGAGCTCGACGCAAAGAAGTTCGAGTTGGCCCTGGGCTCGTTGAAACAAGCCCTCGGGACGGCACAGGGCACCGACAGCATGCTCGAGTTCGAAAAGACATCTCCCATCCCGGAGATGTTCGACCAACCGGAACGTGGTCGCCCGACTCCGGAACAGCAACAGGCAATGGCTGAGGCCATGGAGCACCTGGAAGCCCAGGCCAAGAAAGCCGAGGTCGGAGAGGAAGTCGCCGAGGTCCTGACCAACGTCCTCGACAAGCTGGGCTTCGAGGACCAGATCGACGTCGAGTCGTCTTCGCGCGGAGTCGTGGTCAAGGTCAAGGACCAGCTTTTCTTTGAACTCGGGGGCTCGGATCTGCTCGGAAAGGGTAATCCGGTTCTCGACACCATCGCCGACATCGCCAAGCAGTTCCCGGCCGGGGTGGCCATCGAAGGTCACACCGACAACGTTCCCGTCGGCGGTAGTCGCTATGCGTCCAACTGGGAACTCTCGGCAGCGCGCGCCGCGGCCGCCCTCGAGTACATGACGACGCAGAAGGATGTCGATCAGAGCAAACTCCGCATCACGGGCTTTGCTCACACCCGCCCCGTCGCATCCAACGACACGCCGGAAGGACGAGCCAAGAACCGCCGAGTCGAGTTCGTCTTTCTCCTCGAGTAGCCCAGTTCGGGTACTCGGTCCGAACCGCGAAACACAAAGCTTCCGGCGTTCACGTGAGGATCGTCAGAGACGACTTCTCGATCTCACCGCGATGAACGTTGGTGCGTTGACCTTCCCCAGCTCTGATGGTGTGGCTAAGGAATTCACCTCGATTCGTCATTTCTTCGCGGCAGAAACCGCCTTCGGCTCGCGCCATAGCGTTGCAGCTCGAGAAATTGGCGGATCGAGGACAGAAAACGTGTCGCAAAGGCGCCGAGAATCTCGCTTTAGGACGAGTTCGTTTCTCTTATCTCCCAAGCATCCACTCGGCTAAGGGGAAAACCATGTCTCATAAGCTCTCGGCCTTTGTTTCCGTTCCCGCTTCCGTTCCCGCTTTCGGTCCTGCTTTCGGTCCTGCTTACCTTCCGGCTTCCGTCCTTGGTTCCGTCCTTGTCCCTGCCTTCGCCCTGTGTCTGACTCTGACTCTGACTCTGACCGGAAGCGACGCCGTCGCCGAGGTCGTCCTTCAAACTCAGGAAAGGAGCGGCGAGGTCACGGGCTTCGTCGAAGGCCCGCAGGGAACGGATCAGGACAGCAACTCGGATTCGTTCGACGGACCCGGTCCCTACGGATTGAGCGTCGCTGTCGACCTCGACACCGAAGGCGCCGCCACCTACGCCTCTTCCTATCAAAACTCGTTCATCTCGACCGACTACACCTCGGCCCAGGGCCTGGCCGGCACGAGGGGTGAGTCGACGCACCCGGACGGCGTGGCACTCGCCGCGGCAGAGAGCCGGTTCGTGTTTACCTTCGAAGTCGTGGTCCCCCAAGCCTACCTTCTCTCCGGAATCATTCTCGCCGACGGGGACGCCATCACGGTCCTCGAGCTTTCCGGCCCGGAAGGAACGGTGGACGAGTTCGAGATCACCGGCACCAGCCTCCCAATCGGCGTGGAGGGAATCCTGATGCCGGGTTCATACACACTCTTCATCGAGTCGAGCGCGAGCGCGGCCGGTGGAGGGCAGGTCACGGCCGTTTCCAGCGGACTTTACGAGGTCGGCATTCTCTTTGAGGACGCCGATCCGGCGGACGCACCCGTACTCGAACCGACGCCGGTCCCCTCTCTACGGGTGTGGCCCAATCCGGCTTTCGCGGAAGCAAACCTCGAACTGTCCGAGCCGCTTAGAACGAACGACAAGATCTCCGTCCACGATGCCAACGGCCGAAAGATCCGCGAATGGAATGCTGCGGCCGGCACCCGAAACATCCTCTGGGACATGAAGGACGGCGCCGGCGATCGGGTTTCTCCAGGTGTCTACTTTGTGCGCCTGGACTCCGGCGGTGACATCGCGAAAGCCATCGTCGTTCGCTGAGCGATCCCCTTCCCGGCCGGTCGATGAGTGAACATCCTCGACCGGCCGCGGGAGAGGATCTCACCACGCCCTCCTCCCCCGGGCCGCCCGGGAACAGCTCTCGCCGCGATATCTCCACAGCCCTGACAAGAATCTGCCACGTCCTGTGAGTAGTTCAGAGTAGCCGAACTTTGATCAGTCGAACTCACGCCTCGGCGCGGCAGTGCGAGGAGAAGGGACGGGACGGATGGATCGCAGAAAGTTTCTCAAGGCCGGAATCGTGGGCCCCAGTTCGTTCATCGCGCTCCCCGCGGCGCTCGTAGGCTGTTCGAAAGACAATGCCGTCGCCGAAATCACCGGCGCAACCCCGGACGGCGATTGCAACCTCTCCCCAAGTGAAACGGCGGGGCCGTTTCCGATCAAGACCCCGGCCGAACTGGTTCGCGCCAACATCATTTCGGATCGCATCGGCGTCGCACTGCTCATCACGATCACCGTCGTCGATCAGAGCGCCGACTGCGCTCCCATGGAAGGCGTCTACGTCGACCTGTGGCACTGTGACAAGGACGGCGACTACTCAGAGTATGGCGGTAGCGGAATGCAGAAGGTCGACTACACCGGCGTGCACTTTCTGCGTGGCCGGCAGATGACAGACGCCAAAGGCGAGGCCTCGTTCATCAGCATCTATCCCGGCTGGTATCGCGGACGTGCTCCACACATCCACCTGGAGATTCTCGACCCGAACGAAAGCTCGATTCGGGTCACACAGATCGCATTTCCCGAAGACGTGTCCAATGCGGTCTACGCGAGCGAGGGATACAACGGAGTTGCGGACACGTCGAACACGGGGGACAACGTCTTCTCGGACAGCCTCGAGCGGAACATGGCCGACTCGATTACGGGCAACGTTACGGACGGCTATGTCCTGCTCAAAACCGTCGTCGTGTGAGACGCACGTTGTGGACGGAAGATTGCGGACGCCAAACCTTCTAAGCGGCGACGACACAGCGTCCTTGGGGATCCAATCGGGGGAAGCAACCAAGACGGCGGATCGTCGCGGCAACCTCAAGCACTCAAAAATACTTAGCCCGATCCTGTCCGCAATCTTCCGTCCACAACCAAAGCGGTACGTGAATCTTTTTCGAATTACTCTAATATTTGACAAGTTCCAGAATTGACCCTAAGCTCCCTCTCGATGTCGTCCGACGCGCAAAAGCTTCTCCGGGAACACGGACTGCAGGTCACCGCCCAACGGCTGGCGGTCCTGGAGGCCGTAAACCTAAGACCCCACGCCACTTCTGACGAGATTTTCGAAGAAGTCCGGGGGACGATCGGCTCCGTTTCACGCCAAGCGGTCTATGACGCGCTGGGGGTGTTCACCGAGAAAGGGATTCTTCGCCGAATCCAACCGGCGGGTTCCCCGGGGCGTTACGAGGGCCGGGTCGGAGACAACCATCACCATCTCGCCTGCCGAAGATGCGGGCGACTCGTCGACGTCGATTGCGCTGTCGGCGCAATGCCCTGCCTGGAACCGAGAGACAGCCACGGCTTCGCCATCGACGAAGCCGAGGTGATCTACTGGGGCGTCTGCCCCGCTTGTCAAAAGGAGAGAGTCTGACCATGTCCGACAAACACGGAAGCGGCACAGCGGTGTGCCCAGTAACCCACGGCGCCCATACCTCGATGGCGTCGGCCTCTGAATTCTGGCCCCGCACCCTCAACCTCGACATCCTCCATCAGCACGATCACAAGACCAATCCGCTGGGTGACGACTTCGATTACACCAAAGAGGTCAGGAAACTCGACTTCGAAGCGGTCAAGCAGGACCTTCGTGACCTCATGACCGACAGCCAAAGTTGGTGGCCCGCGGACTGGGGACATTACGGCGGGCTCATGATCCGCCTGTCCTGGCATGCAGCCGGCACCTACCGGATGGCCGATGGACGAGGCGGAGGTGGAACCGGAAACCAACGGTTCGCGCCTCTCAACTCCTGGCCGGACAACGCCAACCTGGACAAGGCCCGTCGCCTGCTCTGGCCGGTGAAGAAGAAGTACGGAAACCGGCTCAGCTGGTCCGACCTCCTGGTGCTCGCCGGCACGATCGCCTACGAAACGATGGGCCTGCCGGTCTACGGTTTCGGTTTCGGACGTCCCGACATTTGGCATCCGGAAAAGGACACCTACTGGGGATCCGAACGCGAGTGGCTGACGTCGACGCGCTACGAGGACGACGACAACCGCGAGAGCCTCGAGAATCCACTGGCTGCGGTCGTGATGGGATTGATCTACGTGAACCCCGAAGGTCCCGGGGGTAAGCCGGATCCGCTGAAGACGGCTCAGGACGTCCGCGTCACCTTCGGACGCATGGCCATGAACGACGAAGAGACCGCCGCGCTCACGGTCGGCGGCCACACGGTCGGTAAGACCCACGGAAACGGAAACGCAGAGCACCTCGGTCCCGACCCGGAAGCGGCCGGCGTTGAAGACCAGGGCATGGGTTGGATGAACAAGACCACCCGCGGCATCGGAAACAATGCGGTGACGAGCGGGCTGGAAGGCGCTTGGACGACCGAGCCGACCAAGTGGGACAACGGCTACCTCGACCTCCTTCTCAACTATGAGTGGGAGCTCAAGAAGAGCCCGGCCGGCGCCAACCAGTGGGAGCCCATCAACCTGCCGGAAGAAAAGAAGCCGGTGGACGCCGAGGACCCGTCGGTTCGCCACAATCCAATCATGACGGACGCCGACATGGCCATGAAGATGGACCCGACGTACCGCAAGATCTGTGAACGCTTCCACAACGACTTCGACTACTTCACCGAGACCTTCGCAAAAGCCTGGTTCAAACTGACCCACCGTGACATGGGCCCCAAGGTTCGTTACATCGGTCCTGACGTGCCGAAAGAAGATTCCATCTGGATGGATCCGGTCCCGTCCGGCAAGACCGACTACGACGTGGCTGCCGCCAAGAAGGCAATTGCGGACAGCGGACTCAGCCAGACAGAAATGATCACAACGGCCTGGGACAGCGCTCGTACCTTTCGCCAGTCCGACATGCGCGGTGGAGCCAACGGTGCGCGCATCCGGTTGGCGCCGCAAAAGGACTGGGTCGGAAACGAGCCCGATCGTCTGAGCCGGGTGCTCAGCGTCTACCAGGAAATCTCCGGACAAACGGGCGCGAGTGTCGCCGACCTTATCGTTCTGGGCGGTAATCTCGGAATCGAGCAGGCAGCCAAGGCAGCCGGCCACGATGTGAAGGTTCCGTTTTCTCCGGGTCGCGGAGACGCCACCGCGGAGATGACCGACACCGACTCCTTTGACGTCCTGGAACCACTCCATGACGGGTACCGCAACTGGCAGAAGGACACCTACGCGGTAACCGCCGAGGAGATGATGCTCGACCGCACGCAGCTCATGGGCCTGACCGCTCCTGAGATGACGGTGCTGGTCGGCGGCATGCGCGTCCTGGGCACGAACCATGGCGGAACCAAGCATGGCGTCTTTACCGATCGCGAAGGACAGCTCACGAACGACTTCTTCGTCAATCTGCTCGACATGAAGTACAAGTGGGAGCCTGTCGGCAAGGACCGCTACGAGATCCGTGACCGCGCGTCGGGTGACGTCAGGTGGACAGCCAGCCGGGTCGACCTTGTCTTCGGATCGAACTCCATCCTGCGGGCTTACGCAGAGGTCTATGCGCAAGACGACAACAAGGAGAAGTTCGTCCACGACTTCGTCTCTGCCTGGAGCAAGGTAATGAACGCCGATCGCTTCGACGTGAACTGACGATTCGACGTGAACTGACGGAGTTCGAAGAGAAGAAGAAACGCGCCGCGGATCCAGTCCGCGGCGCGTTGTTGTTCGCGTATGGGTTGACGACTATGGCAGCGGGTCTGCCTGCATCGCCTCGATCGAATTGGTCAACAGAGCGTTGATGTAGTCCGGATTGTGAACACCGAGGCTCCGATCCTCAGACAGCCCGACCCAGTTGAAGAACGCCTGCGCATGAAGCATCGGATAGGTTCCGACAACCGGCTCGTAGGCGTCATCATCGGGGTGGTACTCGACCACACCCGCGTCGACCAGGAGGTCACGCAGCGTGTTGAGCTTCGTCTGCGTCTCGGCCTGGACGTTGCGATAGTTGAAGTCGCTCGTCGTGTGGCACGCGTTGCACGACGCCACGTTCGGAATCCAGGTGTGACCACCGGCACCGTTGGTGTGCTCACCCATGTGGCAGGTCACGCAGGTTGCACCCTCTTCGAGATGCAAGCTCGTCGAAGGATAGGCGAAGCTGCCTGGAATCTCGGCGAAACCGAACCCAGCCAAGACATTCGCCTGCGCTCCATGGTGCGGCCCGTAGTGCGAGCTCGTGATCGTGTAGGTCTCCCCGGGGCTGTCAATGTTCGGCTCCGGACGCCGTGACTGATGGCAATTCGCACACAGGTTCGAGTTGCTCGCAAAATCTGCCGAGACCGACGGATCTGCGATGAACGGAACCGGATCGATCTGACGCAGTGCGTAGTCCGACTCCTCGAATGTGGTGTGGACGCTGTGACAGTGGGAGCAGCCGATCGCTTCCGGGACGTTGATGTTCCCGTTGACGTCACCAGTCTCCACGTACTCAACGAATCCACCTCCCGAGTGACAGCGCGCACAACTGGAACGGCCGCCGGCATAGTCGACGTACTCACCCAGCGCATGCTGCGACCGCGCATACTGTAGCGAGATGTCGCGCTTGGCTTCGGTGTTGTGGCAGGAAAGGCAGGTCACGTTGCCATCCACACCGTCCGTTCCGTCGGCGCCATCGGTTCCGTCCGTGCCGTCGACACCGTCCTGTCCTGCGGGTCCCGCGGGCCCCATAGGACCCTCATCACCTGTACAGCCCCAAGCAAACAACGGTGGAAGAACCAACAACAAGTAAGTGCATCGTTTCAACCACATCGCCGAGCCTCCTTCCCTCATGGACGTTGTATTTGCGATCGAAACGATCCTGCTCCTCCATTCGGGTCTTCACAAGCAGCAAGGAAGAAACTGCGGGAATCCCTTACTAGGTTTTTTGACCGCCGTCATATTTGACGGGCGATCGATGATCCTGGGACCGCTTTTGACCCTGACTACACAGTATGAAAACGGGTTCGACGGAGAACGATGAAACGCCGAGGTGGGAATGCCGCGCAAGACTGACGGGCGCGGCATGCGGCCAAGAGTTCAGACTGGATTCAGCCTGCGATCAGAGGGAAATGAGAGAAGCGGGGCCGTACGACCCCGCTTCCTCAAGATTCACGATCCGGCGGGCTGTTGAAGATGTCCCGTCGGGACGAGTCTTCTCGAGCCGCTAGCTCGCTTCAGATGCATTACCAGTTGTTGCGACGGCCTCCGCCACCACCGCCGCCACGGCTCTCACGCGGCTTAGCCTCATTGATGTTGAGGGCACGACCGCCAAGCTCAACGCCGTTGAGGGCGGCAATCGCCTCTTCCCCACCGCTGGACATTTCCACGAATCCGAATCCGCGCGGGCGGCCGGTTTCACGGTCGGTGATCAGGTTCGTGCGATCGACCTGGCCATGCTGGGCAAAGAGATCGCGAACTTCGTCTTCAGTGGCAGAGAACGGGAGATTTCCAACAAAGATATTCAAGAACAGACTCCAGGACTGCGGAGGCTTGGTCGCCATCCGCCTCAAAGAACTCCAAGCCCAAAGGGCCTGGCCGACCAACTTGGTCGTATAGACAAACACGGGGATCTGGAGGTAGGCCTTTTAGGGAGGACAACCGGACAGCATCAGCGTGCCAGACTACAAGGTTAGATGAGACCACTATGGGACGGGTTACGCAACGAGATTCGTCTGGGAGTGGAACGTTCGCGGCAGGCCCCGGTCGGCCCCGGTCGGTCCGGTCGGTCCGGTCGGTCCGGTCGGTCCGGTCGGTCCGGTCGGTCCGGTCGGTCCGGTCGGTCCGGTCGGTCCGGTCGGTCCGGTCGGTCCGGGCCAAGCCAAGCCAAGCCAGGCCAGGCCAGGCCAGGCCAGTTCGGCGGCCGGCCCGGCCCGGCCCGGCTCCGTGAGCGGATTGTTCGGGTGAGATGACCCGGTGGCTCGAATCCGGCAAAGTCCACTGAAACGAGGAGGGCCGCCGTCCACACTCAAAGAGAGAGGGCGCAGGCATCGCCGCCCGATCCAAACAGCAAACGGCCGTTACACCATACAAACTGGAGAACTTCCTGAGACGCAATAGATTCAGCCGGGGTTGCCTGTGGGGGCGCAGCGCTCTGCTGTGCATCCTGCCCATCCTGTTTGGCAGTTTCCCAGTTTTCGCGGACGCTCCGGGTCTCGGCGACGGACCCCTGGGTTCGACAGGCGCGAAAGTTGTCCGAATCGGCGATCTGACACGAGTCCACGCCGTGGCTCCCGCCGACTTCGACGGGGACGGCTCGCTCAAGGTCGCCGCTCTCGGCCGTCGCAACGGGGAGGACGGGCGGCTCCAGGTCTTCGCGACCACGCCTCCGTTCGATCTCCTCTTCGAGGCGGAGGTCGGCGAGTCCGCCACCGGCCTCGCAAGCGGCGACTTCAATGAAGACGGACGACCCGACCTGGTTGTCTCTCTCCACAGTGAGGCTCGCCTTGTCGTCCTATTGCAATCCCGCGACCCGATCCGATTTGAACGCCGGAACATTGAGGTCACGTTCCGACCCGAGGAAACCGGAAGCCCTCACACCCACAGCGTACGCGCCGTCGACATCAACGACGACGGCCACCTCGACCTCCTGACCGCGCAGGCGGAGTGGAATGTCGTCCTGGCCATGCTCGGTGACGGTACGGGAAGATTCGATGAAGCCGCCCCGCTGGCAAAGACCGGAGAACACCCCTACGACGTCATCGTCACCACGGACGGGAATGGTCGCCGACATCTTCTCACTCCGAACGCGCAAGGCAGCGGCCTGACACTCGCAGCGGTTCCCTCCGCAGGCACGGCGCCGCCAGTCGCGCCGGAGGACGCGGGAAAGGCGAAGCGAGTATCTGCGCCGAATCACGCCGGACGTAGAGAGCAAGCGCTCGATGTGGAACCGCCCCGGGGAGTTTCAACCGTCGCCTGCGGTCTCCTGGATGACGACGACCAAGTCGACCTCGTCATCGGAGGGTACGAGGCACAATCGCTGGCCGTGTACTACAACACGCTGAGCGCAGCGGCGGCATCGAAGCACGACCAACTTCGTCTCGATCAGTTGGGCGACCACGACTTATTGACAGCTCCCGCGTCCTTCACGGCTCCC
>JAUIHP010000052.1 GCA_030431975.1 bacterium | reverse complement strand
TTCGGTGAACAGCACGCGCCGGACGGCGGCTGCGGACAGGGATTCGGTTCACACAATTCGTCGTCACCGAGATAGTCGCCGTCACAGAATTCGATGTTGCGCAAACGGCAGGTTCCGTCTTCGTAGCAACAAGCGCCGATGGTGCCCGTGGCGTATTCGACTCCGATCCCGAGTGCTTGCGTCGGTCCCCACATATCGCTGACGTCACGCCATCCCGGGGCGTACCCGAATCCGTTGTCCGGCGGCACCTTCGACATCGGCTCCACATCGCTTCCGGGACCGTCGAGGTCGGCGGCGATAAAAAACGCCGCGATTCCCGAGGGCCAGTCGCCCCAGAATCCGGCCCACCACTGATTCGTCGAAGGCGTGCCATCGATCGAAAAGGAATGGCGACTGATGTTGGGCCATTGAGCGACGTCACCCGGATCGAGTCCGGCGGCCATGGCGACGACGACACCCGGTTCATCGCTGCCCTGGTCCCAAATGTAGACGTCGACTGGCTGATCGACCTGTCCGCCGGTTTGCGTCAGGTCGAGATAGACCGCACAGACCGACGCCGGCCCGGAGTAGGACTCCGCAAAGGCCCCGAAGTCGGGCGGAGAGTTGCCGGCGTACTGCCAGGCGTATCCGGACTCATAGGTTTCGTCGGAGTGGAAGACGATCGCGCCGCAGGTACCTCTGGCGAATGGAGCGGACACTCCCGAGGCCAACGGTCCGAGCCCGACCGCCTGGTCGGCCGCTCTTGCGGAAAACGTGACCGCGATGGAGAGAACGAGAGAGAGCAGCCATCTCGAGTTCCGAGACGACAGTGCGAGCGAACGGCGTGCAGGATTCATCCGCGCCTCCGGAGGCTGTGTCTTCCGCAATGAGTCAGTCTACGAGAGGGGTTCTCAAGATTAGCGGATTTCAAGGATTCCGAACCAGCCACAACGAGCCGGGTCAGCCGGACAACTTTCGGAGGCGACCCGATCCAGTCAGGGCGCAGAGATCTCCAAAATGCGGCACTGAATCTGAAGATGCCCCTCAGACGGGGAGAACAGGTAGGACACTCCATCGCCGTACGGATACGGAATCACTTCGATCGTTCCTTCGAGCCGGCCGCGCGGCCCGGCCGCCGCGATCTCTTCCAGCCAGACGGATTCCGTCTCGTCTGCTTCCTCGACGCCGACCAACCGTGCGCCCGAATGGTGAAACCGAAAGGTCAGCACGGGACTCGGTCTGTCGTAGCCCAGGAGACCCAATTCGTTCGGCATGTCAGGGGAACTCACGAACCGCGTCTCCCCCGCCATGGTCAGAAGGCGCCCGGGGGCGTAGAAGTCGTCGAGCTGGGCGAACGCCTTCTTCCGGTTCTTCTCAGCGCAAATGGCACAAGAGTCTCGGAGGCTTTGGGCAAGCAGGGTTAGAGCCTCCTCCGGGAGATCGAGTTGGGCCGCAGCTTTCTGGGCCGCAGCTTTCTGAGCCGCAGTCTCCGCAGCATGCGCGGTCGTCGTTTCTGCAGAACTCGACCCGCTGTCCGTCACAGCGACTTCGCCGACTTTCCCGCTCCCAGGATCCCGGGTCCCAACGACCTCTTCCGCCCACGCTTTGGATACAGGAAGGGTCATCGTCGCAGCGCACTCCACGGCCGGGACTGCAGACACGACGATCACTGTCCGGAAGACCACGATCCCCACAGCTGCCGGAAGCGCCGACACGGCGGAGCGCCAGCGCCTAAAAGAACAGGCGAAGACCGAGTTTCGAATCCCAAACGGACGCGTCATGCGCCGTGCTCCTCTCCGTCTCCATCGAAAGATTCCAGTTCGTGGTCAGCCGAATCCCCTGTCCGCCGTACAAACTGTAGTGATCATCCCGCTCTCCCGCACGGTAGAAGATGGCCCGGCCTCGAAGGTGGATTCGCCACCACGAACTTAGTTCCCGAGTCAGCCCGATCGACGGTCCCCCACCGAGAGAGTAGTTGGAGTCGAGCGCGCCCCCCAACTGGAGTTCCGTTTCCGCAAAGACGTAGGACAGTCCCAGAAACGTCCGATGCGCCCAGCCGAATCCTGTGTTGATGCCGAAGACCAACGGCCGGTGCCCGCTCTGGCGTGTGCGCCGAACCGCTCCCAGCTGCGCCTTCCAAGAAGTCGGCTTGAAGAATCGATCCCGGGGCGCGAGGGAGTTGATACGAACCGCGTCCAGGCGTTCCAGGTGGAGCTTTTTCGCCTTGGGAACATACCGTAGGAATGCCTCCGCAAACGCGATCTCCGATCCTGCCCGGTAGCCCGCATCGTCGTCCAAGAGGTCATGGTAGGCGGGACGAAACGCGAACTCCTGATAGGCGACGTCGTCGCGAATCCCGCCGGCCAAAAGAATCCGGGTCGACTCGTGGCCCAGATCGGGACGCGGAGGCGCGGGTACGTCGTAACGCCAGTCGCCGGTCTGGCCGAGCCCGCTGCGGATCTTGAGTGTCGCCAGGAAACGAGGGACGTAGTCGGACTGTGAGATCACGCCCTTGGCATGAAGGTACTGCAGATACTCACCCGCGAGATCCGCTGTTCGGATTCGTTCCTCCCGCTCCATCTCTTCGGTGGAGAGAACTTCGGGTTCGGCTTTTCCCGTCGCAACATCGACAGCCAGTCGCTGTCGCGATCTGCTGATGCTATCTGCGAGAAAGTGAATCTTGGTCGACTTGGAAGGGCGGTAGACCACATCCGAGACCAAACCGTTGGACTTCACCTTGCGCACCGTGTCCACCGGAAGGACCCATCCGCCGAACTGGTCCGTGAGGTTGAGCGAGGGCCGGGCCGCGTCGAGGAGAAAGAGCAGATCGTAAGAGCAGTTCTCTGTGAAGAATTTGTAGTCGGCGTAGATGTCCTCGAGTTCGTAGACGTGGGCCAGCAATCGACGGATCTCCGACCTGTCCAGGTTGAGTGGATACTCCCAGATGTCCCGATCATTGACGTCGCTGTACTGCTGCAGTTTGGCGTAGTAGGGCAGAATCGAAAAGTAACCCGGATAGAGTCCCAGCAGCCCCTTGACCATGTAGAAGGGTCCGAAGGTCTCGTTCGTAACCGCCGCGTAGTTGACCGCGTAGGACAGCAACTCACTCCCGCTCGCTCCCTCGATCGTGAGCAGCGTATGGCCGAACATCGACGCCGGACTGTTCATGTAGGCGGTCGGAAAGATGAGCGAAGCGGATTGGGGGTCGATCGCTGCGTAGAAGTCTTCGAAGGTCGGGCACTCGGTGACAGGCATCCGAGCCGGATCGATTCCCAGTTCGTCGCGAAGCCAGGCGAAGCGCGCCGGAAATCGGCAGACGCCGTGTTCGGACCACAGGGTGTCCGGAATGTTGGCCGTCGTCAACGAGTCCGGAATCATGGCCGCCCCCGGCGGGTTCGGGATCGTGGCAGCCGTCAACGAGTCTGCAGCCGGAACTTCCCGCGGCGCCGGCTCGAAGAAGGAACGAAGCGTCGCGTGCAGCTCGCTTCTTGGATCCTTCTTGCCGTCCGGCGAAGCGAAGAACCGATCATCGTCCACGAGGCTACGCCGACGCCCGAGCAGCCCACGTTTGTAATGAACCAGCGTATGCCAGTAGGGATGGCGATGAAGCTCACGTTCGTCCGCTTGGCGAAGCAGGGACTCGACGTACGAGTCTTGAAGTTCTGTGGATCCGGGTGCGGCAGGCGCGGAGCGCGTGAGTTCGGTCTCGCCACCTCGTTGAACGCCGTCTCCTCCGGCTGAGCCTTCAACTACAAGCATCACGAGAAACACGAGGGCAAAGGAAACGGCTCGAAGCATCATGGCTCGAGCCGTCCCTTTGTTGTCTTCATGCAAAGTCGGTGACTACGACTTAGCTTGCGACGACCAGCTTCTCGATGTTGTTCAGAACGTCGACGTGGGTGACTTCGTCACTCGCGTAGATGTTCGAGAAGTTGGCCTGCAGCTGCTGGTAGAGCCCGTCACGCTCGGTGACCGGCGTGTCCATGAGCACGGCCAAGGTCGTCAGGTACTCACCGCTACCCTTGGAGATGTCCATGGCCAGGTTGTCCATGTTCTCGGAGACGAACTTGTTCAGCTTCTCGTTCGAGACGAAGGAGGCCGGCTGGTCACACTCCAGCGTTCCCGACGTGATGCCGAAGGTCTGGTTTCCGAAGATCCCGTTCGTGGTCACGGCCAGGACGTGCGAAATGGTGCCTTCCTGATCCTTGAAAATGATCGTACCCACGCCACAGCCAACGTTCTCTTTGTTGACGGCGAGAGTCTCCCCCGCCATGGCAAACGCGCACACCGTCGCGAGAGTCAGACCCACGATTCTCTTCATCCTAAAGATCCCCCGTTTCGGGTTTCGGCCTCTATTTTTGCGAAGGAAGTCCGGGGCCCCTTACGGGAGTAAGGGACCCAGAATCAACTCGGCGAGAGGTTGCCACAGCCTTAGTGGGTTGTCCAGAGATGGGATCTCGGATCAGCGGATGATAACGAGTCGCCCAGGGGTCGGGGATTCGGTCTCGAGGGTGCGACTTTGGAAGAAGTAGACACCGCCCGGAACCGGTCGTCCGTCGGCATCACGACCGTCCCAATCGGCCTCGGCTCCCGTTCCCGTGATGGAGCGAACTCGGCGGCCGCTCGCGTCCAGGATCTGCAGGGTCCAGCTGTCCGTCGTCGTAACGCCCGCTCCGGCCAGGAAACGAACCGCTCCGGTGGACGGTGACGGCGTAACCGTCCAGTGGGATTCGAACGGAAGTCCGTCGACGGACGTCGTGACCAACGCCCCGACGGCCTCTGCGACGTCGATTCGGCCCGAACCCAGTTTCTCTACGTACGGCTGATTGCCGGAAAGATGATAGATCGGATCCACTCGAGCCTCGATGTGGTCTTCGATCTGCTCTTCATTCCACGTCGGACGCAAGGCGCGGATGAGAGCGGCTTCGCCGGAAACCAACGGCGTGGCGAAGGAGCAACCCGCGCCCTGGGCGTAACCACCGCCGGGATAGGCGCTGCGAATTCCATCCCCCGGAGCAGAAACCAGGACGTCATCGTTCCAGTCGGAGAAATCGGCTTTGATGTCGACGGAGTCCAACGCGGCAACCATGATGACCTTGCTGCTCTCGCCCGGGTAGTACGCAGGCTCTTCGCGGCTTTCGTTTCCGGCGCCGGACACCATGATGATGTTCTCGTCCTGCGCGCGTTCGAACTCGTTCTGCAGAAGGGACGCACCCTCCGGAGATCCAAAGCTCATGTTGATGACATGGGCTCCCGCCTCCCTTGCGAAACGGACGGCCCGAGCCACGGTGTAGTCAT
>JAUIHP010000051.1 GCA_030431975.1 bacterium | reverse complement strand
TGACGTTCGTGCGCCGAGCCGCCGCCCGCAAGAGTCGAATGCCGATCTCCGCTCACATCGTTCCGTCGCCTTTCGCACTCCCGCGCTGGAAGCGGAGCTTGTCCGCAAACTCCCGATCGATCGCCTTGGCTTTGATACGGATCTACGCGACACGTTGGCCAAGCTCGGCATCTATGACCTGGGCGGCTTTCTCGACCTTCCACCCGAAGGCATTCAGAAACGTTTCGGGTCTGACGCGGTTCGCCTGCATCAAGTCGCGCGCGGTGAACTTTGGGACCCGGTGCGTCCGCAGGAATGGATCGAGCCGTTCGTCTGCCGGCACATCTACGAAGACCCGGAAGAGAATCGCGATCGTCTTCTCGAGCGCATGTTCGTCATGCTGCGGAGAACTCTCGATCACCTCCGCTCTTCCTGCGCAGAGATGGCGTCCGTGGAGTGGTGCCTGGCATTCGAACATGACGGTCAGGGAGACCGCAACGAGGACGGCGAGCGAAAGCCGACCACCGAAATGAAAGAGCAGCTTCGTGCGGCTCGGCCGACGTTGGATGAAAAGCAATGGCGGGATCTTCTGCGACTCCGTTTCGAAAGACTGGAATGGCCGGCGGGAGTCATCGAGCTGACGTTGCAGGGGCAGGGAATCCGCGTCGACCAACGTCAGTTGGAATTGTTCGCGGCGAAGCCGACTCGGGACCTCGAAGCCGCTGCGCGGGCTTTTGCACGGCTACGTGCGGAGTTCGGAGAGCATGCGGTCGTACGCGCCCGGTTGCGGGAGGGACACCTGCCGGAAGCGCACTTCTCCTGGGAGAAGATGGAATCGTTGGAGGTTCCTCGCGCCCATCCCGTCTACAGCCGCCCGCTCATTCGCCGTTTGCTCTCACGTCCGCGCCCGCTGCCGACCCGTCCTCGGTTCGAGCCGGACGGCTGGCTCGTCACCGGTCTGGAGGGGGGAACAGCGGAAGAGATACTGGGGCCTTACGTCGTTTCCGGTGGCTGGTGGCAAAGGGCGGTTCATCGTGAGTATCACTTCATTCGCACGGCCAAGGGGCGCTGGCTCTGGGTCTTCTATGACCGGGAGCGTCGCCGCTGGTTTCTGCATGGGGAGGTCGAGTAGTCCACCGAGTAGCCCGCCAGCAGCCCACCAGCAGCCCATCGAGCAGCCCACCGAGCAGCCTCGCCGGCAGCGGCCGCCGGGTGCTCCAGAACCCTCATAGAATGTCCGATACCTCCTATGGACGGCCGCGCCCTTTACGAGCGAAGTTTCCAGGAGTCAAAACAGGAATGAAAAGCATCCTCTTGGTCGACGACGACCCTGCGTTTCTCAAAGAGCTTGAAGTTGCGCTGCATCCCCGCCGTCGGGAATGGTTGGTGGAGTCGGTGGTGGGAGGCGAGGCTGGATTGGCTCGCCTGCAGCAGCAATGCTTCGACGTCGTCGTCTCCGGGTTGGATCTTTCGAGTCAGCCTGGCGGGCAGAGTCTTCTCTCCCAGATCCGCGAGGTCTGTCCGAGCGCCGTTCGGATCGCTCTCGCCGACCGGGCTCACGAGGACTCGGTGGTCCAGGCGGCACTGCACGCCCACCAGTTCGTAAGCCAGCCGTGCTCTCACCACGACATCCTGGAAACTCTGGATCGCGCCTGTTCCCTGTCTGAACTGGTCGGTGACGATGCCCTCCGCGACGTCGTGGGGCCGATCGAGTCGATCCCCGAGCCGCCGCATACCTACTTCGAATGTTGCCGCATTCTCGAGAGCGAAGACTCGTCGGCCGAGGCGGTGGCATCGGTCGTTCGCCAGGCTCCGAATCTGGTGGCCAAGCTTCTGCAGATGGTGAACTCGGTCTTCTTTGCCCTACCTCAACCCACGTCCGATATCGAAAAGGCGATCGGACTTCTCGGAGTCGATACGATCCGGGGACTGGTCCTGGCTCTCGAGGCGACGGCGTTGGCAGAGGACACGCGGCCGGTTGGGTCCATCTCTTTGGACTCCGTTCTCCAGGCGTCCGTTCTCTCGGCAAACCTCAGCCGCAAGATGCGGCTTCCGACGCCCGAGGCGCAGGAACAACTCTTCACCAGTTGTCTGCTCCACGACATCGGGCTGCTGGTACTTCTGAAGAACCGACCGGACTTCGTCGAGGCGGCGGTGAGTCGATCCAAACAGAATCGCGTTCCGCTGATCGTGGCCTGTGAAGAGCTGGGGTTGCCTTCCTATGCTTCCGTGGGAGCGTATCTCCTGGGTGCATGGGGACTGCCGCTGCAAGTCGTCGAGGCTGTCCGTGATCACACGCCACATCCCGTCGGAAAGGGGCAGCTCGCTTTGGCGGTCCACCTCATGGACCATGCAACGAAGAGTGCGCTGTCGGAGAGTTGCGGAGTCAACGAGTTCACTCGGACGGTGCCGCTCGAAGGCGGGATTCTTGCGGTGCTGGGAGCGGAACGGGTGGAGTCACTGAAGGCGCGGGCTCGGAGTCTTGTGGAGCCCGATCAGGCTGCGGCGGCGTAGTTCAGAATGCGCCGCTCCAGTGTTGGAGCGGCGCTTCCGGTGAGAGTTACCGTCGGTTCGTCGAATCAGTCCTCGATGGTCGCTACGATCTGGTACTTGGAGAAATGCGAGATGCTCACCTTCACCGCCGGGCCCAGACTCGTCCCGCCGAGACTGATCCACTCCTCTTCTTCCTCGTCCCAAAGCTGAATCTCGAACTCATCCGTCGGGTCGTATCCCGACGGTTTGTCCAGGATCAAGTCGCATGCGACTGCGAACTGTTGACCTGCAGGCCCCATGACCGCCTCCGCCGGGGAGGCGGAGTTGTAGTACATCGAGATCGAGACCGTGCTCGAAAGCGCGCCGGAAGGCACGATGAACGAGCCGTTGTATCCATTGACCTGGCCACCGGAAGCCCCGATGTCGACGACGGTCGAGACCGGGTTCTCGTCCATGTGGTTGGCGGTGACTTCCGGCCCAACAGGACGCCGCGGCTCCTCCTGGCAGGCGGTCAGACTGATGATGAGAGCGAGAGTCAGAGGGATAAGGGTACGAATGATGCGCATGAGACGACTCCTTCATGGATTGTCCTGGTAGGTGGGGTATTCCCGGAGCGACGCGCGGGTACGCGTCGCCCATATGGCGCATTTGGGGAAGGGGGACTGAATCACCTGACAGGAGAGGGGAGTCAGGCGGCCTCAGATGAACGAAGGAAGCAGGCTTCCCATCCGGAAGCCCAGGTGCCTACCGTCCGGGGTGGGTATTTACAAAACTCATACCAGACATTCGTACACGTGAACTTTTCGGGGAGGAACTGCGTATGAACAAGAAGCAGAACTACTTACGGGCGAAAGTAATGTAGGGGGATACCCCCAAGCAACGAACGCTAAACCTCATTCTGTCAATCAAATTGGCAAGGCGGAGCCAATTGTCTCAGTGGTGAAGCTGGGACAACTTACTGTTGTTAAAGCGTTTGCCAGTGCTCTGCGGGGTGTTTGATTCTGTTATGGCCGACTTTACATGACGTCCTATTGTTCGGATTTCTTCCGGGGCTTCTCGTAGTCACGGTGATCGACCTTGTGTCGATTCAGCAGGTTGTAGACGGTTTGGCGTGTGACCCCCAACTCCGTTGCCACACGGTGGACGTTCCCGGAGTGGCGACCGAGGCTGGAGACCAGAAGGTTCCGCTCGGCCTGGGACTTGGCTTCCTCCAGCGTCATCGGAGCACTTGCGTAGACGTCGGACGAGTTGTGCTCCAGACCCAGTCGGCGTTGAAGCTCGGTGCCGGTGATGGCTCCACCTTCCCCTGCACCCATGGCCGCGATCTCGGTGACGGTCTTGAGTTGGCGGACGTTGCCCGGCCATCGGTACTGCCGCATCAACTGCATGGCGTCATCAGCAACCCGGACTCGTCGTTGCCCGATGCGCTCCAAGAAGTGATTCACCAGGATAGGAACATCGTCCAAACGCTCCCGGAGCGGCGGCACGTCGATCTTCAACTGGCTGATTCGGAAGTAGAGATCGCGACGGAACTCTCCTGTCTCGACCAGATGTTCCAACCGGCGATTGGTCGCCGCGATGATCCGCACATTGGCGCGGCGAAGGTGCGGTGATCCCAGACGACGGAACTGATGGTCCTCCAGGAAACGAAGGAACCGTTGCTGTACGTCCGGGGACATGTCCCCGATCTCGTCCAGGAACAGCGTGCCGCCTTCCGCCTCCTCGACGTAACCGGGGCGGTCGACGGCGCCGGTGAATGCGCCCAGAGTCGTGCCGAAGAGAGCGGCCTCCAAGAGCATGGCATCCAGCCCCGCGCAATTGAGAGCGACGAACGGGCCCGTCCGCTCGTTCGCCGCGGCTTTGGCCACGGCGCGGGCGACGAGCTCTTTACCCGTTCCACTTTCTCCTTCGATGAGGACGGTGTGCGGAAGCTGCTTTGCAATCCGGATCTGTCGAAGAACCTCGATCCACGCCGGTGCGCTTCCGATCAGGGCCTCTGCCCAACTCTCATCCAGAAGGGAGAGAGCCTGGGCTCGCGCCATCTGCGCCTCCCGAAGCTGCTTTCGTTCGACCTCCAAGTCCTTGAACAGGGTAAGGGCCAGGGAAGCAAGGAACGCATATCCCTCGACGAGCCGTAGGAGGCGACTCTCGTTGGTCAAAAGGCTCTTGCTGTCGAGATACAGTACGCCGAAAGCCTCGCCTCTCTCTCGAAGAGGAACGCAGACGGATGACTGGAGGTTGAGTTTGACGATACTCTGAACGTCCTTGAGTCTTTCGTAGCGCTTCAGGTCGTTGTGGACATCGATCGAGTTTCGCTCGAGGCAGCGACTGACCAGAGTCCGGGAGATGACGGCTTCTTCGTCGGCAAGCTCATGACCCGGGTCCCTTCGGCGGACCACCTTCAGCTTGTCCCCGTCCCGAAGGACGATGAGAACGCGCTCCGCGATTCGAAGTTCGAGAATCGACTGGAGCATGCCGTCGAGGACATCTTCGGCCGATTCCCCCGACCCCATCCGCTCGGCGAATGCTTCCAAATGTCTGACGACGTCGGCATAGGCATCCTCGGCCTTTTGGACGGCGGCTTCGTCCTCTTTGCGCAGCTCGTCTACCGTGGGCATCGAAGCATCGTTACCAAAACCAGGTACTTCGCTCATTCTCGGGGATCTCACTTTCGTTGAAGAGACTCGCGACGAAACTGCCGGATACCCGGAAGCTCTGCATACATCGCGCGATGGTCGGGGCGGCCGAGAGAGTCCAGAAGGCGCTGAACTTCTCCTCTGGCCAGGTCCCAGTGCAGGGATGCCC
>JAUIHP010000014.1 GCA_030431975.1 bacterium | reverse complement strand
GAATGGAGGTGGCAGTATTACGAACGGAAAGTTAGGACGCTCGCTTTGGGTGGGCAGCAGACTGAGCATCGACTGCAGCGGGCGTTCTAGCGAGTGCCCAGGAATCCCGGTTCTTCGACCCATAACCGAAGGGATACAAAGAGGCCCGGAGCTCTTTGTGAACTCCGGGCTCTCCCGCGATTCCTTCGCGTCGTGCACGCTTCCTGCGTTAGGGGTTTACTGGATCTGCAGCTTCACCGGCTGCGCCTCGGGCAGGAACGGGACCTCGAGGGCGAGGACACCATTCTCGAACCGAGCCGAGATCTTCGAGGCGTCGACGTTTTCCGGAAGACGGACCCGGCGCTCGAACGTCCCAAAGATCCGCTCGCGACGGAGTACCTTGGTGCCTTCCTCCTCGGTCGTCTCCGCCTTCGAGTCCTTGCGCTCACCGCGGATCGAGAGAACTCCATCCTGGAAGCTGAGATCGATTTCATCCTTGCTGAGACCCGGCAGGTCGACGTGGATGACGTAGCGGTCCTTCTCCTCGACGAAGTCGATGGCCGGCATGAAACTGCGACTGGTGGTCACACTCCCCTTGGCCGGGGTGCCGAAGGCCCAGTTGAACAACTGGTCGAAATCACGATCGGAGATGAGGCCGCTCTGCTTGGGGGTCCACGGTACGAGGTTCATTTTCTTGCTCTCCTTGCTTAGCCGCTCGGCGGCGTTGGCTCTGTGTGCTGGCTTGCTTGTTCGCTTGTTCGCTTGTTCGCTTGTTCGCTGGTTTGTTTGCTTGTTGCGTTGCTCAATTGGCGAGTCCGGGTCCCGGATCGGGCTCGTCGAATCCGAGACCCGGCTCGCGTTCCGTTCGGGTGTTATAGAAGCAGCGAGCGTGCCAACAGCAACTGCCGAAAGGCAAAATGTCTATAAGCCGTTAGCTAGAAGGTAGATAGGGATCTACAAACGAGTCCGATGGGGAATCGAAGGAATGAGCGGGTGATCCAAAACAGAACACTACTTTGAAACACGTCTACTTGAACTGTTTTATTATGAAACAATCCAACATGGATAGTCCTCTCGGCAGCGCGGAGTCTTGGGCACCATCGTCGGCGCCAGCCACCGCCGCCGCTCGACTACTCCGCCGAGTCATCCTCGGACTCCAACTCGTACTGACGGAAGAGGAGGACGGGCTCGCCGATGGGACTTCCCGCAGGGAGTTCCTCGGTTGCGCTGTCCCATACCCAGTCCCCTTCCGGTCTTTCGAGCATGGTCCGGATCCGCGCGGCAGAAAAGGGCAGGAAGGGCGACATCAGCACGGCCAGGCTCCAGACAGTCTGGACACACACATTCAGCACGGTACCTGCCGCTTCCGGATCCGTCTTTCGCAGGGCCCAAGGCTCCTTCTCGTTGAAGTAGACGTTGGCCTCCCGCGACAGGGCCATGAGTTCTCCGAGAGCGGCCTTGTACCGGTGCGCATCGAGGTTCTCGGCAATTGCGGTTTGTGCTCGCGCGATCGCCGCGATCTGAGCCGCGTCCGCCTCGTCCCGAGTCCCGACGGGCGGGACGACTCCGTCGAAGAACCGCCGAGTGAAGGTGAGCACCCGGTTGACGAAGTTGCCGAGCGCGCCCAGCAACTCCGAATTGTTCCGCTGCACGAAGTCCGCAAGATCGAATGCCGTACGTGACGTCTCCGGCGCCACCGCCGTCAGGTAGTAGCGCAGCGGATCCGGATCGAAGTCCTGCAGGTACTCTCCGACCCAAACGGCATTGCCCCGACTCTTCGAGATCTTCTGTTCCTCGCCACCAAAGTTGATGTTGAGGTACGAATTGCTGACGACCTGCGAAGGCAGCTGATAGGTGCCCTCCGCCATCAGCATCGCCGGGAAGACCAACGCGTGAAAGACCGTGTTGTCTTCTCCGATGAAGTGGACGATCTCGGAGTCTTCGCTCTTCCACCAACGCTCGTAGTCGGCTTCATTGCCTTGGCGCTTCATAAGCTCGGCCGTGAAGGAGATGTACCCGATAGGCGCATCGAACCACACATACATGACCTTGCCCTCGGCGTCCGGATCCTCCAAGGGAACCGGAATCCCCCAGTGGAGGTCTCGAGTCATTGCCCGTTCGGGCAGGCCTCCTTTGATCTGCCCGAGGACGAAGTTCAGCACCGTCGGCCGCCAGGCGGGCTGGTCGCCATGGGGTTCACGTTTCGTCTCCAGCCATTCCCGCAACGGCTCCTGAAAACGATCCAGGCTCAAATGCCAGTGCGTTGTCTCCCGAAGCTCGGGCGTCGTCCCGGTGATCGTGCTTCTCGGGTTTTCCAGCTCGATCTGGTCGTAGGTCGAACCGCAGTTGTCACACTGGTCGCCGTGGGCATCCTCGTTTCCGCACTTGGGACACGTTCCCTCCACGTAGCGATCCGGCAGGAACTGATCCGCCTCGACATCATAGAGCTGCTTCGTGGTCCGCTTGACGAAGTATCCGTTGTCGTGGACACGGCGAAACATGCTCTGACTGAAGCGGGTGTGGGTTTCCAGAAACTCGGGTCGATGCGTCCCGCCGTAGATGTCGAACTCGATTCCCAGCCCGCCGAAGTCTTCCTCTTGCAGCCGATTGTATCTGCCGACCAGTTCCTCGACGGGAACCCCCTCTTCTCTCGCCTTCATCAGAGACGCCACACCATGGTCGTCGCTTCCACAGACGAAACAGACCTCGTTGCCGCGGGCTCGCTGAAAACGGGCAAAGATGTCCGCGGGAAGATAGGCGCCGGCAACGTGGCCGACGTGCAGCCGGCCGTTCGAGTACGGGAGACCGGCGGTAACCAGAAAACGACGAGGCATGACTTTCCTTACTTTCCTTCGGCGAAGAGAGAACCTGACGAAAGTGCTTCCATGGTTCGGATCTGCGGTTTCGATCGGCGGTCCCAATCAGCGGTTCCAATCGGCAGTTCCGATTGCCGACTCCGATTGGCCACTCCGATTGCCCACACGGATCGGCGATTCGGATCGGCGAGTTTAGCCCCCGCCCGTCACCCAACCAAGACGCTTGTCGCCCCACCGCGGCCCACCCGTCCCGACGTCTTTACAGAAACCTCGCGAGTTCCCGGGCCGCAATCTCCGCACCGCCCCGTGGTAGCTCACGTCCGGGGTCGGGTCGCGTCCAGATTCGCGCGAGCACCTCGGAGATCTCACCTCTGTAGAGGTTCGACTCCGGCAGGAAGACTTCGGGCAGATGCTGCTCGATCGCTTCGACGAGAATGGGATACTCCTGAAACCCCGTTCGCTCTGCGTGAATGATCGGCTTTCGCGCGACGATGGATTCCGAAACGATGCCGTAGCCGGGCTTGGTCAGGACCGCGTCGCAACTCGTGAGAACATCCCGGAACGGAATCTCGCCGGGATCGACCGCAAAGAAGTTCTCTCCCTCCCACTTCAGCGGCAGGACGGTGAAGAACTCATAGGCGCTGAGATTGCGAACCCGGGTGAGCGCCTCCTCGTCCCAATCGAGCGTCGTAAAGGAGATGAGAATCCATCGTTTGGCAGGATCGGCTCCGTACCGCTCGGCCAGAAACCGTCGGCGGTCCCGGCCCGGCTCGGAGAGCAGCGGTAGGTCAACAGCGTGCGGAAAGGCAGACATGGGTTCCGAGAACGGCAGGCGCAAGAGAAGCGGACAAAGACCGTAAGCCTGGGCAAAACGATCCGCTGCCTCGCCCCAGACCGCGCCTTCCCTCCGGACCGCGCCCTCCCCTTCGCCCGACGCATTGTATCTCTCTGCGTACGGCTCGTAGATCCAGTTCCAGGTGAAGTTGCCGATCGCGGCTGAAGGCACGCCCGCCCGTGCCGCGGCTTCCAACGGAATTCCGGGAATGTCGGCGACAACGAGGGACGCCCCCTCCAGCCTCTGAGTTTCCACTTCCACTCGGCGATCCCAGGAGCGCACGAGTTCCCACAAACGTTCCGTCGTTGCCGCTTCGTCGATTCGAACCGAGTCGCGCTGGACCATTCCGACATCAAAGGAATCCACGCGGTGTTCATACGGCTCGGCGATCCGAGCAGCCAGAAACTCGGACGGAAGCGCCGATACCACGGTCAGAGGAACATCCGGGCGCAAACGGCGGAGAGCCGACGCCACCTCGGACGAACGAACTCCATGCCCGTACCCGTGGGCTGTGATGTAGTAGTGAATCATCTTCCCCGCTCGCCCGCGCACACCAGGCAGATACGCTAGACTCTACTCCATGAGACTACAAACCAGTTGCTTTCGTGGCTTCACCCGCGGCGCTCTTTGCGGCGTCTTCTGCGGCGTCCTCTTCGTCGCACTCTTTCATTCGGCCGGATGCTCATCCGATGAGTCCGGACCGACTTCATCGGGAGGCCTCGACAGGATCCAACTGCCCGAAGGCTTTTCCATCAGCTACTTCGCGGACGGCATTCCGGGCGCCCGATCCCTCGTACGCTCACCCGAGGGCACGCTTTTTGTCGGGACGCGTTCGAAGGGCAGGGTCTACGCCGTGCGCGACGACAACGAGGACGGGATCGCCGACGCCGTCCACCTGCTCGCGGAAGGGCTGCACATGCCGAACGGTGTCGCCTTTCGGGACGGGAGCCTCTACATCGCCGAGGTCAATCGCATCCTGCGCCTCGATGACATCGAGAACCAACTCGAGGATCCGCCCTCACCGGTGGTCGTACGCGACGACCTCCCGACAGAGACCCACCATGGATGGAAGTTCATCGCCTTCGGGCCGGATGGGAAGCTCTACGTTCCGATCGGCGCACCCTGCAACGTTTGCGACGAAGAGGACGAACGCTTTTCCTCCATCTGCCGAATGAACGCGGACGGAACCGAGTTCGAGGTCTTCGCGCACGGAGTCCGGAACACCGTCGGATTCGATTGGGACCCGAAGACGGGCGAACTCTGGTTCACCGACAACGGAAGAGACTGGCTCGGAGACAACTCCCCACCGGACGAACTCAACCACGCTCCGGAAGCCGGACTTCACTTCGGCTTTCCCTACTGCCACGGTGGAGATCGACTCGACCCGGACTTCGGAGCCGGACGCGACTGCGACGACTATCGCCCCCCGGCTCAGAAGCTCGGTCCCCACGTTGCGGCATTGGGAATGCGCTTCTATGACGGTTCGTCATTCCCGTCGCAGTACCAGGGACAGATCTTCATCGCCGAACACGGCTCGTGGAACCGCAGCTCCAAGATCGGATACCGCATCATGCTGGTTCGTCGGAACGGTAACGAAGCAACCACCTACGAGCCGTTCGCCGAAGGTTGGTTACAAGGGGAAGATGTGTGGGGACGGCCTGTGGACGTTCTTGTCCTGCCGGACGGTTCGATGCTCGTCTCGGATGACTACGCAGGCGCGATCTACCGAATCCAGTACACCGGCTAGCTGCCGGGACCGGCCAAGGCCGCGTCACTTTTCGAGAATGAACGGGATCGTGACGAACGCGAGGTAGATGAGCAGAAGCGGAAGCCCGTAGATCCGTCGGAACTGCCCCCGACGCGACGCGGAAACGATGAAGATCCGGAAGAGGATCAGGATCAGAAGCATCGCCGGAAGATGGAGATAAAGGAAGATCTCCGGAACGGTTGCCGTCGGTTCGACAATGGGCAGTCGGGCCGCCACCGCCGATCCGCCGATGACAAAGAGCACGTTGAGAATGTCCGCTCCGATGACGTTTCCGACCAGAAGCTCGCCGTGTCCTTTGCGAACACTGGAAAGACCGATGACCAGTTCGGGAAGCGACGTTCCCAGCGCCACGAGAGTGGCAGCGATCACGACCTGAGGAACTCCCCATCGAACGGCGAGTTCCGTCACCGCCCCGATCAGCACGTGGCTGGCGCCAATGACGATGGCGAGGCCGACAATCACGTCGAGAGCCAGCTTGACGCCAGACTTCGACGCCGCTTCTACAACTTCGTCTCCCTCTCCCTCCGCCCCGACCATCGGTGCGTCTGATTTCTTCTGTCCCCGACGAGCCCAGCGGACGGAGATCCAGAGATACCACGCGAGCAAGACCAGGAGTAGCACACCAACGGGACGCCCGATGTAGGCCTGGTCCCCGAGTCGAAACCAGGAGAGATAGCAGATGATCGCCAGGAGCACGGCCGAACCGAACTGCACCCAACCTTGGCGGCTGAGAACGTAACGGTCTGCGGGAAGCACCGCGGCCAGACACCCCAGACCGAAAATCAAACCGGTGTCGGCAATGACGGAACCGACCGCATTGCCCAGGGCAAGTCCGGCCTCCCCAGCCCACGCCGCCATCACGGACACGGCGAACTCGGGACTGGTCGTTCCCAGAGAGACGATCGTCGCACCGACGATGATCTTCGGCATGCCGAGCTTGACCGCGGTACCGGCGGCGCCTTCGACCAGAAGATCTGCGCCCTTCCCGACGGCGCCCAGGCAAAGGACCGTGACGATCAGAAGGACGACCTGGGACTGGGTCGACAGCCAGTCTGTGATGAATGAGTGCTCCACGGAGCGGGAGTCTAGCCGATCCCGAAATCCCTCGCCCCAGCAAAGCGCGCCGAGCCAGGACCCGGCGCGCACTTCGACTTTCCTCGGACCCGTACCCCACTACAACGGATCTGCTAGGGGGTCGAGCCGGAGGCCGCCGTCTCGAGTCTTGGCGAGGCAAGGCCGTCTTCGCCGGGGATCGCCACATCGACGGCCGCCGAAGCATGGCCGCCCTGCAGCTCGTCCACGAACTCGTCGGCGGCGCCGGCCAGGTTGACCGACTCGCGGCTCTGTCCGTCCACGATCTCGGAGACCCGGTCCCGGCTGAGCACCGACTTGACGTAGGCCGGGTCGGCGTCGATTGCGTTCACATAGGCGTCCAATGCTCCGCGGTAGTCCCCAACACCTTCCAAGGCCACACCAAGGTTGTTGTGGAAGCAGGCCACGCTGGAGTCGATCGCAACCGCGCGGGCCAGCGGGGGCACTGCGCGCGAAAAGTCCTGCGACTCGATCCGAATCAGTCCGAGGTTGTTCATCGACCAGGCATCCTCTTCGTGGTTTCGGATGACGGCGAGGTAGGCGGACTCGGCTTCCGCCCGTCGCCCACTGCTGTGGAGCACGCGAGCATGAACCCGCATGGCCGCGCCGTGATCAGGGTCGAGACTCAGAGCTCGCTCGATCGGAACGATCGCATCTTCGGCCTTGTCGTGTTCGATGCGGACACGGGCGAGGTTGATCAGAGCCTTCATGTGATCGGGGTTCCGATCCAGGCAGTCGAGCAACGCGTTCTCGGCCGCATCGAGGTCGTTGGCTTTCCAGTCCGCAAGTCCCTTCATGTAGTAGCCCCACGGGTTGTCGTCGTGGTCGCGAAGGTAGGCGGCGAAAAGGACGGATGCCTGCGCGTAGTTTCCTTCGTAGAACGCGGCTTCTGCTGTCTCGAAGTCAACCGGCCCGACCGGCTCGGTTGTCGCGACCTCGCCGGAGAGTACTTCGGAAGACCCGGCATCCAGTCGAGTCAACGGCTCCACGGTCTCGAGGGTCGATGAGGTTTCCTGGTTCGACACCACTTCCGAATTCGACACGGTGGCCTCTGCACTTGCGCCGTCGGTCGTGTTCGTGTTCACAGGCGTACTCGTGTTCTGAGCCGTGCTCGTGTTCACAGTCGTACTCGTGCTCTCAACCGTGCTCGTGTTCTCAGCCGTGCTCGTGTTCTCAGCCGTGCTCGTGTTCTCAGCCGTGCTCGTGTTCTCAGCCGTGCCGGAATCGGCGACATCGCGTGACGCCGACGGCGGCTCGGTCAAAGCGCGAATCCCGAGCCCCAAGCCGAGAAGTACAGCCAAGGTCACGGTGAAGGTCAGAAGGACACGGCCAAAACTTGCGGACTCTCTGGGTGGGCGTTGGGACGGGCTCATCACTCTCTCCTTGTTCGGTGATTCTCTACCTGCCGTCGCCACGCGCGATCGGCTCTCGATCTCGGTAGATAAAAGCCGCGCGCCAAGTCCGAATCGTTGTGACCAACAAACCTTCAACCGCATGATCAACAAGGATCTACAAGAGGCGAAACCCGTCAGCCCGACGGTTGGGACATTCTCTGCGTGTCCACCCGGACACGACCCAAAGTGGTCGTTCGAACACGAAATCACGTCCTCCGGAAAACGGACACGAACCCTCGGGCGACCGTTCCGCTCGTCCATCCGGCCGTTCTTCATGAAGCAGACGGAGACGTCCTCGGTTTATGTCGCCCCGTCAACGAAGGCGCTGAAGAGATCGCCCGATTCCGATGAACATTCACCCGTGAATCTCGAAGTCAGCCGGGGGTATCCTTCTCCGTCTCTTAGGAGCCGGTGAATGGCTCCCCGTGAAAAGGAGGACTTCATGGAACGCCCCGAACCCGCCCGCCGTCCAACACGTCAGATCGAAATCGCAGATCGATGTCGCCGCATCGTGACGGCTCTGATTCTTCCTATCGCGGGGCTGCTTCTCGCACATCCAGCTTTCGCGGCGAACCTGGCCGGGCACTGGGAGGGAAGCGTCCAGACTCCGGGACAGGAACTCGAGGTCGACCTCGACTTCGCAAACGACGCGGACACCTGGACGGGTGACATCTCCATTCCCGCGCAGGGCGCATCCGACCTGCCCTTGGAGAGCATCGAGACGGACGGAACGAACGCGACCTTCGTCATCTCCGGGATCCCCGGAAGTCCGACCTTCTCCGGGACTTTTGCAGGCGAAGACGAACTGAGCGGCAACTTCACGCAGGGCGGACAGACCTTCCCTTTCAAGCTGACCCGTGGCGCGTCTTCTGCGGCAACGGCGGAGCAAGCCCTCTCCGTAATTGACGATCTTATCCTCAGCACTCTTGAGGACTGGCAGACGCCCGGACTGGGCCTTGCCGTCGTCGTCGAAGGTGAGGTCATCCTCGCTCGCGGCTACGGGCTGCGCGACGTCGACGCCGCGCTGCCGGCCACCGAGAACACTCTCTTCGCCATCGGTTCTTCGACGAAAGCGTTCACCACAGCGACCCTCGGCACTCTCGTCGACGAAGGCAAGCTCGACTGGGACGAACCGGTCCGTAGCTACATCCCGGAGTTCGTTCTTCACGACGAGTACTCCGGGAACCATGTCACGCCACGCGACCTCGTCACCCATCGCACCGGCCTCCCCCGTCACGACCTCGTCTGGTACGGCAACCAGGACCTCAGTCGACCGGACCTCGTCGAACGACTCCGCTATCTGCAGCCGAACAAGGAACTGCGCGAGGCCTGGCAGTACAACAACCTGATGTACATGACAGCGGGGCACCTCACCGAACGCCTGACGGGCCAAAGCTGGGAGGACGTCGTTCGGGATCGTATCCTCACGCCACTCGGGATGAGTCGAAGCAACTTCGATGTAGCCGAATCCCAACTCGATTCCGATCACGCCAAACCTTACCTGCTCGACGACGAGGAACTCCGCGAAGTCGACTTCCGCCCGGTCGGGGCCATGGGTCCTGCCGGCTCCATCAATTCGAGCGCGTCGGAAATGGCTCACTGGCTCATCTGCCAGCTCGAGAAGGGTCAGTACGAAGACACCGAGATTCTGCGACCGAGTACGGTCATGGAGCTGCACACGCCGCAGATGGTACTGGCATCACTGCCCACCGACCCGGGCGACTCTCCGACTTCCTATTCCATGGGCTGGTTCGTCGACATGTTCTGGGGACACCTTCGTGTCCAACACGGCGGCAACATCGACGGCTTCAGCGCCCTCGTCACGCTCTTTCCCCATGACCGCGTCGGCATCGTCGCCCTGAGCAACCGCAACGGAGACGCCGTACCGACCCTCATCAGCCGGACCATCGCCGCGCGGCTCCTCGAGTTCGAAGGAGAAGACTGGATTGGGGAGGCGGCAACCCAGAGAGAGCAAATGAAAGCGGTGATGAAGGCCGGAAGGGAAAACAAGGGGAGCTTCCGGAAGGAAGGGACGAAGCCGAGCCGAAAGCTCGCCGAGTTTGCGGGCACTTATCACCACGACGGCTACGGTGAACTCGAAGTCGTCCTCAGCGGCAAGTCACTCGAAGCCAGTTACAACGGAATGACGCTTCCTCTCGAACACTGGCACTATGACGTCTTCAATGTCGTCGCCAACGACGATGAGATCATCCCCGAGGATCTTCGCATCGTTTTCCAGACCAACGCTCGCGGGCATGTCTCGGGTTTCGCGGCGACGCTGGAACCGATGGTCGACCCGCTACAGTTTCGTCGCCTTCCCGACAAGAAACTGGAGGATCCCGGGTTCCTCTCCCGTTTGACCGGCGAGTACGAGCTGACGGAAGGCGAGACCCTGACCGTGTCGCTACAGGGGAACGTGCTCTACGCAGCCGGTGAGGGGCAGCCTCCCATCGCCCTCGTTCCCGATGGACCGAACGAGTTCCGATTCGACGAGATCACGGGGTACTCGCTCTACTTCGACGTCAAGGACTCCGGCCAGGCTACCGCGCTCGTTGCCATTCAGCCCAACGGTGTGTTCCGCCTGGAGAGAATCGACAACTAGACAGTGGACCGGGAGGACAGATGACGAAACCGATCGACGTTCCGACTTCGGTCGACGAGTACTTCACCCGAACCCTCCTCCCCGAGGACGCCGTTCTGACGGAAGTCCTGCAACGCAGCGACCAGGCGGGGCTTCCGCGGGAAGCCGTATCCCCCGTCCAGGGGATGTGGCTTCACATCCAAACCCTTGCGCTCCGCGCCCGGCGAGTTCTGGAAATTGGAACCTTGGGTGGCTATTCGACGATCTGCATGGCACGTGCGCTTCCCAAGGACGGTTTGATCGTCACACTCGAGGCGAAGGAAGCCCACAGCCAAGTCGCCCGGGCGAACTTCGAACTCGCGGGCGTTCAGGATCGGGTCGAGATTCGACTGGGTCGGGCGGTCGACAGTCTCGATTCATTGATCCAAGAAGGCGCCTCTCCCTTCGACCTCGTTTTCATCGACGCGGACAAGCCGAACAACCCACGTTACCTGGAGCGGGTCCTGCAACTGGTCCGGCCGGGGAGCCTGATTATCGCTGACAACGTCGTCCGGGACGGAGAGGTCGCCGAACCCGAATCGACGGATCCGAAGGTTCAGGGTGTTCGGGAGTATCTTGCACAGGTCGGACGAAACCCGCGACTACGTACGAGCGCGCTTCAAACGGTGGGCTGCAAAGGTTACGACGGGTTCGCCATCTCGGTCGTTGCCGAAGGTGGGGAGCGGACCAAACGATGAAGCCGGCGGAACTCCGTCAGGGAGTTTCGCCGGCCGAATCACGGACTCGGGATCTGAACCGGGCTTAGTGCCAGGCCAGAAGCAGAGTCGACGGATCGAGCTCGATGTGAAGGTCGGCCAGATCCTTGTTGCCGTGGTCCTTGATGAGCTGCAGCTTGATGTGATCGCCCTCGGGGCGCAGCTCGAGTAGTACCGAGAGGTGGTCCTCGAAGCGGGCCACCTTGGTCGGCACGCCCCGATCGTCCTTCACCTCACCTTCGCGGTGCGCGATGGCCGAGATCCACATCTCGCATTCCAGTTCCTTGGCCAGCTTCTTCAGCTCCAGAATGTCTTCTTCCGTAGCTTCATCCCAGTTCGGATAGCTGTCGATGATGACGACGCTGGGGAGGAAGGCCATGTGCTCCTTCATGTAGCCGAGAGCGCCACGCACGCGAGCCAACGAAAAGTTGCCTCCGACATAGCTGTGGATCATCCGGTTCCGCTCAATCTCGAGTTGAGTGCTGAAACGGTCCGCAAGTTCGCTCGTCTTGGCGAGGTCGTTGAAGACCTCTTCGTAGAACTCGATGACTCGTTCCGCCGGAGACTCGGTGTCGATATGCAGGACCTTGCGGCTCCGCATGAGATCGTCCAAAGCCACGCCGACGAGAAACGCCGTCTTACCAACACCATGGCGGGCCATGACGACACCGATGTTACCTGGGCCCAAGCCCCCATGGATGGAGCGTTCGAAGACGCGCATCGGGCTCCGCTTGTTGATTTCTTTCCGAAACATCATCCGATCCCCCTATCAGGTGGGGCGATCCGGCCGCGGACCGCCGCGGCCGAGAGACCGCGCACTACTTGACCGCTGCCGCTTTCTTCTCCAACCAGATCTTCCGTAGTTCCTCGTTCACCTCAGCCGGAGCCACGCCATAGCGATTGAACTCCATGGTGAACTCGGCCTTTCCTTGGGTGCTCGAGCGGAGCACGGTCGCGTAACCGAACATTTCGGAAAGCGGCACGTCCGCATCGATGCGGACGAAGCCGGATTCTTCCGTCGTACCCTGAATGACGCCGCGGCGCTTCATGATCGTTCCCATCATGTCGCCCTGAAACTCGGTCGGTCCCTCGACAGACACTCGCATGATCGGCTCCAGCGCGACCGGCTTGGCCTTGTCGTAGAACTCGCGGAATGCCCCGCGGGCTGCCGCCTGAAACGCGTTGTCACTCGAGTCGACCGCATGCGAGTTCCCGTCCTCGAGGACGACCTTGACGCCGACCACGGGATAACCGACATGTTCACCCCGATCGAGGCAGGACTTGAATCCCTTCTCGCAGGAGCTGATGTACTCGCTCGGGATGTTTCCGCCGCTGACTTTGTTTTCGAAGACGAAGTCATCGGTACCGGACGGCCCGATCGTTCCCACGACCTTTCCGTACTGACCGGAACCACCCGTCTGCTTCTTGTGCGTGTAGTCGAACTTCGTCGTGTTCTGCAGCGTCTCGCGGTAGGCCACCTTGGGCGCACCCACTTCAACCTCGGCGTTGTACTCGCGCTTCATTCGCTCGACGTAGACGTCGAGGTGAAGCTCGCCCATTCCAGAGATCAAGGTGTCACCCGTCTCTTCGTCGGATCCGACGCGGAAGGTCGGGTCTTCCTTGGAGAATCGCTGCAGGGCCTTGGACATGTTGTCCTGTGCCTTCTGCGACTTCGGCTTGATGGCCAGGCTGACCACCGCTGCCGGAACGTGGATCGAAGTCATCGACGCATCCATCTTGCCGTCGGTGAAGGTGTCACCGGAAGCGCAATCGACGCCGAACATGGCCACGATGTCGCCGGCCGGTGCCTCCTCGATGTCCTCCATCGAGTCCGCATGCATACGGACCAGGCGCCCGACCTTGATCTTGTCACGGCTGCGTTGATTGACGATCGTGTCGCCCTTCTTCACCGTTCCCTGATAGACGCGGATATAGGTGAGCTGACCGTAAGGTGACACTTCGAGCTTGAAGGCCAGCGAAAGGAGCGGCTTCGACGGGTCGAGAGCAACCGGGAAGGTCTCTTCTTCATCACCGTTCATGCGAATGGCTTCGTTGACGATGTCCGTCGGCTTCGGCAGGTAGCGAATGACGGCATCGAGAAGGAGCTGCACGCCCTTGTTCTTGTAGGCCGACCCCATGAAAACCGGCGTGATATCCCGCGCGACCGTCGCCTTGCGAACGGCGTCGTGGATGAGATCCTCGGTGACGTTGTCTTCGAGCATCGCTTCCATGAGCTCATCGCTGTACATCGACACAGCGTCCAAGAGCTGTTCACGACGCTGCTCCGCCTCCGGAAGCAGGTTGGCAGGAATGTCGATCTCCTTGATCTCCTCGCCACCTTCGCCTTCGAAGAGAAAGCCCTTCATCTTGACCAGATCGACCACACCCTTGTGATCGGCTTCAAGGCCGATCGGGATCTGCATCATGACCGAGTTGTGGCCGAGCTTGTCCCGAAGCTGGTCGCTGACGCGCGCGGGATTGGCGCCCGTCCGGTCGCACTTGTTGACGAAGGCGATGCGCGGGACGTTGTAGCGCTTCATCTGCCGGTCGACGGTGATCGACTGGCTTTGGACACCGGCCACCGAGCAGAGGACGAGAATCGCTCCGTCAAGAACACGGAGAGCGCGCTCGACTTCGATCGTGAAGTCGACGTGCCCCGGGGTGTCGATGATGTTGATGTGGTGGTCATCCCAGGAGCAGTAGGTGGCGGCACTCGCGATGGTGATACCGCGCTCCCGCTCCAGCTCCATGGAGTCCATGGTTGCCCCGACTCCGTCCTTACCCCTGACCTCGTGAACCTTGTGAATCTTCTTCGTATAGAAAAGGATTCGCTCGGTCAGGGTCGTCTTGCCCGAGTCGATATGGGCCGAGATTCCGATGTTCCGGACCTTAGCGAGGTCCTTGATGGCAGTGCTCATCGACGTCGCCCCTCCAGGTGGCGTGCGATCAAATGTTCTCTTTAGCGATTCGAGCGCAAGACAAAAGAGTACGGATTATGATTAGGATTCCTCAAGTCAAAAGTTGGTTTGGTGTCAGGAGTTCTAAACCGTTGTGTCCGTGGCGACTCGACGGATCGCGTTCGTGTGGACACGACGACCAATCCCAGAACGCCCATAACCAACCACATGACAAGCACTTGTAAGATTGGCACGTCATGTGCACTTCCAGGTTCGGAACTCATCCCATCGAAGGAGACCGAACCATGGAATCGTCCGCCTGCTCCCCCAGTCGCCCCTTCGCCTGGTTTCTGATCGCCTGGACCTGGTGCCTCGCTCACCTGATGCCGGCATCCGGCCTCGCTCAGGACGCCCCCTCCCGCTGGACCGAACCCGTAAGTCTGAGCCAAGTGCACTCCGGCGAACTTCTCTGTCGTGCTGCCGACGGCCTCTTCTATCCCCTCCCCCTGTTGGGCATGGACGTCGAACTCGAGGTGGCAGAGGTTCTGAACCGCGGCCGGGTCGACCAGGTGTTCTTCAATCCCAGCGATGAGGTCATCGAAGCGGTTTACGTCTTCCCGCTGCCGGAAGGCGGCGCCGTCGACGCCATGGAGATGCGAATCGGAGACCGCATCATCCAATCGGTCGTCAAGGAACGGGAAGAAGCGAAGCAAACGTACGAACGCGCCAAGTCCGAGGGGCGAAAGGCTGCCCTCGTAGAACAGGAACGGCCCAACCTCTTCACGACGTCCGTCGCCAACATCAGTCCGGGAGAGGTCGTCACCGTTCATCTCGAATACTTGGATGAACTCGCGTACGAGGACGGCTCCTACGCACTCGCCTTTCCTTTGACGTTCACACCCCGTTACGCCCCGGCGCCGGAGTGGAAGGTGCAGCCGGCTTCACATCCGTCCAGCCCGCGTTGGAAGAGCGACCGTAACAAGGACGCGCGCACCAAAGCGGAGGCCGGAGCAGAGGCTGAAGCAGAGGCCAGAGCAACGGAGACGGAAACGAGTGCGAGCGGACATGCAGGAACAATCGAGAAGGCGGGAGCGAGCGCTGGAACTACCTGGAAAGAGGAATGGGAGCGTGTTCTCGCGCCGTTTCAAGGGCACGGATCCAAGACGTCGCCACGAGCGACGCTGAAGGCCTTCATCCGCTCCGGTACTGAGCTGACGAACCTGCATTCCGTCTCCCACGACATTGACGTCGAGCGAGTCGACGAGGGCTACCACGTTCAACTCCGTGAGAAGACCGTGGTCGCGGATCGCGACTTCCTGCTGGAATGGAGCCCGCAACCGGAAGACGTGCCCGCGGCCACAGCCTTTCGGGAGTCATCCGATCAAGGCTCCTTTCTTCTCGCCACGATTCATCCGGCCACCGACGAGGCCATCCGGGACGCCTCGAAACACATCGACACGGAAACACTCTTCGTCATCGACGTGTCGGGATCGATGGACGGTCCTTCGATCCGTCAGGCTCGAAAGGCCCTCGAACGCGCCGTGTTGCGGCTACGTCCCTCGGACCGATTCAACATCCTTTGGTTCAACCATGAGTCCGGGTTCTTCGACACGGACTTCGTACCGGCGGAAGGGACTCATATCAACCGGGCCCGCAATTGGATTCGTCGCCTTGACGCCGACGGCGGCACCGAGATTCTCCCGGCCATGACTCGAGCCTTGGACTTCTTCGGTGAGGACTCGTCACGTCACCGTCGGATCGTATTTCTCACGGACGGCGCCGTGGCCAACGAGCTGGAACTCCTGGAAGCCGTGCAGGACCGGCGCCGCGGTGTCCGCATCCATACGATCGGAATCGGCCACGCGCCGAACCGCTACCTCATGTTCGAGCTGGCCGAAGAGGGACGGGGTCTTTGTGAGTTGATTGCGGGGAACGAGAGTGTCGGCGAGAACCTCGACCGGTTCCTCACCCGAATCGAACGGCCCTATCTCGAAGATCTGTCTCTCAAGGGCCTTCCGGAAGGAGCATCCGTATATCCGTCGGTGCTTCCTGATCTCTACGAAGGCGAACCGCTCCATGTCAGCATTCGACTGAAAGACAACGCTCCGCTGACTGGTCCAATCGAGGTCACGGGCTCTCTGGCCGGACGCCCCTGGTCCCAGGAACTGGTCGTCACCGGTGCACCCGAACGGGCGGGGATTGGAACACGTTGGGCTCGGAACCGAATCGGCGAGGCTATGACCACCGCACGACGAGCCGGGAACCGGGACGGAGCAAAAACCGAGGTCACACAACTCGGACTCGCGTTTTCGATCGTGACTCCATTCACCAGCCTCGTCGCGGTGGAAAAGGTCGCCACCGCAGTCGGACCCAGTCAGCGCGCTCCGGTGCCCAATGCCCTCCCGGCAGGCTCCACTTTGGGAAGCCGCGTCGGCGGCACCCTTCCGCAGGGTGGAACACCGGAACCGCTTCTGCGAATCCTTGCCCTCTTCTGTCTGCTTTCCGGAACGTCACTGGTCGCGTGGATCTGGAGGACGCGATGAACCTGACCATGACCACGCCGCGCAGCCTCCGTCGTCTCCGCATTCGACTTCGGCTGCGCAAGCTCGAACGGGAAGTTCGGCGCCTGGAGGCGCGCATGATCGAAACGTCGATGGCTTCGCAAGTCTCGCTGGAGTCCAACCGGAAACCGTCCGGACGAACGAACCCCCAATCGGGATCGCCGTCGAAACATCGACGTGCGGGTCTTCGTTCGCGAAGATTGCGCGCCGTTGCCCTCGGCTTGTCATTGACTCTGGTCCTCGTCGGATCCGGGTTGGGTACCCGCTCCACCTACATCGAGACGAAGCGATTTGTGGCATCCCGACTGATCGCCGCAACACTCCAACGAAACTTGCAGACGGGTGAACTGGAGTCTCCGTGGCCTTGGGCGGACTTCCGCCCCGTCGCGCAATTGCTTGTCCCCCGCATCGAAGAGTCCGCTCCGGTTCTGTCGGGGTCGACCGGTGGCTCTCTTGCCTTCGGCCTGGGATTGATCGACGGTACCGGTTCTCCGAAGGAGGGCGGAAACATTGCCATCGCCGGACACCGGGACCGCGAATTCTCGTGGTTGGGTAGACTGAGGGCGGGAGACGAGGTGCGACTGGCAAGCCACGGTGAAGATCGACACTTTGTCGTCGACTCGATTCACGTGGTGCCGAAGGAAGACACGCGGTGGATTGAACCCTCGTGGGAAAACCGGCTCACGTTGGTCACGTGCTATCCGCTCGACGCATGGGTCGAGAAGGGTCAGCGACTGATCGTTTCCTGTAGGGAAATGGAAGACGTTCGGCCGATCTAACCAAGAGCCAGTAGAGGGTCGACACGCGGTGCGTACCGACCCTCATTCCATCCGTTCCAATGAGCGACTCCGATCTTTGGCTGTTCGATCTTATGCCGTTCGCCCGCTGATGTTCGTCTGCGGATGCTCGCCCGTCTGCTAGGAGACACTCCTCGCCATCCGCGAGATCAGCGAGACTACGAAGAGCACGAGAAAGACGAAGAACAGAACCTGTGCGATCGAGGCGGCGCCGGCAGCAATTCCACCAAAACCGAAGAGGGCGGCGATCAGGGCGACAACCAGAAACGTCAAAGACCATGACAACATTTTAGAACTCCTTCTTTGTTTGCGTTCGGGACTCGTGATCTGAATTAGGCGTCGTTCGGACCTGATGAAGGGTTCGCCGTCGTGGCGATCCCAGCACCTATCCAGGTTCTTAGAAGACGTAGCGTGCGCCGATGGCTCCGTTGGCGGTCACTTCCGTGTCCGGAGCGACGTCGAGAACCGGGGCAACCTCACCGAAGAAAACGATAGGAGCCGATTCCATCATGAAGTCCAAGCCGAGCGGCGCGCGAACAGCAAGCCGATCTTCACGGTTGTCATCGAACTCCGCCAAACCACCAAGACCGTAGTAGAACCCGATGTCGTTGGAATCCGTCTCGATGAACCCTGGGACTCGACGGGTCACGTCACCATGGACATGCAGGGCCGACTCATCCACGAAGGACCAAGCCGCAGCAGCGGTAAAAGCAGTGGATCCACCCAGCCAGGTTCGGAAGGACAGTCCCGTCGGTTCACCCGCAATCACACCAAGCTCTGTGACCTGGTCGGCTGCGGCCGGATGCGTTCCGGCGATGGTGAGGATCGAAGCGGCTGCGATCGTCATGAACTTTCTCATCATTTCCTCCTGAGGCTGCGGTTGATTGCGTTCGAAGAGACATGATCAAACATCCGTGCCAATCGGTTGGCGCGACTCGTTCGTCACTCGCAACGCTCTCCTCGTCAATCAGTTGGGGATTCAGAACTCGAGTTCACCGAAATCGGACGACCCGCGGGCGGGGGGGCATGCTTTGTAAGGCGAGGCAGATCCTGGGAAGGACTTACACGAAAGGAGGGGTGTGCGAGCTCGACCGCTCTCGAGTCGACGAACCTCACTCAGAGCCCGGGAGAAAACAGAAGACGCTGGGCTGTGAGTTCTGTGTGCACACGAGAAGTCTTAACTCTCGAGAGGGTACGAGTTCGAGACTACAAGCCTGTAGTTCCACGCTCGTAGACCCACGCCTGTAGCTCCACTCCCCCCGTCCTCCGCCAAGTAATGGCACGAGAATTTCGTCTGTAATCCACGACGACAGGAAGTCGCTTCGCTCGACGCGCCGAATCCGCGCGGGGCAGCGAGCGAAACACCGACGGAGGTCTCACGAATGCATTGGAGAGTTTGGCTCCCGCCCTTTCAGGAACGCCGCAGAACCCGGATTCGGAGAGCATCTGGAGCCCAGAGCTCGGACGCGAATGCACGGTTCGCATCGACACGCCGTTCCCGCTCGATCGGCAGTCCGCCTACCCGGTCATCTACGCCCAGGACGGCCAGCATCTCTTCCGCAATCGCTTCAGGGGACGCAGTTGGCGAGCGGGCGATACACTTTATGACCTCTCGGCCACCGGACAGGACGTCATTCTGGTCGGCGTGGACAACGGTGGTGCACGTCGGGCCGACGAGTATTCACCGTTCGTCGACGAGAGATTCGGTGGAGGAAACGCCGACAGCTACCTTTCCTTCCTGACCGAAACATTGAAGCCTGCCGTCGATGCGTCTCTTCCCACTCGGCCCGGTCCGGAGGATACGACGATACTTGGCTCCTCTCTCGGCGGCCTGTTTTCGCTTTACGCGCTACTGGAGCGCCCCGACGTCTTCGGCGGCGCCGCTGCCCTCAGCCCGTCCGTTTCCTTCGCGGACGGCGCCCTGGCCAACTACGTAAGCAAAAAGGAACCGGCAGGGCAGGTCTACGTCGACGCCGGTACGCGTGAGTTTGGGTCGAACTCTCTCGAATACGTATCTCGGGTGCGCAAGCTCGTGCAGTCCCTACGGGACGCGGGACACTCCGAGAACTCACTGCAACACTACGAAGCTCTGGGCGCACGCCACTCGGAATCCGACTGGGGAAAGCGCCTCCCGCTTGCACTGGATCATTTGCTTCGTCCCGTTCAACCGACCTGGTCCATTCCAGCACCCGAAGCACTCGAGCAAGGAAGCCTGGTCCCCGTTCGGTCTCACTCCGCTTCGACAAGAACGCGCTGAAGCGCATCGAAGGTCACCGGCTTCACCAAGTGCCGGTCGAACCCTGCGGCGAGCGCCTTCTCCCGATCCTCGTCGGTTCCGTAACCGGTCAAGGCGACGAAGAAGGCCGCTTCGCAACTGGGATGCGACCGCAGCCGCCTCGCAACTTCGTAACCGTCGATTCCCGGAAGCCCGATGTCCAACAGAAGAGTCTGGGGTTGGAAGCGGTGCGCCAAATCCACTGCGGAAAGACCGTCATAGGCGACCTGCACCTCATGTCCACCAGAGAGAACGAGAAGATCCCGTAGAAGATTGGCCCCTTCCTCGCTGTCATCGACGACGAGGATTCGTTGGGGACCGGCTCCCGGCTTGGCCGGTTCCGCCTCCGCCTTCTTCGAACCATCGGTGTGGAACGCAGGCAGGCGGATGGTGCAGGTCGTTCCCTTTCCCTTCCCTTCACTCGCAACCTCGAGCGCGCCCCCGTGCAGAAGCGCAAGTCGTCGGGCCAGGGTCAATCCGAGTCCCAGACCTCCGATCGACCGATCGAGTGACTTGTCGGCCTGACTGAAGGGCGCAAACACCTGGGACAGAAAGTCCGGGTCGATCCCCACTCCATTGTCCCGAACTTGGAAGACCACCTCGTCCGCGTCGCTTCGCTCGACCGAAAGCTCGATCCGACCCCCATTCGGCGTGTAGCGACAAGCATTGTTCAGGATGTTGGTCAGGACCTGAACGATCCGCTCCGAGTCGGCGAATACGACCATTTCGTCGCCTTCCACGCTCTGACGCAGATCGTGCCCTCGTTCTGTCAGCAGCGGGCGCACGGTCTCCACGGCGCGTTCGACAAGCACGGTTGCGGCAACCGGAGCCTGCCGGATGGGGATCTTCCCCCGAAGGATTCGCGACACGTCGAGAAGGTCGTCGACCAATCGCTTCATGTGCTTCAACTGCCGCTTCATCGTCGCAACGGTCGCGGGCTCGCCCTGCCCTCGCTCGATCAGTTCCAGCCCCGTTTGCAGGGGAGCCAGGGGATTTCGCAGCTCGTGGCCGAGGACCGCAAGGAAGTCATCCTTCCGACGGTCGGCCTCTTCCAGGGCCCGCGCGTGATGTCGGAGGTCCGTCTCGACGCGTTTCCGTTCCAGTCCCAACGCGATGGCAACGCCCGCTGTTTCCAACGACTGAAGAGTGTGTTCCGAGAGATCGCGACGCGAATAGAGTGCCATGACACCGACGACGCGATCCTCCAGCAGGAGCGGAAAGCCGGCAAAGGCACGGATCGACTCCGTCTCCATCCACTCCGCATCGTGAAAGTCGGACTCTTCGACGACCGCATTGGTCAGGTAGGGCTTGCCGTCCGCGGCGATCTTTCCGACCCGAAACTTTCCAATCTCCAGGTACTCGGAATCTGACTTGGTCTTGGAGTCCGGTCCGGCCGTCGCCTCGAGATGAAGCGCACCCTCACCCTTTTCCATCAGCCAGATACGGGCGAAACTGCATACCGTGTGCCGAACCAACAACTCGGCACAGTCCTGCAAGGTTTCGGAGATCGGGCCGGACTTCGCCAATGAAAACCCGAGGTCCCGGCCGAGAGCAGCAAGTGACAGCTGTTCGGCCATGGCGGACTGGTGTTCCTTCTCCCTGGCGACGTCCCGAACCAGTGCCGTGAATTGATGATCCGGTGGGGATCCCACTCGGGTCACAACGACACGGGCAGGAAACGACCCACCCCCTGCCTGCGAAATCACAACTTCCAGACTCTGGTCGAGTCCGGCCTCGGACGCGTTCTCCAACACGTCGATCAGCTGCTGTCCCGGTCCGCCTTCCTCAGGCGACAGGACAAACTCGCGCAACGGAGTTCCCTGAAGCAGTGATGCCTCGCTCTGCAGGAGTCGCTCTCCCGCCGGATTGACACTTTCGATGACGCCCCGTTCGTCCATCGTGATCACCGCGTCGACCGTGGCGCGGAGAAGAGCCGAGTTCCGGGATTCGATCGCGTGGTAGCCGAACTCGAAATGACGCCTCCGATCGACCTCGCGAGTCAGCTCCTCGACCTTTTGGCTGAGGGCGTGGAACCGGTCCATCGTCGGGTCTTCATCAAACCGAATCAAAACGACCGCAGGGTGGCCGGGACCTTTGGGGAAAGCCAAACTGGAGCGGCAACGAATCGAGCCACTCGCCCGGGAGTGAAGTCGGCCCGGCAGCGAATCTCGGGATCTCGAGGCGGTCCGTAGGAAATCGTTGATGCGATTCGGGCTGTCCGAGAAAAAGTCGGAGAGCAACCTGCCGTCCATAGAGGAGGATTCATCGAGTAACTGGAGCGATGCTTGGTTGGCGGCGGCAACGGCGCCGTTCGAGAACACCGCGATCGCGGGTTCCGGGAGAGCGTCGCAGAGGCGTTGTGGGAAGAAGTCTGGGCGGTCCTCGCCATCGCCATCCGCAGAATCAAACCCTGCGTCGGCTTGGCCGGAATCGTGGGGAGAATCGGTCTCAGACACCAAAGTACTCGCGACCACCGGCGGCTCGGGCGTCGCTGTTTCTTTCGTGCCGTACGACGACGCGGCAACCCTCGTCACCACGGGCAATCGACTTCTCGATCGAGACCTTTGCATATCCGAGTTGATCGCTGGCGATGACGCCAAAAACGTTGGAGGTCATCATGCAAAGAGCGGGTCGCCCCTCCACCATCTTGCCGAAGGGACACGTTCCGCTTTCGAGAACGATCTTCTTGTCATCGAGATCGACGACCTGGAAATCACCGTGAATGCGCTGCTTCAGGTCGGCGAGGAGGTCTCCCACTTCACGCGGAGTCCGTTTCCCGCTTTCGAACTCCGAGTCGTACATCTCGAGAATCTGCTCACCCATCCGTTGCCCGACGACGCTGATGTAGCCGGACGCCGCATCCAGCCCAACGACATCCTGAAGGGTTCCGGCGAGCTCGCCGAGGAGGGTGCGGAGAAACAGGTCTCGATTCAGAGGGACACACGAGCAGGAAGTCGGCGGATTCGACGGCTGTTCAGACACGGTGGGACCTCCCGGGAAACGGGCACCAAACCTGGCGCGGAACATAGAGTCTCTATTCGAGGTAACGGACGCAATATCAGTGCCAAAGACAGGAACACCCCCGCTCCATTTTGCGCACCCTAAGCCATTGCCCTTTAATAATTTACGCACCCGCTGCACGTACGCGACCGATGACGCCTTCGTAGACGGATGTAACATTTACACATCGACATCCCAATCCTACAAACGGCATGATCCTCAATCAGTGGTTCGGGCGAAATCCGGTCCCGCGGTCGTGACCCGGACCCCGTCCTGAACATTCGCTCTTTACGTTCCTCGGACGCTCTCGCTAGCATGGACGCTGTCGTGTGGGGCGACGCAAACTATAAGTTCCGTTGGAGTTTTCCGCATGAGCCCCATTTCCGTCCCGTCCCCGGGGGAGCGCGACCTGCGCAACCGCCTCCGAGAAGACACGCGTACCCTTCATCAAACCCTCGAATCTCGCCTTCCGCTGGGAGCGGAAACGCCGAGTCTGAGTGCGTATGAGGACCATCTTCGGTTCCTGCTCGGGTACTTTGGTCCCGTCGAGGAAGCGCTTCGCGACGTCCAAGGTTTGCGGAGTCTGGTTCCCGATCTAGGTTGGCGCTGGAAGACGCCCCTTCTGGAAGAAGATCTGAGTGCAGACCGGGCCGACCGCAGCGCCCCGGATTCGATCGTGCACCGACCGGCCAACCCAGCCCAGGCTCTCGGTGTCCTCTATGTACTCGAGGGCTCGACCTTGGGCGGCCGGGTGCTCCTAAAGCGGCTCCGGTCTCTGCCGGACTTTCCCGGCCACCTCGGGATCCGTTTCCTCAGTGTCTATGGAGACGAGGCCGGCGCCATGTGGTCCCGGTTCCTGGAAACCCTCGGACACGTCGAGGAGAAGGACTGGGACGAAACCGTCGGTTCCGCCCGTGCCACCTTTCAGGCCCTTGGCGACTGGTATGACGTTTGGGAGAATTCGAGACCGGGAGTCACATCGTGAGCGGGTTGGCTAACCCCGGTGGTTGCGAGAGCGAGCCCATTCACATTCCCGGATCGATTCAGCCTCATGGGGCCCTCCTTGGGATGCGTGAATCCGAACTCGAGATCTTGATCGCCAGTGACAACAGTGGCCAGTTCGGCTTCGATTCTCCGCACGGTCGCAAGCTCGCGGATTTCGTCACGCCCGAAACCCAGAGCCAAATCCGATCGGCGCTCGACGGCGATCCACGGGACGCGAACCCGCTCGAAATCCGAACCCTCGAGGATCGCGCGTTCCACGGCATCCTTCACCGGTCGGAGGGAATCCTTTTTCTCGAGATCGAACCGGTGGAGGGCGACGCACGGCGGATTCGCGGCGGGTACCGTCGATTAGTCCGGAAACTGGACTCCATTCGGCGTGCGCAAACCCTCGAAGAAATCTGCGCTGTCGCTTCCCGGGAGGTTCGAACTCTTACCGGCTACGACAGAGTCATGGTCTACCGTTTTCTCGCCGACGGCAGCGGACAGGTGCTCTCGGAGGAGCGAGCCGACGACACGGTCGAGTCCTATATGGGTCTCCACTTTCCTGCGTCGGACATTCCGCCTCAGGCCCGCCGTCTCTATGCGAAGAACACGATCCGTATCATCGCGGACTCGGCTTACACGCCGGTCGGGATTCAACCGAACCGTCATCCCAACACGCAGGAAGCCATCGATCTCTCCGAGTCGACTCTCCGCAGTGTCTCGCCGATTCATTGCGAGTACCTGCGAAACATGGACGTTCGGGGGTCGATGTCGATCTCTCTACTCGACGGAGACGATCTGTGGGGACTCATCGCCTGCCACCACCGTGAGCCCAAGCTCGTTCCCTACGGAACACGCCTTCTCGCAGAGTTCATCGCCCACGTGCTTTCAGCCCGAATCTCGGAACTGGCCCGGGTCGAAGTCCTGTCTGCGAAGAACGCCGCCTATTCGACGCAGGCCAAGCTCATCGACAAGATGATTTCGTCGACGCGGTTCCAGGACGGGCTCGTCGGAGAAGGGTCGACCATCCTCGACGTCGTCCCTTGCGACGGGGCCGCCATTGTTTTTCGGGACGAAGTGACCCGAGTCGGCGCCACGCCAGGCGTCGCGGAAGTCCTGGAACTCGCCCGGTCTCTCGATGCGAGCGCTCCGAGAGACATCATCGCGGTGGACCGGTTGGCCGACATCCATCCGCCGGCCGAGCAGTACGAGGATGTGGCAGCGGGAGCGATCGCGGTTCCTTTGTCCGCTTCCGGCGACACGTTGCTGTGGTTTCGCGAAGAAGCTCGCCGATCGGTCGTCTGGGCCGGTCGAAAGGAAGAGAGCGACCTGGACGCCAACGGCGGCCTCTCACCCAGAAAGTCGTTTGCCGCCTGGGAGGAAGAAGTCCGCGGACACTCCCGGCCGTGGCAGGCCTGGGAAGTCGAGGTCGCGTCCGACTTCCGCACGGCTTTGGCGGCCAGCGTGATTCACCAGGCCGCGGAACTCGAGCGGCTCAACTCGCGGTTGGTCGAAGCGGATAACCAAAAGGACCGATTTCTCGCCGCCGTGTCCCACGAACTACGAAACCCTCTCAACGCCATTGTCAGCTGGGCGCAGATGGCGCGTCTCGGAGGCGATGCGGAGACGGTGAAGAAGGCCGTGGACGGGATCGAGAGGAACGCCGAGGCACAGGCCAGACTCATCGACGACCTGATGGATACCGCCCGAATCGAACGAGGAAAGCTTCAACTGTCCATGAAGCCGGTACGAATGGCCGAGGTCCTCGATGAAGCGATGGAGGCGATCGGTCCGTCGGCGAGGAAGAAGTCGATTCGAATCGTCACGGAAGTCCGTGGACGCGACCTACTCATCGTCGGTGACGAGGGCCGACTTCGCCAGGTCTGTTGGAACCTTCTGAACAACGCCATCAAGTACTCCGACACGGACTCAACGGTTCGCGTTCGGCTCGGCGAGTGCGACTCCCGTCTCGACCTTGTCGTGGAAGACGAAGGGGTCGGGATGGAGTCGGGGTTTCTCGAACAGGCCTTCGATCCGTTCCGGCAGGCAGAAGCCACGCACTCCCGTTCTGGGCTGGGCCTGGGACTCTCCATTGCCCGGACGATCATCGAACTTCATCGGGGGACGATCCGCGCCGAGAGTGCGGGCCTGGGACTCGGCTCTACGTTTACCGTCTCGCTCCCCGTCCTGCGCGATGCGAGCACCGGGCAACCCCTTTCCGGAAGGTAACGCCACATCGACCGGGCGTGTCGACCGAGCGTGTCGACCGGGTCTGAGTCGACCGAGCGTTCATCGACCGAGCGTGCGACCGAGGACGATTGAGCTCACATTCAGTCGTCTTTGGTCTTCCTCGCGTCGGACTCGGCTGACTCTTGCCGAAACTCCTCCAGCCTCTTCGACAGCTTCTGGCAGGCCTCCAGAATCTTGTCGAGATCCGCACCGACATCCTCTCCCTTCCCCGCCTTCAGCTTCACTAGCTGGGCCGTGATCGAGATGGCATTCAACGGTGTTCTCAGATCATGAACGAGTTTCGCTTCCGCACTTCTTTCCGTCACCTGTCACTCCCGTTCCAAACCTTGTTCGCTCTCTTCGTGAGCCGTGTTCCGCACGTGATCCCAGAGCCGCTCGGAGGCTCACCATCCCACGGTTGCCTAACGTTCTTACCCGGAGTTTGCAAAGTTTCCAAGGCTTCGTCTGCCGCGAACTCCGAAAGGCAAGCCACGGAGGCGCTTCGGCTTGATTCCCGACGGACCCGTCGTTTCGCCAACCAATGGAGCAGGAGTGAGTTAAGCGCGAACATGCCGAGGCGCCAAAGTTTCTTTCCGAAGTTGGCTCGGTCATTGCGATGTCAGTGGCAAGTCAGATGAAGACAGTACGCGCGGAAACGGCAATCGCCGTCACCGGCGCGAACGAGAAGAACAAGGGATAAGTCGACCCGAATCGGGTTTTGGAGGAACACAGGATGCGTCGCTTTTTCATTACCGGTGCTGTGATTGGTCTGTTGCTCGGCGGGTGCGCGGAGTCCAACGAAACTGCCGAGGTCGACTTTGACTTCGACGCCGCCAACGATCACTTTGAGGAAATCGAAGCCGACTTCTCACAGCTTCGGGCCGAGATTGAGGGAATGGACGTCAGTGACGACATTTCCGCCGGCATCGCAGAGTTCGAGGCTCGCATGAATCGAATGGGAGCCGATCTCGAGCGTGCCGGTCGTAACGCCGGAGACTCTTGGAACGACGTCGCTGACTCCATGGAAGAGAACTTGGAAGATCTGCGTCGCGACCTCGACGACACCTGGAACGACATCAAGTCGTAGTCGCAACAAAACACTCAACGATTGAGCGCCAAGCCTCGAGAAGATTCTTCTCGAGGCTTTTTGCGTATCCCTGAAATCGCCGAGCCTCGCTTCGTCAATCTTTCTCGAAATGAAACTCGTCAGTGTGTCCATTCAGGGCCGCACCGAAGGCGGTTCCCACGAAGTTTGTCACGCACGCTCGGCGAAGCAGCTGACGCCGCGAACCATTGACGAGTCGAGGCTTAGGTGCCCGTCTCTCTTGCCAATCCAGATACTGCTTTCTGACGAAACACAAGGGTCGAGAAGTTTGTGATGCACGCTCCGGCGAAGCAGCTGACGATCTCCTTAGAACGCCCTGGTCTACTGGCAGTGGATCACTCAAATAACCACTTCCGGAAGATAGGAAGGAGATGGAAGACTCTGGAACTGGGCCGAAGCGGTTCGACGCTTCTCCACCCTGGTTGGTAGGAGCATCACTTTTGATGGTCAGTATCGTAGGGATTGGTGAGTCAGGGGAGGTCGTTTCGGGCAGGGGAAGAGTAGGTGGGAGAAAACCCCGGATCGGCCTCTGTTGTCGAGCAGAAGATCGTCGGACTCGGCCGACCCGGGATTTTCAGAAACCGCTGACTTCTAGTCGAGACGGCCGTTCGTACTGTTGGCTTCCAGATGCTCGCGGTAGACACGCCGTCCCTCCTGTGCAGCCTCCGCCAGAGCGGCAGCGTTCGTCTGAACTCCCGTGAGCGCGGACTGCGCCTGGTCCTTGATCCGGTTGGAGGCTGCGGACGTGTTGTCCTTCACGACGGTGGAGCCTTCTTCGATCTTCTCCATTGCCGTGTCCTTCATCTGCTGAGCCGACTCTTTCAACTGTTTCCGGGTCGAGCGGCCCGATTTCGGAGCCGTGAGCAGAGCGGTAACTCCGCCGGCCAGTGCTCCCAAAGCGAATCCAAGTGCGGTCGTCCGTTTCATCTTCTCCTCCTCGTTTGGAGTTTGTGATTCCTTCCATCTCAGCTGTCCTCCAGTCGAGGTACAGCTCCGACTTGCAATACTCGCGAAAAATCTTAGTCCCGCTGAAGCGCATCCCAACCGGCGCGAGCTCCGGAAACGATGGCCGCGACCTTACGACCGCCGGACTTGAGATCTTCGATGTCACTACGAGCTTCCCGGCCGACGGCTTGAAGTTCTGAAGCCGCTCCGCCGACGCGACCCAACGCATCCTCAATCTCGGGAAGCAGAGACTCGGCCTGGTCACAAAGTGCGGAGAATCTCTTTGCCGCCGTGGCCAACTCCCAGAGGAGCTTCCCTACGACGAGCCCGATCCCCACCGCCGTGACGACGCCGAGCGTCATGAAAACGATTCGTACTTCCTCGGTCATGATCGACTATCTTCCAGCCTGCTCGAGGGCGACGTCCTGATCGTGTTTCGCTGGCGAGGCGTCACTCACATCGTGGACGTCCGGATCCTCCAGCCGATCGAGGGACGACACCCAAGGCACGACATATCCCGCAACCTCGAGCCCCATGGAATCGACCGACGCTTTCGGTACGGCGATCGCGACCTCGATCATCCCTTTGCTTTCAATCGAAACGAGGTCGCCTGCGTTCACGAGAACCCAGGATTCATCGCGAAAAACAGCAGTCGGCTTGTAGCTGTCATGCTCGTCGAAGAGAGCAATCTCGTCGTAGCCGAACGTCTTCGGGTTCTCCGAGGCAACCTCCATAGAGAGGTTCACGAACATCATGCCCGGCTCGGGAATCAGGAAGTTGTATACCGGCGTCGTTTCCCCGGACGGCTGAACCCGAACCCGGTCGGACTGCACCCGGAGTTTGTCGATTTCGTCGAACTCGGCGACTTCGACGAACAGTGGCAGCGCGAAGCGCGCTTCCGCTGGATCGTTGGCCGTGATGTCCTCGGAAGCTTGGGCTGACATGACGGGACCGCTGCAGACCAACGCGGTGGCAGCGACAGCGGCGCCGCCGAGCAGATTGCGGCCGGTCCGCGACATCAGCGAGGCGAACCTGTTACTCGAGGGGTCGGGCGACAGCGGCATTTCAGGTTTCGGAGTGCGTTTCATTTCAATCCATCCAATCTTGTAAGAGCTCTGGTTCGGCTTCAGGACTTCTGCGTCTTGTTCGGAGCGGGCTCGGGCGCAGGCCTTGGGACCGGCTGAGGGCCCGGTAGAGGAGTCGGCGCTCGCTCGGCTCCGGTGTGAGTGCGATCCGTCATCGCCTCGATTCCTGTCTCAGCTTCGAGCCCAGGGCTTCGCTTCCGTCCCGGCTTCACCGCCGGACTCGGAGCGCGTTCCGGCTCCCGAGTGGACGGGTTCTTTTCAGCCGGCTTCGAGGTCTTTGACCGTTTTGCCGACGCAGCTCCTTCGTGAGAGCTTCCGTCGTTTCGAAAGGTCGTCGAAGAACCCGTCGACTCGGTCTCGTTCAGCGGCTCTTTCTCACTTGGCTTCTTCCTCGCTTCTTCGAGGGCTTCCGTCAGAGAGAGTGGTTCCGGCGAACTCGACTTGCGTTCCTTCTTCTCGTTCTTCGATTGAGTCAGGGTTTTCATTCTTGGACTCCTTCCTTCTGACGAAGTTCGCGTCAGACTTCATGTCAGGAGTAGTAATCCGGGTGCCAGAGCTGGCCAAGCCGGTGGATAAAGTTTGCAAGTCAACCAATAGCAATGACGTACGACGTCTCATTCTTCGCGGAGTCCAAGGGCAGCAGACGACCGACCTGTGTTTCGTTGTAAGAAAGGACCAAACCGGAAGCAGAATTACAGGGCAGGGAAGCGAGGCGCGCGAACAAGGGAGGCCATAGGACGAGGACGGTTGTGCATGCGGTCTCAAACGAACAGTCATGCGAGCCGAAGCGGAATCTAGAAAACGGTTCATGCGAGTCGAAGCGCACTCTAAGAGCGGCCCCCGAACTTACATCGGGTGCAGGTGACTTGAGGACATGTCACCTTCGGCGAGCGGATTGGAGGATCGACGCAGTTTGAAAACATGACGCTCTTCCTCGTCATGATGGTATCGAAGTGCCGTCGAGAGACTGCGTAAGCCCGAAACGAAGGCATCCCGGTCGCGGGCGACAATCAAACGCCTCGACAGATCCAGGACATAGTTGTGCTGCGCTTCATAGATCGCGCAGGTCCGTCGCACGGACCGATCACGCGTCGACTCATCGCCGAAACGTCGGCGAAGGGCCGAATACAAGATCTCTTCTTCATGCTCGATGAGTTGGCAGACGCGTTCCAGAATCTCGCGAGCCAGAGAGGTCCGCGTCTCCATCTCTTCGGGAAGTTTGGTGGCCGCTCTTGCCAACCAACGCTCCAGGGTTCGGTGTTTCTCTTTTAGACGTGCGAGCTGTCGATCCAGCATCGTTGTCCTCCTTTCTCTCTTGGAAGGTATGCGGCAATTCCCATACCATTTCGCAGGCTCCTCGCCGGACAGTCCGGCGGGCCGGTCTGGGATCCAGAAAGGGCACCGACTTGTCAAAAGACTCGCTCCCGAAAGCGTTCCTCCTCGAAGACGATCAGACGACGCGTGAAGCGTTGACCACCTGGATGGAAACCGAGGGCTTTGTCGTTCAAGCGGCGAAGAACCTGGCCGAGGCACGGAAGGCGTTCGAAGGAGAACCCGTCTCTGTGGCCGTACTCGATCGGGAAGTCCCCGATGGAGATGGCCTTGACCTTCTTCGGGAAGGCCGTACCGGTGACGCGGATGTCGTCCTCGTCACGGGACACTCCGAAACAGAGGTCATCGTCGAAGCCATGCAGATCGGGGCCCTCGACTACCTGGAAAAGCCCGTTGATCTCGAACGACTCGGCAAACTTCTCGGACGGTCGAAATCTCGCTGGAAGCGGAACCGGGAGGTGCAATCGGCTCTGGATCAAGCTGACGCGTCCGGAGGCTTCGGCTACCTGGTGGGAAAGTCAGCGTCGATGATGAAGGTCTACGGACAGGTCGCCCGGGTTGCGCCCACCGACGCCACCGTCTTCGTCGTCGGTGAGACGGGAACCGGGAAGGACGTGCTGGCAAGGACGATCGGCCACTTCAGTCGGCGAGCCAAGGAACCTTTCGTCGCGATCAACTGTGGCGCGATCCCCAGCAACCTGGTCGAGTCGGAACTCTTCGGTCACGTCAAAGGCGCCTTTACCGGAGCCGTTCGGGACCGGGCAGGCGTGTTCGAGAGGGCGGACGGCGGAACCCTCTTTCTCGACGAACTCACCGAAATGTCGAACGACCTGCAGACCCGGCTCCTTCGCGTTCTCGAAAACCGAAAGGTGACCCGGGTCGGGGACAGCGAACCCCGATCGGTCAACGTCCGCGTCATCGCCGCAACGAATCGGGACCCGCGGCGTGCGGTCGCCGACGGCGAACTGAGAGAAGACCTTCTCTATCGACTGCTGGTTTTTCCCATCGAGCTACCACCGCTCCGGAGCCGAAAAGAGGACATCGATTTGCTGGTCGATCATTTCCTCGCCCGCGCCTCGGAAGAGTACGACTTCCAACACACGCTCGACGAATCGGTCCGGAACGACTTGCGTCGTCACCACTGGCCCGGAAACGTTCGCGAACTCCGAAACGCCATCGATCGCCTGGTCATCCTGCGCGCCGACACCTTTGATCCGAACGATCTCCTCCCGGCGATTCCCAAGGACGGTCCGCCGGCGGACGGAACACTCGGAATCAAGCCGGGAATGAGCATTGCCGACGCCGAGCGCCGGCTCATCGAGGCAACGTTGGACTTCACCGACAACGACAAGAACGAAGCAGCTCAAATGTTGGGAATCTCGCTAAAGACCCTCTACAACCGGCTCAACAAGTATGAAGAGGACGACGGCGCCTCCGAAGATGCGTAGGCCACATCGACGTTTCTGACCCCGGCTGTCGCGACCCCAAGAAACTTTCGGTTCCGGTCGTTCGTTCAGGTTTGGCCGTTGCGGTCCGCCGGCGACAAGAATTACATCGTTGCTTGTAATCCCTTCGGTTGGCGAAACCTGCACGGCTGACCAGGCCTAGGCCCACAAGTCACGGCATCCGATTCCCTGAAAGGCCTTTAGCCGCCGGAGGACCGCCGGCACGTCCGGACTGGCACGATGCTTGTCTCCTTCCTGGGTAAACCCTCGAGTTCCGCAAAGGAGACGCCATGATTCTGCAACCGAAGTCGATCATCCATCGGCCCCTCGCGCCTCGCCAGCTGGACACGTCCGTCGCACCGAGTCTGGAAACCAGCCTCGCCCCTGCGTTGGAACAGGTTCCGAGCCCAGAGCCCAAGCCTCTGTTCTCGAGTTCCAACCGGATCACCGTGTTGGTCGATGGCCTGCCCTCGGAAATGTCTTCCGAACTCCTGACACGCTTGAGTCGACATCCTCACGTCGGTGCGGTCGTGATCGGTACGACAAACTCTACCGACGACGCAGGCAGAGCGAATACCGACAGGCCTCATCCCAATAGTTTTGACCTGGTCATTCACGGAAGCAACACGCTCTCGACAACGGCCTGGACAGCCGTCGCCTCCGGTGCCCGCCTCATTCGCTGTCCCGAGTCGATCGTTGCCGAAGAGATCGACGACGAAACCCTCGGGCTTCCCGAGGTCAATCGTTCCGCGATTCAAGTCGCGCGCCGAGTCCGCAATCCGGGTCCCCTCGCCACCGCGGTAGGTTTGGCTGTCGCCCCCCTTCGCAAGACGGCCCCGGAGTCGCTGCTTCGACTGGACGACCAGTGTCCTGCCAATCTGGAACTGGGCTACGGACCTGAGGACTCCGCGGTCGCGCGCCGGATACTCAACGATGAGACCGCACTTCCCAAGGCGGATGTCTTTCTGAGCGAACTCGACCTCGATTCAGAGGACGTGTTCAAAGCGACGATTCTTTTCGACGCAATTCCAGAGATCCAACCGCTGGAGTCTCTCTTCAGCGATCGTTTCGAAGATGAGCTTTTCGTCGAGGTCGTCGATGGGGACCCGAAGGAATTGGTTCCGGGTCGGTCCAACCACGCGTATCTTTCCATCGATCCGATTCGCGTCCGAAACCAGCTTGCGATTACGTGCGCTTTCGACCCCGTCGTTCGGGGCGGCGCAGGGCAGATCGTTCACAATATGAATGTGATGTTCGGCTTTCCCGAGTCTGCCGGACTGGAACTGTGGCCGGCGGCCTGACGACTGAAGACAAGACTCGGCCTCGGGCCAAAGGAACCTACCTCCATGTCGGCGTCGAAAACGTCTGTTCGAAAAGGGCTCGTCATCCTCAATCCCAGCTCGGGACCGACGGATGACGAGGACTTGGTGAAACAGGTCCGCAGTCTTCTCGATCAGATCGGGACGAAGGATTCGTCCGTCGAGTTGAAGTTGAAAGTCACCGAGGGGGCCGGCGACGCTCAAAGGTGGGCCGGCGCGGCCCCGGACGAGGGATTCGAACGAGTCATCTCCATCGGTGGCGACGGCACGGCCATGGAATGCGCGCGCGGTCTGTCCGAAGCCAAGTCCGACCTTCCTCTGGGAATCGTCGCCACGGGAACCGCCAATGTTCTGGCCCGCGCACTATGCCTGCCGCTGGATCTGGAAGGGGCCTTCCACCAGGCTCTCGCGGGAACGGCCCGCAACTTTGATCTGGCATCTCTTCCAGACCGGGACCTGCGTTTCCTTGTCGGCGTCGGGATCGGAGTGCCGGGGCAAATGGTCGAGAAACTGGACTCGAAGCTGAAAGACTCACTGGGCCCGGTCGCCTACTTCACCGCCTTCCTGGAAGGGCTGGTCGAGAATCGGGACGCTGTTCTCGACATCACGATCGACTCGGAAAACCTGGTCCTGCCCGGTCACTCGGCCATCGTCATGAATGTCGGCCGATTCAAAGCCTTCTCCGACCTCGAGATCGGACCGGACGCCTCCCCACACGACGGAAAACTCGACTTGTTCGTCATCGATCACCAGAGTGCCACGGGCGTACTGGAATCGATCCGCAGCTTCTTTGGAGATCGAACGAAGAGCGAAGGGGGCTTCACCCACCGTCGTGGATCCTCGATCCGAATCGAAACCGGAACGCCCTTGTCGGTTCAAGTGGACGGTGAGTGGGTCGGCCGCACGCCCGTCGAGATCGAAGTGGGTGACGAAGAGGTCTCCCTGGTTTGCGGCGAGGATTACGAGACCTAGGACTAGTCATGCAGGTCCGTCGTGAATAGTTCGGGCCAGATCTTCTAACCAATAACCGTGGGCCGATTGGTACCGGCAATGATGATCATCCAGATCGACGAGAGAACCACCACGGTCATAAAGACGACGATCCAGATCCACGGTCGTTCACGAAGCCATTCTTTCATCCGTCACCTCAACTGAATTCCTGTCCAGGAGTCTGTAAGCCGGCACGATCTCAACCAGCCCCTTTATTCTACTGGACCGTAACCGAGGAATCGGCAGTGCCTGAGCGGTACCTCGGCTGCGGTCCACTGATAGTCCAGGCTAAGGTCCCCGAAAAACCGCCTTCACCTTTCGTGAGGTCTTCGCCGCGGAGTCGGAAACCGCGAAGTAGATCGGCATATTCCCCGAGTAGTCGTCGCGCACCATCGTGACAAAGGCAGGGACCGTAACGTCCTCCAACGGCTCGATGCGTACGGACTTCTGGGCCAAAACGACATCGAGCGGCGGCATTCCGGCGTCCGCACTCGCGACCTCATCCGGATTTTCCGGATCCGCGAACCCCGCGAACTCGACATAGTAGGTGGCCGGCTCCTGCGACTTGTTCTGAATCCGGAGATTGTAGAGATTCTGGATCGAAGTTTCCTTGATCTGGTATGGAAGCCCTTTGGGCCTGAGAACCCGCACTTCATACGGGGATCGACTCATGGCCGTGATCGTGAAGACGGTTAGACCGAGCAGCCCCAGAAACCCATACAGAAAGACTCGGGGACGGAAGATGGAACGGCGCTTCCCGCTGAGAAAACCATTCAAAGAGTCATAACGAATCAATCCCTTTGGTCGCTCCAGCTTCTGCATGACCGTGTTGCAGGCATCGATGCACGCAGTGCACCCGATACATTCCATCTGCAGACCGTTTCGAATGTCGATGCCGGTCGGACAAACGGTGACGCAACGGAAACAGTCCACGCAGTCTCCGACGCCGTCGGAGCCCTTTTTCCCGCGGGGCTCTCCCCGGTTCTCGTCGTAACCAACGACCATCGTGTCGCTGTCGGTCAGCGCAGACTGGAGCCGGCCGTAAGGACAAATGACGAGGCAGGTCTGCTCCCGGAACCAGGAGTAGTCGAAGTAGAGGATCCCCGTCCACACCGTCGCCCAGATGAACGCCGAGGAGTGTCCGCCCGGACCCGAAAGAACCGCGGGGATGAGTTCGCGGATCGGAATGAAGTAGGAAAGAAAAACATGGGCGCTGGCTGTGGCCAGGAGAATGAAAGCGATGTGCTTGCCGGTCTTGCGCAGGATCTTGTTGAGGTTCCAAGGTCCCTGGTTCAGCCGAAGCCGTTTCTCTCTGGAGCCTTCGAACCAACGTTCCACCCGACGGAACACGCCATCCACGAAGACCGTCTGCGGACAGACATAGCCGCAGAAGATCCGGCCCCATAGCGCGGTCACCACGAACAGACCGAACCCAAGTCCCGTCACAAGGAAGAACACGAGGTAGAAGTCCTGGTTGGTGAATGTCTGCCCGAAGAGAAACGCCTGTCTGCCGGGGAGATCGAGATGGACGGCAGGATACCCGCCGATCTGGATCCAGGGAACGCCGACGTAAACTAGAAGAAGCAGAAGGTGCACCGCGTTGCGAAACGTGTGCCACGGCCCCTTGACGTCCGCCGTGTGGATGAAGTTTCTCGAGCCGTCTTCGTTGATCGTAAAGACGGTATCGATTTCCGGTCGCCGCTTCGCGGTACGCGCTGATGTCGAACTCACTTTGGTTCCGTCCGTTTCCAACCTGCCGGACTTCGGCAACCGACGCGGCTAGGTCGCCGAAGTCCAAAGGTCTTGTTGGATGCTAGGCTCCGTCTCCGGAGTCCTTATCTACGGCAGGAACCGGTGCGGCGCTTCCTCCGTCGTCCGTGGATGGAGCGAGGGATCCCTGATCCATCGAAGCCGGCGCGGTAGCGTCACCGCCGCCCGACCCCACTGGATCTCCCTCCGGCTCTTTCCCCGGCACGTTCGTGTTAAGGATCGTCAGCACGTAGGAGACGACCTCCTGAACTCGGGTCGGCCCGAGCTGGCCACCCCACGCCGCCATGCCCTTGTCCGGCACACCTTCCATCACCGTATGAAGAATGTCCGTAGGCTGCGCGCCGTGGATCCAGAAATTGTCCGTCAGGTTCGGTCCGACGCTACCCTCACCCTGGGTTCCATGGCAGACGACACAGAACTGGGCGAAGACTTCCTTACCCGACTCCACCTTGGCCGGAATCTCGGACATGAGCGTCAGAGTCTCGTTGGTTATCTCCTGCCCTTCCATCCGCTTCAACTGGGCCTCGGCGGCGGCCACCATCTCCATGTCGTATCGACCAACAGGAAGCGGGACGACACCCAAGGTGTGGAAGACGATCCAGTACCCAAGGGAGAAGACGATCGAACCGTAGAGGATGTAGAGCCACCAGTTGGGGAGACGATTGTCGTACTCACGAATCCCGTCGTACTCATGATCGAGTAGGCGATCTGCTGAAGGATCATGGTGGGTCATCAGTTCGTCTCCTTTTCCACAGCAGCCCTGGGCCGCACATTGGTGTCACGGCTTTGGGTCGCCGCCGTCGTGCCGACGACGATGCCGTCTTCCAAAGGAAGGTGGGCCGACCGGTTCCAAATCGTCTTGTTTCGCCAGCCGTACATGACGTGAGCCACGACCGCGGCAAAGGTGAAGAAGAATATGCCCAGTGCGATCAACGGCAGGATGAGCAGGTTGCTCTGCGTCAGAAAGTCATGAAACATGACTAGTGCCCTCCTTCGTCGATGAGGAGCTGTCCGGTCTCGAGACCGTACCTCCGCAAGTCAATCTCAGCCTGGTCTTCAGCCACGGGCTGCGGGCCGCGCCCCAACCGCTGGAGGTAGGCAATGACAGCCACCATCTGGCTCTCCGGATCGATCTGGACGGCGTTGGCTGCCAAGTCCGCCGCAATGAGGCGGCCTTGACTCTTTGCCATGTCCATACAGTCGTCGATGGCGGCATCGGTGTAGGGCACGCCAAGCTTCTGGAGCGCGATAAGCTTGCCCCGGGTCTTGTTGAAGTCCACCTGCCTGTTCTTGAGCCAAGCATACTGAGGCATGTTCGAACCCGGAGAAGTCGACCGGGGATCCATCATGTGCTGGTAGTGCCACAGATTCGGATAGCGGCCTCCGACACGGTGAAGGTCCGGCCCCGTTCTCTTGGAACCCCATTGGAACGGACGGTCGTAGACGAACTCTTCCGCGCGCGAGTAGTCGCCGTAGCGCAGCGTCTCGTGACGGAACGGCCGGATCATCTGGCTGTGACAGTTGTAGCAGCCTTCCGCGATGTAGATGTCCCGGCCTTCCAGCTCGAGTGGACTGTACGGTTGCTGGTGGTACTTGCTTTCCACGACGTCCTCTGATGCCGGAACGACCGAGGAGGAGTCGGAAACCATCGCCACCGAGGGCGCGGTTTGCGGAACCACGATCGCGGGAACGAGCTCGGCAATTCCGCCAATGAGAATGGCGACCAGAGAAAGCACCGTGAACGCGACCGGCTTCCCTTCGAGCAGACGATGCCAGCCTCCCTTCTCCCGCCTTTCGGCGCCGAAGAAAAGGATGGATGCCACCGTCAACGCGGCCAGAACGCCCAAGGGCAACGAGAAGGTCACGGGCCCCGCGATAAAGAAGAGACAAGCGAAAGCGATGATCGCCACCGAGAGGATGACCGGTGTGCCCTTGATCAAGGACCAGGCTGAAGTCGTCGCCACCTGTACGGGCCGCGGAACCTCGACCTCGACTTTTTCGACCGCACCCTGACGGATTGTCAGGAAGACGTTGACCGTCATGAGAAGGAATCCGACGAAGTAGAAGGACCCGCCGATGAGACGCATGTCGTACAGAAGTTTCGCCGAAGTCAAACCTTCGATGAAGTCCGGGTACTTGAGGAACCCGTCTGCATCCAGCGCCCGCCAGTAGAGCCCCATGTTGACACCGCTGATCCACATCGAACCGACGTAGAGCAGGATTCCGAAGAGACCGATCCAGAAATGCGCATCCGCCCACTTCTCGTTGTAGAGCTTCGTATTCCAAAGGCGGGGAACCAACCAGTAGATCATTCCCGCAGCGAGGAAGCCGTTCCAACCGAGCGTCCCGCCGTGGACGTGACCAATGATCCAGTCCGTGTAGTGCGCCAACGAGCTGACGGTCTTGATCGAAAGAAGCGGTCCCTCGAAAGTCGACATGCCGTAAAACGTGACTGCGGCAATGAGGAACTTGATGACCGGGTCGGTTCGCAGCTTGTCCCAGGCGCCGCGTAGGGTGAGAAGACCGTTGAGCATTCCACCCCAGGACGGAGCCCAGAGCATGATGCTGAAGACCATCCCCAGTGACTGGGCCCAGTCCGGAAGAGCGGTGTAGAGCAGATGATGCGGTCCCGCCCAGATGTAGACGAAGATGAGCGCCCAGAAGTGGACGATCGAAAGTCGGTAGGAGTAGACCGGTCGGCCCGCAGCCTTCGGCAGGTAGTAGTACATCAGCCCGAGGATCGGTGTCGTCAGAAAGAAACCGACCGCGTTGTGACCGTACCACCATTGCACCAGTGCGTCCTGAACCCCGGCAAAGACGGAGTAGGAATGGAAGACGCCCGTCGGAAGCTGAAGGTTGTTGACGATGTAGAGAACCGGAATGGTGACGATGGTCGCGATGTAGAACCAGAGCGCAACATAGAGGTTGGGCTCGTTTCTCTTGGCGACGGTCAGGAAGAAGTTGACCGCGAACACGACCCAGATCACTGCGACGAGCAGGTCGATGGGCCAGATAAGTTCGGCATACTCCTTCGACTGGGTCAACCCGAAGGGAATGGTCAACGCTGCGCAGACGATGATGATCTGCCATCCCCAGAAGTGGACCCAACTTAATGTGTCGCTACCGAGCCTTGTCTTGAGAAGACGTTGGCTCGAGTGATAGATGCCGGCGAACATACTATTGCCGACGAAGGCGAAGATGGCCGCGTTGGTGTGAAGCGGCCGGAGGCGCCCGAACGTCAACCACTCCAACCCGAAGTTGGCCTGCCAGAACGACAGCTGCGTGGCCACGAGCACTCCCAGCCCCAAACCAACGATTCCCCAGATGAGGGTGGCCACAATAAAGGCTCTAACGACCGCATCGTCATAGACGACCTTGACCGTTCCAGCCGATTGGCTGTGACTCATCGACGTGCTCCTTCCTGCGAATTGGGTGACTCTTGCGCATCGGGTCCGCTTTCCGAATCGGACTCGAGTGGGAGCAGGCTCAACCGGTCACCCTGGTCGAACTCTCCCGAGACAGCGGCGCGCACGAAAAAGAGCACCGCTCCCGTAACGAAAACCAAGCTCACAAAGAGCAAAACCACGAGGACATCCATCAGCGGCCTCCTCCGGAAAGCGTCGAACCGACACCCTGGGAACGGACCGCAGTCCGTCCGGACGCCGCGACGCTGCGGCCCGTCTTCACCGTCTCTTCCAGTACCGTGACCGCCAAAGCCGGAACCCGATCCGCAGTGCCGACCGTGATGTCGATAACTTCCTTCGGCGTAGCGGGCTCGAGAACGGCTTCCGCCCTGCGAACACGGCTCCAGGCCACCGTCGTCATGACAACCAGAGAGACGGAACTCAGCGGCATGAGGATCGCAGCCGTAAGGGGCGACACCTTCCCGAAGAAGCAAAGGGTGAGAGCGATCACGTTGTAGAAGGAGGCAAGGCCGAGTGCCGCGCGATTGACCGAACGGAGGCGGCGGCTGATGTAGATGAGTCGGCGAATCGCCGCCATCCCGCCTCCAAGGAAATAGAAGTCGGCGCGCCCCGGCACACTCGGATGATCGACGGCCGGAGTTCCGGATGTGTGGGCCGCGGACAAGGCCGAGACGTCGTTGAGTCCGTCCCCGACCATGAGCGTGTCATGTTCGTCGAGTTTGGAAACCAACGTCGCCTTGTCTTCCGGGGAGAGCCCACCCAAGGCGCGGTCCGCGTCGATTCCGACCTTCCTCGCCAAGGCTTCGACCCGCCCCGGTTCGTCACCGCTCAGGATGTGAACATCCAAACCGGCAGAGCGGAGCTGCGCCACTTCATGGGCAACGTCGCCACGTAGCTCCTCTTCGAAGTTCGCTTCGAAAAGCACCTGGCCATCACGAGTGAAGACGGTCGCCTGAACAGGAGGCGTCGACTGCAGAGCCGGTCGCGAGGCCCCGTCCCTGATGTCGAGGCCGGGAGCGGCAAAGGTCCATTGACCGAGACGATAGACACCTTCCGGACGCACCCACTCCAATCCCTTTCCGGCGGTCTCGGTGACTTCTCCCAGCGACGTCTCGAGGTGCGGTGCGTCCACTCCGGCGAGTTCCAGCGACAGAGAGCGGCTTCTCGGATGATTACTCTGGGCAACCATCGAAGCCAGAACCGACCGTTCCATGGCGCCCAAAGAACTCAAGTCCCGTTCGGACGACTCCGTCAACGTGAGACGCCCGAGAGTCAGGGTGCCGGTCTTGTCGAACAGAACCTTATGGATGTTCAAGGCACGGTCGACCAGGTCCGCCGCTCGGACGAAGACTCCGTTCCTCTTGAGTTCGAGGTAGGCCAACTCGCGGCTCAGCGGAAGCGCCAACCCAATCGCACAGGGACAGGTCACGACGAGGATCGAGACGGCAACCCGCATCGCCGTTTCCGTTCCCGATCCGGACCAAAGCGCGAATCCTGAAACGGCCAGCAGCAGGACGAGTGCGACATAGATCGAGCTGACCCGTGACCACCAACGCTGTTCCCCACCCTCGAAAGCAACCCGTGCATCGGGAGTGGAAAGCAGGGAGTGAACGCGTGATTGCGAGAAGTCCTGTTCTGATCGGACGCGGACCGAGGTCAGCCCCGCGTTGAACGCTCCCGCGGGAACAATGTCCCCGCTTTGGGCTTCGCGAGGTTCGGCCTCACCGGTAATCCAATCGAGCGAAAGTAGAGCGATGCGCGAGGTGAGCTGCCCCGAGACCGGAACGATCTCCCCGGGAACGATGAGCAGCTCGTCGCCGTTTCGGATCCGGTCCGCAGAGACCATTCGGGTCGATCCCGAGTCCGTCACCGTGCGGACCGAGAACTTCTCCAGTCCCTCCGCGGAAAGAAGCCGAGACTGGTTGGAATGAACGACGCGCTCCTGAAGCCAGCGGCCGAGCAGCATGAGGAAAACGAAGGTGGCGACGGTGTCGAAGTAGGCCGCTTCCGGCCCGGCGGTGAAGTGACCGTAGACCGAACCGCTGTAGGCCAGAAGAATCCCGATGGAAATCGGCAGATCGAGGTGAACGATGCGACGGCGAAGGCCGGTCCAAGTCGCCTTGAAGAAAACCGCGCCGCCGACCAGAACGCTGATCGTGGTCAAAGCCAGGCTGGCCTGCCCGACCACTTCATAGATCCGGCCGTCCGACGCGTCCAGGCCGAAGTAGTAGCAGAGTCCGAAGATCATCACGTTGAGAGCGACCGCGGCACAGATCCCCAGACGAACGATCAACCCGCTACCGGCGCCTGACCGAGCTTCCGCCGTATCGGGCGCGAAGCGATATCCGAACTCGTTTGCCTTGGTGAAATAGTCCCGGAGATCTCCGGCCTCCGGATCCCAGACAATGTCGACCTTGCCCTGGCCCGGGTTGATCCGTAGTTGGATGCCGCCGGGACTGCGGTCGAAGAGTTCCTGCAGCAGCCAGACACAGGCTGCGCAGTGCACTCCCTGGATGGCCAGGCGCAAACGAAGAAACCCATCGGCTCCCTGCGTCTGCTCGACTTCCTCCAACCAAGCGAAGGCGTCCGACCGAAGCTCGGGCACCGGAACACCCCGATCGGGACGAAGGTCGTAGTAGCGGTCCAGCCCGGAGGACTGGATGAGGCCGTAGACCGTTTCGCAGCCGGAACAGCAGAACTGGTTTCCCCGCCCCGCCCGAACCGCGTCCACGTCCAGGCCGCAATGGAGACACGTAACTGGGTCGGAATCCGTCTCCGAGGCGCGAGCGTTTCTGTCGTCGTGAGTCATCATCCGGGATTCCTAGAACACGACGAAGCCGCGCCATGCCAGATGGTCGATCCATCCGAGGGAGGCCATTCCGCGCGCGGTGAGTTGAAGGCCGACCAGGACGAGCGCCCATTTGCCGACGGAATAGAGGTTGGCGCGGAACTTGGGCGCCATCCACGAACTCCCGAGGCCGATCGCCGTGAGGATAGGGACAGTGCCCAGCCCGAAAGCCAGGAGCACTGCCCCACCCATCCAGGGAGAACCGGTGCCGGCGGCCAGCACGACCACCGCATAGACAGGACCGCAGGGAAGAAGGCCGTTTCCCATCCCCAGCAGAAATCGCTTACCGGGAGCGGTCTCGCGAAGCAACGACGCAGCCTTGCAGGACAGCTTGGATCCGGGACGCAAGGGGCTGGCATTGAGAAGGGGGATGCGCCCCAGCAGCGCAAGAGCAATGACCAGGCTCAGAAGACCCGTGGTCAGAGAAAGGGCCCCTTGGGCGGGGCGAAGAGCATCCGGCGTGACGAGAGCTCCCAGCCCCCCGGCGGCAACTCCCAGGGCCATGTAGCTCGTCAGCCGGCCCAAATGGTAGAGAGTCAGAGAGGAAGCCCGCCGCCCGCCGGGCGTTTGGCCAGTGAGAGCTGCGATGGGACCGCACATTCCGACGCAGTGGCCCACACTGATCATGAACCCCGTCGAAAGGATTGCGGCCAGATGCACGGAGCTTTGCGCCGTGACACCGATGTCACCACAGCATGAACTCATGTAGGGCGCGACCTCCAAGAGCGGGCCAGGGTAAGGGGCAACTTCTGATGCGGCTTGCCCCGGAATCCTGAACCAGCCGACCTGAGGGTTCCGAGGCACGGAGCTATTCTCGTCTGCACGCAGAAACGGAATAAGTCGGGGGCACTTCGTAGCGGGGTCCGGGTTTCTGCGTATACCGCGCGGGCTCAAGACCCAATAACGTCTTGTTTGTAAGAGCCTTACGGCGTTTCCGACAAGTTGGATACGCGGATCCCGTAAAGGCTTCACGGATTGCCCCGACTGTTCGTCGGCCATGGGCAGACGTTCAATAGGTGCAGAGTCGGCTCATCCGCGCTCGGCACACACGCCGGTCGCACCGTCGACCGCAGCCGGAGCGTGGGACCAAGGATCGGAGGACCCCATGATCAAGAGCATCGCTGTCGGATTGGAATCAGTGGACTCGTTCGATGCCATCACGGGAGTCGCCGCGAACCTGGCCATCGGTTCCAACGCGTCACTCCATGCGATCTATGTAGAAGATGTCGAACTCGTCAAGGGAACGGAGATCCCGGTCGTGCCGTTCTTCCCTATGGAGGGCTACATTCCGATGCTGCCCGACCGGCGGGCCGAGTTGGAAGAGTCCTTCATCCGCAACGAAACCCAGCTCAACAGCCGCTTCCTGAAGTTCATCTCCGACACCCGCATCAAGGGTCGCTTCCAGATCCTTCGCGAGAACGTGAACCGGGCTTTGGTCGACCAATCCCGCACTCATGATCTCCTCATCATTGGAAAGACCGGAAAGGCGGATGCAGATCCGGAGCGAGTTCTCGGCTACCACGTCGAGTCGATCCTGCGACATGCATTTTCACCGGTCCTGCTCGTCCCCGAAAAGCCGAGCTTCGGATTCAAGACCCTTGTCGCCTATGACGGCACTCCCGGTTCTCACCGCGCTCTGGCTGCCGCCTGCGAGGTTGCAAAGTCCGGCGGTGCCGACGTCCGCGTCGTCGCGGTGGCGGAGCCGGAAAAAGGCGCCGCCATCCTCGAGGACGCTGCCGAGTACCTGAGCAATCACGAGATGTCGCTCGACCTTTCCGCTCGTAGTGGAGACTCCGTCGCGGAGATCCTTCAGCAGGAAGCGAAGGAGTTCGAGGCCGACATCCTGGCCATGGGAGCTTTCGGGCACGGCCGAATCGCGGAGTTCTTCGGAAGCGGAGAGACCCATTCGATTCTCGGCGCCGTTCCCTGCACGGTCCTCATCTGCGGACCGGAATCGATTTGACGGAGAACCATCATGATAGTGAGTGAGTGGATGACCAAGAAACCGATGACGATCGGCAGTGACACGTCGATCGTCGAGGCCCATCGGGTCCTTCGGGAGTACGAGATCCGGCACCTTCCGGTGGTGGACGCCGACGGTAAGCTCCTCGGGCTGGTTTCAGATCACGACATCGGAACGGTGGTCGTGCAAAGCCTGGATTCGCCGAATCGGCCGTTGGGAGATGTCACCAAAGTCATGACCGAGGACCTCCTCACAGTTCGGCCCGAGGATGACCTGGCAACGGCTTCCCTGGTGATGCACAACCGAAAGATTGGGTGCCTACCGGTCGTGGACGGCGATGAGGTCCTTGTCGGAATCATCACGACACACGACCTGTTGGAAGTCCTGGTCGCATTGCTTCGACCCGGGGATCGGAACGCCGCCGCCGCGGCCGGATAACGCCGCGAAGACCGTTCGTCCCGACCTTCGACCTGCCCTCGGCACAGCCACAGCTGTTGCGTTGGGGCTTGCCTAGAGCTTGTAACGATTGGAGAATCCCGCCTGGGGACAGAATTCAACGCTTCGACCGCTCTTTCAGGGTCTCCTCGCCGTGCCCTTCGACCCATACCAACCATTCAACTTCTCGGGGTAGATTCGTGACCCAATCGGACCAAGCTCAGGCTTCGGCCATCCTCGAAGCCGCCGTCGACGGCATCATCATCATCGACGTGCAGGGCCGCATCCGGGAATTCAACCGCGCCGCGGAACGCATCTTCGGCTACTCCCGGGAAGAGATGGTCGGAGAGAACGTGTCGCGGCTCATGCCCGAACCGGACCGGGGCCACCACGACGGCTACATCGAGGCCTACCGGCGCTCCCATGAACCCAAGATCATCGGAATCGGCCGCGAAGTCCTCGGAATGCGCAAGGACGGGACGCTCTTTCCCATGGATCTGGCCGTCGGAGAAATCACGGGCGAAGGAACTCCCGGCTTCGTCGGCATCATCAAGGATCTGACGGACCGGAAAGCCGCCGAGGAAAAGCTCGAAGAAGGACGCCGCCAGCTCGCCGTTTGGTGGGAGAGTGCTCCCATTGCCAAGGTCGTATGCGACGTCGACGGCCGAATCATCCGCGCCAACTTTGCCGCCGCCAAGTTCTGGCAGTTCGAGCTACCCGATCTGGTCGGCACGACGATCGACCGACTGGTCCACGCCGAAGACACCGAACGTTGCCTGGTCAACCTGGCCGAACACCGCGGAGAACGCACCGAGACCAGTCAACTCGACCTGCGGTTCGTCGACGGGAAGGGCGAGACGATCTACGGAAGCGTGCACTGCTCCAGCCGCCATGTCTTCGATCCGGGTGGTGGCGGTCGCGGCAAGGAAATCATGCTCCAGATCGTCGACCGGACGGCAGAGATCTCCGCAGAAAACGAGGCCAGCCTCCATCGCGAACGGCTCGCTCACGTGACTCGCCTGGGTACCATGGCGGAAATGGCAACGGGAATCGCCCATGAAGTGAACCAACCCCTGACCGCGATCTCCAACTACGCCAGTGCCTGCATCCGGATGTTGGCCGACGAGGATGTGGATCCGGATCTGAAGGACGCGCTGGCCCAGATCCGGGATCAGGCCGTGCGGGCGGGAGAGGTCATTCGCCGGCTTCGCTCCTTCATCAAGAAGAGAGAAAGCGAGCGGGAGCTGACAGCGATCAACCCACTCATCGAGGACGCGGTCAAGCTGGCCAACTCCGACTCCCGGCTTCAGGATTTTGGAATCGTCGTCAAACTGGGAAGAAACCTGCCCCAGTCCTATATGGACCCGGTTCAGGTTCAGCAGGTCGTTCTCAATCTGATCCGCAACGGCAAGGAGGCCATGCGCGGGGTGGCCGAACTCCACGAACCCATCGAAGTCCATACGTCCCGCAACGCGGACGGCGAGATCGTGGTCTCCGTTCGGGACCACGGCTCCGGAGTTTCGGAATCGGACGAAGACGAGATCTTCAATCCTTTCTATACGACAAAAAAGTCGGGTATGGGCATTGGACTTTCTCTCTGCCGCTCCATAATTACCGCTCATGGTGGTAAACTGACCTTTGAGCGAAATCAAAACCGGGGCACGACATTTCGATTCACGCTGCCCGTAGCCATTGGAGCGGATTCATGAAGTACGAACCTTGCGTTTACATCGTGGACGACGACGACGCCGTCCGGAAGTCGCTCGGGTTGCTCATGAAATCGGTCGGCCTGGAGTACCGCGGCTTTGAGTCCGCAGGCGCCTTTCTCGAAGCCTACGACCCTGCCGACGCCGGGTGCCTCGTTCTCGACGTTCGGATGGCGGGAATGAGCGGCATCGATCTCCACAAAGAGCTGCTCGACCGGCACTACATCATTCCCGTGATCTTCATCACCGGGCACGGGGACGTGAACATGGCCGTCGATGCCATGAAGAGCGGGGCCGTAGACTTCATTCAGAAGCCCTTCAGCGATCAGGCCCTGCTCGACCGCGTCAATCATGCGCTCAGCATGGACAAGGACGGGCGAAAGACCCTGGCCCAAAAGGATGAACTCGAGCGGCGCTCTGATTCTTTGACCCCACGGGAAAAAGAGGTCATGGAACTGATCGTGGACGGGCACCCGAACAAGGTCGTCGCCCATCGCCTCGGGATCAGCGAGCGGACCATCGAGATCCACCGGTCCCGGGTGATGAAGAAGCTCGGCGCCAACTCCCTCGCCCATCTAGTGCGTATGGCGGTCCGTCTGCGGGAGACCCACTAACCTCGACCTGCCGCGAATAGTCCAGGCTGACCCTGGCTCGACCGGCACCGGGCTACCCTTGATTTTCGTCAGGTGCTCACCCGACCCGGGCCACAGTTCAGTCGGGCTCTTCGACATCCATCCACGCATCCCGAAGGCAGACTGTCGTCTACCGGCCTTCGGATCGCTTCACGCCAACCCGTAACTTGCGACAAACAAATGCCGGTAGGGGGTTCTCCTAATAGCCGACCGCCCGATCCCGACCGTACTGTCTCTATACATCGTATCTAGCCACCGAGGGCCGGCAGCAGCAGCGTACGCGGGAGCAACCAACCACAATGGCGGAGCCTATTCTGAAATCGGCTTACGATCAGCAGCAGGTGGACTCGGTTCCCACCGTCCATGTCGTCACGACCGACCGAGGCCTGCGTGAAGAGCTCCGCGCGCTGGTTTCCGGTCTCGGCTTCAGCGCCAAGTCCTTTCCCAGCGGACGCGCCTTCCTCCAGCAGTATCGCAATCGCGAGGAAGAGTGCCTCATTCTCGATCTCGACATCGAGTCCGGCCAGGATACGTTGGAGTCCATTACCACGGCCCACCCCGATCTCACCGTCATCGTCATTGCGAAGGAACTCGAAGTGTCCTCCGCCGTCGGCGCGATGCGAGGCGGGGCCACGGAAGTCCTGGAGACACCCTTTCAGGCACGCATTCTAAGGCGGTTGATCGAACAAGCCGTCCACCGAGCCTAGCGGAGTGCGGAAACAGACCCGAAGGGACGTTTCCGCAACCTGCCAGCTCATCGATTCCGACATCCGAGTCGCCTAAGAGGAGGCACCCACTTTGCAGACAGACATCAGGAGAAATCCCGGCCTACTCAAGCTCGAGCTCTACTGCAAAGGAATGCGGATCGACGACTCGTTCTTCAACGAAACGCGACAGGGACGACGCATCATGAGAACGCGGGCCGGACTCGGAAGCGGCCTCGAGCTGCTTTTGGAAGACGGCCTTTGGACCAACGTGCCGGTCGCGGAGGACTTCGCGAAGAGTTCCCCCTACATCCTGTTTCGTGAGGACGAGAAGCTGGTCATTCGGCGTGACGGAGATCGGGAGAAGATCGCTGAAGTCGAACTCTCCCCGAAGCCGGAATGGTACGAGCAGAAGACCAAGTCCTCGGACAAGATGATGTCCCGGATCGGGTCTCTCCAGGGAACGTACCTGGGAATCTACCCATCCAAGGTCTGCGAGTACTGGCTGGAAAAGCCGGAAAAATCGAACTGCAAGTTCTGTTCGGTTGGTTTGAATCTCGGGGTCGACGACGCCGACGAGAAGAGCGTCGAAGAAGTCCTGGAAGTGGTCATCGCGGCTCGTAACGAGAGCAGGATCACCTACGTCGACTTCAATACCGGCCATTACGAAGGCGACACCTACCTCGACATCCTCGAGCCGTACGTGCGACGGGTGAAAGAGGAAACCGGCCTTCTCATCGGAGTGCAAACGCCTCCGCACAACGACCTCTCCCGCTATGACAAGCTGAAGAAGATGGGCGTGAACCGGGTTTCCTTCTGTTTCGAGATCTGGGATCGCGAACGCTTCATCGACGTCTGTCCGGGAAAGCACCGGGAGTACGGGCTCGATCGTTACCTGGAAGCCATCGACTACTGTGCCAAGCTCGGTCAGGGCGATCGTTTCAGCTTTGATCCATGGGTCTCCAACGGAGAGATCATCGCTGGACTCGAACCGCCCGAGAAGTCGATCGAAGCCATCGACTGGATCACCTCACGCGGAGCCATTCCGACGGTCTGCGTGTTCCGCCCGCTGCAGGCGACGGACTATGCGCATCTCGATCCGCCCAAGACCGAGGACATGATCCCGATCTTCGGCCGTCTCTACGAAGCGTGTATGGAGCAGGGACTCCCTATCGGTGTGGCTCCCAACGTTCACGTCAGCCTGGTGCTCCTGCCGGAAGAGGGACGCTACTTCACGAAGAATCCGAGGAAGTTTGCCCTCAAGGAAATGGCACTGGCGGCGAAGAAGCAGGTTTTCCGGAGGAAGTTCCTCGGCGACCTGGAGGCCCACGACCGTCGGCGGGCGGAAAAGGGGATCGGAGTTTCTCAGTCGGCGTAGCGCGGGCGGCGTAGGCCGGGCGGTTACTTCCGAATCCCGTGGCGGCGCATGATTTTTAGCAGGCTCGAGTGATCAGCTAAGCCGAGCGCCGCCGCCGTTCGCGTGATGTGCCAATCGTGGTCGGCGAGAGCCCGTAGCAGGATCGCTTTCTCTGCGGCGGCCCGTCTCTGCTTGAGAGTTCCTTCCGTGAGGATGCGACTCAGTTCGCCGGCGTCCGTCGCTGCCCCGGCGGAATCAACGCCGTCCCCCTGTGCGTCCAGGAGTTCCGCGTCATGCCCGACATCCTCCGGTACATGAATGTCTTCGATCGTGCCCGAGCCCGCTTCGAGAATCATTCTTTCCACGACGTTTCGAAGTTCGCGCACGTTGTTTCCGCTCCACGAGTGCCGTGAGAGTCTCGCCATGGCTGCCGGCGACATCTCTTGCGGTGACATGCCGAAACGCTCGTAAACGGAATCCGCCAGATGTCTCACCAGAAGGGGCAGATCGCTGAGGCGGTCTCGAAGAGGCGGCACGTCGATGCGGTGAACGGCGATGCGGTAGTAAAGGTCTTCCCGAAAACGGTCCTCCGATACCTCGGCCTTTAGATCCCGATTCGTGGCCGCCAGAACCCGAACATCGAGATCGATATCGGAGTGACTCCCGACCCGCTGCAGCTTTTCCTCCTGCAGAACGCGAAGCAACTTGGCCTGAACGGGCCCGGGAAGTTCGCCGATCTCGTCGAGAAAGAGCGTGCCTTTCTGCGCAGATTCAAAGGCGCCGATCCGGCGACGGTCCGCGCCCGTGAACGCCCCTTTCTCGTGTCCAAAGAGTTCACTCTCGACCAGGTTGTCCGGGAGCGCCGCACAGTTCACAGCGAGAAAGGGACCCTTTCGCCCGCTTTGCTCGTGCAGTTCCCGGGCGACGAGTTCCTTTCCGGTTCCACTTTCCCCGGAGATGAGGACGGAACTCGGGATCCCCGCCAGCTTCCCGATGTGTCCACGCAACGACTTCATCGCCGCGCTCTCACCGATGAGAGAAGACCCAGCACCAATCTTGCGTCGCAACGTTTCGACTTCGTCCTGAAGACGGCTTGTCCGCAACGCATTCATGATCTCCCGAACGACTCGTTCCACCGGTTCGGCTTTGTCGATGAAGGCGAAGGCCCCGGCCTGCACGGCGCGAACACATCGTTCGAAGTCGCCCGTACCCGTGTAGACCAAGACCGGCACGCGCGAGCCTTTGCGCGCCAAAGCATCGAGGACCGAGAAGCCGTCGAGGTCAGGCATCTCCAGGTCGAGAACGACGCAGTCGATCACCTCCTCTTCGATCTTGGCCAGTCCCTCGTGTCCACCGTCCGCGGTCAGGACATCAAAACCACCGACCCGGGCCAGGTCATAACGGTACTGCTCCCGAAGAGCGGCGTTGTCATCGACGACGAGAATGGTTGCCATGATCGGATTGTACCTCCGTTTCTACGTTCGTTCCCGCCGGAAGACGGACGAAACAGGAAGTGCCCGCGCCTTCGCGGCTGGATATCTGAAGCCGCCCTCCAATGTCGGTGACCAGACGCCGCGAGATGGCGAGACCCAGGCCGGTTCCGAGTTCCTTCGTCGTGTAGAACGGCTCGAAGACCCGGGCCTGAACTTCTGCGGACATCCCCGGACCGTTGTCCCTCACTTCCACCACGACCCAGTCCCTTCCGTTGCCCCGAACACGGAGCGAGGAAATCCGAACATCCAGTTCGGAGGAGTCTGACATCGCGGAGTCCGTCACCGCTTCCATGGCGTTGCGAACGAGGTTCTCGAAGATGCGACGCAGGTCGACGGCGTTGGCCTCGACTTCGCAAGCCCCCTCGGTCGCTTCTGATTCGCCGCGGACTTCAGCAGGCGCATCTCTCCACGCGATCTCTGCTTCGGCCCGGGGCATGAGGTGGACGGCGCGAGACTCCAGATGCAGCACATCGACAAGGCTTCGTAGAACGGTCTCCACATCGACCACCGACGTGGCGCCGCGGGAGGATATCTTGGCGTACTGCCGTGTCAGGTTCTCCAGATAGTCGAGACCGGTCTCGAGCGTCCCGACGCGATCACGGTAAACCGTGGCCAACTGCTCGGGTTCGTTCTCCGCCACCTCCTTGAGATGTCGCACGACTCCGGCCAGCGGAAGAACGCCGTTCTTGACGTCGTGGTGAACCTGTCGGGCCATCTCGCCCTGCGTGGCCTTGCGCTCCGCGTGACGCAGCTCTTCGCCCGAGACGCGAAGCCGCGTCACCATCGAATCGATGAAACGTGCCAGGTCACCAAACTCGTCCTTCCGCGACGAAGCCGGCGCCAGGTTGGGACGCCCAATCCGAACTTGAAGAGTGTGATCGATGAGTTCGCGCACGGGTCGTTCGATCCAGCGCGAAATGATTCCGGAAAGAACAAGAGCGGCCAGCGCGACCAAACCGAGGGAGAGGCCGAGCCACTTCTGCATGTCCGCCTGGGCCTGCAGCCAGGAATCCGCGTTGGCTGTGAGGACGAGCGAACGAAAGGGATCGCCCGCCGACAGTGCGCCGTCCGTCAGGTCGACGAACGGAACCCGGACGACGTGTCGGTGTCCGGTCGGCACGGGAGGTACACCGGTCGCCGCGGGCACGGCCCCGTTGGTCCAGGAAACTTGGGAGTCCCCCCCGTCCCTTGTTGGACCGGCTTTCCTCTGCTCGACGCCGCCCCAGATCACGTAGCGCGTCCCGGCGATCTCCATCGGAGTTGCGTACGCCCAAACGAGCTTGGTCTCTCTCGCCGTTCGAGTTCGCGCCAGAAACTTTCCGGCGTCCACGCGTTGAAGAATTGCTCCTCGGTTCTGGCCGTGGGACTCGCGAAAGTGGCCGGAGCTGAGAACACGACCATCGGCAGCTAGAATCTCGAAGACGTCCAAACCCGTCAGCGGCTGAACGTGGCCGGCGGCATCGACGAGCAGCCGCTTTTCCGCATCGTCGCGCGACAGTAGCGCCACCCGAAAACGGGCGTCGTCCACGAGGTACTCGGAGGCTCCATGAAGTCGGAACGCCATCGACTCTTCGATCCGGCGCAGCTCTTCTTCGACCAGGCGAACGTCGGCATCGAATCTGTCCTGGAAACTCGTCTCCAGGCGATGCAGCAACTGCGTGCGTCCCCACCATCCGATTCCGAGAAGGACTCCGACAGCCGGCAGGAGGATGGCCAGAAAGACACGCAGGCGGAACGACATCAGTCCACTTCGGCCGATCCGTAACCGATGACCCGCTTGGCTGCATACTCGACCCGCGGCACACCCCGTCCGTCGACATAGATCCCGGAGATGGTCGGCGCGGACACGAAGCGACCACGTGTCTCGACGAGAGGTTGGATTCGCCCAACCGGGCGCGGTCCCAGATCCAAGACTTGGAACGCACCCGCACCGTCGCTACGAACGGCAAAGACCAGTCCGTCGCTCGGTCCCGGTGCGTCGTAGGACAACCCGGCCCGATCGGTGGCGGAACCCGCCCTCAACCCATGAAGCAGTTCGCCCCGCAGCACGGTCACCACACGATGCAACGAACCGACGACCGCAGTGAGACGAGCCGCGATGCGCTCGCCGTCCTTGTCTCCGCGAACGCAGAAGACGGCGTCCGATGCGTTCGGCGACGGAAACGTGGAGGACGTCGGATCGTTTGGCCGAAGTTGGGAATCGGCCGGCGGCCTCTTCTCCTTGGAGTCTTCCGTCGACGAGTCCTCGTAGCCGTGCTCTTTGAGCAGGCGCCGAGCGCGCTCCTGCTCTTCGCCCCCGAGAGACCGGGGATTTGCGGGACTTTCCAAACCTGAAACCTTGGCATCCAACGGCTGCGATGTATCCGAGAACGGAATGACGTTGCCCTCGACGGGCCGTCCCTGGGCGGGCCGACTTTCGGCGCCCACGGTGATCCCGGCCAGTTCCTGCCGATCAATTGCCGGCAACTTCGAACTCGGCCAACGCAGAACATAGAGTCGGTCCCAGGGAAGCGGGTGGGCCAGCCAACCCACGTCCTCCATGAACGGAATCGCTTCCCGTTGCCGCACCCAGGCTCCATCGAACTCCGAGTCGACAAGATCGCGTGGATCGGAACGGCGCGTGACCCGGAAGACAACTTCACGACCCTTCCCGTCCCGCCAACGCGGAGTCTCCGATGATGCACCCGCGCCTTGCCCGCCTGCCACGTGGTGCGGATTGCTTCCGCAACGCACCTCTCGACCGGAGCTGCTACCGACGAGGAGAGGACCGGTCCCGACCGGATACGGCATTCCCGGGCGGGGAGAGTAGATCCGCAGAGCAGGATGGGAAAGAAGCGCCATCGCCTGTTCGATGTCGGCCGGATCGAGGGGCGCCGAAAGAGGAATCCGGATGCGATTGCCCGAGACCTGGGCCATCGCCGGATCCAACCACTGCCAGATCGGCTCGAACGGATGCCTCTGGTTCGTCCGCATCCAGGCGTCGACGACGTCCTCGGCCTGCAGTCGAGTCCCGTCGGAAAAGCTGAGCCCGGACGCGAGCTCGACCGTGCACTCCCTATCATCATTCATGCGGCACGACTTGGCCAGCCGCGGCACGAATGCACTCCCCTGCTGCTCGAACAAGCCTTCGTAGAGATGGGCGAAGATCCAGGCATCGGCGTCTCCCGTCGGGATGGGGACGTCGGTAGGATTCGGAACCGCATCGATGGCGAGGAGCACAGGGCCATCCGAAACGGAGCCCGGCGGGACGATCCAGTCCATAGGGCGCTCCACAGTTTGCGTCGTCGTCGAACATGCGGCCAGTCCGGTGGCGCAGATGGTGCACATGATGACCAAGACTCGCCACGGCAGCCTCTTTGTGCTTCGTGGCCGGGGTTCTTCCACGTTCTTGTCCAGGATCTTCGTCAAGACTTTCTCCCGGGAAACAATCCTCGAGTCGCAATCATCAGAGGCGCCTGTCGGCGGCCCCTGCAGATCGGTCCAATCGGTGGCGCCTGACGATGGTGCCCATCGGTAGCGCGCTTCGATGGTGCCCTTCTCTCGCGCTCTTCGAGGGAGACTACACCGAAGACTCCGCGGAGTGTCCAGACTTGGCAAGATGTCCTCCGGCCGGGAATCGCGTACCATCCCCAACCATGTCTTCCCTGCCAGGCCCCGAGGAAAACGACTCGTATCTCTCACTGGAGAACGGTCCGGAGATCGAGATCAAGGTCAAAGGATCCTCGTTCCTGGGGCGCACGTTCCGGGTGATCTCATTGGAAGTGGTGGACGAAGCGCTGCAGCCGATTCGCAAGCAGTACTACGACGCCACCCACCACTGTCGCGCCTACCGCATCGGGCCGCCGGAAACGATGCGGGACCGGGCGGAGGACGACGGAGAGCCCTCGGGAACGGCGGGGCTGCCCATCCTCGGAGCCATCCAGCGCGAGAACCTCTACGACGTGCTCGTCGTGGTGACCCGGTACTTTGGAGGCACCAAGCTGGGCACGGGAGGCTTGGTTCGTGCCTATGGGGACTGCGCCCGGACGGCCGTCGAGGCTGCACCGAAGAAGACGATATGGCACGAGCGAAAGGTGCGGGCCGTCAGCAGCTACAACGATGTCGGCGCGGTCGAGGCGGTCCTCGCTCGGGAGGGCGCGCAGCTTCGTGGAGTCGAGCGTCGATTCGAAAGCGACGCGGCGTTCGAGGTCACGGTCCTGCGGAGCCAGGTCCAACCGCTGATCGAGATCCTCTCCGAGGCCACCGGCGGACGGGTTCGCGGAGAATCCGCGGATGACTCTGTGCAACCTCCGCCCTCAAGCTGACGTATGCTCCCTGCGATGGAACCACGCGCAATCTCCACAGCCTTCTGGGGCTTCATCGGCCCGATGACCGCGTCCCGGTCGCTCAAGATCGTCGTCGTCTCATCGGTCGGAATCCTCGGCCTCGTCCTGCTCGTCTTCTTCATGGGCTGGATCGAGAAGGAGGACATCGACAGCCTTCGGGCCTTGGCCGTCGTTCCGGGAATCCCGCTTGCCGCCGCCATCCTTTCAGAGATGACGCTGCGCGACGGCATCACACACCGAACGTTGCTTTATCCATTGCTGGGGCCCGTTCCGCGTCCGGTGTTGGCCATCGTCCGAACCCTTGCCACCGGCAGTTTGCTCGCCATCTTTTCTGCGGTCGCGTTGCTCTTTCTTCACGTTCTTTCGGGAAGAGGTTGGAACGAGCTTGGACAGGAGGCCGCAGCCGCGCTTCTGGGTTCACTCACCTATGTTTCCATCTTCGGACTCATCCACCTGATCAGCAAACGCGGCTTCATCATCTGTATTGCGCTCTACGGCATCTTCGATCACGCCATCGGGATGCTTCCGTTCGCAATGAGTTCGATCGCGCCTTCCCATCACCTTCGCTTTCTCGGGGCGGCAGAGGAGACCTTCGGAATCCCAGTCGTCATCGACATGCCGGACCCGACTCTTCCGGGCTCCATTCTGTTTCTGACGGCGACGATTGCGATAGCGATTTCCGCAACCGCTGTCATCTTTTCCAGAAAGTCGTTGGCCGAACTGTGCTGAGGGATCCAGTGACACCCAACGCCGCCGCGACGGACGTAACGAGCGCCACCGGCGCAACGGGCGCAACGGGACCGTGGATCGAGCTCTCCGGAGTTCAACTCGATCGCGGCGGGCGTCCGGTCCTACGCGGAGTGGACGCAGTCTTGTCCGGGCGAGCCATCGGGCTGGTCGGAGCCAACGGCGCTGGAAAGTCGACGTTGATTGGCGCGTTACTCGGCGTCCTGCGGGCGAAGGCCGGCACGGTTCGCCTGTTGGGACTCGACCTTCCAGCACACGCACAGGAAGTCCGGACGCGATGCGGCGTCATGGCAGAGCAGGCAGGAGTCTTTCCCGGCGGGTCCGGAGTGGAAGCGGTGACCTTTGCCGGCCAGCTAACCGGGCTCGCGCGCCGTGAGTCTCTGCGCCGCGCGCACCGCGCACTCGACGCGCTGGCGGTGGGAGAAGAGCGCTACCGCGAGACCTCGGGCTACTCCACTGGGATGCGTCAACGATGCAAGCTTGCGATGAGTCTCGTCCACGATCCGGAAGTTCTCATTCTCGACGAACCGACAGTGGGGCTTGATCCGCCCGGACGCCTTCAACTGCTCGAGCTCATTCGGGAGCTGCGCAATGAAGGCCGGCGCATTCTTCTCAGCACGCACATCCTTCACGACGCAGAGTTTCTCTGCGACGAACTCCTATTGATGGACAACGGCGCCGTGACCTACGCCGGACCGATCTCCAAGCTGATGGGGCCGAAGGATGAGACGTTGATCGCACGCGGTCGCGGACTCGGTACGGTGCTCGCTCCGCTTCTGGCGGGACGCGGCATCGAGGCCAGCTCTGCCGGTGAACACGAAGTGCGCTTTCATTCCCGCGGCGACGAAGATCTTCGGCTCTTCTGGAGCCTGGTCGATGAAAACGACCTCGAAGTGCGCAAGCTGCAAGGGTCGGCGCTCAGTTTCGAAGACGCCGTCGTCGGCGCCATGGAAAGAGGCTCGGTATGACGAGCAGGGCTCCAGGGGCGCGCAAGATCATCACCGCGATCGCACGGCGCGAGCTGGGTTTGGCCGCGAAGCGGAAACTCGTTCGTCTGCTCTTCCTGGCCAGCATCGTTCCGCCCATCATTCTCACGGTCGTCATCCTCGTGCGTATCTTTGCCGAGCAATTGACCGGCGGACCGCTGAACTTCGATCCGCTTCTTCCGTTCCTGCGCTTTCAGGCGTTGCCGGTTGCGATCGTGGCCCTCGGTTTGGGGACTCCGATCGTGGCGTTGGACAGATCGGAGGATGTTCTCTTTCTCTACGCAACCCGACCCGTCGAACCCTGGCACTACACCGTCGGGAAGATGCTCTCGGTGGCGCTACCCAGCTTCGGGCTGCTCCTCTTCCCCGGAATCCTCATTGCGGGGATGCGCCTCGGGATCACCCGGGAACTCAGTTCCGGCGACGCCGTGCTCATGGTTCTCAAGATTGCACTCGCTGCGCTCGCCGTCGGCATCGGCTACTCCGGGGTCGCGGTCGGCGCCAGCGCCCTGGTCAAGAAGTCCCGATGGGCGGAAGCACTCGCTCTGGCCGCGTTCTTTGTGCCGGCCGCCTTGGCCGGGATGATCGCCGGCATCTTCGGCACGGACGTGTGGCCGCTCTCTCCCCTCATCGCTATCCAGGAGCTGCTGACGGCTCTCTTCGATGACGGGAAGTTCGGGCTCATGTCGATGGGAACCCTTCTGCTTTGCGGAGCGTTGGGATACCTCATCACAACCGCGCGGGTGAAGTCGGAGATGATCCCATGACCGGGTTCGGATCCGAGAACGGCGTCGACATTCAGTTGGACGACGTCAGTGTCTTCTACGGCGAGGTCATCGGGCTCAGCAAAGTCGACCTTACCGTTCGTCCCGGCATCACGGGAATCGTAGGCCCGAACGGCAGCGGAAAGAGCACCCTCATGCGGACTCTGACCGGACTGGTCGCGCCCAACGAAGGCCGGGCGCGAGTCCTGGGTCGCGACCCTTTCGTCGACGCCGATGTCCGACAACAGATCGGGTTCGTCCCGGCCACGGAATGTTTCTACGGAGAACTCTCCGGTCGGAAGAACCTGGAAGTTTCGTTCATCTCCCAAGGTCGTTCGCGCAGCGAGAGCCGACAGATGGCAGGACGTGCGCTCGAACTCATCGGCCTGACCGCAGACGGGGACCGAGCGTATGGCACATGGTCACGCGGGATGCGGCAACGGCTGAAGCTCGGGCTGACCCTGGCGGGATCGCCGCGTGTTGTGCTTCTGGATGAACCGTTCCTGGGAGTCGATCCACCGTCGCGGCGTCATCTCCGTGCGCTCATCGAAAGTATCGGCGGAGACCGGACCGTCCTTGTTTCTTCCCACGTCCTTCACGAGATCGAAGCGTTGACCAATCGCGTCGGCGTGTTGGCCCACGGCCGACTGTTAGGGTTTGGGCCTGTCGACGAGATCATGGACTCGCTGCGGGACGAACATCCTCAGCGCATTCGCCTCGATTGCGGGGCGGCGCGTGAAGTCGCCGTCGCGTTGAGTGCGCTGGATCATGTTGTTGAGGTGCAGATCAAGGAAGATGCGGTCGAGTTTGTGACCGTGCGGCCGCATGAGGCGTACAAGGACGTCGCGGGATTGAGTGCGCGGCTGGCGCATCCGATCCGTGGACTCATCACGCTCAATGATTCGTTGGAGACGGTGTTCCGGCACGTGACCGCGGCGGGGTCGAAGCGGCTTTAGAACCCGGCGATTCTCGCCATTCGAGTTACGACCCAGCTTCGTGGGTTAGTGACGAGTCCAGAGAAACTTCCGGGTGACATCGGCCCCTGACGAGTCTTCAACTCGCAGGAACTTCAGTCCGGTCACGCCGAGATTCGCCTCAAGACTCAGGGAGTTCACTCCCGGGTCAACCCAAATGCGATCGCCGTAGAGGATCCGGCCGGACGCGTCGTAGATTTGACACGCTAGCCAGGTTCCGCCCAGGGACTCGATATCGAGGTGCAGAGCGCCACGCGCCGGACTCTGGACCGAAAGCGAGAAGCCGTCTAGCGGCGTCGGCGGCGCCGATGCTGGGTCCAGGTGGGGCAGGTTTGGCATCACGGTTACAAAGCCGTCATAGTCCAGACCGGCGATACCCTCACTGCCCTCCAGGTCCAACTGCAGCAGTTGGACATTCGCCAGGCCCGCGTTGATTGTAGCCCCCGGCTGAAACGTGCCGTCGCCGAAGCCAACCGCAGTCGTTGACCACTGACCCCACCCGCCCACGATGTCGACATCGGAGTCGCCGTCAAAGTCCCGCAAGAGAAAATCCCTCAGCGCAGGACCCGGAACGAACGCTGGACCCCGCACCCATGCCCCGGCTCCTGTCCCCAGCAGAACCCTGACTGAGTCGCCAGCGCTGACCGTTATATCGGGAACGTCATCTCCGTTCGTGTCCGCAACCCTCGAAGAGTAGAACTGATGCACATACATACCTTCAACGTAGACCCAATCGACCGGATCGAACTCGCCGTTCCCATCCCCGGCGAGCACTCCCACCCCATGAAGGTTCAGATGGCAACCGGAAGAGTGCGCAGTCAGTGTTATGTCTAGGTGACCATCTTCCGTGACGTCCCGCACATCGAAACTCGTCGCAATACTGGCGGAAGCACAACTTCCCTGAATGTCTGCGTCGTAGGCTACCCGGACCTCAAACAAGGACGGACCTCCCAGATATACGACGACGCTGTCCGGCGCGGCTCCAACAAGGTCATGATCACCGTCGTGATCCACGTCCGCCGCCGTCAACTCTTCCAGAAACCTCTCGAGAAGCCCTTGATTCTTTCGAAATGAGCCGTCTGATTCCTGCGTAAAGACGACGAGAGAGTCACCTTCGAAAACCTCGTACGTCGCGACAACATCACCGTCACCGTCACCGTCGAAGTCACCGACGGCGACGTTGGCCTTCGGGTAAGAGCCGGGGAAACTCCAAACAGGGCTGAGCCCGGCACCGAAAGGTTTACCCTCAAGAAGAATGAGAGGCCCGTCGACGGTGCCGACCACCACGTCCGTTCGACCATCCCCGACCAGGAGACCAGCATCCATCGTCCAAGGCTCCTCGCCAAGCGGGACCTGCATCGGCTCTCCAAACTGAAGGGCATCTGCGACAGAATAGAAACACGCGACCGAGCTCACGATGACTACTGTCCACCTAGCTGGGCTCATTGATTCCTTCCTGTTTGCCTCGTGGCGAGTCGTCTACTTGTAAAGCCCTTGCCGAAGGTATCACGCCGCGAGGACTCAGCGGGCATGTCGCACCGGAAAGCCCGTCGGGTTTCACTGTAAGTCTGGATCGGCACAATCCGGCTCTGAGTTCTGGAACGCTACTGGAACCCCGTTTTAGATCGCGCCAACGGGAATCGTCACAACTCCCTCCGCCAAAGGCAGGGACGACTCAACGAGGCAGACGACTCCGCCCGGGCCGACCGGTCGATCGAGCCGGGACAACACCCTGAACTGGCGGGCTGTCTCAGGACTCGGGGACGCCGACTTTTTGAACTCCAAGGGATAGATGGCATCGTCGCGGACGATCAGGAGGTCGACCTCCTTCTTGTCCCTGTCCCGATAGAAGTAGAACGGAGCGCGCTTACCCCGGTGCCACCAGGACTTCAGGATCTCCACCAGGATCCATGTTTCGAGAATCGGGCCCGACGCCGCTCCAGCCTCGAGAGCCTCCGGACTGCTCCAACCGGTCAGCCAGGAGCAGAGTCCGGTGTCCAGAAAGTAGAGTTTGGGTGCCTTGACCAATCGCTTGGTGACGTTGGTGTGGTACGGCTCCAGCAGGTAGAGGATGCCCGACGTCTCGAGTACGGACAGCCAGTGTTTGGCTGTGTTGGGGGCCACGTCCGCATCGCGGGCCAGGTCGGCGAGGTTGAGCAGCTGCGCGGTGCGTGCGGCACATGCCCGGATGAACCGGAGGAACGCGGTTTCATCTCCAACGCGCGCCAGATCGCGCACGTCTCGTTGGAGGTAAGTCTGCACGTAGGAACTGAAGTAGAGGTCCCGATCCATCTGCGGATCCCGAATCAGCGCCGGGTAGGATCCGCGCCAGATACGGGAGTACAACGCGGGCAGCGGCAGCGGCAGGACGTCGCGCAGCCGTGGTTCGAGAACCTCGGGCGTCGGCAGGAAGGGTCCGTGCCCTTCGGACTGCCCGTCCTGCTCTCGGCGGGAGAGCCCAAGCAGATGAAAGATCCCGACCCTCCCGGCCAGTGACTCTGATACGTCTCGCATCAGATGGAACTGCTGAGATCCCGTCAGCCAGAACTGACCCGGCTCTCCCGACTTGTCGACGGCCAGCTTGATGTAGGGCAGGAGTTCCGGGGCGTACTGGATCTCATCGATGAGAACCGGACCCGGATAGCGCTGCATGAACAAGGCGGGGTCGTTGCGGGCCAAGTCCTTGACCAGCGGATCGTCGAGACTCACGTAGGAGCGCCCCGGATGGGCGGTCTCCCGGAGGAAGGTGGTCTTCCCCACCTGCCTGGCCCCTGTCACCAGCATGACGGGGAAGTGTGCGGCCGCGTCCAGGAACGCGGGTCCGAGTGTGCGAGTGATGTACATCGAATCCCTGAATCTTTCTTCGGCTAATACGCAAAGCAACTGCATTATAGCCGCAACACACACAGTACAGGGAGAAACACTACACGCCTTCCTCTTGTGCCAAATGGCGGTTATGGCCATCGCTTGTAGCGATCATAAATGATCGAACATCTACGTTCGAAACGAAGAACCGATCATATATGATCTCCATATGTCTGAGGAGCCTCGATCATCCACGCTGCCCACCCGATCGAAAACGATAGATCTTGAGTCCTCGTGGTCAATATTCGATCATAACTGATATGAAGATCGACCAACTCACTCCAGAAGCCGCTATCCTTACTGAATTGGGCGCCCGCCTGGCCCGGATCCGCAAGCAGCGCGGCCTTTCCCAGGAGGCTCTTGCCGAAGAGGCCGGGATCGGCGTCGCCACCCTTCGCCGGATCGAAGACGGCCGCGACAGCCGACTGGGTTCCTGGTTGCGGCTTCTCAAGGCACTCGGCATGGCTACGGCTATCGATGACCTCCTTCCCGAGCCGCTACGATCGCCGATGGCCGAGGCCAACAAGAAGCGTCGAAAGAAGAACGAGGACCCGTCAAGCAGCGGTGTCGACTTCGTCTGGGGCGACAAGAAGTGAGCGCCGCAACCGTCAGCCTGTGGGGCACGGACATCGGCTATGTCTCGATGGACCCGGATGAGCGCTTTGCCCGATTCGAGTTCGACCCGGACTTCGCCAAAGCGGGAATCGACCTGGCTCCGCTCGTCATGCCGGTCGCTGCTGGGCGCGTCTACCGTTTTCCCGAGCTTCATCCGCGCTCGTTTCACGGTCTGCCCGGACTGCTTTCCGACAGCCTTCCCGATCGATACGGAAATCGCCTCATCGATGTGTGGTTGGCGCGAACGGGTCGACGACCTGATGAGTTCAATGCTGTGGATCGGCTTTGCTACACCGGGAAGCGGGCAATGGGGGCTCTTGAGTTCGAGCCCGCGACGTCCGGGCCACTCGCCGGTGACCGGCCTCTCGAGGTGGCGCAACTCGTCGAGCTCGCGTCGATGGCGTTCGCCAGCAAGGAGTCTCTCGACACCCGCCTGGTTGGCGAAGACGCAGAGCAGGCCATGCTCGATATCCTGGGTGTCGGCACTTCGGCCGGCGGAGCCCGCGCGAAGGCCGTCATCGCATTCGATCCCAAGACTCATCAGGTGCGGTCGGGACAACTCGGCCTGGCACCGGGCTTCGAGCATTGGCTGATCAAGTTCGACGGCGTCGAATTCAACGGCGATTGGGGCATTGCCGATCCGGCGGGGTACGGGCTGCTCGAGTACTCGTACTCGCAGATCGCCCAACGTTGCGGGATCGACATGATGGAATGCCGCCTCTTGCGCGAGAACGAACGCAGCCACTTCATGACCCGTCGCTTCGACCGCGACCCCGATGGGGGCAAGCGCTTCGTGCAAACCCTCGCCGCCCTCGCGCACTTCGACTACTACGAGAGCGGAGCGTACTCCTACGAGCAGCTCTTCATGGTGATGAGACAACTCCGTATGCCCAAGACGGAAATCGAAGAGCAGTTTCGTCGGGTCGTCTTCAACATCGTCGGCTGCAATCAGGATGACCACGTCAAGAACACGTCGTTTCTCATGGACCGGAAGGGACAGTGGACGCTGTCACCGGCCTACGATCTCTGCCATGCCGAAGGCAGCGACTTTACCCGCCATCATCAATTGTCGATCAACGGCAAGACGCACGGGTTTGATCGTGACGACCTTCGACATCTGGCCGACTACGCGGAGCTCCCGCGCGGGCGCTACGCCGCGATCCTCGAGCAGGTCGTGGATGCATTCGCGGGATGGAAGAGCCTCGCGGTCGATCTCGGCGTACCGGATCGACTCATCGAGCACGTGACCCGGACGTTGCGCCTGCACTGGTAGCGCCTGTCCCGCTGCTTCTCTTTTTGTAGATCCTTTCAACTTTCTGCGTTCGGTTCCTCGATAACCCTGCATTGGACTGCCGGGGAATCGGGACGGCTGTCCGACCCGCGCGCCCGGGCAAGGCCGAACGAACGGCGGACCCTGACCATTCCGGAGCCAAACCCGACTCCCCCATTTCGCAAACGTGCTGCGTGCGGACATCGCGCCCAGCGCATCCATGGACCAGGGCGGAGTTCAAGATCCTTCCGGAGGCCTTCAAGCCCGAGGGAGGATCCCGCGTTTCGGTCCCGAACGTGATCTCGAGGAGCAGTCACCATGTTCAAACTGATCGCCACGGCGATGGTCTCTTTCTCCTTCCTTGCCGGCCTGGCCACCGCAGCGCTCTCCGCGCTGGACGGGGCTTGGCTGGCCGAGGGAAACCAGGCACACGCCTACTTCGGCACCTCCGTCTCCACCGCCGGCGACGTGAACGGAGATGGATTCAGCGACGTCATCATCGGATCTCCGCTCTACGACGGGCCGGCGTCCGAGAGCGGCCGGATCTTCGTCTATCACGGCTCTGCAGCCGGACTCTCTCCTGTGGAGAACTGGAAGCATGACGGACCCGCCCATCTCGACCTCTACGGCACCTCCGTATCGTCGGCCGGGGACGTCAACGGCGACGGCTACGACGACGTCATCGCAGGCGCTCCGGAGAATGACGACGGCGGAATCAACGCCGGCAAGGTGCACGTCTTTCACGGCGGTCCCGGAGGACTGGGCGCACCCTCCCACACCAGCGACGGGACACAGATCGAAGCCCAGTGGGGCGCGGCCGTGGCCTACGCAGGCGACGTCAACGGCGACGGGTACGCCGACGTTCTCGTCGGTTCACCTCGCTACGACGATGCCTTTCCCGACGGCGGCATGGTCACGCTGCTCTACGGTTCCCCGACCGGCGTTTCCCTGAGCGGCAGCTGGTCCTTCGTCGGTAACGCTCACGGTATGTGGCTGGGTTGGTCCGTAGCCACGGCCGGGGACGTGAATGCGGACGGGTTCTCCGACTTCGTCGTGGGGGCTCCGGGCTCGGACCTGGCCTACGTTTTCCTCGGCGGCCCGACGGGACCCGCTGCAGTCCCGGCGGCCATTCTCAACGGCCCCTCCGGTTCCGATTGGGGGATCTCCGTAGCCACCGCGGGTGACGTAAACGGCGACGGATACGCCGACGTTGCCATCGGGGCGCCCGAACAGAGCGATGGTCTGATCGTCGGTGGAATGGCGCACGTCTTTCACGGATCCGTGACTGGTGTCTCCACCTCCCCGGACTGGCAGTATGCGGGCCTCGAGAATCTCGACCAGGTCGGTACGGCAGTGGCCACGGCCGGAGACGTCAACGGCGACGGCTATGCGGACCTTCTGGTCGGTGCGCGCGAAGCCGGCGACCTCAACGGCGAAGGTCGTTCGCATCTCTTTTACGGCAGTGCGACGGGACTGCAGTCCACTCCGGTCTGGGTCGCCGAGGGCGAGCAACAGCTGGCCTTCTTCGGCTCGGCGCTTTCCACGGCAGGCGACGTAAACGGTGACGGCCACAGCGACATTTTGGTCGCGGGGCCCTGGGCCGGAAACACGGAAGAACGCGAAGGACGCGTCGGAGTCTGGCACGGACGTCCGGACGCGCCCTCCTTCCTCGCCGACTGGGGAATCCAGATGAGCCAGGACTTTGCCGAACTCGGCAACGCTCTTTGCATGGGTGACTTCAACGGCGACGGGTATGCCGACGTCGGCGTCGCCTCCACACTCTTCAACGGTGCAGCCGGAACGGACGCAGGAGCGGTTTGGTGCTTCGACGGCGGCCACGACGGCGCCGCAGCGGCAGTCAGCTTCGCAACCGAAGGCATGAACCCGGGCGACAACCTGGGACACGACATTGCCAATGCGGGCGACGTGAACAACGACGGCTACGACGACCTACTCGTCTCCGCCATCGGCTTCGATCACGGCCGCGGCGAGGTCACCCTTTACCTGGGCAGCGCCACGGGAATCGATCCGACCGCGGCGTGGATCCAGCGAGGCGAAAACTCCGGTGACGAGTACGGTTGGTCGGTGGCCGGATGCGGTGACTTGAACGGCGACGGCTACGCCGACATCGCGATCGGTGCGCCCAGCGCTCCGAGTTCGGCTCCGGTAGGCAAAGTCTACGTCTACTTCGGCTCTGAGTCCGGACCCTCAGTCACCGCAGACTGGATCGGAGTCGGCGAACAGGAGATCTGTCGCTTCGGCTTCGACGTCGACACCGCCGGTGATGTCGACGGGGACGGATTCTGGGAACTCCTGATCGGAGCGCCGAACTGCCGCATGGGAGACCACGAAGGCGGAGCCGCCTACGTCTACTTCGGTTCGGAACAGGGCCCGTCCGCCAATCCCTGGATCGGCTTGCCGGAACAGGGCGGCATCGAATTCGGCGCCGCCGTCGCCCCGGCCGGTGACGTCAACGGAGACGGGCTCGGCGACATCGTGGTCGGTGCTCCGCTCTACGACTTGGGCGGAAACAACAATGAAGGTGCAGCCTTCATTCACCTGGGCAAACCGGGAACTCTCGAGGACGCGGCGATTCAACGTATCAGCGTGAGCCACCCCGGAGCCCAGCTCGGAACTTCCGTGGCCTCCTCCGACTTCGACAACGATGGGTACTCCGACATCGTCGTCGGGCTGCCTTTCGTCGACAACGGACAGCCTGAGGAGGGTCAGATCCGCATCTACCGCGGCCCCTTCGACGGGTCCAGCCTGGACCTCTACTGGGGCGCGGACGGCAACGAAGCATTCAGCTACTTCGGTCAGGCCGTGGCCACCGGCGGCGACGTCACGGGCGACGGATTCCCGGATCTCCTCGCTTCTTCCACAGGCTTTGGTGACATCCATGTGAACGAAGGCGCGGCCTGGGTCTTCCCAGGCAACGGCAACGGCCCCAGCCTCGACAACCAGTTGAGTCATGGGCTCGATCGTCGACCGGCCACCACGCAGACCCTGGGCGGTCCGCTCGCCTTCCGCGGCCAGTCCGAATTCGGCACGGGAATCGGCATGATCGCGCACGGCCGCACCGCCCTCGGACGCGGAGTCGTCTCTCTGGAAGTCGAGGTCAAGCCGTACGGACAGGCCTTCGACGGAACGGGAACCTGGATCTCTTCCCGCACCGACACCGGCATGCCGGTTCCCGGTATCGGCAGCCGTTCGCCTTTGGAAGTCGCGGTCGAGGGACTCGATCCGGGAACCCTCCATCGGTGGCGCGCCCGCATCGTGAGCCAGGATCCCATGTGGAAGGGCTCGCCCTGGTTCACGGCCGCCGGCAACAGCCAAACGCAAACCGACTTCCGAACCTCGCCCTCGACTTCCGACGCCCCGGAACTGGGAAGCGCAGACGCAGACGGCAAGCGCATCACGGCATCGCCTTCGGCGACGGCGTTCCAGACCTCGCTCTCCTTCAGCGTCGCCACCAACGGTGACGTGGAGCTGGCCATCTTCGATCCGGGTGGACGCCGCATACGCACACTGTGGGACGGACCGATCGAAGCCGGAACGCACGCAGTCGACTGGAACACCCGCGACGATCAGGGCCGATCGACACCGTCCGGCGTCTACTTCGCGGTTCTTCAGACCGCACAAGGCACCTGGTCCGACAAGGTCATCGTGGCCCGATGACGCGACATGTACGGAGTGCGTAGGACCGCGAACGGTAGGACGGTGGGACGGTCGGACCGTGGGGCGGTAGGACCGCCGAACTGCAGGACCGTCACACCGCCGCGCGCACCGGTTCACGGAAGCGCACGCACTCCGTACACGCCTTCCCAACGACCAAGAAACAAGAATCACATGCGCAGGACGACCCAACGCCAAGCAACCTGGGTCGCTGCATCGGCGACGAGGCCAATACTCCTCGCCGAGAAACTCGATAGGAAGCAATCCCTATGCAAACACATCGCACTCTGCTCAGAGTGTCATCAATCGCCATCGCCTGGATCATCGTCGGGGCGACCTCGACGCCGTCCCTGGCCGGTCTTCCCATCACGCCGAACTGGATCCTGGAAGGGAGTCACGAAGGTGAGTACCTCTCCGGTTCCATCTCCGCCGCCGGAGACGTCAATGCGGACGGATACAGCGACGTTCTCGTCGCGTCTCCGTACTACGAAAATGGCGAGGCGAATGAAGGAAAGGTCTCCCTCTTCCTTGGATCGCCCACCGGAACCGAGTCCAACCCCGCATGGACGATCGAGTCGAACCACGAAGACGCTCTTTTCGGCAGTTCCGTTGCGGGTGTGGGAGACGTGAACGGCGACGGTTTCGACGACGTCCTGATCGGCGCCGGGGAGTTCACCACGACAGAACGTGGGGAAGGCAAAGTATTCCTCTACCTCGGAGGCACCGGCGGGTTGAACACCGCTCCCGCTTGGACCGTCGAGGGCGAACACGCCGCAGACGTACTGGGAAGTTCGGTCGCAGGAGCCGGAGACGTCAACGGTGACGGCTTCATGGACGTCATCATCGGTGCTCCGGGATTCGACGGCGTGGAGTCCGACTGCGGACAGGTCCGTGTCTACCTGGGTTCATCGTCCGGCCTGTCCGCGACACCCGCATGGACCGCGGAGGGCAATCCCGGCCTGACCGAATTCGGGTACTGCGTCTCCACCGCGGGAGACGTCAACGGCGACGGTTTCGACGACGTCATCATCGGAACGCGTCAGGACGACGAAGTCCACGTGTACCACGGTAGCCCCGCCGGCCCGTCCCCAACACCGAACTGGACCAAGACCGGACAGTTGGGCTCGGCCTTCGGAGTCAGCGTCTCCACGGCGGGCGACGTGGACGGAGACGGATACTCGGACATCATCATCGGTGCGCCGCTCTACAACAGCGATCAGGTTCGGGAGGGAGTCGCTTACGTCTTTCACGGCTCCCCAGTCGGACTCGCACCCAACCACACCTGGTACAACGAGGGCGGCCAGGACTTCGCGGAGTTCGGCTGGAACGTCGCAACCGCGGGTGACGTGACCGGTAGCGGATACAGCGGAGTTCTGGTCGGGAGTGGCAAGCGTGACGGCGGCGAGGAGGACGAGGGGATCGTCCGCTTCTACCCCGGCGGCCCGCTCGGCGTCGCCTTCCAGTCTCCCTGGACCATGCAGAGCGGCCAGGCCAACGCTCAGCTCGGCGATGCCGTCGCGGCGGCGGGCGACGTCAACGGAGATGGCTTCGGAGACATCCTCGTCGGCGCACCCTACTTCGACACGGCCCTTGGCGACGCTGGGCGCGCAGAACTCTACCTGGGATCCGGCAACGTGCTGGGTTACACAGGCTGGAGCGGACTGTCCGCGCAACCCGGATCGCGCATGGGATTCACCACAGCCGCCGGTGACTTCAACGGAGACGGATACACCGACGTTGTCGGCAGCGCACCCGGCTTCGAACTTCAGGGCGCTTCCCAGGGCCGCGTTTACGTGCACTACGGAAACGAGACCGGACCGGCCGATACTCCGAGTTGGTTCGCGACCGGGGAGTCCTCCCAGGACTACTTCGGGAACGCTCTGAGTTCCGCGGGCGACGTCAACGGCGACGGCTACGACGACCTAATCATCGCCGCTCCCGGCTACGAAGACTTCCCCACTTCCCAGGGAAAGGTCTATCTGTACCTGGGATCGTTCTGGGGGCTTGAGTCCACTCCGTCCTGGACCGTGACCTCGTCGCAGTTCGGATCCTGGTTGGGCTGGTCGGTCGCCTCGGCCGGTGACGTCAACGGGGACGGATTCGGGGACTTCCTCATCGGTGAGCCCTTCTACGATGATGCCTTCGAGGACGTGGGCCGGGTCACGCTCTACCTCGGTTCACCGACCGGACCGAGTGCCGCCCCTGACTGGGAGAGAATCGGAACGGTCTTCGACGGAGGTCTCGGAAACAGCGTCTCCTCCGCTGGCGACGTCAACGGTGACGGCTACAGCGACGTGATCATCGGGTCCAGCTTTCACGACTTTGGCTCCGGTCCCGTCGGCGCAGCCTTCGTCTACCTGGGCGGAGCAGGCGGCTTGGACACCACCCCGGCATGGACGGGAGCCGGAGATTCCGCGGGAGTCGGATACGGATACCGCGTCGCAACCGTTGGCGACGTCAACGGCGACGGCTTCAGCGACGTCGCCGTGGGCGCTCCCTGGCAGACGGTCACCCATTCACTCGAAGGGCGGGCTCTCGTCTACCTCGGATCCGCGAACGGCCCCTCCACGAGTCCGGACTGGCAGTATAACGCGGCGTTCGAAGGAGCGCGCACCGGTCACCACCTCTCCGCCGCAGGAGACGTCGACGGCGACGGCTTCGGTGACATGCTGGTCAGTGCACCCAGATACCAGTCGCAGGTGGAGGAAGAAGGAGTGGTCTGGCTGTTTCGCGGATCCCCTACCGGACCACAGACAGCACCGTCGTGGCAGGGTCGAGGCGGCTTGGCGGGCGCAGAGTTCGGTCTGTCGGTATCTCCTGCAGGAGATGTCAACGGAGACGGTTTCGCCGACGTGGTCATCGGCGCACCATTCTTCAGCTTCGAGGACACCGACGACGGGCGGTTCTTCGTCCGCTTTGGGAACGACACCGTCGGCCTGGCCCGACGTCCCGTACAGCGCTTGAGCGACGGCCTCACCCCCATCCCACTTCTCGGACTGACGGAAGAGGATGGTTCCTTCACGATTCGCGCCTTCGGCCGTTCCGGATGGGGACGCAGCGAGGTGCGGATGGAGTGGGAAGTGAAACCACTTGGCCAAGCGTTCGACGGGAACGGCATTCAGACCACCGGTTGGTTCGACACCGGAACGCCGTCCGCACCGCACGGCAGCCGTTTCGAGTTCCAGGTTCCCGTGACCGGCCTGCAGGAAGGACAAGTCTATCGCTGGCGCTATCGCTTCTGCGGCAACTCCCACCTCTTTCCGCGCACACCGTGGTTCACTCCCGCCGGCAACAGCCCGACGGAATCGGACCTGAGGGTTCCGGGAGCCACAACGTCGACGCCCGACTTGACGGTCGACGGCAGCCCACTGGACGAAGCGTTCCTCGGACAGGCTCGGCCGAACCCGTTCCACGCACGAGCCCGCATCGACTTCTCGTTGGCGAACACGACGGCTGTACGGATCACGGTTCACGACGCCACGGGCCGAAGAGTGGCCACACTCGTAGACGCCAACCTCGAGGCGGGTGAACATCGAACCGAATGGAACGGTGAGGCGGACCACGGGAAGGACCTTCCCGCGGGTGTGTACCTCGTTCGACTGGCAACGCCGGGCGGTCAGATGGCGAGACAAGTCATCATGATGGACTGAGTCGTCCACCGGCCGGGTTGCCGTCCAACCCGGCCGCTACTGCATCTTCTCCGCCAGTCGAACCAGGGCTCTCGACACCTGCATCCGGGCCGCGTCTTCTGAGGGAAGTCCCAAGGTCGAGGCAATCTCCCGGTACTTCATGGCGAACTCGACCCGGAGAATGACCGTCGCCTGCTGCGTGTCGTTGAGCTGGGAAAGCGCTTCCTCGTACTCGGCCACGGCATCCACTCCCACCTCCTGCTCCACCGAGGGCAAAGCGGACTCGACCTCTTCGAGTTCAGGCCCCCGGGGTCGGGACGAGGCACGCCGGATCTCCGCGCGGATCTGATTCAGGAGCGCGCGCCTAAGGTAGGCGAAGAAAGCACCGGGATGCTTGGGGTCGAACTCGTCGATCCTGCGGAGCACATTGACCATGCAGCTCTGGACTACGTCGACCGTGTCCACAAGTCCCCGGGCGTGACCGGGAAGTCGGCCACTGGCCCAGCGGGAGAGCATGGGTTGGTAGATCTCGACCATGCGGCGCAGGGCGGCCTCGTCACCCCCGCGGATGCGGGCCAGGAGGTCCGTCGTCGACTCCAGGCCGTTCCCGCCATCGTTCTTTTGCTTGTCGGCTTGCTCCATCAAGGGAAGGGTAGCACCGGGCGGGAGACAACTCCGACGGTTTCGGGCGAAGAACGCTAGGGAGAATCGCTAGGGAGAATCCTCGTCATCCGAAAGGGTGGCCACATCGGGATCTCGGAGCGCGACTCTGCGAGCCTCTTCGATCATCCGCTCGCCGTCCCAGCTCGCGCCCTCTGCCCAAGCCGCGTCGAAGGCATCGGGTTCCATCATGGAGCGCAGATCCTTCTGGAAGGTGTCGATGTACTTCTGGTGATAGGGGACCAGCTTGACATGTTCGCGCTCAAAGTTGTGCACGACCGCGGAAAGAAGGCGGACGCTGTCCTCGGGGAACGCCTCCTGATCCAAGGTGGCAATACTGATGACCCCGATCCCAGTGTGATGAAGCGTGCCGAGGTCGCGATGGATCTCCACGAACTCGACTTTCATCTCCCGTTCCGCGCGCGTCGGTTTGGGAAGGGCGGAACTCCGGTTGAGGAGAGTCGCAGCCAACATGCGGCGGTCGCCATGCCGGCGTAGGATCTCGATCGCAGCATCGAAGTAGCCAAGGCGTCGCTCGTCGTCCAACGGCGAGGCCGTTCCCAAGTTCGCGAGCAGCCAAGCCTGATGGTTCTCGTCTCCCAGTTCCTCGTTCTTGGCCAAGCCTTCTCTGAAGACTTCGCACGCTTTCTCGTTCTCGCCCAAGTCCCAATAGCAAGCCCCGACACCGACGAGACCCGAGACAACCGGGTACAGCTCACCCATTTCTTCACCGAGCGCGATCTGCTTCTCAAACGCCCGCAGACCATCTTCGGGTCGTATCTGGCGCTTCCGAAGAGTACCCATGCTTCCGTAGGCGTCGAGCAAGCCGTACTTGTTCCCGAGCTCTTCCCAGATCCCGATGGCCTCCTCCAGATGATGTTCCGCCTTCTCGAATTCAGAGGTGAAGGAACGGACTCCGGCCAGCCGGGTCAGAACCTCGGCCAGCCCTTCCCGGTCTCCTAGCTCGCGAAAGATCCGGACGGCCTCTTCCGCGTGAGCAATGGCGGACGGGAAGTGGCTTCGCCGAGTGGCGTACCTGGAGGCGGTGGTGTGAGCCCAAGCCAGCGTCGATGCGGAGACCGAGGACGTGTCCCGGGACAGGAGTTCTTCGATGAACGCGGAGGACTCGCGAACTCGTCCGCCGTCGCCGAGGAAACCGCGAAGTGCGGTCAGAAGGCGCAGTGCGGAGTCGAGATCGCCGCCATCAAGGAACGACTGAATGGCGCTCCGGAAGTTCGGCTCGTCGTGTTCGAAGGCGCGCACCCAACGCGAGCCTTGCCGACCTCGGATGCCCGCAGCCTCCTGCTCAGCGTGGGCCAGGAAGTGTTCCCGGTGCCTTTCCTCCATCCTGGCCGGATCGGAAAGTCGAGACACCGCGAACTCACGAACCGTTTCGAGAAGACGAAACCGCTGCGTTCGCCCGGAGCGAATCGGTTCGATCAGAGCCTTTTCCATGAGCAGCGTGATGAGATCGAGTATCTGCTCCTCCGGAAGGGCGTCGTCGGAACAAACGGCTTCCGCCGAGTCCAGGGACCAGCTTCCGCGAAAGGCGGAAAGCCGCTCGAACAAACGCTGTTCGTCCGGAGACAGGAGTTCATAGCTCCACTCCATGGAGGCCAGCAGACTGCGATGGTGAGGAACATCCCGCTGCTTCCTCGTCGAAAGGATGCGAAACCGGTCCTCGAGACGATCCGCGATCGCCTCGGGATCCAGAGTCAGGGTTCGGGCGGCGGCGAGTTCGATGGCCAGTGGAACGCCCTCCAGCTCGCGGCAGATCCGCGCCACACCTGGCGCGGTCTCTTTGTTCAGCTCAATCGCTCGCCCGTAACGGTAGGCCCGGTCGAGGAACAGCTGCACCGATTCGTTGCGTTGCAGTGTCTCGGGGTCATCCGTTTCCGACGGAATCTCCATCGCAGGGAGCTGGTGCACGAACTCCGCTTCGATGCCGAGAGGAACGCGAGACGTCGCCAGGATCCGAACCGTCGCGGACTCGCTCAGAATCCACCGCGAGAGTTCCGCAATGTCGTCCACCAGATGCTCGCAATTGTCCAGAATCAGGAGCAGAGTTCGGTCGGCAAGACAGGAACGAATCCGATCCCGTCGAGACTGACCGGAGTCCTCGCGCACTCCCAGAACATCGAGAATGCTTCGCTCCACCGCAGAGAGACTGCTGAGCTGAGCCAGATCGATCCACCAGGCACCGTCCGGAACGGAAGGCAGGTAGATTCCGGCGACCTCAGTAGCGACCCGAGTCTTCCCGCAACCGCCGAGCCCGGAGATCATGACCAGCCGATGCTCTTCCAGCTCCTCGCGCAGCCGTTGCACCACAGGGCCGCGACCGAAGAACCGGTTTCTCGCCGCCGGAAGCTGATGGCGGGGTGTCTGCGCTCCCTGGTCGAGGACGGTTTGCAAGGCCCGCCCCATTTCTGCGGCGGACCGGAAACGGTTCTCCGGATTGGGATCGAGCACACGCCGCAAACACTCCCAGAGGACGGACGGCATGCCCGCGTCGGCCTCCGGTCCCCACTGGAAGGACGGCCCGACTCGTGATTTCTGCAGTTCGATGAGGTCTTCCAGTGACGCCGCCGTCACCGGGTAGGATCCCGAAACCAGGCGATAGAGAACGCAACCCAGCGAATAGAGATCACAAGCGGGACTGACTTTCTGTTCGAGCAGTAACTCCGGAGCCGCAGTGAGCGGAGTCGCGGCAAGACCGGCCACAGTGGTCTTCCGGTAGCTCTGTCCGGAGCCGAAGTCTACGAGGACGACGCGACCGGTCGGTTCGCGAATGACGTTCGCGGGTTTGATGTCACCATGGATCAGTTCCGCCCCGTGGATCGCGGAGAGCGCCGAACAAAGATCCACCCCCATCCGGACGACTTCCTCCGCAGGAAGTGGGCCGCTCTTCTCGGTGACGCCTTCGAGTGAGTCCCCCTTGAGCAACTCGGTCCAGATTCCAACGCGGCCGTCGTGCAGATCGGCACCGTATACAAGCACGACGTTGGGATGACGAATCCGGGCCAGCCGACGCGCTTCGCCCAAAGCCTCGGCGTTGTCGAGTCCGTAGGGTACGGTGCCATCTTGTGCCGAGTCGGCTGGTGCCGAGCGGCCCACGGACGGATGACGCAGCTTGAGGGCGACTTCGCGCTCCAGACGTGCATCGGACGCACGAAACACCTCGCCGGACGTCCCCTGCCCCAACTTTTCGTGAACGTCGAGGGGGCCCCAACGAAAGAGCACCTCGTCCGTGCCCTGGGCGTGCTTCTCGAAGGCGCGAGCGATCCGACCAATCCGCTGAAGCTTCTGAATCGTTTCGGACAGTTCCGGGGCGGTCGAGCGGAGGGCATCCCAATCGGGTTCGCCATCGGAGCTTTCGAGGAACTCGCGAATCTTGTCGCTCATGGAAGAAGTGCTCCCATTTCGGGCGGCTTCGGGCCCTCGATTCGGATGGACTGAAGTTCGATCATAGCCGATACGCGACCGACGGACTCCAGAAGCAGCCGTTCATAGTGACGGGGCCCCGTCCAGCGCGGACGTGCCATCATCATCTTCACGCCAGCGTTGGGAGCAGCGGGCAATTGTCCAGAATCCACATGTTGCACGAATCGGGCAACAGCCCTAAACTGGACAACAGAAACGGCCATCGTTGTCCCGATCGGTCGTGTTGCCCAAGGCGTACAACATGACTTCTGTAGACAACAACCTGATCGCCAGCGCTTCCCGCGTGTTGCAGGAACGCCTCCCTCCCGGGTGGGCGATCGAACGTGTCGCGGCATCGAGCCGCGCGCCGCGGCTCCGCATCTCCTCGAAGGACGGAGGCTCGCGCGAGCTCCCGGTGTCGGTGCTCTCGCGACCCGATCCACGGGCGGCAAGGCAAATCCCCAAGGAGCGCCCGCTGCTCGTCACCGCTCCTTACCTCTCACGAGGCGTCCGCGAAGCCATCGAAGACGAGGGAGCGAGCTACGTCGACCAGACTGGCAATGTGCGTGTGGTGCTCGACGAACCCGGACTCTTCATCGTGACGAGCGGCGCCGAGTCGAACCCCTGGCCGGAGGAGCGGCGCTTCACGCTGCGCGGAACGAAGGCCGGGCGCGTCGTGTGTGCCCTCGCGCCAGCGAAGCCACCCATCGGCGTGCGCGAGCTCGCCGCCGCTGCAGACACCGATCCTGGATACGTCTCACGCCTGCTGGGCATGCTCGACCGCGAGGCCATCGTCGACCGGACCGGCCGTGGCCGAGTGGAGCGGATCGACTGGCGAAAGCTGCTGCTGCGCTGGTCCGAAGAAGCACCGCTCGAGAGCCGCACCACCGCGAGCACGTGGCTTGCCGCGCGCGGGTTGAAGAGTCTATGGGACAGCCTTCGTGGCGCCGACATTCCTTACCTGGTCACCGGCAGCGCCGTGGCCGCTGGCATAGCTCCTGTGGCGCCCCCGCGCCTCGCCTCCGTCTACGTCGAAGACCCGGCGGGCGCCGCCAAGATGCTGGGGCTTCGGGCGGCTGACGCGGGAACCAACGTCGCGCTCCTGCAACCCGAGGACGACTCACTCTTCGAACGCGCCGACGAACGAGACGGGCTGCGCACCGCAAGGCTCCCGGTGGTCGTGGCGGACCTCCTCTCCGGCCCCGGACGCTCCCCTGCGGAAGCCGAGTCGCTGATGGACTGGATGGCCGCGAACGAGGAGGTGTGGCGTGGATGAGCTCTACGTGATCGCACGCCGGGTTCTGCTCGATGCGCTCGACGCCCTCGGTGAGCACCGTGAAGCAACGATTCTCGTCGGGGCACAGGCAATCTACCTGCACACCGGCGACGCGGACCTCGGCGTCGCCGAGTACACGACCGACGCCGACCTGGCCTTCGACCCGGACCTGCTCGCAGAGATCCCACCCCTCGAACAGGCGCTCGAAAGCGCCGGCTTCTACGGCTCGAGCAGTGCCATCGGCATCTGGAAGACTCGACGCCGAACGTCGGCCTCGCTCGACATCGACGTCCAGGTGGACCTGCTGGTTCCAACGACGGTCAGCCCTGGCACGGGTCGTCGCGCAGCACGCCTGCCCGGACATGGTGTCAACGCTGCGCGCAAGGTCGACGGACTCGAGGGAGTGCTCGTCGATCTCGGCGAGCACGACATCGCCTCGCTGGAGCCCGCTGTCGATGCCCGCGTCGTCCGGGCGAAGGTCGCGGGCCCTGGCGCACTACTCATCGCGAAGGTGTTCAAGATCCATGAGCGCCGCGGCTCGGCCCGCGCGAACGACAAGGACGCTCTTGATATCCTCCGCATCCTCCAGGCCGTCCCGACGGAAGACCTCGCCCGACGCCTCACGTCGATCTTCGGAGATGAACGGAGCGCGGCGAATGGCGCACGGGCGCTGGAGTTCTTCAAGGAGCTGTTCGAGAATCGGGGAGGCGAAGGCGCAGCCATGGCCGCGCGCGCAGCCCAGCCCGTGATGGACGCGGATCAAGTGCGCATCACCTGCGAGGCGCTCGCAGGGGACCTGCTCGAGGTGCTCAAGCCATGACGAAGCCACCGACGGAATGAGCGATGACAGACGCCGCACCGCTCAAGATCAGGTTCGTCAGCCACCCGCATCGAGCGGAGAAGCGATGACTCCATCGACAGAACCATCTCTTCCAGCCGGCGTCCTATCTCCTCTTCGCTGTCCAACAGCTTCCGAACCCGCTTCGTGATCCGCCGGGCAAACCGCTCGGTCAGCGAAGCGACCTCCTCTGCGCTCCGGGGCGGCAGGGACCAACTCCACGCAACCCGGATAGCTGACTCATTTTGAGGACGCTTCTCCCGATCATGCGACTCCTGGCCGATTCGATCCGGCCGGTCCGGCATCAATGATATCGGCGCTTGATCCTACCCCACGTCGTCCCTTCGACCGGATTGACGTGCCACTTCTCATAGATCTGACCACGAATCTCGCCGTCAGGGTGGTCTTCCGTGGCGATGATGGCGTAGGCGCCTCCATTGGCGAGAAGGTCACAATGGTCGGCGTTCAGCATCAGGCTCAGTCCGCGACTCGGCAGTACACCCTCGGCCAGGGTGTAGAGCCTGGGGCCGATCTTGCCTTCGACTCCTGCATGGATATAGGCGCCGGTGAAGCGGCCGACCAGGTCGGTCACGCCAATGTACACACCGACCTCGTGATCAAGCGCTACGTCGCACGAGTCCACGCTCTGGTAGTAGATCTCGACCCCACCTCGACCGACGCTGTTAGATGGGGGAACCGATTCCCGTCCAGAGAGCGGTGCGACGAGGAGGACAGCCTCCTGGCCGAAGGAGGCCGTTGCCAAGGTCAGCGTAATCAGAAGCAGGCTTCCCAGTGATCGCATCATGGCTTCATTCTCCCCCAACCAGAACCAGAACCGGAGGTCGAGCTCTGTGTTGAACTTCTTCCAGGGCCTTAATCCTCAAGCCAATCGTCCATGTGAGACTACGCAAAGCCACGCCTGGGTGTTAAGGAGAATCATTGCCGGATCGGGTAAGATCACGATCCCCAAGCTGAGCAGGAGTACGCGGGCGGTGACGAAGCGGATCAGGAGCGATCGCGTTCCCTTTAGCTGATATCCCACCAAGGCACGACGAGATGGGACCGATGACGTCGCTGTTCGTCACCGCCGGTTACGACGACACCTCCCACGTCGCCTGAGATGCCGACGTAGCGGTCGAGCTCCTTGAAGGCATCGTCGGGCAACGTCTGGCCTGACTTGACCTCGATCGGAAGTCGGGACGTTCCCTGATCGATCAGGAGGTCGACTCCTCCCTGCCGATCGCGCCAGAAGTAGATCCGTTCCCGAACCCCGTGGTGGAGAAAGCACTTCTTGAGTTCCGCGTAGACGAAGCTCTCGAAGATCGAGCCTCGGAGAGGATGCGTCCAGAGTTCGCTCGCGGTTCGGATTCCGAGCAGGAAACACAGGAGACCCGAGTCGAGGAAGTGGAGCTTGGGCGACTTCACAATTCGCTTCGAGAAGTTCTGGTGATGAGGCTGCACGAGGTCGAGCACGTAGCTGGCGCGGAGAATCGAGATCCACTTCTTCGCGGTAACGTGACTGACTCCAGCATCACTGCCGAGCGAAGAGAGGTTGAGAAGACCGCCCGTACGTCCGGCACACAGTGCGACGAACCGAGTGAACGCGTCGAGGTCACCCACGCCGGAAAGAAGACGGACGTCTCTTTCAACGTACGTTCTGAGGTACCCATCGAGCCAGACCTGGGGTTCGATGCCACGGTCATGGATGCGGGGAAAGAGTCCGGCGAACAACAGCTCGCGAAGTGACCAGCCGTTTGCCCGATTCGAGTTCCGTTGCTTTGCGGCTTCCGGTGGATGGCCGACGCTCCTGCCGAGATCATCGGGTTCACGAGCGTCGTGCCCGAAGAGCTCCGCCACGGAGAAGGGAAGCAACTCCAACACCGCGGCTCGTCCCGCCAGTGTCTGGGAGATCCTTTCCGAGAGGAGAAAGTTCTGTGATCCCGTCAGGATCAACGGGCCGGAGCGCTCCTCGTCGACGAACCGCTGGATGTAGGAGAAAAGGGCAGGCGCGTTCTGGACCTCATCGAGGATCGCGCCGCTCTTCCCGGCCAGCTCCGCCAGGAAGCCGGCCGGGTCGTCCTCCACCAACCGGCGTGTGGCGAGTTCCTCGAGCGACACGTACTGGAAGTCTGGGAACGTGCTTCTCGCCAGGGTCGTCTTTCCGGACTGACGCGGTCCGGTCAGGAAGACGACGGGGAAATCCCGGGCTCGGCGATCGAGTACGGGGGCGAGCGTTCTGGGGATCATGGCGGCTGTCCTACCGGCGTGAGGGAAGTGACTACTTCCCAATAGGATACAAGCTATCTTGCCACATTGAAACTACAACTTTCATTTTGGCAGAGCGGACACTGTGCCCGTTCGGGGCTCGGGTCGGCTGGTTTCTACCCAAGTTGGCGGATGGATCTCTACCGGCCAAACAGCCGCTTGAGGTCACCCCACGACCGCTCTAACGTCGGGTTTGGGCACCCGATGTCACGGGCTCCGCCCATAGGCTCGCAGGGCCCGGGCGGCTCTGCCAAGTCGGAGCTTTCGCCCACGATGAGCCGAGCCTCGTCGCACCATTCGGGGTCCGCAACGACGGTGTAGTAATCGTCAGCGCCCTCGTAGCCGTCCGCGAACGATGCCCTCCATTGAAGGCCATCACGTGAGTTGGAGTCCGGGTATCCGTCGTTTGCCCAATACGCATTGCAGTAGACCTGCGGAGTAAAAGCGCCATCCTCTCCCAGCCAGAAACCGTATGTTCCGTTCTCCGCAAAGAGGTTGTTTCGTATCAGGGCACTGGTTCCCGATGTCCGAACGACGACGCTTCCCGTGTGTCCGTTGTTTCTGACTATAGTATTCTGTTCAAACACCAGATCACGACCATCGAAATGGAATGCACCTCCCGAGTTCGCGGAGTTGTCCTCGAACACACAGCCCCGAACAACTGCACTGGCATCTTGGCGAATACTCACCGCGCCACCCCCGTCTCCCGCCTTTCCGAACGGTAGACCGGCACTCGAAACGTTGTTTCGAAAGATACAGTCGACGAACTCCGCCGTTCCGTGACCGACAATGACACCCACTGCCTCACGCCGATCTACGTTTCCGTTCCCTTCTACTGTGCAGTTGGTCATGTACAGCTCTTCGCTAAGACCAATGCTGGCGGCAAGTATCGACCCCGTAAAGACGCATCGATCAAGGCGAATCTGCGCAACGCTTCGAAAGTTCGTTGCCCCTCTGAAAGTAACGCCGGAGGCCGCGAAGAACTCTGTATCACCTATGGCCCAAACGAAGCCGATCGAGATCGTGGCCCCTTCGGCGCCGATGCAGGTCAACGACGTCCGAATGGAATCTGTCGACTGCCACGGATGTTCCCCGGCCGCCAGAAGAAGCGTGTCGCCATCAGTCGCCTGCGCCACGACCGTTGCAAGATCGCCGTCGCCAGTCGCGCCGTCGGGCGACACATCCCATGTACGGGCCTGGGCAGCCGGCAGGCTGCCCAGGAGGCAGAGAACCAGAAGGCATGAGAGCGACCGAACCAGGTTTGCCATTTCACCTCAACCAAAGTGTTTCAGAGACAACGACGAAGCGGGCGCTCCAGACCACCTGGCCTCCCAGAAGCGGGGGAACGCGCGCCGCACAGAAAACGGCCTGCCGTCCCAATTCTAAACCTTTAGACTGGGATAGAAACCACCCTCCGGGAGATGTCATGGGCTCGCTGACTCCAATCGCTCTCATCCTCGCAATCAGTCTGACACCTGTTGCGCATGGACAACAACGATTGGCCGTCGGCCCCACTCAGACCCGCCTTCTGGCCCCAGAGCAAGCGGGAGAGTGCGGCACTGTTCTCTTCAACACGAACGGATGTGACGCTGGCTATGCTTGGCAGTTGGACGGGACCGCCCCTCCGTACTTCGGCGCGTTCGCCGAGTCGTTCGCAGGCGTGGTCGAGGTTTGCTCGGTCCTACTGGACCTAAGCCAGATCGGAAACCAATCGGATCAGACTATGGACGTGTACGTCTGGGACGACTCGGACGGCCAGCCGGGTGCTGTGCTTTGCATCGAACCCAACGTGGACCCGGGGCCGATCGCCTTTTGGCCCAGCCTCAGTCGACACGCAATCGAACTGAGTGAAGCTTGCTGCACGTCCGACGAGTGGTGGTGCGGACACTGGGGAAACTGGCCGGGTGAACTGGCCGGATGGGTCTTGGGAGCAGACATAACGGGTTCCGGCAACGGCACACCGTTAACCAACATTGCGCCGGACCTTGGACTCCCTACCGGATGGCAGCACGTCTCCCTGGCTTGGGGCCCGACCCAAGCCCTCTGCATCGGTGCGGAGGTGCGCCCTTGCGAACCCACGCCGGTTCAAACCTCTACATGGGGGGCGATCAAGGCCTTGTTCTAGTCTTCGCTGGCACTTCGGGATCACACCCCGGATCAGAACGGAACGCCCACGGCTTTGCAGATGTACTCCGTGAACGGCCCCGCCGCCTTGCACCACTTCGCAAAGTTCTTCAGGAAGTCGGCCTCCGTCGTCTCCTTCTGCGAGAAGTTCGTCACCGCGATGTAGTGCTTCCGCCTCAGGTCGTCGATGAGCGGATGCTCCGGATCGTATCCGCGAGGCGGTCGTTTCAAGGAGTCACCGCTCAGCTCCCAAGTTTCGCGAAAGGCCTTGCGGCCGAGCAGGCTCTTCCACGCTTTGGGATCCTCGACGATTCGGTCCCGCACCTTCCCGAGGGTCTTCGTGTCGGGCGCATAGATTCCGGCGCCGGCAAAGCAGTTCCCCGGCTCCAGGTGAAGATAGAAGCCGGGGGCGTGAACGTCCTTGCCGGACTCGTGACGAAACTGCGCGGACGCGACCGTCTTGTAGGGGGACTTGTCCTTGGCGAAGCGAACGTCGCGATAGATCCGAAACATCGATCCGCCGTTGGGGCGTGGATCGGCCACGAAGTGCGGACTGATCTTCCCCAACGGTCCCGCGAATTCGGCAATGAAACCGAGGAGCGGCTCCTTGACCTCGGCTTCGTAGCGCGGCTTGTTGTCCTGAAACCACTCGCGGCTGTTGTTCTGCTTCAGGTCCTTGAGGAACTTGAAAAGCGCGGGTGAGAAATGGGCCGTCATCTGTCGCCGTCAAGGATGTTGCCGAGTCCGCCGAAGGCGTCGAGGACCGAACCTTCTCCCTTGCGGCTTCCTCCGGTCTGCGGCGCAGCGGCAAAGACGCGGCTGGCCAAGCGACTGAACGGCAGCGACTGGATGAAGACGCGTCCCGGACCGGTCATCGTCGCGAAGAAAAGTCCTTCGCCGCCGAAGAGCGCCGTCTTGACGCCGCCCACGAACTGAATGTCATAGCTGACCTGGGACTCGAAGGCGACCAGGCAGCCCGTATCCAGGCGCATGGTCTCTCCCGGGGCGAGGTCGCGGGAGACGACGTGACCGCCGGCGTGAACGAACGCGAGTCCGTCCCCTTCCAGCTTCTGCAGAATGAATCCCTCACCGCCGAAGAGTCCGGCGCCGAGCTTCTTCTGAAACGCGATTCCGACGGAGACGCCTTTCGCTGCACACAGAAACGAGTCCTTTTGACAGATCATGGTCCCGTTGTGTTGCATGAGGTCGATCGGAATGATTCGGCCCGGATAGGGCGAGGCGAAAGCGACCTTCTGCCGTGCATTGGCGGAGTTGCCGAACATGGTCATGAAGAGAGACTCGCCCGTCAGGAGCCGCTTGCCGGCGCCGAGCAACTTGCCCATGAAGCCGCCCTCGTTCGCCTTGGCACTGCCGTCGCCGAAGATCGTCTCCATCTGGATTCCGGGTTCCATGTACATGAAAGCACCGGCTTCCGCGACGGTGGCCTCTCCCGGATCGAGGGTGATCTCGACGAACTGCATTTCCTCGCCGAAGATCTCGTAGTCGATTTCGTCAGCCATGGTCGGCCCCTTCGGAGGTGCCGGCGGCTTGGTCACGGGGCCCTGGAAAGCGACGTTGAAGGCAGAGAGCTTGCCCATCGGCTCCCAGTCGGCCATTCCGGGCGTGAACACGTAGGTCTCGCGGTTGATGTCGTTGGCCTCGAGTTTGGCCAGCATCTGATCTTTGGTGAAGGGTCCCTCGTCTTTGCCATCGACAGCGATGTACCAGGTCGCGTGCGGATCCATTGGATTCCTCCCTAAGCCCTAAGGTTGTCTCGGCTGGGGGCGCCCGCTGAAAGAGCGAGGCGCCTCGAAAAGATACCGCGTGCTTCCGTCTCTATTCGCGGCTATGGACGGGAGAATACATGGAACGCAGACGGTTTGCGCGACCGACTTCAAACCGCGCCTAACCACACCCAACCGCGCTCGGTCCGGCTACCGCATCAGGATGACCCGCTTCTGACTTTGATGTTCTCCTGCGGTCAACGCGACGAAGTAGACTCCCGTGCCCACATCGTTCGCCGTCCACTGAAGCTCGACGAGGCTGCCCGGAAGCAGTTTCCCATGGTCGGCCCGCCCGCGGATGTGATCGGACGTCGTGCGAAGCTCTCCGCCGACGGTGCCGGTCAAAGGAGGCATGGCCTGACGTCCCTGGGCGTCGTGGACGGTCAGCCGGATCGCGTCTCCCTCGGTCAGATTCTGCGGTACCCGAAAACTCATGCGCGCCTCTTCCTGGAACGGGTGATGGGCCGCGAACTGAATCCCTCCCCACGTCACTCGGGAATCGGGTCCGTTGGGCGTCGACGCCGCCCCGGTCACCTGAACGCGGACAGAGGGTGAGTAGGGCGCCAAGTCTCCATCCGGGTCGATGGCTTCCACCCGGTAGAAATAGATCCCGTCGAGCTTGTTGACGAAGGTGAACTGGCTCTCCGTCAGCTCGGAGCCGATGACGTTGGACGTCGCGAAGAGTTCCCAGGGAGATATGTCGTCGATGTACCAGTTCTCGCGGTTGGTAGCGCCATCCGACTGAAAGCGGAAGCGAATCCAGACGGACTGTCCTTCGTAGGCGGACAAGTCAAACGTGGCCTCGACCCAGCCTCCACCGCTCGATCCGGTGACTCCGTTCCCGGTGTTGCGCCCGTTGGGATTCGAAGTGGTCGTGATCGAACCTGCGAGCGGTTCGTAGGTGCGGCCGTCTGCGCTGATTTCAACGAAGCCGTAGTCCCAATCGGGTTCGATGTTGTACCAGGTCATGAAGGTTAATTCGTCGCCCGGTTCGACGAGGTAGGCCCGCCGCGAAACCGCGATGTCGTTGCGGTCGTCCTGAAACTGTGACGAGTGAAGGCTCTGCGTTCCCGAGAACGCACGGTTCGTCGAAAAGCTGAAGCCCTCAAGATCCCACCGTGCTGATGCGGATTCAAAGTCTTCCGCGGCTTCGGTCCGTCCCGTCGACTCGATCAGATTCCAGGCCACCGCGGGATTGTCCGGGTCGGCCGCCGGATCTCCCCAGGTCAAAGTGAAGTTGCGGCCAACCGTGTCCAGTTCGTCGACGACGCTCGGGGCCGGATCCAAAGCTCGCAGCGGATTGTCGGCCAACTCGATCATCTCGAGATTGCTTTCGAGATTCTCCGCGACCAGGGCCGGGATCTGGCTTTCCGGGGGCCAAAACGCTTCGCCCACTTCCGTCAGGATCGTGAAGATCGGAGGCTTCTCCGTCTCCTCGAGCTGCATCCAGTCGGTGGCGCCACCGTTGATTGGATAGAGGATCTGCCAAGTCGTCCCGCCGATGTATCCACTGTGCTGAGTACGCTTCCGCGTGAGCGCGAGAAGCTCATCGTAGTCCTCTCCGAGAAAACTGTCGTACTCGGGGCTGTAGATCTCGAGGTCGCCCCAGGAGTGGTAGTTGATGATGATCCCGAACTCGCGTGAGTTGACGAAGGCGCGAATGTTCTGTGTCTCCGGCTCGGAGAAGGGAGCCGTCCCACGGTAGGTCGCGGATGATTGACTGCCGCTCGAACCGCTGTTGTCGTATCCCCAGTTGAAGCCGAAGTTCCGATTGAGGTCGACGCCAAAAGAACCGCCGCTGTTCTGTCTGCGGTTCTTTCTCCAGAGACCACCTCCCCCCGGATCAGTCTGTGCGTTGTACTCGACACCGTCAGGATTCGTCACAGGCAGAAGATAGATCTCCCGATTGTCGACGAGCTCCGTGACATCGGGGTCCGTTCCGTAGTTGGAAAGAAGATGGTCGGAGAGGTTGCGAATGATCTCGAAAGTGATCGCCTCGCGAGCGTGGATGTAGGCATTGAAGAAGACTTCGGCCTCGTCCTCATCAACGGTCGGATTGTCCGAGATCTTGTAGACCCACATCTCCCGTCCTTCGATCGTTTGTCCGATGGAGAACTTCGGTGAGATCAGGTCGGGGTAGGCCGCCACGAACGCGTCCATGGCTGCGATCGCTTCGGTGTAGGTGTGGAAGTCACCAAAGAGCCCGCCGCCGGAGATCCGCGACCCATAGAAGGAGTTGAGATCCGCCTGCACGACTTCGACGTCGAATCCCTGGGTTTGTAAATCGGAAAGGCGATCACTTGTGACTACGAACTCGCGGCCGTTGTCAGAGGACGTGGAGCCGCAGTCCGTGGCCTCGGGAAAGGCAGCGATCAGTCGAAGGTACTCGCCTTTGTCGCGATACTTGACTCGCACCAGATCGTCGGCTTGGGCCTCGACGGAGACGAACGAGAGAGCGACGAGTGAGAACGCCACGGTCGAAAGAGTGGAAAGTGCGGAACGTGCGGAACGTGCGGTCAGTCGAAGAGAAAACGAACGCTGCGGAAAAGCGAAGGACCGGGACGTGGGCATGGTGTCTCCTTGGCGAGGTCAAGTGGCGCAGACACAAGGGTACTGACACGGCCGGACCAGAGGCAAGGACCGGCGATTGGACTGGGTCCTTTCCCAATGGGACCCGTGTCTGTCATTCTGGAGGAGTCTGGAAGTCCCATCGGCCGATGCGCGACAGAAGTAGCGCGAGCGGCGTTCTCCAGGCGTTCCCTACACGGAGGAAACATGCGCGGCGAAGAAGTTCGAACCCATCAACACACAGCGGAGCCTGAGGTCGCGCGCGGTCGTTTTCACCCTTTGAGCGGCGCACTCTGCCTTCTGGTCGACAACGTTTTCTGGGGAGTCACCGCGATCAGCGTCGGGACCACCGTGGCAGCCTCCTCACTGATGGCTTTCGTCCTCACAGGAGTCGGGGTCTATCTCATCCAACGAAACCTGGCTCGGGATCGAAAAGGGCCGGCACTGGCCCGCGCCTTCTTCCTGGCCGTGATCGCCGGTCTCCCGACCAGTCTCGCGGGCACCGCTGTTGGAGCCCTCGTCATGGCCTGGGCCGGAATGCGTGGTTTCGGACGGAAGTAGCGGCTACCGACGTCCGAATCGAAGGCGGTGACGCGGCCCGAACTTCGGAGCCTCGATGCGACACGCAAAGATCAGTCGGACGACACGGAAGGCGTGTCCCTCGAAAGGTTGAAGGAGTTCCGCCATTCGTTCATCCGTTCCCCTCGGCTCGCGAGCCAAAGCCCAGGAGACGGTGTGAGGCAGATGGAAGTCTCCGAAGACCAACGGCTCCGGACGTCCCAGTCGATGACCGAGAACAACGGCCGCGGTCCACGGACCTATGCCCGGCGCACTCTGCAACAGCCGTTGCGCATCGGCGGTAGGTAGGGTCGCAGCCTCCTGAAGCTTTCGTGCCCAGAAACCGAGTTCGCGCAGGGTTTGCGCCTGCTGCCGCCCTACCCCGAGTTCGACAAACTGCGCGGGCCGAGCCTCCCGAAGATCACGCGGAGTCGGAACGACGCGCATTTCCTTCCTGGGACCCGGGGCCGGTTCACCAAACTCCTCGAGGAGTCGCCGCCAGGAGTACGCGGCCTCGTCCCACGTCACCTTCTGTTGCAGAACGGAAACGAGGAGCGCTTCAAAGACATCCACGGTGTTCGTGAGTCGCAATCCAGTGTGATCGCGAAAGAGTCGGTCGGTCACAGGATGCGGGGGCAGGTCCCACGGCGGCTCATTCAGTCCCAGCCATTCGGGGACGGAACGCAATGACTGTTCAGCTCCAGGCCCCCACGCCATGGCCTCGATTTCATCGCCATTCTGGACGGTTACGCGGACGGTGGCCGGGCCGTCCTCGTTCCGCGCTGTGCGCCAGAACCCGTCGGCCTCACGCTGAAAAGACGGATCCCGGTTTCCCGTTCGCAGCAGGCGGGTCGTCTCGAAGAAGTCGAAACGGTCCGGGTACGCCCAGGTCTGCCTTGCGTCCTCTTTCATCACGACGGATCCTCGAGCTTGTATCTCTGCCTGCAACTCCGGATCGCTCCGGCGATATCGGGCGGAATTGGTGTCTCGAGTGACCTCGCGTCGCCATCGGGATGAATAAAGCGGATTCGCTCGGCATGGAGAGCCAGACGATGCAGGCCGTGCTCTTCCCGGAAGATCCGGTTGTGTTCACCCTTGCCGTAGTTGACGTCGCCGATCAACGGACACGAGAGATGTTTGAGGTGGCGTCGGATCTGGTGGAAACGTCCCGTCCGGGGAATGGCACGAACGAGCGCGTACCGACCGAAGGTCTCCACGCACTGCACATCGGTGATCGCGTCGACGCGCGGTCCCTTGGGCCGCTTGGGAACGGGGTGATCGACGCGGCACTCGTCAGGCGGGTGCCCGCGCGTGATGCCGACGTACTCCTTCTTGACCTCGCCGGCGGCAAACTGGCCACTGAGGAATCGAGCGGCCTCTTTGTCCAGGGCAAAGAGAACCAGCCCGGAGGTCGCCTTGTCGAGCCGGTGAACCGGATGGACAAGAACACCCGTCAGTGACCGGACTTGCTGAAGAAGGACATCCTCTGCGCGGTCCCATCCACGGTGCACGGCGATACCGCTGGGCTTGTCCACGACGAGGATCCGGTCATCGCGAAAGACGACAGAAATCCAAACGGACCTGGTGCCACCGCCCGAGGGCACGAACGGTTCAGTCGTCGTCGAGGTCGGAAACCTCGAACTCGTTGTCTTCGAACCCATCGTCGTCGAAATCGATGTTGTTGAAGGCCGCGAAGCTGGAACCGATATCGTCGATCACTCGCAGACTCGAGTGACGGCGCCGATCCACGGTTAGTTGAAGGATCTCCGGACGTGCGTAGTGCCCGGCCGGATCGAAACTCTGGCGCCCTTCCAGAACCGTTCCGTAGTCGAGCTCGACGACGTAAACCGCCTCCTCTTCGGACTGCGGCTCCAACAACCACTGACCGTCCGGACTCGCGACGCAGGACCCACCGTCGAAAAGCCAATCGCCATCCTCGACGCCTTCCAGGATCAGGTCCCGCTCGGGTAGGTCCGCAGGCAGGTCCTCACCGCGGAGGACGTTGCCCACCGAAACGACATAGGACCGCGACTCGCGAGCGATGAATCGGGTGATGTCCTCGGTTAGCTTCCGGCTTCCCGGCCACAAAGCGACATGCAGGTTCTCTCCCTGGCCGTAGAGTGCCGCGCGAGCGGTTGGGATCCAGTTCTCCCAACAGTTGAGGGCGCCAACGGTGAACGGACCGACGTCGTGCGTGCGAAGACCCGCTCCATCCCCATGGGCCCACACCAGCCGTTCTTCGTAGGTCGGGACGAGCTTGCGGTGAACAGAAAGGACGTCCCCATCCGAGTCGATGAAGACTCTGGATGCGAACACGGAGTGCCGTCCGCGGTCCGAAGCGCGCTCGGCAATACCCACGACAACGGAAACGTCCTGCCGAGCCGCGGCTTCACGGATCGGATCCAAGTCCCCATCCTCGATGGTCGGCGAGGCATCGACATAGGCAGCATAGAGCCGTTTCTGCACGGGCGACTCGAAGCGGGCCCCGTCCGTTCGGGACAACCAGAAGGGATAGCCCGGAATCAAGGTCTCCCCGAAAACGACCAGGTCCGCGCCGGCCTCCGCCGCCTGGTCGATCGCGGCCACCGCCTTGGCAATCGTCTGATCGGGATCCAAAAAGACCGGCGCGATCTGGGCAATACCGACCGCGAGTCCCAGACCGTCGGGGGTTACTTCATCGTTCACAAATGGCTCCTTGCCGCATCGGTTCCAAGAACAGCTCCGTGAAGTGGAGACTACACGGTGTTGCAAGACTTTCCGACTCGTAGCTTCGGCACGATTGCCCTTCGCCGATTGACTTGGTGGATTCACGCCACCAAAGAGCGAACCAGGCTCAACGCCCCCGGCGACTCTCAGTGGACTCGACCCTATAAGTGCGGACATTTCAACATGATTCCTGCCCCCTTACTGGTTCCATGTCGGAATTTCCGCAGAAAACGCGGATTTTCGCGCATAGAGCGAGACGGAGCCTCGTGCCTGGACAAGCGCACTAGGACCAATGACGACCAGTGACCCGGCAGGGACCTGGATCCCGAACTCCGCACAAACCAGAAGGGGCCAGACCTCAACGGCCCAGCCCCTTCTTGGTCTCTCTGCCCTTCAGACTAGGGACAGGGAGCGCAAAAGTCTTCCGGCTCGCTCTTGACGATGTTCTCGATGATCCAGGCATAGCTCTGGGTCCACTCGATCTGGTAGGAGCAACAATCCTGGCTGCCGCCGCCCGGACAGCTCTCCGTCCAGCATCCGACTTCCTTGGCCTCAGCCTCGCCGAGTGCTACACCACCCGACGCGGTGAAGCCGACGATGTTGCCGTTGCCGTCATGCGTCACGTGGAGTTTTCCTCCACCGACCTTGCCGCCGAAGATGTTCTCGAGACGCCATTCCACGCCGTCCATCGTTCCGCCGCCGCCGCGATTCTCGGAACGACCGAAGGTGAAGTTCACGCCGGTAACAAAGTCATAGAAATACTGATCGTCGTTACAGAGACGGTTCCGGTTCCGCACGATCTGGTTGTAGGTCGACTGAGGAACGACACCCTGATTGATGAGTTGCTGCACGGACGCAAGCAGATCGTTCACGCGGTCGCAGCTGAGGGGATAGTACTGTTTGATCTGCGGAACGGGGACGGCGGTGGTTGCGGGTCCCATCGTCTCAGACAGAGTGGGTTCGGACTGTACGGACTCGGACGGTTCGGTCGTACTCTCAGAACAAGCGAAGAGGATGGCCGTAGAGCAAAGAACAATGGTCAGACTGAGCAAACGTCGCATGTACATTTCGTGACTCCTTCAAAGAGAACCAAGATGTTTTTCTTCGTCTTTTTGGCCAGCCGTCTTACAGGGCTGGCAGGAGTCACGGAGATACAGCTCGTGTTGTTTTTTCTTTCGTCGCACGAAGCGCGACCCGCGTCAGTGGAGAAGCAAGGAGAGCGAGAGAAGGTGCAGGCCGAACGCAAGCCTACTTGCCGAACAATCCCTTGATCAGTCCGCGAACCTCTTTCTCCACCGTTCGCGTCGTGTCCGCAGCAGCCGACGTCGAGTCCTTACGCGTCTTTCCGCCCAACACATCGTTGAGGAGGTCACCGGCTTTGTCTTCGATTCCCTTGCGCGCTTTGTCTTTGAGTTCATCCTTCTTCCGCTGGACCTCGGCTTCTGCCTGCGCCCGTGCGCGCGCCGTCAACTTCTCGTCGTCGATCTGCACCGCGGGCTTGTTGACCGGTCCCGTCACCTTGACCGGTAGCAACACCGGCCCCGCGCCGTCACCGAGAAGAATCTTCTGTGCGGCTGCGGGGAGCTTGGAACGCAACGCGCCGACCTTTGCCTCCGGAATCTGCAACTCTCCGCGCAAACCCATCTCGCCGTCCAATCCCGTGAATCCGTTTCCGATCAGCGTGAAGTCTCCCGCTTGTACGCGAAGGTCTTCGAACTCGACACGACCATTGCGGATCCGGAACGGCTGCAACCAGTCCCGAATCGGTAGCCGCTGAAGATCCGTTTGGTTCAGGTAGGTCGAAAGAGCCAGCTGCGCCGGATGGCCGCTGAGTTCGCCATCGCGCACCTGCAGATCTCCGGCAGACGTCAACGCACGAACGTCGAGGGACAGGTCCTTGGCAAGCGCACCTGCAGCATCGGCCCGAAACTCCATCTTGCCTTTGAAGAAACCACCTAGACCCGAGAGCTTGGCCAGACCCGGGTTCGAGGTCAGGAATTCTGCGGCGGCGACTTCCGAGGCGCCGATACTGAGATCGAACCGCGGACGCTCGGTGTTTCGAACATCGATGTCGCCTCGCATCGTGACCGTTCCCGAGAACGCCTTCGCAACCAGACCCGTGACGTCGATCACTCCGTCGGTGACCGAGCCCTGCGCCTGAACGTTGTTCCAGTTGATTCTCTGAAGGCGAGCATTGTCGATATCGAGCCGAACCGGGCCTCGAAGCCTTCCGAGAAGGTCGGCGAACAATTCGAAGCCCGTGGCTTCCGCGGCACCCTTCGACGTTCCGGATTCGCCGCCAGCGCCGGAATCACCTGTGGCGCCCGTGCTACCCGTGCCTGAAGCACCCGTGCCCGAAGCCCCGCCGCGACTCGAGGCCGCACCGTTCGCCGTCGGCTGAAACGCGTCGAGGTCGAGCAGGGACGAGCGAAGAGTGACGTCGGCTTTCGACTTCACGGTGTTTCCCGGTTCGGGAATCAGTGCGCGGTAGTCATCGACGGTTCCGTCGAACTGCAGGTCACTTTCGCCGACGCGAAAGGCGAGGCCTTCGACACGAAGTGCCTGGTTTCGAAGTGAACCCTTGCCGCCCAGCCCGCGAATCGGGTGCTCCAGACCGTCCACCGAAACACCTCGCAGATCGAACGTGGCCAGTGTCTCGAGTCCGCTCAGAAGATCGAGAGAACTAGCGCTCCCCGGCATCGCACTGCCGGAGCCGGACCCGGTGCTGGTGCTGGTGCTGGTGCTGGTGCCGCCGGCGCGGTCGGACCGGCCGGTCGTCTTGGCCGACACCTCAGGCAGATCACCCCGGACAACGCCCTGGACGACCGCTCGCCCGCCCAACCGTGGCGCGTTCGGATCCGCCTGCATAGCGGTTACCATCGCCAGGTCGAGATTCCCGTCCACCGCGAGGTCAAGCTTCGGCTTCTCGCGATAGTTGCTCACCGTTCCACGCACATCGAGGTCCGAGTCCTGACTCTTGAGCGTAAGAGTCTCGATCTCGACTTCACTCGGACTCAGGAGCAAGCGCGCCGCGATCTGTTCGATCGCAGCCGGAAGCTCGCCTCCGGACACCTTCCCATCCGCCAGGTCCAGAGTGAATCCGAAGTTCGGTTCCACGCCCGGACCGACCGGCCCCGCGACCGTGCCCTGTACCGACACGCGTCCTGATGACTGAATCCCCGCCGCCTGTTCGATCCACGAAGATGGAAGCAGCCCGACGATGTTCGACAACTCAGCCGGCCCACCCTCGAAGGAAAGATTCAGCTGCGGTACGTCGGAAAGCTGTTCGACGCTTCCACGCAGGGCAATGGGAAGATCACCCAACTTCAGCGAGGCTTCGTCGATCTGCAGAAGCTCCTGGGATGGGTCGTAGCTCAGCGACTTTTGCAACACGCCCGGCATCTCTCGTCCAAAGCGGCCCGTCGGCGTGTTCAACTCCCAGTCCGCAACCCGCGTCTCCCCAGCCAGCTCCAGCTTGCCGGCGGGTGTCAGGGTGGCGGAGAGATCTTCTTCCAGTCCGGTCAGCCGCAGGACGACTTCGTCCCCACGAAGGACGCGGACTTCGCCGTTGCGCAGAACGAACGCCTCGATGTTGACGGCATAGCCTTCACGGGCGTTACCCGTCGTCGTGCCGCCTGTCGCTGTGTCGCCTGTCGCTGTGTCGCCTGTCGCTGTGTCGCCTGTCGCTGTGTCGCCTGTCGCCGTGTCGCCCGTCGCTGTGTCGCCCGCGGACCCACCGACCGATCCACCGGCCTTTCCTCCGGGTGTCGACTCCGCCGACTCGCCCTCCGGATCCGGCTCGTCCACGAGGTAGACGTCGGCTCTCAGTCCATCGATCGAAAGGCTCTTCACCTCGACCTGCCGTTTCAGCAAAGGCCGGAGGGCCAGAAAAAGGTCGAGACTCTCGACATGAACTTCCTGCGGCTGTTTCGGCGTCCGTCCCAAGGTGACGCCCTCAGCGTGCAGCGACGGAACCGGGCGGAAGCCGAAACCTACGCCCTCCAGCGAGACGGGACGTTCGAGCTGCCCTTCGAGTGCGCTCACCAACCGGGCACGCAACATCTCCTCGGAGACAAGACGGGGCAGCACAAGGATCGCCCCGACCACCAAAAGAAGCAGGACTCCCAGAACCATTGCCAACCGTCTCATTTGAAACCTCCTTCTCGGGCGCACTCGCTGGGCTAGAGAACCTGAACTCTCCAGTCCTCAAACCCCGAGAACTGACAAACTGCTTCCCAGATTGTCACAAAGTGATGCGGGTGCAGGACCATACCGTTGGACATCATGCTGGAAGTCATGCGCCCGAACTCCGGTGGGTTGACCTTGGCCCTGGAGCAGAGCTGGACGAAGGCCGTCTGGTGCTGAACGATGTGAGGCACGACCTCGACTCCGTCCACCGTCTTGACGTCGCCGATCGAGAGTCCGTGCCCTTTGAACGACTTCACCTGTGGCGCCGTCATCGAGTAGATGCCCTGCATGGCATCGTCCGTCCGCGCATGCATGCAAAGGTACTCGTCCGGTAGCCCCAACATGTGGCCGAGCTCGTGCGCCACGGTGACCTGCTTGAAGAGACTCTTGGAGCTTGCGGACTTTTCCGGGAACAGATTGACCAGCTCCTGCTTGTCGAAGAACAACTTCACGCTCGGCTCACCCGTCGCGGGACCGTCGGCCTTCTCCGTCATGGTGTTCTTGAGACCACAGGCTTTCAGATAGGTTGCCGCGTCCTTGGCCCGTTTCGCACGATCGCCGGTGCCGCAACCCTCGATCGTCAGCTTGGGTCGACGCGAAGATCGAAACTTTCGCGGCACCTTGAGGTGCATGATCTCCCGAGCGAACTTTTCCAACTGCTGCCGGCCGACCGGATCCTGCAGCGGCGACTTTTGCAGCACGACCTGGATCGGCGCCTTGGACAGGTCATAGATGATGTTCCGCCGATAAGCGCCGATCTCTTTGCTCACCGTGGCCTGGGCGCCGAACGAGGCGGACCGCGGAGCGAACCCGTCGGTCGCCCCGGCAATCGCATCAGGAGTCACTACGGCGACGGGCCCCATGAGGTGATCGGACTCGGTCTCCGGCGTCACTTCGACCCGAAAGTGACAGTCCGAAAGACCGACGACATCGACGACGAACGTGGGCTCGTAGTAGACGTCGTCCCAGCCCGTCTTCGTGCAGACGATCTTGGCCTTCTTGTTCCAGATCTGCGGGATCTGCTTCTTGTACTCGGTGGCAAACTTCGTCAGCTGCAGCTGTGAGTCCGGAGCCGGAACGAGGTGGACCTTGATCCTGATCTCGAGCTTGTGCGTCTTCGCGTCGTGGGACACGTCGAACGCCCCGAGATTGACCGACGGCACGTGGTTGAGCAGATTTCCACTGCTGCTATTGAACTGATCTTTGGAGACAACCATAGGCGTGCGACCCCTCCACAAAACAAACGGTGAAAGCGGGGAGTCTAGCAGGTGCGGTGGCTACGCCTCCAATGCTCGACGCAGCATGACGGTCGTCCCGCCGAAGAGGAGCAATCCGGCAAGAAGGAGAATGAGCATCCCCAGTGGAGGCGTGGAGTCGAAGCGAATCGAGACGTTCCGAGAGGCGAGACTCTCGTCTCCCGAGTTGGCCGAAAGAACGGAAAGGCCCGCATCGGTCGGCGACCACTGGAGAACCCCGTCGCTTCCGAAAATTCCGACGGTTTCTGAAACCTCGGTCGCACTTCCGGGACGGTAAGCGGCCGTCAGCTGAACCCCAGCCGCACTCTCGACGCCGGTTAGCCGTACCTCGACGGCCTCTCCGCGTGTCGGATGTTCCAGCGCGAGTTCAAGATCGGCCGCGGTCACGGACCGAAGGCCCATGCCGAAGAGGAGTAGCGCCAACCAAGCCGCAGAGAAAAGCACGGTACTCTTAGACATCCGAATCGCCTCCGGCGTCGGACCGCCGACGGAAACCACCCGCTGCGGTCAGCGCCATGGCCCCAAGAATGGTGAAGACGAGCCAACCGGCCAGGACGAGGACGTGAAGATTCTGCATGGTGCCGGTCTCCGTCGTACCTCCGTAGAGGCCGTCGCCCGACATCTCGTTCTTTATGGAGAACCCGAGGATGACGAGGATGACGGCAGGAATCACGACCTTGATCATCCAGTCGAAGATCGGTCCGACCTTGATCTTGGCGTGCGGATTGATCGACTCCCGAAGCTTCTCCGGCCCCAACACCCAACCGACCAGCAGGCACTCGAGAAGACCGCAAATGAGCAGCCCGTAGGAGAACGCCCAGTGGTCGAAAAAGTCGAGGAGGGTCAGACCCAAGGTCCCGTTCCCGGCCAATCCGGGATCGATGACCATCGGAAGGGCAAACATGACGGATCCAATGACTCCGATGGCCGAAACGATAAGGACAACGGTCTTTCTCGGCAGATTGAACTTGTCGATGACCCCGGCGGCCAGGGCCTCCACCAGCGAGACCGAGGACGTCAGTCCGGCCGTCAGGAGTAGCGTGAAGAACATGATCCCGAAGAGCTGCACCCCAACCGGGAACGAACCGATTCCTTCGGGCAGAACGAAAAAGGTCATGCTGAGCGTCGACGCCTTGGGAACGATGGCGAAGGCAAAGAGAATCGCAAAGATGGCCAGCCCCGCGATGTACTCGAAGGCACAGTTCATGAACGAGATGGTCAACGCGTTCGACGACTGATCCGACTTCTTCGGAAGGTAGGACGCGTAGGTGGCCATGATTCCGAAGCCCAGGGACAGGGTGAAGAAGATCTGGGAGAACGCGCCCTGCCATACTTCGAAGTCCTTCATGACTTCAAAGTCCGGGGTAAAGAGCAGCATGATTCCCTGCGGTCCGTCCGGAAGCGTGATGCCGCGGAAGATGAGGACGATCATGAAGATCCACATCAACGGGACGAACACTTTGACCGCGCGCTCGATCGACTTCGTCCCTGACCAGACGATTGCCGCGTTGAGAATCCAAACGATGACGACGTAGGCAACGGTCTCGAACTTGGAAATCATGTCGAAGAAATACGACATCGAGTTCGAGAGCGTTCCGGATGGCAGGTCGAAAGCAGGAACGGCCTGTGGCTCCCACAAGGAACCGAAAGCGCCGATCCACATCCCCAGCACCCAGCCCAGAATCGTGATGTAGTACATCGTGATGACGCTGGCGTTGAGGAGCCCGAACCAGCCGATCCACTCGCCCTTGATCCCGCCGATTCGGTACATCGCTTCAGGATAGGCCCGTTGCGCGCGGTGCCCAATCCCCAGTTCCATGATCATGACAGGGATGCCAAGCAGGAAGAGCGCGATCAGGTAAGGGACGTAGAACGCGCCGGCGCCGTACTTGTAGGCATTCGCGCTGAAGAAGACGATGTTGCCGAGACCGATGGCGGAACCGGAAGCCGCCAGGATGAACCCGAGTTTGGACTTCCATTGATCGCGAGGAGTATCCGCCACATCCGCTCCCATCGAAGGCTTGCAAAAGCTCGACTAATCCCGGCTGCATCGCAGCCTAAGACGCCGGGTCCCGGGCTGTCAACGGATCACCGAACGACGGTGACCTTCCCTGCGGACGATTGGTCTTCCGACTCCCAGCGGTAGAAATAGGTACCCGGTGAGACGCCCTGCCAGGGTCCCTCCCAAACGAAACGACGAGGCCCCGCAGCGGAGCGCTCCTGCCATGACGAATGGAGCTTTCGGCCCCGGACATCGTGGATCGAAAGACGGACCGGACCGGTACCCGCCTGAAGCTCGAAAGCGATCGCTCCTCGGCAGGGATTCTCCATCACCCGGACCGGTAGTCGCGACGACGTGAGCTCGGACTTCGCAGCGGCAACCGTCCCCGATGAAACGGACTCCTTTCCAACCGGCCCGACGATGTCGTAGTCCGAGCTGAGGTCGACGGCCTCTTCGGCGAAGAACGGCTCGAAGACCTGCACCTCGGCATACCATGCCTCGGTTACGTAGACGGCGCCGTCCTGTCCGACACCGAGACCTGCCAGCCCATCGAAGAGACCGTCTCCCCAACCAATCCCGCCCCAATGGAAGAGGAAGGTACCGAACTCGTCGAAGACCTTGACTCTGCGATCTCCGAAGTCCGAAACGTAGACGTATCCAGTCGGGGCCACCGCAATACCGACCGGCTGGATCAAACGCTCTCCCTCGGCACCGTACCGCCCCCACTCATAGAGGTATCCCCCGTCCGGGCTGAACATCTGCACACGCGTGTTGCCCGTGTCGATCACGTAGACGATTCCCTCGCGGCTCACGGCCACGCCCCCTGGTCTCAGAAACAGACCGGAGTCTGTTCCCTGGCCGCCCCACTCCCGTACGAACTCACCTTCCGCATCGAACTTCTGTACTCGATGGTTTCTTTGGTCCGAAACATAGACGTTTCCAAACCGGTCGTTTCCGATTCCGTAGGGCTCGTTAAATCGACCGGAAGACCGTCCAAAGCCACCCCACTTGAAGAGAAAGTTCCCCTCGAGATCGAACGTCTTGATCGTGTTTCCGCCTCGATCGACGACGTAGACCCGATCGTCATCCGACACGGTGATCCCTCTCGGACCACGAAAACGGCTGTCGCCCACTCCGTGCTCGCCCCAGGTCCCGAGGAACTCTCCGTCCGGCGTAAACCGCTGGATCCGATTTCCCTCCCTCTCGGAGACGAAGACCGTTCCATCCATAGCCACCGCGACATCGCCAGGTACGAGAAACTGACCGGGCTGGGAGCCGCGCTCCCCAAAGTCATGCTGAAATTTCACCCCGATGTCTTCAGCGGTCGTCCACTGGAACACCTGGACTCGGCCGCCTGTGTACTCCAGAACGAAGATCCGACCGTCGGGTCCGATGGCGACGTCGAGGGGAAAGAGAAACCGCCCCGGATCGCGACCGGCCCTCCCCCAGTTGAGAATCGGCTGTCCATTCATATCCAACATCTGGACTCGGTGATTGAACTGATCCACCACGAAAGCATAGTTCGGCCCAAGTGCGATCCCGCACGGCCAATGAAACTGGCCCGGCTCGTTTCCTGAGTTGTACTGATCCCCCCAGCTTCCGATCGGCCGACCGTCGAGATCGAAAACGGCGACGCGATGATTGAGTTGGTCCGAGACGTAGATTCTGGAACCGCGAATGGCGAGATCGCCGGGTCGTGCGAACTCGGAACTACCATCCTCGGAGTTCCCCCAAGTCCGCAGGAAACTCCAATCCGGGTCGAACTTCTGGATGCGGCCGTTCCCTTCCTCGGACACGTAGAAGTTCCCGTGCTCGTCGACCGCAACATCGTTGGGATAGAAGAACTCACCACGGCCACTTCCTTGCCGGCCGATCGTCCGAACGAAAGTCCCGTCGTACGTGAATTCCTGAATCCGGTGGTTGTTGGCGTCGACGACGAGAACCGAGTGACGGAGAAGGAAGATCCCCTGCGGCCAACTGAACTGGCCCGGTCCCGTGCCTTCCTCTCCCCATTGACGGATGGGTTCTCCCAGCGAATCGAAAACCTGGACTCGGTGGTTCTCGGTGTCGGAGACGAAAACGTGTCCGTCTGAGGAGACCGCGATCTTCGAAGGAAACCGGAATTCTCCAGGCCCAGACCCCTCCTCTCCCCACGCCGCGACCGGCCGAATCGTCGCACCGACCGAAGTGAAAGAGCTTAACGACAGCAGCCCCAGAAGGACGACGGTGAGTCGTCGCCGAAACGGCCGCCGCGCTGAAACACAAAGCCCCATCCCGTCCGCAATCTTCCGTCCACAACTAGAGATGCTCATGGCGACTCCTCCTTCCAGACTCCAAGCGGGACCCGAGAAACTGCGGTCCCGACGTTTCGGCCCTCCGCGGGCATTGGAGATACGTACGCCGGGTGCCTCACGCGCGGGGGAAGGAGGAGAGCGAGACGGCGTGTCCTGTGGACGCCATCCTAACCCTGAAACGAAGCCAAGTCGTGGCCAAGTTGCCACTTTTGAACAGGTTACGACCCTCCTGGGATTCATGCTGCGTCCCCACGAGAAATTCGCGCAACTCCGCGAACCCGAACCCCGATAAGTCGGCAGGCAACCCGGAAAGCGTCCAACCGAGGCCGCAATTCCCGGAAACGGAAGGAAACCCCTTCCGGCACATCACGCGATTTGGCTACTGTCGGTCCAACCGACAATGGCACCGTAGGATACGGAGAGGCGGATGGACGAGCAGAAGGCAGCGGAAGAGCTTCGGGACTACCCGATCCTGAGGGAACTCCTCACGGACCAGGAGAAGTACCAGGCCCTCCGTGATCAGTGCCTTCGCACGTGCAAGCAGCTCGACGAGTTGGTGCGCACGGGATCTCCCCAGGTTCGGGAGACCGCTCAGACGACCTTGAACGCCTACGGCCACGCACTCGGGTTCCTCGATGAAGCCCTGCAGGCGCGCGACGAAGTGCTGGAACAGGAAGGAGAACTCAGATGAGCGGCGTGGGACGCACACAATCGGATTTCAACTATCAGCAGATCGCTCAACAGCCGGAAGCTCCTCAGCAGAGTGGCTGGTCCAAGTTCGGACAGGTCCTGGGCGATGTCGGCCGCGGGATCGCGGGCAACGTGCCGATCCTTGGCAACACTCTCTCCAAGGTCGGGATCAACAGCGACTTCAGCAAGCAGGAAGAGCTGATCAAGCTCCAGCTCGAGATCCAGAAGGCAACACAGACGTTCTCGATGATTTCGAACATCAACAAGGCCAAGCACGAAGCGTCGATGACGGCCGTTCGGAACTTCAAGTAGGCGGACTCAGAGGTGACTCGACGGGCTCACTGCTGAACCCGGAATCGCGGTCACCTCGAACGATGGGTTGGAGCGAGACAGATCCGAGACGAACCGAGAAGAAACGCGTGAACGAAGCCTTACCTATTCAGTTGAGTCTTGAAGAGAAGCGTTTCCTTTTGGAAACGGCCCTTCTTCTCAGAGACGGAGAGCGGTACGAGGAAGCCGCCGTCGTCTTTCGGGCTCTGCGACCCCTGGTCGAAGAAGAACATCTTCCTCTCATCGGACTGGGAACGATTCGGTTTCAACAAGGCGACTTCGATGAAGCCATCGAAGCCTTCGAAGAAGCGGTCACGCTCGCACCGGATCACGCCCTGGCCCACGCACATCTGGGAGAAGCTTTGGCTTTTGCACGGCACAAGGAAGAAGCCGTCCTCTCCCTGGACAAGGCAGTACAATTGGATCCTGTGGGAACCGCCGGCGGTAACATGGCCAAGATGGTTCGGCGCTTTCTCGAATCGGGGATCCTGTAGCACCGTTTGACGAACAACTCGCGGACCGCAGATGCGGACGACTGGTTCTAAGGAAGGTTTGAGTCATGAAGATCGATGGACCTGGCGGAAAGATCCCCGAACTACCGGAGAACCAGGGACCGGACAAGGTTCAGGGCCCCAAGGGCGCCGACTTCGAATCCAAGATGGGCGAAACGCAGGGCGGCGAGAAGGCCGAGGGCGTTTCCAAGACGGATGGCCCGCAGACCTCCGAGCTGCGAAAGCTGCTGCAGGACGTGGACGCGAATGATCCCAACCGGCTTGGTGTGGCAACGGACCGCATGGTCGAGTGGGTGCTCAAGGACACGTTCGGCGATCAGGTCCTCCAGGGCCCCAAGGCCGAGGACCTTCGTTCCGCGATCAAAGAACAGCTGCTCGCGGACCCGAACCAGAGTTCGCGTATTCAGAAGATCCTGGACCGCCTCTAACCCGGAATTGTCGGGCCGCTGCCCCCACCTCCGTTGAACGATCCGGACAACGGACGCGTCTACCCTCCAAGGAATCGTGGCCGGTTTCCCAGTGGACCCGGTCACCCACCGTCTCCATCATGGAGCCTTTCCAGAGCCGCACCGAACCTCACCCCCTCGCCGGGGTATTTGTGACCGGATGGGACAGTTGGACTTCCCGGGAGGACACCGATGATCGAATGTTTCCGCGCCGCCACGCCTGCACTGCTCCTGACGTTTCTGCTGGGAATCACCGGAGCCGATGCCCAAAGCCGGATCGACAATCCCGCCGAACCGGAGCGCGGAACTCAAACCGTCGCCCTGGAGGAAGTCTGGAGGCTGGACGGCGAGAACGAGGATCTCCTCCTCGGAGTCATCAACGATGTCGCCATGGACGACTCGGGCAGGATCTATCTGCTCGACAGCCAGCTGCACGAAGTTCAGGTCATCGCTCCGGACGGGGAGTGGCTGAACACCATCGGTCGCGAAGGCGAAGGACCTGGTGAGTTTCATCGTCCCAACGGTCTCCTAGCCCTGCCCGACGGGACGATCGGTGTCGTTCAGAGCCGCCCGGGAAAGATCGTGCTTCTTTCCGCCGACGGCGAACCGATGGGAGAGATCAAACCTCCGGGCTCGGAAGATGGAATGGTCTTCATGGGCGGGGTCAACGTCGGTGGCGACGGACTCATCATGCAGGTCAATGAAGGACGCCGCACCGACACCGGCTTTGCCATGACCCAACGCATCGTCGAAGCGGGAACGGACGGAGCGGCCAAGGGAGACTTCGCAGAAAAGAGCTTCGAACGGGACTTTTCCAATACCGCGATGAGGGAACGTGACTCATTCGGTTTCCGGCGCTGGGCCGGCGGACCGGACGGTCGCGTCTACATCAATCACGAGTTCGAGAAGTACGAGATCGAGGTCTACTCGGACCCCGGGACAAAGGCTGTCACCGTCGCGCGGAGCTACGAACCGCGGGTCCGCTCCGCAGAAGAAAAGGAAGCGGTCAGCGGTGGCGTTCGCATTCGCGGCCCCAGGCGAATGGAAATGGAATTCGAAGCGAGTGACACGGACCCCGCTATCATCCGCATGTTTCCGAGAGAAGACGGCACGCTCTGGGTGCTGAGCAGCCGCGGCGCCTACGACGCCCCCGATGGTGTTCTCGGCACCTTCGACGTCTTCGACGCCAAGGGGAAGTTCATCCAGCAGGTGCAGCTGCAAGGCAACGGCAGCGCGCGTGACGACGGATTCTTCTTCCTAGGACAGGATCGCTTCATCGTCGTCGAGGAGCTGGTGGATGCCAGGCGGGCTGCCTTCGGAGGCGGAGAAGGCGAAGACGAGGAAGAGATCGAGGTCGAACCGCTTTCCGTCGTTTGTTACCGAATCCCCTCGGTGCGTTCGGACGGCGCCGCCAGCAGCGACTGACCGAAGCCCGGCCACGGTTGCGGAACATCCCCGCGTCACCAAGCCCGAACGACAACCTGATCGGCGCTGAGAAAACCGCTACTCGCTACTTCCCGGGGCTGGACAGACCCAACATGTCACTGTATAGTGACATTTCATAAGAAAGCGACCGTGTCCGTATCCTTGCGGCCGGTCATTTCCACCCGAAACCGGCGCGTCGCGCAACGGCGCGATTCAAGAGAAGGAACACTTCATGCCCCACGCCGCACTCGATCTCGTCACCTCCGCATTTCGTTTCGAGCTGGAAACCACCATCCAGGCGCCAGCTGCAAGGGTCTGGCAGTTGATTCTGGAGCGCCCGAACGAGTGGTGGATTCAGGACCTACGATGCGTTGGTGGGGGCTCCACAGTCACGCTGGATCCGCGGCCGGGCGGTCATCTCGCGGAGACGAATGCCGAAGGCGAAGGCTTGCTGTGGTTCTCCGTCGTCTCGATCGTTCCCGGCCGCTCCATCAACCTGGTCGGCCCCATGGCGCCGCCTTTCGGTGGCCCCGCGCAGACATACCTGTTCATTCAGGTCGAAGACGGTGGGGATTCGACGGTGGTGCGGATGACGCAGTCGATGCACGGACACATCGATCCGGACATGGCGACACACTTGGAAAGCGGTTGGCGCTCCCTGCTGGAAACGGGGCTCAAGCCGCTGGCCGAATCGAACGAACAGTGAGCCCCGCAACGGCTCGTCATGCAACGAAGGCCAAAGCGAAACAGGCGGAGGATGTCGACAAAGTGTGGCGGGCTCTGGCGGATCCGACCCGACGAGCCCTGCTCGACCTACTGGCAGGCGCCCCAAGGAACACCGGGGACATCTGTGAGCACTTTTCCGACCCCACGCGCGGAGGTCTCGGACGCACCGGCGTCATGAAGCATCTGGATGTTCTCACCGACGCCGGGCTAGTGCTCGTGCGGCGCGAGGGGCGCGTCCGCTGGAATTATCTGAATCCTGTCCCGATCCAGCAGGTCTGCGATCGATGGGTGAGTCGACACGTGAGGCACATCGCGTCTTCACTCGCCCAACTCAAAGAGGTAGCTGAGTCGGGCGAGTAAGCCAGAGTCCTGGTCGAGGCAGATCCGTCGGCGACGGTCAGACTAGTCGAGAACGACAACTCTCTCTGACGCGGTCGTACCTGCGGCGCGGAAGCGAATCACGTAGCTGCCGGCAGGAAGTCGTCGTCCCGATTCGTCGCGACGATCCCACTGCGCGCTTCCGATCCCGTTGTCGATGCGAACGGCGGCCGAAAGGTCGCGGACCAGACGACCGGTGACGTCGAAGACACCAACCTGCGGCGCGAAGCCCGACAGAGCCGCGTCGTCACCCAGACGGAACGAGATTTGGCAGTCGTCGAGAACCGGCTGCGGCTGAACGGCAACCGTCGGACCGCTGAGAACCGGATCGTCGACGGAAGTGGTCGTACCGTTTCCTTCGACGAGATCGAGCGTCGTTCCGGCGGCGATGTTCGTGTAGAGCTCGCCCAGACCGGAAGGCCAGAGGACATACAACTCTTCGACCAACGTCTCGGCACCCAGTCCGAAGTGCATTGTCGGCTCGCTCGATGAAAGGTATCCCGTGCCGGCCTGCTTCTCACGTAGCTGCCACATCGAACCGGCCCGGATCCAAACCTTGGCGCCGACGGCGTCGCGGTTGCTGGTCGTTCCTTCCAGGTTCACACGAAGGAAGCCGGTACCCGTGTCGCTACGGCCGTAGTGCTCGTTCTCATAGAATGCGCTCGGTGCATCCCCGTTCGTGAACCACAAGTTCGTGATGTAGAGATCGAGGTCGCCGTCGTCGTCGTAGTCGCCAACAGCCGAGCAATAACCGACACCGGGATGATCCGTGCCCGAGGCGGCGGAAACGTCGGTGAAGGTTCCTCCAACGTTCTGGAACATCCGATTCGGTGCGCCTCCTCCACCTCGCGACTGGACGAGATCCCGAAGATCGTCGACGGGCGGATCGCCTTGGAAGTCATGGGGATTTCCGTCGGTGTCGGAAGTGTCGACGTAGAGGTCGAGCCAGCCGTCGTTGTCCGCGTCGAAGAAGTCGACACCCCAACAAATGTTACCCACCTCGACACCCAGGTCGGCGGCCACTTCGGTGAAGGTGCCTCCGTCATTTCTCAGCATCTTGTTTCCAGCCGGGAGGTTGGAAAGATAGAGATCGAGATCGCCATCGTTGTCGTAGTCGCCAACTGCGATTCCCATGGTGGCGATGGAGATCCCCGCACCGGTCTGCGCAGAGACGTCAGTGAAGGTCCCGTCTCCGTTGTTGCGGAAAAGCACGTTCGCCGTTCCGCCGAAGAAGTCATCGTTTCCGACGTAGAGATCCTGGTCACCGTCGAAGTCGTAGTCAAACCACGCCGGCTGATATCCCCAGCCGGTTTGATCGGCAACACCCAGTCCGGGCGCCACGTCGGTGAAGATCCCTCCGCCGAGGTTGCGCATCAATCGGTTGGGCTTTCCGAGATAGCAGGTGATGTAGCAGTCGAGGAGTCCGTCGCCGTCGTAGTCGGCCCAGGCTGCCCCGGTGCAGAAATCCATGTAGTCGAAGCCGGATCCGGCGGAAATGTCAACGAACGTCCCGCCGTCGTTGCGGAAGAGACGATTGATCTCGGAAGAGCCGTACGTCGTGAGCAGCATGTCCGGATCGCCGTCGTTGTCGATATCCGCAGGGACGACCGCCTTTCCCCAGGAATCGTCGTCCAGTCCGACGGACGCTGCGATCTCGGTGAAGGTGCGGTCTCCGTTGTTCCGGAAGAGAACGTTCGGATCACCCTCCCCGTCGACGACGTGGATATCGAGATCGTCATCCAGATCGCAATCGAGGAAAGTGATGCCGGCTCCCCAGTAGGAGTTCGTCTCGACACTGACGCCGACTTCCGAGGAGACCTCGGTGAAGTTGGGAGTCGCCTGCGCCGGGCCGCGGGCCGCAGCAGAGGCGGCCACGACAAGCGCGGCCATGACAAAAGTCTTCGTGCAGCGGCTTCGCTGAAGCGAAGCCGGGGTTTCCGTGCGGATGAGGTTCGATGCGGAGCCTGGAGTGAGCACGACCTCGCGCTCATCCCTCGTTGCTTGGGTGTTCATATCGAGTGGGTTTCCTTCAACAGTTCGTTGCTACGATCGACATCCGAAATCTCAGGCGTCAGCGAACGACGTGAGCACGCCCGGAATGATGCTGACCCTCCCCCGTCCGCAGGTAGACGAAGTACGTCCCGGTCGGAACGCGACGCCCCTTGGCATCTCGTCCGTCCCAACGAATCTGGCTCTCACTGGCACTCAGCGGATGAGATGCGGACCAGACTCTTCTTCCTGCAGCGTCCGTGATCCAGACGCGGGTGCTGTGGGAGGCCGTGTTCGAATTCCAGTTTAGCACGGCCGCACCCGAACTCGGGTTCGGGGAGATGCGGATCTTGCCTGTTTTTCGGCTCGCGGTGTCCGCCTTCCCCGGAACTCCGGGCACATCCGTCGCAGTGCCAAAACCCTCAACCAACGTCAGCACCTGTCCAGCCGGAACGTTCTCGTAGAGTTCCCCAAGTCCCGACGGCCACCGGACGTAGAGCTTTGAAACCACGGATGAATTCCCCGTGCCAAAATGCAGATATGGGTCGCTGCAGGCCAGATACGACGTGCCGATGTTCCGCTCCCGCACCTGCCATCCGTCCGTGGTCTCGATCCAGACGCGAGTACCGACTCCGTCCCGGTTGCTGGTCGTACCGATGAGTCTGATTCGCAGCCAGTCAGTGGCGGCACTGCCCCGCGGCACATGGGTGTTTTCGAACATCGACGTCAAGCTGTCGGTCTGAACCACGTACCAGTTCGTAACGTAGATATCGAGATCACCGTCGTTGTCGTAGTCGGCAACCGCGGAGCTGAAACTCCGACCTCCGTCTTCGATCCCTGAGCCGACGGACACGTTGTCGAAGGTGACACCGTTGTTGCGGAAGAGCAGGTTCGGGTACTCACCCCCTCCACCCATCAACTGCGTTACGCGCTCCTGATAGGACGGAGCATCTGAGTCACCCGGAGGCGCAAAGTAGTCGTCCGACGACACGTTGCAATAGAGGTCCAAGCGACCATCGTGATCGAAGTCGAGGAAGTTCACGCCCCAGGCGATGACTCCGGCCTCAACGCCGAGTTCTTCCGCCCTCTCCGTGAAGGTGCCGTCTCCGTCATTCTGCAGCAGGACGTTTCCGGTCGCGATGTTCGCGACGTAAATGTCGAGCAGGCCGTTGTTGTTGAAGTCACCAACAGCAATGCCCATCGCGCTCATGTCGATCCCGGCCCCACTGGATGCGGAGACATCGGAGAACGTGCCATCCCCGTTATTGCGGAAGAGCGCATTGGCCGTACCAAAAACATCATTGCTGACGTAGATATCCGACCACCCGTCGTTGTCGTAGTCGAGCCATGCGGGCTGAAACCCGTACCCAGTGGCGTCCTCGACCCCGGCGTCAGCGGTGACGTTCTGGAACGTTCCGTCCCCCATGTTCCGCATGAGCCGGTTGGGCTGGGAGTTGTACGTCGTAATGTAGACGTCGATGTAGCCGTCCAGGTCATAGTCGGCCCATGCTGCGCCCGAGTTCTGGCCAATGAAGTCGAACCCCGCAGTGTCACTGACGTCCGTGAAAACGCCGCCGTCGTTGCGGCAGAGCACGTTGCTATCCCCGAGTCGGGTCAACAACATGTCCGGGTCGCCGTCGTTGTCATAGTCGGCAAACGTGACCGACTTTCCCCATCCGTCATCGTCGAGACCAATCGTGCCCGCAGTTTCGACGAAATTCCTCAGTCCGTCCTGTCGGAAGAAGACATTAGGATCGCCGAGCCCATCGACAACCATCAGATCCAAATCACCATCGGAATCGATATCGGCAAATCCGCATCCCGGCCCCTGGTCCGAGCTCGCGGCAATACCGAGTCCGAGTTCGTTCGTAGTCTCGACGAACTCTCCAACAGAGGAAGCTTGCTGCGTAGCCCCCCCCAGGAGCACCAACGCCAGAAAGCCGAGCCGAAGCTTCATGGCAACCTCCGTGCATGTAGGTTTGGCGGCTGTTTTTGAGGAGTGGGCCCGCCGGACGCAAGCAACGGGGCGTTGCAGGCGCAGGAAAAGTTTATTAACCGGATCGCTTCGAAGTCAAACGATCTTGGGTTGAACGCCCCAAATGCGCGCTCCCTGTACGAAAGCGTTTGGTTCCGCGGGTCCGAGTGCCGGGGATTCGTCGTCGGAAGAATGTTGTTCCAACAACCTCCGGAGTACCAGAGGGCCGGACTGAGAAGACCGGGGGCAGCGATCCAGAAGCTCAGGTTCACGCAAGGATCGATGTGGGCCCAAAATTCCGATGCAAGAGCGCGGGACGTACCGTGATATTCTCTTCGGGGGTTCTGCCAGGGAGAAACTGATCTAATTATGCAAACGAACTTCGTCCGACGCACGCGAAATAGCGTTCGGCCCTTTCTTCTGTGCTCCCTTGTTCTGAGCTTCGGACTCTTGTCCGGATGCAGCTCGGACAGCGACGACACGGTCGTCCCCGAGCCGGAGCCGGATTGTGATTCGCCTGGCCAGATCTGCACCTGGATCGGGACGGGTCAAGCCGGGTTCAACGGAGATGGGCTGCCGCTCGAGGAAACCTTTCTTTATTGGCCGATCGATGTCCAGTTCGTCTCCAACGGGGACGCCTACATACTCGATTGGAACAACCACCGGGTCCGACTGGTCGAGAACAACACGCTCCGAACGGTGATCGGTACCGACTTCATCGGAGATGGACCTGACGACCTGTCCGATCTCGAAGCTCCGGGGGCCTTGGGAACGGACGTTCACCTCAACCACCCGACCCAGCTCATCGAACTTCCGAACGGCATCATCCTTTTGACGGCCTGGCACAACCACAAGCTTCGCACCTACGATCCGAACACCGAGCGCGTTCTCGTCGTCTGCGGAGCCGGAGCTGGGTTCGGGGGTGACGGCGGGCCGAGTCGCGACGCCATCCTCAGCCAGCCGCAGTGCACGATCCTCGGCCCGGATGACGATCTCTTCGTTCTCGATCAACGTAACCAACGCGTACGCCGAATTTCCTCCGCGACCGACCTCATCGAAACGGTGGTCGGGAACGGCCAGCAGGGCTACGGGGGTGATGGCGGGGACCCACTTGACGCCATGATCAACCTGCCAGCCGGAGGCAACCCTCCGCCGGGTGGATCCATCGTCTTCGACGACCAGTGGCGGCTCTACATCAGTGACACGAACAACCACCGGATCCGACGTGTCGACCTCATCGCAAACACCATCGAGACCTTCGCTGGCAACGGTACCGGAGCTTACGCCGGTGACGGCGGGCTCGCGACGGATGCATCGCTCAACTACCCGAAGGATCTGGCCTTCGGCCCGGACGGGCGCATCTATATTGCGGACGAGCTGAACAATCGGGTCCGCGCCGTGGACGTCGAAACCGGAATCATCGAGACGGTCGCCGGAACCGGCGACGCCGGATTCAGCGGTGACGGGGGACCGGCCACGGAAGCCCAACTCCACCGCCCGATCGGACTCGAGTTCGACGCGGAAGGCAATCTCTACATCGCCGATTGGTACAACCACCGGATCCGTCGCGTTTCCTTCTAGGAAAGCGGCATCGAGGACATCAGGAAATGCGAATCAAGAATTCCCGAACCAACGTCCCTATGAACACGATCCGTCTCGCCGCCGCCACCTTCCTCGCCCTTGGGCTGACGACGGGGTGCAGTGATGACAACGGGTCCCCGACCGAACCGGAGCCTCAGGTCGAGGCGTACGACCGAATCACCACGGTCATGGGAACCGGCATCAACGGTCAAGGCACAGACGGTGACGCTCTCACCGTCCATCTATCCCTTCCGCAGAACGTGAACTTCGGTCCCGACGGCCGGATGTACGTTCTCGACTGGAACAACCATCGCGTCCGCGTCGTCGAAGACGGCGTCTCCTCGACCCTGATCGGTACGGGAGAACTCGGTGACGCGCTCGAGGGTCCGGCAAAGGACATCAAGCTCAACCACCCGACCCAGGTCTCCTTCGACCCGTCGGATGGAAACCTCGTCCTTTCCGCCTGGCACAACTCCAAGGTGATGAAGCTCGACTTCGACACGGGAATGATGTCCCTCATCGCAGGTACGGGTGCGCGGGACCTCGGCGGGGACGGCGGGCCTGCGACCAAAGCCATCCTCGACCTTCCGAGTTGCGCCGTCTTCGACCAAGTCGGGAACTTGTGGATCTCGGACCTCGCCAACCAGTGTGTGCGCATGGTCGACACCAACGGCATCATCAGCACGATCGTCGGCGGCAGTCATGTTCCAGGCTACGCCGGCGACGGCGGACCGGCCATTGACGCTCAGATCTTCCTTCCGGTCGGTCAGTCCGCTCCCCCGGTGGGCAAGGCCTGTTTCGACGCCGACGGCAACTACTACCTCGCAGACACAGTCAACAACGTGGTCCGCAAGGTCGACACCAACGGGATCATCACGACGGTGGCCGGTAGTGGACGTCGCGGCTTCGACGGAGATGGCGGGCTCGCCACCGAGGCCCGTTTGGCCTGGCCTTCCGACGTCGCCGTTGGTCCGCACGGAAACCTGTTCATCGCCGACACGCGGAACAACGTGATTCGCAAGGTCGACCAGCAGACCGGAATCATCACGACGTTTGCCGGAAGACCGAACGTCGCCGGCTTCTCCGGTGACGGAGGCCACCCGGCCGAGGCAGAGCTTGACCGCCCGTACGGAATCGAGTTCGATTCCGTCGGTAACCTGTTCATCGCCGACACCCACAATCACCGCATTCGGGCTGTCTGGCGCTACAAGTAGTAGATCCCAGGAAGGCTCTTCTCTTGACGCAGAATCAATGGTCCGGGCCGCGCAATCGACGCGCGGCCCTCTTTTCCGGCTTGTTCGCATGTGGACTCGCAGGCCTCATGCTCTTCTCGGCGGCCTGCGGCGATGACGACGACGATCCCACCGAACCCGTTGTCGAGCCTGAGATCGCCCCGTTCCCGGCAGACTACCGTGATACCTGGGTCCAGGTTCGGGACTGTCGCTTCAGTAACCCGCACGACGGAAACTTCATCATCGTGCACGCCGATCCGGCCTCTGCCCAGGACTACCTGGACGGCAATTATCCTTTTGAGGAAGGCGCAACCTTCGTCAAGACGATGCACAACTCCGACGCCTGCGATGAGGCTTCGGTCGTGGGCTTCGTCATCATGGTCAAGGGTCCGGCGGGAACGGATCCGGACAATGGCGACTGGATCTGGATCGAAGCCAACCGGGACCGGGAGGTCCAGGACGATATCGTCGTCCAGAACTGCATCGGCTGCCACAGCGCCTGTACGGCGACGGACTACGCCTGCACGGAGCCGTAGCCGCAGCCGCAGCCGTGGCGGTCATTCTCGAACTCGAAAGCTCGCCTTCACGTATCCCCAGCTCGCGACATGCAGCTGGGGATTTTCTTCTTCACGTACTCCGATGAGCCCGGTATCGCGCCATTCCCGAATGGCGAAGCCGGTCGCCTGCTCTCCGTTCGGACCGCCGACTTCCGACATGTCCTGGACACCGAAGCGCTGCACCCCGGACACGATGTCGATGCACCCGTCGTCGTACTGAATGACCATCGAAGCCAGATACGGGCGTTCCCAGAGTCCGGAATCCGGATCGAGTTCCCACTCGGACTCTTTCTCCGGACGTACCTGAAGTCCGAAGTAGAAAAGGGAATCGATGGGCGCCCGTAGCTCACCCGTCGGCCAGATGCCCTGCTCTCCACCGAAAAGGCGACGGCACGAGGCCATCTCTTCGTCCTTGCCCCAGGTTCCGGCGACCTGGAACGAGTCGATGTCGATGGGAGCGAAGTGGAAGACAAAGTCATCGGTGAGAAGCTCATCGACGTCATCGGCAATCCGGAACTCGTAGGCGTCTCTGTAGGCCGCGATGAGTTCATCCTGAGTCGCCGGATACCTGTATACGGAGGGCGGATCCGGCTTCGTCGAGTCCGAGCCGCAACCGAAAGTCCAGCTGACCGCAAAGAGAACGAGAACAACCGGCCAGCCGGCAAGAAGCGCTTTTCCCTGCCAAGAAACCCGTGGATTCGGTTCTGGCTCCTGACTCTGGTTGGGTTCCCGCACCGGGCTTTGACTCCGTGTCTGCACGCGCTTCCGCACAGCGTTCTGACTCCGACTTTCCGAGTGATCCAAGTCCACTCCCATACTATCCAAACTGGCGGCTCGCGCGTTCCATCAACTGCACCAAACGGGGTTGACGCCCCTTTTTGAGCGCATCCTAGGCTAGACTCCTGCCACGCTCGAGATTTGTAATTCGGCAAGGAAGTTCCGTGCGATGACCGATTCCACACCTTCCGGTTCCGTCCCCGGCGGCCCCGTCAATCCCGACCAGCTGGTCGTGGAGTACATGGGATTCGTCACGGCGCTGGCCAAGAAGATCCTGCGTGGACTCCCCGACTTCGTCGAGCTGGGTGACCTGGAGTCCTACGGGCAGATCGGCCTCATCGAAGCCAGCCGCCGCTTCGATCCCGCCCGAGGGGTTCAGTTCAAGACCTTCGCCTACTACCGGATTCGCGGCGCAATCTACGACGGCATCCGGAAGATGGCCTGGTTCGAGAAAGACCCGGATTGGGACGTCAACTTTCAGGCGGCCACGAACGAGATCCTGACCGACTCGGCCGACTCCAACTCGGGTTCACACGGCTCGATGACGTTGGAAGACGAAATCTCCGCGACCCGGGACACGATCATGCGGATCGCCGGGGCCCGACTTTTGTCGCTCGACCACGAATCGATGGGCGACATCGCCGGAGACCAGGAAAGTCCGGAAGAAGCTGCCGAGTTGGCTTCGGTCGTCCAGATCGTTCGAGAGTCACTGGAACAGATGGACGAAAAGGAACGGGCGGTCCTCGAGAACTACTACTTCAACCACATGACGCTGGAGGAAGCGGGAGCCACGCTCGGGCTTTCGAAGTCCTGGACGTCGCGAGTGCATGCCCGAGCCCTGAAGAATCTGGGGGCGTTGGTGAAGAAGCGCGGTGTCGATTCGGGGTAGCTTTTCTCTCGTCGCTGCTCGTCAACCTACCCCGCCTACCCGCCCTTCCCTTCCGCAGTGGATCCCCGCGCCTCGTACACGAGGCGGTATCAAACCCGTAGTTTGTCCCGTCCAGGTTGTGTCTGCCGCAACTTCGCGATCTGCAGTACACAACCGCTCGGGGAAGCATGTCCATATTCAGAGTCGACTCCGACGCCTCGGATCGCACCCCGGCACCCGGGGCCGAAACGGCGGCGGGTTCTCCGGCCATCGCTTTGGTATTGGGCGCCATCCTCCTGGCACTTGCGACCCTCGGGCCCTCGCCCCTTCGGGAGGTCGCGCAGGGAGACGATTGGGCCTACCGTCTCGGCGTCCAACACTGGCTCGAGGGTGAAGGCTTTGTCGATGTCGGATGGGGAGATCCGACCCTGATCTTCCACCTCTTCTGGGGGACGCTCTTCGGAAAGATCCTCGGAGACGGATATGGCTCCCTCCGACTGGCGACCTTCGCCTGGATTCCAGCAGTCGCCGGCGCGGGGTTCGCGGTGTTTCGCCGGTGTGGCCTGAGTCGCAGCTCCGCTGTCGGCGGAGCGACGCTTCTCGTCTTCAACCCGCTTGCACTTCCACTGGCCGGTTCCTTCAACAGCGACTTCTCTTTCTTCGGGTTGAGTGTGCTCGGAATCTGGCTGGCTCTGCGTGCCTACGAGCATCCCAGTCCAGTGCGTTCTTTGGGCTTCGGCATCGTGGTGGCCGCAGCTTTTCTGACCAGGCAACCCGGTGCGCTCCTGGGATTGAGCGGCGCCCTTCTTCTGGTTTCGCGCGGCCGTTCGGGCCGGCTCCCGGCTCTGGTCTCGATCACTCCCTTGGCCCTGGCGGTCGGACTGGCATGGCTCCTCATACCAAGAGCGGTCATGTGGGAAGGGCTGGCCAACACACCGAAACAGTCTGCGTTCGGATTCGGTGCTGCGCTCAGGCTCTTCGGCGAGTCGATGCGCCAACTGCTGGGCGGGAGCCTCCTCGTTGCGTTCGTGGCGTCCCCGCTTCTTTGGGCCGGTCTGGCCCGTCCGACGAGGACGCGATTGGGGGCCGTCCTTGTTCTAAGCGGTGCTTTGGTCCTCACCGTGCACTTCGTCTGGGTCGACGTCGGGACTCCGCGACTCAACTACTTCCCTCTGCAGGGCAACTACTTCTGCAAGGCCACCGTCGGCACAGTATCCGGAATGGCGAGTCCCTTACCCTTTCCGTGGTTCTGGAAATGCCTCACCTACCTTCTTCCTTTGGTCGTCGCGCTACTGTCGCTCCGGTCCGTAGCTCAGATCGCAGCCAACGTTCGGTGCCGGAACCGGCGCTCCGTCCCGGGAACTCGGTTCGTACTCCCAAGCCGGAACGCCGCTGTCATCGTGACGGGTTTGTCCCTGACCTTGTTTCTCCCGATGCTGTTCGCCGAGTCCTTTTACGATCGTTATCTTCTGCCGTTGTTCCTTCCGGCGCTCATCTGGGCCGGAAGGCCCCATCCCAGACCGCTCAGTGCGACCGGGGGACGACTGCGCTCAGCACTGACACTGGTCGCGACTGCGGCCCTCGCCCTGTTCTCCTGGGAATGGAATCGGGCGCAGGCAGATCGGCTGGAAGCGCACTGGTTGGCGGCGGAAAGTCTGGTCGAGCAGGGCTACCGCCGCGAGGAGATCTCCGCCCGGTTCGAATGGGAGGGCCACCACCTCTATGCACTTGCAATGAAGAACACAGCCGTGAGCTTCCCGCTGGACATGGAGGGGCCGCGCCCTTGGGAGACTCTGCAGGACTTGAAGGTGTCCGTCTTCGAGGAGAAGAGCGCGCCGCAGAGTCGTCCCGTTCTCGCAACCTACCGGCCGTTCCTCTCCGATTCCACCCGGGACATCAGTGTCCGTCGGAGGTACTGAGATACGGCGGCAAGGGCGCGGTTCTCCGGCACAGACCCAGTGCGGCCCCGCACCTACAGCAAGGCCGGAGCGCTCAATTGAGGCTCCGGCCTTTGCTGTAGGGAGACATCAACCCGTCGGTCATGGATTGATGTGCTCTGGTCCCTCTGTGGCCCCGATCATCGAATACGCAGGGTCCTGTGAATGACTGACTCGTCGCCCACCTGCAGGGCATAGAAGTAGACTCCGGCCGCCACTTCCAGGCCGCGATCATCCCGACCGTCCCAAGAGGTCGAGTGCGTTCCCGCCGAGAGGCCTTGATCGACGAGGACCCGAATCTGACGTCCACTCACGTCGTAGACGGCCAACCGAACCGCTCCGGCGGAAGGCGTGGCGTAGGTGATCCGTGCTCCGGACCGGAACGGCTCCGGACTGCTGGAGACGGACAGGCCTGCCGTTGCCGGCTGAATACGGGCGCCGCAGGCATTCCCGGTCTCGTCGGTGGTCTCGACGTTCGAACCCGAGTCGTACGTCACACCGGCTCCGCTGAGGTTGGTCACGCTGGCAGTGAAGCAGTTACTGTTGCACCGACAACGAGGCGACTCCACGAAAGCCCGTCCGTCGGCTGCGGTCGTCGCGTTGCTGCTGCCGGTGGTTGATCCGCTCCAGCTGACGCTGACGTTGATCCCGGCTGCCGGACTACCGTTCTGGTCGACGACGGTGACGTAGCCCTCACCCCTGCGCCAGGGTCCCTGGGAGGAAACGGAGAGGTCGATTGCAGAAACGTGAACCGTCGGTCCCGCCGGACAGGTTCCGGTCATGGCCGATGACGAACCGGAACTCGCAGATTCCCCGGCACAGTTCTCAGAGCGGACGGCGTAGGAGTAGTTCGTCTCGCAGGTGAGGCCGTTGTCGCTGTAGCTGGTGACCCCGGCGCCGACCGTCGCGATGTCGCTGCCGCCACGGGAGATGATGAATCCATCCTCGTTGCTGCTGTTGTCACTCCAACTGAGGTCGATCCGGCTGTCGCTGATTGCGTTCGCGGAGAGGGCCGACGGCGCCGCCGGTACCGTTTCCGTGCAACCACCACCACCCAGCCCGGGCTTGTACGCTGCAACGGCAGCATCCATGCGAGCGGACTGGCCGTTCGTGAATTCGAACATGCAGGCGTCGGTCGTGTAGTCCATGAAGTTGTGAATCGGGTCCGGACCTCCTCCGGCGCAGGTATCCCGCCCGACCGGACATCCGGAAGCGGGGCTTGCTTCCGCCGGGGTATCGCCGACGAAGTCGCCGTCACCGCTACACCCCCCCTGGAACGTGTGGTAGAGACCGAGATAGTGTCCGACCTCGTGCGTACCCGTGTCCCCTTCGTCGTACGGAGCAGCCGTACCGCCCGGCAGAGACGAGTAGAGGCAGACGACGCCGTGCATGAAACTGTCCTCGGCGTACATCCACGGGAATGTGGCGTAGCCCAGGAGACCGCCTCCCAGGTTTCCGGTGTAGAAGTTCAGGGTCGTGGTCGGGTCAATGGCCAACGCCGATTTCATCTCGGCCTCGGCGGACGAGCCCGGACTGTGGCGGGTCCAGCGGTTGTTCCGGGTCCGGTCGATGCTGGCCAGGGAGAACTGGAAGTTGGTCCCGGCATAGGCTGCGTTCAGGACCGCAATCTGGTCCTGAATCTGCTGGTCGGAAACATTGTACGAACCGTTGTTGGCCTGGACGACGTGGAAAGCGACCGGGATCGTCGTCACAGCGCTGTGGACGCCGCCGTCCCCGAAGACGTCGATCCATTCCTGGATCTGACCGTGGACCCGCTGCTGCTCCTCGAGGTCCGGGGCGACGACACCGCACCGCTCACCCTCGACCTCGACTCCACCCGCTCCCATGTAGGTTACATGGTGCGTCTGCGTGTACTCGTTCGCCGACCACGCCGGGACGGCCACAGCCGCTGACATCGCCAATACCAACCCTAGCTTCATTCCTCGGTCCCCCTTGTCCGGCCTTTGACAGCCACTCCGAGCGGACGGCGTCGGCCGGACCTGCCGGTATCGTTCGTTCCCCGAGACCTTTCTCGAGGCTTCATAAGGACTGGCTCGACGCAGCGGGTGATACAGGTTTAGAAAGTCTGATCCATCGTGGGATAAGCATCGCGCATACTTATTCTAGGGAAGGGCTCCGGGCGGCATTCAGGAGAGGGCGACGCTGTGAAGCCGACCGCCGAGAGAATGGAAATCCCGGAGAGGTTCGACTCGGATGCCTCGAAGCAGTCTTCGATAGGGGGCGCCAGACCCGGAAATGCCGCCCCCGATCACCGTCACACGATGCAGGGTCGCATCCACCGGGGTTGAAACGGCCTCGCCCCCGAATGAATGCTACCGCCCTGTTGTGGGCGTTCCCCTCGAGCCATCCGGCCATCGGGGGCGGCGTTTCCGGATGGATCACCAACCAGAGCACAAACCGCCGAACTCGTTCCTGGACGGATGAGGTGGGCATTTTGATACCTCAGCTCGGGCATTTGCGTGGAGAGACCTACGTTTGGGTCAGCTCCGTCGTCGTCGCGCCTTGCGGAGAACGAGAACCCCTCGCTCAATCACTACCGCTTCCTCGGTTACGGTCCGCTAGCACCCTTCGCTACGGGGGCGTATCCTGCCCCACAATGGAATTTCGGACTCAATAAGCACATCTTCGTATGGCCGCATCTCCGGGAACCCCTGAAACTCCTCTTGAATCTGAAAACGGAGGTCTCGTAGAAGATGTGGCTTCGTCCTAGGCTCCGACGCCGTACTCCGACCGGGCAGACATCAAGGAGGCTGTACCCGTCCAGGGTCGCGCCCCCCACCGCGATCCTTCTCTTTCTGGGTCTCGTAGTCCTTGTGGGTTTGGTAGACCTCCTGGGCTGGCCGGGCCTGGCAAACACCCCCCTGACTCGTCCGGCTCATGCCCAGGTGGTCGACTGCAATCGCTGTCATGGGGACGCCGAGTTTCTGGTCGGCAAAGGCGAGTCCCGCGAGGCCGAGGCGCTTCTGCTCGTGCCGGACTCCCATCTGGTCGGCTCGGCGCACGACTCGCTCTCTTGCACGTCCTGCCATTCGGGCTATGACGATGCCTACCCGCACCAGCCGAACACGTCGACGGCGGCCTGTGCCGACTGCCACGAGGATCAGCAGACGCTGTGGCACGCCTCCGTCCACGGCCCGGGATTCACCGGTCGGACCGAACCCGCGGGAAACAGTTCCTCAGGCGGAAGAGGCGGCGAACCGAACGGCGCCTCGGACGATCGCCTGAACGACGTCCTGAACGACGGGATCGGCACCGTCGAGGGCGCCGACACGCCCGACTGTGCGCGATGCCACTCGGTGCACCGCATTCTTCCAGCCAGCGATCGGGAGTCACCGATTCACCCACTCAACGAGGCGGCACTCTGTAGCGAGTGCCACGAGGATCCCCGAATCATCGAAGCCTACTTCAGCGACCCGGAGGACAGCGTTGCGGCGCACGCAGCCACGCAGTATCACGAAACCGTGCATGGCCTGGCGATAGAGAACTCCGGTCTCACCGTATCGGCAACGTGCAGCGACTGTCACCGCCCGCACCTCATTCTTCCCTCGGTGGACGAGCGTTCCTCGGTCCACCGGAACAACGTCATGGCGACGTGCGGAGACTGTCATCTGGGAGTACTCGAGGTCGTCGAGGCGAGCGCTCACGGGAAGGCCCTACGGGAAGCCAACCCCGAAGCGGAACACGAGGCGCCGGTGTGCACGAGTTGCCATTCCTCTCACGGGGTCGTCGCACCGGACGAGGCGTGGCGCGCTGATGTGGTTGAAGAGTGCGGCTCTTGTCACGAAGAGCTTTACGCCACCTATGATCAAACCCACCACGGCAAGATCACCCGGCTGGGCGGACCGCTTGGCGCCAAGTGCAGCGACTGTCACACCGCCCACGCCAACCTGTCCGCGGATGACCCGAAGTCGACCGTCCACCCGGCCAACCTCGTCGACACCTGCGGCGAGTGCCACGCAGGAGCGAACACGAATTTCGTCCTCTATCATTCACACGGCAACCGCAACGATCGCGAGAACTACCCGATTCTCTACTACGCGTACCTCGCGATGCGGACACTGCTGGCGTGTGTCTTCACGTTCTTTGGCATCCACACCTTGCTCTGGTTGTCACGCAGCGTGATCGAGCGAAGCGCCCGGTTCATTCGGCGAAACCACGATGAGTCCGCGAAGGGAGACACTCCTTGATGCATCACCCTGCGGCCAACGCGCTTTCGTCCTCGGACCGGGGATCGGGGCCCTACATCAAGCGTTTCGGGAGGCTCGAGCGGATCCTGCACCTCATGATCATCGTCTCGTTCTTCGGACTGGTCATGACCGGGCTCCCCTTGCTTTTCCTCAACGAACCCTGGGCACACTTTCTCGTACGAATGCACGGCGGAATCGGGACCGCCGCGATCATCCACCGATGCTGCGCCGTCATCACCTTTACCTATGCCTTCCTTCACTTCGCTTCTTTGATCTGGAAGTTCGCCCACGCCGAGGACAAAAAGGAGTTCTTCACCGGACCGAACTCCATGATTCCAAAGGCCAAGGACGGCAAGGACATGGCGCAGATGTTCCGGTACTTCTTCGGGCGCGCTCCGATGCCGAAGTTCGAGCGCTACAGCTATCTGGAGAAGTTCGACTACTGGGCGGTGACCTGGGGAACGACCGTCATCGGCGGCACCGGCCTTCTTCTATGGTTTCCGGAGTTCTTCAGTCGCTTCTTCCCAGGCTGGATCTTCAACGTGGCCATCATCATTCACGGACTGGAAGCGCTTCTCGCCCTCGTCTTCAAGTTCACGATTCACTTCTTCAACGGACAGCTTCGCCCGGACAAGTTCCCCCTGGATCTGGTCATCTTCACCGGGCGGGCCACCCATCAGTACATCGAGGAAGAACATCCTCTGGAGTATGAACGTCTGAAGCGTGAAGGAAGGCTTGCTGAGAAGGAAGTCGCTCCGCCGCCTCGTTGGCTCTACATGTTTGCTGCGACCATCGGACTCAGTGCCATCGCCATTGGCCTGACCCTGGCCGTACTCGTCATATGGGCGATCTTTAGATGAGACTGCAGGGGACATCCGTCGCTGCGGCCGTCCTCGCTTTGGGTTTGTTGGCTTGCTCCGAAAACTCAAAGGACGGCGATCACACAGCGGGTCTGGATCGTGCCGCGCCGGTGTCGCCGCGTCCGCACGCCGATCTGGCGTGCAGCGATTGCCACAGCACGGACTTTGCCTCGAACATCACTGGACACGCATCCGGAACGACCTGCACCCAGTGTCACGCGACGAGCGAGTTGAGCGAGGAAGTGGTCTGGGGCGGCGTACGTTTCGCCCACATCTCGCACCCGGGGGCCGAAGGCCAGGAGCACCTCGACTGTTCCGCTTGTCATACGCACTCCAGCGGAGACATCGATCTTGGACTCTCGACGAGTTCATGCGTGCTTTGTCACGGTGACACCTTCTGGAACAACGAGGAGGTCGCAGGAACCGGGACAGGAACTGCGACCGGCGCCAAGGCCACGGGACGCCGGGACACCCGGTCGAATACGACGGCTCGGCTGGCTGTTCTCCCCGAGTCCGACTGCGGAACCTGTCACGGAGTCGCGTTGCACCAGGCGCCCGCCGGCATCGGCCGACCACCGATCAATCATGCGACCGTGACCGAGCGCGGCTTGTCCTGCCTGCAGTGCCACTTCGATGTCGTTCGTGGAACGGGCGCGGTGGATCCCGCATCCTGCGCGGAGTGTCATCTCTCCGCCGGAACGAGTCAGCCTCTTGAACGGGCTCAGCTTCGGTATGAGCCGGGGACGGCCGGAGCCGACATCCACCGCGCACACTACAGCGGAGGACAAGGCCCTTCCTGTGCGCGGTGCCACACCGAGATTGCCCATGAGGTCGGCAACCTTCTCGATGCGGTTTCCCTGGATTGCAGCACCTGCCACACAGAGGACGAGTTCGACTCCGCGGAGATCGACTCCACCTACCACGAGCCTCAACAACTTCTCTTCGCCGGTTTGATCCCGGGTGACGCCTCCGCACAACCGTCGGTCAAGTTCCTGGCCCGACTCGGGTGCCGCTCTTGTCACGAAGCCAAGGGAAGCGAAGGACACCTCCTGGGGCTGACCGAAAGCTGCGTCAGCTGTCACGGACAGAAGTTCGACGGCCTTTCCGCGGGTTGGGCCGCAGGCATGACGCAGCGAACCGAAGCCAGCATCAGGTACATACAGACGGCCGGGGACGCCATCGGTTCGAACGCGTCGACGGAAGTCACAGCCGCTCTCGAGCGGGCCCGGGAGCTCGTGGACTGGATCGACAAGGGTGGAGGAGTGCACAACCTCACGACCTCGGATGCGATCCTGCGCGATGCCATCGAGTCTACCGAAGAGGCCTATCGCCTTGCCGGACGCATTCCACCGAGACGCCCGGCACTCGGTCCTGCCGTCGCGGAGAACGAGTGCATGCACTGCCACTACGGGGTCGACGTGGACCCCTTCCGCAGCGGCGCCGGAGCAGCTGCCTCCGGCCCGACTGGCGTTGCTTCCCGCTCGACCCGCGTCGCCTCCGGCGGCATGGGATCAGTCGGTTCCGGCTCTCGCGGACTCGGTTCTGGTAGCGCGTTTCCGCACGCCGCCCACGTCGCGGTCGACACCGATTGTTCCGAGTGTCACTCACCGGCCGAACTCTTCCAGGAGGACGGGAAGACCTTCGATCCCGACCACGGAAAAACCTTCGTTTCCGACACGGATTGTCACCGCTGCCATCACGTCCAAACCTTCGCCGAGTACAAAGCCGTGGCGGAACGGAGGAACTCGGGCGACGGCGACGGCCTGCAGCAGAGCGCCGGTAGCCGGGCTTGTGCACGTTGTCATTCCGGGATGGAACGACTCCCGGAGAAACCGACAACCATGACCGTGGCCGTTTCCGTTCGCAACGAGTTCGGAAGCAATCAACCCGAGCGGGACGTCGCCTGGTCCCATGCTCGTCACGCCTCGGTCGCCTGTGAGGAATGCCATACGCAGTCACTGACGATGGCGGTTTCTGCAGACGCCGCAGACTGCTCGGGATGTCACGACTCTCATCACGAAGAAGGGCGCAACTGCTCGAGCTGCCACACGGGATACAACATCCAGGCGGCGCACTCCGTCGAGAATCCGCACTTCCACTGCGCGGACTGTCATAACCGAAACATTGTCTCCATGCTGCACCCCCAACCGGAGTACTGCCAGACCTGCCACACGGGAATCTCCGAACATGTCGCAGAGCGGCAGACCGATGCGAAGACTTGCGTCGAGTGTCACATGCTGACCTCCCCGGCCAAGTACCGGCAACGCATCCTGGAGGGATCATGACCCTTCATCGATGGGTCTCTCATCGCCCGGAGTCTCGCCGGCAGGTGCCTTCCCTTCCGACGTCTCATGTGACGGGTTCGGTTTGGCCCGGTTCGGTTTGGCCACGTCCGGTGGCTCTGGGGCTGATCATCGCCTCTGCCTGGCTTGCCTCCGCCCACACAGATGACGTGTGGGCTTCGGGATTCCGGGGGACCTTGCGGAGCCATGTCGCGTTCGTCGAGTCTCGCCCTCTCTACCGCCAAGCCATCCCCGAAAGCGAAGTCGAGGGAGAGGACACTCGCCGCCTTCTCGAGGACGGAACCGCCGTTACCTGCGTTCCGGGCGACTCCTGTTACTGGTACACACCGGGAGAGGTCGAGTCGGCCCTGCCGGTCAGTCACGAGCTGCAAATGACGGGGTGGACGGACATACAGGGACTGTCCGGTCGAGTCCATCTGCGCAACCGAACCGGCAGCGATGCGCTTTGGCCGAAAAGCCAACAGGACTTCGACTTCATTTCCGGCTATGTCGAACTCGATCGCTGGAACCTGAGGATGCGCGCCGGGCGCCAGGCCAAACGGGCCGGACTCGGTTGGTACGAGTTCGATGGTGGCTCCGTACTTTGGCGGGCGCACCCTCGTATCGAAGGTGAAGTCTACGGAGGCCGTTCCCTCGTCCGCGGCCTGGGTCAGCCCCTGACCGGCTTCCTGCTCGAGGAAATCGACGAGCGGGCGCCGAACGACGACGCCGACCTCATCGGCGGAGAACTCTACCTTCGCCCAGCCGAGTTCGCCACGTTGGTCGCTCTCTATCAACGGGAGATCCGAACCGACCGGGGTGCGCTCTATTCCGAACGCGGTGCTCTCGACCTGCGGCTGCGCCACGGCGTCTTCAGCATAGACGGTTCCACCGACTACGACTTCGCCGTTGGTCGTTGGAACGATGCTCGCGCACGTCTGCAGGCGCGAGTTCACCAGCGACTGAACATGGTCGCCGAGGGACGTTACCGGCGTCCGTACTTCGATCTCTGGACGATCTGGGAAGCGTTCTCACCGGTAGGATTCACACAGGGACGGCTGGCTGCAACATGGTCGGTTCCGACTCCCAGTTCCCGACCGGATCGAACGCTGTCCCTCCGGGGCGCAGCGACCTACCGATCCTACGAAGACTCGGGAGAAGAGACCCTGGCCGTCCCGGATCGGGACGACGGATGGTGGGTCGACGTGGGTTCGGACTACGTCACGCCGGCCTGGAACCTTGGCGCGGACTTCCGAGTCGATGTCGGTTTCGGCGCCGCGGAAACGCGCGCCTCGACCTCGGCCCGTCGCATCTTCGGAGGCCGCTCCGGCGACCGCTCCGGTCACTTGGGCGTTCACCTGCTGATGACGCAGCAGACGCGGGAGTCGCGAGTCGGAACCGACTGGATCTGGGGTGGTGGCGTCGAAGGCGGAATCCGTTGGCAGGACGTCTCCCTTCGCTCTTCAGCGGGTTGGCACCGTTTGTCCTATGACAATCGACCGGACTACGCAGACTGGAACCAACTCCGGGTCGGCGCGGCTATCGAGTACCGCTTCAGCTACGGACACGCGGACCGGAGGAGCCGATGAAGAATCTCGCTTTCAATCATCGGAAGTCGGGGCGCCCTATGCCCACGAACACGCCCGCATGCCCCCTCGTGCCGGCTCCGTCCGAGTCACTGGCTCCGTCCGAGTTCATGGTCCCGTCCGAGTTCATGGTTCCGTCCGAGTTCATCGTTCCGCCCCAGTCCTTTCGGACCTTCATCAAGACTGCCGTTTTCCTCGCTCTTCTACTTTTCTTCCCAATCGGGCTCGTCGGAGACGCTGTCGCGCAGCAAGAGGCCGCGCTTTCGACCGAAACCTCAGGCACCGGCATCGGCGCCAACGACGGTACGCAGGACGTGTTCCTCCACTCCGTGCATGCAGGTGCCTTCCCCACCTGCGAAGTCTGTCACAACCCGAGAGGCCGAACTCCCGAACTCCACACCGTTGAGTCCGAGGACTGCGGCACCTGCCATGACGGGAACACGCTTCGGGAAGTCAACTGGACGCGCAGTCCGCGCACGAGCAACCTTCGATTCGATCACAAAGCTCATGATGAGAAAGCTGGAGTCGTCCTCGACTGCACGGTCTGCCATCAAAGCCCGAGCGGAGCGTCGGTTCCGCAGGCGCTGCCGCTCACGGACGGCCAAGAAGACGCGCCAAGGGTAGACTCGATCGCGCGGGCGTCATTGGACAACTGCAGCGAGTGTCACGAGCAGAACCTCGCCAACCACTTTGAACCGCAGAACGACTGCAGCATGTGTCACTACCCGTTGGTGGAGACGGAGGGTCCGAGTTCATGGGTCGCGTCTCTTCCACAACCGGAGTCCCATCAAACTGGGTCGTTCTTCCACAACCACGGAGACGATCCCTCCACCTGTCAGTTCTGCCATTCGCAAGAGAGCTGCGAGCGTTGTCACTTCAACGCCGAGGGCGTGGCGGCGATTCAGGCTTTGTCCTCCGACACTCGCGTTGCGGAACTTGTGCAGGATCTACCGGGAAGCTGGCCCGCCCCGGCCACCCATGAGGATCCGAACTGGTGGACGAGTCACGGACGGGTTGCCAATGAGACCCCGGCCCGGTGCACGAACTGCCATACGAAGTCGAATTGCGTCGGCTGTCATGAAGAGGGAACCAGCGTTCTCTTCGCCGCTATGTACGACGCACCGAGCGAGGCAAAAGGGCTTCCCATTCTCCCGTTGATCCCTCTCGATCACACGCCGGAGTTCCGTCACCACCATTCCGACATGGACATGCGGGATCGTGACTGTTCCGTTTGTCATGCCGAGAGTTTCTGCATCGACTGCCACCGCTCGGACTTCCCCTCAGCCAACGCGGTCGGGGGGTTCCACCCGCCGAACTTCCTCGTTCGGCACGCGGCCAGCGCGAATTCCCGGGATCCGGGTTGCGTCGATTGTCACTCCCTGGAGGGATTCTGCCGCGACTGCCACCAGTCGTCGGGAATCGCGCCGACTCGCAGCCAGTCCGGGTCGTATCACGATGCGGAGCCGCTGTGGTTGTTGGATCATGCGAACGCGGCGCGGACGGGGTTGGATGCGTGCGCGTCGTGTCACCAGCAGACGGACTGTCTACAGTGCCACTCCGCGAAAACAGGTTGGTCGGTCAGCCCGCATGGACCGGACTTTGACCCGGAGAAGGCGTTGGAAGCCGGGGACTACTCCTGTGCGCTGTGTCACCTGGAGATCCCCGGCCGCCGTTGAGTTCATCTAGTGGGCCGTGATCGGACTAAAAGCTGAACGTCATGTGGGCATCGATACGGTTCGCGCTGCCGTCGTTGCCGGACTTGTACTCTGTCGTCCAGAAAAGATACTCGAAGGCGAACTTGATCTTCTCGAGCGGCGTGAAGTGCTGAACGAGATAAATCGCCATGTTCTGCGTGCGCGCTTCAGCCAGCGCGTCGAGATCGTCCTCGTTCGGCTTTTCCAACGCTCCGCCGACAACGATCTTGTAGCTCGGCGTCGCCTGCATTCCAAGCTCGGCCCAGCCACCCACGGTGGAAACGGCGATCGGAGGCGCGGACGCATCATCCGGATCGGGTGCGAGTCCCTGGCCGATCCCTCCGCGCAAGTCGGTGGCGTTCTCGCCGAAGTGTCCCTCGCCCTGGACAAACGCCTTCTCGCCAAGCGGGACCTTGAAGTGTCCACCGACGACGAACGCCGTGATGTCCTCGGTCATCGGCTCTGCGTCCTTGGTTGTCATGTTCAGCTGATCGACGGCGAAGTGCACCCAGGCTCCGACGGTTGCCGCAGAAGTCTTTACTTCGGCCAGTCCCTGAACCGTCGGGAGGGCTTTGTCGACACCATCGGGATGCCCGTTTCCATCGGCGTCCTGAGAATTGATCGCGTTCGGTTGGCCCAGCGCCGCGGCAAACCGGGTCTTCATGTCATCCGAGCCCGATCGATAGGTGAAGCGGACCTGCGGACGACGGTCACCAAGGTTCCCTGTGTTCCACATCATGGCATCGTTGTTCGCCGACGGCCAAAGAGGAGAAATCAGGTCCCAAGTTTGTCCTGCCAAGAGCTCCCAACCCGCAGAGGATTTCAGCTCGGCATAGCCGTGGCGCATTCGCGGCGTCTGCCGGGATTCCCTTCCACCGTTCTGGAAGTCGGCCTCGATTTTTCCAGACGCTGTGTATCCGTCGCCGACTTCGACGGGATTGATGTTGGCCCCAAATCGAGTCAGGCGGGGATGCATGCTCAGCTCTTTGTCGTTCTCGTCGCTGTCCGTTTCCGAAGAAACCCACTGCGGCGACTGCACGCTGTTCATCGCGGAGTCATCGAAAATGACGTCGAAGCGAACGAAGCCGTAGGGGGAGAAAACCGACGCATCCGCCGTCGATGCAATGGACATCCCGCCCAGCCCCACCGCCAAACCAGCGAGCAGAATGGCGGACCGGTTCATAGCCCGGCTGCGGACGGGCGAGGAGACATCGTAAGTCATCATTGGCACTTCCTTCCGTTGGGAGGCAAGCCACGAATTGGATTGCAAGCGGGGAGTATGCTCCCGCCCCGGGAGGACGGCAAGCGCGGGACCCGGTCCCACACCGAAGACTCATTCGAACGTCACAAACGGCTGGTGGCCCAGCGTTGCGCTTGCGCCCTTGCGTCACGATCTATCTCTGCGTGGGGGCCGTGTGTCTACGAGAAGGCGCGCCTGGTCAATACCACATTCGATTTCGACGAGCCGCTCGTCTCGCGTCCGCGAGCTGGCCGCGATGCATGTACCAATGGTCGCTGACGAACTGAAGGCAGTCGCGCCAGGTCCCGAACATGTCCGCCGTGCCTTCCGGAGCCGCGGCACTCTCGCGATCGAGATCCGTCTCGGAAAGGCTGTCGATGACTCCGATGGTCTCTTCCCTCATCCGGCGGCAACGGGCAAGCACCTCGTCGAATGGTGGATAGTCGCCCGGATCCGCAGAGGTTTCGGCGCCGTCGAAAACGGATTCCCAGTCCGCAAGCGGGTTGGGTTCGCCCATCATGAAGCGCCGGGTGACGAGCCCTTCGATGTACGCCAGGTGCCCTAGGACCCAGATGGTATGTCCGCCTCCGTTCGGGGTCGGAAAGACCAAACCATCGTTCGCCATGTCTTCGATCTTCGAAAGGACGATGTCCCGGCTCTTTCGAAGGTTGTTCCGGATCAGGTCGATGGATTCCACTCGGCTCCCCCTGTTGGCTGTGGTCAAAAAAGTAATCCAGGACGCAACTCCCGTCGCGGGATCCCCGATACGCAGGTTGGTCATCGGGTAGGCCGGAGAGTCCCGGCCCCTCCCCCTTGGGGCCGGGGCTCCCGACCAAAGCCAGGACCCGTCCAAGTCATGGATCACCATAAGTTTTGACCGAAAGGCCGTCGCGCAGGAAGCCGTCATGAACGAGATCAGCTCCGGACTTCAGACCCAGGTTCAGCTTCAGAGTCAGCTTGCGGAAGCGCAGCCGAAGAGCACCGAACAACAGTTCGATGACGTGATGCGGCAGCAGCAGCAAGCCGACGGCTCCGGCCTCGAAGCCCCCGAACCGACTCACATCGAGAAGATTCGGATGGAACGCGAGCTCGAAACCAAGGTCATGCGGATGGACCGCGCCTCCCAGGTCGAGTTCTTCGCCCAGCCTCTCGACGCTTCCTACAAGACCTATTCTGACATTCGTTCCAAGCTCGGTCATGAGCCGTCCTCGCTCATGCAGCAGCGTGTCGTCGAACGGCTCGACAAGATCGGACAGGAGTATTCCGAGCTGACCGGCTTCCTCGATCAGCTCGCTTCCGGAGAGTCGTTTTCGCAGAAAGAGCTGCTCGCGGTGCAGATCCGGTCTCACCAGATCATCCAGAGTGTCGAGATTCTGAGTAAGTCGGTGGAGCAGAGCGCTTCAGGAATGAAGACGATCATCCAGACTAACGTCTGATCAAGGATTGAGGGTTCAGCAAACGGCGAAGCGGACTAAACTAGGGACTTGCCGTTACGGGGCCGTGTCGGCCTCAACCTGACCCCGGTTATTCACCGGCTATCTGCCTGCGGAGGTTCTCCAGTGGCCATTCGACTTCGGTCCTCGGGCCGTTTCCTCGTTCTTTTCGCCGTCCTCTTTCTCGCCGGCTGCCAGAAGGTCGACGTGATGACGGGGATGGACGAAGGCGACGCGGTCGATTTGATCGTCCTTCTTCGACAGAACGGCATCGCCGCTTCCAAGACCCCGGGAGGAACCGGTCAGGATGTTCTTTGGTCGGTCAGCGTTCGTCCCACCGATGCCAGCGACGCGTTTCTCGTTCTTGCCGAGAACGACCGCCCGCGAACGGCTCCGCAAGGCTTCGGCGAACTCTTCGGAAAGTCGAAGATGATCCCGACCGAAACCGAAGAACGCGCCCTCTTCCTTCAAGCACAGTCCGGCGAACTCGAACGAACGCTCGAAGCGATGCCCAGCGTCATCGACGCCCGGGTTCACCTTTCCATTCCGCAGCGTGACCGTCTTCGCGAGGTCGCTCTTGGAGAGAAAACGCCGGTGCCGACCGCGTCCGTCCTGGTCAAACATTGGTTCGAAGACGAAGAGTTGCCGCCGGCTGCCCGGCTCGATGTCGCGCAGATCCAGAGTTTGGTCGCCGGCGGAATCGAGCGACTGGATCGCGAGAACGTCACGGTCGTCCTGAAACCCGTCGCCCCGACGACGGGCCCGGCCATGGATTCCGGACCGGATCCGATGGTCCTCTTCTATCCGCTCGCGGGTTTCACGGTTCTACTCGTCGCCATGCTGATCTTCCTGACCCTTCGCAACCGCTCTCTCAGCCGCCAGCTCGACGAAGCGGCCGCTCCCCGACCGGCTGCGGCGGCGCGTAGCTAACGGTGTCCGCCTCGGCCCGAAACCTTGGCGAAGTCCGTGCCTTTACCCGCGGATTTCTCCTCGCCATGGACTGGGCCGGGCAGGCGCCGAAAGGTGACCTCGGCGAGCGTGTGCCTCAGCTCGCCGACGAGGACATGAACTCGCTTTACCAAAGCTTCCGCGCCTTACCCGCCGAGTCGCGCAAGTCCATGCGCATCACGTGGGCCAAGCGGGACACGCTGCGGCGCGTCGACGAAGCCACCGACCTTCATCCCAGCTGGATGAAAGAAGCACTGCGCAACGAACCGCCCGCGCTCTTCCTGTTGGCACTGGGGGAACTGTCCCCTGATCTGGCGCGGAGTGTTTTGCGCGACCTGTGGCCGCAGATCCGTCCGAAGCAGCCCGGCGATGCGGTCGCGGATGTCCGGCCCCTCTCCCCGGCCCACGCCGGCGCGTTTCGTCGCAAACTCTTCGCACCGTACGTTCACTTCGCGGATCTCGAGCGCGAGGACGAACTTCACCCGCTGCTTTCCTTCACGGGAGCGGAAATCTGGCTGATGGTGCAGGAACTGGGTCGTTGCGAAGTCGAAGTTCTGGCCGAATCCGGCTCGGCTTCGGTGACACGGCTGCTCGCCGGAATGAGTCCGACGGACTCGGCCCGGATGCGGAAGTGGCTCGGGCTGCCGCAGGTCGGAGATATCGGCCCCGGCCCCGAACCGGAAACCAATGCCGACCCGGATCTGGAGCGAAGTACGGCCTACATCCGCGCCTCTTTCTCGATCGGTGGCGACGACAACCAAATCGTGGGGCTCATCGGTCTGGCCATCCTGGCCGAGGCATTGGGAAGCCGTCCGATCGCCTACACTCAAGCCGTCGCCCAGCGGATGTCGTATGACCTGACCCGCCATCTCTTCCATTGGCAGGCCAAGGCGGCGACCGCACTCACCGGAAAGCCGGTGGACGGAACGGCCTACTCCGCCGATTTCGTAGAGAAGAGAACGGTCCAAATCCGCGAGTGCATGAACGTGATCCTGAAGGCCCGCCGCAAACCGGGCCGGGGAGAAGAAGCGTGAGCAAGATTCTGAAAGGCGACGGAGGATCCGCCGAACGACCGGCCTCGACCCGTATCGAGTCAGGTGGTCGACGCGTCATCAAGAGCGAAGTCGCCGACGCACGGACCGAAGCAAAGACCATCGTCGAAACGGCTCGCGCAGAAGCAAACACGCTGATCGAGACCGCTCGTGCGGAGGCCGAGACCATTCGGAAGCAGGCTCATGAAGACGGCTACGCGCATGGACTCGCGCAGTGGACGGATCGCGTCACGCAGGCGGCCCAGGCCGAAACAGCGCGGCTGGAGTCTCTTCGGGAGAACGTCACCCGCCTGGCCGTTCGCATCGCGCGGAAGATCCTGGGTCGGGAGCTGCAATCCAGTCCCGAACTCATCGGCGACCTCGTACTTCAAGCGGTGCGCGGCCTGCAGCACGACGGTCGAATCCAGATTCGCGTGCGGCCTCAGGACCTCGAGGTTCTGAAAGCCCAACGCGCCCGACTCGTTGATGAAATCGGCTCCAGTGTCGAGTTGGACCTGGTGCCCGACGCCAACATCGAAGAAGGCGGATGCCGCGTCGAAACCCCTCTCGGTATCGTCGACGCGCGACTGGAAACGCAGCTTCGCGTGCTCGAAAAGGCTCTCCTGGAAAAGAACAGCGGCAAGTAGCCGAGAGGAACGGCAAGAGGGAAAGGCATGGCCACGGACGACTTCCCCGGACACGACTGGGACTTGGAACTGGGCGAGCTGGAGACGATCCTCGATCGCGTCTCGCCGGTGGAGGTGCGAGGTCGCGTCACCGGACTCGTCGGCATCGTCGTCAAAGCGGCCTTGCCCGAAGCCTGGGTCGGCGAACTCTGCTACATCAAGAATCCCCACAGCGAAGAGCTCGTGCGGGCGGAAGTGGTCGGGTTCGATCGCAACGAAGCGTTGCTCATGCCTCTGGGAGACCTGGCCCACATCGGGATGGCCAGCGAAGTCATTCCGACCGGTAGAGGACTCACCGTCAAGGTCGGCCCGGAACTGCTCGGGCGTGTGCTCGGCGGTCTTGGTGAACCCAGGGACGCCGCAGAGAAAGGTCCGCTCGAAACGGAAAAAGAGTATCCGGTAATGGCGCCTCCGCCGGATCCACTCGTTCGCAAGCGAATCGCGGAACCGCTCCCCATTGGAATCAAGGCCGTCGATGGAGTGCTCACGGTCGGCGAAGGACAGCGCGTGGGGCTCTTCGCCGCAGCCGGCGGCGGTAAGTCGACCTTCCTCGGAATGGTCGCGCGCAACACCGCGGCCGACGTCAATGTCATTGCCTTAATCGGTGAACGTGGTCGAGAGGTCAACGACTTCATCGAGGAGAGCCTCGGCCCGGAAGGAATGGCCCGCTCCGTCGTCGTCGTGGCGACTTCGGATGAACCATCCCTCGTTCGGTTGAAAGCCGCCTACGTCGCGCAGGCCATCGCCGATTACTTCCGCGACCAGGGTCAGCGCGTGATGTTGATGATGGACTCGGTAACACGGTTCGCCCGCGCCCAACGCGAGGTCGGACTGGCCGCGGGAGAACCTCCCGCGCGCGCCGGCTTTACGCCGTCCGTCTTCTCCGAGCTTCCGAAGTTGTTGGAACGATCCGGAAACTCGAACAAGGGATCCATTACCGCGTTCTACACGGTTCTGGTCGAAGGCGACGACATGACCGAGCCCGTCGCCGACGAAGTCCGCTCGATTCTGGACGGACACATCATCCTGACACGCAAGCTCGCCGCCGCCGGTCACTACCCGGCCATCGACGTCGGGGCCAGCGCCAGTCGCGTCTTCACCGCCGTGACCGCCGAAGAGCACCAGAAGGCCGCCGCACGTCTTCGCGAGTTGCTTGCGCTCTACAACGAAAACCGGGACGCGATCGCCTACAACATCTATAAGAAGGGCACCGACCCGCACATCGACGAAGCCATCGAGACCATCGATGCCATTACGTCGTACCTACGGCAGGGCACGCACGAGAAGTTCGACTTCGACGAGTGCGTGAGTCAGCTCTCGCAGATCTGAACGGACCGGGGCGCGTCGATTTGGCGGCGTCAAGGTCGCCCCTGAAAGTAGAGCGGTCCTCCGGCCCGGCAAGGCCCGGCCCGGCAGGGAATCGACAAACGGACGGCTCTGTGGTTGTCGGGATAAGGGAGCCGCGAAGAAAGGTTCGAATCGAATACAGCTCTCATGGAATCTGTGGCTCGCATTCTCATCCTGGCCGGCGTGGCTCTCCTGGTCATCGGCCTCATCCTCTACTTCGTTCCGCTGCCGTCCTGGCTCGGACGCCTTCCCGGCGACGTTCGCATCGAACGGCCGGGAGTTCGTATCTACTTTCCTCTCGCCACTTCGATCCTGCTGAGCGTGGTTCTTTCCGCGCTCCTTTGGTTGTTCTCGCGAACCCGGTAGACTGAAGGCGGAACGAAAGGGCGGACACCATTCCACCGAAGAAGCCGAAGTATCAGTTCGAGTCCTATCTCCTTCATCTCGAAGGCGAGAAGGAGGAGTGCGCCAAAGCGCTGGCTGCTGCGGAAACTGCTCGTCGCGAGGAAGAGCAGAAGCTCGCCGAGCTCGCGGCCAGGACTCAGCAGATGCAAGCGGAACGGACCAAGTGGAAGGACGAATACAACGCCGGCCTCAGCGGTGGAGCGTTTTCCGTCCAGGACTTAGGCCTCCGCAAGGATCATCTGAAGCGCCTCGACACCGACCTCAATGACCAGAAGCGGGCCGAGCTTGCGCAGAAGCGTGCCGTGACCAAAGCGGAACGGATCGAGGAGGCGGCACGGGTCGCGTTTCAGGAGAAGGCGAACGAGGTCAAGGTGCACGAAGACCGCAAGGAGAGGTGGCTGGCCGATCTGAAGAAGGAAGAGCTGCGTCGCGAACAGAAAGAGATCGAGGAGATCAGTACGGCGATGCATGAACGGCGGCGGCGTCAGGATCGGGAGTCGGAATGACCTCTGCGTGTGGTCAGCCCTCGGATCCAAAGGTCTCGAGATCCGTACGCCCGAAGTCACCTCCTTTGTGGAGCAACGGCTCGCCGGAGACTTTCGCCAGCGCGTACGTGAAGCAGTCCCCGTAGTTCAGATTCGCCTCGTGGCGACCCCGCCCAAAGTCGCGCCAAGCTTTCCGGGCCGCCTCGGCATGGACCTCGCTGAACGGCACGATCTCGATCCCGGCCTCATGGACGAAGAGGTCGAGGTGCAGGCTCCCCAACTTCCCCTTGCGGGCCTCGACGACAATGCCGGTTTCGACCAACGTTGGCGCCGAAACAAGACAGCGGCCGCCGGCCGCAATGCTTTCGATGACGCTCTCTCTCTCCGGCTCGTCGAAGAGGACGGCGAGGAGGGCGGAGGTGTCCAGGACCATCAGCTGGGAAGGCCCGTCGGGTCGTAGCCCAGGATCTGATCCGGGGTTCGATCATCCAGATCCGGCAGCGCGGCACATTGAAGTGCCAGTTCATGTAGCCGGTCCTTCACGTGATGCACCGGATCCGCCTGCTCTTTCCGAACTCTGTCCAGCTCTCGAGCCAACGCGGTCCGGACCGCTCCGGTGAGTGAGGTCTCGAGAAGGCCGGCCAACTCACGAGCCATCGCATGTGCGGTCTCATCTTTGATATTCATACTCATTGGATCACCTCGCTGGAGGGATTCTACCATATTCGCTTCGTTCTACCTTTCTACCTTCCCGTTCTTCGGCCTGCTTCCGAGGACTCGCTATGCCGATCCATGTCGGTTCCCCGCCGCTTTTGCCACATCCCTGCAAACACCGCTCCCACCGACCCATGATGAGATTTCCGCGCAACTTTCCCGTCCTGCACCTCGATGAGTGGGCGAGTCGCCACGGCCGCCGGCCCGTAGGTCCGTGAGCCTCCGGGACTGGCGGCCCAAGCGACTCTCTCAGATTGACTTACCCGACTTGCGAGGAACGCCCAGGATGACGCGGATCGACAATCATCGCCCTCACAACCTTCCGGACCGACCCCGTCCGGAATCCGCCAAGGAGAAGAGCAGCAAGAGCTTCGACGACTTCCTGGTCGGCGGCGAAGAGGACGAAGCCGAAGGTTCGACGTCGGGAAAGGGCCCGGGTTCCTCCCCCGGTTTCGCTCGCGGGCCGGTCGGCTCGAAATCGCTTTCACACGGACTCTCGGCGGGATCGTCCGGCTCCCCCGCCGGACTCGGCTCCGGGTCGGACCTCGACCTAGCTCTCGGCAGTCGCGCGGCCGAAGAGGTTTCGACCCGGGCCGAGTCACACCGTTCGACTTCGTCCTCCGCGAACCCGGCCAGCGCAGCCAGCCCAGCTGAGGCAGACTCCCGAAACGGTGCGCGAGAGGCAGACCGAGTCGAGGATTCCTCGAAGGACTCGGACTCTTCCGCGGCCGCCGCCGAGTCCGCCAAGAACGTCCAAAAGCCGGAGTCGGCCCAGGCCCCGTCCAAGAACGGAAACGCGATTCCTCCGCACGATCTCAAGACCGTGATGTCGAAGATGGTCGAAGCCTTCCGGGTCGGCCAGAACCGCACCGGCGCGACGGAAGTGCAGATGGACCTCAAGGGCTCGGTCATGGGCGGAATGGGAGTCAAGATGAGCTCCGGCCCGATGGGCCTGGAGGCCGTCTTCGAGGTTGGCCAATACGCGACCAAGGCCGCACTCGAAGCCCAGATGGGTGACCTGGTGCGCCGGCTGGAGTCACAGGGCTTGAAAGTCAACGAGGTCCGCGTCGAGGTCCAGGACGCGGAGGCCTTCCGCAACTCCGGCGGGGGTGCGCAAGGCGAAGGTCAGTCCAACCCCGACGAAGATCCTCACGCGGACCCGTACGCCGATCCGCTCGCGGACCCCGCCCAGGATCCGTACTACGATCCCCGCAGCGGGCGCTACGCCGGCACGGATCCGACGGCCGGAAACTCCTCGAACCGAAACCCTTCCGGCCCGGCCGGTTCGCGCTCGCGTGGCAGCCGAACCGACTATAGTCTCTAGGGCTTGTGACCCATGGTCGTAACGTGGAAGGAGCATCGCGGAGACACCGCCGCAACGATGAGCGCCCAGCCTTATCGCTTTGAAGACATCCCCGAGCTTTCGCGGACGGAAGTCGACGCCATGCAGGAGCTTTCGCGGGTCCTCCCCGGCCCGGAAGCCTTCCGTCAACTGCGTAGAGCGGTTGGGATCACTCTGCAAAGACTTCAACGACCGGAAGCAAGCCTGGCCTCCCGGGCCGCAAGCTCGACGGCCCCGTCGTCCAAGAGTCCCGAGACGACGGCGGACACTCTGGGGATGACCGTTCCGATGCAGGGCGGCCTCTCGGGCGCGCCGTCCTCCGTCGACGAGTTCGTCCACATCCGTCGACACGGTCCGGCCGAATCCGATCCCTGGGACGGAGGACCGCACTCCGTACGGGTTCACTACGGACTCGGACAACCCGACCTGCGTGCCGTTTTCGAAATGCCCTTGGCTGCCGTCCGCTCCATCGTCGGTGCGGTCGTCGATGTCGCACCGGAACGTCTCGGCGCTTCCGACCTTATCTCCACCGTCGAAAAGGGAGTGCTCGCCTTCTTTGCCGAGCGAATCGCGGCGGGCGTTTCCGAGAGGTCGCAGCTATTGGCGCCGTGGATGCCGATCACCGTTCTCGATGTTGCCAGCGAAAACGCTCCTTTGGATTGGGGCAATGGCGGCAAGAAGGACTGGTACACCGTATCCGGCGTTCTCGTCGTCGCCGAACTTTCCCTTCCGTTCCGTCTGGCCGTCCCGTGGCGCGCTTTGAGCAACGCCCGCAAGTCCGGACAGATTTCCGCGGGCGACCAAATGGGTCGCCGTTCGCGCTCGGACCACTGGTTCCGAACCCTTGGATCCTACCCGGTGGAGTTTCGGGGACGACTGGGAGCCGCGGCCCTCACCCTCGGTGACATCGAGCGTCTGGAACCGACAGACATTCTTCTTTTCGACACCGGAAACTTCCAGTGGGACGGCCAACACCTGAGCGGCGAGTTGCCGCTCGCGCATTCACAGGACGGACTCGTTCGCCTGCAGACTCAGATCGAGGACGACGCGGAGACCTTGCGCGTTCGCATCGAATCGATCGTACCGGGTCGTCACGCCGAAGAATCGGAGGCAAAGATCATGAATGACACTTCGCAAAACACCGGTCCGGATCCGGAGTCGACGCATCCGGGCGATACGGCGCCCGGTGACACGTCCGGCGCGGGTCGCCAGGTCGCGGAAGAGACCCCGGTCACCGTTCGTGTCGAGCTCGGCCGGATCCGGTTGACCCTTCGTGAACTGGCTCAGCTGAGTCCGGGATCCGTAATCGAGATGGGACGGGATCCCAGTGCGCCGGTTTCCCTGGTCGTCGAAGACCGCGTCATCGGTGTCGGAGATCTGGTCAAGGTCGACGGTGAGTTGGGCGTACGCATTGCCGAGCTCACCTAGGCCACGGTCCCCGAAAGACGCTGCGGACGGCGCTTCGGAAACCTCCGCAGCCGCGACTGGCGACACCGGTTCGAGCATCGCTACAGGCGCCGTGGATGTCGCCGCCCTCGCCGGTGCGACCCTCCGCACTGTGATGGCAATTGTGGTGACAGGCATTGCCCCGATGGTCTTCGGATCGGCCTGGGCCCAGGTCAGCGCGGATTCTCTCGAGTCGTCGCTCGGTCCGGGTCTTCGGGAAATCGATCCGCTCGGAACCCTGATCCAGACCGTGCTCTATCTGGCGCTGATCAGCTTCATCATCTACGCGGTGATCAAGTGGGTCCTTCCGAAGTTCCTCGGAGGGCGTCTGGTCGGCAAGGGAAGACTGGAGATGGTCGAGCAGCTTCACCTCGGCGGTCGACGTTCCGTTTGTGTCGTCCGGTCCGGGTCGCGCGAGTACGTCCTTGGAGTCACGGATCAACAGGTTCGTTTGTTGGATGTTTTGGAAGACACCAAGCCCGCAGCACGAGCTGCGGACTTGGAGGACGAGGAATAGGAGTCCTGAAAGGATGCGGAACCCAGCCCTGATTGGGCCTGAATCGGTCCATAGATCGCAGTCGAAGACGGCAAAGGTTCCGTCCGGAGCGGGCCTGCGAAGTGTGACCCGTGGCCTCGCCCGGGCCGGGCGATGGACCGCCGTCCTGGCCGCACTCTGCGTACTCCTTGCGGTCCCAGAGGCGGCCTTCGCGCAGACCGGCCAGTCCAGTCCGATCACGCTCGTCGTCATCATGGGCGCACTCTCTCTCGCGCCCTTCATCCTCATCATGCTGACCTCGTTCGTAAAGATCTCGGTCGTTCTCTCCATCGTTCGCAACGCGCTCGGGACGCAGCAGATTCCACCAAATCAGGTCGTGACGGGACTGGCCTTCGTTCTGACCATCTTCGTCATGATCCCGACGGCACAGAAGATCTACGACGCGACGGGTCTCGACGGACAGTCCTCGGCCAAGATCTTCAGCGAACAGAACGTGAAAGCTCTGATCGACGGCGCCAAGACCGGGCGGGAGCCTTTGCGGGACTTCCTTGACGTGCACACTCACGACAAGGAACGGCTGCTCTTCGTCGAGCTTGCGCAGAGGCTGGCCAACGATCCGACCCGACCGGTCGATCCGAGCAGCTTTCAGGTACTGATCCCGGCCTTTGTCCTCAGTGAACTGAAAGAGGCGTTCCAGATCGGGTTCATCATCTTCATCCCGTTCCTCATCATCGACATGGTCGTGTCGAACATCCTGCTTGCCCTTGGAATGATGATGCTCTCACCGACGACAATCGCACTGCCCTTCAAGCTGCTGCTCTTCGTTCTGGTCGATGGTTGGTTCCTCATCGTGGAAGGTTTGATTCTCGGCTATCTCTAGCCGGATCAGGAGAGTGACATGGACACCGGATTCATCTTCAAACTGCTGAACGAGACGCTCGTCCTCATCCTTCTCATCTCGGGGCCGGCGTTGATCGCAAGTCTCGGCATCGGGCTTCTCATCTCCGTCTTTCAGGCCACGACGCAGATCCAGGAGCAGACGCTGACCTTCGTTCCCAAGATCGTCGTCACGTTTCTCGCCTTGGCTCTGACCGGGCCGTGGTTGGTCTCTCAGCTCGTCGTTTTCACTCAGCGGGTCTATTCTCTGATTCCCCGGATCGCAGGCGGTTGACGTTGCTGGACCAGTGGTACCAATCGCTCGGGTTCGCACTCGCGCCCACTGAGCTGATCCAGCTCGCGGCCCTCGTCTTTGCGCGTTCCATGCTCGTCCTCTTCTTCAATCCGTTTCTCGGAGGACAGGTCGTTCCCGGACCGGTCAAGATGGCGACATCGTTTACGTTCATCGTTCTTCTGCTGCCCCTTCTCGGATCGACGAACGGGGACACGATTCCGACCGGGCTTCCCTACTTCTATCTGCTGGTCAAGGAACTCGCCATCGGGGCGACGTTGGGTTGGATCTCAGGACTTATCTTCGCGGGCTTCTCCGCGGCAGGCCGCCTCGTCGACACGCAACGCGGCACGAACATGGCCGAGACCATGGTCTTTCAGATCAAGGAACGGACTTCGGTGTTCGGACAGCTCTACACGCAGACCGCGATCGTTCTCTTTCTCATCGCGGGGGGCCATCTCGTCTTTCTGAAAGGATTCTTCACGAGCTTCGAGGTGCTGCCGGTGACGGAGTTCCCCGCTTTTGCCGACGGACCGGCGCCCATTCTTCGTGAGCTGGCCCGGCTCTCCGCGGACGTGCTCGTTATCGCGGTGCAGCTGTCCGCGCCGGCCCTGATCGCGCTCTTTCTGACCGACGTCGGGTTCGGCATCATCAATCGGGCGTCACCGCAGATCAACGTCTTCGTCGTCTCGCAGCCGGCCAAGGTCGCCATCGGTGTCTTCATGGTCCTGCTCGTCATGCGCGTCCTCATGGACCAGTTCGACCTCTACGGCCGTGAGATGCTCATCAGCTTCTACCGCTTCATCGGATACACCGGAAGCTAGCGCGTCCCGGGCGCGAGGAAAGAAAGATGGCTGAGAGCAGCGGCGAAAAAACAGAACAACCCACACCCAAGAAACTGCGCGATTCGCGACAGAAGGGACAGGTCGCCAAGAGCCAGGACCTGACCATGGCTCTTTCGTTTCTGGCCTTGAGTATGACCCTGGTCTTTCAGGGCGGCCGCACCATGCAGCTGCTCTCGGACCACATGGTTGACTACCTCGGACAGTCGATCGTGGCGCCTCCGTTGACACCGGACTCCGCGTTCGAGCTTCTGAAGACTTCGCTCGACGTGATGTTTCAGGTCATCGGCCCGTTCCTGGCCGTCGCCTTCGTCTTCGGGGGACTCGTCGCCTTCGCCCAGGTGGGCCCTCTCTTCACGGGAGAGCCGATGAAGGCGCAGCTCAGCAAACTCGACCCGATCAAAGGAGCCAAGAACAAGTTCTTCTCGGCTCAGACCTACATCGAGTTGGCGAAGTCGATCCTCAAGATCATCATCGTCGGAGTCTTCGTCTACGTCGTACTCAACGAGCAGGTCCGGGACGTTGCACTGACGGTCCGCCATTCCCTCGAGAAGAGTCGAGTTCTCACCGGCGACCTGATCAAGGACCTCACGCTGCGAATCGGACTTGTCTTCATCGTCATTGGCGCCGTCGACGTCTTCATCCAACGGTGGCAGCACATCAAGAAGCTCAAGATGTCCAAAGACGAAGTCAAACGCGAGCACAAGCAGCAGGAAGGCGACCCGGAGTACAAAGGTCACCGCAAACGGATGCACACCGAGATCCTGCAGCACAGCATGGTCGAGAATGTGAAGAACGCGGATGTCGTCATCGTCAACCCGACCCATCTGGCCATCGCCATCAAGTACGAGAAGGGAAAGATGCGGGCGCCGCAGGTCATGGCCAAAGGCCAACGCCTCGTGGCGGAACAGATCCGCGAGGTCGCGCGGCAGTACCGAATCCCGATCATGCGTAGTGTCCCGTTGGCACATGCCCTCATCCAACTGGAGGTGGGTGACGACATTCCCGAGGACCTCTACGCCGCGGTCGCGAGCGTGTTGAACTGGGTCTACGAACAGAAGCAGGGCTGAAGCCGACGTGGGGCCGGTGCCCTCCCAAACGATTGAGAACGGAGACGACCTATGTCCAAAATCGAACCGACATCTGCACGATCGACCGGGATGCAATCGCGACCGGACCTTGCTTCCGATGTCGCAACGCCGAATCGATCCCACGCCGGAACGTCGGTCTCCAAGGCGCTCTACGAGGAGGTCGCCGGTCTCGAGTCCCTGAAGACCCAGATGGACCGCATCCTTCGGGACATGCGCGTCCCCTCCCGGCGCGGGCTTGTCCGGAACGCCCTCGATGCAGAACGCGGGGATCGCTTCCTTCCCCCGCCGCCGCTTCCCGAGGGAAGAACTCGCAGCTGGAACGCGACGGAACTGCACGCGGCCAATCGGGAACTGCTGACCCGTCACCCGGCGGGGGGCGAAGGGCCCAGAGGGGAGTTGGTCCGCACTCTCGAAGTTCTCTTTCGCGCTCGTGAAAGCCTGCTTCAGCGCATGGCAACAAAGGGCTGACCGATGAAGGACAACTGGACAAACGCCGAACTGGCCGTCGCCCGGGAACTGGGCTACTCACTGATCCTGGAAGGCCAGGACAATGCGGCGCAGCGGGTTTTTGCCGGGCTCATCGATATCGATCCGAACGATGCCTATGCGCACTTCGCCCTGGGCCGCTTGGCCTGGCGAAAGCAGGATGCGAATCGCGCCTTGCGCCACCTGCAGGAAGCAACTCGGATTGAACCGACGTTGTGGGAGGCCTCCCTCATGGCGGCACGAATCGCGCTGTCACGCGGCAACCCGAATGCGGCGCAGCAGGCGCTGCTCGATATGGCCCGTCATCCGGAATTGCCTTCGGAGACCGCACGGAAGATCGAACAACTTCTGGTCGCCACCCGCCAACCCGCCCGACCGTAGCGAGCCACCAGCAGAGCACGCCTCCCGATCACCACCACACCCATCCGGCCCCGGGCCGTCGGCATGACTGTCGGCTGCGGTATCTGTAAGCCGTTACAGCAGAAGGCCGCTCGCCCGTTTTGTCTCAGAACCCCCTCCGAGAACGCCGATAAGAAAGTGCAGCCGTCAGGGACATTCTTGCCGCTCTTCGGAAGCCGCAAAGGGGGAGTCATGCGTGCAGTCGTCGGACACAGTGACGAGGTCGACGCCAAAGATGCAGCGTTGGAAGTCATCCGCATCTGCCGTGAGCAACTGGAAGGGGAGACTCCCAAGGCCGGACTCCTCTTCATGTCCGTCGAGTACGAACATCAGGTCGTCCTCGATGCCCTGAACGAAGAATGGCCGGGGCTTCCACTGATCGGTGGGAGCAGCGACGGGGAGGTTTCTTCGAGCGGCGGTTTCCAGATGGACTCGGTCGTCCTCACCCTGATTTCCGGCGACGACATCGAGGCGGCGATCGGTTTGGGCACGAACCTCAGCAAGGACATCGATTCCGCAGTTGCCGAGGCCTCGAAGCCACTAAGCGGCCGGGAGGCCCCCGCCCTTGTCCTGACCACGTTTGCCCCGAGCACGAACGCGTCGGAGGTCGTGCGCCAACTCAATGACCGAATCGACAGTCCGAACTGTCCGGTCCTCGGCGGGCTTACGGGCGATCATCGGGAGTTCTCCAGAATGGTCGAAGTCGCCGGCACCCAGGTCCTGCAGGACTCGCTTCCGGTGCTCTATCTGTTCGGGGAAATTGCAGCGAGTTGGGGTGTGTCCTCCGGTTGGTTCCCGATCGGAGAAGCCCATCAGGTCACAGCCTCGGAGGGGCACCTCGTTTCCGAGATCGCGGGACGCCCAGCCATCGAGGTCTACGAAAAGAACTACGGATACGTTCCGGACGGAAGCCTCGGCGAGTTCCCGCTCGCGGTCTTCGACGACCCGGACGGCGACTATGCCTTGCGCGCCGTGCTCGGCACGGGCCGCGAGGACGGAACGGTTCGCTTTGCCGGTGAGGTCCGTCCGGGCAGCTGGGTTCGAATGACGCAGGTTCTTCCGGAAGGGATTCTTTCCGGCTCGACAAACTCGATGCAGCAGGCCATCGAGCGCTTCCCCGGTCCCAAGCCCGAGATCGGGCTTCTCTTCAGTTGCGCCGCGCGCAAATGGGTGCTGGGCACCCGCGCCGCAGAGGAGATCGACGTTTTGCAAAGAGCGGTCGGAGACGACTGCGACTTTCCACTGGCCGGTCTTTACGTCTACGGTGAGATCGCGCCAACCGCGCCGGGCTCAGAAGCCATCCTTCACAACGAGACCTGTATCACCGTGCTTCTCGGCCGGAAGTAGTTTCGGTCCATGGACCCGGCCAGGGAAAGCCGCGACATCGGCGGGCTGACTGCAGAGAAATCTAGCGAGCTTGGGAAACTGCAGCGGCAGCTCCGGCGTGCCGAACGTGAGGCTCGGCAGTGGAAGCGCGTGGCCGAAACGTCCGAAGCCGTCTCCAACTTCAGCAAGAAAGTCATGCTTCAAACTCAGGCCGAGTTGGAAGAGACCGTCAAGGAGCTGGAAGTCGCCCACGACAAAGCCATTGCTGCGGGCGAGGAGCTGGAACTTCGAGTCCAGGAACGTACGGCTGAACTGGAAGCAGCCAAGGACGACGCCGAGCGAGCCAGCCAGATCAAGGGACAGTTGCTGGCCAACGTCTCGCACGAGCTGCGCACGCCGCTCCACGGTGTCCTGAGTTTCGCTTCCATCGGAATGGCAAAGGTCCGGACCGCCTCGCAGGAACAGCTGGCCGGCTACTTCCAGAGAATCCACGATTCGGGAAAACGTCAGCTCGCTCTTGTCAACGACCTGCTCGACCTGGCCAAGCTCGAGGACGGAACGGTCCGACTGGATCTGGAAGGCTGCCAGGTACCCGCTCTGATCTCGACTCTGGTCGAAGAAATGAAGCCGATCGCCGCTGCGAAACGCATTCGCCTGAAGTGGCGTTCGCGAATCACCCTACCCGTCGGCATGGATCGCGCCCGCATGCTTCAGGTTCTGCGCAACATCGTCGCCAACGCGATTCGCTTCACCCCGGACGGTACAACGGTTGGGATCATCGCTTCGTTCTCGAACGAACATCTTCGCATCTGCGTCTGGGATCACGGCGTGGGAATCCCAGAGGACGAGATCGACACGATCTTCGAAGCGTTCCGCCAGTCGAATCGAACCGCGACGGGAGCGGGTGGAACCGGGCTGGGACTTTCGATCTGCAGAGAGATCATCCACCATCACGCGGGCCGCATCTGGGCACAGAACCGAACGAAGCAAGGCGCGGTCTTCTTCGTCGAGATCCCGGCGACGGCCGAACAGCAAACCACTCCACAGCCGTCGCCCCAGGAAGATGGCGCCGCGCCGGACTCGAAGACGCGCGATGCCGCTTAGCACCGATTCGAGATTCTTTCACGGCTGAAACCACGCTCGGCTCGTCCGCTCGTGACGTTCGACGTTCGACGTTCGCTCAACGAACGAGAGTTACCTTCTGCGTCAACGTTTGGTACTTCGTCCGTGCCCGCACGAAGTAGGTGCCGGCCGCGGCCTCACCGTATCGAGCCTGACCCTCCCACCGAAGTTCGTGGTACCCGGGCTGAAGTGAACCGTTGACGATCTCGTGAACGTGCCGCCCGCCCGTATCGAACACCGACACATCCACCGGCCCGGCCTCGGGAAGGTCAAGTTGGAACGTGGCAGTGCGCGTGAACGGATTGCCTCCTCGAAGGTGCAGGGCCAACTCGGCTGGGCCGACCGTCACGGGACCGGTTTCCGTCGTCGCGGAGTCGTAGATCCTCAGCTCATAGTCACCGTTCGCGGCGTTCTCGTTGAAAACTACGACCGCAGCCAAAACGGTGTCCTGAAACGTGTACTCGAACCCTTCACCGGCGCCCTCGCCGAAGTCCTCTGCCAACGCGGCCGCCTGGGACCACGTTGCGTGATAGGGCCGGCCTTGGGAGATGTAGAGAGCCAGCCCGAGATCCAGGTTTCCGGTCAGGTCCGCGACGTCGAAGGTGACCGTTTGTCCACCCTGAGGCGGCTCGACACGTAGGGTGTGAAGCTCAACGACTTCGGACTCTGTCCAGCTTCGGGTCGAGACTACGGGGCCATCCGAGAGCACGAAGTCTTCGTCCGGGGTCTGAACCTCCCATTTGAAGGCGACCCGGTCCGGATCGTTCTGACGGAAGCGGGCGTAGACGGCATTCCCGTCGCGATCCGGGCGAAGCACGGCAAAGTTGGCCCGCCCGCTGGTCAGACTCGACGCCAGCTGGTCCCCGAAGTCGTCGTCCTCGCTGAGATACACGTCGATGTCATCGCCGAACGCACTCTGCCGTGCGGCCGCGATCGCCCATTCGGTCGTTTCCTCGGTCTGCGCGAAGGCAACGCGGCCGGTCTCGGTATAGACCTGATCGAAGTTCGGCCCGATGAGGCGCCCCCACCAAATCTCATAGTAGGAAGACGCGACGGCGTCACTGAGAAGGACCATGGCGTACTCGTCGTCCTCTTCCAAGATCCGATGTTCGAACCATTCGCCGCCGTCTTCCCAAGGACGGCTGTCGCTGCCCTTGATCTGATCTCCGCGGGTAAAGTACTCGGCCCCACTCCCATCCGACTTCATGAGATAGAAGCTGGTATCGAAGTCGTTGGGCGAACTCGTCGGATGGTACTGACGGAAGAGGAACGTTCCCGGCCCGGGATTGACCGGCCAAACGCGCACGACATCGGGCGCCAAGAGAACGCCGTTACTGAATCCGTCGTGGCTTTGTTGGTAGTCCCACTCCGTTGTGAGCAGGCTTCCGCCCGCACCTTCGTTGCTTGACTTCAACCAGTGCGGAGATGCGGTCGGCTGATACTGGACGACGAACTCTGCGCCCGGGTTCCCGTCGGAAACCGCCACCGGCTGTTGGTAGTCCGCGTCGTCGTAGACTTCGAGAACGGCGTCCGCCCCGATGGCTCCGCGAGCTGCGTAGGCCGACCAACCGGCTCCGGGCAGCGTAGTGTAGAGATTGAGCGGTTCGGACGTGGTGTCGCCCTCTTCTTCGATAAGGAAGGTATTGTTCGGCCCGATCCGAACGTCGAAGCCGCCGGCCGTCGCGTCGTTGGAAAAGAGGACCAAACCGTAGACGTCCGTCGTCGGAGCCGTGTAGGTGCGGGTTTCCGACCCGCCGTTACCCGCCGCGTCCACTGTCCAAACCGCCGCCGCCCGGGACGAGTAGTAGGTGTCACCATTGGATCGGAAGAGCGACATCCCCAGGTCCACGGCGCTCTGGATGGCCCGAACCTCGAACTCCAGGGTCTCGCCTGCAACCAACGGCACGTCATAGACCCGCACGACTTCTCCGGAACTCCAGGAGCCGCCGGTCGGGATCCCGTTTGGATAGATGAACTGATCCCCGTTTTCGAACCCCAGACGGTAGTCCCCGTTTCCGCCTCCGGATGAGACGACCTTCACGTGATCGACGCCTCGCCGCGTGTGGTTGTAATCCGCGACGACGAAGTCGACGGTCTGCCCGGTGAACGAGGAACCGGTCAGGTAGTGGTTGTGGTTGTTGTCACCATAGAGTTCGAGCCCGTAGTTGCTGGATGCCGGGGATCTCACGCCGGCCACGGCCCAGGTGTTCCAGTACGGCGCAATGGCCCAGTCGTCAACGGTGTTGTTGGTCAGGACCCATCCGCCGTTCCAGAGTTCGTAGATCCATCGGAAGGCCGTGCCGTCCCATCTCTTCACGGGATCCAGCTGCCCGTCGAAGTTCTCGTCGTACCAGGCCCAGTGGTTGCGCGTGAACTCACAGAACGCGTCGGCATTGTCGCGCATGATGCAGGTCGTGTTGAGCGGACAGGACATGAGAGCGCAGTTCCCGTTGTCCCATACCTGATCGAGATACTGGCTTTGGCAGGGACCGCAGTTGATCCCGTTGTTGCACTGGCCGTCCTCGACATACTCGTCGCAGGCTCCGAAGGAGTGACCCCATTCGTGCCGCCAGACGGCGCTGGTGTCGTCTACATACTGGACTGTCACACCCCAACTGTAGAAAGCGAAGGCCCGGCCGGTCCGGTCGGCGATCTGAAAGACCGCGATGACGTTGTCCCAGCCGCCTCCAGTCGTCTGCAGGTGCAGAGTCATGTCATCCATCGCCGTGCCGTCACCATCGCCGTCGGCGAAACCGATCTCGGCAATCGCCGCTTCGATGACGTCGATGTCGGTCTCCCACAACACGTCCAGGATCAATGCATTGAAGAAGTAGTAGCCGGTGCCGTCCTCGAAGTCGAAGCCAAGGTTGGCTTGGGGAGGAGCGTTGTCCAGATACCACTGTTTTGCCAGATGGGCCTTCGCCGCCGCAGCCTGTCGCTCGGTATCATCCCAGACGCCACCTGCGTGGTTGATGAAAACGTGGACGATGGCCGTCGACCCCCGGCCGTAGTGGGCACTGTCGTCGTCCGCAACCGCTCCTCCCCGTCTCAGGGCGTTTCGTTCTGCGTGTTCCTTCTCGACCTTCGCGGCGACCTCGTTCGCTTCGAAGTCCGCTTCAAGTGGTGGAGCCTGTTTCTCTTTCTCGATCTGGGCCTCGATGGCAGCACGGCTCAGAGTCCCGATTTCGGGTTCCGGCAAGGATTGGGCCGAAACCTGCCCGTTCAGCGACGCTGCGACCAGCAGCGCTGCCGACAGCAGGGTCCAACGAGCCGGTCTATCCAGCATCTCTCGCTTCTTCATGACTGACCTCCCTGGGTGTACACCCCTTCGGAATGGCCAGACACCGCAGGGCGGTTCGACCGAACAGAAAAAGTTCGCCGGACCCGTGGCAATCGTGAGTGGACGATCCGGCTGGTCAGCGATAGCGTCGTGGGGCCCTGAAGTGAGTGAACTGGGCAGTGAACATCGGTGGTGGAGGTCTCCGTTGAACCCAAGTCCCGACGTCAACCGGCGCATCGCCTTCGTCATGCGCATCTGCCGCGCGGTCCATGCGTACGGATCGCCCGCCCATCGACTGGAAGAGACCGCCATTCTCATTTCCCGGCAACTCGACCTGAAAGGGCAGTTCTTCTCGACCCCGACGTCGGTCTTCGCTGCCTTCGGTCCCGCCGGACAACAGAACATGGTGCTGGAACGAACCGAACCCGGCGAGATCAACCTGGGAAAGCTCGCCCAGTTGGATGACCTCCTCGTCGAGTTTTCCCGCGGAGACCTGTCGATGGACGATGCGGAGCGGAGAGTCGACGCCATTGTCGCCCAGCCGGCCCGCTACTCGATCGTGGCCGATCCGATTGCCTACGGATTGGTCGCCCTGTCGGGCACCTATTTCTTCGGCGGATCGTGGAGCGACCTCGCCGCCGGAGCGGTTGTTGGCCTGGCCGTCGGCCTTGTTGCCACCTTACTGACACGAGTCTCGGCGACGCGCCGCCTTGTCGAGCTCTTGGCCGCAGCCACAGCCTCGGTCGTGGCCATTTCGTTGAGCCACCAATGGCCGGGAGTGACACCCTTCGTCGTCAGTGTCGCGGCTCTTCTCGTGCTGCTACCCGGACTGAACTTCACCGTGGCCGCGATGGAGCTGGCCTCGAAGCATTTCGTCTCCGGAGGGTCGCGCTTCGCGGGAACGTTGGTCGTTCTGGTCACCTTGGGTTTCGGTTCCGCGCTGGGGCGAACCGTGGGCGAAGCCACCTTCGGCCCGATTCCCTCGGTGGACGTTCCCGCTTCGGGACTTCCCGCCTATCTCATCGCTCCCGCGCTTCTTTTGACGACGGCCGGCCTCGCTCAGCTCTTTCGAGCCCGTCGCAAAGACCTGGTCTGGGTTCTGGTGGGCGGCGCGGTCGCCTACCTCACGACCAAGCTCTCGGTGCAGTCCCTGGGACCGGAAACCGGCGCCTTTCTTGGTTCGGTGGCCTTGGGACTCACCGCCAATTGGGTGGCCCGGCTCGTGCATCGGCCAAGTACCGTCCTTCAGGTTCCCGGGCTCATCCTGCTCGTGCCGGGAAGTATTGGCTACCGCTCTGTTTCCGCGCTGGTCGAACAGGACACGGTCGTCGGAATTCAAACCGCATTCACGATGAGCCTGGTCGCCGTGGCCATCGTCGCCGGACTTCTGCTCGCCAACGCGGTACTGCCGTCGAGACGCCCTATCTGAGCGGGTGCGCCGGCATCTTGAATCTGGCAAAGTCCTTCACCATGAATGACCCACTCCCCGAACACGCCGTAGAGAACCGGAACTACTGGGACTCCATGGCCGACCAATGGGTCGCGCCGGGCGAGAGACACTGGAAACAGGACGATCCGACCTGGGGCATCTGGTCCGTTCCAGAGAGCGAACTGAACATGCTTCCCGTGGACATGACGGGGATGCGAGCCATCGAGCTCGGATGTGGAACGGGCTATGTCTCGTCCTGGATGGTGCGGCGCGGAGCGAGTGCGGTCGGAATCGACAACTCGGAAAAGCAGCTGGAGACCGCCGCCCGGCTCGCGCAGGAGCACGGGAAAGCCATCGAGCTGATCCACGGCAACGCAGAAACGACGGGACTACCCGATCAGTCCTTCGATTTCGCGATCAGTGAGTACGGAGCTGCCATCTGGTGCGACCCCTACTCCTGGATTCCGGAAGCCCATCGACTGCTTGGCCCCGGGGGCTCGCTCGTTTTTCTCGGCACTCATCCCCTGGCTCAGATCTGCGCGCCGCTCAACGGGGATGTGTGTGGTAGGGAGTTGGTTCGGGACTACTTCAAACTCCGCCGGCTCGACTGGCGTGACGTCGAAATCGATCCGGGCGGTGTCGAGTTCAACCTGCCGATTTCAAAGTGGATCGCTCTCTTCCACGAAACAGGCTTCGTCGTGGAGGACTACCACGAGATCCAGGCGCCGGCTGCGGAGACCGAAACGCGATTCTACGCGACGGCGGAATGGGCAAAGCAATACCCCACGGAACAGGTTTGGAAGCTGAGAAAGGTCTCGTCATGAACCTCACGCGCATCATGAACAACGCCGCTCAACTGATCGGTGCAGTTGGGGTCATTGCAGTGGGGATCGCGACGCCCGCGTCCGCTCCCGCGCAGATCGAGGATTCCGGTGGACAGGACGTCGGTTTCGTCCGCGACATTTCCCCCTCGTACACTGGACTTTTCGCTTCCGGGGATCTTCCCGAACTCGTCCGCCGCTTCGACCAGGATCGCAACTACCTCGACCGCTTCTACTCCCTGGACTCGAGTCCTCGCCGCATCGAACGCATGCGGAGGTTCTACGATGATTGGGAGAAGGATCTGAGCAGAGTGGACTTCGACAAGCTCTCTCACTCGTCGAAGATCGAGTACATCCTGCTTTCCAACGAGATTCGTGGTTCCCGCAACCAGCTCGACCAATCAGCGGACCGCATTGCGGATCTACGAGACCTGATTCCGTTCAACGATGAGCTCTGCGCACTGGAAGAAGACCGGTGGAAGCTCGAGGCGGTCGACGCGCGTGCGACGGCCTCACGCCTGACATCGATGACAGAAGTCGCGCGTGATCTGAAGGACAGGGTCGAACGCCGCTCCGACGATGAGAGTAAGACCGAGGAACCCAAGAACGAGGGGGCCAAGGACGAGGAGCCGATCTACGCCACGGCCGTTCAGGGAAAGCGCGCCGCCCGTGTCCTCGCGGACCTCGAACGGTCGACCCGAAACTGGTACGAGAACCAGGCATCGTTCGATCCGGAGTTCGGCTGGTGGATGAAGGGACCCTACGAAGACTTGAGCGAAGCGCTCGAGTCCTATCGAAAGCATCTCGACGAGGAGATTGCTGAACAAAAGGGTGAAGACGACGATCCGTTGGTCGGCGACCCCATCGGTCGTGACGCTCTGACCAGCGCTCTCGAGTACGAAATGATCGCCTACTCGCCGGAAGAACTGATCGAGATCGCCGAGCGCGAGTTTGCATGGTGCGAGGAGCAAGGTCGTCGTGCCGCCGCGGAAATGGAAGTCGACAACTGGAAAGCGGCGCTGGAGTCGGTAAAGAACCTTCATGTCTCCCCCGGCCGACAGGATGACCTGGTCTCCGAGCAGGCACTCTTTGCCATCGACTGGGTTGCGGAAAGAGACCTGGTCACGATCGAACCCTTGTGTCGGGAGACCTGGCGCGTTCAGATGCTGAGCGCGGATGCTCAGCGCACCCTTCCCTTTGCGGCCTACAGCGGCCAGCAGGTCTACGTCGCCTACCCGACCGAAGACATGGATCACGAAGCCAAGGAGATGAGCTTCCGCGGGAACAACGAGCACTTCACGCGGATCGTCACACCCCACGAGCTGATCCCCGGCCATCACCTTCAGGGCTACATGGCGCAGCGCTACGCGCAACACCGACGCGTCTTCCGGACGCCCTTCCACGTCGAGGGCTGGGCTCTCTATTGGGAAATGCTGATGTGGGATCAGGGCTATCCGCGTGGCCCCGAAGACGCCGTCGGCATGCTCTTCTGGCGAATGCACCGGGCTGCCCGCATCATCGTGACCCTTCGCTACCACCTGGGAGACATGGAAACTGCGGAGATGGTCGACTTCCTCGTCGATCGGGTCGGACACGAACGGAGCCTGGCCACGAGCGAAGTGCGACGCTATGTCGCCGGGAACTACGGACCGCTCTATCAGTGCGCGTACATGCTGGGCGGCCTTCAGCTTCGGGAGCTCGCCCACCAGCTCACCGGCTCTCCACTACAACCCGTCAATTGGACTGCATCCGGCACCGTGACGGATGGCGAAGACCAAAGCGGACGGTCGGGGAGTAATGAATCGGCCATGATGACTCTGAAGGAGTTTCACGACGCTGTCCTGCACGCGAATGCGGTTCCGATCGCGATGGTCCGGGCCGAGCTGTTGGGGGAACCCATGACGGTGGATTGGCAAACCCAATGGCGTTTTGCGGAGAGCCGATAGGCCATTGGCACTGAACGTACGGAACGAAAAGTGAGGAAGAAGTCATGCCGAAAGTGGACTGGTACTACGAACGGAAGGGTTGAACATCTTGTGGCAAAGCATCCAAGGTCTTGGATGCTCGGGGAATCGAAGCCAAGGAAGTCGTGCCCGCCAGCCGCAAGCTCAGCCGGGACGATGCCGCCGAGTTGGCGCGGAAGGCCAAGAAGGTCATCGTTGCAAAAGGAAAGTCGCTTAGCGAATTCCCGGGCGGCAAAGCGACGGACGAAGTGGTCAGTGCCATGCTTGGGCCTACGGGCAATCTGCGCGCGCCGACGATTCGTACCGGTAACACCGTGATCGTTGGCTTCAACGAGGAAGTCTTTCAGAAACTCTTCGGCTGACCGGTATTGATACGCCGGGTGGGGCGTCGCTGCTCGCGCAGGCCCCACCTGTCTTCGCCGGAAGCGGCCACTCCGTCGGTGCCTCAACATCCAACGTATGTAAGAATGATGCTCCCCTCTTCTGGAGGAGAGCTCTCATGATTCCTTTCCACAGAATCTGGTCCTTTCGAAGTAGCCCGGTCCTGGGCTCGATGGAGGTTCGTCTACCGACGGGTGGCCTCCGGGTGGTCGGCATCTACATGATCGGCCTGCTGGCGCTCGGACTCGGGCTCGGGCTTGGCGCATGTACCGACTCTTCGGAAGGTCCGTCGACGACGTCCCCGGATCCCGAAGACTCCGACCCGCCGGAAGCCGTAGCCAACCTTTCCGTGTCTGACCGGTCGCAGACTTCCATCACTCTCTCCTGGAACGCCCCCGTCAACACGGTAGTCCTCGGAACCGCGATCGCCTCTTCCGAGTACCTTCTACGATTCAGAGAAGGAATCCACACGGATGCCTGGTCCGATACCGACTGGAACAACGCCACGGTAGTCGAGGATGTCATCACCCCTGCCGCTCCCGGCACAAGTGAGGAGATGCTCGTCGAAGGACTGACCGTCGATCGTCCCTTCTCGTTTGCCGTCCGTTCCCTCGACGAGAATGACAACCTCTCGCCCTTGTCCAACATTGCCGGCGCCTGGACCGCGGCGCCTCCCCGCGGCGAGTGGGCGACGTTGGGAACCGGGCTTCCCGGACCGGTCAAAGCTCTGGAAACCTACGACGGACGGCTCATCGCCGGAGGAATCAACTACCGGACGTTCGGAGCGTACCTGCGCGCTTGGAACGGAACCGCGTGGGAAGACTTGAGCGACGCTGAGTTCAGTGGCGGCGCCTTCCTTTCCATCGAAAGCCTGGCCGCCGATCACTCCGATCTCTATATCGGCGGATCCTTCCGTGATGTCGGCGGACTCCCCGCCGACAACATTGCGCGCTACGACGGAACCGACTGGCACCTCCTCGCCGGCGGCGCAACGGGCGCTGTCGAATCTATCGCGCTCTTCAACGGCACAGTGGTCATCGGAGGAGCCTTCATCGCCGGCGGACGCAACGGCGGATTCTCGCAGTGGGACGGACAGCGTTGGGTCCTGGTGGGACAAGCTCCGGGACCTGCCATCGCTCCCGAAGCGCTGCTCGTTCACAACGGCGAGCTGTATGCCGGCGCCGGCGTCTGGTTCGAAGGAGCGCGGGCCCTGAACGGGATCGCCCGGTGGACCGGCGTCGCATGGGAAACGGTGGCCGGCGGGGTTGCAGGCAAGAACGGACACTATGTCCACGCAGCCTACTCTTCCGGGAATGACCTTTACATAGGGGGCGCTTTCGATACGGCAGGTTCGACCCAAACCTCCGGGATGGCCGTCCTTCGCGGCGGGAACTGGGAAAGCGTTGGTAACGACGCGGCGGGTGTCGCCGAGGGTGGAAAGGAGCTGCCCTACGTTCACGCCATCGCCGAGCTCGACGGCGACCTCTTCTTCGGAGGCAACTTCGGCGTCGCCGGGTCGCATCCGGCAAGCAACATCGTCGGCTTCGACGGAGAAACGTGGTACGAACTCGGCACCGGCATGACGGGAGAGCAGCCGTACGTTTACGCGTTGTTGGCGCACGATGGAAAGCTTTATGCGGGTGGCCAGTTCCAGAACATCGGTTCGCTGGAGGCGCCATTCATCGCCGTGTGGGAGCCGAACTAGCGGAGCCACGGTTACGGTCTACTAGCCTCGATTCGTCAATCTTTCTCGAGCTGAAACGCGTCAGAGTGTGTCATTCGGGGCCGCACGCAGCCTGAGCCATGAGGAGCATAGCCGTAGCTATGTGACGATTGGCGATGGCGAGTACGGACGCGAAGGGCACGCTATGGCGCGAGCCGAAGGCGGTTTCAGCCGTGAAGGATTGACGAGTCGAGGCTAGTATCCACGATCGAGCCGAACTCTGTTCCGCATCGGTCGACCCTCTGCTGCCTCAAGTAGTAACTCTGCGACCGCACTGGCCCGTTGTCCTTCTGTCTCTCGAGTGTGGCCCGCCCGGTGTGGGCTCCTGACGACGTTCTCGAGTTCATGGAACGGTTGCTCCGCAGGGAATGTCGACTTCCGATCGGGCTCGGACTGGGGGTACTGATACCAGACGTCGATACCCGCCGCACCGATGCTGCCCGACCGGAGCCCCTCGTAGAGCGCATCTGGATCGACCACCGCCCCGCGGGCGACGTTGACGACAATGGCTCCATCGGGAAGAAGCTCGAGGCGGGCTGCGTCGAAGAGTCCCTGTGTCTCGGTCGTCGCCGGGACCGCGATGATGAGAACGTCTGCCCACGGCAGGACATCTTCCAAATGAGTCGCCGACACCGTTTCGCTGTCGCCGGGACGAGGACGGCGAGGCGGAGTGTCTTGCAGGCTCTCCCCCGCGTTCGAGGCACTGGCACGGTCGATCGCTTCCGCCTTGTCGTCCATCCGAACCCCGTCGCTTGTCCTAGTCTGGTTGCGCGGCTCGATCTGGTCGTCTGTCCCGCTTGGCTCTCCTGAGTCGGTGGTTCCTCTTCGCACACCTACGACGCCCATGTTCATCGCCTGGCACACCGCACCGACTCGGCGTCCGATCGAACCGAAGCCCACGATGACCGCGGTCTTTCCTTCGAGGAGCGGAGCCGACCAGTCGGCATATCGAAAGCTCCAATCGCCTTGGCGAAGGGCTCCGTCCGCAGGAACGATCTGCTTGGCGGCGGAAATCATGAGTCCCACCGCCATCTCCGCGGTCGCCGCAGCGTTGTGGTGAAGATTGTGAATGACAACGTGCGGAAACTCGGCCAGAAGTTCGGATGTCCGTAGCGGCAGGCCCGCCCATGGGATGATCAGTCCCTTCAGGTTCGGGCTTGCGGTCACGAGGTCGCGACTGGGGACGCCGCTGACCAACCAGGCGTAGTCCGGACTCGCGGGAGGCTCGGCACCCGCGGTCAGTTCGACCGCAGGTCCAACTTCACGTCGCAAGGTTTCGAAGAACTCCCCCTTCGCGTCCCAACCGAGGTGTGCACGCATCAAGGCTTCGCCCCCGGCCGCCCCAGGCGCGTCAGGAGTTCCTCCGCGCGCTTCGGTCCGATCGCGGCGTCCTCATGTTTGAGAAAAATCTGAGCCGAGTCCCAGGACGATCGCGAAAGCTTGTCGACAAGGATGTCGAGTTCTTCGGAAGAGTAATCGGAGCGACGGAGTCGAAGGTATCCCCAGTTCGTGCACTCAATGATCTCGAGATCCGGTGCGCCATCGGTGTCTGCCTGGCAGAGAGCGCGACCGTGACGACGTAGGAGTTCGTACGTGTCGTCACGAAACCAACTGTCGTGACGAAACTCGAATGCCGCGGGGACATCCTCTGGAATCAAAGGGAGGAATGCTTCCAGGCGCGGCAGGTCCTGCCGAACATTGGGCGGCATTTGAAAGAGGACCGAGCCGAGTTTCTCTCCGAGGGTTTTGACATTCTCCATAAGGAAACCCATCGGTTCCTCGACATTCTTCAGCCGACCGAAGTGAGTGATCCGGCGGGACGCCTTGATCGAGAAACGGAAGTCTTCCGGGACAGCGGCGGCCCAGCTCTCGAGGACGCTCTTCTTCGGCATGCGATAGAACGTGTTGTCGATCTCGACCGCGGGCAGTCGGGTGCCGTAGTACTGCAAGCGATCCGGGTCCTTGATGCCTTCGGGGTAGAACACGCCGTCCCAGGGCTTGTAGGCAAATCCGCTTGTTCCGATCCAGGCTTCCACTGCTTGATCCTCTGTTGATCGGCCTACCGCTGTCTCTTTGGCGGCCGGTGTCGCTGCGTCGATACGGGCCGGTCCGTGGGGAACCGTGCCGGCCTAACCCCGACCGACCCGACCCGATCCGATTCGATTCGAGCCGTGCCGATCCGTGCCCGGTGCCGATCTGTGGCGACCCGCCCCGAACCCGTTTCCGCGAGCCTAGCCGCCATTCGCAGAGGAGTGCGTTTTTTTGATCTTTTGCGCAACTCTGCCCAACCGGCCCCTGATAAGTGGCGCAGAAGGGGTTGGGGTAACACCTACGGGGCCCCAACCGAAGCAAACATAAGCACTTGCCGCCACATGCGGCGCCCCCGGCAGGGCCGGGGATCGATTCAGGAGAACATCGAAAATGTACGCAAATCCTATCGCCAACAACTCCGCCGGAACTCAGATCAACCGCATGCTCGACGCCCTCGGCTACCCGGACAAGTTCGGTGACGCCATCGGCGCCCTCGTAGACCTCCGCACGGGCAACCTCCCCGGCGCCCTTCGGAACCTCGTCGACCTGAACTCCGGTCTCTCCACCCGCGGTATGGACCGCATCTTCGGCGGCGGCCGTCGTCCGGCTTTCGGTCGCGGATTCATCCATCGTCACTGCTGCACCGGCGGTCACCTCGTCCGGCACCAGCACACCTACGCCGTCCGTCAGCAGGTCGGCAAGCGCGCCCACATCGGTCAGCAGTACGGCTTCAACTGGGGTCCGTTCCAGCTGAAGGGTCGGATCACCGGTGGTCAGTACGTCGGTTCCTTCGCCAAGCCGATCAAGCTCGCCAACAACCAGTATCTGTACCGCGGTCGCACCTATGCGAACCTCGGCGCCATCGCTCGTGACGCTCGCGACGGTCGCATCGACGGTCAGGCCACGTCCTACAGGACGCGGACGACCTACTCCTGGCGCCCCGGCTTCAGCCCGGCCCGCCCGGGATGCTGCCTGCCTCCGGCATTCGCCTTCAACCCGACGCTCGCTGCCATCGCCGGCGGCAACGCCTTGGGTGGAGTGATCGGTAACGCGATCAACAACGGTCTCAGCAACATCGGCAACGTCCTGAACGGAATCTTCGGCGGCGCTAACGGCTCCGGCGGCGCGGGCAACACGGGTTCGACCGGTTCGACCGGCGGCACGGGCTCCACGGGTGAATCCGTCCTCAGCAACCCGAACCTGTCCCTCGAGGACAAGCTGGCGCTCCTCATGGCCAAGCTGTCCGAGCACCTCGATGAGCAGATCAACGAGAAGATGGGTCAGATCGAGAAGCAGATGCAGCAGGAGAAGAACGGCGGCGCCGGCGGTGCGGGCGGATCCAGCAAGGGTGGCGGCGGCTTCCTGAGCAGTATCCTTGGTAAGGCCGGTGGTGTTGTCGGTACCGCCTTCGGTGGAATGTTCGGAGGCCTGGCCGGATCCAAGATCGGCAGCGCCTTGGGTGGACTCTTCGGCGGCGGCGGATCGCAAGGCGGTTCCCAGGGAGCCGGCGGTTCGCAGAACGGTCAGAACGGTTCGAACCTGCAGCTCCTGCAGTCGCAGCTGCAGACTCTTCTCCAGAAGCGTCAGCAGATGTTCCAGACCATGAGCAACGTCATGAAGTCTCTCCATGACACGAGCATGAACACGATTCGTCAGCTCAAGGCCTAAGCCTTTCGGCTAGACATAGAATCAGTAAGACAGTCGCCACGGAGAGCCGGCCCCGCGAGGGGTCGGCTTTTCGCTGTCTTGTGGTTCTCATCTTGCTGCAAGCACGTTGTGGAAGTCGATAGTTCGACCTTGCGGCCAACTTCCCGCACAACTCGTACTTCGCACCAGACAATCGTCCGCCGAAAGACTCTGCTTGTGCCTCGGGAATTGACCGGAGTTACCGCGTCCAATGCCTCTTGGTGGTCGATCGTTCCACTTTGGGCAAGGGGAGCCTTCGACATCCCTGAAGAGAAGTGTTCCAAGACGAGAGGTGTTTGGGCGGCGACGAGCTGAGAGTCCCGCGATGCTATGTCATCAGAATCCGTGATGAACGCGACCGTCGAAGAGTCGGCCGAAACCCAAGTCATCGGTCCGCGGCCGAATGTCATGGAGTCCGGGCACCGGGTTTCTCACGTCCAACATTCACGATGGAACGACCAGACTCTGCTCTCCACGCAGAGACTTCTTGACCGTGCACGAACTGAACGCATGGAGCTTCTCACCAAGATCTACGAAGGTGTGAATCCAATTGAGCTCGGGTACTCGCACCGGAGTGATTTCGCATGGTCCGTACTAGGACTTTCAAACCGCAGTTGGCAGGCGCAAGCGCGAATATGGAAGGCGATCCGGTCACTTCCCCTGACGCGCGAGGCCTATGCGGACGGTTTGCTCTCCGACGCAAAGTTGATGATCCTGCTGTCGCGCTTGACCTCGGACAATGAGGCTAGTTGGCTCCGTCGTGCCGTGCGTCTGGGGCCGGACAAACTGCGACGGCTCATCGATCAGGACAGTGAGACTTCTGACCACGGTCAGACCGCTGGTTACTCTCAGACCTCTGGCAACTCTCCGACGTCTGACCACTCCCAGCCCCGTCCCGATCCCGATCCCGATCCCGATCCCGATGCGTCACCTGGGCTACAGATTCGCTGTCCGTTCCGAACCTATTGGACCTGCGAGGCGTTTGCCCATGAGGTCAGCCGTCGCATCGGTCACCAGGCCTCGATGCAGGATTGGGTCGACGTCGCCGCGGCATCGTTTCTGGCTGGCACGACCCCAAGCCAGAAGGGTGACATCGTTCGTCGCGTTCATTGGCCACCGCTCTTCCTGAAGGACGCAACTGTCCAGGGCAGCCACCATTCTCCGGAGCCCAGGAACAAGCTGCTGGCCCTCGATGCCTATGTTTACCGCGCCGACGGGAACCCCGTGGAAACAAATGGACCGTGGCTCCGATTCTGGCGAAAGGAAGCCGCCCGACGCGGGGTCCCTGAACCGCAGCCGGGAGAGGAGGGCTGGGCCTTTTTTCAAGGGATCCCCGCACACCAGACCGACGGTTTCAGTTTCGTCACGGGAGAGCGCCGATCATCGGGTTCGACAGAACCGGAGCCGACGGGCTCAGTCTTTGGGCGGGAGAATGCTCTGCAGGCCTTGTTGCGGGATCGGCTCGAAAACGTCATCGGATCAGCTTCGGTTGCCAGCAGTGCTTCAGCGACTAGGGCCGGAACTGGGGCGGGGGCCGGGGCCGGGACCGCCTCCCCAGACACCGCACTCCCGTCCTTGATCCGCAAGTTTCGAGAGACCGAGGCCAAAATTCGCGTTCTCTCGCGACTTCGCCTCCGCTGCCTACGCCAAATCCGACTGGACCGCTCCTACTACGCCGCTGGATTCAAAACCTTCTGCGACTTCGTCGAGCACCGCGTTCGCGCCAGCGGCCGGACCGCGAATCGCTGGCTCCGAAAGCCGGAGATCTCCCGAACCCTCGAGCTCGCCGAGGCTGACCCTCAACTGAGTACGCAGGCCGTTCGGCAGCTTACTAGACTGGAGTCCGCAGGCGCCGATGAGCGCGCCCTGCAAAAGTGGGTTCAGAAAGCCCTTCTCGTCCCGCTCAAGGAGTTCCGGAACCAGGTCGATTGGACATTGGCACAGGAAGACCTGACCCTGGCGGAGTTCCCGCTCGACAAACTTGTGCCCGTGGGTGACTCAGCCAACGAGAACACGCGGTTCGAACCGCCAGCAGCCGGCGCATGGACTGCGATTTCCGGGCTCCTGAAAAAAGACCCTCATCTGATCGGGTGTTCAGACTTCCATCAGGCAACCCAGGACATCCGTTCAGAAAACACACCCCACGAACTCGACGAGCCGCCAAGCGAAGCCGCCGACTCCACTGGCACGAGTCGGACAATCTCTGCGCGCCTGACCGAAGCAGCCTCGCCCCCCGTCACGATCCCAGATCCCGCCGAACCGACGCCCAGGTGCCTCCATCTTTACCTGACCGTGGAGGCTATCGACAACCTGGCACGCGCCTTTGCCATTCTTCGAGCCCGGTACGGAGAGGACAAGCCGGATTGGTGGTGCCTGGAAGTGCTACTTCTCCAAGTCCTTGCCGGATGGTCGGACGAAGACGCCGACTTCCGACGTCGAACTCGCGAATTCTCGACCTTGGCTCGCGACGGTTTCCAATGCCAGAACCCATTCTGCACAGCTCGACGCAACCTTACCGTGCACCACATTGTGTTCCGCTCCGCGCAAGGGTCCGACGCTGCCGACAACAAGGTCACGCTCTGTGCCGCCTGCCACCTTCAGGGCGTTCACCAGGTCGGTTCGATACGGGTCGCAGGGACCGCGCCTGACGAGCTCACTTGGCATGTCGGACAGGGTCAATGGAAGGTCATCGTTCGGCACGGAGAGATCGTGAAGAAGGGGAGAAACTGGGACCCATCATGAGAATGTGACACGGCACGACACGACACGGCACGACATGACTCGACAAGACACGACACTGCACGACATGATGGAACATGACGCAACGTGTGACTCGTCGTAGGAACGGCACCGTGGCATCACCAGCCAGATAAGGCGTGACGCCGCGCGACCTGGCTCACGCCACGTGACTCACGTATCCACACTCCATCGCCCCCCCCGCCACCATGACCACCGCCGCGGTCACGGCCACCGCCACGAGCCGATTAGTCGACCAGCACCACCTTACTGGTGGCAGCCGACCGATCAAAAGCCAGCCGCGCCAGATACACACCCACGGCGGGGCGATCGTCACCACTCGGCGGCCAGGACAAATCGTGCGCCCCAGCCTCGAACCACTCATCCGCCAAGGTCGCCACCCTCCGGCCTCCGACGTCAAAGATGTCGACCCGAACCGGCCCCGCCGACGGTAGAGCAAAACTCAACTTCGCCTGCTGCCCCGCACCGACCGGGTGCGGATGTACCAGCAACCGAGGCTGCGACCCCGAGACGAAGTCCGGCTGATCGACATCCGCAGCCAGGAATTCCGGAATGATCCTCACCGTCTGCATCTGATGGGCGTTCATAGGAATCGCCGCCACGCCGACAAAGACCCAAAGGGGCGCAATATCGGTCTCGATATGCGTCGCCAAAGTGGCCTGAGCAATCCGCATCTCGAGCGGCAACGAGACGAGTTGGGTCGTCGGCTGATCGCTCAGATTCCAGTACCGAGCAATCAGGCCACCGCTCTCGACGCCCTCCTCCGCCGGCTTCAAGGACCACAGCACGACGTCCTCTTCCAGCCCCTGCAGGAACCCATGAAGATCCGGTTCGAGATAAAGTGGACCATCTGCAGTGACACGCGTCGCCACGAGCGGATTCTGATGCTCCATCGAAAACCGCATGGCTTCGGCCTCGTCGAAGCCGTCGTGTGTCCGAAGGGCAAACCGATTGCGGAAGAACTGGTCGCCACCCTGGTCGCGGATCCCAAGACCGCCCGAGTCGAGTTGGCCTCCGACCAAAGCGCGAATCCCCGGCGTCGAAGTATCCAAACTCTGGTAGCTGCTGTCCCCCAACTTGAAGAAAGAACAGTCCCAGTTCGACAGCGTGATCCCGCGCATGTCGTTCGAAAAGTCGACAAAGTGATTGAAGGTCAGGTGATCGACCCGAGCATTCTCGTCCGCGTAGTCTCCACCGTCGGCCTTCCGAGCCGCGGTCGCGATCATCCCAACCTCTTCGTGCCGCACCGTGAAGTCCGCGATATCGAAGTTGTAGTCATAGTACTTCGGTGAAGAAAAACCGTCGGTGATCCGGCCTTCGATCTCGACGCGGTCGATCTCGGGATGAAGCAGAGTGACTCGCGACTCGTGGTTGGGCGCACCGCCGCCGTCGACCAAGAAAGTCACCGAAACCGGTCCGGCGTTCTCGACGAAGGGAGCTCCGTTTCCGATCCCCAAGTCATGGATCGCCGAATCCACCCACTCAATCCCAACGCCGGTTTCCTGCAGGCTCGTCACCTGGCCCCGTTCTCCCATCGTCACGGTGAACCGGTCATTGCTGAGCGTCGAGCCGTTGACGGTGGCCGCATCCCCGAACGAGATCCCCTCACCGGAGCGCACTTCGAAGACTTTGTATCCGACCGGCGGTACGTTCCGGGCCAGAATTCGCAAATACGTCGCTCCGTCGACCTCGACCTCCTGCGACGGAACCTCAGCACCGCTCAGAATGTCAACGACGTGGACGGGACCGGACATCGCGACCGGCAGATCGACGACATCCGTCCGGATCCACGACAGGGCGTTGAAGACCGCGTGCCGCTCCGCACCGGTTGGGTTTCGAATCATCGACCCGAGCGCGGCCAAGGCATCTTCCTGCAACGGATCCACGTAGTTGGAAAGGTCCGTCAGCAAATCGCGTTGCCACTGCTCACGGTCGTCTTTGGAAATCTCGCCGTTTGCCGTCCAGTCATGTTCGTAGTAGAGCCCGCAGGCGTGGAAGGCGAGGTCGCGTTCCGTTTCCCGGCCGTCCATGAACGTCGGGTCGTGCAACGAAACCGCCGCAGCCAGGGCTTCCGCGGTACGCAGCTTCTCGACCTTGCGCCGGAACTCGGCCGTCACTTCCGCCAGCGAAGCCGTGAGCAAGTCCCAATCGTTTCCGAAGCTCCCCGAGAACGTCTCGATCTCGTCGCCATGGTTGGCCAAGAAGTCCTCGAAGAAATCTTCCTTGTCAGAAACGATGACCCGTCGACTCGAGTTCGAGAGATCCAACGCCGCGTCGATGTGAGCATCGCTGTAGAACTCCAAGTTGTCCCAGCCCATGCCGAACGCACCTGACACCGGCCACGGCCACAAGCTGGTGAAGGCTGGATCAGAATCCATTCGCGGAACGACCTCATCCGGATAGCGAGCTTCCGCGTATCCACCGATGCTTCGATTGTCGTCGATCAGCGTGTTCCACTTCATGCAGACAGACTGGCCGTCGGGACCGGCGAAGTGGTAGATCTCACGGGGCCGCGGACGGTAGGGCACGAAAGTCGCGCAGCCGCAGACTCCCTTCCAGGCGTACTTCGCCCCGGCCCCCGCCCAAAGCGAAGCGACTCCGCCGGGCAGCGACTGATTCTCGATGGCTGCGACCATGTTGATATCGAGCCCGTAGCGCCTCTCCAGTCGGCCCGCATAGTACATGCTGCGAAGGACCGCTTCGGTCGGCATCGCTCCGTAGAGCTGAACCAGGGTATGGAGCGGAGTTGTGATCGTCCCGGCCTGCAGATGGCCGACCAATCGATCGAACTCTTCCTGCGTCTTGTTCTGCTCGTATTCCCAGATCCAGTAGCTGCCGTCGCAGTTGAACTTCCCACGCGCGTCCGGCGGGTTGTCCGCCGTGTCCTCGGCCTGCTGCATGTAGTAATCGAGCATGTTGAGGAAAGCAGTCCGGTAGGTCTCGACGTCGGCTTCCCACATGTAGTCGGTGTGAACGTCATTGGCGAGGTACATCCGCTTGACCTCGCCTCCGGCTGCCGCTTCTTCGGCGCGACCCGTTGCGGGAGTACCCAGGAGTCCCGCGGCGCTGACGCAAATCGTTACAGCCAGGCCGATGGCAAGACGGCCAGCCAGACCGGCCCCAACGGGAAACGCCGATGCCAGGCCTAATGCCCACGACCGGCCCGCAACGACGGCGGCGCCGCTCGAGTCAGAGTCCGTTTGGAATCGAGAGTCACAACTCGGCAGGCCGAATCGGCCTCCGAAACGGAGAGGGTATGGATGTCGCAAAAAGTGGTCTCGCTCTACGTTGCCAGGACGATCCGACCCGAAGCCGACCGTCCAAATCACTAGGTTGTCTTCAGCCTGAGCGCCCCATCTTCAGACGAAAGGTGGTCAATCTGGAGAGACGCCCCGCCTGCCCGTCGCTCCCCATTCAGACCAACTGCCTGCAAGTGTGACAATGTCCGAACTGAACAATCAAGCGCGGGATGCCGCGGCGATCTTTCCCCGCACCGCACCCTCCGCTATCTTACTCTCTGACATTCGCTTAGCCACCGCCGAAGCCCGGACCAGAATCTGGTTGTTATGCACCGGCCACGGATGAACCTGCGTGCTCGACGCGATCCACAACCCCGGCGCCGGGTTCTCTGACGGAATCCTCGATCGGTAGTCCCGGGTGTGGATCGCCTGCACGAACGGCGCGCGATGGATCCGACTCTCCACGACCCAATCCTCCTCGAACTCGGGGAAAATCCGGCGCAGGGCACTCCGAAACTCAAACCGAATCTCGTCGTCCCCCATCTTCATCCAAGGATCTCCAGGAGCCGTATACCGCGGCAGATAGACCACGGACTTGGTCCCAAACTCTCCCATCGGTGCAAGATTGCTCGACTCGATGATCCCCGTAAACGGAACGTCGTCCCCGAGATTGAGGATATAGAACGGGGACAGGGGCTGGTTGAGCAGCAGAACCTCCTCCACCACTCCCAGCCCTTCCACGGATCCCAATCGGCTACGGTCGAGTTCTTCGTCTTCAAGGACACTCGACAAGACATGCGGAGGAATCGTCGACACGACATGGTCGACACAAAGCTTTTCGCCCCCGGCGACCACGTCCCACTGCGCTTCCGGATACGGACGACGAATCGAAGAGATCGGAGATCCGACTCGGATGTCGACCTGGTCTTCGACATCGCGCGCCAACGCGTCGATGAGTCGCTGGTACCCGCCCCGCAGATAGCCCATCTTGTCCCGGGACGGAACCCGTTGGCTGCGGCGCCCGGCCTGAAGCCGATTGATCGTCGCCCAAATGAAAGTGGCCGAAACCTCGGGCGCCGCCGAACCGAGCTTGCACTTCAGAAGAGGCGCCCAAAGCTTCTCGTAAACGGAACGACCGCACGTCTGCGTCAGCCACTCCTCACAGGTCAGGCCTTCCAACGAACTCCAGTCCGTCATCCGCTGGGCGTTCCAGATGGCCCACCCGAGCCGAACGCGTTCCGACAACGAAAGGACCGGAAACGACATAAACTCCAGCGGCGTGCTCACGGAGTGAATCCGCCCGCCCTGCGCAAACCCGGTCCGGGTCGCACGCCAAGCCACGTCGTCGAGGAGGCCCAGCTCCGCAATCAGATCGAGAAGCTCCGAGTCCGTAGGAAGAATGGTGTGATAAAAGCGGTCGACGGCGTAGCCGCCAAGACGATGACTGTTGGAAACACCGCCGAGTGTCGGTTCAGCTTCGATCAGAGTCACGGCAAAACCCGCTCGCGCAAGCTTCCGGGCCAGATTCAGCCCGAGAAACCCACCACCGAGAACCGCAACGTTCGAACCGAAGGCAGTCATCTGAAGGTACCCATCCCGGATTCACCGCTCCACTCGGGTTTCGCCCATCGCTCTCACCTCAATCCAAATGCTCGCAACACCGTCGCCTATGGCCCGAGCTTTCCCCCACCAAAAGGATCGTGCGCCAACCGTACTCGTCCCGCTTCGCCGACAAACCGCCGGCCACACCTCGCACACGAACGCTCGACTTCCGGCGATGCCTGAAACTCCTCGAATGAAGCCAGGCGTGGGCCACAAACGCACACGATACCGACCGGCCGTGCAGGGTTTCCGACGACCAGGACATGATCCGGAACATCACGTGTCACGACCGACCCCATTCCCACCATGCTGAACCGGCCGAGCGTCAATCCTGGACCGATCGTGGCCTGCGCACCGATCGTGACCCCGTTCTCGACCACTGTCCGCAACGTCTCTTCGGTCACCTCCGACGTCTCCAACCCTTCCAGGCTCATGTCCATGGCGCGGGGAAAGACATCATTGGTAAACGTCGTACCGGCCGAAATCATGACGCCGTCCCCGATCGATACCTCGGCACAGATGTAGACCATGGCGTTGATCTTGACGAAGTTCCCGACGGGGACGTCATAAGCGATGTAGCTCTTCTCGCCAACGATGGAGTCGTGTCCGATCGAAGCTCCACGACGCACATGAACGTTGTCCCAGATCGAAGTACGGGCGCCCACAGAGACACCCGCCTCGAGCAGGGCCGTTTCGTGGATCCGCGCTGTCGAATCGATCCCACTCATTGAAACGTTTCGACTACTCCTGCGGCACCTTCTGCCAGGACCCTTCCGCGGTCGACCGGTAGGCCGCCTCGATCACAAGCACAGACGCCAAGGCATCCTCATCGGTGATCCGCGGCGCTTCCGTACCGCGGCACGTAGCGATGAAGTTGTGCAGCTGGGACTGGAACGCGGCATTCTTCTGATATCCACCACCGAACTCGACCCACTCATTCGAGTGGTTCTGGCGATACCGCGACCCCTTCCAACCGAGACTCATCATGCCTTCGGTACCAAAGATGTCGACGTAGGACGACAGCTCTTTGTGAATCGACCAACTGAGGTCGATCGTTCCCGTCGTTCCCGAGCCGACTCGGAAGGAAAGATGACTCGTGTCCTCGACCTCGATGTCCTGCATCTTCGGTCCGTGGTAGGCCATCACTTCGGTGATCGGCCCAAGCAGGAAGCGACTGATATCGACCGAGTGCGTCCCGTTGTCGATCAGAACCCCACCGCCAGCCACGTCCTTCTTCGAGTTCCAACGCTGGCGCACGTCGAGAAAGTTGGCAAAGGTGTTCTCGAGACGAACCGGTTGCCCCAGGATGCCGGACTTGATGAGCGACCGTGCCGCCGCGACGTCTTCGACGTAGCGAAACTTCGACGCCATCATGAGTCGACGATCGTGCTCACGCGCCGTCTTCAGCATCTCCCGGATGTCATCCGTCGAGGTCGCGATCGGCTTCTCGCAAAGCACGTGAAGACCCCGCCCAATCGCATCCAGGACGATGTCCTTGTGCGTCGAAGGAGGAGTACAAACAACGACCCCATCCAAAGATTCTTTGTCGAGCATCTCCTTGTAGTCACCGTAGCCGCCGCATTTGTAGGCTTCGGTGGCCGCGGAAACCAGTTCCGGCTCGACATCACAGACCGCAACGAGCTCGGCTTCTTCGATCTCTCCCCAGTTCTGCAGGTAGGTCTGGGCAATGCGCCCGGACCCGATCATTCCGACTCGAAACTTCTGACCCATCAGACCGCTCCAGACTGCAGAAGATCCTGCTCGGCTTCACGAACCACGCCGGCAATGGCGCGGACGTGCTCTTCGGTGTAGAACTCGTTCCAGGGAATGACCAGGACATGAGCGAGCCCGTCGTAGGCTCCCGGGAAGGTCTTCGGGTCATAAACGATCGGATCCCGACCGGCCATGTGACCGCCTTCCCACGGCCACTTCGAATCGGCGAACGTCACGCGGTCCCGAATGACCTGGCACTCGAACGCCGGCTTCTGGATGTAGCGCGGTGCGCAGAGAACACCTCGCTCCCGGATGTATCCGGCGAGCCGATCCAAACCTTCGCCTTCCATCTTCACGCGAAGCGGATAGCGCCAATAGACGTGCTTGGACTCCGGCGTCACCGGAGGCGCCTCGACGTGACTGAGATCCGCAATCAGTTCGGAAAGCAACGTCGCCGTCTTGTGCCGACGCTCGACGACACCGGGCAACTTGGCCAGCTGCGGTACGAGAACCGCACCCTGAAGCTCCGTCATCCGGTAGTTCGGCGCCAGGAAGTAGTGGTCCGGCTTCGCATCACCGTAACCCCACGCCTTGTTCACGAAGAGGAACATCCGGCGCGCATAGTCCTCGTTGTTCGAAAGGACGATTCCGCCTTCCCCGCTCGTGAAGTGCTTCGACTGCTGAAAGCTGAAGCATCCGATGTCTCCGATCGATCCGATGAGACGGCCCTTGTAGGTGGCCAGCGGCGCCTGGGCGGCGTCCTCGATGACGGGAATCCCGTGTTCTTTGGCTAGCGCCATGATCGGATCCATGTCGCACGGATTACCAAAGAGGTGCGTCGCGATGATGGCTTTGGTGTGCTTCGTGATGCGGGCTCGGATGGTCTCCGCCGTCACGTTCAGGCTCTGCGGATCGACGTCCGCAAAAATCGGAATCGCACCCTGCAGAAGGATCGCCGTGATCGCGCCCATGTCCGTAATCGGCGTCGTGATGATCTCGTCCCCGGGCGCCGGATCGACGGCAGCGACCGCGGTATGAACGGCCGCGCTACCGCTCGCACAGGCGATGGCGCGATCGACTCCAAAAACCTTGGCCAGCTCTTCTTCCAGCCGCGGGACGAACGTCCCCCGCGTGGAAGTGAGATGGCCGGACTCGATGGCCTCCCGAAGTAGTGCCAGCTCTTCGGTGCCCAGGTCGCGCCCGGTGGAATCTCCGTCGACAGGAAGCTCTATCTTTTCAGTCATTGGACCTTTCCCGTGATTGTGCATGCCCCACATTCAGCCCCAACGGGCTCTCCTTGCTATCGTCCCTTCGGAAGAGAATCTGGCCGATAAAACCGAGGTGTTCGCGGATCGACTGAGCGACCTTGAACTTACTCTGGCCGTACCGACGGACGGAAAGCACCGTCGGAAACTCGGCGACCCGATATCCCTCCCGACCCATCGCATCGAGGATCTCGGCCATGCTGAGGAAGCCGTCCGACTCCCACTGAATGCGCTCGAGAGCCCTTCGCCGATAGGCGCGAAACATCCCTGTGTACGTCCAAACTTTGACCGGCGAAATCTGCCGGTAGACCCGTGACAGGCTGCGGCTGAGGAAGAGCCGCCACGCCGGTACGTTCTCGACCTGCCCCCGAGGGTGGTACGGCGAGCCAACGGCCACATCCGCTCCTTCGAGTTCCGCAAGCAATGCCGGAATCGTGGCGGGATCGTAGGTCCCGTCACAGTCGAGGGTGATGATGATTTCACCCTGTAAAAGAGGCAGGCACCGCCGGATCGTTCCGCCGATACCAAGATTGCGTGGGTTGCTGAGCGCCGCATACCCGTGTCGATCGCGAATGAGTCGGCGCATGAGGGCAAACGTTTGGTCGGTGCTGCCGTCATCGACCAGCACGACCTCGACCTCGTACTCGGCTTCAAGCGTCGAGACAACCGGACCCAGCCGTTCGAGCAACGGAGGAATCGAGGCTTCTTCATTCCGACACGGAATGAGCATGGATAGGACGGGACGACATTGCACCACCGGGCAGTTCTCCAAAATCTCGCCGGTCCCGAAGAAAGTCTGCGGACGGGACATCGACGTCAATGGCAATTGGACAACTCGGACGAGACGAACTCGTCCCGGAAATGCCGGCGGGCGTCCTGAAGGAAAGAGAGAGGACTCGGTCTTCGTGCGAACAAACTCTGTGCCCCGTCTCTGCCCGCTCTGTCGCTGCGGCTGACCTACTGGTCCTAACGACAAACCGCTGGCATGCCGACTCGAAGAGAGATATGGCTAAGCCACTCAACTTTTCGCGCCGGACCGAGAGGGATGTCCCTCTCAGCGAGTGTCAACTATACCACACAAAGAATGGGTGGGCTGGCCCATTAACGAGGCAAAGATTGCTTGGCGACGCCGATTTCAGATAGCCGTCCGAGTCACGCAGGATGGGTCCTGGCCTTCCTTGTCGTTATGGCTGCGGCATTTATCCGCGTCGGCGAATCCGTCCCCTGGCGGAACGAATTCTTCTATCTAATCCGTCTCATCGAAACCTATCGCCCCGACTTCGTCGCCAACGACTGGACTCTTCAAGGCGGGGCGCCCGAGCACTTCCTCTTCAACCATCTCTTCGGAGCCTTGGCCCTGGCGCTCCCACCGGAACCGCTGGCGTGGACTGGAAGAGCCCTTTGCTGGGGGCTGAACCTGGGCCTTCTCCTCGCCATCGCACGGCAGCTCCGCCTCTCGGCGTTGGGGGCCGTCGTCGTTCTCGTCATATGGATGGGTTGGGGGCAGTCACTCGTCGCCGGCAGTTGGATGATCGGTACCTTCGAGGCCAAGTGCATCTCATACGCCGCGCTCAACGCCGCCATCCTGCTTCTGCTCCGTAACGCCCCACGCGCGTCCGGTTTGCTACTGGGACTCTCCTTTTCGTTCCATCCGTCGGTCGGCATGTTCGGGATTCTGGCGATGCTTCCCGCCTACCTCGTTTCCGGTTGGAGCCGGAAGAGGCTGGCCACCGTCCTCGCGCTCACGCTGGTGGGAACTCTTCCCGGCATCTTCGCGGTGGCGCCGGTCGTCTTCTCCGAACACGCGGCCACAGCAGATGACTGGCGACTGATGACCGAGGTGAAGATGCCGCACCACCTCGATCCCTTCACCTGGCCGAAACGTTTCCTCTTGTTGCTTCCGCTTCTCACCCTCTTCTCTGCTGCCCACGCTTGGCGCTCGGACGACCCGGGCTGGAAGAGGCTCTCCTACTTCTGCGCCGCAACCGGAATCGTTTTCGCGGTCGGAGTCGGGCTTCGCTTCGCCAACGCCTACGAACTCCTCTCCTACTTCCCTTTCCGGCTCTACCCACTCTATGCGCCGCTGCTCTTCGGCTTCGGCGTCGCCGATGCCCTCAGCAAAGGCGTCCGTGACCTGCCGCGATGGGCGGTCGTCGTCGGAGTGTTGGCGCTCGTTACGCTCCCGGACCCGATCGCCCCCTACATTCAGCATGCGCCGGAAAGGCTGCGCCGCACGGAATCGACCTCGCACCTCACCAAATGCTACGAGTGGCTGCGCGAGAACACACCCGACGACGCGACGGGCATCGCGCCCCCCGGCAAGGATCGTGAGGTCTGGTACCGTGCGCGTCGAGGTCTGGTCGTGTGTTCGGAGTTTCAGACGTACGACCGCCTCACGGAGTGGCGCCGCCGCGTGGAAGAACTCGGCGGTCCCATGCACACCGCGGACGGGCGGAGAGCTTCGCTCGTCCATCACTACGAAGCTCTAACGGAGACAGAGATGCAGGCTCTGATCGACCGCTACCAACCGGACTTCATCGTGACACGCGCCCGGTATAGCCCGGATCTTGGGTACGAGATGGCATTCGAGACCCCAGAGGAAGACGTCTACCTTCCTACGCAGCGCGATCGCTGATCGGCAGGTCCCACGCCGCCAGCCCCACACTGCCCGGGACCGGTCGATCACGGCCTACGACGCAGCGAAATCCGGCTCCCTCGACGCCAGCTTGACCGGCGCTCGGGCGGCGTGATCCGCCATCGTCACGACCTCGAATCCCTCTTCCAGGATGTCGAGAAAGTCCGATGCCCACCGGCGCTTCTCTTCCCCCGGAACCTGCATCGCCGGAAAGAAGGCCAGCTTCGGCACCTCGTCTCCGCCGAGAAAGTCCAGAGGGTGAAGCAGAATCGAAGGTGCCACACCGTTCATCCGACACAACGAGAGCCCGAACCGGAAGTAGGCCTTGGCCAACGCGTGGGAACGGATACTCAGGAAGAGCAGGTAGCTCAGGTGGAACGGAACCTTGAAGCCGGGAATGGTCGTGACCGGAATCTCGAGAAGCGATCGACCGTCCAGCTTCCAACGGTACGCCCCCGTCGGACGGAAACCGTCCCGGAACTGTCCGAAGAGGATCGAGCGCTTGCGCCGCTCTTCCGCCGACAGCTTGGCCGTCCAAAAGTAATAGCGACGAGCGAGCGGACCGATGTACATCGGCAAGGTGCTTGCGTCGTAGTCGTATCCGCGCTCGCTCAGAACATCGAGAACCGTCTCTGAAACGGAAAATCCTGGGCCGCGGAAGCCGCGAGGACGAACTCCGGTCGCCTCTTCGATCGCGTCTTCGGCGCGGCTGAGTTCCTCGACGAGTTCATCCCTTGCGTAGAGGTGAAGCCATGGTTCGTGCCGAAAGGAATGATTCCCGATGTCATGGCCTGCGTCGGAAATCTGGCGCAGGACCGGTTGGCTCTCTTCCCGCGCGGCATCTTCACCCACGATGAAGAAGGTGATCCTGCAGCCCCGTCGTTCCAGCTCGCCCAGGACCAAAGGAACAAAGTAGTCGAGATAGGAAGGCATCTCCTTCCATCCCTCGTCTCCGTGAATCTTCATGTAGGTCCACAGGTTGTCGAGATCCAGTGACAAAGAGGCGTAACGTCCGGAGCTTCCGCCGTTCATCGAACGAACTCCTCCACGGCCGCCGCGATGGCCGGACCGCTCTTGCCGTCCCCAAAAGGATTGGCCACGCCGACCACCGACCGAATCCAGCGATCGTCGGCATGAATCTCGCGCAGACGCCGCCCGAGCTTTTCCGGATCGCCACCGACGAGCTCTCCGAACCCCGACTCCAGCACCTCCGGCCGTTCCGTGTTTTCTCTCAGGACGAACAGCACCTTACCCAGGCTGGGAACTTCCTCCTGGATGCCGCCGGAGTCCGAAACGACCAGCCACGCCTTCTGCAGGAGGTGCAGAAAGTCGGAGTGTCCCAAAGGATCCGTCAGGTGAATCCGCGACACCCCACCTAGAATCTCCGCCGCCGGCTTGCGCACATTCGGATTCGGATGAACCGGAAAGACGAGCGAAACATCCGCGTACTCTTCGACGAACGCACGAAGGGCCCGAAGGTTCGCCGCCATCAACTCTCCATGCGATTCGCGTCGATGCGCGGTCAGCACGATGCACTTCGTTCCCGCCGTCGCCTCGTGAATCTGTTCCACCGCAGCCGACGGCTTTGTGTGCTCGAGGGTGTGGTGCAAAGCGTCGATTCCCGGATTGCCGGTCAGGCGAATGTCTTCTGCAGGGACGCCCTCCGCTTCCAACAAACGAACATTGTGTTCCGTGGCAGCAAAGTGAATCCCGGCCATTCGCGTGACGAGCCGTCGGTGCATCTCTTCCGGATACGGATTCATGGGATCGTCCGTCCGCAGACCCGCCTCGATATGACCGACGGGAATGCTTCTGTAGAAGGCCGCCATCGCGCCCGCGAACGTCGAAGCCGTGTCACCCTGAACGAGGACCAGATCCGGCTCGATCGACTCCAGTAAGGGGTCCAGCCGCTCCATGATCCGCGCCGTGACTTCCGCGGGACGTTGCCCCGGGCGCATCACGTCCAGATCGTGATGGATCTCCACCTGAAAGAGATCGATGAAGGGCTGAATGAGGTCGGTGTGCTGGGAGGTCAAAACGTTGATCGGCTGCAAACCGGGCCGCTCGGTCATGGCCCGGATGACCCGCGCCATCTTGACCATCTCGGGGCGGGTCCCAAAGACAGAAACGATTCGGGCGGGCCGAGACGCGTGCTCACTCCCGACCCGGCCCCGGCCCCGGCCCTGCACCTTCGCCCCCCGATCACCGTCGCTGTTGGATTCGCTCACGAACTCTCCATTCACCTCTGGGAGGACATCGCACAATCCGAAGCCCCCTGTGAGACCGCCAAGTCTACCCAGCTAAGTTCCTATCGGCCATTCCTCTCCGCCTATCGCGCCCCTCGGGCCACGGAAAATCGATCTTTTGCGCAACTCTGCCGACCTGACCCCGGATAAGTGGCGCAGAAGGGGTTGGGGCAAACGCCCAAAGGCACCCCAACCGAAGCAAAATCAAGCACTTGCCGCGACAGACGGCGCCCCCGATGACCGGGGAATCCAGGAGGAATTCAAGATGAACATCAATCCAGCAGCCAACTACTCCGCCGGTAGCCAGATCAACCGCATGCTCGACTCCCTCGGTTACCCGGATCAGTTCGGAGACGCCCTCGGCGCACTCGCCGACCTCAAGACCGGCAACCTCGCCGGAGCCTTCCGCAATCTCGTCGACCTTCAGTCCGGCCTTTCCACCCGCAGCATGGATCGCATCTTCGGCGGCGGCCCGCGCGCCGGCTTCAACCGTGGCTTCTTCCCCCGGATGAGCCCGTTCGGCGGCCACCTCGTCAAGCACCAGCACACCTACGCCGTCCGCGAGCAGGTCGGCAAGCGCGCCCACATCGGCCAGCAGTATGGTTTCAACTGGGGTCCGTTCCAGCTCAAGGGCCGGATCACGGGTCAGCAGTATGCCGGCTCCTTCGCCAAGCCGGTCAAGCTCGCCAACAACGAGTACCTCTACCGCGGTCGGACCTATGAGAACCTCGGCGCCATCGCCAAGGACGCTCGTGACGGTCGCATCGACGGACAGGCCACGTCCTACCGGACGAAGACGTCCTACTCCTGGCGTCCGGGCTTCAGCCCGAACCGCCCCGGTTTCGGCTTCCCGCCGGCCTTCGCCTTCAACCCGACGCTCGCAGCCATGGCCGGTGGCAAGGCCCTTGGCGGCCTGCTCGGTAACGCCATGACCGGCGGCATGGGCAGCATCGCCAACGCCCTGCAGAACATCTTCAGCGGCATCGGCGGCGCGAACGGCTCCAACGGTTCCAACGGAACCGGCGGTACGGGCGGTACGGGCGGTACCGGCGGTACGGGCGGCGCTGGCGACACGGGCTCCGTGCTCAGCGATCCGAACATGTCCCTCGAGGACAAGCTCGCGCTGCTCATGGCAAAGCTCTCCAAGCACCTGGACGAGCAGATCAACGAGAAGATGGGCTCCATCGAGAAGCAGATGAAGCAGGAGAAGAGCCAGGGTTCGGGCGGCGCCGGTGGAACCGGTGGCACGGGCGGAACCGGTGGCACCGGTGGAACGCAGGGTGGCCAGGGCGGACAGAGCTCGAACCTGCAGCTCCTCCAGTCCCAGCTCCAGACCTTGCTCCAGAAGCGTCAGCAGATGTTCCAGACCATGAGCAACATCATGAAGTCGCTGCATGACACCAGCATGAACACGATTCGTCAGCTCAAGGCGTAACGCGGAACGCAGAGCGACCAGAACGACCTGAACGACACGAACTGAACGACAACAGACGAATCAACACCAACGAACAGGGTCGGGCTCGAGATTGCAAGACTCCCCGGAATCGCCTCCTCGAACCCGACCCTGACTTACCAAACGAGACGACGGCCGGCCCTAAACCAAAGGGCCGGCCGTTTCGTCGTCCGTTCACTTTCTCATCCCACGAGAACATCGGCACCCTCGGCACTCGCGGAGGCGGGAACAGATCCGGCACGGTCACTGTGTAGGCTGTGACCGACTCCTTCATGTGCAATGGGTAGGGAAATCTTCGTATTGGCGGCATCTCGCATTTCGGAGGTAACCTCTGGCGGCTGACGGATGCAGATGCATCGTAAGTCGCCCCTGTAAACGATGGCGCCGACTCCAAGCCCGAAACCTCAGGACGAACGAACTCGCCTAAAGACACGGAGGTTCAGAATGAGAGGGTCCATTCTCAGGAGCGCTGTTTTTCCTTTGGGATTGATCCTGAGTTTCCTCGCGACTCCGGAAACATCGTCGGCTCAGGCCGCCCAGTCGCTGAGCCTGGGCCCGTCCGTTCGCGCCTCCGGAACCGGCCGGAGTTCCGTCGCCGCATTCTGGGGCGGTGACCCCGACTATTGGATAAACCCGTCTCTCTTGGCCTACCAGTCCAAGCTTCGCTTCGAACACGGAAAAACCCGACTCGTCCCGGATCTTGCAGACGGTGTGTACCTGAAGACAGACCGTTTCGCCTACCAGCGTTTTGGGATAGGCATCGGGGTCAGCGCGTTTCCGCTCGGTAGGAACCGCCTTGATTACGGGGAGATTTCGGTCGTCGACTCGGAAGGGAACACTCTGGGGAGCTTCAGCTCCTACGAGACATACCGTTACTTCGGGGTTGGAGTCAGCTTTGCTTCCCTTCTCAAGTCCGTCGCGGAGGCGAAGAGCCCGACTCAGTCCTGGCATTCCTATGGCGACGTCGCGATCGGCTTCGCCCACAAGCGAGTTCATGTCAACTATGCACCCGCGTGGGCCACCGGAGACGGGTTCCCTGGCTCCGGTAACGCAGAGACAAACGATTTGGGACTCCTCGTCCGATTCACGCCCATAAACTCGATCGGCGACGGCCGGAGCCTGGTGCCCGTTCTTGACCCGGTCTTCGCTCCGTTCGGAGGCTTGCGGGTCGACCTCTCCCACGGCCGCTCGGATCAGAACTTCACCGACAACTATCTCGAGTACACGTTGTATGGAGACGCTCCCGACGTGGTGTTCCGGGTCAAGAACGAAGGCGTCGGGGTGTATGCCGCGATTGGCTTCCCTCCCTCCACGGCTGAAGAACTGCGTTCGAGCCGTCTCGCATTTTTGGTGGAGTCCCTGTCTCCCCTGTTCTCATTCGGATGGTCCAACCAGAGAATCACCACCGTTTTTCCACGCATCGATGGACGCATCAACAACTCCGGCTGGGAGCTGACCATCCTCAACGTATTCACTCTTCGTGAAGGCGAGATCAAGGATCCGGAAGGTCACATCCGCGGTTCGACCACCGGCTGGGGCTTGGGGTTCGAACACAAGGAGCTGGGTGGCTTCCGCTATGACCGCGCGGAGGTTCCACAAGCCAGGGGGTTGGATCGTGTTCAACGGAACTCCTTCACCCTGTTTGTCGACCCGTTCGCCGTCCACGACCGCTGGCTCTCCGCAGACCGTTGACCGGCCAGCCAGCCTCGAAGCAGATTCTCCTGTCGTCCTTCCCGTCAGAATGACGCCTTTTAGGCAGACTGAAGACTGGAGGACGCGGACGGCCTCGGGCTCGGCACTTCGAGGCGTGTCCCGCTCTCCCGAGAGTATGGAGAAGTCATGGCCCAGATCGCGACGGTGGATGAACTTCAGGAAGCGTTCGAGGAAAAGTACGGAGATGACCGTGTCCATCGCGTCACGAAAGTCCCGTTCGAGGGAAAGCCCGGTCACTACTACTTTCTGGAAAAGCTGCCCACATACGAGCAGCTGGCCCAGATCACGCTGAAGAGCAAGCACGCGGAGGCTGCTCTCATGGTAATGAACGAAGCGGTCATCGTTCGGATCGGTGGCGAAAACATCGCCCGAACGCTTCTGACCGTACCCCGTCGGAGCCCCGCGATCCGGAAGTTTCGCTGGGTCGCCCACACACACCCGCTGGATCAGAACAATCGCCACCAGATGATCGCGCGCGGAGCGACCGAGGCGGACCGTAAGGCGTTGGCCCAAGTCGCCCGCGAATGGGGACAGGAGTCATCCGACGTCATTCTCTGCAAGGGCGGACGAGTCGTTCGGATTGCTCCGTTCTATCACGCTGGCTCCGGAGCTGGCCCAGTACCTTGAGCAGCGGCTCCGCCTTGAGCCTCATCTCGGTGTACTCTGCATCTGGCTCCGACTTCGCAACGATGGCGCCACCCGCACCCACCGTCGTTCCAAACTCGTCGATGACCGCAGTGCGGATCACGATGTTGAGATCGGCACCCCCCGTCGACGAGAGGAAGCCCAAGGATCCGGAATAGATCCCTCTCGCCCTCTCTTCGAGAGCATCGAGAATCTCCATGGACCGGATCTTGGGCGCTCCGGTCATCGAGCCTCCGGGGAATGCGGCCTCCAGCAGATCTACAACGCACTTGGTCGGAGCAAGCCTACCCACCACGGTCGACACCATCTGATGAACGTGGGCGAACGACTCGATCTCCATCAAGTGCGGAACTCCGACGCTGCCGATCTCGCAAACCCGACCGAGGTCGTTTCGGATGAGATCGACGATCATGAGATTCTCCGCCCGGTCCTTCTCACTTTCCCGAAGAGACGTGCGGAGGGCCTCATCTTCCTCCAGAGTTCGTCCGCGCGGACGGGTTCCCTTGATCGGCTTGGACTCCACGTGCCCCGCCGCGTCGACCCGAAGAAATCGTTCGGGCGAAGCACAGGCGACGGCGAGTTCCCCGAAACGTAGGTAGGCACTAAACGGGGCCGGACTGGTTCGACGAAGCTCTCGGTAGAAGAGCAACGGATCTGGACGAAACCCAGCGGAGTAGTGATTGGTCAGGCAAAGCTCGTAGGACTCGCCTTCTAGGATCTTGTCGAGACAATGGTGGACATCCTGTAGATACGCTTCACGTGAACGGTCGGAAGTTACACGAGCGTCGTCGTCGGGATCTGCCAAGAGAGCCGCGTCGCTCAGCTCGGGCGGGGGCTCCGAAAGCCGAGCGGCCACAGAATCGATCCACAAATCCGCGTCGCCCGCGAAGCTTGCACCTCGCTCGCCTCGGCCAGCTCGCTCACCTCGATCACCTCGATCGGACGACACCACACCCGCGCCGACGCCTCGCCCTTCCTCCTGCACGACATACACCCACCCTTCGAGATGATCGACGACGATCCATCTCGTGGCGAAGAATCCCATCGCATCCGGGTACGGGGATCGGTGCCGGGTCTCTGCGCCACAATCCGTCTTCAGTTCATAGCCGAAGTAGCCAACGAACCCGCCTTGAAAATCAAACGGAAGCTCGGGCAAAGCGGGACGCTTCCGATCCCGCAACGCCCGCTTCAGGTACTCGAAGATCGTTCCCTCTGAAGTGGAAGTGTCGCCATCCGGCCGAGACCCCCAGGCGGCATGCGACCCGGCCTCCTTCGGTTGGAGATTCATATGGACCTGGCCGTCAACCGACGAGTACCGAATGAGTGGAGAGTCATCCGTTCTCGCACCCAGATAGGAGAAGCGCGCAGCTCCGACAGCCTCCGCTCCACTGTCCAACCAGAACGCGTCCTTCGCGTCCCCGAAGAAATGCACGAAGATCTCCTCGGACGTCCAGGATGTCCGGAGACGGCGGTGCGAGAGAGGGTTCCTCTCCTGAAGATCGGTCATGATCGCGGAAAGCACCGGATTAGTCGGGTTGGTCGGGCTAGTCGGGCTAGTCGGGCTAGTCGTGATAGCCGGGTTAGTCGGGCTACTCGGACCGGTCGGGTTGGTCGGGCCAGTCGGGCAAGTCGGGTCGGTCGGGTTGGTCGGGCTCCGCTCCGCTGCCAACTCGAGGAAGTTGCGCATCAGCGTCCGTCCGTGCTCGGTGCAAATCGACTCCGGATGAAACTGCACTCCCCACTGCGGCTTCTCCCGATGGCGCAACGCCATCACGACACCATCGTGAGTCCGCGCCGTTTCCACCAGCCGGGGCGGCAACGCCGACACCTCCAGGGAGTGATATCGCACCGCCCGAAACGGTGACGGCAGATCACGGAAGAGTTCACTGCCGCCATGGAAGACGTCACTGATCTGACCGTGAAAAACGTCGGCGGACGAAACGATGTCCGCGCCCTCGAAATGCGCAATCCCCTGGTGCCCCAGACACACACCGAGGACGGGAATTTTGCTCTGCTCGATGGCTTCCCGACAAACGCCGAAGTCCGCCGGCCGATCGGGCCGCCCGGGCCCCGGCGAGATCACAATGTTGTCGAAACCAAGCGCCTGCAGTTCGGCCCAGGTCATCTCGTCGTTCCGGACCACGCGCGGAGGACACCCTGCCAACTCCGCAATCAAATGAAAGAGGTTGTAGGTGTAGGAGTCGTAATTGTCGATGAGTAGTGTTCGTAACATCCGTCGCAAACTCGGCAAGAAGGATCCGGAACAGACCGCAGGATCAAACCACAAATGAACGGCCTAAGCTAACGAGGCCTAAGCTAGCGAGGCCTAAGCCAACGAGACCAAAGCCTGCGACACAAGAACAGGATCGAGCTTGGGGCCACCGCCTTCACCGACGAGGTCGGTCTCGATGATATCGACTCCCAGGTTTCGGATCCGGTTTTTCTCCGGGTCCTGCGTGTAAACACTGGAATCCGTGTGCATGAGCACAAAGTTGAGGAGGTGATCGGGCCGCGCGTCCGGCGCGTCCTGCTGAAGGTAGTCGATAATCTTCTCGACGCAGTCCGCCACCGAGTGTCCCAACTGCTCAGGATCCTTTCCGGTGTTGGGAATGTAGACCCGTGGACACTCCGCCCCGGTCACGGCTTGTCCAACTCCCTTCGGCAGCAGGTTCGCGATCACGCTGGAGTAGAAACTTCCGATCGGATAGCAGATGAGATCCGCTTCATCGATCCACTCGGCCAGCCGCGGGTCGATGGCGACATCGGCCCGCACACCCGAGTCCAACGACTCGATCAGCCGCAAACGTCGAATGGGATGCGCAACCGTCTCTCCGGATTTTCCACCGAAGCGGTGCTGCCCTCGAACGAGCGATCCGTCCTCCAACTCGGCCTCGAGATGAACGTCTTCCTGCGAAACGGGAGACACTCGCCCCAACGCATTGACGATTCTCGAGAAGAGAAAGATGACCGAATCAATGTGCCGTTCGTTGTCCAGATATCCCGCGGCAAGAACCAAATTGCCAAGGCTCGCGCCGCGAAGATCAAAGGGGCGGTCTTCGATGTGCTCCGTGAACGAACGAAGGTGAGTCCGGATGATACGGGCCATCGAGTCCGGCAGGTCCGCAACCAGGGGATCCCGTCCGTCCACAAACGACTGCAACACCTTCTGTAGTTCTTTTGAATCGGCCTCCACCGGCAGGCGGTGGGCAAACACACGGTAGGTCTGCGGATTCCCCTTGACCGAATCGTCCGCCAAGGCCAACAGCCGATTGCGAAGGTCTCCGATCGAGAGCATCCCGAAACACTCACGCAGCTTTGCCGAACTGCCGCCGGAGTCGAACGACGTGATGATGTGGGATGTGTTGTGGGAGAGGTTCTTTAGCACCCGGGAGGTGGAGCGGAGGGCCGACCCTCCGGAGAAGAACAAGATTCGCGGACCAAAGCCGGGAGCGCGCCGGCAGCGCTCGATGCGGAACCGATCGGGCAGTTCGACCCGCCGCGTCACCCGCAATCGTTTCAAGCGTGCGCTTCCTCCGGAAGATCCAGCAGCTTGCTCAACTCCCCAACAACGGAGTCAAAGTCGACCCCGCCGGAGATCTCGACGACTCGAACCCCGTCCAGCACGGTACGGTAGTCGGCCGGCTCGGGCTGTACCGGATGCTCGGGCATGGATCCGTCCGCAAACATATAGAAAGGTCCCGGCGACTTCATCACCGCAGGCAGCAGGTCTGGACGTTTCTCGATCGAGACCTCCTGAAGTCGGGTCGGCTCTTCACTCCCGCGGTCCCAGTTCAGGACGAAGAGGTGTGCCAACGCAGCTTCCGGTACATAGTCCGCATCGGGGAACAGGAGGTTGATGTTGACGTCGTACTTCTCTTCCAGCTCCCACAGTTCGTCCGTCGTCAGCGCCTTCAGCTCCTTCCGTCGTTTCGGCGCCAGGATGGGCTGAAGCGCACGATTGTGGAGTACCGTTCCAGGATTGATCCGGGGCAACTTGGGAACACCCCGAACCAAACATCCATCGCCAGCCCGCAGAAAGAGTGCCCGATCGTTGGTCATAAACCGCGCCCCCCGCTGCATCAAATGCAAAGCGACGGTCGACTTTCCGCCTCCGGACCCAGCCGCGATGGCCAACGCACGGCTGCCGTCCACATTGGCCACGCCCGAGGCATGCCCGAGCGCGCAACTCCTGTGGAGGTGATGATTGATGTACTGGGTGTTGATGAAATTGATGACCTGATTGTCGTTCTCGCGACACTTCCCGAAGGCGATCCGCAGGTCCTTGGCCAGCAGGTACTGCAGTCCGGTCCGTACCTTGCGTACGACGCGACCGCCCACGACATCGCACCACTGTTCTTTGCGTCCGGTCTTTCCCGGATCCCTCGGCCACTCCTGAAACGGCAGGTCGAGCCGAACGGTATCGCGATCGAGAGCGTGAACAACGATCTGCTCGGCGCCAGCTTCCGGCGGGGCTTCATGGAAGGCTTCGTAGTACCGGCCAAGTCGGTGTAGCAAGGGCCGCGAGTTTGTCAGGACCCGCACGGTCAGGTCCCCGAAAGACAAGTCGAGATCGAAGAGCCCGCGCTCGGTCGGCAGTAAACTGGAAGCCAGTTCCAACGCGGACACTGTTTTGGGATCCAACTTCAATGTGGACACTCCGACGTAAGGTTCACGTTTTGCTTCGTCATCACGTCAGTTGCTCTGCTCCGTCACGCTTCAGTTGTTCCGCTGTTTCGTCCCGTCCGTTGCTCTGCTTCGCCATCACGTCAGGCGTTCTGCCACGTAGTCTGCCACCCGATCCATGACATCGACCCCCGTTCCCTGGGTCACTCCCTTGAAACCACCGAAAGCGGAGACCTCGAACACGATCGGTCCTTGCGGTGTCAGGGCTACATCCACACCCGTGAAGTCCAGGCCAAACGGAGCCTGGGCCTTCTCGGCCAACCTTATCAGGTCTGCATCCGGCTCGAAGTTTTCGTAGCGGCCGCCCGCATGAATCGTCGTGTTCCAACTCTCGTCCCCTCGCACTCGCGAGTAGGCGCCGAGATACTCTCCACCAAGGAAGATGAATCCGAAGTCGCTCTCACCGATGTCGATCTTCTTCTGAATGTAGATCGTGGGATTCCCAGCGCCCTGATAGGCACGCAGGTTCTCGCGGACATCGGACTCGTCCGTCCACGTCAGAACTTCCATGCCGCGCGCCTTCGTTGAGAAGAGGGGTTTAAGGATCACAGACTCAAACACCCGAACCGCCTCGACAGCCTGATCGAGATCTTCGGTCACCCGCGTCGGGGGCATCGGTATGCCATTCGCAGCCAAAGTCACCGTGCAGGAAATGCGGTTGAGCAGGCCCATGATCTTCTGTGGGGCGGAAAAGATCCGCACGCCCTTGGAAGCCACGTAGCGCAGAAGCTCGAGGCGATCGAGAAGGTGCGGAGCGTAGGTCTGGCCCGCCTTCTTCACCCAAATGGCGTCCATCTTCGAGAGATCGATCTCACCGGAGCTCACCGTCCCACGCTCAAGGTCTAGACACACAGATTTCAGGTCGACAAGAATCCGCCGTCCGAACCGAGCCTCGAAGACATCGGCCAAGGACTCCGAGGACCATCCCCCAGGCGTCCCGACCACGGCAACGTTGCGATCAGTCAATGAGAATGTCCCCCGGCAAGACAAAGTCCGCC
>JAUIHP010000013.1 GCA_030431975.1 bacterium | reverse complement strand
GCGCGCTCTTCCGGATCAAGCTGCCGCAGCGTTCGATGGTGGAGAAGGCGGCGTAGGTCAGAAGAAGTCTTATCCAGACAGAGTTGTGGGAGAGAAGCGGCGTGCCTGAGAGGGGGCGCCGTTTCTGTGTTGATGCGGAAAAGGGCGTCGCGAAGCGACGCCTTTTCCCTCCGGAGGGCGAAGCGACGCGCGGGGGCGCGTCGAATCGCCTTTTGCCTTGTTTGTGACAATGGAGTGGGACTCGCCCGTAGGGGGCTCGTCCCTTGGGGGTGGAGGCTACATGGATGGGGGAAAGGGTGTTTGGGGGGATTGTCGGAAACGAGCCACTACTTCCCCCCGAAGAACTTGCCGGCCTAGAAGCATGGTTACCGCTCTGTTCCTCTTCTCCAACGTTACACATCTGCCGGCACCGAATCTGCGGCTTGCCGGTCAGTCCGAGCGCCCGACTAAAGGCGCGCCTCCCCATCCATACTCGGACTTTGTGCTAGATTGACCAATCATTGGACTCAAGACGATAGGTCCATACTGTCCCCTCTGCTTCGAAGGGAGATTTGGGATGTACCGCCTATCTCTTCCAGATCAGTTGGATGCCGTCGTCGGCACTGCGTTCCTCTCGGCGGGAGAGACCCTCAGCGTGATACCAGTTCCCTGCAGCACACCATCGAACGCCAACGCGCTATCGGCGTTCGCTTGGTCCTCCGGTTTGAGCGCAAGCCCCAACCCATTCCGGGACGGGACGTTGCTCGAACTCCTGGAGCCCCTTCCTGCTGACACTAAGATTCAGGTCCTCGATTGCACGGGGAGACTCGTACGCGCACTTCATGTTCGCCGCAGTGAGAGTCACGTATGGTGGGATGGTCTGGACGAACGCGGCCGTGCTGTGGCGAATGGTGTTTACCTGGCAAGTCTCAAGACCGGTGGGGAGTGGCAGTCGAGGAGATTGACCATTGTTCGTTGATTGGTGATTGGATCGCTGCCACGGGGTTTTGCAGGAGGGTAGAGCATGGAGCCAACCGGAGTGGACTATCGGGCATGGGACGGATTGTCACAGGTCACGCATTCTTCCTTCAAAGCGGCTCTGGTCGTCGTTTTGATGGTGGTCATGAATGCGCGTTGGGAACCCGCAATGGCCGCCGAATCCGACGCGCGCTGGGGCCGGCCGAATGCACTCGGCAAGACGGATCTTAAGGAGATCGGAGACTGGCAGGAGGCTCGCGACCGCCGCCTTCGGTCAGACTCGGGATGGTTGACGATCGCCGGATTTCATTGGCTCGAACCGGGACTGAACTCCATCGGGTCAAGCGTATCGTCTGACGTCATGCTCACGGATCCTGCCATCCCGGATGGCGCGGCCAGTATCCGGGTCGAAAGCAGCGCGGATACCTTTCGCGTCTTTCTTCGCCGCAACACGGACTTTCCGGTTCGCCTGGGCGATCGTCCAGTTCCGGTCGGACAGGAGAGGGAGATTCGTACCGACCCGAGTGGGTCTTCCGATCGCGTGAAGCTCGGGCGGTTGACTTTCTGGGCGATGGAGCGCGGTGGGAAGCCTTGCCTCCGAGTTCGGGACCCGGAGTCTCCGCTCCTCGATGAGTTTGCCGGTCTCTCCTTCTACCCCGTCGAGCCGGATCTGCGTCTGGCGGCGCGTTACGTCCGCTTTCCGGAAGCGCGGCCCCTTCAAGTGCCAAGTGTCCTCGGATATGAAACGGAGTATCCGTGCTACGGTACCTTGCACTTCGAGAAGGATGGTAAGACCTACGAACTCTGGCCGCTCGTGAGTCGTCCCGACGAAACGAACCTGCACTTCGTCTTCTCCGATGAAACGACGGGACTCGCCACCTACGGCGGCGGGCGATTCATCGATGTCGAGGTTGATGCGTCGGGGCGCGGCGTCATCGACTTCAACAAGGCCTACAACCCACCGTGTGCCTACAACCCGTTTACGACGTGTCCCCTGCCTCCCGCACCGAATCATCTGCCGTTCGCGGTCGAAGCGGGGGAGCAGGTTCCTCCGTTCTGACCACTGGACCGGAACGCGCTCGGAAGAACGTCAGGCCGTCAGGAACCGATCCCGGCCGCGAGCAACCGGCTCCCTACGCGAGAGCCTAGCGGTAGTGGCGTTTGAGCGTACCCCAGCTCGAATCGTAGACGGGCGTCGCGCAAGGATCTCCATCACACGGAACGTCGTCGCCGAGATACTCCCCTCCACTGTCCCGGCACTCCTGCTCGGACCGGATCTCGCATTCGCCGCCGGAGAGACAGCAGGCTCCGATGGGCGGACCTTCGCAGCCGAGGTCGCAGTCCGTTCCGTTGCCTTCAAACTCACCACCCGAGCTGTTGCAATCTTCTTCGCGGAGGACTTCACAGGAACCGTCCGAGAAGCAACATGCGCCGAACGAACCCTCTTCCGGGCAAGGCAGGGAGCCATCCGTCGAGAATCCGAATGACCCCAGGGCCACGATCGGATCGAGGACCGCGGGGATACTGTCGTCGGCGAAGTTTGCGCCCTGACTCGGATGAGCAATGAGGTCGAGTGAGTTGGGGTTGGCGTAGTAGTTGTAGGCCACGAACCAGTAGAGGTCGACGACCGTTTCGGTCTGGGCTTCAGAGAAGGTAATCGCCGTTCCCTCTCCGGACTCCGGCCAATCGCTCGTAGAGAGTTCGAAGTCACCGCAGGCACCGAAAGCGCGAAGGAAGATCTCGTCTTCATTGTAGGCCATCCCAAAGGTCACCCCCGTGAGGCGTGGGACGGAAGCCTCGGGGAAAACCGCCGCCACTCTCAGCGCCACCAGTGAGGTCGCGTCGTGCCGGACCGGACCGGACCGATGCCGGGCAAGGGACCCGGGCGGCCTGGAGCCGTCGGGAAGGCCGGTTTCATGCGGCCACGGCGTGCTATATTTATTCGGTCGTGAACGTCCGACTTAGGTAGGTCGTATCGGGGGACGCAGACGATTTCGAATCGTCGACAGGTAGCAGATCGTTCGATCCGTTCGTGAGCCTGCCAAGCCCGCCGGAACGCCTTCCTTTCAGAACCCACTCATTCTGAACCCACATCGATGCGCGCATCTGAACGCGTCGAAAGAGGAGTCCCGAGATGCCCCGCTCCAACTTGCTGGGAGCGCTCGCCCTGACGGCTGTCCTGAGCCTGAGTGCGAATGCCTCCATCCTCCACCCTGGTCTCGATGCCGAACTGAACACGCGCAGCATCGACGATCCGATCAGCGTGATTGCATTCCTCGAGGAAGCGCCTGTGGCCCAGATCAGCGCCGACCTTTCGAGTGCAGACGCCACGCGCCAGGAACGGAACCGAACCATTGTCGAAGCTCTCCAGACGCAGCAGGAAGTGACTCAGGCTCCGCTGAAGATCTGGCTCGACGAGGCCATGCGTGAAGGTTCCGTCTTCGGCTACACGAGCTACTGGATCACGAACTGCGTCGTCGTCCACGCGACCAAGCAGGCCGTCCTCGACATGGCGCAGCTTCCGGAGATCGAGAGGCTCGAGCCGAACTGGAAGGCAGAGTTGATCGAACCGGTCGATCGGCCAATGCCCAACGGCGACGAGTTGGGGAACGGACCGACGCGCAACCGCGGCGGTGGCCTTGTCACCCCGGGTGTTCGCGCCTGCCGTGCCGACGAAGTTTGGTACGACTTCGGAATCACCGGCGCGGGTCGCATCGTCGCCAACATGGATACGGGCGTGGACGGAAACCACCCTGCATACGCTTCGCGCTGGCGCGGCACGACCCACCCGGCGTCCGAGAGCTGGATCGACGTTCTCGGTGGTAGCCCGAACTTCCCGACGGATGGTCACGGACACGGTACGCACGTCATGGGAACGATCACCGGAAACAGTCCGACCACGATGGATACGGTCGGTGTGGCTTGGGGCTCCGTCTGGATCGCTTCCAACGCGATCAACCAGGGAGTCGGCGGTGAGTTCGACAACGACGTCATCACGTCCTTCCAGTTCTTCATGAACCCGGACGGTGACAGCCAAACCTTTGACGACGTGCCGGACGTCGTGCAGAACTCCTGGCGAATCAACGAAGGATTCGGCGGCGGTTACCAGGACTGTGACACGCGCTGGTGGAACGCGATGGACAACTGCGAAGCAGCAGGTGTTGTCGTCACCTTCTCGGCGGGGAACGAAGGTCCGGGGAGTGGAACGATCGGGTCGCCTCCGGATCGGGCCACGACTGCACTGAACGCCTTCTCCATCGGTGCGATCGACGCCACGAACTCCAACTGGCCGTATCCCATCGCCAGCTTCTCCAGCCGCGGTCCGTCCGGTTGCGACGTCTCGCAAGAGCTGAAGATCAAGCCCGAAGTCGTGGCGCCGGGTGTCGACGTCTACTCTTCGGTCCCCGGAGGCAGCTACCAGGGCGGTTGGAACGGGACTTCGATGTCCGGTCCGCACGTTGCCGGTATCGTCGCTCTCATGCGTGAAGCGGATCCCAACCTCGAGGTCGATGAGATCAAGCAGATCCTGATCGATACGGCGCGTGACCTGGGAACCACGGGCAACGACAACACCTATGGTTGGGGAATGGTCGACGCCTACGCGGCGGTCGAGCAGGCCCTTGTCGACTTCGGACGTTTGGAAGGATTTGTCGGCAACGCCAGCTTCGGCGATGCGCCGATCGTCGGTGCCACCGTCCGGGTCCTGGAAGAGGACCGTACCTTCGTCTCCGACAGCGACGGAAACTACAGCGGGTTGGTTCCTCCCGGAATCTTCACGGTCGAAGCCACCCACCCGTCCTTCGACACGCAGCAGTTTCAGGTCACGGTCAATCCCGGGCTGACGACGCAGCGGGACTTTTCCCTGAATGACATCGCCGGTCCGACGATCGAGAACGTGACCAACCCGTTGTCGACGTCTGACACGGCCGGGCCCTACGTCATCAACGCCGACATCGAGGATGCGAGCTCGGTCGCGAATGCCCAGCTCTTCTATCGGGTTGACGGCGGTGCCTGGGTGTCGACGGCCATGACCACGCTGGCCGGATTCTCCGGCGCCATTCCCGGACAGAGTGCGGGTACCACCATCGACTTCTACGTCTGGGCCGAGGATGGGGTGGGCCTGCAGGCCACCGACCCGATCAACGCGCCGATCGGCGTGTACACGATGAAGGTGACCGAGATCGCCTATCTCTATGACGCCGAGACGCAGGATGACGACTGGACGCTCGGCGTGGTCGGTGACCAGGCCGAAACGGGAATCTGGGAGAGAGCGAACCCGAACGGCACCGAGTCCGATGGTACGCCGATGCAGATGGAAGACGACAACACTCCGGACCCGGGTGTGAACTGCTTCGTCACGGGTAACTCTCCGGCCGGATCCGGCGCCGGCGAGAACGACGTCGACAATGGATGCACGACTCTGGTCAGTCCCGTCTTCGATCTGTCCGTCGCCGAAGAGGCCTTCGTGAGCTATGCCCGTTGGTTCCAGATGGGTGGAGCGTCGACCGATGACGTCTTTGCCATCGAAGTCTCCAACAACGGCGGCGGATCCTGGCAGGAACTCGAGACAGTGACGACGTTCGATGCGAACTGGCACGAGGTGACACTCGAGCTGACGGACTTCGGACTTACGAACCAGATGCAGATCCGGTTCATTGCCTGCGATGTCAACGTCCAGGGTCTGACGGAGTGCGGAGTCGACGACTTCTCGATCGAGATCTTCGCTCCGAACCCGGCAAACGTCGAAGACGGGCCGATCGCGCTTCGCTCCAAGCTCGAAGTCAATGCACCGAACCCGATGCAGGGCGTCACGACGATGCGGTTCCGACTGAGCAATGCTTCCGATGCAAGGCTCACGGTCTACGATGCTTCGGGACGCCATGTGCGGACGCTGGTCGATGGACCGATGGCAGCCGGTTCCCACGCAGTTCAGTGGGACGGTCGTGACGACTCCGGTCGTGATGTGGGTGCGGGAGTGTATTTCTACAACCTGGTGGCTGGATCGTTCGAGCAGAGCCGGAGGCTGCAGCTGCTGAAGTAGATCGAAACGTGACGTCGAGCGATCCGTGAATGCAGGGTCCTTACTGCAGCGGAGAGCTCCCGATCCAAGAAAACGCCTCCGACACCGAGAGTGTCGGGGGCGTTTGCGATGAAGCCGGCCGTGGCTTAGTCCAGGCGAACCAGCTTCGCGCTCGACTCGTTGACTCCGTCGAAGATCCGGGCCCAGTAGACGCCGGAGGGGAGTCGGCTTCCTCGGTCGTCCTCTCCGTCCCAGACCAGGGAGTGGACTCCGGCATCGAGGCTGCCGTCGACCAGCGTCCGAACCCGCCGGCCGGATGCGTCGAAGATCGACACTCGCGCTTGTCCGCTTTGTCCCAGCGCGAATCGTACGTGAGTCCTTTGGTTGTAGGGGTTGGGTCGGCTTCCCAACATCGTCGTCACGCCGGAAGCGTTGTTCCGCGTGACTTCGCCACCGTCCTGTGCGTCGACGGTGGTGCATGGATCCTCGCAAAGACCGGGGATGTTCCCAACGCCGAAGACCCACTCCAGTGCGGCCGCAATCTCGTTGGCGGCCGCCGTCACGATGTGCGCCGAGTCGCTAACGCATTCGAGAAGCGGATCCACCTCGGACAGCACGTGCCAGGAGGCGCCCCCGACAACAGTTCGAAAGTTGTCGCCATCCAGTCTTTCGTTCGTGACCTGCGCAAACGGGGTCTCCGTTTCCAGGTCCGATACGTTGAGGTAGACGCGATTTCCGACACCACTCCCCCGGGTGCCCAGGACATCGAATGACATCTGGATGGGGCACCAGTTGCCGGCTGCGTCGTATTCGTAGTCGCTGGTCGAGTTCTCCGTGCCATAGGATTCCCCGCCGGCTGACGGCGCCTCCAGGCGGACGCAATCGTTCAGATCGCCGCTCCAGTCGGAGTAACGATCGTCGACGTGGCTCGTGCCCATCAAGGTCAGCAGCGCCGGCCCCTGGGTCTTCGCTGAGTTCGCGATCCCGTTGCCGTTCAGGATCAGGCCCTGGCGAGAGGAAGCACCCTCGCAGATCTCCGCGGTCAGCCAGTCGGACATCATGACATAGTCGGCTGTCCACATCAGTGATGTTACGTTGCTGGTTCCCGTGTTAAGCAGAATGGCCCTGTAGCCCAGGAATTGAGCCAGAGTCCCGCCGTTCGTGTCCCGCTCTGTGTTGGAACGATACATCGGAGCTTTCCAACTGCTGGACGCATCCAGATAGTCGTAGCGATCGTACTCGACGCCGACCTTGTCGAGGGCTCGTTCAATGAAGTACTGGGCACCGGCGTTGAAGACATCCACATACAAGGCACAAGGATACTTCAGCGTTCCGCCGTCGTCCCGCCAGCGTGGAAGAATCTCGAACTCCAAGGCGAAGCCTCCGCTCGTGTCCGGCAACAGAAATTTCTGCGAGTTCCCGACGTAATTCGAGGTGACGAAATATTCCACCTGGGTCCCCGGAAAGAGGACGCCGTCGGCGATGATCTCATTTCCCTCAGTCTGTTCCCCTGCGCCCGGGTCGAAGTCATCGTCGTCCTCACGGAAGTAGGAAACGTACTTGTTGTTGGCCGTATTGGTCCCGACCTGGAACGAGTCCATGAAGGCCCAGGTCCACCCTCCGTTCTCGACATCGTTTCCGTCTGCGACCTTGTCCCGCCAGTCCGTGTAGCGGGAGTCGGCTGCCGGTCCAACGCGCGGGACCCGGAACCACAGGCGCGCTTCCCACTGCGTGCTTGGGTCACTACCGGCGAGCGGACCTGAGATGTACAGCGAGTCTCCGAGAATGATGGGAGGGAAGATCCCGAAGTTGCGATTCTTCGTCACGTCCGCGTTGCCGGGTTCGTCCGGTTTGTTCACGACCGTGTTCTGTGCGAATCCGTCCTGAAACCGAACTCCGTTGTCGAAGCTGATGGGTGGCGCGTCCGGGATCTCCGTGAAGAGGATCCGCACGTTGTCGACCAGCGGTGTCGCATTGGTCATGTTCGTGCACACTTCGGGTGGGATGGCGAAGGCGTCACAGGAGGCGTAGACCTCGTAGACGAAGCGGACGAGCTCCACGTCCCCAGGCACGGCGTCGGTAGTGGTCGCACTGCTGATGTACTCGCTGCAGTTCGGGTCTTCCCCGAAGAACTGAAAGGCGTTCTGTCCGACCCGTCCCGACCATCGCGGATCGATCGTCCCATCGCAGTCAAACGGGAAGTAATCCCAACCCGGGCGGTAGAAAACCCCGTTGGCGTGCGGCAGTACGTTGTATTGGCTCCATCTGGCGAATAGCTGAGGCAATCCAGGTCCCGGGATGTCGGCTCCTGTAAGGTCGACTGGGGCCGATCGGGCTTCGACTCGCTGCCCGTACGGATGCTCGAAGTTGTCGTCGTGGAACTCGAGGACATTGCCTGCCAACCTGCAGTTGCAGGCGTCTTCAATCGTGTAGTTGGCGACGTCGGCCACTCCAAAGAAACTGCCGACGCCCGGGCAGGCCTCTGCGCTCCACCCTCCGGGTCCGATGTCTGCCGGATCCTCGAAGTCCGTCAAGTTTCCGCCTACGTCCACGTCGTCGAAGGCGCCCGGGCCGTACTCGGTTGGGGAGAGGGCGTCTTCGTCGGACCAGGTCCCTTCAGATGTCATCTCGAAGATGACCTGGAAGTCATCCTCTCCATCGAACAGATCCGGAGTCAGTACATCGGAATCCGTGACACCGACGGGAGGGGAGGCCGGGTGATCAGGGGCCAGGCCGATCATGCCCGTGTACTGACGCAATACCGTCTCGGCTCCGCTGGGTTGGGTCCGAAGAACGACCCGGGTGTAGTCGAAGTCCGTTTCCGTGTCGTTGAAGTGGACCCAGCTGACGGCGATGTTCTGGAGCGTGGGACGGGTATAGACCGGACTGATCAGGCGTTGGCACCAGTTGTTGCCGTATCCGAGGCCGGCCTCCCAGCACAGTTCGCGTGCTTCCGATCCCAAGGCGCCGCACCAGGCCGAGCCGGAGCCGGAGAGCACGGGCGCCTCGACTGTGTGTTCCGGGTCTGCATCCCAGATCGCGTCGGTGATGTGCCGCCAGTAGATCTCACTCTGCTCGGTCACGTCGGTCGCATACCAGCCTTCGAACGGATCCGATCCACCGTTGTCAAACGTCCAGATGCCACCCGGGACGGCAAAGCCGTCTTCATCGACGTAGCCAAAACTCAACGTGTCGCCCGGTGCGCGGCGTTGTAGGGCTGGTGCAGTGGGCGGCCGGTCAAAGATGTTGGCGCCTGCCGGCTTGGCCACGTCGTAGTCGAGGGACTGCGTCTTCTTTGCGGTCGCGCCGTCCGAAACGAGTCCCGAAAGAACCGTCGGGACGAAGAGAGTGCAGCAGGCAAACCGAATGAGGCGGGTAGGCATGAGTCGTGGGCTCCTCTTGAGACCGGGACTAGACTGGACCTCGAACGCAGGTCTTTTCCGAGAGGGGGGACTGTCATCATGGCAGATTGAGGGAAGTGCCCGTGCCTCTGACCGCGTTCAATCCTGACTCTAGAGCGCTTGGGTTCATGCGGAGGGTGCTCGGTCCCGTGGTATTCTCATCCGACCATTTCAATACTGGGTCGACTGGGCCCAACAACCGAGGTACCCCATGAAGCGTTTCCCTCTGCGCGTGGCCGCGCTGGCGTTCCTACTGTTCTCTCTCGCCTGTGGAGATGACGACGACAACCCGTCCGGTCCGAGCGGCGGGGACCCGGTCGGTAAAGGTCCCCTCACGGCCGAGATCAACCAGATGTCCTACGTCGCCGAGTTTGCGACCGTCAACAACGTGGCCGGGCAGGTTTACGTCAACGCTGCAGGTTCCTCGCCGAACTGGGCCGTCGGGTTTACCTTTCCGAGTGCGGAGGGAACGTACACGTTCGGTCCCGGGTCTCCGGTAAGTGCGGGCGTCACGATCGGGTCCGCAAACTGGGTGGGAGGCGGGGCGAACGGATCGGGTTCGATCGTCGTTACCGTTTTCGAGGAGCATCGAGTCGCCGGGACGTTCGACTTCACCGTGATTGGGGCGAGTCCAAAAGAGCTGCCGGTCACCGACGGGGCCTTCGACATCGAGTATTGAGCCCATCGTGTCACCTGAGTGGTTGCGCATAACTATCCCGGTCGCGATCGTCTTAGCGGCATTGCTCATCTATCTGGTCATTCGATTGATCGGGGTCCTTCGGGGCGCGGTCGTGGCCTCTGTGCCGCTGGCCGCGGAGTCCGAGGTCGCGTTTGACGCAACGGGCCCGATGTTGCTGCACGGTGAAGGGCCGCGGCTTTCGACCGCATTCAGGAACCTGGACTTTAGTCTTGCCGACGTCGAAACGGGCCAGGAAGTCGTCCTGTCGGGAATCCTATTCAAGCAGTCGTCCTCGGGGCTGCGGAAGACACGACTGACTCTGCGATCTTTCACACTCGACACCGATGGGACCTATTGCCTGTCTGTCCAGGGCGCGAGTGATTCCGGCGGCCTCCCGGATCACTCCATCGTCTTTACCCGCGATCGCCGAAGCAGGGTCGTGGGGCTGATCGTCGCCATTGTCTTTTGCGGCATCGGCGCTACCGGCGGGCTGGGGCTGTCCGTGGCGATCTACCTCGTCAACCGGTGAACGACGCCGACGCGGCTGTCAGGCCTCGGCCAAGGCCTCCCGAAGACTAGCCACTTTTGCCGCGAGGTCCGACTCCGCACCCAACGCCAACTCGATCTGGATCGCTTCCGCTTCGCGCATCGCCTCACGGGCCGCCTCCAGGTTGGCGACGCGGACCTCGAACTCCCCCAAATCGCACAGGATCTTTGCCAGAAGGAGTCGGTCGGTCAGTTCACGATGGATGGCGATGCTCTCCTCAAAGCACTGTCGAGCTTCGGCCATCCGTCCCTCGTAGGCGTGAAGGTTGGCGAATGTGCCGAGAGCGATTCCTTCGTAGCCCCGGTTTCCGATCTCCCGGTGGATTTCGAGCGCCGACTCGAGGCAGGTTCGGGCGGCGTCGAAGCGTTCTTCCGACAAGTGCAGCGATCCGAGGAATCCCAGGATGATTCCCTCGAAACGCCGGTTGGAGACGGCGCGATGAATAGCGAGCGCCGCTTCGTACTGTTCGAGCGCCGCGTCCGGCTGTCCGTGTTCCGCGTAGAGAAGTCCGAGATTTCCACCCACCACCGCCAAGGATGCCCGTTCACCCAGATCACGATAGATGGCCAGTGCAGATTCGTAGAACTCCCGGGCCGTCTCGAGGTTTCCCTGGTCCGAGTGTTGGTTGGCGAGGTTTCCGAGCACCAATGCTTCGCTTCTTCGGTTGCCGACCTCGCGGTGGATGGTCAGTGCTTCCTCGTAATACTTGCGGCTCGTGTCGAGTCGGCCCTCCGACTGATGCACGAGCCCCAGATTGTTGAGAGCCATCGCTTCCGCGACGCGGTCGCCGACCTCGCGGTTGATCGCCAGAGCTACCGAATAGAACTCGACAGCGGGCTCGGTGCGGCCCTGCTCGTTCTCGAAGTTGCCGAGATTGGCGAGCACGATGGCCTCGCCGTGGCGGTCCCCGATGTCCCGGTGGATGGCCAACGACTCTTCATAGAGTCGACGTGCGTCCTCGAGTTGACTCTGCACGCGGGACAGTGTCGCGAGGTTGCCGAGCACGCGGCCTTCATGTTGCCTGTCACCTTGCGCACGATGGATGGCGAGCGCAGCGTCGAAGTAGTTGCGCGACTCTTCCATCTCGCCGCAATAGAGAGTCGCGGTCGCGAGAGCGGTGAGGACGCGCGCGTTCCCGTCGGGCTCGTGAGTGGCGGAGAGAACCCGACGGCCCAGTTCCAGAGAGAGGTGAAACGGTCCGGTGTTTCGCAGAACACTGGCGGCGGCCAGATAGGTTCCGACAGCGGCGGCTTCGTCGCCCCGACTCAGCGCACGTCGGCAGGCAGCGACGCAGTTGTCCAACTCGAGATTGAGGGCTTTCAGTTTCGTGGTGCCACCGTGCAGGCTGAGGTTCTCGATGGCTTCGGTCGTACCCATCTGCGCGTAGTGCGTTCCGTGTCGGGCTTCTACCCGAGAAGCATGGGTCTTCGGTGAGGTATCCGTCGTCCGTGAAGCATCACTCGTCCGTGAAGCATGGGTCGCCGATGAACGTTCGTCGGCGGACGAGCCGGTGTCGTCCGGCTGGGCCCGCAGCTTTGTCGATGTGTACTCCTGAACCGTTGCAAACATCTCGAACCGAGGCGCGCCCATGACCGCCTTCGTCCGCAGCCAGCTCTTGTCGACAAGCGACTGGAGGACGTCGAGGACAAGGACGTCCTTTTCGGGTGCAGCAACGGCCACCGCTTCGGCCGCTTCCAGGTTGAAGCCGCCTTCGAAGACGGAGAGCTGAGCGACGATGGACTGTTCCAGCGCGCTGAGTAGATCCCACGACCAGTCGAGTGTGGCCTGCAACGTGGCGTGTCGGCCCTCTTTCGTGCCGGAGAGAATTCGGAAGCGATCGGCGAGACCAGCCTCCAGTTCCGTCGGATTCATTCCACGGAGGCGGGATGCGGCCATCTCGATGGCCAGAGGCAGGCCATCGAGCGTTTTTACGATCTCCTGGATCTGTTTCTGATTCGAGGGATCGACCATAAACCCGGGGCGGTGTCCCCAGGCGCGCACTTCGAAGAGTTCGACCCCGCGGGTCAACGGATCCAGCGGCGCCACCTGATGCACGGTCTCATCTTCGAGCTGAAGACGCTGCCGGGAGGTGACGAGGAACCGCGCCTCCGGCGCCTGCGCGAGCCAACGGCCCAGGGTCGATTCGGCGGTATCCACCACCTGTTCGAAGTTGTCCAGAATGATGAGACAACGACCTCGTCCCGCGATCGCTTCGCCAAGTTGAGGGATCGGATCCTGCCGGCCGAGCGGAACCCCGAGCGAAGATGCGACGGCGCGCGCCACGCCCGTTTCGGTGCGGGCCTCGCTGACTTCGCAGAACCATACGCCGCCCGGCCAACGAAGGAGACTGTCCCATCCATACTTTTGGGCAAGCCGCGTCTTGCCGGTTCCTCCCGTTCCCAGAAAAGTGATGAGGCGACACGTTTTCGTTCGGATCACCGTCGGGCTCGGACCCGGAACCGCGCCCGGACTCGCGCCCACATCCGCGCCGACGTCCTTATCCGCGTCAACGTTCACATCCGCGCCGACATCCACGTTCTCGTCGTCCGAGCGAAACAGGTCGTCGATGCTTTGCAGCTCGTCGTTGCGTCCCACAAACGTGTCGCGTTCGGCCGGAAGCGAATGGCGAACCGCTCGACCTTCCTCGGCCCGGCCTTCCAGCGCGAGGACGGCGTCGTGCCCCGTGGCGAATCGTTCAGCGGGTTTCTTCGCAAGCAGACGCAGAATCACCGAACCCCAGTTTCTATCGACCGTGTCCGACAGAGAGCACGGATCGGGCGCGGGGATGTCGACGTGCTTGCGCGCAGTCTCGAGAACGCTCTTTCCGCGAAAGGGCAACTGTCCGGTACACATCTCGAAGAGCACGATACCCAGCGCGTAAAGGTCACTGGCCGGACCGACCGAGCCACCATTCACCTGCTCTGGGGACATGTAGGCGGGAGTCCCAACGATGGCGCCGGTGCCGGGCTGGGAGGATCCGGCAGACTGAGTTCGCGGCGCCTCTCCTGCCTCCACCGTGACGGCCAGCCCGAAGTCGGTGATGACCACCCGAGCGCTGCGGCCCTTGACCGTGTTGTCGTCGGTGCTGCCGTCGATGTTGTTAGTGCTGTCGTTGTTAGTGCTGTCGTTGTTCGTGTTGTCATCGCTGCCGCCGTCGCTAGGGATGTCGCTGTCGTTGCCTCTGCTGCTGTTGTTGTTGCTGATGTCCACGATCATCACGTTCGGACTCTTAAAATCCCGGTGGACGATCCCAGCTCGATGGGCCGCGTCGAGTGCTTCCGCCATCTGACGGACAAGGGGGAGGGAGTCTCCGGCCGGGAACGAGCCTCTTGCGACGATCTCCTGGGACAGCGTCTCCCCGGCGAGGAACTCCATCGTCAGAAACCAAGTGCCGCTCACCTCGTCGTGCCAGAGGTCAAAGATGCGACATACATTGGGATGAGAGATCGAGCGGGCGAGAAGGACTTCCTGTTTGAAGAGGCGAAGGAAGGATGCATTCGCCGCAAGTCGCGGGTGGATCGTCTTTAGAGCAAGGGGTACGTCGAGCTCGATGTCGTGTGCTCGGTACACCTGTCCCATGCCACCCTCCGCCAGATAGGCATCGATGCGGAAGCGGCGTGCGATGACGTGCCCAGTGGCGAAGCTCCGCGCCTTGGTGGCTGCGTGGCTTCCGAGATCACTTGCGTCGACTGCTTCGGTTGCGAAGTCGGTGGCATCGATCTCATCGGCGACTCTGTACGTTTCGTCGCCGTGACCCGTGTTGTCCGTGTACTCCTGCGAATCTGTCATCGGTCTGAATTGTCGATGATGTCGGCCTCATTCGCAAAATCGAATCTGTCGAAAGGGTCGGGGCGATGTCGAGCTCTGAACGACCCCGGCAACGTTTCTCAACCGTCATGGCGCACTCGCTAGACTGTGCTCTTGAGGCCTCCCGGGATATCCTGAAAGAACGCGGGGCATAGGGCAGGGCTAAGGCTTCTGGCTCTCGCTATGCGTGGACATCGCAAACTCCACGGCCTGTTCCCGGGTCAGCCGAGCTCCGCGGTCGTACGCCAATCGGTACGCCTCTTCGTCAACGTAGTCCCGAATGGAGGCCTCCCAGCGATTCCATTTCTCGACTTCCAGATGGGTCAGGGGAGCGTTTGCGTCGTCTCGTTGTGTCGCAGCTGATCCGAGGAGAGTTGCCGCCCGCTCCCAGTCATCTTCGGCCATCGCCGCCTCGAGGAAGTGTTCGAGGACGTGAACGACCCCCAACGCAAATCCGATGTTGTGTCGGATCTGGATGGCTTCCCGGAAACACTCTTTGGCTTGGGCAATGTGCCCCTTGCCCAGAGCGATACGACCAAGGTACGCCGTCGTCGACGCGATACCGAGGCGGTCCTGATTGTCTCGCCGAAGTTGGAGGGCTTCCCGGGCGTAGGTTTCGGCGTCCTCAAGACGGTCCATGAGCAACAGGATTCCCGCAGCGTTGTGGGCCGCAAGCGCGATCCCGTATGCATCCTCCCGTTGGCGATGGACCTCCAGGCTTTGCAACTGGTGGTCGAGGGAGCCCGCGAAGTCACCCATGCGCTCGAGAACCCGGCCGACGGCGCCCAAGGCAAAGGCGATTCCAGTCGCGTCCTCGAGTTCCTGCATGATTCCGAGGGATCGTTTGGCGTGATCGAGGGCCGCATCGAGAGCTCCCAACCCATAGAAGCCGTTGGATGCGTTGGCCAAGCCGACGGCAACGCTGCGACGGTCGCCAAAGGACTCGCTGAGACGGCAGTTCTCCTTGTGAGCAAGAATGGCGGCCTCGAAGTCGTTCACCGCTTCCAGAAGATTCCCCAGCCAGGTTTGCAACGCAGCGTGCCGTTTCGTGGGCGCGTCGGCTCCCGGTCGTTGCAGTACCTCGCGGATGCGACGGACGCCGTGTCCGAGGAGACCGTTGCGTGCCCAGTACCGGGCAAGGCACGTCGTCAGACGCATCGTGTGATCGACAGTCTCTGTGTCCTCGAACGGGGCGTCGAGCGCGTGTTCAAAGTTGTCGTGGTCGACGGCAAGACGCTTGAGAGTGGCAGCTTGCTCCGCTCCCTGGAGCTTGGGCTCGGCCTCTTCGGCCACTGCCAGGAAGTGAGCCAGGTGACGCCTTCGCAAGGCCTCCCGTGGATGTTCGCCTTTAACACCTTCTTCCGCGCGAACTCGGATCGTATCCAGTAGGCGAAAGCGCTGCGTCGCATCCTTCCGCTTGTCCTCGCGGACGACCAACGACTTGTCGACCAGGCTGTCGAGCAGCGCGGGAACATCGGATTCCGTCGCGAAGTCACGCTCGCAGATCTCCACTGCGGCGTCGGAGGACCAGCTTCCCCGGAAGACGGAAAGTGCGGTCATCAGTTCCAGTTCGTGCGGACTCAGGAGGTCAAAGCTCCAATCAATGGAGGCGCGCAACGTCTCGTGAGTCGAGAGCGTCTGCGCCCGGCCTCTCATGACCAGGCGAAAGTCCGAGTCGAGTCGCCGGGCGATCTCCGCCACATCGAACGTGCGAACGCGCGCCGCCGCCAACTCGATGGCGAGGGGAATGCCTTCGACCCGGCGGCAGACGGTAGCGATGTTCCTGAGTGTTTCGGTCGTTTCGGCCAACTCCGGTCGGATCCTTCGGGCTCGCTCGACGAAAAGACGGACCGCGTCGTTCCGAACGATGTTTCGACTGTCGGTGTTGCGGCCCGCATCGGTGTCGGCGGTTCGGTCCATGCCACGGTCGGCGTCCAGGTCATCGTCCATGTTGTCGTCGGCATCCGCGTGGGTGTCGATCCCGCTGCGGCTGTCGATCCCGCTGACGACGCTATCCTTGGGAACAAGAAACGGATCTATGGGAAGTCCGACGGCGAGCGACGAGGACAGCTTCTCCCGACTCGTGACGATGGCACGAACCTGGGAGCACTCGTCGAACAACTCATCGAGCAGTCGGCTGCACGAAGGCACAACGTGTTCCGCGTTGTCGATCGTGAGAAGAACGGTGCGGTCTCCCAAACACTTTTTCAGAGCTCCGACGATCGTATCTCCGCCGGAAGAGACGCCCAGCGAACGCGCGACGGCCTGATCAATTTCGTCCGTCGGAGACAGGCCGGAAACGTCGATCCAGTGCACTCCGCCGGGAAACTGGGGAGCCAGGAGTCTGGAAGCCTCGATCGCGAGCCTGGTTTTGCCGACGCCCCCAGGCCCGGTCAAAGTCACGCACCGATGGTCGGCCAAGCCCCGAACGATACCCAACAGTTCGCGACGCCGGCCGATGAGGCGAGTGGGCGGTGCCGGTAGTTCGGCCCACTTCGGAAGACGTTCCGGAGTGACCGAGTCTGTCGAACTCAACAGCCGCAGCTCGATCGCGACCTGCGCCGCGTTGCCGGGTCGATCGTCAGGGTTTCTGGCGAGAAGTCGACCGACGATATCACTCACGTCCGAGCCGATCCCGAGTCGTGCGGCCGTCAGCGAAGGATAGGATGCGTGATGGACCTGCTCCAGTAGCTCGAGAAACGAGTCCGCCTGAAACGGATAGTTGCCGGTCCCCATGCGGTAAAGAAGGACTCCCAGAGCGTAAAGGTCCGTAGCCACGCTCGGTTGCTTTCCGTCGAGCAACTCCGGAGCCATCGCGACCGGAGTTCCCTGGGCGCCGGCCTCTCCTTGCCTTTCCTCGTCCGATGAGTGCTGTTGCCGCCGCCCGGCACCAAAGTCCATGAGCACATGACTTCCGTCGGTGCGGCGCATGATGTTGGCCGGCTTCACGTCCCCATGAATCAGGTCGGCCGTATGCGTGGCATGTAGCGCTTCGGCGACTTCAATGCCGACTCGAAGTAGTTCTTCACGGGTCAACGGCCCCGCTTGGGCAAGTACGTGGTCCAGGTCGTCGCCGTCGACAAGGTCCATCCACATTCCCGGTCGATCATCGTGAGTCTCGACACCATGAATGATGACGACATGGGGATGACGAACGCGGGCGAGACGACGGGCTTCATCGAGATGGCGGCGGTAGGCGCTGAGTTCACCCTCGGCCATCGGCTTGCGTAGTTTCAGGGCGACGTCCCGCTCAAGCGTAGGATCGAAGGCGCGATAGACGTCCCCGAAGCTTCCGTGTCCCATCGGACGAAGCCGGGTCAGCCGCCCCCAGGTTTGAGGACCTGGGACGCGGGGAGTTGAGGGAGTACCCGCGGCCGGGCTCTCCAGTGTCTCCTCTGACATGTCCCTGGGCGAACACACGAGCGAGAGGGACTGGAGCAGCTTGAGGTTTCGCGCCGACGCTGCCAGTTCAGGAGCTGCCAGTTCAAACGCATCCCAGTCGATGGGCTCCTGGTCAGCGATGCGCTGGGCGATTTCCACGAGTCGAGGATCAGGTTGCATTCTATTCCCTCATACCCAGGAAACTCCGGACGGTCCGAAAGGTGCACATCCACCGATGCCGCAAAAGCGGGCCGGAGTTGACCTCTCGTCATCTATAATACGCGTTCCACGTGGATCCGGGTGAACGCGCCCGCCAGGAACAGGGGGTGACGTTCAAGTGACTCGAAGGAGACGGAAATGCCCCGATTCCCGATTACGGCCGCCTCGTTGCTCCTGGCGGTCCTCATGAGTCATTCATCCACGTTCGGCTCCCGAGTCAAGTAGCGCCAGGCGCGGGTCTTGATCCAGAGGTATTCAACGTCGGCGCGGCTCGGGTGGTGGACTGCCGGTGCCGGTGTCGGTGCTGCTGCCGGCGCAGGTGTCGGTGTCGGCGTGGCATTCCTTCTCGTTCTCGGCGCCGGGATCGCAACCGGTTTTCATGTCGGCCTGAACGACTTCTGGGGGTTGCTCTACTACGGTCGAAGTCTCGACCAGGCGCCACCGGAGTCGCTGTACAACGCGTTCTATCCGGTCGGTTACGCCGCCCTTCTCCATTTCGCACCCGATGGCCGCGGGATCTTGGCGGCCTACCTGATGAATGCACTTGGCCTCGCGCTCCTGGTCGGATCCGTGGGGTGGTGGCTCGGCGAAACCTATGGTCCGAAGGTTGCCGTAGTCGCCGCTCTTGCCGTTTGTGCGGTACCGGTTTTGTTTCAGAATGCGGTCACTCCCGGCCCCGACATGGCAGCTGCAGGCTTGACGGCGCTGGCTGTGGCGGTTGCGGCGAATGTGGCACCGGTGTTTCCCATCGCCGAAGCGGGTTCGCGCGTGGGCAAAGCACTCCTCGTTGGTGCGGGAATCTGCCTCGGTCTCTCCACACTGCTGAGGTCACACTGCCTCGTCTCGTCGCTGGCCGTGCTGCTTCTGTTATTGATCGTGCGGAGTACGGACCGGTGGCGCAGTTCCTTCTGGGTTGCCGCCCCGTTGGTTTTGCTCTACTCCCTGCAAGTTTGGATTCACCTCGCGTCCGGACACGGGGCGTTCGAGACCGGGCAACACTTCAACGTCTATCGACTCAATCACAACATCGACTGGTACGACCCGCCTCGCGAAGTCCCGTCAACGCTTTGGACGATCATCGCCGACGATCCGTTGCGTTTCGGTTGGAGCTACGCGAAGAGCCTCGTCAAGCTCATGGTCTATGCGTTGCCGGCTACCCTTGGTCTCGTCTTGTGTCGCGGAGAGAGTGCGCGAAGGTTCTGCGGGGCTGCGGCGGTCGCGTTCGTCGTGTATTCCGTGCCGGTGGCGTTGGGAAGCAGTCCGCGGGCGGTCCTTCCTCTGGCCATTCTCGTTGTCGCGCCTGCGATGATGGTCCTTTTTGATGTCGCGGCCACCATGGGGGCGCCACGAGCCGGACGATCTTTAGGATCGTCTTTCTCATGGAAGATCGGACTTTTCGTCGTGGGCCTGGTTGGCGTTGTCTGGGGAGTTTCCCGGAACGTCGAGTTCGTGAGCGCGCTCCGCAATGACGCGCGAGCGTTTCGGAGTGTGGAGTCACTCCTGCGGGACGCGGGACTCAAAGAATCCACCGAAGTCTTTACCGACTCCTTTGACCTGTACTTTCCTGCTTCGTCGACTCGTCCACTCTCGAACGGCGGGTGGGGACGCTACAGTCTTTGGGGTTTTGACGAACAGCATCCAAACCTCGCCGTGTCTTCCGCTGCAGCCTTCATGGACTCAGCCCGTGAGCAGGGCGTTCGGTTTCTCGTCCTCACGAGGTCGGTAGACGCGCTCGCGCCGTTCTTTGGCGACGTGTATGAGCGTGCCGAAGAGGCGGACGAACGTGCCGAAGAGTCGGACGAACCGTTTCGATTCATTGGCCAAGTCGAATCGTTCCGGGTCTTCCGGATCGAAGCGGCGTTCTTCTCGTCCGACTCATCCCGTTGACGTCACACTATGGGGCGGTCAACGAACGGCATCCGTCGTCGGTTGGTCCTTCCGGTGGCTATCGGAACAGAGACTTGATCTTTCCCCAACTCGACTCTCGAACGGGGATGATGTCACAGTCGTAGACCTCTACTCCGATACCGAGTGACTCCGTCGGCCCCCATGCAACAGAGACGTCCTGCCATCCAGTCGGGAAGCCCTGGCCCGGAGCGATCTTGGTCAGACTGCAACCACCGCCGAACCCATCAGTATCCGCGCCGACATACCAACCTGCCACCGCGGATGGCCAGTTGGCCCAGTACCCAACAAAGAATTCATCTCCGAAGGAACAGTTGGAGTCGATCTCCAATGCGTGGCGGCTGAGTGAGGGCCAGAAGGCGACCGGTCCGGGATCCACGTCCGGGCGGAATCCGATGACCGCGCCCGGCAAGCCGTTGGTCGATTGCCAGACGTAGAGGTCCGCCGTCTGCCCGGAAGCTCCTCCTACCTGGGAGAGATCGAGAACGATGGCGCACGGCTTTGCCACTCCAATGGGATAGAGCTCCGCGAAGGCACCATAGAGTGGGGGCGCGACGCCGCCATACTGCCACGTGTACCCATTTTCGTAGGTACCGTCCGCGTGGAAATGCACTGCGCCGCCACAACCTCCCCGGAATTCCGTTGTCGCGACAACGCCCTGCCCGCGTCCAGTCTCCGCAAAGGACGATGGGCCGGAACCCGGTCGTCGAACGACTTCCGGTCGGCCTCTTTCGTTCATCGGTCGTGGATCCGAGCATCCGCGCTCGCCGGGGCAAGGGTTCGGATCGCAGGGAACGGCCTGACCGAGGAAGTATCCGGGGACGGCTGCACACTCAGCTTGCGTCACGAACAGGCACGTGCGATCTACGAAGCAGCATGCGCCGGACAGATCGGCACATTCCTGAGTCTCGCAGGGCACGTCTTCACCGAGGAAGCTTCCACCTTGATCGTCGCACTGGAGGTTCGTGAGAACGACGCACGATCCATCTCCGAGGCAACACGCACCTTCGGGCTGGTGACATGGGTTCGGAACACAGGTGGTGGACTCTCCCTGGTACGTGCCGTCCTGGTCTGTGCAGTTCTGTTCGATCAAGAGCGAACAGCTACCGTCGGTGAAACAGCAAGCTCCGTCCCGAGGGCAAAGTCCGCCATCACACAGTATTTCGTTTCCGAGGTAGTCCCCGTCGTTGGCTTCGCAGAGCGATCGAAACGTGGAGACACAAGTACCATCTGAGAAGCAGCAGGCGCCGATCGGCGGACACGGTGACGGATCGCAGCTCTTGTCGTTGTCCCGGAATAGTCCTCCGGCGTCCTCGCAATCCGACCGACGGAGAACTGCGCATTCGGTGGGGAAACAGCATGCGCCCGTATCCGTCATGCAGAGTTCGGGAGTGCATTCCGTTTGGTCGCCGAGATACTCCCCGCCGAGAGCGTCGCAGGTTGCAGCGTTTCGAGTCTCGCAGTGTCCTTCGGGAAGGCAGCAGGCACCCGAAGGTGGAGTGGTGTCGCATGGGTTCGGATCACAGGTCAGATTAACGCTGACGAAGTCGCCGCCCAACTCGTCGCAAGAGTCGAACGTCAGGATTTGGCACTCCACGCCAAGACAGCAGGCTCCGACGGGTTCGGGCGACTGAGGACATGGAATGACGCCACTCCGGTAGAAGCCCAAGCTCCCTAGTTCGTGGATCGGGTCGAGAGTCGCCGGCACCGTGTCGTCTGCGAAAAACGCGCCTTGGGTGGGATGTGGAGTCAGAGAGAGCTCTCCTGGCTCTACGGCGTAACCGTAGGCCGCGAACCAATAGACCGGGATCGCCAAACCGGTCTCGGCTTGGGCCCAGGTCACGGCCGTTCCGGAACCAGGGCCAGGCCAGTCGCCAGTGGTGAGCTCGAAGTTCGAGCATGCCCGCCAATCGGTGACGCTGACACAGGCCGGGTAGTCCACGCCGAAGGTCACCCCGGACAGACGTGGTTCCGAAACACTGGAGAACAAAGCGATGACGTGCGCAACAACGGCCTCTTCGCTGTCGGACCGGGCGTTTACGGCGTTGCAGTCGCCGACGACCGACGATCCACAGTAGAGGTCCGCGTCGTCATCGGTGTAGATAACGCCACTCGAGTGCAGCACGAGCGTACCGCCGCGGTTGGGACCGTCCCCGGTCGTCGTTCCAAAACGGCCGGCAAACGGATTGGACGGCGGAACCGGGAGTTCGCTGTTGGCTCTTCCGTTGAGAGCAAAGGCGACACATGGTTGGGGGCAGGGGTTCGGGTCGCAGCTCGCGCCATCTCCCTGGAAGGCCCCGCCGGAGTTCGCGCACTCGATGTCCGAGTTCACTTCGCACAGTCCCTGCGCGAGGCAGCAGGCGCCATAGACCGGGGTCGGACACGGACTGGGGACACATCCCGATCCGTCGCCCTGATAGTCGCCCGCGTTTGCAGCGCAATCCGTGGCCGTGATCACGAGACAGGCTCCGTCGTCGAGACAACACGCGCCGCTCTCCTGTTCGGCGCACGGATTGGGATCGCATGACTCGCTCTCACCGACGAACGTTCCTCCAAGATCCAGACACGCGAATTCCGTGACGAAGACGCAATCGAAGACGATGCAGCAAGCCCCGGGTTCGGGTTGCGAGCAGGGATTTGGGGAACATGACGTGTCCGGTCCCAAGAACGTTCCATCGTCCAGGCAGCCGGATTCGGTTCTGAGTTCACAGGTGCCCGAGGGGTAGCAGCACGCGCCGTACGGAGTCGTGCACGGGTCGGGGGTGCAAGGGGTTCCCGACCCTTCGTACTCGCCGACGGCCCCGCAATCGGAGGCGGTGAGAACGGCGCAACCACCCTCGTCGAGACAGCACGCGCCCTCGGGCAATGGACACGGGTTGGGATCGCAAGAAGCGTCGTTTCCTTGATAGATGCCACCCTGATTTGCGCACGAAGTTGGTGTGCGTACCGCGCAGCCACCGTCGTCGAAACAGCAAGCTCCCTCGGGTTGCGGGCACGGGTTGGGATTGCAAGACGTACCGTCCCCTTGATAGGCGCCGCCGTCGACATCGCAAGACTCTTCCGTCAACGAGCCACAGCTGCCGTCGTCGAAACAGCATGCCCCTTCGAGTTGCGGGCACGGGTTGGGATCGCAGGATGTATCGTCGCCTTGATAAACACCGCGCCGCTCATCGCACGACTCCGCCGTGAACACGCCACAGCTGCCGTCGCCGAAACAACACGCGCCCTCGGGCTGAGGACACGGGTTGGGTTCGCAGCTCGAGTCGCTTTCTTCGGGAGTGCCGCCGGCCGACTCGCATTCGCCCACTGTCAGAACAGAGCAGCTACCGTCGGCGAAGCAACAGGCGAAGAGAGGCTCCGGACAGGGAAGGGTGCCGTTGGTCGAAAAGCCAAGTGCGCCGTATTCGGCGATCGGGTCCAACACGGCGGGAATACTGTCGTCCGCGAAGAAGCCGCCTTGGGTAGGACTTGGGATCAACTCGAACACGGCCGGGTCCACGCCATCCACATAGAGACCGCACCAATAGACCTCAACGATCTCATCGGTTTGGGTGTTCAGCCAGGTCAGGGCGGTGCCGTTGCCCGCCGCCGGCCACCCTCCATCCGAAACTTCGAAGTCAGCGCAAGAGCCATACGTGAGGACCGACGTGTTGACGGGATAGTCGAATCCGAAGGTGACACCGCGCAGGCGCGGGGTTGCGGGAAAGGCGGCGAGGATGTGGGCCACGACTTCGGTGCCGGGCTCCGCCTGCGTGACCGCATCTTCACAGTCGCCGAGCCCGGACATCCCGCAGTAGTCCTCATCAGTCGTGAACTCGGTGGAACTTGTGTGAACGATGAGAACGCCGCCGTCGTTCGGGCCGGTTTCGCCGCGAGCTTCGCTGGTCGAGGGAGCCAGAACTCCGGACATGAGAATTCCGAGGGCGCCTGCCGCTACTTTGATTCGGGCGATAGATCCGTTCGGTGTCATGGTGCGTCCTCTCTATGCACATGCTCATGGGGAGTGTGTAGCTCTACGAGTGTACCACGTAGGGGACGGATGGGTCTGGAACGTCTGGAACGTCAAACTCTGGCTTGACACCCTTCACTGTACTAGTCTCAACACGCGACCTCCCACCCTCTTACGACACGACAGGTCGCCCCAAGAGGGGATACAGCATGAACGTCATTCCGTTTGTTTCCGGCATCGTCTTGTGCCTGTTGGTGTTGACTGGGGGTAGAGCCGAGGCGCGAACTCTTCGGGTTCCCGGTGACTTCACGACGCTCGGTGCAGCTCTCGCCGAGATCGCTTCCGGCGACACGATCCTTGTAGCGCCCGGTGAGTATTCCGGCCCCAACAACCGTGACATCCTGGTCCGGGAAAAGGAGTTCGTTCTCCGTTCCGAAAAGGGTGCGGAACAGACGATCGTCGATCTTGCTCGGGAACCGGAGACCTCCGCGTTGCAGCTGGAACTTCAAACCCGGGCGACGCTCATCGACGGGTTTACGTTTCGCCGATCATCGGAGTCGAGTGCCCTGATCCTGCGGTCGAGTGGTCCCATCGTACGCAACTGCGTCTTCGTCGAGAACGAGGCCGAGCAGGGCGGCGCACTGCATATCGTCGGCACGACTCCGGTCCTGATCGAAAACTGCCACTTCGAAGGGAACGCAGGCGGCTTCGGTGGCGCCGTGTACTGCGGACGCCTCTCCCTCGCCGAATTCGAGTCGTGTCGCTTCGTTGGAAACTCTTCTTCAGACGGTGGCGGCGCACTCTGTTGCTGGGACCGCCTGGACATCGGCATACGAAACTGCCTTTTCGCGGGAAATGAAGCGAGGGACGGTGGAGCCATCTTTGTCTTCCCCAACGGACCTGAGACCGAGCTCACGATCGAAGGGTGTACTTTTGCCGACAACTCAGCGACCCGCCTCGGTGGCGGAATCAGGTACTCAGGAAGAAGTAGAACCAAACTGTCCGTTCGGCGCTCCATCTTCTACCGGAACGCCGCCGATCATGGTCAGGCTCTTCACGTCGATCGCTTCTCGTTCCTGCCCGAACTCTGGTGCTGTGTTGTGTCTCAGCAGGAAATCATCGGGACTGTCGATCGGTTCCTCTCCATTGATGACGACCCACTGTTCTGTCTTGGAAAAGGTCGGATCGAAGATCGGTACCGACTTCAATCCATCTCCCCTTGTGTTCCAAAGCGCAGCCTTTGCGGCGAGCAGATCGGAGCGTTCGGAGTCGGATGCGAAGCTGGAGGTGGTGGAGCCTGTTGCCTCGCCGGCGGCGAATGTGAGATTCGGACGCTGGAGGAATGCGACGGTGTGTTCCAGGGAGTGGGCCGGCCCTGCGATGTCGAGCCTTGTCTGCCCGGCGGTGCGTGCTGCCTGGCTGAAGAGTGCGTCACTTCGACGATCGAACACTGCGAGGCAGTCTTCGGCGAGTTTCTTGGCGAAGGTGTGAACTGCACGCCGGCAGGCTGTCCGCCGCTCGCTTGTTGCCTGGAAGATGGAACGTGCAAAGTGCTACTTCCCGGCGACTGCGTGGATATCGGCGGGTTCGGCCCCTATCCGACCGCTGCTTGCGACCCGGACCCCTGTCTTCCACGGGTTCTTCGCGTTCCCTCCGAATTCCAGACCCTCGAGTCCGCGCTCGCCGCGGCCTCTCCCCGTGACACGGTTCGTCTCGCACCGGGTACCTATTCGGGCTCGTCCTACCGGGAGCTGACGGTAGACGGCAATGAACTTGTCATCACCTCGGAACAAGGCCCGCAAGCGACTATCCTCGACTGCGGCGGCCGGGGTCGCGCTTTCATCGTTGGCGGCCGCGAGGACTCGCGCGTCCGGATCGACGGTCTGACCATCCGCAACGGACGCGCGTTCTCGATCGGAGGTTCGAAAGGAATGGGCGGCGCCATACTTGTAACCACCGGAAATAACGTCATCTCGAACTGCATCCTCGAGGATAGTTTCTCCAGCGACCTGGGTGGAGCTGTGGCCGCGCTGAACACGGAGTTGTCCATCGTGGACTCCGACATCCGGGGGAATGTCGCGGACCGACAGATCCACTCTGGAAACGGCGGCGGCATCTACGCGGACGAGAGTCTGCTGGATATCCGGCGTACGAACATGAGTGCGAACGTCGGGGATTCCGGAGGCGGCATCTACGCGGAAGAGACAGACATACGGATCGTCGACTGCCTCCTGTCGGGAAACTTCTCCAGGAACAGTGGCGGGGCCATGTCGCTACGAAGATGCTCGATCCAGGTCGAGCGCTGCACCATTGCCGGGAATCGAGCTTCCGTCCGTGGAGGCGGTATCCTCACGAACAGTTCCCGAGGTACGCGTGTCTTCGACTCGGTGATCTGGGGCAACGGGGCCCGCTTCGGAAGTGAGGTTTACTTCGGATCGGTCGGTGGCCCGGACATTTTTCGCTGCTCGGTCGTCTACAGACCGGGCCTCGAGGGGGATCGTTTCTCGTTCGGTCCGGACAACCACTTTCGGGCGCCTCTTTATTGCGATCCGATGTCTCCGGAGACAGCTCCGACTTCAGGGGCGACTATTCCGTCGCCGAAAACTCCGTTTGTCTGGAAACCAACAACTCCTGTGAAACCCGGCTGGGAGCAGCGGGCGTCGGTTGCAGCCCGATCTCGATCGGCGCCTGCTGCGACGGGAAGTCGACGGAATGCTATCTGAGCCTTGAGGTCGAGTGCACTTCGCGAGGCCGGGTGTTCCTCGGAGAGGATGTACCCTGCGAGCCCTCGCAGTGCGAATTCCCGGCTGCCTGCTGCTTCAACGACGGTACCTGTCAGTTGCTCGTCGAGACGGTTTGTCTGGAAAGAGACGGTCGCTACCAAGGGATGGAGTCGACCTGCACACCCCAGCCATGTCCGGCCCCACAGGGTTGTTGCGTGGGCAGCGCCGAGTGCGTGCTGCTTCCACCTGTCGTCTGTGAAGAACAGGGAGGTCGGGTTCTCGATGTCGATGCGTTTTGCAACGAGTGGGCCTGCACCCCGCATGCCAACGGACGCGTGAACCTGCACATCGACGATGAACTCCTACCTCCCACCATCGAACACTGCGCCGACATCATCAGCTCCAGGCCGAAGGCCGAAGGACGGATGCGAGCGCACGTCATGGCTGCGTTTCCACCACACAACTCGCCTCGACTCCAGCGGGCCGCATTCGGGCTCACCTATGACCCGGAAACCATCGAGATCATTTCTTGGGGAGTGCATGCGGATTCGGGGTCCCCGAGTAAGGACTGGCCGCTACCCGGAAGCGAAATTGTCGTCGAGTGGGAGGAGGCACGGACGAACCACTTTGAACCGCTTTGCTGGTTCGAGTTTTCCGTCCTTACACCAACGGCCTCGATCGAAGTGTTTGCGCACAGTGGCGGCGCTGGGTTCTGGGACGACTTGGATTCGTCAACTCCGGAGACCCCGGTTTGCCACGGAACGCTGGGGGTAGGCTTGCCCGGAAGCGACTGTTGCTGGGCTGTTGGGGCCTGTTGCGTTTACAAGTTTGACGAGTGTTTCGAAACGACACGCCCGCACTGCGAGTGGATGGAAGGGTTCTACGACGGGGACGACACGTTATGTCCCTGCAGGATCTGGCCGGTTCTGTTGGGTAACATCCGCCTCGAACACAGAGACTACGAAGCCCACCTGCAGTGGACCGCTTCTTCCGACGTCGGTCTCCGTCTGTTTGACGTCCTGCGGAGTGAAGGCGAAGGTGCGCCTGTGCTACTGGGGCCTGCGACCGAGACCGCTGACGAATGGAGGTACGAGGACGCCTCGATCGAGCCCGGAAGCCGATACTCGTACTGGATCGAGGCGACCGAGGTGGACGGCGCCGTCGAGAGGTTCGGCCCCTACGTGATCGACATTCCCCGGTCGAAGGAGCCGCGACTGATCGGAGTCCATCCCAACCCGACCAGCGGCCGGGTCCGGCTGGACCTTTTCCTTCCCTCGTCCCGCCACTGCTCCGCCGCCATCTACGACGCCGCCGGAAGGGTCTTCGCCGCCGTGGATCTCGGCGTTCTCGAGGCCGGCCGGACAGAGTTCGAGTGGAACGGTCTTTCCAGCGACGGGCAGAAAGCGCCCGCCGGGATCTACTTTGTCCGCCTGCGATCGGAGTCGTGGGAGACGGGAGTCAAGGTCGTGATGATCGAATAGCGACGGGTAGGAGTGTGGGCTCTACTGCCTGGCGGTTCACAGGTCGAAGCACGAACCGAGGCGTGGAGCAGGGAGGAGGGAGTCCGCTTCTGACATCAGGCGGTTTAGGCCGGTTCTAGCAGCAGCTTGCCGCGGATGGGCAGATTGGCAATTCAAATGCGGATTTGCCACTCTGCCCGTCCACAGCCTGTCCGGCCGCAACCTACCTGGAGAACCGTGCCTTGATCCTGCCCCATGTGGATTCGATCGTCGGAACCGTGACACACGGATTCGGATCACAGTCCTCGTCGGCAAGGAACACGCCTCCTGATCCTTGGCATTCGGACTCGGTCAGGACACCACAGGACTCGTCCTCAAAGCAGCACGCTCCCACCGGGACGAAGCACGGGTTGGGGTCGCAAGGTACGCCTCTTCCGAGAAACTCGCCGATGGGGGTGCACTCTTCTTCCAAAAGGACCTGACATGACCCATCCGAGAGGCAGCAGGCACCGGTTTCAGTCGCCGTCGGACAGGGAGCGCGGCCATCCATCTTGAAACCTAGCGAGCCCAGATCGAGGATGGGATCGAGAATTGCCGGGATGGAGTCATCTCCGAAGAATGCTCCCAGATCCGGATGCGGGATCAGGTCCAACGTCGTCGCTTGCCCACCGTCGACGTAACCTGCGAACCAGTACACCGGGACAAGGAACGTCTCCTGGGGGACGGTCCACGTAACGGCCGTTCCCGTTTCGGGCTCCGGCCAGCTCGATTGCGGAAGCTCGAAGTCTCCGCAGTGATCGCCGTCCACGATGAAGAGGCAGTCTGAGTAGTCGATGCCGAAGGTCACGCCGACAAGGCGCGGAGTGTTGGGGCCTCCGAAGGCGGCAAAGACTTGGAACACCACTGGGCCTTCCGTGTCGACGCGGATCGTGGCTGACAGGCAGTCCTCGAGTGAGGAATCACAGAATCCGCCGCCGTCGGCGGTGTAAACGAGTTCGTCGTCGTGGTGCAGGATGAGCGTGCCGTTGCGATTGGGACCTGTGCCTCCTCCACGGCGCGCCGGGTCGTGAGAGCGACTTGTCAACGAAGCGTCACATAGGATGGGGCAGACAACTCCATCGCAGACGGAGTCCTTTCCAAGGAAGAGTCCGCCTTGTTCGAGGCAGTCGACGATCGAGATCTCGACACAGTTCTGATCCGGGAGACAACAAGCGCCGACGCCCGGCTGAGGGCAGGGGTTCGGATCGCACTCGACGTCTTCTCCGAAGTAGGTGCCGCCGTCTGCCTCGCAGTCGAAGTCACTGCTGATCGTGCACGATCCGTTCACGAAACAGCAGGCTCCGAACGGCGGCGGCGGGCATGGGTTGGGATCGCAGTCCGTTGACTCGCCCTGGAACTCACCCGTGCAGTCTTCCATTTCCAGGACGATGCAACTTCCGTCGCCGAAGCAACACGCGCCCGCCCCTTGGACGAGGTAGGAAACGCCGATACCCAAAGCCTGAGTCGAGCCCCAGATGTTGCTGACGGGCTGCCAACCACGGCCTATGTCTTCGCCTGGGGGGACCAACGTCATCGACCCGTTTCCGCCAGGCCCGTCGGTGTCCGCGCCGATGTACCACGCGCCGCCCATGCCCTGCCAGTCGGCCCAGAAGCCGACCCACCATTCGTTGCCGACGGGTGTGGCCGGAATGGGCACGATGTGTCGACTGACGGATGGCCACGGAGCGACCAGGCCTGGATCGACTCCAACCTCGACATGGAGAACGACGCCGGGTTGATTGCCGGAGTCGTCCCACACGTACGCGTCCAGGAGTTGCCCGTTCTGCGTTCCGGTCGCGGCGAGGTCCAGGGTGATGGCGCAGATCTCCCGTCCGCTTCCGACATACTTCTCTGCGAACGACCCGTAGCACGGCTCGATCGACGACTCGCGCCAGATGTAGCCGCTTTCGTACGATTCGTCCGCACTCAGTTCGAAGATGCCACAGCCGCGTTCTGCGCCTTGATGGAAGACCGGGTCCAGAACTCCGCGACCGCTGATACCCATAGGTTCCGGTTTCGATAGGTTGGATAGGTCTCCCTCGAAACCCATTTCACCGAGAGTGACGAGTGCGCCGTCGCAGCTGATGGTGAAGCAAACCTCGGGATCACATGGGACGTCGAAGCCGAGGAAGATTCCGTCCTCGGCGAGGCAGTCTTCGCTGGTGCGCACGAAGCAGCGGTCGTTGATGCAGCATGCACCCGAGTCTGAGCAGGGGGAACTCTCGCAGAGGCTGCCGTCTCCGGTGAAGGCTCCGCCTTGTTCCGTGCATTGAGGAAGAAGCAGGTCCGTACAGCTGCCGTCAGGGAAGCAGCAGGCGCCGAAAGGTTCCGGGCATGGGTCCGGGTCGCAGCCGGTGTCGTCGCCGAGGTAGCTGCCGCCGGATTCTTCGCAATCGAACGCGTTCGTGATGGCGCACTGTCCGTCGGGTTGGCAGCAGGCGCCTTCTTCCGGTTGAAGGCAGAGGTCGGGGACGCAACCTTCGCCTTCACCGATGAAGTCTCCCTGGCAATCGAACTCCGTCGTGATCTCACACACGCCGTTTGGAAGGCAGCACGCTCCGTAGCCTTTGGGAACCGTTCCTTCCAGTCCGATCCCGAGGGACTGTGTCGGGCCCCACGCTGCCGAGACGTTTCCCCATCCAGACGGGAACCCCATTCCCGGGGCGTACTTGGTAAGCGGGCAACCGCCGAAACCGTCCAGGTCAGCACTGATGAACCAACCTGCCACCTGATCCGGCCAGTTGGCCCAGTACCCGACCCAGAATTCGTCCGTCGCGTCACACACGGTTCCGAGGTCGATCGAGTGACGGCTGATGGAGGGCCAGAAGGCGACGGGGCCCGGGTCGACATCGGTCGTTATGCAAAGCACGGCGCCAGGGCTTCCCCCATCGTCCTCCCAGACATAAGCGTCAAGCGTCTGGCCGATCTGGTTGCCGGCCTGTGAGAGGTCGAGTACGACGGCGCAGACGCCGATCGGGCCTTCGTAGCACTCTGCGAAAGATCCGAGATCCGGAGGAACCACTCCGCCGTACTGCCAGGCGTACCCGCCTTCGTACGTATCGTCGGCATTCAAATAAAAGTCGGGGCAGCTGCCCCGCTCACCGGGTTGCAGGATTCCGGTGCCGTCACCGACGGACGTGATCGGCGATTCGTCGGCATTGGCGACGGTGAACCCGAGGACAAGTGCCGCGAAGCAGACGATGCTTCGGGCGATCGACGAAGAAAGTGCAGGAACGCGCATGGCCCTCTCCATTCCTGTTTTGTCTTGCGACTATTCGGATCGAACGAGTTTGCCTTCCGCCGTAGAGGGACCGGCGTGAAGACGAAAGAAATAGACTCCGCTGCCCACCCGCTCACCTGAGCGAGTCGAACCATCCCATTTTACCGTGTGGGTTCCGGGCGTCAGTCGGCCCAAGGCCTGGGACGCCACGCGGCTTCCATTCACAGTATAGTAGACGATCTCCGCGTTCGACTCCTTGAAGAGTTCGAAGTGTAAGACCGAAGCTCCTGCCGTCGGGTTCTGCTCCAGCCCGAGTAGACGAAGGGTCTCGCCCTGCGTCGTCCACGTGTCGACCGATGCGGTTTGGCCCTGTCCCGTGTTCAGGGCGATGTCATCGACGTACCAGCCGAGTCCGGCCGCGCCGAAAGCGGTCGTACGGAAGTAGAGCCGGAACTGGAAGTCTCCTCCGACCCACTCGTCGAGATCGAAAACGGCCGGACGGTAGCCGGTTTCGTCCGTCCTTCCGTTGTAGCCGCCGGAGCCGGAGAGGACGACGATCGATTCATCCGGATATCCGCCGACGGGGTCGACGACGACCCATGTCGACTGGGACTCATCCCAAACCTGAACCTGCCCACCGTCATCGGAGTCGACCCAGTACCAGTGATGGAACGAAAGCTCGAGTTCTTCGGCCTCGCTCATATCGAAGACGGGCGAGGTCAGGATCGAAGTCGTGACATTGTCATACGTGCTGTCGAGATCGATTCCCCACACCTTGGTTCCGGAGAACGTCGGGACCGGTTCGAAGCCGGGGAAGCTGGGTGTACCCCATTCCCATTCATTGAAGGCGGTGTAGCCCGCGTCGTCCGCCTCGAACGTTTCTGCATCGACAAGGGTCGGACTCCAGTCCGTTGCCGCTTCGCCTTCGACCGCCAGAAGCGCGTGAGCCGCTCCGTAACCCGGAACGAGGCCGGCCAGGACAAGGTAGGAAGGTGCTGCGGGGACATCTTCGATGAGGAAGGTTCCGTCACCCGCCGTCATGACGGGAGCCAACGGCGTGCCCGGCACTTCGATGACTGCGTCTTCGATCCCGGATCCGGTCTCATCTTCGACGCGGCCGGTGACGGAACCAAACGGGGCGCGGAAGATGTCGAGCGTGACGGACTGCGCGACACCGTGTTCGATGGTGACCGGGAAATCTGCGGGCGGATAGTAGAAGTCGCCTTCGACCCGCAGTGTAAGAGTCTCCGCAGAAAGCTGCATCGTCACTTCACCGACCGGACCGGTCTTTTCGACTCGTCCCGTCTCCACGATCTGAATCGTCCGACCGGCGAGGGGTTCGAGCGTGTCCCCATCCCGGACCGTTGCGGTCAGGTCGGCGAAACCGAGCAGAAGCTTTGCGCGCGCCGCGGTGAGGTCCGGCCGTTCGCCGACCTGACGGTCTCCGGTCCAGGGAGTGCCGGTCGCGCTAAGAATCTCTTCAGCGAGGTCGGATGAGATCGTCGTTCCGAACTCCGCCAGGGCCTGACCCTGAAGGGACGCGACAGCGCCCACGACCATCGGTGAAGCGCCGGACGTGCCGCTGAATCCTGCAGTGTAGTGAACGTTGGGGTCACCGCCCTGAAGATCGCCGCAGCAGGTGGAGACGATGCTCGAGCCCCATCCTTGCAAGTCGACGCGGTCGCCGAAGTTCGAGAACCACTCTGCGTTCAGGCCGGATGGAGTGCCGGCGCCGACCATGATGGCGCCGCTGTCGCGGACGCGCCGGTCGAAGAGGTCTCCGTAGAGAGGATCGTCGAGGTCGATGGTTCCGTTGCCGCCGGCTTCTACACAAACGACGCCGAGTGCCGTCGCCACTTCGATTGCGGCGTAGACGTCGCCCCACCATTCGCACGGCATCCAGTTGACCGGACCGGAACACTGCACTTCCATGAGGAAGATGTCGCCCGGATCGAGTTCCGCCGCTGCCTGGTTGATCGCGTCAGGAATGCTCAGGTTGTTCAACGACGCTGCGCCGAATCCCGCTTCGGGAGAGATCCCGTCCACGCCGTAGCCGTTGTGCTGCCCGGAGAAGATGCCGACGACACCGGTTCCGTGATCGTCCGCGCTGGCGTCACCAAGAACGACGAAGGCTTCCTTGAAGTCTTCGTGCGTGAAAAGCCAGCCCCATTCGATGTCGATGACGTCGATGCCCTGTCCCATGCCGCCCGGGTGCGCCCACGCAGACTCTGCGTTGATGCCCTGCGGCGGGGAATAGAGGTAACCCTGCTGAGAGGAGAAGTCCGGCGTTCCCCCGCGTCTTCCGCCGGCTTCCGATGATCCCGTCCAACTGTCGGCCGTTTCCGCCGATTGAGCCTGTCCCGCAAAAGTTGACGACGTGTTCCCAGTGCCGGGACCTTGGGGATAGGACGTGGAAAGAGGAAGAACCTGAAACGCCGGCGGCGATGCGTTGGGGAGAGCCCATGCTTCCGCAATCATGGGATCGGCGTTGAGATCTTCGAGAAGAGCGCGGAGCCGATCGATCGACGCCACATCCGAGTCGAGTGAGGGCAGCGTCCACATCGCAAAGAGGTTTAGATCGGGCAGAGCACGTCCGGTTCGCGCTTCACCGAGAATTCGATCCTGGTCCAGGTCGTCCTCGCTCCGCTGAAAGCGCGGCGAGAGTTGGCCGCTCTGTGCGGCGAGGATTTCGTTGGTGGATCCCAGATCCGTGCCCAAAACGGAAACGACGCTTCCGCTGCGCACTCGTGCTCCGGAATCCGGATGGAATCGAATGACGATGCGATTCGGATCGACGTTCTCGACCTGCCGGGTGTAGGCCAGATCCCGGCCGTCCTTTGCGTACTCGTGAGTGAAGTCGCGATCGGAGGACAGCGCGGGGGAGGCGCTCAGGCCGGCCCACCCCAACCCGATGGCCAGAGTCAAAGCTGGAAAAAGTCGCGAGTGATGGGGATGCCGGCTCGAAAGATGGTTCTCAGGTGCAGCGCAGCGATGATCGAGCGGGTCCATTCCAGTCATGAAGCCTCCAGGGCAGGTCGTTCGGGTGGGGATGCGAAACGAAGGACGGTTCCGAGGAAATCATCTTCGGATCGCGGACCCTAGAAGGATACCCGAACGAGGGATCCAGAGACCACTTCGAGCGAAGACCGGACCAAGAGCGGACCAAGACCGGACCAAGACCGGAAGGAGCAAGATCCGTGGCTCAACTCGGAATCGGTGAGCCACGGATTGCGCGATGCGAGACCTAACGAACGCGAACGAGGCGTTTTCCGGCTGAGGCACCGTTCTGGGTCATCCGGACGAAGTACACTCCGGCGTCCGCTTCATTGCCATCCGCGGTTCGGCCGTTCCATTCCGCCTTGTAGCGACCCGGCTCGCGCACCGACTGTTCCAGTGATGCGATGAGCCGCCCGCCGGCATCGTGAACGGAAAGGGAGACCGGTCCGCGTTGCGAGACCTGGTACTCCACTTCGACTCGGCTTCGGAACGGGTTCGGACTCAGTCGCTCCAACGACGGCAATGGAGACGCAAGCTCCGGTGAGTCCGTCGATGCCGGGTCGACCGCGAAGTCGATCTGGATTCCGAGGCTTCGGCAGTCTTCCCAAGGCAGAACGATGGTCGGGCTTTCCCAACCGGCCGGGTAACCGAGGTCCGGGGCGATGTTGGTGCGGGGAGTGCCGCCCGTTCCGTTCTCGTCTGCAGCTACGAACCAACCCGCTTGGGATCCTGCCCAATCTCCCCAGTAACCGACCCAGAACTTCCCTTCCGGAACCAGGATCTCTGAGTCCAGGGCGTGAAGACTGACGTCCGGCCACTGTGCGACCGCCCCGGGATCGATGCCCGGAAGCAATTGAAGTACGGGACCGGGATTTCCGGTGTTGTCGTCGTCCCAGACGATGACGTCCATCGTTTGACCGTTCTGGTTCCCGAGCTGCGTCAACCAGAACTGGATTCCACAAACGGTGCCCGGACCTTCGAAGCTCTCGGCGAAAGCTCCATAATAAGGATCGGCGACAGCGTCGAAGTTCCAGCCGTAGGCGGCCTCGAACGAGTTGTCGTGGTTTTGCCAGATCCCGAAGCATTCGCCACGGCTCTGTTCCACCTGGATGCCGTCTTGGATCGATGGTACTGAGACTGGACCGCCTTCATTGGCGCGGGCCGCTCCGACTCCGAGCAGGATCCACAGCATCGAACTGAAGAAAATCGATCGTTTCATCTTCTCGAATCTCCCTGGTTACCGGTGCCGACACGTGGCCGGCACCGGTTGCTGATGGATCGTGTTACTGGACGACGAGGACCCGTTCGACCTTCTGGAAGTCGCCGGCTTGGATTCGGTAGAAGTACATTCCACTCGAGAACCGGTCGGCGTCCACGCTGTGAACGTAGGTACCCGCGTTCATCGTTCCGTCGACGACTCGCTCGACCTCTCGACCCTGGACGTCGTAGATGCCGAGGCTGACCGTCTCCTGCGTCGGAATGGACCAGCGGATGGCGATGTCACCGGCCTTGACCGGATTCGGGAAGTGCGGAGCCAGGCTGTAGGACAGCGTCGGTTCCTGCGGTCCCGTCGGTGTCGACGTGGCATGAACCATCAACGGACTGTTGAGCGTTCCCGTGACCATGTCAGCACGGAAGGTGACGCTCTCAGCGACGTCGACGATCTCATCGCCTTCCGGGTCGTAGAGCTTGAACCGAACCGTCTCGCCTTCGACGCCGTCACTGTGAACGGTGAGGAATGCGTAGTGTCGGCCGAGTCCCACAGTCTGGAGTTCCGTGACCCCACGGAGCTCGTCGCCGACGAAGGCGGCAAGAAGAGCGCCGGTGATGTCGTAGTCATGACCGTCGAGTTCCACCGAAGTGATGACGGACATGTTGTGTTGGTAGCCGAAGTCGATCTGCCAGTCGGGACGGTTCTCGAGTGCCTCCGTCGCGGACAGTGCCAGGTTCTCGGAGAGATCGAACTTGGCCGCGGCCGGCTCGACGGTCTCGACCGTGCTCATCGACTCCTGCGGCCACAGTTTGAGAACCAGACCTTCGTAGTCCGCACCGCCAGTGTGGGTATCACCGGACTCCGAGTGGCGCGCCAGCGTGAGCGGTGTGCTCTCCTGGTACTGGAACGACGGGCCGCCGGCGGCGAGGAAGGCATCGTCCAGATAGAGTCGGAAGCCGAGTCCCGGTTCCATCGTTCCGAGTCCGCCGAGCCAGGCCGCGTCGTTCGCAGAGTAGTGTGAGAACCGGTACTGGTCCTTGACCACGTCTCCATCCGCAGCAGAAAGACCACCGAGAGCGGTGCCCACGGGTTCTGCGTTCAGTAACGGGTAGCCGATCCAGTTCCAGCCGTCGACGACCGGAATCGGAATCATCGGATCCGCGGCCGTACCCTCATGCTGCAGGGTTCCACTCGACGAGAGGCGAATGGCGTAGCTGCTGCGGACATCCAGTTCGGTCAAACTTCCGACCCATCCGACCGTGGGGTCGTAGACGGAGAATCCGCCGAACTGTGACTTGATGAGGTCTCCTTCGGAAGGATTGAGATCGGCAAGCACGCTGAACACGCTCATGTCGAGAGCAACGCGGCTCAGCGAGAACCAGGTCCAACCCTCATCCAGATTGACCAGCTGAACGTCCTGCGGAGGAGCGTCCTCGGCCTCGAGCAGAATCGGGAACTCCGGAGTTCCGCGACGACGATCCGACTCGAACCGGATGAAGTCACTGGCGGAGTTGTAGGCCCGGCACTCGCTGTCGTCGTAGACGCGGAAGCGGACGTTCTCTCCGGCCACGATGTTGCTGTGGACGTTCATGAAAACCAACCAACTGTCCACTTCGGGGACGTAGATCGGGCTTCCGATCCCGCGGATCTGACTTCCGACGTACGCCGCAATGACATCGTTGGGGTCCGCCGTTTGAACACCGTCAACCGAGACACGGAGCACCGCGGTCATCGTGTACTCGTAGTCCGACGGTTGGAACGCCCAGGTCGGCGGCGAGCAAACGATGTCGACCTGAGCGTCAAGCGGCAGGAAGAACTGCGCGGTTGCGGAGTCCGGTACGGCCGCCCTCAATGTCGCCGTGTAGCTCCCGATCGCCAAGTCGGGGTCGATGTCGAAGTCGACATCCAGCTCGGCGCCTGCGTTGACCTGTCCCACTCCCTGTGCCGTGCTTAGCCACGTCGGGAGGTCGATCAGCTCATAGGTCTGATTCTCTCCGGTACCGTTGACGAGTCGTGCAGTCAGCTGTCCCGGCGAACGGAACGGCGCCTCGCGACTGACGTCGGAGCTGGCCCAAACGAACTCACTCCGGCGAACTTCGAACGTCCAACTGCGCGGATTCTCGAGCTCGTTCCCGGCGAGGTCACGAACGCCTTCGACGCGGGCCCGCAGGGTCTGACCTCGAGGAGGTCCAGTGCGGAGTCGGCGGCATCCAGGATGATCTGATCGCCGTCGCACTGCAGGTCGAAGATGACAGCCTCGTCCGTCGCGTCGACAACCAGCGTGACTCGAGTCGGGGTTACCGTGCTGCAGTCAATCGGCTCGTCAAAGTCGATCGAGATCTGGTCACCCAGTGCGAGCTCCAAGTCGGCCGGCTGAGGATCGCCGAACACTTCCGGACGCTCGCGGTCGATGCGGCCCGAAGCCGTGGTGGAGAAGTTGCGCTGATCACATCGGGTGAAGGCGCGAATCTCGTACTCCCCGTCCGGGATGCCGCTGACGTCCCACGGAATGATGACGCTGCCCGGCGATCCGTTACCGAGGACCGGAAGGTCGTCACGGGCGATCTCGCTTCCGATCGGGAACCAGTTCTCCGTTCCGATGCGGCGGTACTCGGCGCCAACCGATTCGATGCTGTCGGATTCGCTGATGGCAAACTCGAAGCCGGAAAGCGTCACCGTCAGGGTGTCGTCCGTGGCCTCCGAAGTCGATTGGTTGAAGTTCCAGTCCGGTCGGGGCTGGAAGAGCGTGATATCGCTGCACGGCGCCTCGAAAGAAACGCTGAAGCTGAGCGTATCGGCAAACTGAAGCGGGCCTCCGTTGCGGAAGTTGGCCAACTCGCACGGCGGGACGACGAAGAGTTTGATGTCCTCGTAGAAGTACCGGCTCGGGCCGCGTTCCACGGTCAAAGTCAGCGTCTGAACATTGTTCGGGAAGGCGTCGACAAAGATCGAGCGTTCTGTCGGGAAGCCGCTGCCGTCCAGGTTGAGCTTGGCGCCGAACGGGTTCGAAGCCGTGACAGGGACGATCGCATACTCCCGAAGTTCTCCGCTTGGACTCTCGTTGGTCAGGGTGATGGTGAACTCCGCCATGCCGTCCGCCGGAACCTCGATCTGATTGCGCGGCTCGACGGCCACGACAATGCTGTCACGGGGCTGCGTCCCTGGTTCCCAAGGGCAGGAGCTCCGGCCACTCTTCAGCTTGAAGACCGGGGTCTTGTAGAACGGATCCTGGAAAATGTCGACGGAGAAGAAGTCTCCCACGTCGTCATCGGACAGGTTGTAGCCGACGGTCAGCTCGCCGCTTTCCGTCGAGGTCACGGTCGCCGTTGCATTGAATGTCCAGTTGATGCCGAAGACGTTCGTCGTACCGGATCCCGACTCGGTGAAGTCGAATTCCACCGACGCTTCGGACTCGGAGAAGATGCCGACCGTGCCGGTGATCGTGGTATCCCGCGCAACTGTCGTCTCGAACTCAAAGTCCGCGCCCGCACTGAAAGAACGGTTCTCGACGAAGACGGCCTGATCCTTGAGAGTCTGGTTGCGGGTCAACTGGTTCTGCCAGTTGGTGATGTTCGAGTTGAAGACTGCGGCACTGTCCGGCTCGAGGACTGCAAGCTCCTCCAGCTGCGGGATGATGACGCCCTTGATATGGTTCTCGGTGAAGAGATAGACCGTGTCGAACGCGTTCTCGTCTCCGCCGAATCGAACCGATTGTGTTCGCTGGATGGTGCAGGTTCCTGTGTCGATCGAAAGGTCGTCCGCTTTGGCGAAGATCAGATTGAGCCCGACCCCGAGGTAGACATCTCCGTCGGCGCCGACGATCACATCCTCAGCCGAAGTCGCGAAGGATTCGGTCGTCGTCGTCGTCACGACGAGTTCTCCACCAACTCCGACCTCGACACCGATTTCGATGCCGAACTTGGTCGTGAGCACACCTTCGGTCTCCGTTGTGAAGAACGGTGTACCCTTGTCGAACTTGATACCGCCCTTGACCGAGTTTTCGATCGTGCCGGAGAGGCTCTCGAGGACGTTGCCGGAGATCACGGTTTCCGTGGTCACACCCTGCGAGTAGAACGATGACGAAGCGTCACCCGGAGGGTCACGTAGGATGAGGATCGGGAACTCTTCGGTCGTCGCCGTGACGAACGTTCCCGAACGGGGGCGCGAACCCGTGACGATGACCCACTCCGTGGCCTGGAGCGGATCGAGTCCCGGAATCTCAGCGAACGCCGTAAGCGGCTTCTGATAGGAGCGGTCGTTGCCGGCCTGGTCGATGCGACCCGCGTTCGTGTTCGGTGTATTGGCTCGCGTCGTGTAAGTCGCCACGCCGTTGACGACGGTCAGAGTGACCGGTTCATCCTCGATGTCCTGGATCTCGTCGAAGATCGTGACCGTCGCGCTGTCGACCGGACAGACGTTACCGTTGCCGTAGTCTTCAAAGAGTTCCACCGTCACGACCACGGAGTCGCCCTGCGCAATGACGGGCACGGCCGGGAAGGAAACTCCGGTTTCCGGGTCGGTCAGGGTCTGCCCGTCGCAGATCGGATCCGGGAGACCCGTGATTGCGATCGAGACCGGCGCACGATACGTGAAGTTCTGCGTGACGTCGTCGGTCGAAAGGTCGACCGGAACCGCACCCAGGTTCTCGAAGAAGGCCAGGATTGCGGCCCGATCGAGGGAACTTGGCACGTTCTGGACGTCCGCGACGCGAACGAGATAGCTCTTGGCCGGGAGCTGAATCTCGAAGGCGGCGTCGGCCTGGACTTGGATGGGATCCAGACAACCGTCTTCTGCTGTGATCTCGAGGGTCACCGTTCCGATAGAGAGGTCGCATCCGCCTCCGACGTTGCCTCGCAGGTATCGGCGGGTGGTGTCCTCGAACTGGATCGCTGCGATGTCAGCGGAGACCTCGAACGTTCGCGAGGCCGGTTCGAAGGTGCGTCCCTCGAGCTCCGGAGTGATCACGCGAGTGCCGGGCTGGGCGGCCACCGTGAAGCTGCCGTCCGCGTCCGTGACGCCGGCAAACTCGCCGTCGACGAGGATCTGGACTCCCTCGACGAGACATCCTTCGAAGTCATCCACGTTGATGAAACCCGCCAGGGCGAAGGAGGTGATGTCCAGGAACTGGATCTCGTTCTGGACCGGAGTCTCCTCGTCGAGCGTGATCGACTTGAAGGCCGGTTCAAATGTCCGCTCACCCAGTGACGGCGTGACCTGGAAGGTCGTCGCCTCACTGTAGTGAAGATTCGGAATCGTGTAGTTGCCTTCGATGTCGGTCAGACCGCAGACGTTGACCGGCGAACCGGAGTCGGACCAGAAGACACCGCCCGAGAACGCACCGTTTCTGCGGTTGTAGCCTAGGTCCGCGGTCGCCACGCCCTCCGCTTCGTCCATCGGATAGTAGGAGGCCAGTCCATTCTCTCCACCTGTGAGGCGGCGGTTGTAGTTCGCATCGATCTCACTGGCGTCCAGCGTGCGATCCCAGACGCGGACTTCGTCGAGCTCACCGAGATGGTTGATGTTGCCCGGATTGCCTCCGATGGAAAGGAGTCCCTCGGGTTCAAAGCTCGGCGTACTGGGCCAGTTGATCGTTCCCTGCAGTTGGCCGTCCAAGTAGACATCCGCAAAGCGATTCCCTCGCCAGGACAGGGCGACATGGTGCCACTCGTTGCCCGTTGCGTCCGCAAACTGCGACCTCTGCACTCCATCCAACACGAAGTGGAACGCGGCTCCGGCGTAATAGATGCGGATCGCATCGGTCTGATTGGGAGTGGACCAACGAAGGATGGTCCCGTTGAGGTTTGGAGCCCTTAGCCAGAACTCGATCGTGAACGCCGAGGTCGGAATGCGAGCCTTGTCGACCAGGAGGTATCCCTGGTCACCGTCGAAGAGCAACGAACGTCCCGGATTGGGATCGAGACAGATCTCCACGTTTTCGACCGCAGCACCGGCCCGGGTGCTGACGTTTCCGGCGATCGTACCGTCCGGCTCCATCCAACCTAGTTCCGTCCGAACCGTGGACTCGAAGTTTCCGGCTACGGACGACACCCCGTAGGTGTGGACCCGTCCGGGAATCGCATCAAAGTCATTGTAGGAAGTGGTATTCGGGCCGGTCGTGGTGATGAGGACGCCGTCACGGTAGACGTTGAACCCGTCCTCGTTGATGGACTGGTCTTTCCACTCGACGCGGACGCGGTTGTCGTACTCGCCGTCCGAAGCCTCAACCAGTCCGGGTGCACTTGTCGTGGCGACGGGGAACGCGGCCTTGTCTTCGATGCGAGCCCCAATGAGGGTGATGTCCTCACCGATCTCCATGTCGGTGCCGAAGGAATCGTTTTGATTGGGACCATCCGAGAAGAGCCGGCGGCCCTGGATCCAACCGTCGGCGGGGTCGCGGAAGTAGACGTCGACCGGTCTCTTGATGAACCCGGAACCTGTGAGAGCGAGTAGGAAGTGGTCCTTGCCCAGCTCCGCATTGATCACGCTGCCGTCGGTGGTCGTGATCAGGTCGGTCTCCGACCATGAACCGGATTCGAACTCGTAGACGTGGACCGTGGCCGTGTCGATGCCGATCAACGAGGTCGCGATAAAGCGGTTGCCGACGATCTTCACCCGAAAACCGAAGATCTGAGTCGCCGCCGCGTTGGATGCGATCAGTTTCTCCTTCTCCACCCAGCCGGTATCTTCGCGTGCAAAGATGTGGACCGCACCCGCGGAGTTTCCTGCGTCGTCGTCTCCCGGGTTGCCCAGGACAATCGTGTTCCCGTCGATAGCTATCTGGGGAACTGCGTCCAAGGTGAGCCCTGCGCCGATCCGGGTCCTCTCATTCCACAGGTCCGTGCTCGGGTCGCGTTCAAAAGCATAGGCGTCTCCCGATCCGGCGGAGACGACCATGTAGTCTCCGTCCACCTCGATGGCGGTCCCGAACTCGCGATCGACCGCGATGTTACTCGCCTCGACGACCTGGTGGTTCTGCCACGTGTCCCCATTTCGCTTCAGGACGGCGACGCTTCCTCCACCGGAAACCGTAGCGTTGTCGAATTCGGTTCCAATGAAGGCAAAGTCTCCATCGATGGCGATGGAGCCTCCATAGTTCAAGGCGGAGGATCCTCGCCAAACCTGGGTTTCCGTCCAGTTGCCTTCATTGTCGCGTTTGAACATGTGAACCGAGGCGCTACCCGAGGATCCAGACACCATAGCCCAGTCACCGTCCACGGCGACGTTCTCTCCGAAGCCCAGCGCCGCCTGAGTGTGCGGTTGGATACGATCGGTGAACGATTCTCCGGCAGGCGTGTCCAAAGCGAATCGCCCTTCGTCGCACCCGGCTTCCGAGACCTCTCCACCGGAAACGGTGAAGACGCAGTATTCGGCGACGTCTCCGGCGCTTCCGGCGACGTCTACGTGGGACGTGATGTTCGCCGGGAGGTTCGCAATGACGACGCCGTCCTTCGTGACCCGATAACCCGTCTCGACGGCCGACTCGTCGGTCCAAACGATGTTGACGAATCCGATGTAGTCGTCCGACGCGTTCACCGATGCCGGCGGTTGCAGCCGGGTGAAACCGGTGGCGGCGGCGGGGTCGGAGCTGCCGTTGACGTCCACGGTACGAACCTCGTAATCGTGCGAGGCGCCGAAATCAACGGTCGTGTCCTCGTACTCCTCGGAGTCTGCCGGGATGTTGGTCAGAAAGACATCGTCCCGGAAGATGTCGAATGACGACTCGACGAAGGAGTTGTCCTTCCAAGTCAGGAGGATCTTGCTCTCGAACTCACCCTGTGACGCCGTGAGGTTGGTTGGCGGGTTGAGTTTCCGGGAACCGTTGTCCGTGGCTACGGGGGAGTCATACGACTGCGTGTCGCTGAACCCGTCGATCGTGGCGACGGAGTACTCATAGACCACTCCGGCCGTGGCCGTCTGGTCGTCGATGTAAGCGGTCCGGTTCGCCGCGACGGTACCGACCTCTTCGGGGCCCATCGGATTCTCGACGGACTCACGGAGAATGCGGTAGCCACTTTCGACCTGGGAGTTGTCCGTCCACGTGATCAACGTCCGATCCTCGAAGTCGTCATCGGTGGCCGAAACATCGGTGGGTGGCAGCAGCGTACGGAAACCGTCATCACAAGTTGGGGCCGCCTCGACGCCCAGTGGTGTGACGGCAATGACGCAAAAGGTGGAGGTCTGTCCCGTCGGCACATTCTGCCCGACATCACAGCTGCGGTAGTCCGCCGCAACGGTCTTCACGACCGCACCGTCCTGTTGAATCTTGAAGAGAACCGCCGTAGTGGACTCGCTCTCCCAGGTCAGCCGCACGAAGTCTTCGTACTCGCCGTCTGTGGCCTCGACGTTGGTGGCGGAAACGACTTCGGAGCGCACGCCCAGGTCGCAGACCGCAACAGAGGTTCCGCCGGAGTCAGCGACGGCCGTAACGCAGTAGTCGTATGACGTCGGGGCTACGGCATCGAAGTCCTCGAACGAAGTTGCGTTGGCGCCGACTTCGCCGATGAGCTGTCCGTCCCGGCGAATCTCGAACCCGGACTCGTTGGGAACGTCGTCCGTCCAGGTGATCCGGACCTTGTCGTCAAAGAGGCTGTCTGAAGCCGAGACATCCGACGGCGGGGCCAAAGTTTGTGGTCCACCGATACCTTCATCGCCGACGCGTTCGGATTCGACGTAGGTGGGTCCGGAAAGTTCGAGCACGGAGACCACTTCGTAAAGGTGTTGCGTTCCGAGTCCGGTCATGTCCGCGTAGGAGGTTTCGTCCGCGTCGACCGTGGCCAGGAAGACGTCGTCCCGGTAGATGCGGAACTCGAACTCTTCCTCGGTCAGGTCTTCCCAAGTGATGACGACCTTGTCGTCGAAGATTCCGTCCGTGGCCATGACGTTGCCTGGAGGAAGGATGAATCCTCGGATACCCACATCACTGGACCCTGCGGACTCAAAGGCCATGTCGTCAACGGCCCGAACGGTGTACTCGTAGGACACACCCTGGTCTGCCGTCATGTCGTCGTAGAGTTGAATGTTGGGGCCAACCGTCGTCAAAAGAGGCGGGTCCGGGTCACCAGGCACCCCGCGGTAGATCGCGTAGCCGGCCTCGATATTGGAGCGGTCGATCCAGGTCACGCGGACCAGGTCGGAGAAGATGCCGCCTGAGGCCTTGACCTGGACCGGCGCGAAGATCTTTCGGAATCCGTCATCGCAGAAGGACTCAATCGGTGCACCGGGATCGAGGGTGTTCTCACGTTCGACACAGTAGGTGTAGATCTTGTCCGGATCGCCTGTCGTATCGAAGAATAGAGTGTCCGTCGCCGCGACCTTGGAGAGGAAGACCGTCTCCGGAATCTCCGGGTCGGTGCGGTAGACGCGGTTGATGAACTCCAAGCCGCTGGGCTGGGTCCACGTCACACGAACGCCGTCCTCGAAAAGGCCGTCCGTCGCGATCGCGGTGATGCGAACCTCTGTAATCGTGAGAACGAGACTCTCGCCGCTGGGATTCACAAGATCCGCACTGAGGTATTCCGGCAACACGATGTTCAGGAATCGATCAAAGCTCTGCTTGGCAGCGAAGGTGATGATCTCCCAGCTATCGCCGACCTGCGGCATGTAAAGCGAGTCGTCGAAAATGAGCGTGCTGCCCGGGTCGATGACCTGGGCTTCGGTCGACTGGACCGTTGTCAGTCCTGCAGCACCGTTGCCCGTGGGGCGAACGCGCAAGGTTCCGTCCGCGCCGAAGTTCACGTTACCGTTGATGTTGAAGGTCGCATCCCCGCCTTCGACGGTTACGGTCCCGGGAAAGCCGTCGGCGCCGACCCGAAACTCTTCGAGAAAGCTGCCGATGTCCAAGCTACCGCCGGATACGTTCAGTTCGCCCGCACTCTGAACTCCAACGTCCAAGGTGAAGGCATCGATGGCTCCGCCCGTGAGATTCACGACACCGGGGTTGGTTCCGCCTCCGATGTATCCGTTGTTGAAGATGGAAAGGAATCCGGAAGTGACGTCGATCGTCCCGGGCCCCGCCGCCGTGCCGACGACCAGGTCCGACGTCTCTGGGGTCGAAGTGTTGACCAACACGTCGTGAACGACGTTGGCCGAGTCGGATTCTTCCGTACCGGGAACACGAATGTCCCATGTCGCGGGGTCGTCCCAGTTTCCGTTCTGTACGGTGGTCAGGGTTTCGGCGACCGCGGGCATCGCAGAACCAAGCAGACAGATCGTCGCCAGCAACGTCAGGCTGAGCGATCGGACCGCTTTCGAAGTAAGGAGGCGGTAAGAGTGCATGAGTTCTCTCTCCTTGGGGGTTTCGGGCTCACGGATCCAGGGCCTCGCCTGGGCATTCGATCGGACACGATGTTTCGGCGAGGGACCGGACACACTTCTCGTGCAATCGTTCAAGGGACGTCTCAGTAGTCACTTGGGGATGCCGGAAGTTTGTTCAGCAGCCGAACAAACTCGGTCCGGGCCAGGAAGGTTCGGGGATCCCAAAGGCGGTCTGATAAAATAGTTGGCATGGCCGCAGCCAACGAACCTCTCCAAGGGCCTCAGGAGTCCAACGAAGCGACTCGTCTGCTCCTTCGAATTCGGGAAGGAGACGTCGCCGCCGTCGACCAGCTGCTTCCGCTCGTCTACGAACAGCTGCGCCGAATCGCCGGGGGATACTTCCGCGATCAGCCGGCCGATCACACGTTGCAACCGACGGCGCTCGTTCACGAAGTCTTCCTCAAGATGATTCACCGTTCGGAAGCGAGCTGGAACAATCGCAACCACTTCCTCGCGGTGGCCGCTCAGGCCATGCGCCAGATCCTTACGGACCATGCACGCGGCAAACGACGCGACAAACGTGGGGGAAAAGGGGGGGAGCGGGTACCACTGGAGCGTCTGGCAACACCATCGGGTGAGAGCGAGCTCGACATTCTTCAGCTCGAGAATGCACTCAACCAGCTCGCCGAGGTGGACTCCAGGCAAGCCAAGATCATCGAGCTTTGGTTCTTTGCGGGCCTGACCGCAGAGGAAACGGCTTCAGTGCTCGACGTGTCGGATCGCACCATCCGCCGCGAGTGGCGTCACGCACGCGCCTGGCTCAATCAGGCCATGTCGAGCGAGCAGGCGTGACGTCCGTCGATCGACACAAGCAGGTGAAGCAACTCTTCGACGAGGCTTGCGACCTCTCGATTGAAGAGAGGCGGCAGTTTCTCGACCGAAGATGTGACGGAGACGATTCGCTCCGGCAGGAAGTGGAATCGCTTCTCGCATTTGAGGACGAGGAAAACGCAGCTCTCTCGACTTCGCATCGCGGCGCCGGGCCCCGGCTTCTGGCAGAAGAGCTGGCCGGAGGCGAGCCGAGTCCGGACGAGCATCCCAAAGAAATCGGCAGCTACAAGATTCGCGGTGTTCTTGGTCGGGGCGGGATGGGGATCGTCTATGACGCGCAGCAGGAGAATCCTCGGCGTCGCGTGGCTCTCAAGGTCATTCGTTCCGCGTTTGCTACCGAAGAACTCCTGAAACGCTTTTGGCACGAGGCGCAACTACTCGGGCAGCTCGATCACCCGGGAATCGCCAGCATTCACGAGGCCGGTTCGGCGCCGATCGGAGACCGGACCTGGCCGTTCATTGCGATGGAACTGGTCGATGGAGTTCCGATCGACCGACATGTTCGCGATCTTGGACTGGGCACACGAGAAACTCTCGAACTCGTGGCCCGCGTCTGCGATGCGGTGGAACACGCTCATCAAAAGGGAGTCGTTCATCGGGACCTGAAACCGGGAAACATTCTCGTCCGCGGCGAGGCGACCAGCACGCAACAGTCCACTTCGAGCCCCGACTCCATCGGGGAGCCCAAGGTTCTGGACTTTGGAGTCGCCCGAATCACAGACTCCGACCTTCAGGTCACTACGGTCCACACGCACGCTGGACAGATCGTCGGAACCCTGTCGTACATGAGTCCAGAGCAGGTCGCCGGGCGCCGCGACATCGATGCCCGATGCGATGTGTACTCGCTCGGGATTCTTCTCTTCGAACTGCTCTCCGGTTCGCGGCCCTACGATCTCTCGGGCAAACCGATGGCGGAAGCCGCCCGGATCATCACCGACACCGACCCACCATCTCTGGTCAGCCGTACGCCCGCAATCGGCAGCGACGTTTCCACCATTGTGTCCAAGGCGCTGGAAAGGGACCCGGATCGTCGCTACGTGTCGGCGGGAGAGTTGGGCGCGGACCTGAGGCGCTATCTTGCGGACGAACCCATCCTGGCCCGTCCTGCGAGCACTATCTACCAGTTCAAGAAGTTTGCCCGTCGAAACCACGTGCTCGTCGGAGGCGTGGCCGCCACCCTCCTTTCGCTGACCGCAGGTCTGGTCGCTACGACACTCGCTCTCGTCAACGCGCAAGCCGAACGGGATGCCAAGGCCGTCGCTCTCGAGCAGTCCAACACGGTCACGGAGTTTCTTTCCGACATGCTCGGGGCCGCCAATCCAAGCGAACAAGGCCGTGAGGTCACGGTTCGGGAGGTATTGGATCAGGCGGCACTCGATATCGAAGGAAGATTCGAGAACCGTCTGGTGGAGGCGGAGCTGCGGAAGGTCATCGGCTACACCTATACCACGCTCAGCGAGTACGCCAAGGCGGACACGCAGATCACAGCGGCGGTGGCCCTTTGGGACGAGCTGGTCGAGAACAGGCGGGACCCGTGGTTCTTCGACGGATATCAGCTCATCGGACAGGTTGCGTACTTCCAGGGAGATTACGAGCGCGCACTCGAGTCCTTTACGAAAGCCTACGATTTCGTACGGCTCGAGGATCCGCCGGACCACATGGCGGCGATCATGACCGGAAGCAATGTCGCCTTCCTCAACATGCAGCTCGGGCATTATGACGTCGCACGCGAGATCTTTCAGCAGGGACTCGAGGCCGCACGTCAGTCGGTCGGGGAGGACGATCCGTTGGCGATCGACGTCAAAGGTAACCTCGCGATGCTCGAGACCCGAATGGGACGTTACGGCGAGGCCATCGCGCTCTATGAAGATGCGATCGAAAGAAGCGAGCGGGTTCGTGGACCGGAAGATCCGCAGACCATCCTCTTCCGAAGTAATCTCGGTACCGCGTTACTTCGGGATCATCGGAACGAACAAGGTCGGGAGCAACTCTCCCGAGTCTATGAGATCCAGCAGCGGGTTTTGGGACCGGATCACTCGCAGACGATGATCACGCTCGGAAACCTCGCGCGAGTTCTGGGACGACTGGGGGAAGAGCGTGAGGCCCTTCGCCTGGTCGAGGAGGGACTTACTCTCTCCATGAACAAGTACGGCGAGGAGAACCCTTCGACCATTTATCTGCAGTCGACTCTGGTCAAGGCTCTGCTGGGTGTTGGCGAAACCGGTCGGGCGCTCGATGTCGCCCGGAAGGCGCTGAAGACCAGTCGCGTCGTACTCGGTGAGGACGCGGATCCCGTCGCAACGGCGTGGGAGGACTACATTCTTGCGCTCACGGCGCATGGAGATCCCGAAGCGGGTCTTCGCGAAGCACAGGAGTTTACAACGAGCGCAACGGAGACCTACGGACCCAGACATGATCGCGTTCGCCGGGGACGGATCAGGCTGTCAGAGGTCTACGAAGAGCTGGACCGTGACGAGGACGCGGAGCGTGAACTCCTGGCTGCCTACGAACTCAGTGACTCTCTACAGACGAAAGAGGTTGCCGAGAAGCTCGTGAGTATCTACGAGCAGATGGGTCGGACGGAGGACGCAGAGCGCTGGCGAGCGTCAACAGTCAGCCGCTAGCCAGCCGCTACTTAGCCGCTGTCCAGCCGCCATCCAGCATCGACCCACTCGCGATCCACTCGCGATCCAGCCGCAATCCAGCCGCTATCCAGCCGCTATCCCTCCCGCTCGTACACATCCCCATCGACGATGACCCGCTCAACCGGCCCGGTGGGTGGTTCGAATCGGATGACGATGCCACGACCGGGAACGAGCTCGAGTCGCGCCGTCTCCGGGTTCTCCATCGCCGTGGCGATGCAGTGCAGGTTTCCACTGCGGACGTGAAGGTCTCCCTCCCGATGTTCGACCACGACCGTTCCCCAGAGGTCGCTAATGTAGGTGCCGGCATAAGTCTCGTAGTCCCGTGAGAGCATCCATCGCCGCTTGGATCGACTTTCGAGATCTTCTGCAATCTTCTTGCGAAAGCGATCTCTCATCTCGGTGAGGTCCTCAAAGGAAACGACAGAGTCCGGGCTTTCCGTCTGCAGCCACCAGTCGTAGACCCACGTGCTGATCATTCCCGTGAGATAGTTGCCGAGTGTGGAGTCATTGACCAGGACGGCGACGCCGATTCGTGCTTCCGGCATGAAGGAGACGGTCGTCGAGAATCCGGAGAAACCTCCGGAGTGGTGAAGGACGGCGCGTTCCTGATAGCTGCCGTGGTTCCAACCCAGGCCATAAGCCGAACTTCCAAACGGAGGACGTTCGTTTTCCACGTGGACGAGGCCCGCATGCGCTGCGCGGACCGCATCGGCAGGAACGACCTGATCCGCGCCGACTTGGCCATCGTTGAGTTGGCACTCCAGCCACCGTCCCATGTCCGCCGCCGTGGTCAGGAGGCCTCCCGCAGACTGCATGGTGTCGTCTTCCTTCTGCAGATAGGTCTGCTTGGGCCCGTCCGGATGAAGCCCGAAGTGGGGAGCGGCAATCGGGACGCCCCAGAGGCGGGACTTCGATGCGTAAGCGCTCGTGTGTTTCATACCCAAAGGGGCGAGTACCGTTTCTTCGAGAACGTCTTGCCAACTGCGCCCAGTAACGCGGTCCTGAACCATGGTGTAGACGTTGTAGCCGAGGTTGTCGTAGCGGTAGGTGCCGTATGGTGACTCCGGATCGCTCGAACTGTGCGCGAGCAGGTTCCAGAGAGTCTCTTCGTCGTGCTCACCCGTGAAGGCGAGGCGTCCCGTGATCATGGAGTTCTGAAACCCGGCCGAATGGGTCAGGAGGTCCCGTAGCCGCACCCGCGATACGTCGATTGAGTCCGCCAGATGGCTCGAGCCGAGGTAGGACGTGAACTTGGAATCCAGAGAGAGTTGGCCCCGAGCATCCAGCACCGCCGCCATCAAACCGGTGAACGGCTTTGTCGCGGACGCGATGTAGTACACGGTCTCCCCGGTCGCTGGAGTGCCGGACTCGAGATCAATCACTCCCCAACCATCGGCGACAACGGTCTGGTTACCAACGACCACGGCCACGGCAACGCTGGGAGCAACGTTCAGCGTGGAGAGATGGGTGGACAGCCAGGTATCCAGTTCCCGACGGAACTCCTCCTGATCCGAAAGCGGCCGAGGTTCCTCTGCCTTTGCGGTCATCGGCGGGAGAGTCAGAAACGACAGAATAATGCTGAGGATCAGTAGAGTGGTCATCGGGTTCCTCCGAGTCTGGATTCGGCCTACCCGAAACTAGAAGGAAAGGGACCACTCCGTCTTGAACGAATCCAACTTCGACACGTCCCGGAAGGAGTCTCGATAGGCGCCCGGCGGGATGTCCATGAGTCGGCGGAACGTGCGTGTCATGTGGCTGAGATCCGAGAAGCCGTTCTTGAGGGCGAGATCCGTGAGACTAGCGTTCTCCTGGAGGAGCGTGACCGCTACCCGATGAATGCGGCAACGGTGACGGTATTCAGATGCGGAACATCCGACGTGTCGCCGGAAAGCGCGACCCAGGGCTACGGGATGACGTTCGAGTTCGTTGGAAATGTCCTCGATACTCCTGGATCGGTCCGAGTTCCGGAGTTCACGTAACACGTGGGGTAACCATGCGGGTTGGTTTCCGGTCGCAAAGGGTCGGGGAGGGGTTGCTCGGAGATGGAAGAGAATCTTTCGAACTGCGTCCTCCGTGACACCGTCATCTTTCCTCAGGAGAGCCGACGCCAGCCGCAGTCCCTGCAGCGAGTTCGTACCGCTGTGATTCCATCTCCACGAGAGGAGGTCTCCGCCGGCCAACAAGTGGAGCCGGGGAGAAGGTAGAACTATGGAGACAATCGTCGCACCGTCCGCGCCGAACTCGTTCTCGTGAACGAACTGATCAGACTTGAAGCCGACGGCGCCCGGCTGGAGAGTCTCCGCACGTCGACCGTCCCCCTCCCGGATCGACCCCCGAACCAGGATGCTGAGACGATGGCACCCGTCGACGTGGGCGTTCATGAGGTGTTCCGCCTCGTAGCGGATGATGTTGGCCCGGGTCTTGATGGGCATGGTGGGACCGGCTCCGTGGCGACGCAACGTTCTGAGACTCAGAGTTCGACAGGACAGTCAACCCTACGTCACGGACCCGGTGGAGGGTTGCATCTCTGCGACCCTCTTCGCCACCTCCCCGCTTCGAACTTCATCGATTCGGGCTTCATGAACAGATCAGCCTAGGCGACTCGAGCGCCCGGCCGCTGCCGGACGTGGCGCATCGATATGCGACTCGTCCAGAACCTGACGCAGCGTGCTACTCGTCCAGAACCTCGCGCAGCCGCCCGATCGTCTCGTCCCACTGGGCGGAGACCCGGGCGAGGTAGTCTCTGGCTGCCGAGACCGAACCGGGACGAATGGAGAAGCGGCTTTCCCTCCCGACACGTGTGCACTTCACGACACCGGCTTTGTCGAGCACGCGCAGATGCTTGGTCACCGCTTGCCGGGTCAGATCGAAGCCCTCCGTCAACTCCGTGATGGAATGAGAATGGCCGTCGCCGAGACGGGATAGCAGTTCCAGTCGCGTCGTGTCACCGAGGGCGGCGAAAACGGGCGCAGGATTCGTGCGCCGGCGCACGGACCTTCGGCTGGGCTTCGCTCTCGTAGTTCTAGGCCTCGACATAGGCGGCGATGTTGTCGGCCTGGATGTCCCAACCCTCGACGTTCTGTCGAAGAATCTCGAGTCGTTTCGAGTCGGGAAACTGAAGGAAGCCGGACTCCGTGATGGTGAGCCGGGTTCCGCCGTTGCTGGGCTCCAAACGAAACTCAACCGTGACCTTTGCTTCGTCGTCGTACGACGTATCGGGATCGACGGCGCTGGGCGGCCACGAAAAGGCAAACAATTCCTCTTCGACCCACGTCTCCGTAGTGGATTCCCACTTCACACCCTCGTGGCCGGGGTACGTCATTCGTCCCGTCGTGAGCGCTCCAACCTCGAAAGGCCCGTCGAGGTCGACGCGGAACCACCGGCCGAACTCCTGGTGGTCGGTGAGAGCGCGCCAGACGCGAGAAACGGATGCCTTGAGTTCGACGACCTTTACTACCTGATCCTGGCTCTTCATGCTTCCGCTTGCCTCCTTCTGCCTCCTTACCTACGGGGATCGTAGGCGAAGTATTCGTCACATGCAACCATCTGGTTGCATGATGGTTGCATGATGGTTGCATGATGTTCCGGCGCTGAACGACGTGAAAGTTCGGGTTAGCGGGCCAACATGACTCGTCGAACGGAACTTCCCTCATCCGTGGTCAGCCGAACGAGATAAACCCCGCCGGGTTGGGAACGTCCGGCGGAGTCACGTCCGTCCCATTCCGTTCTGTGCGATCCGCGTTCGAATTGGCCGGACTCGAGTTTCGAAACGTGCCGACCCGCGACGGAGTAGACATCGAGATGAGCTGATCCTCGATTGGGTACCGTGAAGTCGATAGAAACGGAATCCCGGAACGGATTCGGGGCAATGTTTCGGATGCCGGTCAGGGCATTCGCTTCTGATCCCGGGTAGGGTGCGTCCGGCGCGTCCGCAGGGGCGTCGCCGGTGACGACTTGAATTCCCAGACTGCGTGCGCTTTCCCAGCCGAAGATCGTGTTCGGATGATACCAACCGGTCGGATTGCCGTTCCCGGGTGCAACGTTCGTGCGGGGCCGTCCCGCCGCGCCACTCTCGTCTCCGGCAAGGAACCAACCTGCCGCCTGTCCCGCCCAATCTCCCCAGTAACCGACCCACCAATCTCCGGAGACGCCGGCCGAGATACTGACGTTGTGCTGGCTGACGTTCGGCCATGTGGAGATGGGGCCGGGATCCACCGCGGGTACGATCGCAAGGACGGCTCCCGGATCGTCGGTCCCGGTGTCTTCCCAAACGTAGACATCCATCGTTTGTCCGTTCTGCTGGCCGAGTTGCGCAAGAAAGAACTGCACCTCGCAAATCGATGCGTCACCGGTGAAGCCTTCAGCGAATGCACCGTAGTTCGGCGCGCTTACGCCTCCGAAGCTCCAGGCGTAGGCGCCTTCGAAGGTCCCGTCGTGGTGAGAAAAGACGGTTTCACCATCGCACGTTCCACGTTCGGTGACGACAGGTACGGGCTCGGCGACGGTCGGTGCGTGAACGGCAAGCTCGTCCGCGTCGAACGCAAAGTCCTGCGCCGCCGCGAGGCGGTCCGTTTGGCCGAAGCCGCCTAAAAGGGCAAGCAGGGCGAGAAACGACGAAGTCGAACCCAGCCGTGATGAAGTGGTGGCTCCGTACTTCTTGGATGGCACTGCGAGGGTCGCAACCCGTGAAAGAGAGAACGTCATGGGAACAACTCCTTGGGCGATCGTGCCCGTTAGCGAATGAGAGTGATACGGACTCCGGGCGTCGCTTCGCCGGAGGTACGTGCAAAGTAGACGCCGCTGGAAACTGCCTGGCCGAGGTCGTTACGACCGTCCCATTGAACTTCCCGCACTTCGGCATCGTTGCGTTCGAAGTGCAACGAACGCACGAGTCGTCCGCTGGAGTCGAAGACCTCGATGGGAGCGGGCGCATTGGACGGAGACCGGTAACGGATTCGAGTGGTTCCGTTCGTCGGGTTGGGGAACGCGATCAGAGACGAAAGGCCCGGCGACCAAGCGTTCGTTCCGCGTCCGTCGCTGAATGGCCCTCCAATGTCAGAGTCCGTGACACCGGAGGCGGCCTCGATGACGGATGCCTGAATCGCCAGGGCCTTGCAGTTCTCCCAACCGAAGACGATGTCGGGGTGGTTCCAACCGGTCGGGTAACCGTTTCCAGGTGCATAGTTGGTTCTTGGGCATCCACCCGGGCCGTCTTCGTCCGCGGCCAGGAACCAGGCGGCGTCCTCACCCGGCCAGTTTCCCCAGAAGCCGAGCCACCACTGTTCGGGTAGATCGATGGAGAACGAGACGGAGTGTCGGCTGACTTCCGGCCACTCCGCAATGTCTCCGGGGGAAACGCCGACGACGGCTGCCAAGACTGCGCTGGGCCGGTCGACACCGGACTCGCTCCAGACGTAGGCGTCGAACGTTGCGTCCTCCGGTTCGCCGACCCGGGCGAAGTAGAACTGTGCCTCGCAAAGTCGTTCTCCGCCTTCGAAGCACTCCGCAAACGCGCCGTAGGTTGGACCCTGAACGCCGCTGTAAACCCAGGCATAGGCGCCTTCCGCGGTCATGTCGTGATTCAGGAAGAGTCGATTCGCAGTGCAGCCGAGTTCGTCGTCCGGCGGCAACTCTGTGACATGGAGCGGATCCGGATCCACCGCCTTCCAGACTTCATTGGCAAGGGATGTGGAAGGCGAAGCCAGAACCACTCCCGCTGAGATCAACCAGAGCGCGGACTGGATCGAACCACGGCGCCAAACATGTTGGCATGGGATCCGACCGATTAAGGACGCGCTTCCATGCCGCTGCTGCCATCTCTGTAGCCATTTCATTGCGTGGTCTCCTGTCGGTTGGACTCGTCCGGTACGCCGTCGATCGACGCACCGGACGAGGCCGGATCGCATGGACTTACTTCACCAACAGCAGCTTCTGAACGGCGCCGAAGTCTCCGGCGCGCATCCGGTAGAAGTACAGGCCACTCGACATGGAACTGGTCTCGAACTCCCGGTTGTGCCAACCCGGCTCCAAGGTTTCGTCAACGGCCGTACGGACGAGACGACCCTGGATGTCGAAGACCTCGATGACGACACGTTCCGAGACCGGCTGCGCCCACCGGAGTGTGACGGCCATGCCGCTCGGCGCCGGATTCGGATAGTGCTGGTCGAGGCTGAACGACAGCGGAACGACCGGGTTCGTATCGATGGGTCCGGAAGTCCGGAAGACGAACGGAGCTTCCAGATCACCCGGACGCGCGTCGATGTCGACGACCATCGTTTCCCCGATCTCGAAGACCTGGTCGGAATTCGGATCGTAGTAGCGGAACTCGACCGTCTCACCCTCGGGCTCATTCGTCTGAACCATGAGGAACGCCGCGTACTGGTCGAGAGCCGGTGCGTAGACGAGGTCTGCAACGCCGCGCAGCTCACCGTCGACGAAGGCTCCGAGGCGCGCGCCGCGGCGGGCATTACGCTCACCATCGACCTCGACCAGGGCGACCATGGACATCGCGAACTGGTATCCGGTCTGGCGGTTCCAGTCGGGCCAGTTCTCACCGAACTCACTGCGGGCCGCGGCAAGCGTGGCCTCGTGCTGCCGGGTTTCCTCGGCGATACGGAACCGGAACGATTCCATAGCTACCGGTGAATCCGGAAGCAGATCGGCCGACCCAGTCGCGGTGCCGTCCCACTCACCACCGGCGAGCAGCGTCGGTCCCGGCTGGGAAGAACTGGCGTAGACCAGAGATCCGGCGCCGAAGCTCAGTCGATCTTCCACGAACAGCTTGTAACCGCGTCCCGGTTCGATCGTGGTCAGGTCACCAATCCAGGCCGGATCCGTGTCCGTCGCCGCGTACTCGGCAAAGCCGAGCTGCCCCTTGAACGCGTCACCGTTGGCCGGTGAGGAGAGGGACAGTGCGGTGTTGATCTCCTGCGCATTCTCGCGCGGATAGCCGACCCAGTTCCAACCGTCGACGATCGGAATCGTCGAGGTCTCCGAAACCGGAGTTCCGGAGTGGATGATGTTGCCGGCTTCCGACACGTAGAGGGCGTAGGCCTCGCGGAAGTTCAGCGTCTCGAGTGAGCCGTTCCAACCTGTGGCCTCGTCGAACTCAGCCATGAGATCGGTCGTCTGCGACTTGATGACATCGCCCTGGCTGGGATTGAGATCGGCCAGCACGCTGATCACGCTCATGTCCTGCTGGTCGAGGTTCAAGGAGAACCAGGTCCAACCTTCATTGACCGGAATGATCTGCGTGTTCAGGTCGGGCAGGTCCGTCGCGACCAGGTACTCCGGATCCTGCGGAGTTCCGCGACGATCCGACTCGTCGAAGCGGAAGAACCGATCCGTCGAGCCGTAGACACGGCAGTCCGAGGCGTCGAAGACCCGGAAGCGGACGTTCTCACCTTCGGCACGGTTGCTGAAGATGTTCATGAAGACACGCCACTCTTCCTGGCCGTCGACCAGAACCGACTGGGGACTGCCGACACCACGAACTTCGTTCCCGACGAACGCGGCCAGAAGGTCGGAAGGATCATCCGTGACGAAGCCTTCGATCTCCAATTCGACGATCGCCGTCATGTTGTACTCGAAGTTCGCTGCTTCGACCGACCAGGTCGGAGGTTGGCAGGTGACATCGACCTGGATGGTCAGCGGCGAGACGATGATCGGATTGCCGATCTGGTCGTCGACGACCGCGTTGACCACGACTTCGTAGGTTCCTTCGGAAAGGGAATCAGCGACGACGAAGGAGACGAACTCGGATTCGCCACTCGAGAGAGTTCCGCTGAGTGGCGTCGCGGTGAGCCACTCAGGCAGATCTTCGATGTCGAAGCTGAGATCCTCATCCGTGCCATTGACCAGCTCTCCGGTCGTGCTTCCGCCGATGCGGAAAGCGGCGTCGGCAAAGATCTTGCCTTCCGTCCAGGTGAAGTCGTTCTGCCGGATCTCGAAGGACCAGGTTTCGACATCGGTGCCGGACTGACTAACCATCGGGTTGCCGGCCAGGTCCTCGATCGTCGAACCGGTCAGCGGCTCGAGGAGTCCCGCCCGCACGATCATGGTTTGACCTTCGAGAACGGAAAGTGAAGGCCCGGTCGGCGTGATGATGATGGTCCGTCCGTCGCAGGACGCCTCGAAGATCACCGGAGTGTTGTCGCCGTCCGGATTGTCCACCTCGACCTGAAGCGTCTGCGTCGTCACCGTTTCGCAGTCGATCTCCTCATTGAAAGTGATCGAGATCTCGTCGCCGAGAGCGAGAACGAGGTCCGCCGGCTGAGGTGCTCCGAAGGTCTCGGGCTCCTGACGATCGATCCGTCCGGTGGCGGGAAGCGACGTGGTCTTGCCGGCTTCACAACGCGCGAAGGCCCGCACTTCGTAGACACCATCCGGAATGAGCGAGACATCCCAGAGAATCTGCACGCTCATCGGCTCGCCCTCGTTCGGTCCGTCCTCGAAGACGGGGACATCGTCGACGAGGATCTCGCCTTCGATCGGGAACCAATCGTCCGTGTCTGCGAGGCGGTACTCCGCGCCGACCGCTTCGATCTGCTCGCCCTCTCCGATCTCGATCTCGAAATCGTTGAGAGTCACGCTGAGAAGGCTTCCGGTCTGTGCATCCGACTCGATATTGAAGGCCCAGCCCGGATCCGGCTCGAAGAGCGAGATGTCGGTACAAGGCGCCGCGAACTCGACGTCGAAGGAGACGATGTCCATCAGCTGAAGCGGTCCACCGTTCTGGAAGCGCTCGAACTCGCAGGGAGCAAAGGCCATGATCTGCAGGTCTTCATAGATGAAACGACGCGGTCCGCGCTCCACGGTGAGCGTCACTTCCTGGCCGACGCCCGGGTCGATGAAGAAGGGCTGTCCCCGACCAAAGGTGTTTCCGTTGATCCGGAGGGTCGCTCCGCCTGGGTTGGAGCTTTGGACCGGGTAGAGCCAGTACTCCCGGAGTTCCTCACTCGGGCTCAGGTTTTCCAGAGTGATCGTGAAACTGGCCAGCTCATTCTGCGGAACGTCGGTGCGGACCGGCGGTTCGATGAACAGCGCAAGACTGTCGCGAGGCTGTGTGTTCACCTCCCACGGACAGGAACTGCGACCGCTGACCGTCTCGAAGACGGGGGTCCCGTAGCGGCTGTCGACGCCGATGTCGACGGAGAAGAAGTCTCCGACGTCATCGTCTGCCAGCTCGTAACCGACGGTGACGTAGTTGCCCTCTTCGTCGGACTCCGAGTGCTCGTAGCCGAAGACCATCGTCGAAACGAACTGACCTTCGGCGCCGGAACCGGCCACTTTGAACCCGAAGCCGGCAGCGACCTCGTTCGTCGAGGTCAGCCCGACCGAGTACTCGTTGACGGATGTCGTGTCCGACGTCGTCTCTGTGGCGTAGTTCGCGCCGGCGGCGAAGGAGCGGTTTTCGCCGAAGTCGACATCTGAAATCAGGGTCTCGTTGTAGTCCAGATAGTCCTGCCACGACTCTGCCGCGGAGGCGAAGATCTCTGCCTGGTCGTCGCCCTGGGTTTCAGCCAGTTCCGCCAGTGAGCCGAGCGTCGGGATCAGCGTGTCCCGAATGTGGGTGTCGGTGTAGAGGAAGACGGTATCGAACGAGTTGTCCTCTTCGGCGCCGTACCGGATCGACTGGGACCTCTGGATGATGCAGGCATCGGGATCCACGTCGATGACGTCGGCCTTGGCGAAGAGGAAGTTCAACGCGATTCCCATGTAGACGTCTCCGTTCTTTCCGGCGAAGACCTCGTCGTCGGAAGTGGAGAACGTCTCGGTCGTCGTCGTCGAGATGGTCGTTTCACCGTTGAGGTTCGTTGCCAACTCGATGAGGAAACCGAAGTCGTTGGAAACTTCGAAACTGTTCTTCGAGTTGAGGAAGCCGGTACCCGCGCGGAACTCCAGTCCGGAGTCGACCTCGACTTTGACCCCGGTCTCCTGGGAGATGAGACCGGCGTTCGAGATTGTACTGGTTACCGTACGACCCTCCTCGATGTAGGCGTACGAGTTGTCGCCAGGAGGATCGCGGAGGATGAGGAGAGGAAACTCCTCGGAAGTTGCCGAGACGAAGGTGCCGGTCCGCGGACGGTCTCCGGTGACCAGCGCCCACTTCGTCCGGGTCACAGTGGTTCCGTCGACGGTCACGACGAAGCTGACCGGCTTCTGGAACGATCGGTCGTTTCCTTCCGAGTCGACTCGGCCCACGGTCGTGTTCGGAGTGTTGGCGATCGTGTGGTAGGTGGCGGCGCCATCGACGATCGAGATCTCCTGGGCGGCGTCGGCAATGTCCTGAATCTCGTCGAAGACCGCGACAACTCCGCTGTCGACCGGACAGAGGTTGCCGTTGCCGTAGTTCTCGAAGACGGAGATCGTCAATTCGATCGGGGTCGGGCCCTGCGCCAGGATCGGCACGGCCGGAAACGATACTCCGGAGACCGGGTCGGTGATGATCTCTCCTTCACAGCTGCCGGTCGGGAATCCCGTGACTTCCACGGAAAGCGGAGCACGGTAGATGAAGTTCTGCTCGAGATCCTCGTCGGTCAAGTCGACGGTCTGCGGTCCGAACACCTCGAAGTAGTCGAGGATCGTGGCCCGGTCGAGGGCTCCCGGAACGTTGCTGACGTCGACGACCTGCATGAAGTAGCTCTGGGGAGGGAGAAGCAGGTCGTACTCTCCATCCGTGGTGAACTGAATGGGGCCGTAGCAGCCATCCTCGCTCACGATCTCGAGGACGACGTCTCCGATCGAGAAGTCGCAGCCTCCGCCGACTCGGCCGGAGAGGAAGCGGAGCGTCGTGTCCCGGAAATCGATCCCGGCGGTGTCGGACTCGATCTCGAGTTCGACCGTGGCCGGGCTGAAGACGCGGCCTTCCACTCGGGGTTCGATGACCCGGGTGCCGGGCGCTGCCGAAACGACGAACCGGCCATCGGAATCCGTGACGCCGCCCAGAACCCCGTCGACGAAGATCGTCACGTTTTCCGGGAAGCAGCCGGTGTTTTCGAAGTTGATGGTTCCGGAAACCGCGTAGGACGTGATGTCGAGGAACTCGACTTCGTTCTGCACCGGCTGTTCACGATCGAGCGAGATCAACGTGAAGGCCGGGTCGAAGACGTGGCTTCCGAACGTCGGAATGACTTCGTAAGTCGAGGACTCACCGTAGCGCAGACCGGCGATCGAATAGTTTCCCTCGAGATCCGTTTCTGCACAGACCATGAGAGGCGCGCCGTCCTCGGCCCAGAAGGCGCCGTCTTCCAAAGAAGCAGCCGGACCGCCGGTGAGGTTCCCGGCCGCACGCCCCAGGCCCTCATCGAACGGGAAGTAGGTCAGGAGCCCGACTTCGTCTCCGGTCAGGACTTGGTCCGCCGTCTCCTGGATGGCTGAGATGTCCCGAACGCTGTCCCAGATGCGGAACTCGTCCAGAGCACCCTGGAACGGGCGGACGAAACCTCCGGAGAACTCCTGAAGGTTCTGTCCGAAGACGAACTTTCCGTTGCCGCCAAGGGCCGCTCCGTCGGCGCCGTTGCCCGTGGCAAACAAGGAACCGTTCCGGTAGAACTGGACGTCCCCGGTGGCGGAGAGCCAGGTGACCGCGATGTGAGTCCAGTCGTTCTCGAGGTCAAGGGACGGCGTGGAGATCACTGCGTCATTGCGAATCCACAGTCGGAGACCCCCACTCCCGTTTCCTTCCAGGGTGAAGTAGTCCAGGTCCGGGTTGAAACCGCCGTTCTCGCGAACGGAGAAGATGGTGCCGTCCCCGAGGCTCGTGGCATTCAGCCAGAACTCCAGGGTCATTTCGCGTAGCCCGCTTCCGGCGCTCACGTTGTTGGAAATGAATCCGTCCGCGACGAGGGCGTGTCCTTCGACGCCGTCGAGAAGGAGGGCCTTGTTCGGTGGCGGATCCAGGCAAACCACCGCGCCTTCGATGGACGCGCCAGCGCGCGTCGAGATGCGGCCGGAGATAACTCCGTCTGCAGTCTGCCAACCGAAGTCCTGGCGGGAAGCGGTGCGACCCACCACATCCTGAAAGGCCGCCACAGCGTAGTCGTGAACCTGTCCGGGTTGGGAGTCGCCATCATTGTAAGTGGTCACGTTGGGTCCGGTCGTCGCGATGGCATTCCCGTCGCGGAAGACCGTGTACCCGTTCTCACGCTCGGAGTTGTCGTCCCATTCCAGTCGCACCGCCGCGTCCTGATCTCCGTCCGTGGCGGTGAGTTGGGTTGGGCGATTCGGAATGTCGACGTAGTAGACGTATCCGGTGGCTTCGCCGGTAGAGGGGCCTCCGAAGAAGGCAACCTCATCGCCGATCGCTACGCTGGAGCCGAAACGAATGCCCGAGAGGTCTGAACGGAGCGTCTTGGATTCCGTCCACCCGCTGAAGTCCTCGAGGAAGACCCGAACCCCGCCGTCGCTGCCATCTTCGTACGCCGCCAGGATGACTCCGTCCTCATACGCGATCTGCTGGTAGTTGCCGGTGCCGTTGGAGCGGACACGGCCGGTCTCGCGGAAACCGCTCTCGAACTGCTCGTAGACGTGGAAAGTTTGATCCGCTCCTTCGAAGGTGGCGCGGTCTTGTGAAGCGGCCGAAATCTTCACTCCAAGGAAGGCTTCGTCCGAGTCGCCGCGAATCTCCGACCGCAACAGGAAGCTGTTGCCGGCGTCGTAGACGTAGACGCTTCCCTGGCGAAAACGTCCGCCCAGGCTTGAGAGGGGGGCGCCCACATAAAGGTAGCTTCCGGCGATGTCCATCGAGGCCGCGAACAGACTGGAAGAACCGCCACTGATGGTGAGGCTCTGGCCGAACGACCAGTTGCCCGTCGTCGTGCTGCGCAGATGTACGTCCGCGACCGCCGCGACAGAGCTTCCGACCGCCGCGAAGTTCTCTCCCATGGCGACGGTGGCGCCGTAGCGATCACCGGCTGCCGGGGTCGGGCGGGAGAGACGCGCCCTCTGCAAGAGCTCGCTTCCCGTGAACTCGAAGACCCAGGCCGAGCCCGCGTCCAGTCCGTCGGTGTCGTCGAATGGAGCGCCGGCGATGATAAAGTTGCCGTCGACGCCGATCGTTTCACCGAAGTGGGCGCTGTTCGTCGCAGCCACGGTGTACTTGTCGACGTAGTCCCATCCTTCGATGCCCTTGACATAGAGATAGATCGCACCGCGTCCGCTTCCGGCCCCGTCGTCCTCCGGGGCGCCGACGACGGCGAATCCTTCACCCACGCCGATGCGGTGACCGAAGTCGCCGCGGGTGGCGCCGTCCCCGGCAGAGAAACGCTCGACGAGCACTCCGTCTTCACCCAGACCCGTGTCCGGGGTCTTCATAGAACCGTCGGCGCAGACGAGATCAGAACTCGCGACCGGGCTGGCCCGGAAGGCTTCGACACAGTACTTGTAGTCGACGTTGGCCGACGGCGGAGTGTCTTCATAGGTCGTGACGCCGGCGTTCACCGTCGCGATGAGGGCGTCGTCACGGTAGATGCGGTAGTTGGTTTCGATGTCGGACTCGTCTGTCCAGACGATGACGACCCGGTCGTCGTAGATGTCCGTGGCCCGAACCGATCCCGGCGCCTGGATCTGTGTGTAGCCCGTGGCGAAGGAGGCTTCGGACTCACCGAAGTCGTCGATCGCGACGACGGAATAGGCCTGTTCGCCCTCGAAGGCGCCGATGTCCTCGTAAGAAGTGACGTTGGCGCCGACCGTTGCCACCGAAGTTCCACCCCGCCGGACGAGGTAGCCTGTCTCTGAGAGCGAGTTGTTCGTCCACCGCAGTTGGATGCGATCCTCGAAGTCTCCCTGGCTCGCGGTGAGATCGGTCGGAGCGATGAGGAAGCGACTGCCCGTGTCCATTCCGGACTCGGAGTCGAAGAAGCTACTCTGATTGAATCCGTACATCGCCGAGACGAAGTACTCGTAGGTGACGCCGGGCTCGCCGGTGACGTCGTTGAAGAACTCCGTGTTCGCGGTCGTCGTTCCGACCTCGACGGGGTCGTTGGCATCACCCTCTTCCCGCCGGGAGATTCGGTATCCGGCCTCGACTTCGGTCTGGTCCGTCCATTCGATGACGACCTTCTGCTCGAAGGCGTCGTCCGTGGCCGTCACGTCCGTCGGGGCTCTGAAGTTTCGGAAACCCGTGTCGCACGCGGCTTCGGACTCGACGCCCAGTGCCGTCACTGCGGTCACGCAGAACTCCGCATCAAAACCGTTCGGAAGGACCAGACCCTTGGCGACGGTTGCAGAGCGAACGTCACCCGCAACGGTGATCTGAGTGATTCCGTCGAGCTTTACATTGAAGAGGACGACAGACGTTGCCTCGCTTTCCCAGGTAACCGTGACAGCGTCCTCGAGGTCTCCGTCCGTGGCTTCGACCGAGGTCGGAGAGAGGATTGCGATCCGGCGACCGTCGGCGCAGATATCGGTTGAGGCGCCGCCACTCTCACTGCGTGCCCGGACACAGTAGGTGTGAATGGTACCGGCGACGGCATCGCCGTCACTGAACTCCACGGTTCCCGCGGAAACTTCCGCGATGACCTCACTGTCGCGGAGAATCTCGTAGGTATCTTCATTGGCCGTGTCGTCCCAGCGAAGCAGTACCTGGTCGTCGTACTCGTCGAAGGTTGCGTAGAGCGTCAGCGGCGCGGCGAGAGTCTGCGGTCCGCCGATTCCGTCGTCGCAACTAAGTTGGGACTCGACGAGAGTCGGAACGTCGCCGACCAGAACCTCGCGAACCGAGGCGACGCAGTAGGTGTGCGGAGTGCCGAGGTCGTCGGTGTCGCTGTAGGACGTGCTGTTGGCAGGAAGCGTCTCCACGAGCACGGCATCCCGATAGATGCGGTACTCGACTTCGTCATCGGCCAGGTCCTGCCAGGTCACGCGTACCTCGTCGACGTACTGGCCGTCGGAGGCGTTCACCGATCCTGGTGCGAGGACGAAGCCGCGCTCACCGTCATCACAGCTGACGTCGGATTCGAAGCCTTGGACGTCGATTGCGGATACGCAGTAGTTGTAGGCGGTTCCGGCCTCGGCGGTTGCGTCCGAGTAGAACGTATCGTTCTGACTGGTGGAGCCGACGAGCGCGAACGTGTTGTCGGGCGCGCCCGCAACTTTGCGGTAGATATTGAATCCGGACTCGATGGTCGACAGGTCGAGCCAGGACACTTCGACGGCGTCCACCTTGTCGCCGTCGGTCGCGGAAGCATCGATCGGCGCGAAGATGATCCGCCGCCCGGTGTCCGTGTCCGAGCCGGCGATTCCGCCTTCGCCCGCGGCGGAAAAAAGGATCACTTCATAGGTGTACTCGACGCCGGGATCGCCGGTGGTGTCAAAGTACTCCCTTTCCGTACTGGCGGCGACGGAGAGGAATTCGCGGTTCTGCGACGGGTCCGTCCGATAGATCTCGAAGTAGGTCTGAGCGGCCTCGGTCGCCGCCCACGACAGGCGAACGCCGTCCTCGTAGATGTCATCGGAGGCGTTGACCACGATGGGATCCACGTTCGTCACCCGGAGCGTCAGGGATCCTGGAACCGATACGTCTGCTTCGAGGGTCACCCCGTCCGGCGCGACCAGGTTTTCCAGAACCAGGGGAAGGTTGCTCTCCGTGACCAGGATGTCCCAGGAGTCGCCGGTCTGCGGGATGTACAGAGATGTATCGAGCTCCAGGGATCCGATGAACGACGATGAAAGGTTCTCGGAACGGATGGGGCTCAGTCCCGACTCGCCGTTCGCGGTGGGCCGGACGACGAGAGCCGTGTTCGAGTTTGACAGGAAGATCGGTACGTCGATGTCCGCCGCCGAACCCTCGAGGGTCGTAGCTCCCAACGGGGAGAACCCGCCGGTGATCGCTCCTCCGGAAACGTTGATGACATGAGTGCCGGACACGACATTGACCTCGCCGTCGAGGAGATTGAAGCGGCCGCTGTCGAGTGCAGCGACGGATCCAGTGACCGTACCGCCCTCTACATGCACGACTCCGGAGTTCGCCGTGTCGATGTCTGCGTCAATGCTGCCTCCGGTCTTGACGACCAGATTGCCGGAGACGTCGACATCCGTAGCGACGGCGCCGCTCCGAAGGACGGTGACCGTGTGATCGACGATGACGTCGTCACCGGACCGCGGAACGCGCAGATCCCAGGTTGCGGGATCGGCCCAGTCACCGTCCTGCACGGACGAGACGAGTTCGGCCCGCGCGATTCCCAATCCCGCGAGCATGAAGAAGAAGAGAAAGAATCCGATCGTCGATCTTGCGACGTGCGGTCTGGACGGGCCTTGCATGAACGTTCCTCCTGAATGGGGTCTGTACTGTCGGGCTTCGAGAAACCATCGGAGGCCTGCTTCTTCGGGTGCGTTCGCTTTGCGCGGGTCTCCGTACATGGAGCCGCAGTTTGCCGATTTGACGTGGGAACCGACTACTGTCAGGTCTGACAGTTCGAGCGGATGGAAATGACAGTCCTTCACGCTCGTCGAGAGTTTCGTTGCGGAGAGCTTCAGCCGTTCAACGACCGTGGTACGAATGGCTTACAACTTGTTCAGGGTCGGCGTGTTCCGCTCTCGACTGTCAAGTCTGACAGTCCGGGTTCCACGCGGATCAGTTCGGCGGCCGCCCGGAGGGAGGGGATTGGGTGCTGCCTTCCGGATTGCGAGGAATCGTCACCCGCAGTGTCGTTCCCTCGCCTGGTGTGGACTCGATCTCGAGTCGCCCCCCTTCGGCGCGGGCCCGCTCACTCATGCTGGTCAGACCGATTCCGTGACCGGCCCCATTCGAACTCGAAGCGGAGTCATCGGAGCGCGGTCCGGCCGGTGTTCCTGTCGGAGTTCCGGTCGGAATCCCTGTCGGAGTCCCTGCCGTCGAAGTGTCCAGGGCAAAACCTTTTCCGCCGTCCAGGATCGTGAGGAGAAGAAGGGTGGGGGAGACTTCCAACTCGACTGTTGCCCACTCACTTCCGGAATGCTTGGCGGCATTCCCGAGAGCCTCCTGCGCGATTCGGTAAAGACACAACGCGCGATTCCGATCGATACCGCTCATGTCACCGTGCGCGTCGAACGACACCGACATGCCGGTTCGTGAAGACATGTCCCGAGCCAGGCTTTCCAATGCTTTCGCGATACCGAGCTGCTCGAGTTTCGCCGGATGCAGCGAGTGGGACATACGACGGATGTCCGCAGAGATTCCCTGGGTATCCCGTACGAGACCCGGCAGCCGTTCCGTGCCGCCCGAGCCCGAGCCCGAGCCCGAACCCGACCCCGAACCCGACCCCGAACCCGAACCCGAGCCCGAACCCGAACCCGAACCCGAACCCGAACTGGAAATCATATCGAGCTCGACGGAAAGCAGAGCCAGTCGTTGGCTGATGTCATCGTGCAGTTCCCGGGCAATCCGACGTCGCTCGTCTTCCTGTGCGTGGATCAGGCGGTGTCCCAGGTCACGGAGTTTCCCTTCGGCCTTTCGACGTACCGTGGCTTCCGCCTCGACCTCCCGAAGATGGCGTCCCTGCAGCGCGAACCGCCATTGAAAAAAGCCGACGACGAGGGCGGCCAGCGCGAGAGCTGCGAGGCTGCGAAACCACAAGGTCTCGTGAAAGTAAGGTGGGACGACGAGGTTCAGCGCGTCCGGAGTCGAGGACCATTCTCCAGCCTGGTTGGCTGCGGCCGCCGCGAAGACGTGCTCTCCCGGTGGGACGTTTGCGAACACGGCCACTCGTCGACGCCCGACGTGACTCCAGTTTGGGTCGACTCCGGTCAGTCGGTATCGAAAGCGCGTATCGGGCGACCCGACAAGATCAGGAGCCGTGTAGTGAATTTCGAATCTTCGGATCCCGTGCGGCAGCGACAGCTCTGACAGGTGGCCGACTTCGTAACTCAGGTCGTCGGATACGACGCGCTCGACGCGCACTCCGGGAGGCGGGGCCATCGTCGGAACTTCACTTGGATCGAGGACGACCATTCCGCGACCGATCTCGGCGAAGTAGGCCTTGCCGTCTTCGCCGCGGGCGCACCAGGCGCCGGCCGACTCATATTCACTCACGACATGAACCGGAACCTGGGAAATGCGCCCTTCGATCGCAGCGACGAGATCGTCGATCCGTGCGCTGAAAATCCCGATGTTGCTGTTCATCCAAAGTCGGCCTTGCGCGTCACCGACCAGGCCGCCCAGCACGTTGTTGTGGAGCCCGTGCTTCCCGGTGAGGACGCCGATGATTCTGTCCTCGACGATGCAGCCCAGTCCCGTTCCACGCGTGGCGAACCAGGTTCGCCCTTCGTCGTCCAACCAAAAGCCACGGACCTGTGCGACCGGCAGCCCATCTTCCGGTCCCCACTCGGTGTAGATACCGTTCTTCAATCGAACAAGGCGTTCGGACGCCCAAAGCCAGTGGCTCCCGTCCGGTGTCGTCTGCACGTAACGGGGCCCCGGCGGGTCCGGCGGAGGGTGGGCATCACCAACGGCAATGTGTTGAGCGGAGTCGTCCCAGTACCAGAACCCGGACTCCCCCAGATCGTAGTGAAACCGGTCCACGGCCACCGCTCGGTCGGATGGCTCCAACCGGCCATCCTTGTAGTAGGCCAGGCCTTCTCGATGGGACACCCAGACTCCGGTGGAGACCCCGCCAAAAGCGCGCACGTCATGAAGTGGAACGGCGCCGATTTCGTGAAACTGGGCCTCGAGCTGTCCAGCGTGTGTGAAGACCAGAAGGGTGTCGGGATGGTCGTCGTGTCCCAGGTGAACGTAGCTCAGATAGGGCCATGAATGAGGATTCCCCGAGTTGATGATGGGCACCGGGAGCGGAGCCGACTGCACCAGGGATCGCGAGAGGCGAAACAAACCGTGTGCTTCCGTTCCCAACCAGATGTCGGCGCCGTGAACGAGAACGGAACGCACGGAGAACAGTCGAGCTTCCGGTCCGAGAGGGACGCTTTCGGGCTGCCAAGAGGGTCGGTTCCGCACCTTTCGGTCGACTCGAAAGACGCCGGCGTGGGACGCACCCCAAAGGTTCCCTCTTTCGTCAAATGTCCACTCGTAGACTTCCGGACCAGGGTCGTCGATGGTGTAGGGAACAGGTGGCCGCGGTCCGAATGGGAAGTCCTCCGGGTCCGGGAGGTGACGAAGTCGATCGCGCACCGTGCAGGCACGTCCTTCGCGATCGATGATCAGCACGTCATCGCGCTGATTCGGAGTCTCATGCCAAACACCTTCGCTGTGACAGAGCACTGAGGTTTCCGTCTGCGCCCACAGGCGTCCGTCGCCATCGAAGCAAATGCGATTCACCGCATTGTCCGACCAGATGACGTCGAACTTCCCATCCACGTGTTTGGAGATCCCGCCGATGCTGGAGTAGATGGATCCATCAGGGCCCTCTGCGAGACCGAAAACAGGCTCTGTGCTTCCCGAGATCGACTGAAACGCGCCGTCGGCATAGCGAATGACACCGCGGTCGTAGGTACCGATCCATACGGAGCCGTCCTGGGCGCAAACCAGACTGACGACCAGTCCGGTTCCCAACTCGGGTACGCGCACCGGATCGTAGACTTCGAACTCCCAGCCGTCGAAGCGGGCCAGCCCGCTGAGGGTGCCGATCCAGAGGTAACCGTCGTCGGAAAGTGCGAGCGCGCGGATGACGTCGCTGGGAAGGCCGTCGGCAATCGTCCATTGACGGCTCTCGTAATCCTCGCCGGGCAGGACGGGTTCGCCCAATGCCGGGGGAGTCGAGTGGAAAACGCCAAGGAAGGCGAGAAGGAAGGCCACAGCCATCAGTCGCACGGGGGCGATCGTATCACAGCCCCTATGCAGTGGCGCTGGAGTTCCCGGCCGCTTCATCGTCCTCCAGGTTGGGGAAGTAGGTGCCGCCATCGAGGAGTCGGTGTATCGCCGGAATCAGGGCGCGTCCCATCGACTCTTTCATGACGAAGCCCTCCGCGCCGCGACGGTGTGCCGCGCGGGCGAGGTCATGGTCTCCCGAAGCGGTGAGAATCAGGACTGGAGTATCGATCTGATCCCGGCGCAATACCTGGAGAGCGTCGAGACCATTGAGACTCGGCATGTCGACATCCGCGATGATGAGTTCGCACGCGGTGGACTTTGCTGCGTCCACCAAAGCCTGGCCATCGCAGACGGATCCGACCACTTCGAAGTCGGGTCCCAACATGCGTTCGACGAGTTGCCGGACCGCCTCGTGGTCGTCGGCCAGGAGAATTCGGGGTCTTTCTTGCTGCATGGTCGGATTGTGAGCCAACGCTAGCGGGAATAGATACTGTCAGACTTGACAGTATTTGAAGAATGTTGGGCGCGAACTTCGGTGCTGTGTTGTCTGCCGCCGGAGGCGGTTGCCGCCTTCCTACCCTGAAATCAGCCCTTCCCGAATGGCGTGTCGAACCAGATCCGCCGTGTTTTCTGCACCCAGCATTTCCATGATCTTGTACTTGTGATGGGCGACGGTGCGCGCGGTGATGCAGAGGTCGTCCGCGATTTTCGTCATGGAGTGGCCTTCGGCCACCAGCTGCAGGACTTCCCGCTGCCGGTCGGTGAGCTTCGGTCGATCGGCCTTTCTTCGCCGGGACGAATCGAGCACGGCGCCTGCCAGAATCGGGGTGAGGTAGGTTCGGCCCCGGAGGGCGGCATCTATAGCTGTGAGAAGCTCCGTTCCCGCACATTCTTTGAGGAGGAATCCGGAGGCGCCGTCCTCCATGGCTGTGGCGGCGATGTCCGGATCGTCGTTCTGTGTGAGAAACAGAATCTTGACGTCCGGAAGTCGGGATCGAATCTGCCGGGCAGCATCGATGCCGTTGAGGCCGGGCATGGCGATGTCAGTGATGATGAGATCCGGTTTCAACTCCGGCGCCAGGTCGAGCAGTTCGCGTCCGGTGGTGGCGGTGCCCACGACATCGCAGGACGAGGCTAGGAGGGTCCGAAAGGCGTCGAGGAGTATGGTGTGATCGTCAGCAAGAAAGACGCGGGGTTTCGATTCCATGGGTACTCCCAGGCAGCCGGTCGTCCGGTCCTTGTCGGCCCCGGAAGATGACGAACCTGTCAGGTTGCAGGATGCGGCCCCACTGCGTTGTCTCAATTACAGCCGTTCGAGCCCGCTTTCGTCAACGCGCTCTTTGCGCCTTTGAATCCGACCGTCGGTCCCCTCTGAAACTGCCTTGTCGGGAACCGGAACCGGAACCGGAACCGGAACCGAAGACCGTTCCGGATTTGGCAACCGCGCAAGCCTGGACTACACTGAACGGAACCTTCCCTCTCCGAAGGACTCTGCGCTTGTTTCATCTTCAGTCTTCCCGAACGGCTCTGTGTCTCGTACTTGCCGTGGCCTTTTCTCTCTGCGCCTGTTCCGACGACGATCCGAAGTCGCCGAACACTCCGACAGGTGCGTGTTGTCTGGATGCCGCTTGCGAAGTTCAGTCTGTCACCGAATGCGACGAGGACGGTGGCGTCTACTACGGAGACGACACTGCATGTGATCCCCTTCCCTGTGTAGTTGGGGCGTGTTGTGTGGATGGCGTTTGCTCGGTGCTTTCCTGGGTCAGCTGCGGCACACGTGGCGGCAACTACTGGGGAGATGACGTTTCCTGTTCCCCCGCGGCTGTCGGCAACCGAAGCCTCGAAAGTGATGGACGCTCAGGGCAGGTTCGCCGCCTGGAAGACGGCAGACACCCGGAAGACAGCCGACGCCGAAACGACCGCGGAAGAGCTCTCAATGAAGGAGGCGTACTCGTCGTACACCACGCGGCTGAACTGGACCAAACGCGTGCCCCCGACTTCTGCGACAACCTTTCGGTGCAGTCCTGTGCAGATGTGGTCTCCGACGTTCCAGACGTGGAGGTTGGCCTCCATGTCGCGGTTGTCATTGCCGTCTTTCCGGAATGGGCAGATCCCGCGGTGTCCGGCCTCACTTTCGGAGTCGTTCACAACCTCGAGATCCCCGACTACGGCAGTTGTGGGGTGTTCGAACTGAGTACGCCGGACTGGCCGGGGTCTGGGTCCGGCACTTCCCTGGTCTTTGATCCGCCCGACGAGCGGAATGCGTTTCCGGTGGCCTGGTTTGCCTTGTACGCGTACGACGGAGCCGCGTTCGAAATCGCGGATCATCCCACGCAAGGAACGGCCAGTTTCGCAGATGACTCCGTGCCTGCCGTTTCCGATGAAGTAGAAGGCTACGGCGCCCTGGGTTTCGGGAGCCGTCGAGGGCGCCGTCCATGTGTTCCGTGTCAGTGAATTGAGGTACCTTCACACGGGGTTCATTCACTGTCCCGGCCTGACTAAGTACGTTCGTCCCACGCGGACGACGGTCGTGCCGGGCTCGAACCAATGAAAGGTGAGATCCATGCTTGCCCACTCGAGCATCCAGTCTCAGAAACGAACACTCGCGGCCTCTCTCCTGGAGGTCTGCATCCCGCTGCTGCTGTTCCTGGTATCCGGCTCGCGAGCCTTTGCGGGAGATACCGGGGCTTGCTGTCTACTTTGCCCGTACGACTGTCAAATCCTTACGGAAGCCGAGTGTACGGCGCTGGAAGGTTTCTTTCTGGGCGTCGGAACTTCGTGCAACGACTGTCCCGTTCCGGCGGACGTCCCGGTGCCGTCGGCGAGCGAGGTCACTCCGTCAGACGCGATGAACGGACTGTTCATGGCGCCGATACTGCCGACTCCGATCTCAGCCTCCGTCATTACTGTAACGGTCCGGAACAGTTGCGACGACGTTGTCCCCTCCGCCGGCGTGGAAGTCGTGCTTACGCCAAGCAACTCGGCTTGCCCCACGGCGGTGCTCTTCGGAACGACGAACAGCGAAGGTGCAGTCACCCTATCACTCGGCGGGGGAGGCTGCGTCTACGACGTGCCGCTTGCTGGTTTGATCAAGGCGAACGGCGTGGTCATTCGATCCTACGACCACGTCCGCTCGTCGGATGGGGACGCCAACGGAGTCGTTGACTTGGCCGACCTTGTCGAGTTCTCAGCAGAGTTCCTCGGAACAAGTTCCACCAAGTGCCACGACTACGACGATGATGGTATGGCGAGTCTCAAAGACCTGATTCTGTTCGCTCCGGGATTCGTCGACGGAAACCACTGTCCCTGATCTCGGCTCCAGCGATCGTGGCGAGGTGACAGAAAACCAAACCTCCCGTTACCGCGATCCTTTCCGGATCGCGGAACGGTTCCGATACTTTCCCTGCACGGATGCCGACGGGCCTGTCTGAACGAACATGGCGCAGCGGTCACGATTGCCGCGCCATGTGTTCGTGCCGACAGGCCCGACTCGGACTTTCGGGTGCAGAGAGGGGACCGAACGATAGGGGGCTTGGGTATGGAGCTTCTCGTGCTGGCCGTCGTGTTCTATGGGGTCGGCCTTCCGATCCTTGCGATTGCAAACGCCGTCCGGGTCAGCGATCTACGATCGGAGAACCGGCGGCTGAGCGAACGACTGACTGCTCTGGAACTGGGCGATCACTCCCAACGACCCACCACCGACGGACTCGAAGCCGAGCTGGCCCGAGACGTCGCCGAGAGCGAGCCCCTTCCGACGTCACCTTTTTCCGTTCTTCGCCAACCGAAATCGCCACCTGCGAGTCCGGCGCCGCAACCGGACCCGATGCTCCCGACGGAAACACGGCCGACCGATCCGGAAACAACCGATCCGGAAGCAACCGAACCGGGAACAACCGAACCGGGAACAACCGAACCGGCGGAAAAGGGCCCGTCAACATTCGATCATGAGTCGAAGGTTCGACCTGGCAATCAAAGCAGCTTCGAAGAGAGACTGACCTCACACTGGCTGGTCTGGTTGGGAGCGATCGCCATGGCTCTCGGTGGCGTGTTCCTCGTCAAGTACGCCATGGATCGGGACTCCCTCAACCCGGCCGTACGAACGGCGGCCGGCTTCACGTACGGACTGGCTCTCGTTCTCGTGGGAGAGTGGCTGCGAAGACGGCCGGCTGAGTTGGCGATCGCGGCTGTGCGTCCCAATCAGGTTCCACAGGCGCTCACGGCCGCGGGGTTGTTCGTGAGTTTTGCGAGTGTCTACGCCTCTTTCGCTCTACACGATCTCATTCCATCCCACGTGGCGTTTGCCATTCTCGCGGGTCTCTCATTGACCGGGCTCGCGCTGTCCTTGTTACAGGGTTGGTTCGTGGCTCTCCTCGGTATGTTGGGCGGCTACCTCACACCGCTTCTGATCTCCGGTCAGGATCCGTCCGCCTGGAGGCTCTTCGGCTACTTGTTTGCGCTCTACGCGGGAGCGATGTTGACCCTTCGTTCACGCCGTTGGTGGTGGATGGGATGGGCCAACCTCGCTTGCGCAGTGATCTGGGTGCTGAAGGTCATATCCGAAGGGAGTCTCCCCGCAACCGATGTCATTCCGGTCGGAAGTTTCCTCGCACTCCTCACCGGACTGGCCCTCACCCTTCTGCCTCGACCTATCGCCGAAGTCGTTCGATCCGCAGCGTCCGAGGAAGCCAGACAGGAACAAGTTGATCTGGGGGACATCTTCAATGAGCGCTCGGTAGCTGCTGCGACCGCTGTGATCAGCATGCTTCTTGCTGTCGGAGTCGCCAACGCCAACGACTACGGTCCGGCCTCGGTGCTGCTTCTCGGTCTGATGTCCGCGGTGCTCTTCGTCGCGGCCCGCCGTGTCACGTCCTTTGAACTGCTGTTTCCTGTTGCCGCCGGTTCTGTACTTCTGTCGTTCCTCCTCTGGCCGATCGATCCCGGACTCACGTTGGCCGAGACGATAGAACAGTCACATCGCGGCGACTTTCGGGCCGCATTGGGTTCTCTTCTGCCGGAGGTCCATCAGAGGTACCTGTGGACCGCCCTCGCGTTTGCAATCGCCTTCGGCATTGGGGGATTCGTTTCGCTATCAGAGAAGCGGCGCAATCTCCTTTGGGCTGGAACCTCCGCCGCCCTTCCCATTCTTCTTCTTGCGACGGCTTTCGAGCGTCTCCGAAGCTTCGAGCAGAGTCTTGGGTGGGGAGTGTTCGGCCTGGTACTCGCACTTCCCATGTTCCTCGCCGCCCTTCGTTTGGCGCGGGATCGCGAGAAGCCGGGGACCAACCTTGCTTTCGGACTGTATGCGGCTGCGACTTCGGCCGCCGTGACGCTCGCGCTGACGATGGGGTTGCGGGAGGCTTGGCTTACTGTTGCTCTCTCAATGCAGCTCCCTGTGCTCGCGAGCTTGGGGACAGGGCTCCGGATTCGCTCGCTTCGAGTCGTGGCCTGGATGGTCGCGTCCGCGGTGCTCGTTCGACTGATTCTGAATCCGAATGTTCTGGAATACTCGGCAACCAGCATGGCGTCGACGGGCTGGATCATCTACGGCTACGGAGTGCCCGCCGCAGCGTTCTTCTGGGCGGCACTTCGGTTCCGGCGCGATCGCGACGATTCGTTGGTCATCCTGCTCGAGACCGGGGCTCTTGCCTTCGTGGTCGTACTCTTCTCGATGCTCATTCGCGTTCTCATCGCAGGAGAGATCAACAGCCCGCACTATGAACTGTTGGAACAGGCTGTGCACTCCATCGTGTGGTTGGTGGTCGCCTACGGGCTGCAGAAACGGGCCGAGCATTCGAGCCGTCTCGTCATCAAGTGGGGTTGGAAGGTCCTGGTCGTTCTTGCGGCTGCACAAGTGTTTCTGTTGCAGGTTCTCGCCTTCAATCCTCTCTTTCGGGAGACTCCCCGGATCGGGCCACTTCCGTTCGATCTTCTGTTGCTTGCGTACGGGATCCCTGCGGTGTTCGCGTTCCTGTTCTTCCGGGAGTGGAGAGCGCACCGCGCGGCTTCCCGGGCTGCAGTGGTTGCCGGCCACGTATTGATGTTGGTCTATCTCTCCCTCGAGGTACGCCACGCCTTTCAGGGTGAGAATCTCGATTCGGGGTTCACTTCGACCGGAGAGTGGTACGCATACTCGGTCGTGTGGCTGATCTACGCGGGCGTGCTGCTCGCGATGGGGCTTCGACTCAAGTCGATCCGCCTGCGATATGCGTCCTTGGCCATGATTCTCTTGACGGTGGCCAAGCTCTTCCTCTTCGACATGGCAGAGCTCGAGGGGCTCTATCGTGTGGCGTCCTTTGTTGGGTTGGGATTGGCGCTTGTCGGAATCGGCTTCATCTACCAGAGGTATGTCTTTCCGACTCAGGGTGTCGATCCAGAGCAGCGTGAGTTGGAACGACGATAAGACTTCGTAATCTCTATGATGCGGGTGATCCGTTCGAGATGAGCCGTGGGTCCAGACTGACGCGCCTGTGAGTGCTGCAAGGCGGTGGCGGACACGGGTATCGCTCCAGATGTGTCACTTCTCGCGGGAAACGAAGCGGCGACCGACTTCATAGAATCCACGAAGTTGGTGTGTCTCCTTTGCGGCCTCGGGTTCGGTCGAGATCATCGCTACTCCTTGATGCGCATCGGGTTTCCCAGTGTCTTTCCACGATGGGTGACGCAGGCACGCTTCTTGACTTGCGAAGGTGAGCATGCAGTCAAGATCACCCTGGACAGGAGACCCGTCATGTCACTAGCGAAGAGATTCGTTTCCCTCTCATTTCTTGCGATCGTTGCCGTTCTTGCGAACAGTCAGGTGGCATCCGGCCAGGGGTGAATGGTCACTCGACTCAGTGTGCCCGTGTCTGGCACCAGCGAAGGCGGCCCCTATCTCCAAAAGAACGATACTCAGGTTTCCCTGGTCTACCGGTATCTGCATGCCGAGCGGCACTTCAGGGACAACAACATCGAAAACATCCCACCCGGACCTCACGTCACGCTGAACACGTTCGATCTGTCGGTTACGCGTCAACTCAGCCTGAAGAGTTCCTTGTCTCTCAGCATTCCTTTCATCGACGGCGAGTTCAACCGCAGGTTCAGAGTGCAGCCGGGCGCGCGTAGCGTCAGCAACACGAGTGGCCTCGGTGACATTGCCCTGACCTATCGCCGGTGGATGTTCGAGCCGGAGTCCCACACGACGGGGAACTACCGGTTGGCGTTCGGATTCAAGCTTCCCACGGGCGACTACAAGGCCCGGAGTGACCGGCTGGTGAACTTGGGTACGTCCGACGAACCGATGGTCGAAATGACAAGCACGAACGCCGACGTGGCGATTCAACCCGGCGACGGTGGATTCGGTCTGGTCTTCGGGTTCGACGGATTCAAAGTCGTGGAAGAGAGCCTGTCGCTGTACGCAGAGGCGACGTACCTGGCCAACCCGCGCGAAAGCAATGACATGAACAATCAGGAGTTCGGTTCGGGGCCCTACGTTCCCAACGATCGAACCTCGGTTCCGGACTACTACCTCGCGCGTTTGGGTGGCGCGGTTCCCCGGCCTTTCGGAATCGCCGGATTGGCGACGACTTTGGGGCTGCGGATAGAAGGCCAGCCCGTGCACGATCTGTTCGGTGGCAGCGAAGGGTTCCGTCGCCCGGGCTATACGCTGGCCGTTGAGCCGGGACTGAGCTTCGCGAAGTGGAACTCACAATGGAATCTGTCGGTGCCTCTCACGATCCGTCGGGTGCGCCACAAGAGTCTCGATGAGGATCTGGATGGTCGGACCAGCGCGGTAAGCGCCGCGTTCGCCGACTACAATATTCTCGTGGGGTACTCACTGCTCTTCTGATCGACAATGGACGGGCGGCGACGGCGCATCAGTGCAATCTTCCGCCCACGCTTGGTTCTTGGCGAAATCGCTGCGGGGAATGATTGGAAGATAGTGCGCCGGCCCGAACCCATCGATGGGTTCGGGCGACGCGGGAGCCGTGTGCACATCACTACGGCTGGTCGTACAACCGCTTGATCTTGCCCCACGAGGTATCGATGACCGGGCTCACTGAGCAGGGATCCTCGCTGCAGAGTGCGTCCACGATGTAGGTTCCCCCGTCGGATTCGCAGTCAAACTCGTCGTAGGTTTCGACACAGGTTCCGTCCGGCAGACAGCAGACGCCGCCGATGCGGTCACAGTAGGTGTCGAACTCCCAGCCGATACCTAGTGCCTGCGTTGGCCCCCAGGCGGCGTCGACCGTGTTCCAGCCGGTGGGAAAGCCAATGCCGGGAGCGTAGTTTGTGAACGCCCCTCCTCCGCCCGGCCCGTCGAGGTCGGCGCCGACGAAATAGGCGGCCTCTTCGCCGGGCCAGTTTCCCCAGAAGCCGACGAAGGCGGCTCCGTAGGGGCACGCGAACATACCGATGGCGTGGCGGCTTACCTCCGGCCAGGTTCCGACGGCGCCGGGATCGACCCCGATACTCGTCCCGATTACGAGCCCGGGAACACCGTCGTACTCGTCCCAGACATAGACGTCGACGAGCGTGCCCGGCCGCGATGTGGTCTGGGTCAGGTCGAGAAGGACCGAACAGGTGAAGAGATCGAAGGGAGCGTCGGGGTAGAACTCGGCGAAGGCTCCATAGTCGGGCACTACGATCCCGCCGTATTGCCAGGCGTAGGCGTTCTCGTAGGTCGCATCCGCGTTGAACTGGGAAAGGTAGGGGTCGCCCTCGTCGCAAAGACCGCCGCCCGTCGGCCGGGGGACGCCGTCAGGGCGATACCCGACGTCGGCATTGTCTGCGGCAAAACCAGAGGAGGCCATGTTGAAGACGAATAGACTCGAGAAAAGAAGCGAGAAGCGGATCATGAAACCCTCCTCTTCATTTCAACAGCTTTGGGCAGCAGAAGTCGGACGACGATAGTGTAAAAGAGTCTGTGCGTTCAAAGAAGAGGAATCAGTCAGGAGAGCAGCGGGACTCCGTAGCCGTGCCACGGTCAACTGGTGTCGTGGGCCTCTCAGCCAGGATCCGCTTGGGCGTCAGTCAACTCTTTCAGAGTCCGAAGGACCTGTTGCGGGGTGTTCGCCCAAGCCGCGTCTTCGGCGGCCTCCCACTCTTTGGGCGAGATCCGTTCCCGAACGCGGCTTCGTGCTTCGGTGACGCGATGCTTCAACGTCGGTGAGGTCACGACGTCTTCGAGCTCAACACGGAGCCGTCGCGCAAGAGCTGTGCACAGCACGGTGGGTTGGGGTAACGGCGTCGTCCCATCCCCGACTTCGTCGGCCAGCAACACTCCCAAAGAATCGAGAGTGTCCGCTACAGCGTGCGGATCCCCCAACTCGATGCGAAGCTCGAGACAGTCGAGCAGTACCTGTTTCGCGATTCGTGTTTCCCCTGTGAGAGCCTGCACCGCCGCAAGACTGAAGAGGCTCTGCGCCAGTCCTCCCCGGTCTCCGATCGACCGTCGAATCTCCACAGCTTCCTCGTGATGACTTCGGGCCTCGTCCAAGTGCCCGGCCTTCTCCTCGATGATTCCGAGATTGTTCAAGGAAAGTGCGATGGAGTTGGGCTCTCCGATCCGTCGGCGTAGACGCAGGCTCGCCGCGTAGAATCGTCGCGCATTGCGCAGATCGCTCTCGCGCTCGGAGGCGACGCCGAGATTGAGAAGTATGACGGCAATCTCCGCGTGGTCGCGGCGTTTTCTCTGAACACGAAGCGCTTGCCACAAGACTGTTCTCGCTTCCGTAAGTTTGCCTCGAATCAGTTCGACCGCACCCAGGTTGACCAGGGCCCTTCCTTCGAGCGCAGCGTCACCGTGTTGTCGAGCCGTGGGCAGGACCGCTTCGTAGGCGTGGGCTGCCTTGTCGAAGGATCCCAAACGAAAGGCCAGGTTGCCCATCCAGTTGCAGGTATCCGCCCGGAGCAGATCGATCCCTTCACCCGATCCACCGGGCAGTTCGACGGCCTTCTCCTCGGTGACCCGAGCCAACCACTCCTCGTAGCTTGCAAGTGCCGTCTCCCAACTGCCGCGAAGCGACCAGAACATTCCCAGTTGTCGAACCAGCCGCAGACCTTTGAGGTGCAGGCTGGGATCCGCGGCGGCGATCGCGAGAGCTCGCTGGATGGCTTCCCGCTCCGTCTCCAGCGCGTCCAGCCACTCTCGTTGGTCCTTCGACTTGAGATGAGGCGCGGCGGTGCGGACGAAACCGGCGATGGCGTCGAGTAGGCGCAAGTCATAGTGCGATGCGCGGCCGGACTCTTCCAACTTTCTGCGGGCGAACTCCCGGATGGGTTCGAGAAACCGGTAACGGGGAACGACGCGCGGCGTTGCGCCCGTTCGCAGGGCTCTGCCGGCTCTGGGTTCGACCTCGACGACACTCTTGTCGACGAGTCCCTGTAGCAGGTTCAGATGGAGCCACGTCGGGACATCGTCTGCGACGACGATACCGATCGCATCCGCAGTCCAGCCCGACGGGAAGGCCGCGCAGGCGAGGAAGAAGGCCCGACCGTCCTCCGAGAGCAGTTCATAGCTCCAACCGATGGCCTTCTCGACACTCCGGTGTTGTTCTGAAGTGGCCCACCGTTCCCCGACGACGGAAACGCCGGCTGACCCCAGATGCTGTGCGACATCGTTGATCGGCAACTGTCGGCAGCGCATCGCGGCCAACTCCAGGCCCAGTGGAACTCCGCCGAGCAACCGGCAGATGCTCGCCAGCGCCGAGCTGTCGGTCGGCAGCAGTCGAAACTCCGGGTTCGCCTCTCGAACGCGGTCCAAAAGCATGGCACTGGAAGCCGTCGCTTCGAGGCTGTTGATAGAGCCGTCGGCTTTCGGAATGGCAAGTGGCCCGACGCGCAAAACTTGTTCTGTTGGAAGTCGCAGCGGCTCACGGCTGGTGCACAGAACGACCGCATCCGTCTGCTCCAACACTTCCGAGAGGATGTCTCGAACGTCATCGAGAAGGTGTTCACAGTTGTCGACCACCAGGAGCCGTGGAGCATCACTTGTGCTTCGAAGGTGCCGAACGAGGGCGACGTGAAACGGAGACCTCGGAGCGGGAGTGAAACCGAGTGCGTCCCCAAACGCCGACGGAACTCCGGCGGGTTCGCGGATGGCGGCAAGATCGATGAAGTAGGCGATCGAATCGGGTTCGAGCCAGTCCAATGCGGCGGTCGCTGCCAGAGCCGTCTTGCCGATCCCACCTGCTCCCGTCAGCGTGATCAGTCTCTCGTCCTGGAGTAGGCGTTTGAGTTTGTCTCTCTCTTCGTCCCGCCCCCAGAGTGACGTAGGAGTCCGGAGTCGGAGCCTTCGACGGCCGTCGCCTGCGCGGCCCGTCGTCGGTGGCTCCTCCAGTGAAGGATGGATCTCCGCGGAGTCTTCGGAACGGGTGCGACCATAAGTTGTCGCGGCGACGATCTCGTCTTCGAGAATCCGCCGCCACACCGCTGCGCTGGGCCGTTTCTCCGGCTCCGCATGGAGGCTCATGCGCAGAGACTCCCGGAACTCGGAAGAGAGCCCGAGGGACTCCGCCGCAGCGGCCTCTTTCGCCTCCTTTTCTGCGGCCTCCTTCTCGGGTTCCGGATCGAGGGACGAGGTGAGCAGGAGAACCAGGACGTTGGCAAAGGCCCAAACGTCCGCGCGGTCGTCGAGCGGTCGGCCCGCCATCTGTTCGGGGCTCATGAACCCAAGAGTACCGGCGACCCGTTCGGCAGCGGCGCCTTCAGTCGGATGGCCTGCCGTGCTCCGATCATCTGGCCGGCCGGCCGTGCTCCTGTCGTTTGCAGATGCGTCTCCGCTTCGATTGACGTTTCGTCCCAACCCGAAGTCGACGACTTTGACCCGGCCTTCGGGGTCGAAGAGGATGTTGGCAGGTTTGAGGTCGAGGTGGAGAATCCCCGACGCGTGCGCGGCTTCCAAGGCCAACGCGATCTCCCTCGCCGTTCTCAGTACCCCGGACAACCCTCCCAACTTTCCAAGAGAGATTCGCTCATGCAAGGTCTCCCCGTCGACAAACTCCAAGGTCAGGAATGAGCCGGGGCCTTCGTCTTCCATGGAGTACACGACGGCGATGTTTGGGTGGTTCATCGCCGCGAGCAGGCGGCCCTCACGATGCAGCCGCTCCTTTGATTCCGGTTGGAATCCGTCTTTCAGAACTTTGACGGCGACATTTCGATTGAGCTTCGCGTCCAGGGCCAGGTACACGTCACCCATTCCACCCTGACCGAGTTTTCGGAGAACTTCGTAGCGTCCGATGGTTTTCGGTAGCTCTTCTACGGGACGTTTCGTCGCCGCCCCCGCTCCTGGATCCGGTGCGTCGAGGAGGACTCGACCGACAACCTCCCGTCCCAGTTCCCGCCGCAGGTAGTCGCGTGCTTCCTTCCACTCCCGTTCCACAGTTCGCTTCGAGGTACCGAGGATCTCGGCCGCTTCGGCTGCAGTGAGCCCAGCCAAACCCAGCAGCTGCGCGACCTGCGTTCGGCGAGGCGAGTCCTGTTCGAGAGTCTCCAGCGCTTCGCACAACGCAATCCAGTCGAGAGGGTCGATGCCCGATGCCGGTGAAATGACGTCAGACGGAAGAGGCACGTGAACTCGTTTTCCCTGTCGCTTGTGGCGCAGCTTGGCGCGAGCATGATCGACGAGGATCCGACGCATCGCCGTGGCCGACATCGAGAGAATCTCGCGACGATTCCTCCACAGGTTCGGGTCGATCGCAGCCAGCCGCACGTACAGTTCGTGCACGAGTTCCGTAGGCTGAAGTGTGTGGCCGGCGGCTTCGCGGCGAAGTTGGGCCCGGGCGAGGACGCGGAGGTCTCCGTAGAGTAGGGAAACGAGGTCGGAGAAAGAGCCGTTGTGTCCGGCGCGGATGCGATCGAGTAGACGCGTTACTTCGGTTTCAACGTGCTCAGGACCTGGCTGTGAGGCCGTGTGCGGCTGATCATGAGTCATGGTAACTCGGGCTCCGTTCCCGAGCCTAAGTTACCACGACCTCTGATCCCGGGCTGGGAGTCATCGTCTCAGGATGATCCTTCCGGTCGTTGATCCGGCCTCGGATCTCAGCCGTCCGAAATAGACTCCGGATGGCGCAGGCCGCCCCGTTTCGTTTGTTCCATCCCACCATCGTCGATGAGCTCCCGCGAGCAGGCTCTCGTCATCGAGAAGGAAACGAACGCGGGCGCCCTGCGCATCGAAGATCTCCAGGGAGACTTTGCCGCTTCGGGGAAGCTCGAAGTGCAGTGCGGTGCCGGAAGTCGCCGGGTTGGGAGCGGCGTGCATCCGCAGGCTGGGCACCCGTACCTCTGTCTCTTCCGTCACGTTGCCGGGCGAGTCGGTCCCGAGGAACTCGACGAGCTGCCGGTTGACGATTCCGTTGGTCGACCAGCGGGTCTCGACCTCGAGGATCACCAGTTCATCCTCCTGGTACTCGGGGCCGTGGTCGATGCGAAACACGAAAGGGGATTCTGGAGTCACGGTGCCTTCTCCCACGTAGACCTTGTCCAACGTCTCGATCAGTGGATCACAAGGGCTGAGGTTGGGAAGGGGAACGACATCGTCAGGGATCCAATACGACACGACGACGCTCAGCGTATCGTTCCAGCTTCCGCCGGTTTGCCGGCCCCCGATGAACCCACCGCTGCCCGCGTCGGCGGTTCCGATCATGAGGTGGTCATAGCCGTCATAACCGAAACGTTCGCAGTGGACGGTGGGCACCCACTCCTCCTCTGTAGGTTCGCCCTCTTCCGGCAGCAGGTAGCTGCGCAGCATCGTAGGCGGCGCGCCCTCGCTTCCGAATATCTCCTCGGGGCACCAGCCGATGTGTCGGTACTTTGGATGTAGCGTGCCCGGTTCCTCGAAAACGATGGTCGTTTCGTCCGTAGCATGGTCGTACGTCGTCTCGAGCCCGACGGTGCTGAACGCGTTGAGGACGCAGTCATCGGCATCGACATCCGCGAAGAAGAATCCTCCGCCGGTCATGTCCGAAGTCGTGACCGCGACGGAGCCTCGGTAGGGCGCATGTCCGTCCGGCAGACAGATCTGCATGTTGTAGTACTTACTTTCTCCGCACTTCAAGGGATAGTCCTCGACCTCGCCGAACTGTGCCGCTCCCTCCGTGAACTGGAGAGTGCCATCGATGTCGTCGCGTACGCCCGCGTCCTCTCCCCAGTCGATTCGTGTTCGCAACCAGGTCTTTTCCAAAGGCTCGATGAGGAAGTTTGGCAGCAGGATCAGCCGCGATTCTTCGAACGTGCGTACGAGGTTGGCCAGCGTCGTATCCGGCGGAGTCAGGCTGTCGTGCACGACGTGTTCCAGACCGACCTCCTCCCAGCTGCAGTTCTGGTTGCGATCGAACCACACGTTCCAGAAAAGCGGGCGACCACTGTCGTAATCGTGGCCGGCGCCGGTGGCGTCATTGGCGACGTTGATCGTTGCAGTGACCGTAAGCGGCCGACCCCACATCGGAGGGTTCGGGAAGAAAGAGATCCCGTCGTCGAACTCGTCGCGGTCGACGATGTCCGCTTCACACTCCGAATCCGCGTTACTTGACGTATCCGGGGTGGCGCCGCCGAGCCATTCGTACAGGTAGTTGCGCAGCGGTTGTCGTGTCCGGATTCCGAAGATGTGGGAAGCCCCCGCGCCGACAGAGTCGAGAATGAATCCGTTCAACGTGTCGCCCGGCGCGTCTCCGTGCACCAGGGACGGGTACAGGCCGACCACTCCACCCAAACGACAGGGGTCCGGCGCGTCTCCCAGGTCCTGATTGTAGAGAAAGTTGGCGCCGTCCCGGTCGTCGTCCGACAGAAGGTGGTTGGAGTTGCCGCCCACGTCCAGTTCGCCGTTCATGATCGGGCCAGGGGGATTGGAGTCACCGTTTCCGTCGGCGTGACCGAGTCCCAGCAAATGGCCGACTTCGTGCGTGACAACGGTTCTGACATCGGGATTGCCGCCCATCGGAACATTGTGTCCGACGCGCGTCCACGTGAAGTGGTCGTCATTGATCAGGATGTCGGCCTCGAGGATTCGGCCCGTGCTTACTTCCGTCCATGTGGCGGTTGCGGCGAGGGTGGCAGCGCCCAACCCGGCTCCCCATTCGATGATGTTGTTCTTGTCTCGCTGGAACGCCGGAAGCGCGCCTGCAGGAGCGGCGACCTCCACAGCCTCGATGAGAGATGGAGATACGTCGTTCCAGGTTTCGAGCGCAGCGACGACATCGATCCACTCGGCATCGCCGCCGATATCCGCCGTTCCGGCGCCACGAGACCAGGGAAGTTGACATTCCGGCAAGGGGCGCAGATCCCAGTGCCTGAACCGGTGTTCCCCGGCGGCGTTCTGAGGGTAGATGTGAGGAGGGGAGTCGCCATCCGCTCCCTGGATTCGAAAGGCAGCCGAAGGAGAAGCGAGACAGGCGAGCCCGACGTAAAGAAGAACGACAGGCAACGCAGAGAGACGGGAAGGCCGAACGAATAGGCATGCGGAGAGAGTGTGTCTCATGATCAGTCCTCCTCGCGGGCGCCGGTTACGGCCTGCTGCAACTCGTTCCGCTGAAAGAAGCCGATCGAACGGTTGCCGAAGACTTCCGTTCCGTCGGGACGCAGTTCCCTGTTGAGTAGTCCCTGCGCCATCCCGAGAACGGGCACCCAGAGCTCGGTGTCTTCAGAGAGAAAGAGAACGACCTGTTGGTCTCGTTGGAACACCGGAGCACCGGAGATCCGCATGTCGAGGTCTCCGACGCGGCCTCCCAGAGTCGTGACGGTACGGCGCCCTGCGTTGCATTCGCCAGCCAGGACTTGGCTGACGTCGAGAGTGATGTCCGTGACGATCTGCGTTGAACTCGCGTTCCAACGGCTGGATAGCTCGAGGACGTCCGCTTCGATGATGCAGTCCGCTCGTCGAGCCAGCTGCTCCAGAGTCATCGGCAGCACGGTAGAGGCTGCGGCTCCCGTGATGTCGAGTGTTGCCAGCAGAATCAGGATCGCGCCGGCGCGAATCAGGTGCGCCGCACGGGTGGTCTTCGAAGCCATTGCGGGGTTCATGTGTGCCCTCCCAAGGCAAGTGTTCGGGGTTCGGCCACGGTCCGTGGACGTCCGACCTTGGTTACCGGAGTCCGCGCGTCGACCGGGCCAGCCTCACGGCGAATCCGTCGCGCGACCAAAGTGAGGAGAGAAAAGTGGTGTGCCAGCCACGGAAGGGAACGGCCAAAGCGTTGTCAGGATGTCAGTTGCGGTGGGCAGGGGGGAGGGGCGAGTGCAGGCCGGGAGGATGCTATTCTTTCGCGAGAATCGACGAATGAATCCAAGTCGAGGATAGGGCGGCTCTTAGGGAATTCGTCGAGGTTCGCGAGTTTGCCGGATCAGAGCGCCACCCCGTTGATTAGCCGAGACGATTCGCGGCGGTCTTCATGAACACAAAGGCACCACCCTTGACAAGGCACAACCGTCCCTTGGTGACGACCTATTCGTAGCGTGTCTTCACCCGTCCCCAACTGGAAAGAACCACTCGAAAGTCGTCCGACGGCACCTCAGCCGCAACACAAGGTCCCCCGTCGACGACTTCATTGCCTTCACCCAAACTGCAGGGTAGCCCGAACCAGGAGAGTTCGCCGCCGGAGGTGCCGAAGTCGTACCCGTTGGATGGTGCATCCCCATCCGGGCAGCTTCCGTAGCAGTCGGTCGCGGCTAACCCGGCGAACCTGCCAGACACGCCTGAACCGCCCGAACCGCCCGACGGTCGTGGATTTGGGGCTCCGTTCCATCCTTTCTGGTCGACCCGGACAGAACTCGCGTTGAAGAGATCGACCCGGAACGTGTTTTCGAAGTCGAGCCCATCGACCTCCAACGCCAACACGCCGAATCCCAAAACGGTGCCGGCGAGAAACACGGCATCTGCCGCCGAAGTCGCGAACCAACCGTCCAGGTCGACGGGTGTGGAAGTGGGGTTGTAGATCTCCAGCGAGTCCGGGCCTCCGAACCCGATTCGGACTTCGTTGATCAGCAGGCTGGTCCCCAGCGCCGGATCGGGCGCATCGTTTGGGCTTCCCAGCGTACTTGTGAGATCGATCGTCCAGTAGTTCTCGTCGTCGGCCGGCGCCTGCGGTGGGAGTGTGGAGGTGGCAGGTGCTCGACACAAAGAAGCATCGTCCACTCCAATGGGGGCTGCGGGCGCGCCTCCGGAAGTACCGAACCGAACGCGATCGATGAGGTTCGCGGTCAGCGGCGCCTTCAGATCGTCGATCAGTTCGATGTCATCCGTGACGGAATCGACGATCGGTTCGGCGGTGACGACGACGCTGCCTCCGGCCGGGACGGTGGTCCCTTCCTCGATCTTGTGACTTCCCCCTGAGGCCTCAATCGTCCAGCACCCGATGTCGACTGCACTCTCTTCTTCGTTTGAGATCTCGAATTCGTCATCTCCGGAGTTCTTGTCTCTCTTGTACTCGCTGATGTAGACCTTGAGTTCCCCACCGGCGGAGGCTTGCGCGCATCGCGGTAGGTCGAAGAGGCCGGTGACCACGAAACTCGCCACAAGAAGCAGGAACCAGCGAAGCCGGTTTCTCGGGTGGACGTCGGGGTGAACTCTCATGGTGAATCTCCATTGCTGTGGTTTCGGCTCCTACGTCCGGCCTTCCGGGTCTGCTCGGGCCGTTCGATGTGGTAGCGCCGCATTCGATCCCGAATCGTCGACTCCGTAATGCCGAGCCGACGTGCCGCCTGCGACTGGTTCCATTCGCAGCGTTCCAGTTCCCGCCGAATGAGAGCGCCTTCGACACTCATGAGTCTCGCGGGAAGTGTCTCCGCCGCGTGCAGATCCTCTTCTCCAAATCCAAGCCCGTCAGACGGTTTTGCGTCCTTCGAACTCGACATAGCATCCGGGGGCGAAAGTCGCCGATCGGATGTTGGGACGAACGACTCGCGGAACTCTTCGGGAATGTCCGAGACTCGGATTACGTTGCCGTTGTGAGTTGCGGAAAGTCGTTCGACCAGGTTCCTGAGTTCGCGAACGTTTCCTTTGAATGGCTGAGTCCGAAGAAGTTCAATGGCTTCCTTGGAGAACCGCTTGGCAGGTGAGAACGCTTGGAGAAAGTGGCGGGCCAGCGTTTCGATGTCCTCGGGGCGTTGCCGGAGCGGCGGAACTTGGATCGGTACGACACGGATCCGATGATAGAGATCTTCCCGGAATCGGCCCGCCGCAAGTTCGGCCGCCAGGTCGCGGCTCGTTGCTGCCACCAGTCGAACGTTGATATGGATGGGCTCACGCCCGCCGATGCGCAGAAACTCCCGTTGCTCCAGGAACCGCAGAAGCTTCGTCTGCGCGGCCATCTCCAGGTCACCGATCTCGTCCAGAAACAGTGTCCCGTCATGGGCTCGCTCGACCTGTCCCTCTTTTCGTCCGGTGGCTCCGGTGAAGGCGCCCTTCTCGTATCCGAAAAGCTCGGCCTCGATGAGTTCCCGGGGAAAGGACGGGCAATTGATCGCGACGAGTGAGCCCCGTCGATCGCTAAGAGCGTGAATGGCTCTCGCGACGAGTTCCTTTCCGGTTCCGCTCTCGCCTTGGATGAGCACGCTGGCGTCCGAAGGTGCGATCTTTCGAATGAGATTCTGAACGGAGCCGAGTGCGGCGCTGCTGCCGACCATGCCGTGGAACTGCGTCTCGGAATGGCCGTGCTCATCGGTAGGATTCTCATCCACAGAAGGAGGGGAGTTTGAGTTTTCCCCGTTTCCTCGGTCACTGCCCGGCGAAAACTCCTGTGGAAGCTCGATGTCAACCGGGCTGCCCGAAGCTACATGCGCCTCTTGTGCAGGTGATTGTTTCTGTACATTGCCCCGAGCATCAGCTTGCAAAGAATGAACGTAGGTACCGAGGAACTCGACAACGGTTAGAAGCGCCGGAAACAGTCGTTCTGCGCGGGCTCGCGGTTCTGTGGCACGCGCGAGCAGAAAGGTGGCGTCTCGATCGTCGATGCGGCTCGCGGACGCCGCACCGACGAGGCAACCGTCCTCGAGTTCGCGAAAGGCGAAACCGTGGCTCACGAGTTCGGTCCGCAAGGTCTTGTCTTCATCGAACGAGCCGCCCTCTCCGAGGAAGTGGGCATTACCTATCGTCACCTCGTCGCTCTCGGGAGATTCAGGAACGAACTGAAGGCCGGACAAAGCAAGGCGAGTCTGGAGATACTCCAGGATGCGAGCGAGCGGCTTCGCACCGCCGTAGCGCATGCGATCTTTCGAGAAGAGAACTGCACTCGAGTCTCGAAGAAGGCCCGCAAGCTGAGCCGCTGTCTCCGGAATGATCGTGTCCGATCGACGCAGTTCCTCCAGCAGTGACTGAATGCGGGGCTCGAAGTTACGACCCGGCATGGCTCGCGCTCTCTCTGTCGCATGGTCGAGAGTTCGTTCCGCCTGCGTCGGTGACAGGTGCCATTCACTTCGAGCGAGCTCGAGAAGAGCCGGCATTTCCAGCGAAGCATTCTCGAGTCGGGCGAATCCGTCTGCGGCCTCCCGCAGCTTGCGAGCGGCCGCCTCATAGGAACCACCGGTGTGAAACAGCCGCCCCAGATGGAGCGAGCATCGCGCTGCATGATAGGGCAACCGCAGCCGCTCATAACGGGACTCGCATTCCATCAACCAGTTCCTGGCGGAGTCGGCGTCGCCTGCCTGCAGGCTCGCTTCCCCCAGGAGCAGGCAGGCTTCGGCTTCGAGACGGGGCAGGGATGCAGCACGCGCGACTTCGAGTGCTGTTGTGCCAAGTCTGATCGCTTCCGGGAAGTTGCATCGACGAATCGCGATTGCAGTGTCCAGGATGCCCAACTCCGCCTCTGTTTCGGGATGACTTCCGGGTTCCGCAGCTTTGGCCGCGCGGTTGCGGCTGTCCCGAGCCTCGGAGAGACGCCCCAACTCGAGGAGTGCATAGGCTCGATTGATCCAAGTCTTCGGTGTTCTCTGCCGGTGCCCAAGCTTTTCGCGCGCTTCGATGGACTGGTCGGTCCACCCGATCGTTTCCTCGTAGCGTCCGCCGAAAAAACAGACCAGAGACAGGTTGTGCATCGCGCTCGGTTGCGCGGACTTCTCACCGAGTTCCTGGAGGAACCCAAGTCCTTCGAGCAGGAGGGACTCCGCCTCCCTCGACTGTCCCATCCATGTTTTCAACACACCGAGGTTGCCGAGGGTCACGGCGAGTTTCTTCTTTAGTCCGAGTTCCTGAAACAGCTCCCGCGCTTCCTCGAAGTGTTGAGAGGCGGATTGCAGCTCCCCGCGCCGGTGCAGGGTACCGGCAAGGTTGTTGTGAAGTGCGGCCAGTCGCGGAAGGTCGCGCGTCTGCTCGTAGATCCCGAGGCAAGTGCGGTAGTGCTCCATGGCCCGATCGAGTTGGCCAAGATCCTGATATGTGTTTCCGAGTTTCTCGCGAGCACCTGCAATCCGGGTGGGGTCGTCCAACGCTTCGTAGACTCGAAGCGCACTCTCGAAAAGTCTGGCTGCCTCATCAAGTGAGCCGGAGCTTCGCTCGACGATTCCGAGCTGCTCCAGGGCGCGTCCTTTGATCGGGCCGGGCGGTGTGTCTGCGGAAAGACTCAGACTCTTGCGAAGAAAGGAACGGGACTCTTCGGTCTCGCCCGCCAAGCGGTGATCTACGCCGAGCTCGCACGCGGTGTGGGCCGCGCCGATCAAGTCTCCGTGCTGCTCCTGCAAGCTGAGGCATTCCGACCAGTGTTCGCGGGCCTCGTCACGCCGTTCCAACTTCGAAAGAGACTTGGCCAGGCCGAAGAGCGCCGTTCGAAGCCCCTCCGGATCCTGGCTGGAGCGTGCCAGAGTCACTGCGTGTCCGGCCGTTTCGTGGGCACTGGCCCACTGTCCCTGCTCGAGGAGGGCATTGCAGGCCTGGATCAGGATCGAAACCAGGTTGGCCGGTGGCTCTTCCGGCGGTTTCGGCGGCGGCGTTTTCATGCAGAGTCCAAGGTCGGAGCCCAGTCGGCGGTGAAAGGACTATAGCCGACAAGCGGGTCGTCCTTCCAGACGTCGAAGCCGGCCGAGGCGACCGCGAAGACCCGGCTATTGCAAGGACCCGACTACCTCGAACCCGGCATGCTGGCGGCACGCGCCGTGGCCGCGAAGCCGAAGTCTTCACCGCTCCGGACTGAACCCAGAAGAACCACCGTGTCGTCGATGAGATGAATGTCTTCGACACGACCCTCGATCCCGCAATGGGTCGCTTCCCATCCGGAGCCGTTCCAGATCGAGAATGCTCCGGTCCATGGGTATTCGTTTCGTGTGGCACCGGAGATGAGCACGAGATCTCCGACCGACCTGGCGATGTGAGCGTCGCTGCTCCAATGTCCGGCAGGACCCGTGAAGGAGGCCCCGTCGAAGTAGCCGAAAGCTGTGTACTCGCCGTCGACCTCGAAGTATCCGGCCAGGTAGAGTCGGTCACCGGATAACGTCATCGATGCGACCCGTCCACCCGTGTCGCCAAGAGCAGTCCAGGTTTCCCCCTCGAGCCGTATCAGATGTCGCGGAACCAACGGGTCACCCATTTGGAACAACCCTCCGGCGTAGAGCTGCCCTTGAAAGATCTCCAGATCCCACGCCAACCCGCGGACCGGACTTCCGACCTGTTCCCATTCTGCCCCGTTCCAGCGACGGACTGGAGTTTCTCCGGACGTGAGCAGATAGAGATCGTCTCCCAGAACCTTGAGTGTTCTCGCGCCAACTTCGGAACCCATCGGCACCCAGTTGAGTCCGTCCCAGGAAGCTACGCTCGACTGATCCCAGTAGCTTCTGGCGACAAGAGATCCGTTGAACTCGACAAGCGAGTGGATCGGCCTCTCTGTCCCGGTTCCCAAGGCCTCCCAGCGCTGGCCATCCCAGAAGGCCAAGTTGCGCGCTTCCTCTCCACCGACGAGGATGTCCCTCCCGAAAACAAAGATCTGGTCGGACGACGAGTCCACGGAGGAGAGGTAGCCGTCCGGACCCTCGGGCATCACGTTCCAGGAGGTTCCGTCGAAGCGTGCAACGTCGACCTGGGGCGCATCGGGTGTCGAGCGAAAGGCGCCGATCGCCACCAAGCCGTCCTTATGAACGGCGAACTCATCCACACGATAAACTTTGTGAAGCCCCCAGGGCATCGGCGAGAACGCTGTTCCATCGAAGGAGAACAACGACTCGGATCCATCCAGGATCACCAGCCGGTCCTGGTATTCAACGATGGCTTCCGTTCGACTGAAGTCACCGACTTCAACCCAGGTGTCGCCTTCACGGCGAGCAAGGCCGATCCAAACCTGCGGTTCGAGCCGGAACGTCCCGCCGATCAGGAGCTCTCCGTTGAAGGAGTGAACGGCCTCCATGTCGAAATCGGAACTCGCGACAACACCCTCGTCGATCGCCGACCATCGCTTGCCATCCCATCGCGCAATCGTGGCAGCACCCCTCGGATGGTTGACGTTCAAGGTCAGCTTGCCGACGACAATGAGGTCTCCATCGTGATCCGTGATGTCCTGGACCAGGGAGAACCCCATTCCCTGGCCCATCGGATGCCAGGAGTTTCCGTCGAACATCGCGACATTCTCGGCCGCTACGCCTCCGATCTCGGTGAAGTAACCCGCGGCGATCAACTTGTCCTGCCAAACTCCGAGGAAATGCACGGATCCATCGGCACCGCCGCCCAAAGGCTCCCACCGATCGGTCATCCACTGTTTGACTCCCGGGGCATCGCCAAGGCCAATGACGGGCCTGTCCTGGTAGACCGCAGAAGCCTCCGCCTCGAAGTCCTCGGACCACGGAAAGGGTGTCCAAGTCTCACCATCCCATGAGCAGGCAAACCCTGCGTGCACCGCATTGATACGAGTGAAGTTGCCTCCCGCGGCAAGGCCATTGTCGTAGGATGCGATCGTATTGACTCTGCCGTTGAATCCAGAGCCGAACAAAGACCAGTCCGGGGCGCCGGAAGAGGTGGGGCCGGTCGCTTCCTGGCATGCTGAGAGGGATAGAGCAGTCGCCATACAGAAGTACGCGCCTGCCTCGATAAACCGAATGTGGATCCGCCTCCGTTGGAGTTCGCTCTGCACTGTGTCGTCTTTCTTCGGTTCACAACCAGAAGCTATCACCGTACCTCGAGTGTATCAGACAGCCGGCTGGAGCGGCCCCAAGAGATCCGGACCTGACCTGAATGAAGGTGTTAAACTCAACGGGTCTCCCAGGTATCAGACGACGAGTCCGGTAGGACTCCATCACCCGAAGGATCCGACATGCTCGACTTGCGAATGCATCGGCGGCTCGGCGCACTGTTCCTGGCGTTTGGCGCAAGCAGCGTCATGTCGGTTACCGCGAATTCGGACTCGGCGCTCGGCCCCCACCTGGCTGTCCTGAAGAATCACGCGGGGTCATTTGGCTCCGAGTGCTGGCTCCTTCAGGGTCACTTTCTTCCGGGGAAGTACAACCGGGATCCTTGGGAGTCATGCGATAACTATGTCCAGACAGAGTACGGGAGGGTCGAGATGCCGCTCCTGGAACCCGAGATGGATGGCAGGTACTTCCAGGTCCGGGGCATCCCCTACTTTTGGGGGATCGCGACCGTTTGTGACCACCCCGCACCGATCGCGCTCGAGCCCCACAGTTACGCGCCCTGTCTTGGAGACACGTTGAGCCCGACGTTCCGTCTCAGCTGGGGTGAGGTGAAGGGCCGGTTCCTTCGACAGCAGCAGGTGAGGGCAAAGTGATCTGTTTGCGGACTGGACGGCACCCGGAGGCGGTATGTGGCTCCTGCCTTACCGACATGAGCGCCGACCCGTTCGGCAAGTCGATCGTCCGCCCCTGCCTCTCTGGCTCATCGTCTTCGTCGCAGCGACGCGCCAGATACGATTCCGCCCTCGGCCGTACGAGATCTGAGAGATGTTTACGCAGGGGAAGGCTCTGCGGCTCTGGCGTGCACGGCCCCGGGCGATGACGGTTCTGTTGGATCGGCTGCTCAATACGATGTGCGGTGGAGCGACACAAGCTTCGACGAGAGCGACTTCCCCACAAGCCAACGCCGTTGACGGAGCCCGCGGGCCCGCAGTGGCTGGAACCGAGGAGATTCAACGCTTCGTCGTGGAAGGACAGCTTCCGGTTCGCATCTACGTAGGTCTGCTTGCGATAGACGAAAATGGCAACCGCTCCGCCGTCTCAACATCGTCTCAGTCAGCACCCAGGATGACGGTGACCAGATTCTCCACGCCCCGATCACCGATTTGATACTGGAAGCAGGCGAACGTGCGGCCCTGCTCACCTGGACTGCCCCGGGGGACGACTGGGACCAGGGGACGGCGGCGGCCTACGACCTTCACTACTCTCTCCGTCCTGTTGAGTCCTTGGGGCAAACTTGACTCGTGATCATGCTGTGGTCATGTCACTGCCATCGGAAGATTCGACTCAAGTAGAACACATGCCGCCCCGACAACAAGAGTTGGGCTTAGTCTACGGACAGTAGAGTACACAGACAAGTGTTCCGGTTGCCTGGGGCCAGTCGACTGTGTAGGCTACCCTCACTCTTTCTCAGCCCGGTTGCTGAAAGTTCGAGTTGCAGGACATGTAAGAGGAGTCACGAGAAATGACAGGTCGCACCTTTCTCGCAATGGCCGCCGCTGTTCCGTTACTTCTCGGGGGCTCGCCTACCAACGAATCAGCCGGCCAAGCCTGGGAAGTCCGCATCACTTCGCACGGAGACGCCCCCTTTGTTGGGACAGTAGCCACTGGCTACTCGAGCGACCCTTCAATGCAGCAGGTATCGGGAGAGAATCTGTCCCTCTCTGTCGTTCCGGAGTCGTTCGTCGTCCTCGTGGCCGCAGGAGAAAACTCCAGTGTCGAAGTCGAAGTCTGGGACGGTGACGTACGCATCGCGTCCGCGAAGGGACCTAGAGTCATGTCGGGCCAGGGGATTCCCCCAGGAAGCCGCCGATTTGCCACAGCATTCTAGCGTATTCCTACGCTTCACACTAGCTGTACTCACTAGCTTCTCCGCACCATACGCACTTGCCAACGAGGCGTCCCTCTCCGCAGCCATGACCTTTGGCGGTGATCTGTTCCACGATCCTGCCCGCGTTCGAACCTATGCTTCCGAAATCTACGTCCTCGACAGCAAGAACCACCGCATCGCCGTTTGCTCCGCGGATGGCGACTTTCTGTATGGCTTGGGCGAAGATGAAGGGCTGACTCAGCCTCTGGACATGTCCATCCATGCGAATGGAGACATCTTCATCGCGGACTCAGGCAACCAGCGCATCGTTCGGCTGCGAGCAGGCTCCCCAACCCTTCATTGGGACTTGGACTACGCTCCGAGATCCTTGGTCCTTCACGGTGACCAGCTCTTCGTCAGAGCGAATCCGGGGGCGTCGCACCTCTTTGACGTCTACGAGTTGGACGGGACCTGGCGGGCGTCGTTTGGCTCACTAATCACGGATCACTCCGAGCCGCACTTTCGAAACGCACTCAACCGAGTGCGACTGGACTCCGACGGTGACCGTCTGTTCGTGGCGTTTCAGACCGTGGCTCGCGTCGGGAAATGGAACAGCTCAACAGATGGTTGGACATACTTGGACGTCCGCGGACAGTCCGTCCACGAATCTCGGGACTGGTTTCACGAGTCTGGTCACGATGCTGTTCGCTCTTCGGGCCTTGTCCGCCCGGAGCCGGGGCCATCCTTCGAGAAACTGGTAGACGATGTCGTCATGGTGTCTTCCGACGGCACTCCCCACGGAAACTACATCTTGAACGGCGTCGGCGGCCAGGACGACGAAACATGGGTACTCTCCAACGGATCGCTTCTTGTATACGACACCGATGGGAGCCTGAACCAAGCTTTGCATCTTCGGGATGCAGACGGCGGACGAACCAACATCCACGGCATGACCGTTGAAGACGAAATGGTTTGGGTGTGGGACTCGTTCCACGAGAACCTAGTGCACGGCTACTTACGCTCCAGCATCGGTCTAGGACTGAAGAAACCCCTCTCAAGTGACGATAAAGAGGAGACGTTGCGATGATGCGTAAGTTGTTCCGAAGTTCCGTATCGATAGGCACAGCTCTTTCCCTGGCCCTGCTACCAGTGATCGTTCCTGCATCAATGGCTGCCAACGGAAGCAGCCAAACGTGCAACTGCACGGCCGGAGGGTGCGCTGGGTCACCGATAGCCTGTTCTGCAACAGGAGTATGCCCCTGCACCTGCGATTGTAGCCCTACCGGTGCAGAGTGCTGCTGCGGTTCTGCCTGCGGATTCTAGTGGACCGCCTCCTCGGTTACGGTCCACTAGCCACTTACTGACGCTCGGAAGCGAGGCCTGCGTGAACGTGACTCCTACACTCCAGCGGGTAACCGACGGAACGCGCTCACGCAGACATTACCGAGGCGTGTGGAAGCGAGTGGGAGAGCTGGCCGCGGCCGCGCTCCCACTCTCTTTCTTGACGACACCGGGTTTGGCCCAAGAAAAGGTGCGGGTCACACCGGTGGAAACGATGCGACTGGTTGGTGAAACGCCCGCCGGACTCATCGGGAGGATCGTGTGCGTATCCGAGGTCGAGAACAACGTTTTCCTCCTGGACGGGCAACTCAGTACGGTCCAGGTTCTCGACACTCACGGGGAGAAAGCGCGCGTGCTCCTTCGTCCGGGCGAGGGACCCGCAGAACTCGAATTCGCGAGCTGGATGACTCCGATCAACAATGAGATTGCCGTTTGCAGCTACTCCCCGAAACGCCTCAAGGTACTCAGTCATCTCGAGCAGGAGATCGAACGACTCAATCTCTTTCCTGACCTGAGACTTCGCACGCTGGCTTTCATGTCTGAACCTGGCGTCCTCGTTGCTCAGCAGGCTTCGACGCGATGGGCTGGAGAGGACTTTCAGCAACAGTTTCGGTTCGTCGGGATCCAGTTCGACGGAGTGCAGGACAGCGACACACTCGGGATGAGCTTCCCCTTCGGTAAGGAACTGGAGCCCATCAACTCGACCCGCGATTCCCAGGGTACATGGCGGTGGGCCGAAGCCGACGCACGTGCCATGACTGACCTGCCGCCCCGTTGGGCCGTAAGCAGAGACCAGCTCTTTGTTGCTCCCAGCTTTGGCGACTACAAAGTGGATGCCTACGGCCCCGACGGCAAACTCTTGAAGACAGTCTTCATCGACGAGCCCTACGAGTCCGTAGCGAAGCGCGACGAGGAACAGGGCTGGTTTGCCGATCAGTACGACAACGCCATCATCGAACCGGCTGCCTATCACCCGGATATCGTCGGATTGTTTACCCGCCCCGACGGCAGTCTATGGGTCTTGCCCAGCAACGGCTGCAACGCGGCCGACCGCGACCAGTTGGAGTTCATTGTCTATTCTCCCGACGGAGTGAAGCAGCATCGAGTCGTGCTCGATCTTGAGCTCGACTTGGACCGGGAACTTCCGCTGTCGACCTACCGAGATGGAATCTTCATCTCTGACGACGCACTCTTCATCGTCACGGAGCTGAGTTCCAAATACGCGTCCGACCTCGAACCCATCCCACCGATGCCGACTCTGATCCGGCTCGAGTTTCCTTCGACGTCACCTTCCGCCGCAGTAGCCGTTGCCGACTGATCAGCCGGAGCGGGACCCCGCACCCGCTTCCCTTGGGTCGGCTCTCCCGTAGCGGGACCTGCTTGGCCCACCTGATTTTCTGCAAAAAGCACGTCCAGTCCCGCGGAGTTTCGTCGCAATGGTCCGTGGATCGAGAAACGGAAGGAAACCGGCCCGTTCGAGGATCGCATCAGGTTGAGCTCCTCACGGCCCGAGAGTCGTATGACGCGGAGAGGGAACACAATGAACAACAACGAGTTCGGGGGTACTGCCTGTGACCAGGCACTGAGTCGGACGGCATCGCGGCGGCGGAATCCACTGGAAGTCGTCCTTCAGCTCATCTTGTCGATCGTGGCCGCCGTGATGCTTGCCGGGCCCGCCAGTGCAGAGGTGGTGGTCATCCCAGCCCTGGATTTCCATGCCGACCAGTGGTCCACCCCGGACTACCGCTTCAACTACGGCGCGCACTTCGGGAACGAAAGCACTAGGACGGTGCTCTACGCCCCTATCCGTGTGCCGGATGACGCCGACATCAGTGCGATAGAGGTGAAGCTTCGGGACTACAGCGGGCTCGGCATCAACGTAGCTCTCGTTCAGTACATTCTCTCCAACCCGGGATTTCACACCGTAGTGGAGATTGAGGAATCGCAGGGGGTGGATGAAAGCTACAGGTGGTTCCGCATGGACATCCCGAGTTACAACGTGAACTATCGATTTCGATCCTACGCCGTGCGGATCATCCTCGAACGCACCACTGAACACAGCTTCAAGCAGGTCAACGTCGAATACAGTCTTCCGTCGGCGTCCTACGAGCCGAACGAACCGACCGGGCAGGGCGTCAGCCTGAACCTCCAGTCGCATCCAAACCCGTTCTCGTACGAGACGGAGATTGAGTTGGAGCTCCCCGAATCCAGGGACGTGACGATGCGTATCTTCGATGTCGGTGGACGCGAAGTCGCCACTCTCACGGACGGGCGTTTGCCCGCCGGCCAGAACCGTTTCCGCTGGGACGGAGAAAGCGACTTCGGAGAGCAGCTGCCGAACGGCAGCTACTTCCTGTCAGCGCGGGCCAATGACGGTCCGTGGTCGACAAGACGTCTCATCAAGCTCGATCGTTAGCCGGGCCATTCACCAAAGTCGGCTGTGGCGACGAGCGTGCCGCCGGCTCAGGTTCTGATGTTCTCGAGAATCCTCCGCAAACGATCGCGCTCGGTTTCGATCGTCTTGGTCAACGTTGCCCACAGGTTCTGGTCGTCCTCTCCAGTTCCGTTGCTCGCTGCATCGCGGCCGTTTTCCGTCTGACGACGAAACCGATCGACCAATCCATTGAAGGTGTCGACGCCGGACTGGGACTCGTTGGTGGCGCTTCGGAAGTTCTGAAAGAGTGTCGGGTATTCTCCGCGAATCGGAAACAACGCTTGGGCTCCCTCGCGAAGCACGTCCGGTCCTGCCTGCAACAATTTGGACCCGGCATCGAGCAATTCATCCCGAGTCGGAAGCGGCGGAAGTTCCGACGGGAAGGTCGGCCCTTCTCGAAGTGTCTGCTTCGCCCTTTCGATGATGTCCTGCATGGTCGCATCGATCTCCGGGTACTTGATCTTGATGTCGAGTCCGGACTCCTCGCCCCCGATCAGATTGGGAACGTTCTTGGCCAGATGGTCGACCAGTCCTTTGGGTACCGCCGCTCCTGACGCCGGATCACCCGGGTCTTGTTGAGGCGTGTGCGGCGATCCTGAGATCTTCGGCTCCGGGATGGGGATGTTTGGGATGTTGGGAATCTTTGGGATTTCCATGGTCTGTTCTCCATCTTCACGCGGCCGATCGCTGCGTTGCATGACCGCCGGTTTGTCGGCGCCGTGCACGGGAGGCGCTGGCGCTGGATTCCATTCCTGTGAGGTGCCCGCAGGTGCGGTCCTCCGTTCACTTCCGAATGGCGACGGATTGGACAGAATCACGGCAGAGAAAAAACGAGATTCCTCACGGCGCTCGGTGGGGGGCGCGGAGCACTTAACCCGCGGTCATTCGCCTCTCACGGCCGGGACGCTTCCGCGCAATGGACGAGAAGGCGTCGGGGAGGACGAGGTCCGGAAACCGCTTGACCAGCACGGCGTTGCCTTCGAGTCGGATCTGTTGTGACCGGATCTCGGAGCGGAGATCCCGATATCCTCGCCACGCATCAATGAAGCTCCGAATGTCCGAATGAACGAAGAGGTCGACTTCGAACCCGGGGTCCTTGAGGCACATCTCGATCGTGCCATCCTCGGCTACCAGCCAAAACCTGCGGAACTCCGTCGGGGTGCCGGTGAAATCGAACTCGATGACCGTTCGCCCGGACGGAAGCTTCGCGGTATCGATTCGGGAGTGCATGCTCCACGCGAGGAAGGCAGGGTCCAAGTCGTCCGTCTCGAGATCCCGAGCCCATTGACGCCCCCAGATGGCCATCTGTTCGAAGACGGGACCCAGATCGGCGCCCGCCGGTGTGATGTGATAGGTCGGACCTGCGCTCTTCTTCCCCGGGCGTTTCTTCAGGATTCCGAAAGCCTCGAGCTCCGCGAGGCGACGGGCCAGCAGGGAAGGCGAGATCCTGGGTACTCCGGCATGGATCGCGTTGAAGGTCGAGCAGCCGAGAACCAGGCGACTGATGATGAGAATCGTCCAGCGCTGACCCAACAGTTCCGTTGCCAGCGCCAATGGACAGTACTGACCGTATCCTCGCGACATTGACGACCTCCATCGTTCCCGCACAGGGAGGAGCGTCCCTCGAAGGCACGGGTCGCATCAACTACAGTTTTTGAAGTGGCGCTCCGAGGTCGCGATCGCCAGTTTCAGACCATGAGCTTGCATCCCCACCCGTACAGATGTGACTACGCCGCCTGTTTCGGCGCCGCCGTCAGTTGCGGGCATTCAACCTTCACGAAGCGGAGGAGCCGCCGGATCATGCCTATCCCCATACCAATACCAATACCGATACCGAGTCACGCTGCGGATCGCTTCCGTCGGAACGTCTGTGTGGTCATGTCATCCCTTTGCCTATTGATGTTGGTATTCGATACAACGAATGCTGAGCCGATCGATGCGACCTGCGCTGTCGCATGGAATCAGCTGGTTTTGGAACTGGCGGAGAAGGAGGACGGCTTTCTAACACTGAAGGGAGTGCGAACCGCCGCGACGATGCACCTCGCGATGTACGATGCTTTCCACTCCGTACCCAGACCCCTGCCCGCGAGAAGCGTCGAGTGGGGGCGCCCCGGCACTGTCCAGACGAGCCGATCGGACGGTCGAGCGGTCGTGGGAACGGATTCCCACGATGGTGACGCGATTGCGATGGCGGTCAACACAGCTGCGTTTGCCGTCGTCGAGAGTCAGTTTCCGAACCATCGGTCGGAGTGCGATGCGCTCCTGCGGAGGATGACATCGGGCACCGAGCCAAGTTCGGCGACCGCGATGGCCAGGCGGATTGGAACGCGCGCAGCTCTCGACATCCTGCAGGAGCGATCCGGTGACGGATGGAACCAGGAAGCAGAGTACACGATTCATCCAATGGCCCCGGGGGTCTACGCCGAGTTCCACGAGCACAGCGGCACTCCGGAAGGTTTCGTTTTCGGCGCCGGGTGGGCACAGGCGCAGCCGTTCCTGCTCGAATCCGCCAGCCAGTTTCGGTCCCCGCCTCCTCCCGAGATCGACTCGCATGCCTACACGAGAGCATTTGCAGAGGTCAAAGAAGTTGGCGCGAACCAAAGCCGGGTAAGGACGGCTGATCAATCGCATCTGGCCATGTGGTGGAAGGAGTTTGTCGAGAGCTCACACAATCGGCTGGCGCGGGAACTGATCGTCCAGGAGCGATTGCCTCTGGAAGCCTCGATCCGGCTTCTGGCCCTTCTCAACGCATCGATCTTCGATGCCTACGTCTGCGTCTTCGACAACAAATTCCACTACAACCACTGGCGTCCGTACACCGCGATTCGCTGGGCGGAACATGACGGCAATCCCAAAACGCAACCAGACCCGGAGTGGACCAATCTCCACGATCATACGTACGCGTTTCCGTCCTATCCGTCAGCCCATGGTTGTGCGTCGACGGCCGCCATGACGGTGCTCGCAGATACGTTCGGAGACGAGTTCGCCTTCACGATGGAAATCTCACAGGTGGACAGCGCCGGACCGTTCTCCGGGAAAACCACGATGAGTCCGTCGACGCGAAGCTTTCGTCGCTTCTCCGAGGCAGGAATGGAGTGCGCACTTTCCCGTGTCTATCTGGGGATCCACTTTCGATATGACTCCGAAGAGGGTTACGCCCTGGGACGTCGCGTTGGAACCCATGCGATTGGTCACTTTCCGGAGCGGTGAACCCGTGACTCGCGCCGGGATCGAGGTTCTTTTTTGGGGAACATCCTGGGCCGTCCGGTTTTGTTCGAGGGATAGGCGCGGCGCCTCTGCCACTCCTACAAGATGTACCAAGACCGGGGGGAATCTGATGCAGACTTGGAAGTGGCCGCTGTTGGCCGTGGGTGCCTGCACCGTCTTCGGACAACCGGCGTTCGCCGGGGAACGGTTCGATCGGAATCTGGGAACGGAACTCAGTGAGGACAGCTCGACCGCCTCTGTCCTGGCTGCGTCACTCGACGGATTTCTCTCTGAGGTTGCGTCGGGTACGTTCTCGGAAGACTACGTCGACCCAAACCATCACACGAGATACGAGTTCTTCTTCGAGAACATCCCCGACGGCACCAGCCGAAGGGACGACGTCGAGTTCAACCTCCCCTCGGTACTGAAGTCCTACACCTTCGACGAGAAATCCTACTATCTGACGATCTCGTTCAGCGGGACCCGAGGCGGCAAGCCATCGATCTTCAAGGTGATGGAGTTCAAGGCCGTTCCCTACCGGGATCACTATCGTTTCTACTGCCTGTTCGACGAGCGGACGAGTGACTTCAAGCAGACGACGATCGGCGACGTGACCTATCACTACCGAAACGAGTTTGACCCAGAGAAGGCCGCGACCTTCGTGGAGTTCAAAGACCACTTCACCACCGCGACGAAGACTACGCCGTTGGATCTGGATTACTACAACTTCACCAGCCTCGATGAGATGCTGAAGTCCTATGGGATCCTCTTCGATGCGACCAAATGCAACTTCCTATGCAACGACCTCGGGATCACTGACGACGAATGTCGGCTCTTCGTCACCGGAATGAACCGTGAGGACTACAGTCGCGACTTCCTGCACGGCCACCTCTACTACCGACTTGCCGACACCGACAAGATGTACCGGGCGTTTCGTGAAGGAATGGCAATCTACTACGGAGGCAGTTGGGGTGGGGTGTCGCTCGATCAGATGAAGGACCGCTTCCGCGCCGAGATGCAGGCGCATCCGGAGACCGACTTTCTCGAGATGTTCCGGGCCGGGCGGGGTTCGTCGGTCCAGAGGCACTTTTCGTTTTATTTCATCTGCGGCCTCTTCTTCGAAGAGATTCTCCGCACTCATGATTTCGACACAGCCATGCCCTTGCTCTACTCGGGAAGTGACGGCGAAGAGTTCTTTGCCAACCTGGAAGAGGCTCTGGAAGTCGATGAATCGAACTTCCATGAAACGGTTGTTCGTCTGATCGGGGGTTGATCCTCAAAGCAATGTGCTGGGTCCCGACTTTGCGTCGGAATGATCGGGGGTTGATCCTCAAAGCAATCGTGCCGGGTCCCGATTCTGCTTCGGGACCCGCACGATCACGAGACCTTCTCTAGACCTTCACGAATAGTTCGGGCCAACTGCCTACATCTGCTTGAACGTGAGCTTCCGGTTCCAGACCGTTTTCTCGCCTCCTGGTTTTCCGTCAACCTCCACGTGGGCCTTGGGGAGTGCGCTGACTGGGCCGCTCGCCTGCTTCGGAGCAAGGACCAGGTCACGGCCGCGAGACCAGGTGACCCGGCGCTCGTCGAGGTTTCCGAAGTAATAATCGACGCGAGCGGGATCGGGCGCAGTGTAGCCGTCACCCGTGGTCAGCCGCACCTTGTCACCGTTTGTGTCGTTGAGTTCGAAGTCTCCGACGAAGATGTCGGCGACTGCGACGTCGTGGGGCACCCAGCCGATCTCCGGGACCCAGAACTCCGGCCAACAGTGGTAGCTCTGGTCACGGTCCTGCCCGTCCAGTTCCTCCTTGAAGAAGGATCCGTAGACGATCCGTGTCGGAATGCCGGATGCCCGCGCCAAAGAAGTCCAGAGCGCGTGGAAGTCCGTGCAGTTACCGGTCCCGTTGTGAAGGCAGTACGTCGTGCTGCCGAGGCCGGACGCCTTCTTGTTCTCTGGATCCTTCACCCAGTAGTCGACATTGCCGAGCTCCCAATCGTAGATCTTGCGCGCGGCCCGGACGGGGTTGGTTTCGTTTCCGACGATGGACTTTGCCAGCTCACGAATCTCGTCGTCGATGACGACCTGCGTGCTGGGCTCGAGGAAGCTGGCATGCTTGGCCCGGTCCTCATCGGTAATTGGTCTTGTCTTCGACGCGTCCACGCCGGACAGGATCTCCTTACGCTCGAGAGTGAACTCTTCGACGATCGTGAACTCTTTCGTTTCCGGATCAGTCACTTTCACGAAGAGCATCTTGTTCCCGTTCGGGTCCGTCGTGATCTCGTGCGGGTACGGTGAGTGGATTTTCATCGACTTCACCGTTTGCGCCGGGTCGTCTGTTGGGTACGCGAACCAAACCTTCACCTCTTTTGCCCCGTCCGGGACGGTCACGGCAAGCTCGTGGCGGACCTGAAACGTTGCGGATTTGGGCTCCGCATTCGCAGAGTCGACCGCGAACGCGGCGGTGCCCAGGAGTGCCGCGATCGACAACGCGGTCCGGGTTCGGAACGAATGGCCTCCGCCGGATCGGTCGTTCGGACCAACCGGGCTCGGCTTGGACGCAACGTTGCTCGGGCTTGTGGAGCGGTGGGAGGATCTTGGATCAGACGGACTAGCCGCCGTATGTAGCTTTGCATTCATGTCAAAAATCTCCATCGTTTGAAAGTGGCCGGCTCGATTGGAGCTTGCGGCACGCTAGAAGGAATACTGTCCGAAGAGTTTGATCCGGTTGGCCTTGCCGTCTTCGAGGCCGCCGGTCCATTCCGTAGTCCAGTTCAGGTAGTCGACTCCGATGGTGATGCCGCCACCGGGAGTGATGCGGTTCGCCAGGAAAACAACTGTGTTCATATCCCGCGCTCCGGCGGTGGGCAGGTTCTCTTCGGGATCGTCGAAGGACGCTCCGACAGAAACGGCGTAGGACGGGTTCACCCGAGCGGTGAGCTGAGCCCAGCCACCCACCGATTCGATCTCCTGTCCTCTTCCCACATCGTCGGTTGAGCCATCGTTGTCGGTGTACACGGAGTTGTTGATCCCCTGACCGATGCCGCCGCGCAGATCGTCGAGGTTCTTTCCAGCCCATCCCTCCGCTTGCAGGACGACATTCTCGTGGAGAGGCAGCCGCAGGTCGAACCCGACGACATTGCTCGTCCACTCGTCTTCTCCTGCGATCATTCCGGAGCCTTCCGGAAGCGCTTCGGTAGCAAAGTGTCCCCACACGCCGAGGCCGTAGGTTTGGTTCGCGATCCAGAAGTGCTGTCCGGTCCAGCCGAGTCGTCCCTGCAGTGTCGGGACGGCGGCGTCCGCTCCGTCATGCGCCGTGGGCCCGCTTCCGCCGTCGAGACTTTGGCCGTCGATGACGCCCGTCTGTCCGATCATGGCCTGGAGAGCGAGTGCATTGCCTTCGCCGACATCGGGTAGCAACTCGAACCGAACCTGCGGCCTGCGGTCACCCAGGTTGCCCGCGTTCCACATGATCATGTCGTTGTTCGCCGCCGGGTAGAGAGGAGAGATGAGATCGGAGAGCTGTCCAACGGTGAGAGCTGCGCCATCCCAGGCGAGCTTGAAGAATCCGTGCCGCATCCGTAGAGCCGCTCTCGACTCGCTGGAAGCTGAGTTGTAGAAGTCGATCTCGATCTTTCCCGACGGCTTCGCGTTCCCCAACTTCGGAATCGCGGGAGTGCTCATGTCGAAGCCGAAGCGGGTCAGCTTCGGGTAGATCGAGAGTTCGGGATCATCCGGCGCGGCGACGTTGCCGCTCGGAGCCGCATCGTCCATTTCGGACTTCACCCATTGAGGGACCTGGGGATGACTGAGCTTCGAGTCATCGAAAGCAATATCCAGTCGAGTGAATCCGTAGAACCTGAGTTTTGACTCACCGACCGTGAAGTGGAAGCCATTGTGTTTTGCCGGCTCGTCCGCGGCTGCGACCGAGGCCGACAGGCAGACTCCGAGACCGACCAGAAAGGACCGTACGCGCATGACGGAAATCCTCCTCCGTACATAGGAACGAAAAACACTGCAGCTGCCCGAAAGCCAGCTAGGTATTCGCACACAGGATGGAGGTCGCCGACAAGGCCGATAGAACGAGAATCGCGACTAACGGTAGGAAACGAAGGGGGGGACCCGCCACCCAGTGGGCGGGACTCAGCCGTACTCAAAATCGAACAGGCGATGGAAGAACATTACGACGGGACCCTACGCTTCCAGGGTCCCGTACGCAATCACTAAGACTATCAACGAGGACACCCGCCCAGCCTAGAGACTGGAGACGGTGGTTGCTTCACCACTGCCGATCTCCGTGAAGGAGATGCGACGCGTCAGCTGCGGAGCCAAATCCCCGTGGGGAAGGATCCGCGCGGGAACACCGTCGACTTCTGCGTAACCCAGACTCATGTGATTGATCGGCGCCGTCGTCTTTGCACCGTCGAAGACAAAGTCACGTCCCTGATTCAGCCACAGACGGCGTGACGTGAGTCCGGCAAACCAGCGGTCGCGGCCAAGTCCGTCGATCGCGTCGGCTTCAACGATGTCCGCCGGAATCCATCCGTAGCCAGGTGCAAAGAACTCAGCCCAGCAGCGGTAACCAGGATCGACGTCACCCTTGCCGACGTTTTTCTCGAGCAGACGGTAGCCCATCTGCAGGCGAGCCGGGATTCCCCGGGACCGCGCCATTGCGATGAACAATGAGTGCAGGTCGGTGCAGCAACCGCCGCCGTTGGCGAGACAGTCCTCGGCATCACCGATACCGCAGCTCGGCTTCGTGGGATCCTTGGAGTAATGATCCGCATTGTCTGCGACGTGGTCGAGCAGTGAGCGCGCTTGCAGCGACACGTTGGTTTCGTTTCCGCACGCTTCGTTTGCAAGCGTCTGAATGTCCTTCGTGACCTCCATGTGGGGAGCGTCGGTGCGGAGATCCTCAGCAAAGAACCGTCGGTGCGCGTCGGTGATGGCCCCGACCTTCGCCGGCTCGATCTTGTTCCAGACCGGCGACCGACGGAGCGTGAACTCGACAACGGCCTCGACCGCGTCACCCTTGGGGTTTTCAACGTCGACATAGAGGAATCGATTGGAACGGTCTTCGTCGGTCACGACCTTCCACTCACCCGGTGCGGAAATCACCGTGAAGTCGAGCACGTCCTGGTGACGTGCGTCCTCCGGGATCGAGATCCACCAACGAACGTTCTCGGCTCCTTCGATCTGGTCGAGCCGTGCCGTTTGGACCACGCGGTAGGTGACCGGCGTTTCGGATGCCGGATTGTGGTCGCTTCCGGCCTGTGCGAACGCCCCCGGAAGCATGAGGAGTGCGGTTGCGGCGATAGCTGTCGATTTCATTCAGAGTCTCCAGGTTGGGGCGTTGCGGTGAAACGTCTCGGATAGTGCTGGTTTTGGGGGGGATAAGTTGCGTGCCACCGGTGGGCTCGTTGGTTTCGGAACGGAGAGAGAGTTGTAAGGAACGAGGGGGTGGCCTGATACGCGGGTGCTGCCGCTGCTGCCGCCTGCACGCCGAGAGAGGTTTGGCATCCCAATGGAGCGGTACTCATAGATTCTGCGGACGCGACCCGGGATTTCTATGAACTCCACGGCGGCATTCGGTGGAGACTTCACTTGCCGTCCTAGCGGTCTTCTTCTACGTTGAAATCCCCCTCTCGATGACAGGAAGTTCATTGCAACCCGATAGGAGATCCTACCTTTGCGAGAAGCAACTGCCATCTCTGCGATTGCTGCTGCGGCCTTTGCGTTCACCGCGAGCGCTACGTGCCCCGGCGTCGATCACGACGACACCACCGCCTCCGGTTGGCGCACACATTCGTTCGAAAACTCAGCGACGAAAGATCCGCTTTCCGTGTCTCTCACCGTTTCCGAAATCGGTTCCGGCACAACGATCGAGTACTACGACGGGTCGTCGTGGAGCTCGATCAACGGCCCGACGACGGTTTCGGGAGAACAGATTCGCGTGAGCGACACCGGATCGGCACGGGTCAGCTACATCCACAACCAGTGTGGCGAGGACATCCAGTTGCCGGACGAGGAGACTTGATCTGGCGGGGAGACACCGGCCGCGGGAACTGAACGAACATGATGGCATGGCCATCTGCGGTGACTCGAACGAGTCGGATCACGTCTTGGTCGAGTACTGTCCGTAGACTGTCCTAAGACTTGAGTTTGCCTGGAAAGGCTGCCCAAGGAACACCGCACAACCCTTGTCGTCTGCATCTGTGCGACTGGCAAGGGTTGTGCGAGTTCGTTTTCTTCCGAACAGAGCCTTCCCGAGCACTCTAGTTCTAGTGAATCAGTTGAATCCTTCGACTCTGTTCGAAGGCCCCCGCCTTCAGCCTGTAGAAGTAGACTCCCGTTCCCAGTTGGTTTCCACGGTCGTCCGTTCCGTCCCATGGAACCTCGTGGATCCCGGGATTCAGGGATTGCTGGACCAGCGATCGGACGGCGCGGCCCGACGCATCGTAGATCGTCAGGTTCGCGTCCGCATGATTGCTAAGCCGGAAGCGAACCGTCGTTGACTCTCGCATCGGGTTCGGTGCGTGGCCGACCTCCGAGACCGCAACTGCAGGCCCAACGTCATCCGGTGTGTGGGCAGCGTTCGGGATGAACACTTCCACGGAGAAATCGTCGACTCCGCACTCCGTCAAACCTGGCGAGTTGATGTCGCAGGCAATCCAGCGAAACTGCATCTGTGAGGTCAGTGGCAGAATCGAGGAGATCTCGATCAGAGCAGAACGCCAGGCCGCCTCGTAGAAACTCAGCGTTTCCAGCGGGTGCCAGGTCGCACCGGCGTCGTTGGAGACTTCGATGGCGAAGATGTCGTCTTCCGAGGCGCCGGCCATCATGAACCAACGGTTGTAACGAACAACCGCTTCCGCCCCTCCGCCGCAGTCGATCACCGGGCTGACCAGCGTCGTGCATCCGTTGTCGACATCGTTGTCTCCGGAAGCGCCACCCGGCTTTCCGTTTCCCGTGACGAAGCAGTTGACGCCGGGGTCCGGCGTTGTGTCGTCCTCCATCTGAACGGTTTCTCCGAGGTCGATCGTGCCGACAGGGTCGTCACGGACCCAGATTCCGGTCGTGGCCTGATCTTCGGGAACGCCCAGTTGCCAGTTTTCGTCGGGGGTCTCTGCGTCATAGGCATAGGCCAGAAGAGAAATACGGAACGTGTAGTAACTGGAAGGGGCGTCCTGCGGCTCCGTACGGGTGAACCCGGCTCCGTCTTCCGCCCATATATAGAAGTCAATCGAGGACCCTGCCACCTGCCCGGGGATATTTCCGCTGAAACGTTCGGCGCCGGTCATCGGGACGGAGGTCCAGGGTCCCTCGTCGACCCGGTAGAAGAGCAGAGCACTGACGACCGAACTGGCATCGTAGATGTCGGCCTCGATCACGTACGTTCCTCCGGTCTCGAAAGTGGATACCGGGTTGAAGACATTCTCGATGGTCGGGCCCGCCGCATCGACGAGAGAGAAGTCCAACGTCGTCGACCCGTTCGGATCGATGGTCACAGGCAGCACCTGCGATTCGAACGAAGGGTGGGAGGCTTCAGCCATGTATGTCCCCGGACTGATGATCCCGGTGTAGTTTCCATCGCCATCACCGTTGAGGATTCTCTCGGCCTCGATGACGGTGATCGTGGCTCCGGGGACTGGAGCGTTGCCAAAGCTCGCATTGGCAACATAGCCATCGAGCGTGCCGAAATCGGAAATCACTTCCTGTAGTGCGGCGTAGGCATCGACCATTCCGTGTCCGTAGGTATTGTTGTTGTCTCCGATTCCGATGGCGCGGCCCGTATCCAACAAGATCTGCTTGATTTCGTCGACTTCGAGGTGCGGGTCGGCTTCGCGCAGCAGGGCAACGACACCGGAGACGTGGGGCGCTGACATCGAGGTTCCGCTGAATGCCGTGGTGTAACTACCGTCGGTGTAGGCGGAGTAGACGGAGACACCGGGTGCGACCAGTTCCGGTTTGATCCTGAGTTCCGGTGACACGTCACAGCCCGACGGACCCCGGCTGGAGAAGTCAGCGATCGGATAGGGAAACTCGCTGAATGAGGCTTCGACCGCGCCGACGCTGAAGGCATTGGTCGCCGTGGCGCCACGGTCAGCGGGGGAACGCATGGTTTGTGCGTTGGGTCCCTCGTTGCCGGCGGCGAAGATGACCACGATCCCTGCGGCTTCGCAATTGTCCATCGCACTCCACCATCGCGAGTCACAGTCTTCGTAGTCAAAGCCGAAGTCGTCTTCGTTGATTCCCCAGGAGTTGTTGATGACATCCGGAACATCATCGCTTGTCATCGGGTCGCCGTCTGGATTCATCAGGAACTGGAAGGACTCGATGGCATCGTTGTCGAACTCCGGGGCGGCATCCTGGTCGACTGCGTTTGTTGCGATCCAGGTCGAACCCCAGGCCACACCGACCGTGTCCAGGGTAGTGGGACTGTTCCCAACCATGATTCCGTTGACGTGAGTTCCGTGCCCAAAGTCGTCGAAAGGAAAGTCCGGGCTGATTCCCAGAACGTCCAGCCAGCATTCCGAAACCGGATGGTTTACGCCACGCCAGCTATCGGAGAAGGCCGGGTGTTCTCCCTGTACTCCCGTATCAATGGTGGCGATGACGCGTCCGGCGCCGGTAAAGCCGTACTCGTACCAGACGAGGTCGGCGCGACAGGCCCGAACCCCCGGTGTAACCCAGTTGCCCTCCGCGATGCCTCGTTGTCCCGGGCCACTGAGCTCGCCCTGGTTCTCTTCCTCACGAAAGATCGGCTCCACCAGTTCGACGCGGAAGTTGGCTTCGATCCGTTCCACGTCTGCTCTTTCGGCGATGGCCAGGACGGCCTCGGTGCGAGCGTGGACGACGACACAGTTGGTCACCCAGTAGCTGGTGTAACCGAGAACAGAACCTTCGCGAAGGCCCTGATCCAACCAATGCTTGAGAGATGCCTGCGTTCGTTGCTGTTGCTCCTGCAAGGTCTCGATGATGATTTGGTTTCGAAGACCGCGCGAAGCTGCGCCGGCCGAGAGACTCGCGCTGACTTCGGGAATCGGCGCCTCTTCCAGGTAGACGATGACGCTGACCGGATCTTCGGGACGCAGTTGGGTGAGTTTGGATTCGAGTCCCGGGTGAATGACCGAGGCCGCGGAAGCGGGGATCGATGTGAAAGCCGCGGCAAGAGAGCCGGCAAGGATTCCGGCAAGAACGGCGTGAGAAAGCAATAGGCGCATGAGCACTCCTTCGAAGAATAGGGAGAGATCGCGGTGGTCGCTGGTCAGGAAGGAGAGGAGGTGCCCGAGAAGGCTTCCGGAGTCGACGCACATGATTCGACAACCAGCGCGATTCTATCACAAGCCTTTCGCGCTTCGGCCAGAAGGCCGCAGAATGTGCACTGACTCGCATGGGACTGGGAAGTTCGACTCTCAGAATTCACGAACGATTCTGTTCGGATTCGGGCAACCCAGGTTGTGTTTGGACGTAGTCACGAAGCAGAACGGAGCCAGTTGGAATGAACCGTCCTCTTGAAGTCCTGGTTTGGCTCGTGCTCTTGTCGCTGTGTCCGCACGAGTCCAGGTCTACGAACTTAAAGGAAGTGTCCGAAGCGGATCTCACTTCCGACGTCGACGCGCTATGTGATGTCGTCGCCGAGAACTACTACTACTTCGAGCACAAAGGATCGGACTGGGATGAGGCCTGCGCGCTTGCGAGGACGGACTCCGAAGTGGCGCACACGCCGCCGGAGAGATTGGCGGTCTTCGAGGCCCTGCTGGACGAACTCTACGACCCGCATGTCAATCTGGGTGTCAACAGCTCATCGTCCCCCCGGCTTGTTCCAAGCGGCACAGATCTGGCGATCGAGATTCGAGACAACCGCGTCTGGGTGACAGCGGTGCATCCTTCCAGTCCTGCCGCCGACGCGGGCATAACGGTTGGAGATGAAATCGTCGGCATCGGCGCGCTTCCCGTGTTCGAGGCCGCAACGCAGAGGATGCGAACCGGCGACACCAATGATCCGGACCGGGTGCGTTGGGCCGTCATGACGCAACTCGCCGGGTACCACGATCGGTCTCGTCGCTTGACGATTCAACGGAACGACGTTCGGCAGGCTTTCGATGTGGAGCCGTTTCAACCTCCGGCAAGTGCGAGCCTCGTCGAAGCGAAAATCTTGAACGGTTCGATCGGCTACATTCGAGTCAGGAACAGCCTTGGTGTGAGTGCGACCTCCGCGGAAATATCTCAATTCCTGTCCGAGTCCGATCCACTCGACGGGTTGATTCTGGATCTGCGCGACACGCCGTCCGGAGGGAATACCGGAGTGGCGGAGCCGATCCTTGGACACTTCATTCCACCGAACATGGCCTACCAGATCACTCGATACAAAGACGGACGCGAGGTTCCGGCCTTTCCTGTCGAGACCGACTCGTTCTATCCCGAGCTTCCGGTCGTCGTCCTTGTCGGCCCCTGGACCGGGAGTATGGGAGAAGGAATTGCGATCGGACTCCACGGAACCGGCCGAGCCGTCGTTCTCGGGACGCGGATGGCGGGTTTGGCAGGTGGAACGGAGGCGTTCACGCTACCCAGAACGAAGATCAACGTCTGGTTGCCGACTTATGACCTGCTGCATGTCGACGGGACTCCGCGCCACGAGTTTCGACCGGTCCTACCCACTCCCGAGAACATGGAGAACACGATCGCAAGCGCCGCACTCCGGAAGGCCGTGACGTCGGTGTTGGAACTCAGTCGCCGTTAGCCGCGTCCGAGTCACCACTCAATGCTTGCTGTGAATCTTCCGGTACACCGACAGCGTCTGGTCGATCATGTTTTCCTTGGTCCGCGATCGACCAATCCACTGGGTAGCGGCTCCGCGCATCGATTCGCGAAGCGCTGCGTCCTCCATCAGCTTCAACATGGCGTCGGCCAGGGCCGCAGGGTTGGCCGGGGGGACGAGGAGTCCGGTCTTGCCATCGAGGACAGCTTCGGGAATGCCTCCGGCCCGGGTCGCGACAACGGGAATCCCGGCGGCGCCTGCGTCGAGGATGGACGTGCCCAACCCTTCTTCCACGGAAGGATGGACGTAGATGTCGAAGGCACCGACCAATCGAGCGGCATTGGGAATCTGTCCGGCGAAAACGATGTGTTCCTCGAGACCGGCGGCCCGGGCGCGCGATCGAAGGTTGGATTCGAGTTCGCCTCCGCCGACCAGTACCGCCCGGAAGTCCTGGCGCACTTCCCGGACCTTTGCCAAGGCCCCGATCAGAAACTGATGTCCTTTGTGCGGGACGAGATTTCCAATCGTTCCAAGAATCAGTCCGTTTCCATTCACGCCAAGTTCGTCTCGCAGAGCTTCACGACTGGCGCTGCCATCCCCGTTGCTCTCCGGCATCGAAACACCGGAATGCACGACGTAGAGCTGCTTCTCGGGAATTCCGTACTGAAAGAGAATGTCGCGAATCGCTTCGGACACACAAATGAAGTGCTGCCCTGCGGCCGTGTACTTGAGTCGACTGACCGGATCACGGTTGGGCACGAAGTCGACGCGCCGCGACACGACGAAGGCGGGTTTGACGAACGGCTTGCGCGGCGGCATCTTCAGGCTGAGAAATCCAAGCGTGTGTGCATGGGACGTGTGCATGTGCAGGATGTCCCACTGCTGATCCGCCAGCACCTTCTGAAACGCCTGGATGGTTCTGGGAGCGAAGTGCCGCGTGTAGGGAAACTCGATGACGGGGAGACCCTCGTCCTGTAGCCGGTGAGCGATGGGGCTGTCCTGCGGAGTCGCCACGACCGACGTCACACCGCGATCTTCCAGTCCGTGGGTCAGGTGGAGGACCTGTTGCTGACCGCCGCGCCATTCGCGGCCCGTATCGAGGTGAAGCACTTTCATCGGGAGTGGGGGATCGATCCGACCGGATCCCAAGGGGACCCGTAGATTCCTCGTGTCGTGGCTGCGGTGTCGTCGTTAGAGTGTCCGAAGAACATCCCGCGATTTTAGCAGAAAGGCTCTCCGGCCGGGTCCTTTGAGACGAAACGAGCCCGAGAGTAACCATAGGAGTGGAGTTCCCATGCTCGAATCCGCAATTGAGAGACTGGAGGCTTCCGGCAAGTCGATCCACGCGCTCGTGGAGGCCATGTCCGAAGAGACCCTCCATTGGAAGCCGAAGCCGGAGGTCTGGTCGGTTCACGAGGTCGTCTGCCACCTGCTGGACGAGGAACGGGACGATTTCCGTGCCCGGTTCTTTGCACTCATCGAAGACCCGAGCCGGGAATGGGCTCCGATCGATCCGGAGGGATGGCCGAAGAGTCGGAACTATGCCGGGCGCGATTTCGAGGAGACCTTGGCGGCGTGGTGGTCAGAGCGACAAGACTCTTTGCGTCAGCTCAGAGAGCTCGCAGCCACCGAGTCCGAACCTCGGTATGAGAACGATCACCCTATGCCGTGGGGAAAGATTCGTGCGGGCGACTTCCTGAGTTCCTGGGTCGCTCACGATCTGTTGCATCTGCGACAGATTCTCCGGCTGCGTTTCGAGTCGATACCGACGGAGTTCGGTGACTACTCCACCCTTTATGCAGGGGAGTGGTAACGCCCGGCAGAAGGGCCGGAATTCACGTGCATCAGACCGTTAGTGAAGCTCCTGCAGCTGCGATTTGTCGAATGTTGCCAGCTCGGACCAGTTGCCGGAACGGACCTTGGGCACCCAGTCCGGATTGGCGATGAGCGCACGGCCGACGGCCAACAGGTCGACTTCGTCCCTTTCGACAAGATCGATCCAAGGCTGTGGATCGACGATGCGATCCTTCGTTTCGCCGTAGGCCTCGTCCATTCCCAGAGTCACGGAGACCTTCCCTACGGCGATGGTTGGAAGCCCTGAAAGTTTGCGCGACCAGCCGGCCAGGGTCATCGGACCTTCGTCCTCGAATCCCGGATCGGTGGCGTCACGTGTGCTGACATGCAGAATGTCGACGCCGGCGTCCTTCAATGCGTGGACCCAAACGCCGAGTTCTTCGGAAGTGCGGAACTTGAGCTCCCGATAGTCGTCCATCTTCCACTGACTGAACCGGTAGATGATGGGGAAGCCAGGCCCGACTTCTTCGCGCACGGCGCGCGTGACTTCCAGAGGAAAGCGCATGCGGGCTTCGGTCGAACCGCCGTACTCATCCGATCGCTGGTTGTTCACGGGACTGAGGAACGAGTCGAGGAGGTAGCCGTGCGCTCCGTGGATCTCGACGGCGTCCGATCCGATTTCGACCGAGCCGCGGGCCGCGCGACGGTAGGCATCCATGACCTGGGTGAAGTCTGCGGCGTCCATCTCTTTGATGTCCGGGCGGGTCGTCCCGTCGGCACGCTTGAGTCCAGGCGCGGCACTCGGGCCGATCGGATCCTGGGCCAGCCGTCCGGTGTGCCAGATCTGCGGAGCGAAGGCGCTGCCGGCCGCGTGAACCTTGTCGACGACGCGCTTCCAGGCCTCCCACTGTGCGGGAGTCGCGATTCGGGGTACCGTCGGCGTATCGAACGAGTGAGTCTCGTCGATGGCGGTCCCTTCGCTGATGATCAGGCCGACTTCGTTTTCGGCTCGGCGTGCATAGTAGTCTGCGGACTCGGCGCTGGCGAGCCCGCCCTCATCCGCCATGCGGCGCGTCATGGGAGCCATGACGACGCGGTTGCGGAGAGAGAGTCGTCCGTGGATCCACCGTTGAAAGAGTTTGGGCTCCATCCTGACTTCCTGTGAGGGTGAGGGTCCTGTGAAGTACCGGCCGAGTACCGGCCGAGCACGGACCGTGTATGGGCCGAGTATCGCCGCCAGTCGCCTTTGCAGCGATCCCGAATCCTGGGGAATACTCAGGAAATGAGATGACGACGGGGACTACGGGTTACGGAAGTCCGACCGGAGTGCCGGTGAACGAGGGAGATACTGCGTGAGTGACGCCAGATTTCGAGTCGGTGTGATTTCCGACACGCATGACCTTCTTCGCCCGGAAGTCCTGGACGAACTCTCCGGGAGTGACCTGATCCTCCACATCGGAGATGTCTGCTCACAGGCCGTGCTCGATGAGTTGGGGCGACTCACTCCCGTTCAGGCGGTCAGGGGCAACTGCGACCACGGTTCCTGGGCGGACCTGCTTCCGCATACCCTGGATCTGAACGTCTGCGGCTGGAACATCCATATGGTTCATGATCGTGCTGACCTGTCGATCGACCCGGAGGAGTCGGGCGTCGACATCGTCATCTTTGGTCACAGTCACAAGCCGCACTTCGAACATCGGGACGGGATCGTCTACCTCAATCCAGGCAGCGCAGGCCGCCGCCGCTTCCACTTGCCCGTCTCCGTGGCTCGCGTGGAACTGACTTCGAAATGGGCCACATTCGACCTTGTCGAGTGGCCGGATCTTTGACGACGGCCGATCCCGGCCACGTCCGGCGGCAAAACTTTCCCTGTCGGCCAGCCGTCGGCTAACGCCACTAAATTAGTTGGATTCCCGGGCCGAACTTCTCATCAGTCCCTCTCTCTGCGGGGCGAATACGTCGTCCTTTTGTGCCGCATTTGGGGTTCTCTTGCTCGTAAGTCGCCTGTCATATCTGCGTGCCACTTCTCAGGATGTCAACTCGACAGCCTTGCCTCGGCGCTTCGCCCCTGGGCGCCCGGCCCGAGAGAGCCGCCCCCGTGTTGTGATTGCGCTGCTGACTGCGGCTCTTTGCTGCGCTCTTTGCGCCACCGTTTCCAGCGCAACTCAGCGGGTGGCTTCAGGAACGTACATAGGTGATGAGTCCTCCAACCGCCTCATCTCTGACCCTGGGTTCAAACCTAGCTTCGTCCTGGTCAAGTCGACACAAAGTGAGTATCCAGTCATCCGTATCGACAGCATGCCGGATGGCATGAGCAAACGACTCGGTGGCAGTGACTCCCTGGACGACAGAATGATTCGTGCGTTGGTCGGTCAGGGATTCCGAGTCGGAGACCGAGACGAGGTCAACCAGCAAGGTGTGCAGTTCTATTGGGTTGCTGTACAGACTGAGGAGTCCACTTCTCAATACGGCCAGTACACGGGCACCGGTTCGGACCAGTCGATCACTGGCCTCGGATTTTCGCCCGACTACGTCGCCGTGTTTCCCGAGGAGGGTCGGGAATCGACTATGAAACACGCGTGGATGGCCGGGTCGATATCTTACCGTTTCGGACAGGGAGGCAACTTGTGGAGTTCGATCCAGGATCTGGAGTCGGACGGATTTGAGGTTGGAGACGACGACCGGGTAAATAAGTCAGGCGAGGCCTACTACTATCTGGCATTGGCGGAGGTGGCGGACGAGGTCCAACTTAGCGGATACTGGGGTTCAGGATCGCCGAGAACAGTTGGTCAGTCGCTTGATCCCGACTTCGTCTTGATTCGTTCTTCGGGCGCGTACGATGGCGTTTTTCGAGGCCATTCCCAGCTTGGTGACGTCAGTTTTCCATTTGACGACGAGAACGCACCGATGGGGGACCGAATCACATCTTTGGGGGAAGGTGGATTTGGCGTCGGAACCAAGAATGAAGTCAACCGCAACTTCTACTACTACTACTCGATCGCGTTTGCAGAGAACTTCTCGGAGCCGGAAGCCGACCTTGCGGTGGGGGTCGCCGTCGATCCTGCGGTCCTTCCTGAGAACACGACGACGATCGTCGACGTCAGTGTTTCCAACTTGGGTCCCGACGACACCTCTGCGGAACTCGCGGTGTTCTACCCTCCCGAGCTTGACTATGTTTCCCACTCTGCTACGAACGGGAGCTTCGATTCCGGCACGGGCGCTTGGAGCCTTGGTGAGGTTCCGGCCGACGGAGGCACCCAGGCTCTCAGTCTAACGTTGCAGGCTCTGAGCGGAAGCGCCGGAACAACCGCAAATCTTGGTGCCAGAGTGACAAGCGGCGGACTTCCGGATCCGGACGGATCGAACGACGCGGACTCGGTCGCTGTCACCATCGTCTTGCCTCCGGAAGCCGACCTGGAGGTTACGACTAACTTTAACCTCGCCCAGGTGGATGAGGGAGAGCCGTTCAAGCTCTACGTCAACGTGGAGAATCAGGGTCCCGATGATGCGACCGGCGTCCGGGTTGAGGACATCTTCCCGGAAGAGTTGACGTTGAACTCCCAGGAACCGGAGCGGGGCTCTTATGACGGTACATCCTGGGAGGTGGGGAACGTCGACGCCGGGGAACGACTCTCATTGGTTTTGAATGTAGCTCCGGTCGCAGGAACGGCGGGATCAACGATCTCCAACACCGCATCCGTCTCCACCTCGGACTTGCCGGACCCGAATCCGGACAACGACTCGGGCACCGCAGAAGTTACAGTTCTTGGTGCGGACCTGGCCATAGCTCAAGTCGCGACCCCAGGAAGCGTGGAGCCGGGAGACACGGTGGCCATCGAGGTCAAGGTCACGAATGCGGGGCCGGATGCTGCCGAGGGCATCGAAGTCGACCTCACATCTCCGGCTGACTTCGATCTGCTCAGTGCGATTCCTCAGCTCGGCACCTACGCTGACGGCGTGTGGACCATCGCGGGACTTCCTGCGACCTCTTCGGCCACACTTGATATGTCCTATCAGGTTTCTACCGACGCAGAAGACGGCGACCGCGAACATGGTGCCGAGGTCTCTGCCGTCACGACGGCGGATCCCAACCCCGGGCAGGAGTCGAGCTCGGTCACGGTCGCGGTCCAGGAAGTCAACTTAGTCCTGAGCAAATCGGTCGACAATGCGAGCCCGAACCCCGATGACCTGATTCAGTACGTGGTCGAGTTCCAGAACGGATCCAACCAGAGCTTCTCTTCGTTCTCGATCGAGGATCAACTACCCAACGAGGTGACCTACTCGAGTCACACCATTGAGCGTACGACGCTGACGGATGGATCGTCTTCCTCCTACGACCCGGGGACGGGCATCTGGTTGACCAACGGCCTCGAGCCCGGCGAGACGATCCAGTTGTACCTCAACGCCAAGGTCAATGCGGGTACCGCCGGAGTCAGCTTTCTCAACACCGCGACGGCGCTGGACATCGACAACGACGGCGGCTCCACGGAGTTTCTTCAGGCCAGTGCCGAGGTCACGGTTCGCAGTTGCGATCTGACCACTTCGGTCTTCGTCGAGCCGCAAAGCATCGCTGTCGGCGAATCCATCTCCTTCACGACGACGGTCTCGAATCAGGGACCGGATAGTGCATCCGGGGTCACCGTCAAGGTGACGACACCTCGAGACTTCGACCTCCTCTCCGTCGATGCGGCACAAGGCTCCTTTGACCCGTTGACCAACCGCTGGATCCTGGGTGACCTGGCGGTGGGCGAGAACACCACGTTGAACCTTGTTCTGGAAGCGAAGGCCGCAGCCGCGGGCGAGGACTTCTCGATGACGGCCACGACGACGGCCGGCGTTCCTCCCGATGTCGCCGGAGAGAACAATTCCTCTTCCGATGGAGTTCACGTCCTGGGCGCGGACATCGCCGTCACCAAGACGGCGAGTGAGTCCATCGTTGCTCCCGGAAATCCCGTCGAGTTCGAGATCGTCGTGACCAACGAAGGCCCCGACGTGTCGCAGGACATTCGCATCCGCGACCTTCTGCCGGCGGGACTCGACTATCAGTCGCACGACGTGACGACGGGTAGCTACTCGCCGACCTCCGGCAACTGGGACATCGCGTCACTGGCTGCGGACGACTCAGAGACGCTGACGATTGTCGCCGAAGTGATCTCGACAGAGACCGTCACCAACCAGGCCAGACGGACGAACTCGACGCCCGCGGATCCCGACAGCCGCAACGATACGGCTTCGGCCGAAGTCGGAACCGTGAGTGCGGACCTCTCCGTCAACGTGGCGGCCGTTCCTGCCCAGATCTACGAGGGCGGCGCGGCGACGCTAACCGTTGTGGTCGAGAACGAAGGTCCGAGTGAGGCCACGGGAGTTGCGATTCAGGAGTACTTCCCTGACCGACTCGACCTGCTCGAAGTCAGTCCGTCCAAGGGAACGTATGACGGCGGGTCGGACGTGTGGTCGGTCGGGTCGCTTGACGTCGGTGAATCCGAGACGCTGACGCTCTTCGTGAACGCTCCGCTCGGGAGCGCAGGTTCGTGGAGTCATGAAGCGGTTGCTCTTCCATTTGATCAGGTAGACCCGGAGACTGGGAACGACAGCGAGAACGTTTCGGGATCGGTCCTGGTCGATGTCGACCTCTCCGTGGGTGTCGCGGCGGCGCCGAGCCTGATCAAGGAAGGTGAAGAGACTCAGGTCACCGTTTCGCTGCAGAACGTTGGGGAAAGCCCGGGCACCGGGATCGTTCTCGATCTTGATTGGGAGTCGGCTTTGAGCTGGTCGTCTCACAGTGCTTCCGAAGGAACGTTCGATCCTTTGACGGGTGTGTGGGCGGTGACGCAACTGGACCCGGACGAGTTGGCAACCCTGACCGTGACGATGGCAGCGGGCGCGGGCTCGGCCGGCGAGTCCCCGTCGATCGAGGCTGCGTTGACATCCCTGGTCCAGGACGATGGAAACTCCGCCAACGATGCAGCGGCCACCAGTGTTGCGATCGCCGACGCGCTGACACTGACCGCGGGGCAAACGGCCACGACGATCCTTCCCGGCGCCGACCCGACCGAGATGATTCGCATCTCCTTCAGCAATCCCTCCGCCTTCGACGAGACCCTCGAAAGGCTGACGTTCGACGTGGCGACAACGGGACCGGGAAAGTCCGGGGAACTCGACTCCAGTTGGCAGGAGGCGGAACTCCGACTCGGTGAGACCACGATCGCATCGGCCAATGTCGAAGACGGGCTGCTAAGTTTCGAAGACGTTGGACTCTCGATTCCGTCGGACGGTGAACGGGTTCTGGGTGTTTGGTCTGGTGCAACGACGGCTGCCCGTGATTCGGATTTGCTGGATCTCTCACTCCCAGACGAGACCGCGGTCGAGATGGCGAGCGGAGCCGTTCCCGAAGCCGCGTGGCCGCTCGATCCGACCGGCGCGTTCCTCGTCGACGGCTTCTCGCCGTCCCAACTGACGATTCGCTCCCCCGCAACACTGCCGTTGGAAATCGATGGTGAAGAGATCCTCGTCTTTGACTTCGATGCTCCCGCCAACGGCTACGAGGCCGATGTCCTGCAGTCGATCCGCTTGACCGCAGAGGGTGACTTCGACCCTGCGGGGCTGGCCACGTTTGAAGTCTACAGAGGGGCGCCCGGAGTTCTGCTGCAAGGTGGAGAGCTACCGGCAGAAGGCGACGTTCTTCTGGGTTCACCGGAGTTCTCCGACGGCGCCTGGGTCTTGTCAGGCCTGTCCGAAACGGTCACGGCACCGGGGATTCGTATCTACGGACTGATGTCGGTGGGAGCGGATGCGGTCGAGGGGAGTACCCTTTCCTTCCAATTGGCCGGTGATGGACTGGGACTTCAGTACGAGAGTGACAACGACGGCCCGATCGGAGAAGCGGTTGTTCTGTCGGGCACGTACACGGTGGTTCCGGACGCGACGCCGACAGCCACGGTGACCGGGATGGATCTGACCCTTGCCCCGTTCCTACCTGGAGGGGAAGAGCGCACCGTACTCCGTTTCAACGTGAGCTATCCCGGCCCGGATACGCTCCTTCTCAGCGAAGTCGAAGTCCGAAGTCTGGTCGAAGGCGATGGGTCCTCCGCTGAACTCGATGCCAGTTGGGGCATGCTCGACATCTTCGTCTCGGAACCGGGCGAGACCCCGACATCGGGCGCCCGCCCCGCAGGAGAAGAGGGCCTCGGTTCGAGCTCAGGTGCGCTCGCGTCTTCGCGAACGGTGGAGAACGGCGTCGCGCGCTTCACGGACCTGGGAATCGAGGTTCCACCGGGAAGCTCCGTAGATGTTTCCGTCCTTGCCTCGGCCTCCGCACTGGCCAAAGACGCGGACCGTCTGCAGCTCTACATCGAGAACTCGGAGGCTTTGGTCTTTGGATCCGAGATCGTCGTGAACGGGGACTGGCCACTCGCGTCGAGTGAACCGGTGCCGGTCGATGGCATGAGTTCCGCTCAGATCGAAGTGTCCTCGTTGAGTGGTGTTCTCGTTCCGGCAGGAACGAGCGGTGTCAATGTCCTGGGCTTCGTCGTTCCCTCCAATGGCTACGCGGCAGACGTGCTCGAGTCGTTGACCTTGCTCAACGTCGGTGATGCAACCTCGACGGACATCACCCTCGAACTCTTCCATGGGACCGACAGCCTGGGCGAAGGCGTGGCGGGACCGGAAGGGTGGACCTGGTCGGGACTCGACTTCGCCATTCCGGCAGGCGGCGAGTTCTTCCGCGTTCAGGCCCATGTCGACGAGGACGCTGCGGCGGGCCGTACCATTCAGCTGTCGCTTCCCGCAGGACCCGAGCACGGCATCCAGGTGGCCAGCGGAAACGACGGCCCTGTCGATCGAAGCACGGGGCAGACCGAGCCTTTCGAGATCGCCCCGCCCAACGGCGCCCTTGCCGTCTATGTACAGAGTGAGATCTGGACCGATCTCGCGCCCGGCGCGGATCCCATCTCCGTACTTCGTCTGACGTGGACCAACGGAACGGTAGAGGCAGAGACGCTGGAAGGACTGACCTTCAGCGTGACGTCTTTTGGCGAAGCCGACAACGCGGTCGTGGAGTCGCTTTGGCAGCCCTTCGAGCTTTGGCAACAGTCGGAGGAGAGTGGGGCGAGCCTCGTTGCGACAGCAATCGCGGAATCCGGAGCCCTTCACTTCGGAGAACTCGAACTCGATATCCGGCCCGGTCGGGCTCTCACCTTTGCGGTGCGTGCCGCGGCACAACTGGGCGCCCGGGATGGTGACCTTCTCGACCTGGAACTCGAGTACGAGGATACGGAGTGGTCCGGTGAACCCGAGATGGTCCTGCTCGGCCCGACCAATCCTCCGGGCTTTGCGGAGGTCGACGGGATGTCGGCCGCACAGATCACGGTTCATCCGCTGGAAGCCGCCAGTGTCGAGGCCGGAACGACGCGGAACGTGGTCTTCGACTTCACGGTTCCGGCCAATGGCTATCAAGCCGATGAACTGCGCCGGGTCGATGTTCTGGTTGCCGGTAGCGCGGCAACGACGGACCTGGAGCGATTCGAGATCTGGTCGGACGATGGCGATGGTGAATTCGCGGCCACGACGGACACCCGACTCGGGCAGATGCTGTTCACAGGGGACCGTTGGGAGATCACCGGCCTCTCCGTGCCCGTGCCGGTTGGCGGTCGCAGGCTGTTCGTTACCGGTGACATCGCGGGCGCCGCTTTGGAAAGCCGGACGTTGGAACTCTCACTGCCGACCGGTTCCGACGTTGGTCTCGGAATGGAAAGCGGCAACGACGGGCCGAATGACGTCGCCGTCAGCAGCGGAACGGAGCTCATCATTTCGAGCGTGGACCGGGTTGCCCTGGCTGCCCGTGAAATCGGCGCCGCCACGATCCATCCAGGGGACGAGGGTGTCGCCCTACTTCACCTGTTTGCGACCAACACGTATGCCGACACCAAGCAGATCAACGAGCTGGTCTTCGACAACGCATCGATCGGTCTGGGCGATACCTCGCAACTCGATGAAGCGTTTGATGTCCTATCTCTCTTCGAAGACGACGGCGACGGAGTCTGGGAGCCCGATGCCGACCGGTTGCTTGGAACGAACTCTTTCGAGTCCGGCCGCGCGCGGTTCCGCAATCTCTCCTGGTCGGTCCCTCCGGGTGAAACCCGTTTCCTCTTTCTGGCGGGGGACGTTTCTCCGGACCGTGTTCGCGATGGTGACGTTCTCTTCGTTCGTCTATCCGACCCTGTCGGTGTCGTCCTCGACAGTCCTACGGCTGTGACCGGTGACTGGCCGATCTCGTCTGCGGCTCGCCTTTCCGTCGACGGTATGGTCGCGTCTCAGATCGACGTGGGGACGAACTCGACCCTGACTTTGGGGCCGGGACAGGGACCTGCTCTCGCGATGCGACTCGGGATTCCGGCCAACGGTTACGTGTCGGACGTGCTCGACGGGATTGTTCTCGAGAATGGCGAGGAAACTACGGGCGAGATCGGTGAACTTCGCCTATGGGTGGACGGAGGAGACCGAGTCTTCGACGCAGCGGCCATCGATGACACGGATCTAGGTGCGTTCGTTCGGGTCGGAGATCGGTGGATCACGAACGGCCTCTCTGCCGCCGTTCCCGAAGGTGGCGCCGAGTTCTTCGTTTCGTTGACAGTCAGCGAGCAACTCGAAGAAACCGACACGGTCGAACTTGTTGTTCCCGTCGGTGGCGTCACGATGCTGTCCGAGAACGATGGGCCGATCGACGAGCCGGTGGAAAGCGCTCAGCGTCTGACCCTGAGTTCGGCGCCGCTTCTGACTTCGATCCAAACTACTCCTGGCGCGACGAATGTCGAGCAGCTCTTCAACGTACGAGTCGAGGTGTCGAACCGAAGCGGCGAGCGCATCGAAAACATCAGCGTTCCCGAACTTGCCGTCGACGGAGACGTGACGCTGAACGTTCTTTCCGGACCCGATCCCTCCCGACTCGATCTGAGCCCGACGGAGTCCGGCGTCATGACTTGGCAGGTGCAGGGACCCAACCCGGGAACGATTCGGATCAAGGCTCAGCCCCAGGGACGATCCTCGACGGACGGGACCACGCGGACTTCATTGGAGGCGTCCAGCAGTCCCCACGAGATTCGGCTCGCGGCCGAGGGACTGGAGTTGTTCGCCCTGGGATCCTTCCCCGTGACGCTGAGCTACGGACAGGTCGGCGTCGTCCCGCTCTCCTTCACCTTTAGGAACCCCGGTATTGCCGGCTCGTCTGATATCGAGATTCGCTCGCTTCGAGTCCGGCTCGTCGACGAGAGCGGGGAGGATGTCGATCCCTCGACGGTCTTTGGTCGCATCGTCGTCAATGAAGGGAATCGCATCTACCTCTCGACGACCGAAGTCGGGACCACCTCAGAGATCGATCTCGACCTGGCGACGCCGATCGCGGTGACGACGAGCGAGCCGACGACGATCAGTCTTCGCGTCGACATTGCGGAACTCAGCCCGGTCAGTTCCTATCGCGTTCTGGTCGAATCGGCAGACTCTTTCGAGGCCGTCGACGCAACGAGCGGCGCGCCCGTCACGATCGAACTCTCCGACGGATCGTTCCCCATCGTTTCCGGACTGGCCCAGCTCGTTTCCGAGGCAACGTTCGTCGAGATCGTACCGAAGGCCAAAGATGCACTTCGCGCCGCCCCGGGAGCGACCTCGCTGCCTGTGCTGGAGTTCGACGTGCAGACACAAGGCGGATCCGAAACCCGGATCGGAGCCTTTGCGCTCTCGATCGAGGATGAGGAAGGTGTCCCACATCCGGATCTCGCCTCCATCGTACGCCGCGTCGTGGTCAAGACTCCGCTACAGACACTGAGTGACCAGGTTCTCGCAGCGGGAGTGGATGGTGACTCTGTGGCGGTGCGCCTGACGAGCGCGCTGACGGCTTCCTCGGGTTCGGTCGTGCCTGTGACACTCGAGATCGATGTTCAGGATGAAGCCGAACCGGCATGGCTGCGGTTCCGTCTGGAAGACTCGCAGTCGGTCGATGCCCGCGACGCGAACACCGGTGGAGCGATCACCGTTCTCTATACGGGAGACGAAGCCCCGACGGGAGAGCTCGACGTAGAGTCTGTGGCCGAGTCGGTCGAAGTTGCGGGACAGGCGATGTTCCCGGAGCAGCTGGCGATCGGTTCGCGTGGCGTCGAGGCGCTGCGGGTCCAGCTTCGCCATCCGGGTGGAGAGGATGTCGGCCGAATCGAAATCCGGGGCCTCATCGCGCAGTTCTGGAATCAGAACCGCGACGGCGTCATTCCCGGCGACGTCGTGAGTGCGATGTGGGCACAGGAAAACGACGAGATCGTCGGGCTGATTTCTCCCGTGCCGAGAACGGGAACATCCGCCGGGTTCGAGCTGTCGGGAATCCTATTGGAACCGGGACAGACCCGTGCGATCTCTCTCTATGTCGACATCGACGCGGGAGCTGCGGCGGGTTGGTTGGAGTTGACGCTGGGATCCGAACAGATCTCGGCCTACGACGTGAACAGCAACCGTCCCGTCGATGTTTCGGCCGAGGCAGAGTCGGAGCTCCTGGTCTTTTCCGGACTGACACAGCTGACCGCTCCACCTCGCGAACTGTACGTCGAGATCGAGAGCGCGATGCCGGCGGCACTCGTTCGCGACGGCGGAGAGGTTGTCGTCGGAGACTTGGTTTTCTCGCATCCCGCCGACGAAGGTTCAGGGCCGATCCAGGTCGAGCACATCACGGTACGCTTCGCAGACGAGTCCGGCGAGGCCCCGATGTCGGCCGAGATCAAACAAGTCTCTCTCTACCGGAACGATGAACTCTGGGGACGCTTCAAGGTCCGGGACGAGGAAACCGCCAAGGTCGAGGGCGAGTCTCTCTTCCTCTCTGAAGGCGAGGAAGCGCGATTTGAAATGCGCGTCGTCTTCGAAGAGGCAGGGGAGTCCAAGCAGGCGAGCTTCGGACTCCTCGCCGACGACATTGGAATCGTCCAGCCGGAAGGCGCGGCGTTCCTTATCGAAGCACGCGGAAAGACCGGAAGCCCGTTCCCGCTCTGGACCGCGTCCGGGAGCTTCGGCTCCATCGATTTGGAAGCGAGCTACGGCAACTTCCCGAATCCGTTCGCAGCCGGTCGCGAGTCCACGAACTTCGTCTACTACCTGCCGGAGTCGGGTCGCGTCTCTCTCAAGGTTTGGACGCTTCGCGGCAAGGAGGTCGCGACTCTCGTCAACAACCGTGAGGCCGAGGCGGGACTTCATCAAACGGTGGTGTGGGACGGGCGGAACGGAAACGGAGACCTGGTGGTCAATGGCGTCTACCTCGCCGAACTCGAGGTCAAGATGGGATCCCGGTCCGAAAAGATCCTGCGGAAAGTCGCGGTGGTCCGATGAGATCTCTACGCCTTCATATCCCACCGACTGGACGCGCTTCAGCAGGATCTTCCCTCGGAAAGCTCCGGGTGCGAACCAAGACTGCGGTGCCCACGGTGTTCGCCGTACTTGTGGGGTGGGTTGCACTGACCGCGGCCGGTACCGCAGAGGCGGCAGAAAACGGCGGGACCCGATCCGTCTTTGCGGAAGGAGCCGACCTGCGCGCGCTCGGAATGGGCGGCGCGTTTACCGCCGTCGGAGGCAGCCTCGCTTCCTTGGACTGGAATCCTGCGGGACTGGCCGGCGTCTCCCGAACACAGTTCTCATTCGGACGAACATCCTACTTCGGCGAAGAGATCGGCGAGTCCCACGTTGCCGGTGTTCTCCCGAGCTGGCGTTGGGGCTCGGTCGCTCTGGGCATTCGCCATTTCGGAGTTCAGGGCATCGAGTCGCGCGACAGTCGCAATCAGGTTTTGGACGATGGCTTCAGTTCAAACCAGCTTCAGGCATCCCTGGCCTATGCCCGTCCGATGGGAGACAGCTGGTCTGTGGGCGCGACCGGCAAGTTTCGGCGCGAGCAGTTGGGAGACTTCAGCGCCAACGGCCTGGGACTCGACGTCGGCGCACGTTTCCATCCGGCGACGACCTTTGATTGGGACTCCGATTGGGCGCACGGCCTCAGTCTCGGTGCCTCGTGGGTCAACTTCATCGAGCCGGAGATTCGATTGGAGCAAGACAACGTCGTCGACCCTTCGGCTTTCCGCATCGGGATGGCGTTGGAACGGACGTGGATCGGTGGCAGCCATCTCGTTGCCGCACTGGACTTGGAATCGTCATCACCCGAAGGAACGCAACTTCGCACCGGGGCCGAATGGACCCTTCACCCCATGCTGTCACTCCGTACGGGAGTCGGGGGCACTGGATCTTCCATCGGTGCAGGAGTCCACTGGCAGGACTTTGACGTCGACTATGCATTCGAGGATCGAGGTCTCGGTTCGGTCCACCGAATCGGGCTGTCCTACGAACTCGGCGCAACGACCTCCGAGCGTAGGCTGCAGTTCCTGGAACAACAGGAAAGCCAACTTCAGGCTCGTCTCGAACGGGCGTTTCAGGACCGACAGGAAGAGCGAATCGTCGACCTGATCCGTGTGGCCGAGGAGGCGCGGAAAGCCGGTGACCTCGATGAGGCTCTATCCGTTATCGATGTCGCTTTGACGCTCGCGCCCGAACGGGAGGGAGCCATCGATGTTCAGGCCAACATCTACTTCGACCAGGGTGTGGCCATGGAGAAGAAGAACCGGTTGAGTGAGGCGAGCCTGGCCTTCGGACGGGTTCTGTCGCTGCGTACGGATGATAAGGATGCCGCTGAGGCCAAAGCGCGAGTGGATGCGGAGAGCAGCCGGCGCGCAGCCCGTGCCCAGGGCATTCGCGAAGCCTTCGCCGACGCCATGGACTCCTTCGCCGAAGGGGACTGGGGCGCTGCGAAGAGTGGTTTCGAGAAGGTGATTGCGGCCAGTCCCAAGGACGAAGAAGCCAAGGCCATGCTCCGGCGCACCGAAGGGTCGATCGATCGCGAGTTCCGCGAGGTTCAGGCCAACATCCCTCTTTGGATCGGACAGGGACGCTATCGCCAGGCTGCCGAAAGCATCGCCAAGCTTCGTAGCGTGGAAGGGGACACCCCGCGCCTGATGGCACTCCTGACACAGCTCAACTCCAGCAAGTCCAGGGCGATTGCCGACGCCACCTCTTCAACATCGGAACCGGGACCTGTTTCGGATCCAGCCCCGACCGTCGAGAAAACCCGGACCGCGCCGCGCATGTCGGCAACGGAACTCGAGGATCTCTACCGCCGCGGAATGCAGTCATCGCAGAACGGCCGCTCGGCCGACGCCATCCGATTCTTCGAGTTGGTCTTCGCCGACGCTCCGAACTACGCACAGGTGCGGGAGAATCTCGTTCGCGAGTACCTCACGGTTGGAATGGAGCAGTTTGCCGCCGGAAAACTGGAAGAGGCCATCGATCTTTGGACCCGTGCTGTCGACGCGGATCCGGGCAATGCCAAAGCTCAGGGCTATCTCGAACGAGCGCAGCGACACCGCAGTCGAGCCAAGGAGATTCGGGGCGGTAGCGATGAATAGGCCGCAGAACAACACCGCAAAACGACACCGATGGACGCACCGTTGGACGCCGAGTGAGGAACAGGGGCACGTTTCCGATCGTCGTGCACTTTCTTTGGGGGAAGCATGAAGTCTGAGGAAACCAAGGTATCGAACGCGGACGGTGACTCCGTCCGGCCCGGTGAGGAGGGTACGGCCCGGTTGGACCGTATCGTCTCCCGAAGGAGACCGCGAATCGGAATCCGTCTCATTGTGACCCTGGTCGCAGTGGTTCTGACCGCGGCCTCTGTCATCGGAGTCGGCGCCATTCAGGAGCACTCGACGCGTGTTGCACTTACCGAAGAACTGGAGACACGGTTGTTGCTCGAGGCGCGCAACCTCGCGCTAGCCAGCTCTTCGGCGCTGCTCAGCGACTTTCCGGAGCTGACGCTTCATCCGTTGCTCAAGGAAAAGCAGGAACGGAATCCGGAGTTCCGACTTCTGGTCGTGACCGATCACGAGTCGAAGATTCAGGGTCATCCCGAGTTTCGTCTGTTGGGCGAGGACTTCGCTCATGACGCGTCGCTAAGTCCCTACACCGGTGGTCAGCAGCTTCTGGGCGGAGAAGGGATGCTGGCCAATACGGACCTCATCGTTGCCACCACTCCGGTCGAGTATCAGGACCAGGAGATCGGATCGTGCGCAGTCGGTATCGACCGAAGCTATATTGATACGATCATCCATAAGGCGAGGATGAAGCTTCTGCTGGTCGTCGGAGGAATTCTCGCGTTGGCCATTGGTGTCGTCTTCCTCACGATGACCGGGCTGCTTTCCCCCATTGACGATCTGCGAAAAGGAATCGAACGAATCGGGCACGGGGATCTCGACCACCCGATCGACGTCAAAGACGGAAACGAACTGGGACTGCTGGCCCAGACGGTCAACGAGATGGCATCGCAGCTCAAGGTCGCCCAGGCCGAGATGGTCGAAAAGGAGCGGCTGACCCACGAGCTGGATCTCGCGCGCGATATCCAGGGCCGGTTGCTTCCTCACGAGAGCCGTACGGCCGAGAGCTTCATCGTGGATGGATCGCACACGGCGGCTTTCGAGGTCGGAGGCGACTACTACGACTATTTCGAACTCGACGAAGGAAAGATGGGAGTTGTTGTCGCCGACGTTTCCGGAAAAGGACTGGCCGGATGTCTGGTCATGTCGATGGTGTCAGCGTTCCTGAAAGCCTATCGCGATCGCTTTGAGTCCCCTGCGCAGCTGCTTGGCGCGTTGGACGAGGCGCTGGCCCCCGACCTTCGCCCGGGAATGTTCGTCACGATGTTCTACGGCATTCTCGAGCCGGCCTCGGGACGTTTCTGTTTCGCATCCGCGGGGCACATGCCGACCTTGATCTATCGCAAGAAGGACGGTGAGGTCGAGGAGATCCGATCCACTGGAATTCCACTCGGTGCGGTCAAGGGGGGATTCGTTGCTCGCTCTCTCAAGGATGAATGGACGGAGTTGGCCCCCGGCGACCTGATGGTTCAGTACACGGACGGCATCAACGAGACCTTGGGTGAAGACGGCGAAACACAGTTCGAGATCGAAGGCATGGTAGAGCTTCTGGAGCGCGAGGCGCCCAAGGGCTCCATCAAGGTTCTGGAGTCGTTCCAAAGTTCGCTCGAGACCTTCCGAGCCGGCGGTCCCCGACAGGATGATGAGACTCTGGTCACGATCAGTCGCGAGCTTCCGGCCACATCGGGCTCTGTCGACGCAGAGGCGAAGGTCATTCCGTTTCCAAAGCCCGGGTACGCTGCCCACCAAGGCTCCCAGCGGACGACGCTTCCGACGGATGCGACACGTCGGGAAGAGACGGGTGGATTCGATTCAGAGGAACCGGCCGCGCAAGCGGAAGCCCGCGAGTTGCCCGCGGTCGCGCAAGCAGAAGCCACCTCGCACGTCAGTCCGGTCCCCGGTCCGAAGATGGCAGAGACGCCAACCGATGCCGCGGGCTTCGTCGACGAACTGGGAAAGAGCATCCCGGAAATGTCGCAGGAAGAGGAGGCGCTCCGTTGGTTGGACCTGGCGCGTCGCTGCGGCGATCGGGTTGTCCTTCCGACCAACGTTCGTGAACTTGACTGTATTGAGCCCTGGCTGCTCCGTCGGTCCCGCCTCGAGAACCTGGAGAAGGCCAAGGTCGAGCTTCTCGTCACAGCTCTCTATGAGTGTTGCACCAACGTTGCCGAGCACGGTTACGGGGTGACGGGGGAAGAGTTCGAGTTGTGGTGGGTGCCACGCCAGGTGGACTCGGAGTTTGAAGCGTCCATACTCGGACACTTTGTCGTTCTGGATGACGGTCTTCCTTTCTCGGCCGAGAACTGGACGGCCTCTGATTTCAATGACCCAGCCGTTCGTAGACGGACTCGAGGTTTCGGCCTCGACATCATTCATCGCGTCATGAGCGAGGTTCTCTACCGACCCGCCACGTCGCAAGGAAACATCACGATTCTCGCTTTTGATCCTGACGCGGTCGAACTCAAGGAGGTGCGTCATGCCTGAAACGTTTGCCATCGAGAAGACTCAGACCCCTGGAGGGACTCAGTTGTTTCGGGTCTCCGGACACCTGAACGCTGCGAGTACGCCGGAGCTCTTGTCCCAGGCCCGTGAGGTCAAGGAGCAGGGGTGCTCGCTCATCGTCAACATGTCGCAGGTGTCGTTCATCGCATCCAGCGGTGTCGGCGCGCTCCTGGCACTCAGCGAAGAGTTCCGTGAGGCGAACGTCGATATCTACTACGCCGAGCTCTCATCGGTCGTCGACTCGGTCATTCGCCTGCTCAACCTCAACACGTTCCTCGATATCACCGATAGCGAGAGCGACGCCTGTGATCGGGCGGCTGCGTAAGTCGAGCGAAGCGTGAGCGAGCCACTGAGAAAGAGAAAGTCCGTGCATCTGTCGTTTCGGGAGCTACCGGGATTGGAAGCTCTCGAGCCGGAGGTGGCTGCCATCGTGCAGAGTCGGGAGCACAGCCTGCTCTCGATTCTGGAGTTGACGCGTGAGCTCACTGTCTCGCTCGACCCGTATCAGATTGCCGACCTTGTCCTGTTCAACCTCATGGGACATGTCGGGACGCCACGTTCCTCGATCTGGTTGTTTTCGAAGGGGGATCAGTCGCGGGCGATCCTCCTGCGCGCCTACGGCATTCCTCTGGAGAAGGCGTCGGCGATCGGGTCGGTCTGCGGACGGGAGCTGGCGGATGTCATGTGCGAGCATGGGGAGGCGCTCGTAACGGAAGAACTCGTAGAGTTTGTCCACGAGAGCGGTCTGGCCATGATTCGGCGCGCGGAGCTCGAGATCTTCGCCCCGATCTTCGTGAAGAAGCGACTCGTCGGCATGGTTGCGCTAGGTCGGCGTGTCGGCGGGGGCGGCTACGAGACGGTCGACAAGCAGGTGCTGCTCGGCTCGCTGGGCGTACTCGGCGTGGCCTTGGAGAACACCAGTCGGTACAGCAAGGTCTCGGAGAAGAACCGTCAACTCGAGCTCGCCTATGACCAGCTTCGGGAGGCGGAGCGCAGCAAGGCCGACTATCTCCGCGGCATCAACCAGGACTTGAAAGGTCCTCTGACGATCATCCTGGCCTATGCCCAGTGGCTGGTCTCCGAAGAGCAGGACGAGGGGAAGCGGGAGTTTCTGGAAACCATACTGTCGGAGAGCCAAAAACTCAGCGGGCTGACCGAGCGGCTGGTCGATCTTTCGTCCGCTGCGGACACGATGGAGTTTCACCTTGAAGAGGTGGAGCTCGAGCCCGTCCTCGAGCAGTTCTATCTGGACCGGCACCTCGGGATTGCAGAGAACCTTCGGGAGTTCCGCTACGCGTCGGAGACCGGCTTGCCCCCGGCCGAAACGGATCCGAACCGGCTGGAGCAGATTCTCCAAACCTTCGTCGACCACGCGGTCAAGCTGACGCCACAGGGTTCGAGCATCCGCCTCGAAGCGTTTTCTTTGGCCGATGACGATGGCGCCTGGATCTCCATCCAACTCACGGACAATGGTCCCGGGATGTCGCAGGAAAAGGTCCAGGGACTCCTCTCGACGTTTCATCGGGAGGAAGGGCTTCACGGCGAAGGCCTCGCTCTGGCGAAGCAAATGGCCGAGCGGATGGGCGCCGTGCTCGAAATGGAGAGCGTTCCCGGGAAGGGGACGAGCTACCGCGTTCGGGTCCCCATGTACGTCGATCCCTCCTGATCCGGCCGGCTCCGATGTTTCGGTTTTTGCGACCTTGGCGACCCTGGCCTTCCGGGTGGATCCTTCCGGCGTGGCGGTTGGGCCCGTGCCTATCGAACCGGCCAGGCGCCGATCTATCACCGACAATCCACAGCCCCCAGGGCGGGTGATTCGGGTAAGATCTGCCACCGGTTCGCCGGAGTGTCCGGCGACCGACACCACACACCCGTTCGAGTTTTTCAGGAGGAGTGATGAGCTCAGTCGCGGATTTCATGAGCCAAGTCGAGGCTCGCAACCGGGGGGAGACGGAATTCCTGCAGGCGGTCCACGAAGTCGTGGAATCGATCTGGCCCTTCATCGAGCAACACCCGCAGTACCGCGACGCCAACATCCTCGACCGTATCGTCGAGCCTGAGCGCGTCATCATGTTCCGCGTACCGTGGCTGATGGATGACGGCACCGTGCAGGTCAATCGCGGATACCGCGTTGAATTCAACAGTGCCATCGGTCCTTACAAGGGCGGATTGCGTTTCCATCCTACGGTCAACCTCAGCATCCTGAAGTTCCTGGGCTTTGAGCAGGTCTTCAAGAACAGCCTGACGACGCTCCCCATGGGCGGCGGTAAGGGCGGCTCGGACTTCAATCCGAAGGGCAAGACCGACAACGAGGTCATGCGTTTCTGTCAGAGCTTCATGACGGAACTCTGCAAGCACATCGGTCCCAACACCGACGTGCCGGCAGGTGACATCGGCGTCGGCGGCCGCGAGATCGGCTACCTCTTCGGCCAGTACAAGCGGATCCGCAACGAGTTCACCGGCGTCCTCACGGGCAAGGGCCTGAACTGGGGCGGAAGCTTGATCCGTCCGGAAGCCACCGGCTACGGCGCGGTCTACTTCGCGGAAGAGATGCTCAACACCAAGGGCGACTCCATGAAGGGCAAGACCGTTGCCATCTCCGGTTCGGGCAACGTCGCGCAGTACGCCACGGAGAAGGCCAACGACTTCGGAGCCAAGGTCGTCACTCTCTCGGACTCCAGCGGATCGATCTACGATCCGGAGGGGATCAATGCCGAGAAGCTGGCCTGGGTCATGGAGCTCAAGAACGTCCGTCGCGGACGCATTCACGAGTACACGGAGAAGTTCGGCGGCGAGTACCACGAGGGACAGCGTCCTTGGAATGCCAAGGTCGACGTGGCCCTGCCGTGCGCGACGCAGAACGAAGTCGAGGCCGACGAAGCGAAGACTTTGATCGGTAACGGCTGTATGTGTATCGCCGAGGGTGCGAACATGCCGAGCACTCCGGACGCGATCAGCGTCTACCAGGAAGCGAAGATTCTCTTCGGACCGGGTAAGGCGGCCAACGCCGGTGGTGTGGCGACGTCCGGACTCGAGATGTCCCAGAACTCTTTGCGTATGTCCTGGACGCGTGAAGAGGTCGACGAGAAGCTGCACCGGATCATGAAGGACATCCACTCAGCCTGCGTCGAGCACGGCAAGACGGGTGACCACGTGGACTATGTGGCGGGAGCCAACGTCGCCGGGTTCATCAAGGTGGCAGACTCCATGATCGATCAGGGAATCGTCTAGGCGAACGGGACGCACCGAACGGCGAGACGCTCTCTCCCGGCACTCGCTCGGAGAGAACTCGCCGCAAAGATCCTTGCGGGGATGGGGCCGACAGGTCTCCATCCCCGTTGTCGTTTGGGTCGACAACCGGCTGGTGGTCTACAATGTCCGAAGTCCATTCCACGGGAGGCTGCCGCCAATGGATCCCGTCCTGAGCGGGAGAGTGACTCATCTTCTGGACGCCATCGGCGAGGGAGATCGCAAGTCCTCGGAAGAGCTGCTCGAGCTCTTGTACACCGAGCTGCGAAGCCTGGCCCGCTCTCGCATGTCCAAACTTCCTCCCGGAGACACCCTCCAGCCGACCGCGCTCATTCACGAGACCTACCTGCGCCTGATGGGGTCCGGGCCCGGGCAATGGAACAGCAGCGGACACTTCTGGGGCGCCGCTTCCAAAGCAATGTGGAGAGTTCTCATCGACCGGGCGCGCGAGAAAGGCAGCCTGAAACGAGGAGGAAAGCTGCGTCGCGTCGATCCAGCCAACCTCGAGTTCAGTCTGGACAGCCTCGTCGACGAGAGCCGCGCCGATGACGTGCTTGCCCTGGATCGGGCCCTGGAGCGGTTGGGAAAGGACTCCCGCCGGGGACGGATCGTTCTTCTTCGGTTCGTGGCCGGGCTTTCCGTGGAGGAAGTCGCGGAAGCACTCGAAACGAGTGTGCGCACGGTGGAACGGGAGTGGCATTTCGCGCGCCTCTTTCTTTATCGGGAGCTGAGCGGTCATGTCGGATGAGAAGAGTCGTCGTGATGAACGGGGCCGCGGAGATGGGCAGGGTCGTGGCGACGGACAGGACCGTCGCAATGAAGAAGACCGTCTCGATGAACAGGCTTGGGACTTCGACCGTGCGGAGAGTGTCTTTTGGGCCGTGCGGGCGTTTCCTCCGGGGAAGCGCTCCGAAGCGCTGGACCATGAGTGCGCCGACGATCCGGGACTTCGGGATCTCGTCGAGTCCCTACTCGATGCGGACTCTCTCGATCTGTCCCGATTCCTGGAGCCGGGATTCCAGTCGAAGCCACATGAGACCGTCTCCGATGCTGAGGTGCTCGAAGGAACTCTCGGTCGATATGAACTGATCGGTCTTCTCGGACGAGGCGGGATGGGTGCGGTCTATGAAGCGCGGGATCCGTCGCTCGATCGACGCGTCGCGCTCAAGCTGTTTCCGCTCGACCTCGTTCCGAACCGTGACGTGTTGGATCGGATCGAACACGAGGCACGGCTACTCGCGAAGCTGCGTCATCCCGGGATCGCTACGGTTTTCTCTCTCGAAGAAGCCGAAGGCCGGGCTTTCTTCACGCAGGAACTGGTTCCGGGCGAAACGCTGCAGGAACGCGTACGTGCGCGGCGACTTTCGCCGGGCGAAGCTGTGGCCCTGGGCGCGAGCCTTGCCGAAGCGTTGGCATACGCGCACCGGCACGGAGTCGTACATCGGGATCTCAAGCCTGACAACATCAAGCTCTGTCCGGATGGGACAGTCCGTATTCTCGACTTTGGTGTTGCCGGATGGTTTGATGCGGCCGAGTCGAAGGGTGCAGGGAAGGCAGGAAAGGCAGGGTCGGCGGAGGCTTCATTCCTGGGTACCGCGAAGGTGTCGGGAGGGATCTCCTCCCCGGGTTCCGGTACTTCGGATGCGAAGTTGCCTTTCCCTTCGGCGCCACGTTTGGGAACACCGGGCTTTCTCAGCCCGGAACATCTGGACGGCAGATTGCCCACCCCTACAGACGACCTCTGGGCTTTGGGTTGCGTTCTCTTCTTTGCGATGACAGGGCGCACACCGGTCGCCGGAGAAACGTTGGCCGAACTCCTGGCCGCGACTCGAGAGGTTCGACTCGATTGGACTCTGCTTCCAACGTCGGCACCGGAGGCGATGCGTGGGCTGCTGGAGCAACTGCTCGCTGCGGACCCCACGGAGCGGAGAGATGCCGCGAGCGTCTTCGAGGAACTCGAGCGTTGGTCCGAAGGGCTGAAGTCGTCGTTGGTTTCAGCGAAGAAGACGTCCACTCCTCACAATCTAAGAGAGATGCCGGATCGTTTTGTAGGCCGGACCCGACTCTTGTCGTCTCTCTCGGACGAGTTCACGAATCGGCGGTGGGTTTCCCTCGTCGCCTTGGGTGGGTCTGGAAAGACCCGTTTGGCAGTGGAGTTCGCGCGCCGTTCCCTGGCTCGATTTCCGGGAGGCGTGTGGTTCGTCGACCTCGTCCCGATGAGTCCGACGGCGGCTGCTGAGGCGAATGCCGACGCTGGTCGCATCGTCGAGGTCGTCGCCCGTCAACTGAGTTTGGTCGAGAGTCGAGGCGGAGACTTGAGGGATGCGGTACTTGCACGTCTGGGTGGAAACTCGCCGACGCTTGTCGTGCTCGACAACTGCGAGCACGTGCTTTCCGATGTTCGAGCCTTTGCGGAGGACTTGACTGCCGCATGTCCGGAACTCCGAATCCTGACGACTAGCCGCGCCGCAGTCGGGTCGGCGGTCGAAACGGTGTTCCCCGTCGATTTCCTTTCGTTCCCGGAAGAGACGCAGGCCGACACCGACAAGGAGCACGTAACAGACGTTGATACCGGAACCGGAACCGGAACCGGAATCGGAGACGGAGACGGAGACGGAAACAGACCTGGGCAAGGATCCGGAAATCGAAGCCTGGAGCAGCTGGCTCATTTCGATGCGGTGCGTCTCTTTGTCGAGCGGGCCCGCGCGGTGCGCTCCGACTTCGGTTTGAACCAGGAGACTGCTCCGGACGTCGTCGCAATCTGTCGCCGAGTGGAAGGGCTCCCGCTTGCTTTGGAATTGGCCGCGGCTCGTCTTCGGGTCATGAGCCTGTCCGAAATTCGAGCGCGTCTCGACGATCAGCTCACGCTACTCAAGCGAGGACGTCGAGATGACGATCGCCAAGCCTCCCTGCGAGCGACGTTGTCCTGGAGTCACGAACTGCTGTCCAAGCCGGAACAAGCCCTGCTGCAACGGATCGCCACCTTCCGTGGCGGATGGACCGTGTCCCTGGCGGAAGAGGTTTGTGGCGATGACCTGAAACCGGAAAGCGTTCCCGACCTACTCGAAGACCTCGTCGATCAATCCTGGGTGCGTGTCTCCATGGTCGGGGCCGTGCCACGTCACTCGTTCCTTGAAGTCGTAAGACAGTTCGTGGAGGAACAAGCGCCGTCGGAGATCGAGGCGCAGGCGATGGCGCGACTCAAACATGCGCTGCTCGATCTGGCTCGTCAGACAAAGGCACGCCTCGGTCACGAGGACGGGGCGGAGTACCTCGATCGACTTCGAAACGAGAGCGAGAACTGTCACCATGTCCTTGGAGTGCTCGAGTCTCAGGGCGAGGTCGACTCGACGTGTCTTCGTTTGGTCGGGGCGCTCGGAGCCTATTGGCACTACGTCGGAGCGTTCACGGAAGGTGGACGTCTCTCTCAGCTCGCACTGGAGGTTGTCGGGGACACGTTCCCTGAGGAGCGGATGGAGGTCGCTCACTGGTTGGCCTACCTAAGGTTCAAGGCGGGAGACTTTGACGGTTCGCGGAACGCCTTTGAACTCGCACTCGACCTTGCCCGCAAGACGGGGGACGTTTCCTTCGCCGCGTTTGCTCTCCGCGGTCTGGGTGACGTTGCCGCGGAAACTTCCAGCACGACGGACGCGCGTGCTGCGTATGGAGAGTCCATTGCGCTCTTCCGAGACAAGGCTGATTCGTCAGAGCTGTCCCCCCTCGAAATGTCAGAGATGAACGGAGCCCTGCGAGGGCTCGGCAATCTCGCCTTCCTGGAAGGGCGGCTTGACGAGGCGGAAGAGTCGTTCGAAGAAGCGTTGGCCACGACGCGCCGGATCGGCTACCGCGCAGGCGAAGCCACTCTGATTGGAAACCTGGGAGGCGTCGCTTTCCGCCGCGAAGATTGGGACAAGGCGGAGCGCCGATACCGTCAAAGTCTGGCGGTTTCAAAGGAACTGGGTTACTCGCCGTCGATCTGTTCTTCCCACATCAACCTCGGTGCGACGCTTCTTAGGAAGTCCGAGCCCGCGAAGGCCCGCGCTGAAGTCATCGCCGCGATCGAGCTGCTCCGTTCGACTGAGAGCCGTTACTACGCCGTGCATGCGCTTCATCTTCTGGCGGCCGTGGAATGCGAGCGTCAGGAGTTGGAGCGGGCGGCAACCTTGTTGGGTGCGGCGGAGGCGGTTCAGCAGGAGAGTGGTAGTACGGTCGCGTTCGGGGAAGACGAGGAGTACTCCGGGCTGGTCCGTCGAATCAGAGAGTCTGTTGGAAACTCCATCTTCGATGAATGTGTGGTTCATGGGCGTTCGTTCGACTTTGAGCGGGCGCTGACGTTCGCACTGGTCTAGTGCGAGGTCTCAGGGCCAGATGCCGGCTAGTTTCCTTGCATTTGCCCTTCGAGTCCCTTCGTCCAGTTTCCCAACGTTCGTCAGCTTCCACTTAATAGCCGGAAGGTTCTCGACTCCCGCCAATCTCAGTTTGTTCCAGTCGGGATCGCCGAGCAGTCGGGGGAGGTTTCGGACGAACAGGTTGATCGCGGTCCCTCCCTTCAAGGCGAAGTCTGTTTCGCGCGCAATGTACGGAAGCGCCTGGACGAGAAGGGAAACCTGCTTCCGGTAGACTTCAGAAATCGGCATCGAAACCTTTCGGTACGGTGATCAAGTATTTCGAATCGAGATGCCCCCCGCTTACGATCATCCTCTTTCCACTGCCGATGTTTATTCGTGTCTCGTCAAGGTGCTCACGCCAAGCATGACGATGTCGCTCCGCAAACCAAAGGAACAGCCGCTTCACCTTGATGCTGTCGCACGTTTCCAGGAGCTCTTGAAGGCGCTTGGGACTCAGCGTGGCAAGTCCGGCCATCAGCTCGTCAACGTGTTCGAAGCTCTCGCGTGCGGGCAGTTGGTCGATGGTCTCGAGAATGGCCCGTTCCGGGGTGGAGACCAGCAGCGGCCAGCGTTGACGGTCGGACGCCGCGAGTGTCAGTCCATGACCTAGGTCTCTCCCCAGACTAGATTCCTGTGGGCTGGATGCTTCGGGCAGCTGTTCGACAGCTTCAGCGATGCCGCTGCCGGGGAATAGCTTCGTTGCCCGGTGAGTCACGAAGTTGTCGTCGATTCCTTCAAGTTTCCGAGTCCACCGCGGGAGGGGTCTTTCGGAGTAGAGGTGGATCGTGCTCTTCGCGCCGACGCGCAGGTAGTGGGCGAAGCCCTGCAGATCCAAAGCGGTCGAGCCGCCAACCGCAACGGGGAAGCGCAGGACCGTTTGTAGTGAAACTGCGACCTGCTGCCACCGGGGAGGGGGGCCGGGTCGCGTGTAGACCCCGCGTGCCAGGCGGTGGAGCCATCCGTGCTCTACGTACTTTCTACGGAGGGAGTCCGAGTAGCCATGCATCCCGAACCACGCGGCGTCAGCCAGCAGTCCTTCGGGTAGGAGTCGCTGCAGCTGGTTTAGCTTATGGCCTCTTGACGTACCCATGGCACTGTAATATATCGTATTTCAAACCCACCACAAGTTTGAAAGATTAAGATTTACGGCACCATAGGTACGGTAATCGGCCTAATGGCAAACTATCGGGATTCGACGTATGTGCTAAAGTGTTGTAAAATAAATGGTTACGGACTGACTCGCAGGCGCGGCGAATCGCTCGAAGGAAGAGTCAGTGCGGTCGCCCGACTAAGACGGATCCTGCCTCCAGGCCGCCAAAGCAACCGCACCTAACTTTCATGGGGCTACCTCTTCGCGACAACCACCCGAACGGTCCGCTCTTCCTCACCGACACGAAGCCGTGCAAAGTAGGTCCCACTCGCAACGTCCCTGTCGCCGGAACGTGTGTCCCACTGCGCCCGGTGCTCACCCGGCTCCAGCCGGTCGTGAACCAGACTCTGAATCCGTCGCCCGGCCGTATCGAACACCTCGAGCGAGACATCAGAAGTTGCCGCATCATCGGGAACGCGGAACCGGAACTCCGCGGAGTCGAAGACCGGATTCGGGTAGTGCGTCAGTGCGATCCCTGGCTCCATCGGAATCGTCGGTGTGTCGGTCGCACACTGAACCTCGAGAGAACCGTCGGTGACACTGATCACAGGCTGTGGCGCACCGTCGACATAGGTCAGAAGAACATCCTCTATGACGAGGTCCGTCGTGACTTCACAGTCCTGGATCTCGAACCGGATCTCGACGAGGTCTCCTGTTCCTGCGGCGCCGCCATCGAGCCCGACGGAGCAGGCGCCGAAGCGGACCGTGCCGAGGTCATTGTCGATGTCGTTGGCAAACGAGTAGGCCGTTCGTCCGGTCACTTCCGGGAACTCGCTCCGGTTGACGCCGAGGACGTGGACGACGGATGGGTCATAGCTCAGTGTGGCCTCGAAACCGCCCAGGTCAGTCACGTCGTCGACGCTCAACACCACGGTGAACTCCTGGCCGACGGCGCCGTTGATGACCTGTGACTCGGGGGAGATGCGAACCGTGGCGCCTCCTCCTCTTTCCGCCTGCCCATTGCGTCCGGGCGCCGGAGCGGTTTCGCAGCCAAGATGCCAGCGGCCGGCGACGCGCTGAATGTCGATGACATTGATGCAGCCGTCCGGCGTCGAGGCGCAGAAGTTTCCTTCCTCGAGAAGATTGACGTCATAGGTTGCGACGTAGCTCGGATCTCCGGCGCAGGTGCCCCACCGGGGAATGTTCTGTGCCAGGTCGAAGACCGTGACGTCTCCGTCGGCTGTGAAGTCTCCGAAGCAGTAGGCGCTGTGAGTCATTTCGATGCCGGACGCTGCTGCCACCCAGATCACGTTCTCCGGATCCTCGGTGTCTTCCAGTTCGATGGCGTCCAGGCAAACGGTGCTGCTCCCGCCGGCGTCTCCGTTCGAACGGAAGCGAATCTCTGCGAGCGTGCCGCTCCCGGACGGACCTTCCTCACTTCCCGTGGTCGAAGCTGCGATTCGCCAACCTGCATCACCGCATTCGGAGGCGCAGGGAATGGGGTCCCACGGAAAGACGTCTCGACCTGTACTGCCCAGGAACGTTTCGTCGATCGTCTGGTCGATGAATTCGACCAATCCGGGATCGTGTCCAAGGCATGCTTCGAAGCGTCCGAGCTGATCGACGTCGGCGACGTTCAGTTCGACGGGAAACGTGCCGTCACCGGGCTGGTAGACCGTAACCGCAGAGGGACTCAAAGACAGTGTGCAGGACCCGCAGGGAAGGTCGCCGTCTGTGTTGAAGCCCAGGATCCCGTAGTCGGCGATCGCATCGATGTTCGAGGGAACGTCGTCGTCCGCGAAGTTCCCGCCTCCGCTGGGATGTCCCCTCAGGCCGAGAGTGGTTGGGTCTCCATAAGTGTAGGTCGCGAACCATGCAACCTCGAGGACGTGGTCCGTCTGAGCCTCACCCCAGGTGATGGCGATTCCTTCGTTTGGAGCGGGCCATCCACCGGTGTGCAGTTCGAAGTCTCCGCACTCGCCCCAACCCGCGATCAGGACCTCCGCGGGATCGTAGACGAGACCCATGGTGACGCCGGCCACCCTCGGCTCGCCGGTCGGAGGGAACGCCGCCAGAACGTGGGAGACCGTGAAGCCGGGACCGCCGTCGACGCGGTACACGACATCGCTACAGGACGGGGTCGTGGAAAGGCCACAGTAGTCGACATCCAGCTCGTTCGTCCAAATGAGACCGGGCTCGGCATGAATAAGGATGACGCCGCCGGCGTTCGGGCCCGCGAAAGCGGTTCCGGCCAGGCAGCAGAGTCCAAGAGCGGGAAGAAGTGAGCGTGAACGCATGGAAGACCCTCCCAAAGAGCATTTGGAATGTGAGGATCGCGCCTCTGCCGATACGGCAACGGTTGCGAATGTTTGGCCGCATCAAGTGCGATCGAGGAGAGGGGGCTGAATGAGGATAACGCAATGATTGGGGGTTGGACGTACAGAAAGTGCGGCGGTCGGCGCTGAGAAGAAACTTTGGCGGGTTCCGTCCCCGTCCTCCGCACTGATCCGGGAAACCCAGATTCCCGGACCTGATCTACGGAGGATTCTCCATGTCCTATCCAGTTTCGCGCCGGCCTAAGTTCCTGTGCGCCCTTCTGATACTTGCGCTTACCCCCCTTGCGGCCTTGCCGTTGCAAGCTCAATCCGTCTGGGACGGTGGGGGCGATGGCGTGTCCTGGAGCGATGCGGCCAACTGGGATCCGGACGGTGTCCCCACCAATGCGACGGACGTCGAGTTGGACGGGGGAGCGTCGATCCAGCTCGATGTCGCGGCAGCGACCCATGATCTGGCGCTCAACGATGCCACGCTCGACGGGCCCGGGGACCTCACGGTCGAGGGAGCTTTCGATTGGTTCGAAGGGACGGTCGGCGGTGACGGAGTCCTCACTGTTACTGGATCAATGACCTTTCTCGAAGGGCCCGACAAGGTCATTGGTCGCCAGATCGAACTGGTTTGTGACGCCGTCTGGGAAGAGAGCCACATCCTTTACGACATCGCCGCCGGCGGTGCGCTGCATCATCACGCGGGCTTTGTGTTCTCGATCGTTGATCACGGGAGTAATCGCCCGGGCGAAGAGTCCGAAAGTGACTTCAGCAGGGAATTCGTGACTCCATCCGGAGAGCGGATTCGAGCCAGTCACCTTGATGCTCCTCTCATCGGCGAAGACATCACTGCGGACATGACTGATGTCTACGTAATCAGTCTGGAGGGCACGCTCCTCTCCGAGACGACCGTCATGCACGAGGTCTCGACTCGAATCAACGGAACGTTCCAGCTGACCGGCGGGACAACGATCTTCGGGTCCGGCAGCGAGTTTGGAATCGGATCCATCTTCCAGATGAGCGCCGGGACGGAAGCCATCCTTGATGAAGGTACTCACATTGCCCAAGGCGGAATGCAGGTGGTTTCCGGAGAGGTTCCGGAAGGCGTCACACTGACCGGGGACCAGACGATCTACATTCTCGACCCGGAGGGTGTTCCGGATACACCGTTCTCGCTTCGTGGCCCGACGGAAATGGGAGACGGCGCGGAGATCGACGGCCCGGTCGACATTGATGCGGAGACGACGATCTCCGGGCCGAACGCCACATTCGGGCAGGTCAACGTTCAGCAGAGTTCCATCGAACTCCTTCTGGTCAACGGGACCCTGGTCAATGTGAGCGAGCTGAACTGGAATGACGGTCAGATTCGGTTGTCGAACGGTGGCTCGCTCAATGCCGAAAACGTCATTGTCGACCAAGCGAACACGAACCTGGAGATGAACGGCGATGGCGACCCTGGAGCGACGGAGTCCTTTACCGTCTCCAATCTCCTTCAGGTCGTCCGAACGGGTGAGGTTCCACCCAGAACGGATCTGAACTTCGGCTTTCCCAACGGAGCGAGATACGAGAGCGGTCCGTCCACGGAGTTTGTCTTTCGCGGCGGCGGCACCATCGGAGGGGAGGTGTCGATGGGGAGTGGCGCGACGATGAGACTTCGGAATGGCATCTATGACTTTGAGACGACGAGCACTCTGGCCGGTGGACGTGTCGTGATCGAGAACGGCGCTTCTGCCTACATGAGTAGTCCAACGATCGACGAACTTGTTAGTGTCATTCTTGCCGGGGATCTCGGCATTGACGGGGTGAACGACCTTCCAGGGTTGGGACTCTACCTTCAGGGTGGTCGTATCCTCGGATTGGGGAATCCGATCGATGCCATCCGGGCCCGCGTGGAGTTCTCTCCGGAGTCGTCCGTTCAACGCGCCGCGATCGAGGACGTGAGTGTCGAGTTCACGGACGGTTCGAAATGGACGAACGGGCACATCGACCTGAAGAACGGCGCGACGGCGACCGTGACCGCAGGAGCGAACTTTGTCGTCAGCCATGCGGCGACGAACCTTCAGGTAACGGAAGACGGAAACGCCGCGGAAGAAGAACGGTGGTTCATCGACGGCACCCTCACCGTGGATCAAACGGCGAGTGTCCCGCCGGCACTCAACGTTCCGACGACCGTGAATCCCGGAGGTCGGTTTGTCGTCGAGCCAGGAAGCAACGTCAACGTTCCGAACGTCATGACCGTTCTCGGAAAGCTGCTACTACGGGGCGGGGCCGGGATGCGTTTCACCTTCGTCGACAGTGAGGTTGCACCGGGCGGCTGTCTTGCCGGTGACGGAACGATCACCCAGGCCATCAACGGCAATCTGATTCTCAATGGGACGGTCAGCCCAGGGGAGAACCCGGGCGACAGGGGCGACCTTACGTTCATCGGTCCAACGCAGTTCGGAAGCACTGCGGTGACCGAGTTTGATTTCCGCAAGGACGGAGCGACGCCGCTGGAAAGCGACCATCTGCAGTTCAACGACGCGACCAACCTGGCGGGTAAGAGCCGGGTCCGAGTCGACGCAGCAGGTGCGGTCGATGAAGTGGTGACGATCGTCGACGGCAGCAACGTCACGGGTGAGTGGTTGCCGATCGAAGTGGAGGGAGGAAGTGAGGTCGGATTCGCATACCTCCAGGACTCGATCGAAGCAGCCGTGGACCGCAGCGAGTCCTTGAACATCATTCTCTGCGGAATTTTCGTCGACGTCGATCGTGACGGAGTTGGAGACACCGGCGGGTCGGGCGTTGTCTTGGAGCTGGTGGACACTGCTCTCAATGTCATTGCGACGATTGTGACCAATCAGGACGGCAGTGGTCGTTTTGAACTCGACCTGGACCCGGGGCAGTATGTCGTCCGCGCCCTCCTTCAGCCCAACGACCTCGAGCCGTTGAGTCCGCCGACCAACGAGATCACCGTCATCATCACCGAGCAGGCAGTGAATGGGCTCGCCTTCTTCAACGTCGTTCGCAATACAGAGAAGATCACAGTCACGAATCTCGAGCAGGGTGGACCCGGGAGTCTCTTCGTCGCGATCGAGGAAGCAAATGAAAGTGAGAGCCCTTGGGTCGACATCGAGTTTCTCGAGGTGAGCGGAGTCATCACCTACGACACCCCCCTTCCTTCTCTGCGGAAGCAGATACGGCTATACACCTCGGACAGTGGGTCGCTGCTGGGCGACGGGGCTCCGGCGATCACGCTGGATGGCACCAACTGCGTCGGGTGTGACGGGCTCGTTTTCTCCGCTGGGGAGAGCGCGGTACGGGGTATCGCGATCGAGAGCTTTGACGGGTACGGAATCGTCATCGAGGATTCGGATCTGACGATCGTTCGCGATACACGGATCACGGGAAACGGCGCGGGCGGTGTTCTCATTCGATCGGGGAATGACAATCAGGTAGGCGCCGGTCCAAACGAACTGTCCAACGAGATCACCGGCAACGGAGGCCCTGGTATCACCGTGCTCGACGGAAAGGGGCACGACTTCAGAGGAAACTCCATCTACGCCAATCTCGGTCTCGCGATTGATCTCGGTGACGACGGGGAAACACCGAACGACTTCCGTGACGTGGATGCCGGTCCAAACGGTCTTCAGAACGCACCCGTCCTGACCGATGCCGATCCGCTCGGCCTCGATGTTTCCGGATCGCTCGAGAGCCGCCCGCTTTCCGAGTACGTGATCGAGATCTACGGGAACGAAGCGTGCATCGAGGACCAGCCCGGTGACCTTCAGGTGCTGCTCGGGAGTGCCACGGTGGTCACGGACGTAGATGGTCTGGTCGACTTCGTCGTCGAGACGATACCGTACGCGGGCGAACTATCAGCCATCGCCACGGCCGTCGACGGCTCCACTTCGGAGGCGTCCGCCTGCCTCATGTCCGTGGTCACCGATGTCGTCGACTCGGGAGCGCAGTTCGAGTTCGTGCATCAGGCCTACCCGAACCCGACACCGGGGCCGACGACCCTTGCCTTTCAGATGCCGAAGTCGGGTCCGGTCGAAGCATCTTTGCACGACGTCACCGGCCGGCGAGTCGTCACGATCTTCGAAGGAGACCTCGAGGCCGGACGCCACGAGATCGAATGGGATGGGCGCGATGAGCGAGGGCGCCTCCTGGCGAACGGCGTGTTCTTCTACAAACTTCGAATGGGCGGACGCGACGTGAAGGGACGGGTCGTGACGATGCGTTGATCGCAGATCGGCTCCGCTACATGAACAGAAGAACCGACCCAACCACTGCGAGGATCGTTCCCGCCAAGACGGTCTTGGGAACAGGCTCCCGGTAGATGTACCAAGTTGGAAACAGAATGAAGATCGGCGTCATGGCCATCAACGTGGCTGCGACGCCGGTTTCTGTTCTTTGGACCGCGACGAGGCTCAGGGAGACGCCGAGGAACGGACCGAAGAAGGCGCCGATCGACGTGCGAAGCATGGCCGTGCCGTCGCGGATTCCGGCAAAGACCCGCGGCCACCAACGTGTGACGAAGAAGAGTATGACGAAGCCGACGATACCTGCGTAGATGCGAATCTGTGTCGCCGCAAACGGATCGTAATCCTGCATTCCATACTTGCTGAGGATCAACCCGCCGGCCTGACCGATTGCGCCGCCGAACGCGAGGAGTACTCCCTGCGTGCGATGTCCTCTTTCCTCGGGGGCGGTCGCGTTCGGATTTCTACGCTGCGAAACGACCCAGGCGATCCCCGTCACGGTCAGAACGATGGCGAGCAGATCGAGTGGCCGGAGAGACTCTCTCAACAGGAACCATCCGAGGATGGCTGTGATCGGGGGAACGGAGGACATGATGAGCACCGACGTGCGGGATCCCAGCAGGACAAAGGCGCGGAAGAGACAGAGGTCCCCGATGTTGAACCCCACCCATCCGGAAACGGCGAGCCAGATCCAGTGGTGTGTCGTTGCGTCGGTTGGAAACGGGAGCCCGCGCGTGGCGAGTGTCAGAGCGGAGAGGAAGAAGACGGCGATGACCAGACGAACGAAGTTGACGACGAGCGAACCGATTCGTTTGCCTGCCGACTCGAAGGCGATGGCGGTTCCGGTCCAACAAAGTGCGGTTCCCAACGCGGCGAGCTCCCCCCAATGCTGGAAGGAGTCCATGGCTACCGGCCTGCGGGAGCGGCCGGCGTGGTGGGGCCGGGGTTGCTGATGACGCGTCGAAGCCAGAAACGAAGAACCACGAACCCGGTCCCAACGAAGATGACCCAACTCAGGATCAGCGAACCCAATCCGCGCTTCGGAACGAGGGCATAGACGGGCAGGTGACCCGCTCCCCACAGCCGCGTCTTCGCCTCCGTCAACGTTCCGGGAATCTGATCCCGGGGCAGTCCGCGACGCAACAGAAGGTACAGAGATTGCTCGAGCTGCTGACGGGTTTCGAGATCCAAGGTGGATGGAAGCAACAGAAGGGAACGGGCGCCCGCTTGATGAAAGGCGCGTGCCGCCGCCGCTTCTGCATCGGAATCGGAACTCAGGATGATGAGGTCGGCAATCATTGGGTGATTCGCCACGTCCTGCCAAGGCACCGTGTCCGACCCCGTTCTCAATCCCTGCGACGTGGCAACGATCGGACGCATCAGATGAAGGACATCGGCATTGGCCGCTTCATCGGACAAGACCTGCTCCGCGGCGAGCGGATCGTTCCGTGGGCGACCGCCCAGCATCGTTTCGGCTTCGAGCGCGGCATCCTCACCGCCGATGAGCACAAGACCATCTCCGGATCGAGTTCGCGGAGCTGCCGACCAACCCAGGAGCGAGGACCACTGCAGGTACGAAACTTCGATCTGCGGACCCAAGGGATGGTCCGGATGAAGATTCGCGACCTCGGCTTCAAAACCGAGCACGGGCTGCCCGTCGACGAAAGGCGGTACGACAAAGAGGCGGTCGATGTCTTTCGGAATCCTTGGCCAGACATCGCCAAGCCATGAGCTGCGACTGCCCGTGGAGTCCATCGGGAGTGCGACGGCGTACTCCCCGTCGGCATGAACGACCATGCAGATCGGGTCGAGTTGGTCGAAAGCGCTGTAGACGACGAGGGCGGCCTTGGCGCCACTCAACAGGATCTGTGTCTTCTCCAAAGGAAGCAGCGTTTCGTCCGGCGCCCGCTCGGCGAGGATGCCGCGTTCGATGAACCGCCAGGCGTCTTCCGGCTCTTTGTCCCGCAAGGCAAGGTAGGCGCGCGCGGTGAAGTACTCGGGAGGAAGCTCGGAACCTGGGGATAAGGTTCGGCCCGGGTCTTTCGTGTCGCCTTCCGCGTCGTCGTCTGCGTCGTCTTCCGCGTTGCCTTTCGCGCTGTCTCCCGTACGTTCCCCAAGTTGAAGCAGGAGAGGACGGGCCTCTTCGTAGGCGCCCGCCTGAAGCCGCTCCAAGGCTCCGGGCCATGTTGCAGCGATGGTTGCCGCGGTCTCTGCGGTGTTCGTTGCGGCGTTTGTTGCTGCGTTTGTTGTCGCGGCCGTCGTCGCGTTCGTGACCGGCGAGTGGCCGACGACGAACGCGAGGGCCAGAAACATAAAAGAGAGCCTGGACGCGCCACTAGCTCCAGCGATGAAAGGCAGGGTGCCCCTCCTTGACCGCGACGAAAGTGCCTTCGCAGGTGGCCGTCGTTTTACCTGCGGCTTCGATCGTTGCCTTGACCCGGACCTTGCTTCCTTCCGAGTGCTCGACTTCCGACCGAAGCGTCAGGGTGGCGTCGGACGGCGTCGGCCTGAGCAGGCGGACGTGGAAGTCTGCGGTCACGGTGCAGGCGGGGACATCCAGCCCGTCCCGATGAAAGATGTGCATGGCTGCAGTCCAGTTGCTGTGGCAATCGAGGAGTGCGCCCAGGATTCCGCCGTTCAACATACCGGGGAAGGCTTCGTGGTGCGAATCTGCCTTCCACTCACAAACCAGGCCGCTCTCGCCGTCCGAGAAACTCCGGATGCGAAGCCCCTTCTCGTTCGCCGGACCGCATCCAAAGCAGATGCTGCTCGGAGCATGGGTTTCCTGCACGCTCTTGCCTTCAGCCGTTCCCGTACTCATGGCAACTCCCTTCGCGGATCTATCGTCGTGGGGGTCCGTGATCCTGTTACGCCAAAGAAACCAATAGGTCGCGGAACGCGACGAGCACCGGCATCGGAATCTCGTGCTGTCCGTCAAAGCCTACGAACTGAACTTCGGCTCCGGCTTTCTGCAGCAGGTCACGAAGCATCTCGGCCGCTGCAAACGGAAGCAGCGGATCCTGCCTGCCGTGTGACTGAAGAACACGCAGACCTTTCAGGTCTCGGGCAGCGTCCTTCCACACGTCTTCGCAAAGCAGCGTTCCGGAAAAGGCGCAGAGGGCCGCGGGCTTCTGGCCCGAGTGAACAGTCAAGTCGGTCGTGACCATCGAGCCCTGCGAGAACCCGCCGACGACGAAGCGGGAGAACTCGATTCCGCTCCGTTCCGTCTCGGCCGAGATCACGCCATGAAGCTGCGTCCTAAGCGCCGGCAGTTCCTCCGGGCAGTCGTTTCGCCGGTCCAGCACCTTGCCTTCGGCCATGGCGGTTTCCAAGGCCGCGATGTCGAGATTCCACCAGGCGCGTTGTTCGTAGCCCGGGATCCCGCCCAACCGAATAGGGGCTTCGGGAAAGAGAAAGACCGCCCGCGCGGCAATGTCCGGAGAAGAGCGAATGAGTTCGGGACCGAATGGAACGAGGTCGGTTCCGGGGGCCCCGTATCCGTGGCAAAGCAGAACGCCGAGGGTTGGGTTCTCGGCGGCGGTCAGGCGACGGTAGGTGAGCTTCCCGGCCTGCAGAGTTTCTTCGCGCACTTCGCTCACGGTTTCGACTTCCTTCCGAGCGCGGTCACGACCTTCCACTCGCCCTTGCTCACCGGCTGAACCGAGAGCCGGGCGCCTTTGCGCAGCAGCATCATGTCTTCCAGCCCTTCGGTTTCCTTGAGTTCCTTCAGGGTCACGGGCCGCTTGAAGTCTTTCAGCCACTGAACGTCGACGAGATACCAGCGAGGGTCCTCTTTCTTTGACTTGGCGTCGTAGTACTTGGACTTCTTGTCGAACTGATGCGGATCGGGGTAACCCGCCTTGACGACTTTGCAGATGCCGGCCACGTGCATCGGATCCTGTCGCGAGTGGTAGAAGAGGACCTCATCACCGACCTGGATCTCGTCCCGAAGGAGGTTTCGCGCCTGATAGTTGCGCACTCCTTCCCACTCGGTCGTCTGATTCGGGCTGTTCTTCAGATCGTCGAAGGAAAAGACATCCGGTTCGGACTTGAACAACCAGTAGCGCTTGGCCATGGACTCTTGCTGCCTCCTCTTTGGATGGTGATCGAAGTCCCGTTGTCGGAGCCACGCAGCAAGACGCGGTTCCGCGAGTCTTCTTTCCCGTAACCTAGCCCTCGCTCAATCACACCGATTCCTCGGTTACGGCTCACTAGCCGTTTCCCGCGCCGAACTCGCGAAGGACCTCCGCGACTTCAGGACTCGCCTCCCGCAACAGCCAGTTCCCGTGCGGGTCGGGGTCGGTCTCGATCGGATGGGCGAGTGTAGCACCTGCTTCCAGAAGGGTCCGGGCGATTCGTGCGTAGTCATTCTGCCGGGACTGCGCATCGCCGGAGAAAGACGAACCGTGCGCGCACCATCCCAGCGGGGTGAAGCGATGCACCCGATCGACAGGATCGATCGGATGCTGAAAGGACAGCAACAGGTCGACCTGCCCGGGTTGTCCAAACCAGGCGGCCTGATGAAGTGCCGTGCCGTCATCCAGCCCACGGGCGTTCAGGTCGACTCCGTTTTCCAGAAGGAAGCGAACGGGATCGAGCGCCTGTCGACCCGTCAGGTCGGGGAGGATGCGTGCTTCTTCTGCGGACATCTCTTTGACCAGATCGGACTGATGGCTGAGAAGAGAACGAGCTTCCTCGAGATCCCCTCCGACCAGTGCGACGGCCAGTTCATCGGCAGGATTGAGCTTCGTGCTGCACCCACGAATGCGCAGCTCATCGGAAATCTCGACAAACCCGCGTCGGATCGCGTGGGCGTATGCCGTCTTTCCTCCGGCGGTTTCTGCGTTCAGCTTTGCGCCCTGATCGGCGAGGATACGCACCGCCTCCAACCTCCGCCGACGCGTGGCGATGTGGAGAGCCGTCTCGGATCCCGGCTCGCTTTGTTTCTCCAGGTTCGCGCCGCGGTGAAGAAGAAAACGGAGCAACTCTTCCGAGTAGATACGATCGAGCGCTGCATGCAGTGCGGTCTCGGCGTCCGCCGCGAAGGACTCGGCGACGGCATCGACATCGCCATGTTCCATCAGCAGGTTCCAGCAGTCAGGATTCTCCTGCTTCGCGACCTGAGCCAGCTCCTCGCCGGCCAACGGCTGTGCGCCGCCGTCGAGAAGTATCTGGATCAGCTCTTTGTTGGCCAGCACGACCGCTGCGCCGAAGAGGGGACGAACGGTCTTTCTCGGGTCGAAGGGATTTGGATGCGCAGCCGCGTTGGGGTCGGCGCCGGCTTTCACCAGAACCTCGGCAGCACTGACCACTTCCTTGCATTGTTCGTGGCCTGATCGTGCGTAGTTGGATAAGCAGCAATACAAGAGCGGAGTAAAGCCGCCGGGTTCATAGGTTCGAAGTGCGGGCGGGGTCGAGTCCGGCTTCGCGGCATCTTTGGATTCTTTCGACTCTTTCGATCGACCCGGAATCCCGAACGACGCGGAAAGCCCGGAAGCACTCGCGATCAGGCCTGCAACCAGGGAAGCGGTGTCGCCGCGAACGGCAGCGACCGCGATGTCCGTCGCGATTTCGGGGTGCTTATGCACGATCCGCTCGGACTCTTCCGTTCCGCCGTCCCGTTCGAAAGAGCAGGCAGCGGCAAAGAACGCCGACAGAGGATTGGGTTGAGTGGACTCGGTCATTCGACTTCCACCGCCTTCGGCCGAAGGATGACTCCGCGGCGGGACCTGCCGTCGACCCACATTTCCAGGGCGCCATCCAGGCGGACGTGGCGGACGAACTCGCTCTCCTTGACCGCGGGCAGAGACGAGAGCCAGTCGAAGTCGACACGAGATCGCTCTTCATCACCATGGACATGGAAGTAGCCGATGCCGAACGAGGTCAGGTTTTGAAAGAAGTGTGTTCCTTCCGAAGGTGTGACCGGAACTTCGCTGAGACCGGTTTCGACGATGGCCCGCGCTCCCGAGATGTCGGACCACTGAACGGGGACGCCGAGCCAGCGGTCGGCCGTTCCCCACCGTCCCGGTCCGATGAGCAGATAGTTGCGATCTTCCTGCACGAGTTCCTGGTTCACCTTTCCGACTTCGGATGCGATCTGGGGCGTTCGTTTTCGATCGAAGCGTTCAGGGACGACATAGACGATGTCGTGGATGTCCTGAATGCGGCCGTTGCCAAGTGCGTTGTCGCTGGAGCAAATCAGGGCATCGTCCCCTTCGTCGGGAATCTCGTAGACCGTCGACACGTCGCGCGCACTCATCGGACGGACCTGCACGATCGCGACTTCCGGTTTGCCTCCGTCCTCCGGTTTGAGATTGACCGCAAACTCCATCTCGATCGGGCAGGCCATCCGCCGGGCCGCGACCTCGAGAAGCTGTGCAAGAATCCGAGCCAACGGGAAGTCCTTGGAGGTGAGGAAGCGCCGAAACGTGACCATGCGCACGCCCGGCCGGGAGATTCCGTCATAGACGGCGTCATTGTCGGCCGAATAGACGGAGCCGACCGCCTGCAACGTGCCGTGTTCCTCGGCGACGTCCAGCCCCAGCAGCGCCAGCGTTCCGGACTCCTCGATTCCGAGTTCCTTCTTGGCGTCGATGTCCATGGCGTAGAACTCGCGCTGCGAATTTTCGAGAAACGAATTCGTGTCGGAGAACTGCGGCAGAAGTCCCGGCCGCGCGGGCGAGAAGCGAATGGCCTTCTTGCCCTCGACCACCGTTCGACCCAGGCCCAAGGCCATCGCAGCGACGCCGTCCTCCTGCTTCATGTCGAGCACGGGATAGAAGTTCTGCGAGCGGGCGACACCGGAAATGTCTGGATAGAAATAGTGGTCGTGGCGTCGCCCAACGATCTTTTGCAGCAGCACTCCCATCTTCTCCTCTTCCATCCGGAAGGGAGTGGAGGCGAGATACGAGCGCGCGTTCTGAAAGAAGGTCGAGGCGTAGACCAACTTGATCGCTGAGTGGAGCCGCGCCAGGCGGACCGCGGGGTCGGGATCATTGTTCGGGATCATGTACGTCTGGTAGATCCCGGCAAACGGCTGCTCGTGCGAGTCCTCGAGCAGGCTGGAAGAACGCACCGCCAGCGGGTACTTGGAGATGCGAACGAAGTGCATCAGGTCATCCAGGATGTTGCGCGGCAGTGACGCATCGAGGAAGGCTTTGGCAATGCGCTCGTCCGAGGTTTCTTCCAACGCGATGGAAAGAAGACGATTCTGGTGCAGGAACTCGTCGAAAACTTCCGTTCCCAGCACCGACGTCGGCGGAACGAAGACCCGCGCTTCCGGAATCGCTTCTTCCAGGTTCTCTCGGGGTAGAGCCGACTGAATGAAGCCGAGGCCGCGCCCTTTGCCGCCGAGGGATCCGGATCCGATGCGGGCAAACGCAAAGACCGGTTCGTCGGTGAATCGGGAGTAGTCGGCAATGACGCCACGCCTGGCTGCAGAGCGGGCTTGCTTGAACGTGGCGATCAGATGCTTGCGCAGATCGTCCGCGTCTTCGAAGTCCTCGACCCGCGACGGTCGCAGCGCTTTGGCCAGTTCGAACTCGGTTCGGGCCATGCACCAGTTGGAAAAGTGATTCCGGGTGGCGTGGTAGAGAACCGACTCATCGGGAATGCTGGCCAGGACCTTCGGCATCTCGTCGAGATCATGGGCGCGCACGAGTTCGCCACCGTCCGGCATCCGGAAGATGAAATCTCCGAAGCCCAGACTCTCGCTGAGAAACCGCCGAACCTCGTCGAGCAGTCGCGGACTGCGCTTGTTGACGAACGACGCGCCGAGCATGGCCGCACCGAGGGCGATGCGCTCATCCGAGGATTGCACGAGAGCGGGAAGGTCCTCATCGACTGCGCGCGCCCGGCGAACGAACTCCAGTCCGGCCTGTGGGTCGGATTGTCCTTCGCGAGGAAACCGGGCGTCCGTGATGACACCGAGGATGGAGTTCCGGTATTCCTCGAAGACTTCCCATCCTTCTTCGAACGTTTCTGCGAGAAGGATCTTGGCGCGCGCCTTCATCCGTCGCAGCCGCTGCGCGGTGTTCACTCCGTCCGCCATCAGCGAGTTCGTCTGTTTCATGACCTCTGAGTAGAGCAAAGGCAGATACGACGAATAGAAGCGCACCGAGTTCTCGATCAGAAGCACGATGCGGACGCCGGCGACGCCCGTGTCGCGGTGGACGTTGCTTCGGTCCTCGATGTACTTGACGATGGCGAGAAAGACCCCGACGTCACCGCGCCAGACGAAGGCCTGGTCGATCCCGGACTCCGGCCCCATCTCTTTGACCCGGGACGCTTCCAGCGGATTGTCGGCCAAAAGGACGATCGGAATGTCCGGCCGAATGCGCTTCATGGAAAGGCTGAACTCGGAAACCTCGACACCGCCGAGCCGCGACATGGTAATGACGAGATCGAAGTGACGAACCTGGATGATGTTGAGTGCTTCTTCCGCGGTCGGCACTGTTGTGATCCGCGGCGACCAGCTGAGCTTCAGCTGATAGAACTCGACGTCGAGGCTCTCGGCGAGCTGGCCGTCCTCTTCCAAGATGTACGAGTCGTAGTCACTGGCCACGAGCAGCACTTCGCGAATGCGAAAGCCCATCAGGCCTTCGGTCTCAGTCGGCTTTCGGATTCGGGTTTCCGGCATCATGGCGGTGAGGGTACGGGGTACGGGCATGGGTGCCAAGTGCGGGCATCGTCAGTCCGGCGGGTACTCTTCGAAGCCCAGCTTTTTGTAGAGATGGATCGCGGCGCTCCGCGACCCGTCCGTGATCAACGTCGCATCGTTGAACCCGAGTTCGCGCAGCCGGTGGAGTGCGGCCAAGGTCAGAACCTTGCCCAGTCCGTGCCCCCGATGCTCCGGAAGAACGGCCACGATATGGATAGAGCCGTCTCTCCAGGCGGACGCAGTCCCGACGACCGTCGATCCGTGCGTCATCACATGAAGGTCCTCCGGACGGAAGCCCGCGGCGGATTCGACCTCTCTATGGAAACGTCGTTCGGACCAGACCGGGTTCATCGCGCGGTTGACGACGTGGACCCAGCCGGCAGCGTCTCCGTTCCGCAACGTGCGAAGGGCGTATCCGTTCGGGACGACGACCGGGGGCAGGTCGTCGAGAGAGTTTCGTCTCATATGGATGATGCGGTGGCCGGAGAGCACTCGGCGGAGTACATAGAACGCTCTCTTTGCCACCAGCATGAACTCCATCTATCTATGTTAGGGGCGAGCCCGTCCTGCCGCCACAGAGACGACCGATCTCACCGCGGCAGCCACCAGGTAGCCCCGGGCAGGTCCCGAACGACTGATCGCCGCCGAGTCCGTTGGTAGCGCCCGGCAACCTGCTGTGATAGCCTCCCCGGATGCCACAAATGAAAACTTGGTCCTGACGAGCGAGGCATCACATGGAAATTGAAGCCGTCCGGCAGCAGCTCGAAGAAGTCTCCTTCGATCCCGCCCTCGAACCGGATCCCTTCGAGCCCCTCGACGCTCTGGTCGAGCAAGTCGAGGAACACGGGCTCCTGCCGCTGGCCCTCCAGACCACGGAGGGAGCGATCGTTGGCGAAGGGATCCAGATTCCCCAGTACTACATCTACGGCGCCGCACAGATGCGCAACGGGAACATCGATTCCGCGCACAAGACTTGGGAGTCCCTGAGTAACCGCCTGGAGAACGACGGGAGTTGGCGAGCACTTGCCTGCCTTTCGACACGGGCTTTGGAAGCGTCACCGCGAGTCGATTCCGCTCTGTTTCTGGCCAAGGCGCTGGAGAACGACGGGATTGACCTGGTCGCGCCCGAAGCTTTGCGGTCCGCGTACGACAACTTCCCGAACGAAAGTCGCCTCGCCTATCTCATGGGCGAGCTGCGTGCCAAGGAAGCCGCCGATGTCGGTGAAGAGACCGACGAGGGCCGGCGCAAGATGACCGAGGCCCGCTTCTTCTGGGCCGAGTCGCTCGACGGCTTCATCACGCACAAGAAGAACGACTACATCGATGACGTCGTGGCCAAGCTCGCGATTTCCTCGAATCCCGATACGCTGCAGCGTCCTCTTCACGGCCTGAAGAAGCTGGCAGAGCAGGAGTCCTGGGGACGGTTCCAGACGGCATCCGAAACGTTGGTTCCGGCACTGGAACGTGCGGGAATGCTCGATCAGCTTTGGCGTCTGATGCTCGATCAGGTTTCCAAGGCCCCGGCTTCCGTCGGAATCCGCCAGAAGTTGGCCGACTGGGCGGGCAAGGCGTTTCCGCATGCCGAAGGGATCGCCGATCTCATCGAGCGCACCGGAATTCTCGATCCGACCAAGCCGGTGGATCTGGCGCTCAAGGATCTCGAGCCGCTGATTGCCTTCGCGCCCGGGTTCTACATCTTCCATGACTCCTGGGGAGTCGGAAAGATTGTCAGCAACGACGGTGACAGCCTAATCATCGACTTCGAGGAGAAGGCAGGGCACCGAATGTCGGTCAACCTGGGCCGGCGCGCATTGGACGTCGTTCCGGCAGACGACCTTCGCGTCCTCAAGCTCGAGAAGCAGGACGAGCTCAAGCAGATGACGAAAGAGGCTCCGGCCCAGGTCGTCTATCTGGCCATTCGTCAGCTGCGGGGACAGGCCAAGACCCAGGACTTGAAGCGGATCCTCACCAACGGTGTGATCGCTCCGTCCCGTTGGGCGAGTTGGTGGAAGGAAGCCAAGGTCCAGATGGAAAGCGACGACCGCTTCGATCTGGGGCAGGCTTTCCGTCAGGTCTACAAGATCAAGTCGGGTGTTTCGTCGAGCGAGGTCGCATTTCCCATCGTCGAACCACGTCGTGGAATTCGGCCGAACCTCAATCTCATTCGTCGATTCCTCGATCAGCATCCTGCACTGACCGAGCATGCGAAGAAGATGTACACGCGCATCCTCGAAAGATGGGCGCGGGACGAAAAGACCAATCCGGAAGACCGGATGGCCATTCATTTCCAGCTGTACCGGTGGCATCAGGAAACCGGTGACGAATTCCACGACGCCCTGCGCCAGATGTTGCAGCAGGGTGTGGAAGCGTCTTCGTTCACCGATATCAACGATCAGAAGCTTTTGACCGAAGTCGGGCTCGGTTACGACGACCTGTGGAAAGAGACCGCGTATTTTGCGCTCTCGTCACGTTTCCCCGATGTCCGTCAGATGGCGTTGGACAAGTTGACCGAGAACCCCGAGCAGGGGCAGGCCATCCTTCGCGGTCTCATCGAACAGCCGGCGGAGCGTCCGATGGCAGCCTTGGCTGCAATCAACCTCGCCATCCGCAGGCCGGAAGACGATCAGATCGCGCCCGACATCTGGCACGCAGCGCTCGGTGCAGCCACCCTTGTCGAGTCCACCTCACGCGAGCAGGTTCGCAAGTTGGCGTCGACGACCCTGAATCCCGAAGGCGTTCTCGCCTCGAAGTTGGCGGAAGCCGAACCCGATGAGTTGGTCGTCGAACGCTTCGGTTTCCTGCTGCGTCGTTGGCGTTCGTCCGAGCGCTTCCTGCAGCCGGTGCTCCGCATCCTGCGGCAGGTCGGTTTGGATGAGGAAGTCGAGAGCTTCCGCTCTGAGCAGGTGGAGAGGACGAACAAGATTCTCCAGAGCCATGCCCAGGCCGTGGACTACTCCGGTACGTTCATGACCCGAGCCACCTTTGAGCGCCTGCGCAAGGATCTCGAGAAGATGAACTTCGAGGTCAAGACGACGGTCGCCCAGGCCATTCAGAAAGCGCGCGAGCTCGGCGACTTGAGAGAGAACGCCGAGTATCAGGCTGCAAAGGACAAGCAGGCCGACTACATGGAGCGCATCGGCGCCCTCAGCACCAAGCTGGCCGATGCCCGAATGATCGACGATCTCAAACTCCCCGAGGGTGAAGTCGGTCCCGGAACCCTGGTCGGTCTCGAGGATGTCGCGACGCGCGAACTCAAAGAACACTGGCTGTTGGGTGAAGGCGACGACGTCTTCGGAGCGAACGTCCTGTCCTATGCGTCTCCGCTCGGTCGCGAGATGTTGGGCAAGAAGGTCGGAGACCGGATCAACATCATCACCGACGAAGGGCCGAAGGAGTTGGTGGTCATGTCGACAAGTCCGAAGCTGCCGGTTATTCAGGAGACTCCGGCGAGTTAGAGTCGGCAGTCGGATCAGCGACCGGTGTGGACGGTCGTGTGTTCTCAGAACGAGTCCTGTCGTTCATGTATGTCATTTGCCGCCCGGGCCTCGTCCCGGGCGGTTGCGTTTCATCTCCCGGTTGACCCCGTCTCCCTCCCCGGTGACGATACCCGCATGAACCCCTCTCAACGCTTCTCAGATCCTGAGCAGATTCTGCTCTGGGACCTGGACGGCACGCTTGTGGACACGAGTCGCGACCTCGCTGCCGCGATCAACGGAATGCTCAAGGAGTACGGCTATCCGGTGCTGGAAACGGATGTCGTCGTCGGCCATGTCGGGCGCGGAGCCCGCAACCTTGTCACGCGTTGTCTGGAAGAGCGCGGACATTCCTTGGCGGACGGATCCGAGACCGATCAGGCGTTGGCTGTCTTTGATCAGCACTATGACCGCAACCTTCTCGCGACGACCACGCCGTACCCGGGCATCTGGGAGTTGATCTGGCGACTGGCCGACCGGGGTCAGCGCATGGCTGTCGTGACAAACAAGCCGGAAGGTTTCAGTCGCAAGATTCTCGATGGGTTGGATCTGAGTGCCTGCTTCCAGGCCGTCGTCGGCGGGGACACGCTGCCGACGCACAAGCCGGATCCGCAGCCTCTGAACTTTGCCCGCCGACAATGCCGCGCCTCGGGTTTTCGGGGCTCGAGCGGTTCCCCCGGTACTCCGGGCTCTGCCGAACCGCGCGACGAAACGATCATGATCGGCGACACCTGGATCGACGGAGAGTCCGCCCGTGCAGCCGGAGTCTCCGCCATTCTCGTCGGCTGGGGACTGGGAGATCGCGACCGAGCCCGCCAGGCCTACCACGATTCCTGGGCGGAAACGGTGGAGGAACTCGCTGCGCTCCTCGGCGCCTCGAGTTAGATACCTACCAACCGTGGAGCGGGCCGTGTTGCGGTCCTACAGCCACTGCTTCCGTCGAAAGAAGTAAAGCAATCCCAGGACGACGCACCCGACGAGAACCCAAAACCCGATGTACCCGAAACGGAGCCCGAGTTCCGGCAGGTTGTAGGGGCTGGCTCCGGTGTCGAAGTTCATTCCGTAGACCCCGGCGACGAAGCCGAGCGGGATGAAGATTGTTGAGAAGATGGTCAGGACCTTCATGATCTCGTTCATCCGGTTGGAAACCGATGTGTGGTAGAGATCGACCAGCCCGGACACGGTGTCCCGGTAAGTCTCGACGGTGTCGATGACCTGAATGACGTGCTCGTACAAGTCCCGTAGGTACGGCTCGGTTTCTTCGTGGATGAGCTTGTTGTCTGCACGCGAGAGACTACTGACCGCTTCCCGCAGCGGCCAGATGGCTTTGCGCAGGGTCAGAAGTTGTCGCTTCATGTTCCGGATCTCCACGAGACACTCGTGGGTCGGATCGTCGGAGACGCGATCGTCCAACTCTTCGATCTCGTTGCCGATTCGCTCCAGGACAATGAAGTAGTGGTCGACGATGGCATCGATGATGGCGTAGGCGAGGTAGTCGGAGTGCATGAAGCGGATGCGGGGAACCGTCTTTTTCAGTCGCTTCCGAACGAGCTCCAGAACATCGCCGGGCACTTCCTGGAAAGTCACCACCCAGGATGGGCCCCAAAGAACACTGATCTGCTCGGAAACGAGCGTCGCACCGTCGTGGTAGAGCATCTTCAAGGCTACGAAGACGTAGTTTTGTAGGTCCTCGACCTTGGGCCGTTGGTGCGTGTTCACGATGTCTTCGAGAACCAGCGGATGAATGTTCAGATGGGTTCCCAGTTGCTCGACGACCTGGGAGTCATGCACCCCGATGACATCAATCCACGTGATGGTCGGACCGTCGAGAAACGGAATGGCCTCCCCGACCTCGGTGGCCTCCGCTTCTTCCAGCTCGTTCTCGGAGTAGTCGATGACCGACATGCTGACCGGCGCGTCGCGGCCAACGCCGACGTAGACGACTGCGCCCGGCTTTAGACCGACTTTGGCAAGTCCGCCGCTGTGTGCCTTTGGGCTTTCCGATTCTGGAACCAGTACTTCCGTCAATTTTCGGGCTCCTTCTTCGGCGAACCGGCAGGGGGATAGTCGAGGGAGTCCTCGATCTCCGCGATCTTCTCCGGAGGGAGGCCGGGGAAGAACAGCTGCTCGTCTTCTCTCCACTTCGCCACGGCCTGCTCCGCGGATTCCGTTCGCTCCTCGTTGCGTCCTCCGTGACGGCCCAGATACAGCGTCTGACTCGGGTAGGCGAAGTAGGCGCCGCTTCCGTTGATGATGTCGATCACGCGAAGAAAGACGTCCTCTCGCACTGCCTGAAAGTCCAACCAGTCGCGGGTGCCGACATAGGCAAAGAACTCGATGTCGAGAGAGTGCGCACCGAAGTTGACGAAGCGAACGCGGTTGTAGTTCTCCATGATCCGCGGATGCGCGGCGACCAACTTGCGAAGCTCGGTCAGAACATAACGAAGCTGATCGGGAGACGTGTCGTAGCCGAGTTGGAGAATCGAATGGATGCGGATGCGGTCACGCTCGGCGTAGTTCTCGATTCGAGTCGAGGAGAACTCTGAATTCGGGATGGAAACGACCGTTCGATCCAATGTGCGCAGGCGCGTCGAACGAAGTCCGATATCCTCGACCGTACCGGTGTGCTCACCGACTTTGCAGAAGTTGCCGACCTCCACCGGTCGGTCTGCGATGACAACGATTCCGCCAAAGAGGTTCTCAATGGTTTTCTGCGCAGCGAGGGCGACGGCGAGGCCTCCGACTCCCAATCCCGCGACGAGAGCCATGACATTGAATCCGAACGACTGCAGCATGCTGACCAGGACGATCAGACAGAGAACGGCTTTGACGAAGCGGCGGACCATTGGCAGGTAGCTGGTGTTGGCCTTCTCGTCCTTCCGCTTGAGATGGCGGAGGAGTCCATCGGAGAAGACATCCGTGGCCTCGACAAGTAACCAGAGAATGGCCAGAGCGGTGGCGACACCCATTCCGTGGCGCAGGAAGCGCACTTCCGGGTCGATGACCAGAAGCGGATAGAGCAGGCTGAAAATGATAATGGCCACAATCAGTCGGGTCGGGCGATTGGAAGACTCCACCAGATCGTCGTCCAATGTCGTCGTGGTCCGCCTCGCCCACGAGGAAAGAATGCGGAAGATAACTCCGCAGGCGATGGCGGCCAGTAGCCACGAGAAGGCGACGAAGAGGAGGACGCCGATCCACTGCCAAACGCGCACTCCGTAGAGTTCGATCCGCAGAAGAGGCATCGAGAGGAAGTCCTTGAGAGACTCCGGCGCCGCGGCGATGACCTTCTCCTCCCGGTACTCGATTGAGTCCTCGAGCTTTCCTTCCAGGCGCTCGATGAGGTTCGTGTCGCTGGAGTCCGGCTTCGCCGCGGTCGTGCCCTGTCCCGTCGCCTCGCGGATCGCGTCGCTCACGGTCTCGCCGCCAGGTATCGCCTGTCCATGGGCGGACGAGGCAAGGAGCGTTACCGTGCAAAGGATGAGCAGACCCATCAGGATGGTGGGAAACCGGTTCATCGGTATGAACTCTCTCCTCTTTCTCAAAGTATCAGCGCGTGACGATCTCAGCATCCCGGACGGGGAACACGACGCTTTGGTCGTGATGGACAGGGGTAGTTCGGCTCCACGGCTCGACTATCCAAAGACGGGAGTTTCACCTATCAGCTGACCGCTGTCACGTCCAATGGAGGTGACGGTGTGTTCGGACGAAGAGCACGATACCCGTCGCAGTGGCTTCGCACGGCCGTTAGGATTTGAGGGTGACGTCACAGAATTCTCCAGGGTCGCGGCCCACTCTTGTCCTGCTGTTTCTGCTCATTGCCACCCTCGCCGCTGCGAGCTGGGGGTTGGTTGCGGGGCGCCGCGAGATGCAGCGTGCGCTTCAGTCAGACCTGGATCTGCGAACCCGAGCCGTATCGACGGCACTCGAAGCCGGCCTGGCTTCGCTGCGCGGCGACATGCTTTTTCTGACCCAGGCCACGGCCGTTCACGACCTGCCTATGCTCCAGGTCGATTCGGATCCGGTGAGCCGCCGGTGGGGTCGGCTGGAGGCCGAGGCCACCATGGTTCGCTTCATGGCCTCCCGGCCCGAGATCGAAGCGATGCGGGTGACGCCGGCGAAGCCGGTCGCCGCCTCATCGGAAGCGGGGACGGATCCCGATACGGGTGTAGCAAGGGACGGAGCGACGGACGTCGGCGCGGGCGCGAACGATGGGGCAGGAGCGAACGCGGATGTGGTTGCCGCTGAACGTCGCGGGTCCCGGGAAGACATCGTCATCCTGCGTCGATCGGGCGTTCCAACGGTCGCGGATCCGTCGAGCTGGGTCCAGGATTTCGACAACCAGGAGTTCGTACTGAGTGTTTGGCCCGTAGATGACGTCCAGGAGTTCGTCCTCGAGACCTGGGTTTCTCTACAGGGGCTTCTGGAAAGAGCGGATCCGACCCTGCCGAGCACGGGAGTCGAAGCTCGTGTCGTGCCGGACGGTGAGCCCACATCCACGGGCACCGCCGCTGATTCGGCCCCTGGTACCACCGCGGATACCACAGCGGACACCACAGTGGATAGCGCCGCCCGATCCCTGGCGGAACATTCCGCCGCCGCGCCGGTTCGGGATTCCAACTGGACGCCCCCCGTCGAGCTGCGATTGATCCTCACCGCCCCTCCGGCCGGAATCTGGGGATCCGACCTCGAAGCGACGTCGAGATTCCGAACGACGCTCTCTTTGACCATCGGGTTGGCCATTCTCAGTATCCTTACCGGTTGGTTCGCGTACGGTCAGGTTCGAAAGGGCGTTGCTGCGGAGGCGGCCCGCGCCCACGAGGCGCGTGTCCGGGAGTTGGAGCGCCAGGTTCTGCACAACGAACGGTTGGCGGGTGTTGGCCGGATGGCGGCCGGGATCGCACACGAAGTGAACAATCCGCTCGAAGGAATGGGGAGCTACCTGGCACTGCTTCGCGACGATCTGCGTGAGGGCCGCACTGACGACGCGCTGGAAACCGTGGACCGGGTTCGCGAAGGCATCGACCGAATCGCCTCGGTAACACGGGGTGTTCTCGACTATTCAGATCCCGGACACCACGTTTCGAAGCAGCCTCTGGATCTGCGGGAGGTCGTGGAAGAGACGGTCTCGTTTCTTCAGTCACAACCGGACTTCCGCGGAAGGGACCTTCGGATCGACGCACCGGACTCCAAGGTGCAGATCATTGGAGATCCGGTGACTCTCGGGCAGCTGTTGCTCAACCTGCTGCTGAACGCATTGGAAGTTGCGGATTCCGGGCCGGTTGAGGTGACGATCGTTCGTGGAGTGCAATCGGGCAACGACGGGTCTTCATTGGCCTCTGTTCGAGTGAGGGACCATGGACCAGGGATCGATCCGGCCGAACTCGACGGGATTTTCGAGCCCTTCGTTTCCGGACGCGGTTCCACCGGGCTCGGTCTTTCCATCTGCCTCGGCATCGTCCAGGCGCATGGTGGGTCGATCTCGGCCGATAACCATAAGGATGGCGGGGCGGAGTTCACGGTTCGGTTGCCGGAACACGAAAGTGGTAGAGCGGATGGAGGCGTGATGAGAGGAAGAGAGACCGAATGACCGCAGAATCGACTCCATCCAGAGGGCCCGGGCGTAACGACTCCAGCGGGGGCGCCGCCGGTGGGTCCGGAGGCCGCACGCCTAACGACCGCACGTCCGACGACCGCACGTCCAACAGGGAGCGCCCGAAGGGAACGATCCTTCTCGTCGATGACGAAGCCTACGTGCGCGATCCTCTCTCGATGTTCTTTCGTCGACGCGGCTACGACGTCCGCGAGGCCGACGGCGCGACGTCCGCTCTTGCCGAGGGAACGTTTCGGGGAATCGACGCAGCGATCGTCGACCTCCGAATGGACGACGGTGACGGGATGCAGGTCCTGCAAGCCTTGCTCGCAGAAGAGCCGGGGCTTCCAGTCATCATTCTGACCGGGCATGGTTCGGTTCGAACGGCCGTGGAATGTCTCAAGGCCGGGGCGGCCGAGTTCGTGCAGAAGCCGGCGGATCCGGAAGCGTTGCTGCTCGTCGTCGAGCGCGTCATCGAAGAGGCTTCGTTACGACGGGAGGTGGCCTACCTCCGAACCTCGGCACGATCCGGCGGGGCGGGTGAAGAGGCCATTGGCTCGAGTCGTGCCGAAGGCGATGAGACCGGCCAACAGCCGCCGGGTACCTCGGCCGGCTGGCGCGCCACGCTCGAACTGGCGCGAAAGGGCGCGCAGGGCGATGCCAGCATCCTCATCATCGGAGAATCCGGCGTCGGCAAGGAAGAGGTCGCCCGTTACATTCACCGCGTCAGTGGACGACGGGACCACGCCTTTGTTGCCGTCAACTGCGGAGCCATTCCGTCCCACCTCTTTGAGAGCGAGTTCTTCGGTCATCGTCGTGGGGCATTCACTGGCGCCACTTCGGACCGGGACGGTCGCTTTCGCGTCGCTCACCAGGGCACTCTGTTCCTCGACGAAATCGGCCTGATGAACGAAGAGTGTCAGGCCAAGGTGCTCCGCGTTCTGCAGGACGGCGCCTTCGAGCGAGTCGGTGAGAACCAAACGACCCGGGTTGACACGCGAATCATCGCGGCGACCAACGCCGACGTGGAAGGTGACATCGAAGCCGGACGCTTTCGTCAGGACCTCTACTACCGCATCGCCATTCTCACGATCCACATTCCTCCGCTGCGCGAGAGGCGCGATGACATACCGGTGCTGAGTGATGTCTTTCTTCGGCAACTGTCCGCGGCGCAGGGGAAGCGCATCGACTCGATTCTTCCGGAGACGATGGACCGTTTGGTTGCCTACGACTGGCCGGGCAACGTTCGGGAGTTGCGAAACGTGATGGAGCGGGCGGTTCTCCTCGAGTCCGCGAACACGCTCGGTCCCGAAGGACTACCGCCTCACTTGCTGTTGGACTCCGGTCCCGGAAAGGCTGAAACGTCGCGAGTGTTGACCAGGCCGGAGGAACTGTCCGAGCTCAACCTGCGCGACTCTTTGCAAAAGGCAGAGAAGGAACTCATCGAAGAAGCATTGCGCAGGGCCAACGGGAAGAAACGGGAGGCCGCTCGGCTGCTGGGTGTCGACGAGAGAAACGTCTCCTACTTTCTGAAGAAGCACGGACTGCACAAGGGGCGGGGTAAGTCGTGAAGCCACCCGGTGGATTTGAGTACAGAGGAACTCCGCGTCGGAGGCCCGGTGGGGCGTGGAATGCCGGGGCAGCAGGGTCGGGGAAGCGTGCGATGGAACGGCTGGTGAAGCGACCGGTGAAACGGGCGGAGACGTGGCCGGTGCAGCGGCTGGCGGGCTCATGGATCACGGCGATCGCAATGCTGACTAGCTTGTGTGCGTGCCAACCGGATGCTCCTCCCGACCAGCAGCCCCCGACCGACCTGGGTGGAGTCGAAGAACCGTCTCTGCCGGATTGGCATTTCACCGACATGACGGAAGAGGCAGGAATCCGGTTCCAGCACTTCAACGACGGGTCCGAACGTCGTCTTCTCCCGGAGACGATGGGCGCCGGCGCGATCTTCTTCGACTACGACGGCGATGGCCGTCCAGACATCTACCTCGTGAACGGAGCCTCGTTGGACGATGTCGGTGCGTCCGGTTCGTCGCGAGAGGGGAGGTCGGCAAGTCGCTCGGGACCGGCAGGTCAGCCGGGTCCAGGTGAATCAAGCCCGACCGGGAAGCTCTATCGCAACCTCGGACCCCAACAAGCCGGCAATGGCTCTCAAGATCCGGCCTTCGTCCACTTCGAGGACGTGACGGAATCGATGGGTCTCGCTGTTTCCTTCTACGGTATGGGCGCCGCCGCCGCCGATGTTGATTCGGACGGAGACCTCGACCTGTTCGTTTCGGCGGTCGGTCCGGACCGACTCTTCATCAACGAAGGAAAAAGGTTCGTCGATCGGTCGCGTGAGGCCGGCTTCTGGAAGAGCGATGCCGCCTTCTCCACGAGCGTAGCCTTCGATGACTACGACCGCGACGGCGATCCGGACCTGTTCGTCTGCCGCTACGTCCAATGGAGTGCCGAATCGGACGTAGAATGCCTTCCGGACGGTACCCACCGGGCCTACTGCACCCCCGAACTCTACGACGCGATCGAGAACCAGCTCTGGCGCAACGACAGTGACGCAAACGGGACGAAGTTCACCGACGTCACGGAAAGTTCTGGAATCGGTTCCGTCCGCGGCAAGGCATTGGGAGTGGCGGCGCTCGACCATGGCGGCGACGGTTGGTGCGACTGGATCGTGGCCAACGACACAGAACGAAACTTCCTCTTCCTCAATCAACGCGATGGGACCTTCGTCGAGGCGGGATTGACGGCGGGCGTGGCTCTCAGTGAGAGCGGAGCGGCGCGCGGAGGAATGGGTGTCGACGTCGGCGACCTGGACGGCAACGGGATGGAGGACGTGCTCGTCGCCAACTTCTCCTATGAGATGTCCGCACTCTTTCTCGCACAGGACACGGGGGTTTACCTGGACGACGCACCCGGATTCGGACTCGGCCTACCGACACTTCCGACTCTCGCCTTTGGATTGCGTGCCGTCGACCTGGATCTGGACGGTTGGAAGGACGTCATCGTCGTCAACGGTCACATCGAGCCGCAGATCGATCGGCTCTATTCGAACCAGAAGTATCGGCAGGCGCCGCAGGTCTTTCGCAATGAGGAAGGAAAACGGTTGGTGCCGATCCCGCAGATCGGGGACTTGAACGCGGAGATCGTGGGCCGAGGATTGGCTGTGTCAGACGTCGACGGCGATGGGGATCTGGATCTTCTGCTGACGGAGAACGGTGGGGGAGCCTATCTCTATCGGAATGACTTCGGCGTTTCTTTGACTGGCTCCTCTTCGACCGGCACCTCCGCTAAGGTGACAGCCTCAGCGTCCTCGGCCTCAGCGGGCATGACGTTGACATTTCAGGACGCCGGCGGAAACGTCAGCCCGTTCGGAGTTCGGGCGTTACTCTTCTCCAACGGGGAATCGACGCCGTCAGCAGAGGCCGTCCTTCGATCCGGCAGTTCCTACCTGTCTGCTCGGGAGCCTTCCCTCTTTCTCGGAGCACGGTCAGAACGAAGCGTCGACTCGCTGCAGGTGCACTGGTTGTCCGGTAACGTGCAGACGCTGCGCGGTTCGGAGTGGGCATCGAAACGGATCGTCGAGGAGGCTCCTTCGCCGTAGCGCAGGGAGGGATGGTTCGCGCTCTTTCCACTCTTCCAAGCCTCTGTCACTGTTTGAGCGATGTACTACGCGATCGCCGGCTGGCTCGGTCGACGCACTTGATCTTCGAATTGAGGTCCCTATGAAGACTATTTCCGGATCCGTTTTCCTCTTCCTCTTTCTACTCCTCTCCACCTCGTGTCCACGTTCTCTGGCCGGCACAGAATCCCTTCCCGTCACGGTTGCTTCGACGTCCTACACGGACATTCGGGAGACGCTGCGCATCGGTCCCGAGCCGGAGCGGATGATCAACATGACAGAGCGCGGCCATACTCTACTCACGCCTCGCTCGGGCGGGGAGGTGGTCGGTACCGTCGTCTTCTTCCAGCGCGGTCGAATCGACTATCAGGAGGCCGAGGTCGCGGCGGACAGCTTCGACGGTGAAGCGTTGGCGCGGGGACTTGGGATCCTTCATGTCTCGACCGGAGATCCCCTCGAGTTCTTCTTCCAAAGTGACACGCTCGAGTGGGCCGCAGCGGAGGTTCAGTCGGTCCTTGCAGCCCACGGTCTCGAGGACAAACCCGTCTTCTCTGCGGGGCTCTCCTTGGGTGGGACGCGTTCGGCTCGATTTGCCCAGTACCTCGAATCCAATCCCGGCTACGGGTTGCGCGTTTCCGGGCTCGCTCTGGTCGATGCCCCGCTCGACTTCGAAAGAATGTGGTACGCCCTGCGCGACGCGACCCGCCGAAACGTTCATCCGGCGGCCGCCGACGAGGGGCGCTGGGTGAGGTATCTGTTGGAGCAGAATCTCGGTGGTACGCCAACGGAGGTTCCCGTCGCCTACCGACGCTACTCGCCGTACACGAAAACCGCGGAGAACGGAGGGGCTGCCATTGCGCTGCGGGGAATCCCGCTTCGGGCGTACCACGAGCCGGATGTGGACTGGTGGATCGAGAACCGAGGCAAGTCCTACTACGCGATGAACTCGCTCGATCTCGCGGGTTTGGTCAACGAACTAAGACTCCAGGGAAACGACGATGCAGAACTCATTACGACCTGGCAGTCGCGTGACGGCTTCGCGGATGGGTCTTCGCCACACACGTGGTCGATCGTAGACGACGCCGAACTGGCCGCCTGGTTCCGTGAGCTGGCGGTGGATTGACGAACCGAGGTCGACTACGTCGCCAGGTGCTCCCGAAAGAAACCGATCGTCTGGTTCCACGCCAACGCCGCCGCCGCCTCGTTGTACCGCGGCGTCGAGTTGTTGTGAAAACCATGCAGAGTCCCGGGGAACATCTCCATCCCATAGTCGATGTCGTTGGCCTTGAGCGCGGCCTCGAAGTCCGGCCACATGGCGTTGATTCTCGGATCGGTCTGCGCATAGATGACCAGGATCGGCGCCTGAATCCGTCCGACATCACCGAGAGCGGGCGGCGCGCCGTAAAAGGGAACCCCGGCGCTCAGCTGGTCGCCTAGGGTCACGGCCAGCCGATTGGTCATTCCTCCGCCCCAACAGAAACCGGTCGCCCCCAGCTTTCCGCTGGAGAGCTCGTGTGACTGAAGGAACTGCGCACTGTTGACCATGTCCCGATCGAGCTTGTCGGGGTCGAGGCTTCGCTGCAGCTCCCGTCCGTCATCGTCGTTGCCGGGATAGCCGCCGACGGGGAAGAGTCCGTCGGGAGCCAACGCCAGGAATCCAGCGACGGCGGCTCGGCGTGCGACGTCCTCTATGTGCGGATTGAGCCCACGGTTCTCATGGAAGATGATGACAGAAGGGAACGGCCCTTCGCTGGTCGGGCGGACGAGGTAGCCTTTCATCGTTCCGGAGGTCCCGCCCGGCGAGTCGTACTCGACGTAGGTTCCTTTGATCCGCGAGTCGGTGAACGAGATGGTCTGTGCCTCTGCATACCGCGGCAGCAGGGACTGCGCCATGGTCAGCGCAGAGCCGCCGATGACGGTGAGTGCGGCTGCGCGCTTCAGAAACTCCCGTCGGTCGATGCGGCCGTGGCAGTACTCGTCGTACAGGTCGAAGACACGGGGATCGATCTCGGGTTGCTTCGTCAAGACTCAGCTCCTTCTTCGGGGACGGGAAGCACCGCGGACTGATCGACGACGCGCCTCCACCTGGATTGAATGCCGGCCATCAACTGATAGGCGCCACTGTACGCGACCGGAATGACGACCAGGGTGATTCCGGTCGAAACGACGAGGCCGCCGACGACGGCGCGGGCCAGTGCCGCTTGGATCTCACCGCCGGCGCCGGTTCCCACAGCCAGCGGAAGCATACCGAGTACCGTCGTGCAGGTCGTCATGAGAATGGGCCGGAGGCGCCGCCGCCCGGATTCCACGACGGCTTTGGTGATGTCCATGCCTTCTTCCCGACGCAACAGATTGATGTAGTCGACGAGGACGATCGCGTTGTTCACGACAATCCCTGTTAACATGATGATCCCCATCAGGCTTTGCACGTTGAGAGTCGTCCCGGTCAGCAGCAGCGTGGGCACCACCCCGATCGATGCCAGGGGAACGGCGACCATGACGATCAGCGGATCGAGGAAGCGCTCGAACTGAGCGGCCATGACCATATAGATCAGGACAACGGCGACGACGATGGCAATCAGGAAGTCCTTTTTGGCCTTTTGCTGCTCCTCGTACTCTCCGCCGAAGAGAAGCGAGAAGCCGGCGGGTAGGTTGACGGCGCGAACGCGTTCCCGAAGGTCGTCGATGACATCTCCCATGGCGGCGCCGCTTTCCAGGTTCGCACGGATGTAGGTTACCCGCTGTCCGTCGACCCGTTCGATCCCGGTCGGACCGCGTCTTCTCTCGGTACTGACTACAGAAGAGATGGGAAGGATTTCGCCGGTCGCCGTTCGAATGGAGACGCTGGAAAGGTCGAGCGTGCTGAGGCGGTCATCCGGCTGGAGCCGAACCATGATCGGGAACTCTTCACCGTTTTCGCGAAAGACTCCGGCCCGACTGCCGCCGACGTTCGTTTGAATGACACGGGCGACGTCAGAGACCGACAGACCGAGGCCTGCGATCTTCTCCCGATCGATGACCAGGTTCTGTTCGGGGCGGCCTTCGCGGCGGCTGAGTCGAACATCCTTGATCTGCGGGACGCCTTCGATGGCCTGTCGCAACTGCCCGGCCACCTGGTCGGCCAGATCCAGGTCGTATCCGCGGAGTTCCAGCTCGACGGCGCCGCCACCTCCGGATCCGAAAAGACGACGCAACATCCACAACCCGGACTGAGCCTGCACCCGAATGTCGGCTCCGGGAACCTGGCCGGAAACGTTCTGACGGATTTGGTCGGCAATGTCGAAGCTGTCCATCGTGCGCTCGCCGGCACCGAGCAGAGAGATCTCGACTTCGGCGTCGCCGGGCCGAATCTCGATCGTCAGGTGCTTGACCTGATCCATCGGCGTGGCCTCGCGAACGAGGCGTTCCAGCTCGTAGAGGTACTCGTTGACGACCGCGATGTTGGTTCCCTGCGCCATCTCCAACTCGACATCGATCTCGTCGGCATCCGTCTGCGGCGCCAGTTCCACGGGGAGCAGCGGCCAAAGAAGAACGGTTCCCAGAAGGAGAAGCGCGGTTCCGCCCAGAACGAGTCCGCGATGCCGAAGGACACCCGGAAGCCAACTTCCGTAGGCGTTCTCGAGCCGGCGGAGGCCGGTCCCGATCGATCCGAGAAACGCCCAGCGCGGTTTGCTCTCGGTGCTCGTCGTCAGATAGCGACTGGCAAGCATCGGGACGATCGTCAGCGCCACGAAGAGAGAACAGAGAAGGGCAAAGACGACGACGAGAGCCAGTTCCCGGAAGAGCATTCCCGAAATGGTCTGCATGAAGACGACCGGAAGAAAGATGACCGACGTCGTCAGCGTGGACGCGACGATGGCCCCGCCAACCTGACGGGTCCCGACAAGCGCACTTTCCCTAAGGTTTCGCCCGTCTTCCCGAAGTCGGACGATGTTCTCCATGACAACAATGGCATTGTCGACGATCAAGCCGATACCCAGCGCCAGACCCCCGAAACTCATCTGGTTGAGTGTGAGCTTGTTGAAGAACAAGAGTCCGAAGGTGGCGATGAGAGAAATCGGGATGGAGAGCGCAATGAGGAACGTCGTCGACCCGTTCCGTAGAAAGATGTAGAGGATGAGAACGGCGAGCAGACCACCCCAGAGGGCAGACTTCTGGACGTTGTCGATGGAGTCCTGAATGAACTCGCTTTGATCGACGACGAGCAGAAGCTCCAGGTCATCTCGTTCTTCGTTGATCCTTGCCAGTTCGCGGCGAGCGTCCTCGGCAACGGCGACGGTGTTGGCCCCGGATTGCTTGCGGATTCCGAGTCGGACCATGGGCTGCCCGTCGATCTGGACGAGTCGATTGACATCGGCGTAACCATCCACGACTTCGGCGACGTCCGAGACGCGAATGGGCTGTCCGTCGACGACCCGGATGATGGTCTGACCGATTTGTCGGACGGACTCGAACTCACCGCGGGTCCGCACGTACATGTCGCGCACGCCTTCGCGCATGTCTCCGCCGGGTAGCGTCGTGTTCTCTCGTTGCAGCGCGTTCTGGACATCGAGCGCGGTCAGTCCGGACGACGCCAGACGGTCGCGCAAAAGACGAACCTGCACTTCGCGGTAGACGCCTCCCCAAACATCGACCGATCCCACGCCGGGGATTTGCTCGAAACGCTGGGCGATTTCCCTTTCGAGAGTACGGGTCAGGCGTTCCATTCCCTGCGAGGACTTGGCGCCGAGGATGACGACGGGGAAGTTGTCCGGATCGAACTTCCAAACTCTCGGTGACTCGACTTCGGGAGGCAGGTCGTCCCGGATCCGATCGATGGCGGCGCGCAAATCATTGGCCGCGGCGTCGATGTTGGTTCCCTGGGAGAACTCCAACGTCACCCGGCTCGATCCCTCTTCCGAACGCGAGCGAACCCGCTCGACGTTGGGGACACCGGCAACCGCGTTTTCGACACGGTCGGTGATGATCCGTTCGATCTCCTGCGGACCGACGTTCGGATAATTCGTTCGAACCGTCAGCTGCGGGTACTCGATGGGGGGAAGCAGGTCGACGGGAAGGTAGCGGAAGCCCATCACTCCCAGGACCATGATGATGAGGAAGGTCATGGTCGTGGCGACGGGTCTCTGAACGGCAACTTCGGTGATGCGCATGGCTTTCCCTTTCGGGATCAGGGGGTGGCTTCGGGTCGGACCAGACTTTCCAAAAGATCATCACGTTGGAGGCGTTGCATGTGCTCGACGCGGTCCCAGGTCACGGTGCGGGCCCGGGCTTCGCCGTCTTTGCCTCCCAGGAGGTTCTGTCCCAAAGTGACGACCCACATGTGCTCTTCGATTCCGGAGACAGCAGCTTCCATTCGCCCTTCGGCGATGACGTCTACCGGTGTGAACTTGAACTCCAGGGGTTCACTTAGCGCTTGCGAAGGCGTTTCCGACTGACCGGAGACGGGTGTGCCGGCTTCGAGGTTCGAGGTGGCGACATAGACTCCGAGTCCGCCCGTCGTCGGGTTCTCGTAGAGGGCGCTCAACGGGACGAGCGTGGCTTCTTCGCTTTCGCCGTAGAAGACATCGACCGCGACGAACATTCCGGGGCGAAAGAAGCCGTCGTCGTTGTCGAAGTCGATCTCGGCTTCGGTGCTGTGGGTGACCGGATGCAGAAACGGAGAGATGCGCGAAAGCCCGGCCGATCTCGAACCGGCAGCCGTGGTTACCTCACTGCGCTGTCCTTCGCGAATGAAGGTCAGCATGCGATCCGTGAGCACGACTTCCACACGAACGTCGTCGAGTTGCCCAAGCGTGAAGAGCTCCGTTCCCGGAGTGGCGACCATGCCGATTTCGGCGTTGCGATTTCCGACAGTGCCGGTGATCGGCGCCCGGATCTCTGTGTAGCTCAGGTTCTCCCGTTGTTCCGCAACCGCAGATTGCGCCTGCTGAACACGAGCCTCGGCGAGTTCCAGATCTGCCTGCGCAGCGGAGAGTCGGGTCTCGGACTCTTCCAGATCGGATTGACTGAGTAGCTGTTTCTCTGAAAGGCCGCGTGAACGGTCGAGGCTGCGTTGTGCGTCTTGCAGCTCGGCAGCTTCGCGCTTCTTCTGTGCGAGCGCGATCTCGAGATCGGCTTCAGCCTGTCGCAGGCGTTGACGGAATTCGACGTCACGGAGACGAACGAGGGGTTGGCCTTCCTTCACGGCTTGGCCGTTCTCGACCAGTACGGCCGAGACGACCGCGGTGGCCTGCGGATAGATGGAGATCTGGTTCTCGGCTCGGACCTTTCCACTCAATCGCTGAGTCAAAGGAAGGGAACCGCGTTTGGCTTGCGCGGCTTCCACCGCCGGAACGGGACCGCCCCCTTGCTGGGGTGCAGGGTCCGACCCTTCACCGCTCTGGCAACCGGTCAAGCCAAAGCCAGATAGCAAAAACGCAAAAGATGCCAAGACCATGACTCGGTCTTGGGCGAGGTTGGTTGGCAAGTATCCCCCCTTGAACGCAGGCCGGAAGAGCTGTTCTCTTCGCGGCGCGGACGGTTGTGTCACCTCGCTGTCGTCGGTGAAGCCGCCGTCCGCAGAATTCAGGGGGTTAGCGTAGCACGCCCTGAATCACCTACCTGCGAACGAGGACGTCGACCCGCCGATTCTCCGTGCGTCCGAACTCGGTCGAGTCGTCCGCGAGGGGATCCGATTCCCCCCTGGCCGTGATGCTGACAACGCTGGGCGGCATTCCCAACTCGATGAGGTAGTCGCGCGCCGCGGTCGCCCGCTTCCTGGAAAGCTCGAGGTTGCCGCTGCTGGATCCCCGTCCGTCACTATGGCCTTCACATACGACTTCGACGACTCCGGAAAGTTCCGCGATTCCGCGCAGAATCTCACGATGGGACGAGGTTAGAGCGGCTCCGCCGCTTGGAAAATGGAGGCGGTGGAGCAGGAACTCACGTCTCTGCAACATTTGACCGAATTGGACTGAATCTTCCGCCGATACCGTAGTGCTCGAGTTCAGGGAATCCATGGACTTGGGTCCTGGTGACGAACCCGCAGAAGCAGCGGGATCCTCATCCGTTGACGGATTCGACTCCGCTCCTGGAAGCAAGGAGCCCGTCTGGCCCGGTGCTTCGTCCGGGCAGCCGTCGCGGTCCTCGTATCCGTTCCAGGTCTCGGCGACATTCGGACAGCGATCGTCCGAGTCGGGGATGCCGTCTCCGTCGTTGTCGGTGTCCGGGCATCCGTCCGCGTCTTCCCAGCCGTCCATGTCCTCTTTGCGTTCCGGGCATCGATCGAAGGCGTCCGCGACACCGTCCCCGTCCGAGTCTGTGTAGACCCGGCCGCTGCCGCTGGAGCTGCCGGCGATCGCCCGCAGCTGCATCGCCTCCAAGCGCTGCGACAGATCTCGCACCGTGCGATTCAGGTCATCCAGTCGCTGGTTCTCGGTGCGACGGTTTTCCCGCAGAGCGCCCGTTAGTTCATCAATCCGTGCCGTGACTTCCTGGTCCGAAGCGGCTGCCTTCGATGAGTTCACGCTCTTCGAATCCCGGGACGACCTCGACGCCTCGGACCGGCTCGTTGGGTTGTTGGACGGAGACTCTTCCGGCCACGTCGGTAGGGGCCGGAACATCGCGCTACCCGACCCGAGAGCGCCTGGCTCGGGAATGGATCCCTGGTCTCGGGCATTCGGGGCCGTGCGAACGGTCGAAGGGCATCCGTCGAACGGATACGGACCGAGATGATCCTCCTGAGAGTTCGGGCAGAGGTCATCGAGGTCGAGAATGCCGTCCATGTCATTGTCGAGGTCCGGGCAGCCGTCGAAGTCGCGGAAGCCGTCGCGGTCTTCGGCATGTCGAGGGCAGCGGTCATCCGCGTCCAGGATTCCGTCACCGTCCATGTCGTTGGGAAGCGACATGTAGCGCGGTGCGCCCAGCATCGAAGCCGTCGAGTCCATGACGGAGTTGCTTTCGAGTCCCGCGGATTCGCCCGTGGAACTTGCCTCGGCGGCGGAGCCCGTAGCGGTTGAAGAGCCTTCGGTCATCGGCTTGCCGTCCACAGATTTTGCCGCGTCCTTTTGTTCGCGGTCCCGTTGATCACTCTCTCCGGAAGAACCTGTAGAGGTCGGGGAAGAGCCGGAGTTGCTGTTCGTGTCCGTGGCATCCACGTAGCTCGGAGCATGGCTTGGAGGCGTCACACCGGTGGCCTTCAGCTGCTCGCGTCGTTCAAGTCGAGCCTTCCGACTTTGGAAAATGTCACCGAAGGAAATGACCGCGCGTGCTTGCCAGTCCGGGTAGACGTCCCCCGGCTCGAACGCGGTCTTGTCCGAGTCTCCGCTCAGGTTGAAAGAGACTGCAGTGGTCAGCCCGATCCCTCCGGGCAGGTTGAAACGTGCGCCCGGAGTCAGCTGAATCGGGTTCTCCCGAGCTTCCAGCAGGCTGCGGTCATTGACGAACTGCTCCGTCGTCAACTCGACGAACGCTGCCTGCCGAAACGCAGGAAACTCCAGGGCCGCGCCGAGAAGCATGACGTCGTTGTCGGAGTCCGAGTGCGGCTGTCGGACCGCAGGGAGGGCGTACGGGTGTGCCCGGTAGTAGGAGTAGCGGCTTTCATTCCGGTTCCAAACGTAGCCACCGTTCAGATGCATCCGCAAAGGAACGCCGCCGGGGCCGGTCAGGTCGAGGGTGAGCAGTCCGCGCAGTCCGAGATTCCATTCGCCGGAGGTGTACGGCTGGATCGAGTCGGCTCCGGCGTAGATTCCTTCGAACCGGTCGCTTCCCAGGGGCATGGTCGCCAGGCCCTGAAGGCCGAAACGAAGCGCTTCGCCGCCGACGGGGAAGGCCTGCTTCAGTTTGATTTCCGGGTCGGAAAAGCGAACCGAGAAGTCTTCGTTGAAGAGGCTGGACACGCCGGATTCGTCGCTTCCCGTGCGGAAGAATCCCTGGACGGGAACCGCGGTGGAAAGCTCGAGCCCGCCGTTCAGTCCGACGGTCAGACTCGGCGTCATCCGGAACGTGTGAAGACGCCGATCACCGATCTCCACGTTGTCGAGACGAGCGGAGGTGCTGACGCTCATCCAACCGGGCGGAAGCATCTCCGGCGTGTCGAGGTCGAGGATTCCGGTGCTGCCGGAGGCGCCGATGCCGGCGTGGGCCGGTGAGCTGAGCCGCAACACGGCTGGCGAGGCGACACTGATCAGAAGTGCCATGGTGGTAATGGTGAAGAGGCGAAACATTATGTGGAGTCCACCTTTGTGACGGGGTCCTTCCTGGACGACCGGAGTTTCCGGCCTACATCGGACCCGCTTCGCCATGGAGAAGTCACACGCTGCGATCCAAAAAGTAGAGCGCGTAGTCTCAGGGAGGAGCCCTGGGACACGAGCCTCAGATCGAAGTCGAACTGCAACAACCAGGCGCTCTGGTCTGCGAACCCTTCAAGATTTCGTTCGCGGACGGCGAACAACCGGACGCAACGGAGCTCATAAGGTTTATGGAGTGACGGGTCCGGGCCCATGAAACGTACGAGTTTTCCCAGCTCTCGACTCGAAGTCGGCGCTGCGCTGCCCGCGGGCTTTGTTCCGTCTGCACAACGACTTACGCCAAACGAGACGAAAATCGTGACTTCTCTGAGCAAACGGCCCGCGAATTGATTCTCATGGGGAAGCAGGACGCATCGAGGGGAGGACGTGGGCTACAGACACGGCGCCTCCGTGAAGGTGGACGGACGGATCGGTCCATGACGACTTCGCGATAGACACCCGTGTGGAGATTGACCTCATGAAGCTCTCGAAACCTAGACCTAGATTTGACCTTCCGGTGGCCATGATCGGAGCCGCCCTTGCCCTCTGCCTGCTGACGATCGGTGAGTCCGTGCAAGCCCAGGGATGTGTGGCCGTCCGGCCTATGTCCTGCGGTGATGCCGGACACATGTCCATGTCCAACGGTTCCATGGTCAGTGGTCCGTTGGTCGAAGGACGGTGGGACGCCTCCGCTTCCTACCAGTACTTTCGTTCGTTCCGCCACTTCCGGGGGGACCATGAAGAAAGTCACCGCGTCGATGACGGGACCGAAGTCATCAACATCAACCACGCGATGGATCTCGGAATCAGTTACTCGCTGAACCGCCGGACGCAGCTCACGATCAACGTTCCCCTGATCTACTACGATCGCTCGTCGCTCTACGAGCACTACGGCAACAGCATCGGCAGCAACCCCGGCCAGCAACGGTTCAACACCGGAAGCTACGGTCTCGGCGATGTGCGGCTTTCCGCCGACTACTGGATGCTCGATCCGGCCAAAGGCCATCGCACGAACTTCTCCCTCGGGCTCGGAATCAAGACGCCGACCGGCGATTCCAACGTTCAGGACACGTTCCACAAGATGGGGAGTGACGGCGCGGACTCGCTCGTCACCAAAGCGGTCGATCAGTCTATCCAGCTCGGTGACGGCGCTTGGGGATTTGCCCTTCGCAGTCAGGCATACAGCGCGTTCTCACGGAGTTTCTCGGGTTACTTCAACGGCTTCTATCTCTTCACTCCGACGGAAGTCAACGATACCCAGCACAACGCGACGACGTTTCATTCGGTCGCGGACCAGTACTCGTTCCGGATGGGCATGAACTACGCGGCCCTTCCGGCGCACGGACTTTCAGCAAGCCTTGGTGGACGTTTTGAGGGGATTCCGAGTGAAGACCTCATCGGGGGCAGCGACGGACGCCGTCGTCCCGGGTATGCGATTTCGATCGAGCCGGGGTTGTCTCTCAATCAACACGTTTGGAACTTGTCGCTCAACGTGCCGATCGCGCTTTACCGCAATCGTACGCAGAGCGTTTCCGACAAAGAGCGCACAGCTTCGTCGGGAGAGTGGGTTCAGGGAGACGCAGCCTTCGCCGACTACGTAGTCAACTTCTCGATCTCCCGAAGTTTCGGGGGCTCGTCTCACGGGATGATGATGGGAGACAAATAGTCGTACTCGAAAGCGCAGAACCCCCGCGTACTTCGAGTCTTCCCATCATCACGACCGACGCCCTCGGACAGGGGGCGTCGGTCGCTTTTTTCTGCCCGCAGGTTCGGGCTAGCGACGAAACTCCATCTTGTCGATGCCATGCTTCTGCAGTTTCCGAAGAAGGGTGCGGCGACTGATGCCGGCGGCCTCTGCCGTCTGTTCCATGCGGCCTCGATTTCGACGCAGGCACTCGCGAAGGTACTTCTCCTCGGTAGCTTCCACGACTCGGCCCACCACTTCATCCAGCGAGCCTGATGCGTTGAGATCATGCAGTTCCGGGTGATTCATGACATCTGTCGGCTCATTTGTCTGTCCAGTGACCTGGGCATCATGTTGCACAAGCCGAGTGAAGTGACTGGCATCGAGTTGAGCTGAGCTCGGATGGGTCAGGATGAGGCGTTCGGTGAAGTTCTCGAGCTGGCGCACGTTGCCGGGCCAGTCGTAGCCAGTGAGAGCATCGAGGAAGGACTCATCCACCTCCGGGCGCTCCACCTGATAGCGCTTCGCAGTGGTTGCCGAAAACTGGGCGAAGAGAAAGATGATGTCTTCGGGACGCTGCCGTAGCGCGGGCAGCTGTAGGCGGATCACGTCGAGCCGGTAGAGTAGATCGGACCGGAACCTTTCCTCCTCGACCATGGCCTCGAGCGGCTCGCTACTGGCAGCGATGACCCGAACGTCGATCGGAACCTCTTCATTGGCGCCGACCGGCCGAACCATTCCTTCCTGCAGTGTGCGTAGAAGTCGGACCTGCGTCGGTTCGGCGATGCTGCCGATCTCGTCCAGAAAGATGGTCCCGCCTTCGGCGTGCCGGAACATTCCGTCCTTGCGAACCGTCGCTCCCGTGAATGAACCCTTCTCGTGTCCGAACAGTTCAGAGTCGACGAGCTCTGTCGGGATGGCGCCGCAGTTCAGTGGGACGAATCGTCCCTTGCGGCCCGAGCGACGATGAATGGCCCGAGCGACCAGTTCCTTCCCGGTACCGGTCTCTCCTTCGATCAGGACCGTTGCCTCAGTCGGGGCAATTCGAACGCACAAGTCGAAGAGGTCCCACATGCGTTGGCTGCGGCTGACCAGGCCCTCGAACCGGGTCTTGGTTTCACCTCCGCGCGAACCTGTCGAGCGAGGCAGAAACTTCTGGTCCGCGACGGTGCTCTTCGCGACTTCCGCCAGCCGTTCCGGGCTTCGACTCAGCACCACGTCGATGGCGCCGGCTTGAAGGGAGCTTCGGACGTACTCCCCGGATGCATCGGGCGCCCAGAGAAGGATGTCGACGAGAGGCCAGTTCCGCCGGAGCTGGCGGAGGGACGCCGCGACCTCCGAACGTGGCAGCGCCGCGCGGTGAATGATGATGGCCCGCGGTCGGGACCCGTCGCGTTTCAGGCTCTGAGAAACACTTCGTTTGCTCCGGAGTGCCAATCCGGCCGCTGCCAACGAGGATCTGGCCGCAGCGCATCCGACCGTCCAGACCAGGGGAGTTTCCGGTGTCTTCTTGGTTTGGGACAACTGTGTCTCGTTCACTCCTGATGGGTCACTTGTGTCTCATACGATGGGACACCAGTGTCCCGGTTTCGGCCTGGGCCGGTCAAGGGAACGGTGGCATGGAAGTTGTCTCTTCCTTGGAGGGAGGCCGAGTGACGCGGTGCCCAGTCCCCGGGCGAAGTTGAGTGCCGACAGGTCAGGACTTCGGTGCGGCTCGTGCGAAATCAAGGAAAGATCAAGGAAGGACCTATGCCCGCAGAAGCAACGGCTTCGACTCGAACGCCGACCTCGGAAAGAGCCGACGAAAGGGCCGACGAAAGAATCGACGAAAGAACCGAGTCGAAACGAACCCCAACTGACCGGTCAACCGGGATCAAGACGAGTGAGGTGGGCACCAGGTCCAGAAACTCCTCGGCCCATCTTCCTCGCGTTGCCATTGCCGGCGCCACGGGGTATTCGGGACGGGAGCTGGCGTCGATTCTGTGGACCCATCCCCACGTCGATCTCATCGCCGGAACGTCCCGAAGAGCCGCAGGCCAACAACTTTGTGATCTCGTCGGAGACGCGCCTGCGCTTCCGCTGATCGATCCGGAAGAACTCGGCTCGAGTTCGCCGGACATTGCCTTCCTCTGTATGCCGTCGGGCCAGGGCGGAAGCATGGCTGCTGAACTCTGCGCCAAGGGCGTGAGGGTCATCGACCTTTCCGGAGACCACAGGATCCGCAGCAAGGAGATCCACGAGGAAGTCTATGGCTGTCGGCGTGCCCAGGCCCTTGCCGAAACGGCGGCCTATGGGCTGACAGAGCACTTCCGGGACGACATCGTTCGATCCTCGTTCGTGGCCAACCCGGGCTGCTATCCGACCTCGGTCTTGACGGCGTTGTTGCCGGTGCAGCAAGAAGACCTGATCACCGACATTGTCATGGTCGATGCAAAGTCCGGCGTTTCGGGCGCAGGTGTGGCTCCGTCCGAGAGAACGCATTTCTGCACGCTTCACGGAAACGTCGCACCCTACAAACCGGGACGCTCGCACCGGCACGTGGCCGAGATGGAGCAATGCCTAAAGACGGGCAAGGTTCTGTTCAATCCGCATCTCGTGCCGGTGGAACGCGGTCTACTTTCCACGATCTGCATCTCCACCCGGGCCAACGCGGATCAAGTCCGGGATCTCCTGTCCGGGCGTTACGACAACGAACCTTTTGTTCGCGTCCTGAAAGACCCGGAAGCCGTGGCCGAGATGGCCATGGCCGTCGGCACCAACGGCGTCGTCATTTCCGTCCATGAAGTTCGTGGATCGGATCACGTCGTCCTGGTCTCGGCCATCGACAATCTTCAGAAGGGCGCCGCGGGACAGGCGGTGCAGAACATGAACCTGATGCTCGGGATGCCGGAGCCCACCGGACTGAAGGCGCCATTCGCCGTCCAGGCTCAACACTTTGCGGGCATTTCGACTGACAAGGAGGCGTCGGTATGAAAACCACCGAGAAGACAACACTCATGGCCCAGCCGCGAAAGCGCAGCAGCTCATCGTCGGTCCGGCCGCTCGTAGTCAAAGTCGGCGGTTCGGCCCTCACGGACGACTCGTTTCTCAAGGGCATGGCGGACTACGTCTGCGAGCTGAAGAGTCGTACTCGTCACGTCGTCCTCGTTCATGGCGGCGGACCCCATATTGCGTCGCTTCAGGAGAGGCTGGGTCTCGAGCCTCGAATGGTGGACGGCATCCGCGTAACGGACGAGGCCGACCTGGAAGCCGTGACCATGGCCCTTGCCGGCAAGACGAACAAAGAAATCGTCGTACGACTTCGAGAAGCCGGTATCCCGGCCGTCGGTATCTCGGGAATCGACGGAGGTGTGCTGACGTCGGCCCTGGACGACGCGCGGTTCGGCCGTGTCGGCTCCCGTCCTGTGGTCAACACCAAGCTGCTCGACATCATTCTCGAGAACGAAATGATTCCAGTGGTGGCTCCGGTCTCGCTTGGAGATGACGGCGCCCCGATCAATGTCAATGCCGACCTTGCCGCGGCGGCCGTAGCGTCCGGATTGGATGCAGAGACTTTGGAGTACGTCGGTCGTGTGGCCGGAGTCCTCATGAACGGAAACGTTCTCGACACACTCGACGAGTCGGGGATCGCTTCGCTGTCCGCACGTGGACAAATCACGGAAGGGATGATCCCCAAACTTCAAGGCGCTCTCTCCGCTCTCGCCAGTGGAGTGGATCGGGTCCGGATCGGAAGCCTTCGGACTTTGAAGGACGGCGTCGCCACCGTCGTGCGTGAGCCCCGTTTCGGCGCGCCCGCGGGCATCTCGTAATCGCGGCCACCCGGACCAAGGCCAACCGACAGGTCAAACGATAGTCAGCATCCTCCCGAGGAACGATTCAAACCGATCCGGGCAGGAGCTTCGTCAAAGGAGAAACATGACTTCTTCAGCCACAACCACAGCCATAGGCGCAACCGCAGCCACAGATGTAACCACAGGCATAGCGCCCGTAAAGCCGGATCCGACCGTCACCATGAAGCAGGCAGCACTGCTCTCGAAAGACAGCGGTCCGGAGATCTCCGATCTTGCGGCGCGCTATCTTGCGCCCACTTACTCCCGGCCACCGTTCGTTCTCGAGGAGGGAGAGGGGTCCTACGTCGTCGATGACGCGGGCCGCCGTTGGTTGGATCTGACCAGCGGAATTGGGGTGAACTCGCTCGGCCACTCCTCGCCGACCGTGATCCAAACCCTGGTTCATGCCGCGACCCGTGGCCTCATTCACACGTCGAACCTCTACAACACACGAGCGCCGATCCTGCTGGCAGAGGAGCTTTGCCGCACGTCGTTCGCAGACCGGGTCTTCTTTTGCAACTCGGGGACCGAAGCGGTCGAGGCGGCGATCAAGTTTGCGCGGATTCACGGAGGGGAGTCGCGTCGCGGCGTCGTCTATACCGAGGGCTCGTTTCACGGACGGACCATGGGTGCCTTGGCGGCCACGGACCGACTGGACTACAAGCATCCGTCCGGACCTATGCCGGCGGAGTTTCACCGGGTGCCGTGGGAGGACTCCTCCGCGCTGAGCGCGGTCGACAACACGACGGCGGCCGTCATCGTCGAGCCTGTCCAGGGAGAGGGCGGCGTTCGTATTGCGTCGAGTGAGTGGCTGCGGGCGATTCGTCGCCGCTGTGATGAAACCGGAGCGCTCCTGATCTTCGACGAGGTGCAGTGCGGACTCGGCCGCACCGGTCGTCTGTGGGCGCACGAGCATACCGGGACGATCCCGGATCTTCTGGCGTCGTCGAAACCGCTCGCAGCGGGACTGCCGTTGGGGGCCGTGCTCATGACGGAGTCTGTAGCGACCAGCCTGTATCCGGGCTGTCATGGCACCACCTTTGGAGGAGGACCCTTGGCGACCGCGGTGGCGCTCGCCGTCGTTCGACAAATCAAGGAGTCGACGTTTCTCCGGGAAGTCGAACGCAAAGGGCGGGAGTTCGTCCGGCAGTTGGAAAGCGCCCGGCTTCCTTTCGTTCAAACGATCCGCGGGCGCGGTCTCATGATCGGCCTGACGACGGAGGAAAACCCGGCGGACGTCGTTGCCGCGGCATACGAAGAAGATCTCTTGATCCTGACGGCGGAGAGGGAAACGGTTCGCCTTCTGCCGCCGCTGACCATCTCTGACACCGAAATCAAGATCGCCGTAGAACGATTGAGTCGGGCGTTTCACCGGCTCAAACAGTCGAACTGAGGTACTGACGTGTCTCCAAGAAAACGGACATCGACAACCATCTTTTGGGCGTCTTCTGCTCCCCACGACGAGAGCGAAGACAAGTCCCACACCTTTGTCATCGGGAAAGCCCGTCGAAAGGACGTCAGCTCCCTGGCCCGGCTCTTCCTGGCCAACATCGAGGATGTGGTTCCGCAGGGCTTCACGGAGATCCAGAAGAATCTTCATTCCACGGCTGTCGTTCGTACGGATGGACGCGTTGTGGCGTCGGCCTCGCTTCGTGCTCTCGACAAGGGTACGTGCGAACTTCGGGGGCTCATCGTTTCCAGAAAGTGGCGAGGGTTTGGGTTGGCGGAGCGGCTCGTCAAGAGACTCATTCGCCAGGCCCGACGTAGCGGACGGGGGCTCATCTGCGTGACCCGACACCCGGACTTTTTTCGTAGGTATGGCTTTCGCCGAGTTCCGCGGAAGGGTGAGGACGGGATGTCACGGGCCAAGCCGGGAACTCGTGTCGAGATGGTTCTGCCGATTGCGGTGCCACCTCGTGAAGCCCTGGCAACGGAAGCACAAAGAGCGGTCGAGGACCTCCAGACAACACAAGTCTCAGAAGTAGGAGTGGAGCGCGATGTCGTTGCTTCCCATTGAAACCCAACCACCGTCGGATGAAGTCGAGCTCGTCGAGATTCCGGGAGGCGGCATTCTTTCCGTACCCGGGCTTCGCGGGGGAGCCACCGCGACGGGAGTGCAGCCGGCGCCTCGACTGGATCTTGCGGTGATCACGGCCGATCAACCCAGGTCCTGCGCCGGTGTGTTCACCAAAAATGAGTTCCCGGCAGCGCCGGTGAAGTTGTGCAAGAGCGTGCTGAAAGAAAACGGCCGCGCGAAGTCCGTCGTCATCAACAGCGGAAATGCCAATGCGCTGACCGGACTTACGGGTGACCGGGATGCTCAGGCGATGTCGGCCAAACTGGAACAACGACTGGGCGGCCCCGCTCTGGTGCTTTCGACCGGCGTCATCGGCGAGTCGTTGCCGATTGAGAAGGTTCTTCGAGGAATCGAGCTCGCGTCGGAGTCGCTGTCCGATTCGAACGAAGCTGTTGCGCAAGCCATCATGACGACGGACACCGTGCCAAAGTCCTTTGCGCTCGAGGCTCGTTGTTTGGGGTCCAGCAAGGAGACATTCGTCGTCGGAGGCGTGGCCAAAGGGTCGGGCATGATTCATCCGAACATGGCCACCATGCTCGCGGTCATTGCCACCGATCTGCCCATCGAGCAGGAGGCGCTGCAGGGCATCCTTTCCCGAAGTGTGCAGCGCTCGTTCAACGCCATCTCCGTCGACGGGGACACCAGCACGAACGACACCGTTCTTCTCCTCGCCGGCGGGATGAAGAACCGGGCGACCGTACTTGACGACGATCCCATCTTGGAAAGAGTCGAGGCAGCGGTCCGCACGGTTTGTCGAAGTCTGGCGACGCAGATCGTTCGGGATGGCGAGGGGAGTCAACGCCTGATGGTCGTTTCGGTCGAGGGAGCGAAAACAGAAGAAGAAGCGCAACGTGTGGCGTCGGCGGTGGCCTGTTCCAACCTGGTCAAGACTGCCTTGGCCGGCGGCGATGCGAACTGGGGACGAATCCTTTCCGCCGCGGGCAACGCGGGCGTTCCCCTGTCTGCCGATTCCGTCTCACTGAGAATCGGCGGAGAAACGATCTTTGCCGATGGGACTTGCGTTCCGGCCGACACGGAAAAGCTCGACGAGGAGTTCCGTTCGAGTTCGGTGCGGGTCACCTTGTCTCTGGGACGGGGCAACCGACAGGCAGAGATGATCACATCGGACCTGACGAAGGAATACGTG
>JAUIHP010000050.1 GCA_030431975.1 bacterium | reverse complement strand
TAGTCCGTTCATCGCCCCGGCCTCGGGTTCGACATAGGGGTGATAGAGCACCCCGGCTAACGAGAGTCGCTGCTCGGTCGCGCGCATTCCGTCCAGCAGAAAGCGGTGGCTCTCGATGGAACTCGTGTCCAGGTGACGAACCGTCTCGCACACTAGAAGCGAAACCCCGAGTTCTCGCGACCAGTTGGCGGCATGCTGCAGTCCGTGACTCCAGAAGCCTCTTCGCGCCGACGTCATGAAGTAGGCGATGTAGAGGCCTGCCTCGCGCGGCCGCGCCTCGAGATGCACGCTCACACGGCTCGGCGAAATGGAAGGGACGGGCATAGCGATGACGTCCGACTGCGTGATTAGGCTACGGGCTTTGCGTCGACAACTGCTTCGCCTGCCCACGTCGCCTTCGGCTGAGTGCCGAGAACGGTCGAAGCAGGAACGACACGATGTCCTCGACGATGATGACCGTCGTCGGGAGCAGAAAGGCAGTCAGGAAAGTCGAGACGGCCAGTCCTCCCATCAGGACGAGCGCCATCGAGTAGTAGTAGACGCCTGCCAGCGCCGGCTTCTGGATCCAAATCGGAAGCAGTCCGATGAGCGTCGTCAACGCGGTCATCAGGATGGGACGAAGCCGCTCACTCCCGCCCTTGAGCATGGCGCGATTGCGGTTCATCCCGCGTCGCCGGTACATGTTGATGTGCTCCAACATGACGATCCCGTTGTTGACGACGATTCCGATCAACAACAGGAAGCCGACCGCGGCGGGTTGGTCGAAGTCGACCCGGGTTGCCCAAAGTGTCCAAAGTGCGCCGGAAGCGGCGAAAGGCAGGGCGACGAGCAACGAAATGGATTGAGGCACGGACTCGAAAAGGCCGGCCATGACGGCAAAGATAAGAAGCAAGGCCAGAAGCAGGTTGATGAGGAAGTCCTGCGACTGCTCCTCGTGGCGGCGACGCGACCGATCGAAGCTGTACTCGTAGCCGTACGGAAAGTCCATGGTCTCCAGCGCTGCGATGACCGGCGGTAGATAGTCCTCGCGGTTTCCTTCCTCATACTTGGCTCCGACCCAAACGCTGGTCTGGCGATCGTCCCGGTTGATGCGCTCGGGACGCGATCCGATCTCGATGTCGGCCAGCGAGGCCAAAGGCAGACGTTCGCCATTCTCGTTGTAGAGAGGAAGGTTGCGCAGCTCGCGCACGGAACTCCGGTCTTCCTCTCCCAGAAGCAACTGAACTGTGCGCTCGCCGTCGGGCGTGCGGTAACGCGGAAGGCTGCGTCCCCGATAGCTGAACTGGATGACTTCCGCGGGTTGTCGGGGCGTGACTCCGTAGCGGGCTGCCAGTTCCCGGTCGTAGGAAACGATCAGCTCTTCTCCGCCGGACTCCAGGCTGTTGAAAGGATCGAGAAGACCGGGAATGTCGGCGAGCAGTGCCTTGGCCTCCTCCGCGAGTTCGGCGAGAACCTCACTGTCTTCTCCCATGAGCTGAAACGCTACCCGCTTGCCGCGGTCCTGCCGCCACATCGGTCCTGCGTCCATGATCTCGAGCTTCACGCCGGGCAGTTCTGGCAGGTACTGCTTGGCCTCCCGTCGCACGACCGCGATGTCCTTCTCGTTGGTCTTCCCGCTTTCCATGTAGAGGCGGGTGATCGCCCAACGATCGCTCCAGAAGCTGTAGATGGACTTCGTGAAGAGTTCGGCCTTGTGCGGCACGAGTTGCTTCTCGACCTGCGAGACAATCTCTTCCTTTCGATCGAGCGAAAGTGGTTCGCTGAACTCGTACCGGATACCGACAAAGGCTTCGGTCTCACTGGTGTCGAAGTTGAAGTCGATGTTGCTGTAGGGGAAGTAGGCCGAGGCGAGGACACCGAGCCCGATCAAAGGCGTCAGCCAGCGGTGTCGCATGTTGAAAGCAAGTCCGCGACGATAGATCCGGCGCGAGCGCGCCATGAAACTCTCCATCGACCGATCGAGCCACCGGGTTAGACCGAGCTTGCGTTCCCCTGCATCGGACTGCAGAAGGTGTGCAGCCGCCAACGGGATGAGAGTCTGGCTGATGAAGAGGGACGCCAACAGCGTGATGCAGACGGTGATCCCCAACTCTCGCAGGATGACGTTCATCTCGCTCGGCTCGTTGAAGATCAGCGGTAGGAAGACGATGATCGAGGTCAGTGTCGCGGCGATGACGGCTGTCGAAACTTCACGGGATCCAAGGCGAGCGGCTTCGGCTCGACCCAGTCCGCGCTCCTGGTGTCGGAAGATGTTCTCCATGACGACGACGGCGTTGTCGACCAGCATGCCGATCCCGACGATGAGCCCGAGCAGACTGACGGTGTTGAGCGACTTCCCCTGGGCCCAGATGAATCCGCAGGCCACGATGAGCGAGAAGGGAATGCAGCTGACGGCCACCGCCGTCGATGAAACGCGGCGAAGGAAGACGTAGAGAACGAGGCTCGCGAGAATCGCGCCGAAGATTCCGGTGAAGAGCAGGTCGCGCAGCGTCTTCTTGATCTCCTGTCCCTGGTCTTCCCAAATCAGAAAGTTGACCCCGTCGAGTTCCGGGTCCTCGGCCATCGCCGCAACCCGCTTTTCCACTTCGTCACAGATCGCGACCGTGTTCGCCGTCGACTCCTTGCTGACGGTGATCCCAATGGCAAAGTCGCCGTCGAGGTGCCGGCCGTACTCGAGCGGGGGCTCTTCATACCGGACGTCGGCAATGTGATGGAGGCGGAGGCCGTCGTCGCGAATGACCAGATCCCGAATCTCGGCCACGCTGGCGTAAGACTCGACCGTTCGCAGCCTGTAGAGAAGTCCCGGCTCTTCGACGGTTCCCAGGCTCTGATCGAAGTTCTGGTTGCGAAGAAAGTTCGTCAGACTGCGGACGTCGACGCCATGGGAGTTCAGGTCCTCGGGGCGCAGACGAATCCGAACCTCCTTGGGATTGACGCCGTCCAGTCGGACTTGCGCCACTCCCGGGATGCGTTCGAGGGGTTTGACGATGCGTCGATCGAGGAGGTCGTAGCTCTCACTGAGATCACGGGCGGAAGAGAGACGGCCTTCCAGCACGGGTGAGTCGGCTTCCCGCGAGTTCCAGTTCGTGGAGACGACGATCCGATCGATGTCATCGGGAAGCTCAGGGCGGACACGGTCGATCGCTTCGCGGACCTCGACGCGCGCCATTCCGAGGTCGGTGCCCCAGGCGAAGTCCAGCCGCACGCGGCCCTCATCCGGATTGCACATGGACCAGAGACTCTGCACTCCGGAAACCGATCCGAGTGCGCCCTCCAGCGGGCGAACGATAGCTCGCTCGACCTGGGACGGCGTCGCGTTCGGGTACGGAACGATGACGAAGAGTTCCGGCTCTTCGACCTCGGGCAGAAAGGCCAGAGGCAGTTTGATCAGGGCTACCCCGCCCAGGACGAGGAGGGAAACCAAGACCATAAGGATGGTCACGGGGCGACGAATCGCAATCTCGGGTAAGGTCATGGTCTGAGTATAGAGTGGAGCGCCGCCGCATCGAGGGCGAAAGTCGAATCCTGGATGGGATGACGTACCGGCCGGCTCTGAGAGCAGGAGAATTGGATTGTCGAAGTCGGTGGATCACAATCAGTGGCGGCTGGATCTCCTGCGACAGGTGGCCGACCACTACGCCGCTTCCGCCAACATCGGCGCTGCCGTCGTTGCCGGGTCCGTGGCCCGCGGACGCGCGGATCGGTTCTCCGACATCGAACTCCACCTATTCTGGAACGAGGCCCCGACCATCGAAGAGCGGATCGACCTGGCCGAGAAAGCCGGCGGAACGATTCATGTTCGTTGGGACGAACCACCGTCCAATCGCCAGTTTCTGGAGATCCATCAGGAAACCCAGGCCCGATTCGGGCAGGTCTGGCCTATCGAGGATAGCGAGTGGTCGGACCTGTATTACCGGGATGGGGTGGCCATCGATGTCAGCGGGTTCCTCTGCGCGCAGGCGGAGCAGTACCTCGTCGATGTCTGCCAAGAACTCGATCCGACGGACCCGAAACAGATGCTCCTGGCCGCGATCGAGGATGGGATTCCTCTGGTTGGCGTAGAGAAGGTCGAAGCCTGGAAGTCGCGCATCGAGTTTCCGGAGGGTTTGCGTGCGCCCGCGGTGACGCCGCATCTGAGCTACGATCGGGACTGGGGAGCGAGGAGCCAGCTTCTGGATCGCGGCGAGCTCGCCCTCTTGTATGGGATCATGGCCGACATGCGAACCCGGATTCTTCGGATCCTCCTCGCGTTGAACCAGGTCTTCGTGCCGGACACGCGGTTGAAGTGGCTCGAGGTCTGGGGCCACAAGCTCGGGATCGCACCCGAACGATTGATCGAGCGGATGAACGCGGCCTTCACCACTCAGTCGGCGTCAGAGGCGGTCGACGAACTTCAGGCATTGGCAGAGGAGACCTACGACCTGATCGATCGCGAGCTTCCCCAGTTGGATCCGGTCCTTCGGCACCGTTGGTTCCGGGCCCTTCGACCGATCTGGGATGAGTCTCCGTATCCGGATGTCGATTGAGTGCCGGGGCCGGAACCGGCTACCATCCCGTTTCCATTGAGCCAACCACCGCGATAGGAGACGAACCTGCATGAGTGAAGCCACGCCTGCCATCGACGCCGGATTCCTGGCCATCCTGCGATGTCCGGTCGCGGTCCGTTACACCGACAAGGGAGAGGATCCCGGTCAGTTGCGACTCGTGCACGACTGTTGGTTGGTCTGTGACGACTCGGGGTACAAGTATCCGATTCAGGATGGCATCCCGATCATGCTCGTCGAGGAAGGCGAGAAGTGGAAAGACACACCGGAAGTCGACCTTCCGGTTCCCCCGCCCGCCAGCTGAGCTTTAGGAAGAGGAATGGGAGTCAAATCGGATACCTGGATTCGCCGTATGTCCACCGAACACGGCATGATCGAACCTTTCGCTCCGGATCTGGTGCGTGAGGTGGATGGGCAGCGCGTCGTCTCTTTCGGAACCTCGAGTTACGGATACGACGTTCGCTGTGCCGACGAGTTCAAGGTGTTTACGAACGCGTACTCCAACGTGGTCGACCCGAAGAACTTCGATACCCGAAGCTACGTCGACATTCAGGGTGACCACTGCATCATCCCTCCGAACTCGTTCGCGTTGGCCCGGACGATCGAGCACTTTCGGATTCCGCGGGACGTCCTCGTCATCTGTCTGGGAAAGTCGACCTACGCGCGCTGCGGCATCATCGTCAATGTCACCCCGCTCGAGCCGGAGTGGGAGGGGCACGTCACCCTCGAGTTCTCGAACACGACCAACCTTCCCGCCAAGATTCACGCACGGGAAGGTGTGGCTCAGATGATCTTCTTCGGCGCCGACGAGGTTTGTGAGACTTCCTACCGGGACCGGGGCGGGAAGTATCAGGGTCAAAGAGGCGTCACTCTGCCCCGAACGTAGTAGCGGGTCGCTATGGCCCACAGTCGAGTTCAACCTGCTCGAGTCGGGGTCGGGTGCGGCCGTTGCTGAAGTTGTGGACGGATCGACCCTCTTTCTTTCAGAATGAAGTCCTGCCGGGGATGGAGAACTCGCGATGGACCGACGCGCC
>JAUIHP010000037.1 GCA_030431975.1 bacterium | reverse complement strand
TGACACAGCAGGGCTGCAACGCCATTGCCGACAAGCTCAACGATCGACCGAGAAAGAGACACGGTTACCGAACGCCGAGAGAAGTTCTGCTGGGGTACTAACGTTGCACTTCAGACTTGAAGTCAGGAGGCCCAATCTTGACGTTTTCAGGCAGCGTGACCGGATCTGTCTTCGCCAGGAACGCGGGTGGGGTCCTCTCCCTGGGCAAGCAGGATCGGGTGTCCGAATGCACGATCGTTCTTAACGAAGGCGCAGATGGCTCCGCTGTACAAACTCGTGACGGGAATCTCAGTATCGAGCGCACCATTGTCGCGTTCAACGATACTGAGAGTACGGTTGCCTGCAGCGATGGCGCACAAATCAGGATGGGCTGCTGCAATGTTTTTGGGAACAGCGGTGGTGACTACGTGGGCTGCATCGAAGACATCCTGAACGACGGTAACTTCTCCGCAGACCCCCTCTTCTGCAACCCCGACGCCAACCAGTTCGAACTGACGGATGACTCTCCCTGTTTACCCGAGAACAACAATCAGTGCCGGCTCGTCGGCGCCAAGGGTGTGCCGTGCCCGCTCACGCCGGTTGTCAGGGCTTCCTGGGGTGATCTGAAGCGACTTCTGAACGATAGCCCGACGCCGAAGTGACGTAGAGTTCGGGAACCGGCGGAACCGGACGGTGACGCAGTCCGACCCAAGCATTGGTTTCCGAACCTATGCTAGACTCCAAGCACACCTGAGCTCCCTCTCAGTAAGGAACGACTTCATGTTTGCCTGGCTCGTGGCCCTCGCCCTGTCGGCCTGCCTCTCCCTGTCTGCACTGCCCGCATCTGCGACACCCGGCTCCACTCACATGCTCTGTACGGGCGACGACATCGCCCCCGCGGAATTCGCCATCGCAAGTGACGGCCGAATTTTCGGATTCTGTCCGAGTTCATCCGCGATCGTCGTCACGGTCTCGAATGACAGTGGAGCGAGTTTCGAAGAGCACTCGGAGATCCCGACCGAGCCGTACGTACGCTACGTCTCGGCCCTGGCCTCAAGAACCGGCCGGGACCGGCTTGTGGTTGCCTACGTCGAGCCCGGGTCGGGCAGCGCAGAAGATGTCTTGAAGGTTGCAAGATTGGACCTGGTCGGAGCCGTTCCTGGCTGGACCATGAACACCCTGGATTCCGGCTACGGAATCGATTGGGTCGATCTGGCCTCCGACTCGGAACTGCACGGGAACTTCTATCTGTACCTTTCCTACATCAAGACGACGAGCCACAGCTCCCCGGATTTCCTCCGTTTCGCGCGCTCGACCGACCGGGGAAACAGTTGGGAATCGCCCTACACAGTCGACCAAAGTGTCCCCGGCGAGACGGACTTCTTCACACCGACGTTGGCCTTCGGCTACGACGACTATCTGCATCTGGCCATGTCCATCAACGACCGAGCGTCTGGGCGTCGGCTGACGATTCACAGAAAGATCCCGGACCGGGCCGACCCGTCGGGCACCTTCGGAGGGCCGACACTCCTCAATGATCAGCCCTTCTCGTCGCTGTCGATTGCGGCGGATCCGTATTCACCGTCTGTTTGGATCGCCCACTCCGATGACGAGACGGGCTTCGTGCGTACGAGCGACGACTTCGGACAAACGTGGACGAACGATGTCACTTCGTTGCAGCTCGAGTCCACGCGTGTTGGGCTTGGCGCTTCCGCCGGCGAGGCGGCGCTCGGACTTTTCGATCGACACTCTGGCCGGCTCGAGTTGTGGAGCCTTGAAGATGAAGCCTGGGGTCTCGTTCGTTCCTGTGTGCTCGACGTCGTGAGTCAGCCGTTCACGAGCCACCTGGACGTGGAGTTCCATCCACAGCGGCAGGAGCGGCAGGGCTGGGCCACGGCGTACAGCTATGAACCGCAGTTTGCCGAACCTCGGGCGTTCCTGTTGGCCGGTTGGTACAAGGGACCACCCGTCTCGTCCGTCCCCCGAACGATCACCGTTGCGCCGGACAGTGGCGAAGACTACGCGACGATCCAGGCTGCGATCGATGCAGCCGTCGACGGAAGCCTGATCCTGCTCCGCGATGGAATCTTTCACGGAGAGGGCAACCGCGACATCGATTTCCAAGGTAAGTCCGTGCGCCTGCAGTCGGAGTCCGGTGACGCGAGCACCTGCGTGATCGACCTCGACGGTTCGGAGTCGGCGCCCGCGTCGGGCCTGCGGTTCCTTAGCGGAGAGGACGAGAGCACCGTCGTCCAAAACATCACCATTCGAAACGGCTGGACGAACGGTGACGGGGGAGCGATCCGGATTCGGGGAGGTGCGACTCCGACACTTCGTGGCCTTCGATTGGAGAACAACAAAGGGACGGAGGGCGTCGCTGTCGACGCGGACCAGATGAGCCGGTTCGCGCTGAGTGATTGCATCATCACGGACAACGCGGGAGACACGATCGTTCAGACCTCTGAGGTCGGTCAATCGGAAGATAGCGGCGTCGACGAACTCCACATCTTCCGAACCACCTTCACGAACAACTCCGGAGTTTGCCTCTACAACATTGCAGATCGTGGTGACTGCCTGATCGAGGACTGTTCCTTTATCGACAACGATCAGGGGTTCCAGTTCGGAGAGTGGAACGCCCAGTACTTGGTTCTCGGGTCCAGCTTCCAGGGGAACGACCTGGGAGGGCAATGGTTCGGCGGCGACTTCGGTGTTCCCTCCGCCCGTTCGGCCGGATCCCTCGAGATCCGGGATTGCCAGTTCCTAAACAATCGTAGAGCTTTGGATCTCGGCAACGGCGTCACCCGGATCCATGAGTCGGCATTTCGTGAGAACGCTCCGGACGGCGCCGTTCGTGCATCGGGAGAGAATCTGCTTCTCGTCGAAGACTGCGAGTTCGAGGGTAACCATTCGACGGCAAATGGCGGTGCCCTCAACCTGCAGGGGGATGGAGATGCAACCGCGAGGCGCACTCACTTTCTCGGCAATCAGTCTGATGCGGACGGCGGGGCGGTCTACGACGATCTCACTTTCGGCTTCAGCGCAGAGGCGTGCGTTTTCGTAGGAAACGGAGCGACGGACGGCGGGGCGATCTACCACGGAGGTTTGTCCTGGGGGACCAACGCGATCGAGACATCCCTCTTCCAATCCAATACCGCTTCGGCCCGCGGTGGGGCGCTCTTCGATACCGAAGCCGTCTGCGTCGTCCGGACATGCACGTTCGTCGACAACACCTCGCCGGCCGGATCTCACATCTGGTCTGAGTATCAGTTGGACCTGCAGCAGTGCATCCTGGCGTTCGGCAACGGTGGCGCCGGTTTGGACTGCAGTTCGTACCTGTATCCTCACTTTCTGCCAAACATTGAGTGCACGGACATCTTCGGCAACGAAGGTGGAGACTGGGAACACGAATGCCTCGCCGACTTCCTGGGCACGGCGGGTAACATCTCCGAGGATCCACTCTTCTGCGACGCGGGGAACGGTGACTACTCCCTGGACGTTTCCTCGCCATGTCTTGCCGAGAACAACGACTGCGGAGTGATGGGGAATGAACCCATCTCAGGCTGCGGTGCCGGCGTATCCGGACGCGCTCGAATTCTGTCGAAAGAAGAGGCCAGGGTCGCGGCCAATCAGACGTCCGTGATTCCGGAGACATGGACGCTCGGGGTTCGGCCCAATCCATCCCACGGCGACACGCGGGTGGCACTCGCGATCCCGACACCCGGACCGATCGACGTAGCCATCTTCGACGTCCGGGGACGACGCATTCGCTCGCTGAGTAGAGAGACCGTCGCGGAGCCGGGCCTGCTCGAGTGGCGTTGGGATGGGCGTGATGACTCAGGAGTGCGTGTCCGGGGTGGGCTCTACTTCTGTAGAGTGATCACCGTCGGGGGAGAGTTGACATCCAGGGTTACGATCCTGGCGGGCCCCTGATCGGAACGGTCCTTACATCTGATCCGGCGTTTCGGGCCTTGCGCGCGGGTACTGCTGTTATCCGCGACGGGCCCGGTGCTCCTGCGGGCTGATGCCACGCACTCTCTTGAACGCCTTGCTTAGGGCGAATGGCGTGCTGTAACCGAGCCTGTCGGCTACCGTGCCCACGGTTTCCTCCGGCTCGCAGAGCATGTCGGCGGCGAGCGCCAAACGCCACGAGGTCACAAACTTCATGGGCGATTCGCCGACGACATCCTGGAACTGACGTGCGAGCGCAGCGCGCGACACCCCAACCTCGGTCGAGAGCTCGTCCAACGTCCAAGCTTGGGCCGGCTCCTTTTGAATGGCCTGCAATGCGCGACTGACGACGGGATCGCTTTGGGCGCGGTACCACGTCGGTGCTTCCGCTTCCGGCCGCGTGAACCAGGCACGTAGGACGGCGATGAGCAAGAGGTCGACGAGCCTGTCGAGAACTGCAGCCTGCCCTGGCGCGTCCTTCGCGACTTCGTCACACAACAACGAGACGAGCGGCGACTGCCACGTCTTGTGAGACAGCGACAGGACAGGGGGCAGGGCGCGAAGCAGTCTCTCGCTGATGTCGCTCGTGGACTCATAGGCTCCGACGAGCATGAGTGTCGAACCGTCGGGGTCGTTACCCCAGGTGCGGAGACCGTGCATCATCTCTTCCTCGACCGATTCGCCGTCGAGATTGCAGCACCGTTGCCCGGGGTGGACCACGACATCCGGCTCCGTCGTCGGTTCGTCGGCGACGTTGTAGTGTTCCGGTGCCCGAGTCACGGCCACGTCTCCGACCTCGAGCCGCACGGGCTCGCCATGGTCAGGAACGACCCAGGCATGTCCGCGCACCATCGCCAAAACGGTGATCGGCGACTCGGCGAGAATCCGTAAGGACCACGGCGGTGTCATCACCGTGCGCAGGGTGAACGCGCCTCGCGCACGCGGTCCGTCGAGCAGGCCGCCGAAGTCGTCCACGAAAAGCTCCTCGTTTGGAAGACGGGACATGGAACTGAGCGTCTCAGCCATGGCCGAAAACGCACTCTCCTGAGAACGTAGGGTAGTCATCTGAAATCAAAGGGTGCAAGCCCAACCGGACCAAAGGAGCGAACCATGAAAGACGCTGAGAAACCGTTGCATGTCACGAAGCCGTCGGCCGGCGAAGGAACTGTGCTGGTGATTGGAGCGAGCGGTAAGACAGGACGCCGCGTCACCGATCGGCTGGTCGCCTCGGGACGTCGGGTGCGTCCGGTCTCGAGGTCGACCGACCCGTCGTTCGACTGGCAGTCCGAGGCGACCTGGGCGCCGGCGCTCGATGGAGTCTCTGCCGCCTACATCACCTACTTTCCCGACTTGGCGCTTCCCGGCGCTGCGGAAACGGTTCAGTCCCTCGCACATCTCGCCGTCAAGAGCGGCGTGGAGCGGCTCATCTTGCTGTCCGGCCGCGGAGAAGCCGGCGCTCAGAAGGCCGAGCGCTATCTGCAGGAGTCCGGAGCCGCATGGACCGTGGTCCGGTGCGCCTTCTTCAACCAGAATTTCGACGAGAACTTCGCGGACTCCGTTCGCCACGGAGTGTTGGCGATGCCGGCAGGCGACACGGCGGAACCGTTTGTGGATGCGAATGACATCGCAGATGTGGTCGTCGCGTCACTCATGGACGACCGTCACATCGGGCAGCTCTACGAATTGACGGGCCCACGGTTGCTCACCATTGGCGAGGTTGCTGAAGAGCTGGGTGATGCGATCGGCCGCGAGGTACGTTACGTGCCGGTGAGCGCCGAAGAGTTCGGAGCCGAACTGAGCTCGCACGGAATGCCGGAAGGGGATGCCACCCACCTTGCGGAGCTTCTCACCGAAGTGCTCGACGGCCGCAGTTCCCATCTCTGCGACGGTGTGCAGCGTGCGCTGGGACGGGCGCCCCGCGATTTTCGAGAGTACGCCAGGGACGCTGCGGCGACCGGTGTTTGGAACGTGTAGCCCATGGAAATCTTTCAGGTCACTCTCGTTGTCGCCACTCTTCTGTGCACTCTGGTGGCCGGTTTCGTCTTTGCATTCGCAGCGGTGGTGATGCCCGGCATCCGTCGGCTGGACGACAGCGGTTTCCTGCAGGCCTTCCAGGTGATGGACCGCGTGATTCAGGAGAGGCAGCCGCTCTTCGTGCTGGTCTGGGTGGGCTCGGTGTTGACACTCGTGGCGTCGGCGGCTCTTGGTTTCGGGCAGCTGGACGGAGTCGGGCGGGTCCTCCTGGGCGCGTCCGTCGTCGTCTACTTGTTCGGGGTTCAGTTGCCGACGGCGGTCGTCAACATTCCGTTGAACAACAAACTGCAGGAGACGGCGATTGCCGACCTCGACCCGACGGCTCAGGCAACCACCCGGCGAGAGTTCGAGGCGCGTTGGAACGCCTCGAACCAAGCGCGGACGGTGTTGGCAAGCGCTGTGTCCGTCCTGCTCCTGACGTTGCTGCTGAGACTCTAGTATCCTCGAGGAAACAACGAAGCACTTTGTCCGGGGGAATCATGCTCATTGGAAAGCACATCGAGGCGAGCTACAGCCTCCCCGACTTCATGGTCCGGGACTATCTCAAGGACATGTCCGAAGATGACCTGATGGTCCGGCCGATTCCCGTCGTGAACCACTTCAAGTGGCAGTTCGGCCATCTGGTCATCTCCGAGAACTTTCATATCAACGCTCTGGGGCTCCAGCCCATGCCCGCGCTTCCGGATGGTTTCGAAGAGACCTTTAGTACCGACAACGCCAAGATCGACGATGCGACCCACTTTCCAACCAAGGAAGAGATCTTCAAGGTCATGCAGGCTCAGCGCGAAGGGACCCTCGAGATCCTACGAAGTCTCAACGACGAGCAGCTCGGACAGGCCGCGCCCGACGAGATCCAGTTCCTTGGCCCCACCGTCGGTTCCATTTTCGCCGGGGATGTCACGCATTGGATGATGCATCTGGGGCAGTTGGTGGTGATCCGAAAGCTTCTCTCGAAACCTACATACTGACTGTGGCGCGGCCACCCGGGCCCGCGCCACATACCCTTCCGGTCACTCAGCTACCCAGGCACCGAACCACCGAGCCACCGAGCCACCGAGCCACCGAGCCACCGAGTCACCCCGCCACCCCGCTCAACGTTCGCTCCTATCCGCCCCGACTTCTTCGGTCCGGATCCACTTTTTTTGGCGCAACTCCCCGACGGTCACGCATTGGGAACAGAACGACCAAGCGGAAACGTTGTCCATGTCTGTGGATCGCGGAAACCCGCCGAATCTCGCGTACTAGCTAGCTTCGCCGATTCTCGGCGACCGTTTTCGCCACGGAGGAAGCGCCAATGTTGAAGTGGATGGGAGTCACCCAGATCTGGATCGGTACCCTTTTCGCCATCGGATCGGTGGTCATCGCAGCACCGGCGGAAGCCCAGCTCGTACCGGTCGGAGCGCAGACCAAGATCAACATCACGACCGTCGACCGGCAGCAGGTCTGTGAGTTCGCCTATTCGGGCAACGGAGATTTCTTCGTGGCGGCCTGGGAAAGCCAAGGGGGCCAGGACGGGAGCGGATCGGGTGTCTTTGCTCGTTTCGGCACGGCACTCGCCGAGGTCCAGGTGAACCAAACCTCGCTGGGGTGGCAGGGATCCCCCGATGTTTCCATGGCCCAGGCCGGGCGGACGGTCGTCGTTTGGGCCGGGGATGACCCGGATGATGATTCGATCTTTGCCCGGATCTTCCAGCCGGACGGAACTCCGGTCACCAATGAGCTCTCGGTCGAGGCGGGGTTGGGGCAGGCCCAGCAACCACGGGTCGCGCACTTCCCAGGCGGCAACTTCATCGTCGTCTGGGAGAACACCACCTCGGACCAACTACTCATGAGGGCATTCGATCGATTCGGCAACCCGTTGACCAGCCGTCAGGTCGTCTCCGGAGATTGGATGGATTCCAGTGTAGATATTGGAGTGAGCCCGGACGGTTTCGGCGTGGTGACCTGGAAGAACAACTCCTCCAGCCCTTACGTCGGATACCGCATGGTCGACGACACCGGGCAGTGGCTTTCCGCGGGCTTTCAGGCGAACCATTCGATCGGGGACTCCTATCAGGCACCGGAGGCGTCCGGAACCACGGGCGCCGTCCATCTTGCATGGAGCCGGCGAAATTCGGATGGCACGAGCACGATTCTCTGCCGGGCCTTTGATGCTGCCGGAACACCGCTCGGCGGTGAGAGCACGATCGCTCAACTTCCCGTCACGAACGTCTACGGCCTTGCGATGTCCCACGACGAGGCCGGTCTCGGCGCCATCGCCTGGGACCGAACGGATGAGTCGGATGGAGACGTCTGGATTCAGAGCCTCCAGGACACGAGTCCGACAGGTTCACCGGTCGTCGTAAATCCGGACCGGGACAGTCGCCATCGAGGTGCGTCGGTCGATCTCGACCAGGACGGCATCGTGACCGTCGCCTGGTACGAAGAGGGCTTTCCGCAGGACTGCTATAGGCAGAACTTCGAGATCAATACTTCGACTTCCGTGGAAGCCGGCGCGACGAGAGCGAGCTTCGAACTCAAGGCACTACCCACGATCTTCCGGTACGAAACGGTCGCGGAACTCTCCCTTCCTTCGGGAGGTGTCGCCCACACTCGGATCTTTGATTCGATGGGACGAGTCGTTCGCCGATTCGGAAGCCGCCGTTCCGGGTCCGGCCAACTCGACATCCGTTGGGACGGACAGGACGACCGTGGGCGTTCGCTTCCTGCGGGTACCTACTGGATCAACAGTCGATCCGGTGGCGAGACGGCCACCGCGCGAGTCGTTCTTGTGAGGTAACACCCCGTGGTCGGCAGCGGAGGTTCGGAAAGTAGCCCCCTCCCTGACCCTCTCCAACCGTGAGAGACTATCGATGCGCTGAGGCAGGTTCGCTTCGGCGAACGTGCCTCCAGGATGCATCGATGACCAATACCAGGACCGAGACCGAGACCAAGACCAGGACCAGGACCAGGACTAGAACCAGGACTAGAACCAGGACTAGAACCAGAACAGCGGCCCCGCCCCCGCCCCCGCCCCCAAAGGCATTGGCGGCCTGCTTGCTCCTGCTTCTGCCGGCAATCGCCCTCGCGTTTCAGGAACAAAGTGGCGAGGGCTTCGACCGGGCCGGATTCGAAGCGGCGGCGACGCGAATGCGCGAAGACGCGGGTGCGCCCGGTATGGCCGTTGCTGTTTTGCGCGATGGGCAGACTCTGTACGCCGGTGGCTTCGGCATTGCCGGTCCGGACGAAGAACCTGTCACTCCCGAAACGGCATTTCAGATCGGGTCGATCACGAAGTCATTCTGCGCGCTGGTCATCCTGCAGCTGGCGTCGGAGGACAAGTTGGGCCTGGATGACCCGGCCGTCAAACATCTCCCGAACTTTCGTACCGCGTCCAAGTCCATGTCGGATCGCATCACGATCGACCATCTGGTTACCCATCGAAGTGGGCTGTCGACTCTCGAGGGCAATCGTTTCGGCAAGGGAGAGCCCGGGAGGAAGAATCCGGCGGCGGCCGTTGCCGATCTGGTCGACGTCCAGCTGTTCGCGGAGCCGGGATCCGCATTCCAGTACTCCAACGCCAACTACGTGATCCTGTCGCACCTGATCGAGGCGCTGGACGGTCGACCGCTCGAACGAGTGTTGGAAACGCGCATCTTCGAGCCTCTCGGTATGCGCAACAGCTTCGTCGAGACTCCGCCATCCGATGCGATCACAGTGGCCACAGGATACCGACTCTGGTTCGGTATTCCGATTTCCTGGCGACCCGCGGACGGTGAAGAACCCGATCGGCGTCTGATCGGTGCGGGTGGTATCTCGTCGAGCGTCGAAGACGTGGCCCGATACCTGGAGGCGGTACGCACCCGCGATCCGCGCGTCGTGCCTGAAGGGGCGGACAGGCTGTTCGCGCTCAACCCATTCTTCGAACACTGGGGCTATGGATGGGGCTGGTACACCAACAGCTCCGGTGACATGCCGGTGTTCGAGCATTCGGGATTCACTCCGGGATTCTTTGCACTCGCTTCGATCGTGCCTGCCGAAGACGCTGTCGTGGTGGTACTGACCAACATGTCCGGAATGGCGCACGGAGATCTTCCCCGAGCGGTGACCCATGCCGCGTTGGGTCGGGAGCCCGTCCCTGCAGCGGCACCCATCGGCGCGAAAGCGGCAATCTGGTCAGCTGTAGCGGCGCCGCTGGGACTTCTATTGTTGCTGTTCAAGACGGGACAGAGCTTGCGTCGAACCGGCCACCAGCCCATGCGCCTTCGGAACCGTGTCCTCAATGTCCTGGCGGCTCTCGGGCTGACCGCCGGCGCGTACGCCGCCTACGTCGGCTTCCAGAGGCTGGTCGGGGTCAGTTTCTCCACGGGTGCGTCCTTTTTTCCCGACCTCACGGCGACGGTTGTTGCAGCGATGGCACTCTGCCTCCTGATCGCAGTGGGTCGACTGGCGTTGGCGGTGCGCGGCTGATATCGGGAGCGCGGCCAGGGAACAACAAGCCGGGAACGGGCCTGGGATGTCAAATGGTGCCTAATGCTAGGCAGATGCTGCCTACTGAGGTGACTGTTCGCCGGACGGGTTCGCCAGGTGCCCGAGCTTTCGACCGGCGTCGCCTCCCATCGACGAAGGGATATCCCTACAGAAGCTAGGGTTATGGGTCGCTATGTTCACTGTGGTGACAGCCGACTCTGCCCTGTCATGCCGCCGGCTCATTCGCTACGCTCACCCGCTATTGCTGGCCCGGACCGAGCAAGGATGCGGTTCCGGTTGGTTGCAGGGAGGTCCGAACGTGAAACTTGCCAAGGCCGTCTTCGTTCTATTCGTTCTCGCCGCCACCGGACTATCCGCGGGCTCGAGCTTTGCCGCAGGCTCGTCGTCGGGATCCGCGCACTTTCCGCGTGGACTCGAGACCTACGACGAGGTCGAGGGCATCTGGGCCACGCTGAAGAACCGTGTCGAAGCGGAACCTTTCAATCTCGCCGCGACGATCATCTTCTTCCTCGCCATCGTGCACACGTTTCTGACCCCGAGGTTCATGAAGCTCTCGCACGACCTGGCCCATGAGCACCGTCGGAAGATCTACCGGGGCGAAGCGCCTCGCGACTCGGTTCACACCGGCGCCGAACTCCTTCATTTTCTTGGTGAGGTCGAAGCCGTCTTCGGAATCTGGGCGATTGCCCTGGTCGGTGCGATCTGCGCGTATCACGATTGGGGATCGGCGGTTCAGTACATCGGTCATACGGTCAACTTCACCGAGCCCGCATTCGTCGTCGTCATCATGACGCTGGCGGCAACACGCCCGATTCTCCAGTTGGCCTCCAACATCATCGATCGTATCTCCCAACTATTCGGCGGATCGCTCTCGGCGCTCTGGCTGACGATTCTCACGATCGGCCCGCTCCTTGGTTCATTCATCACGGAGCCGGCAGCCATGACGATCTCGGCTCTACTTCTGGGCCGTACGTTTTACGAGCTGGAACCGAGCACAAAGCTCAAGTACGCGACGCTGGGCCTCCTTCTGGTCAACATCTCGGTCGGCGGAACCTTGACCCATTTCGCCGCGCCTCCGGTGCTCATGGTTGCTGCCCCTTGGGAATGGGGCATCGGTCACATGATGATGAACTTCGGTTGGAAGGCCGCGGTGGGGATCCTGATATCGAACCTTCTCTACTTCCTTGCCTTCCGCAAAGAGATCATCAGTTTTCAGGACAAGTACGCGGTGCTGCGTCTCAAGGAGCAAATCCAACGGAACTACTTGAAACGGAGTGACGTCGACGCCGAGTTCGACAAACTCGCGCAGGAGATTGCTACGGACCGCGGAACGAACGAGTTGATCCAGGCTCCGATTCACGACGCCGCCGAAGGTATTCGGGAGAAATTGGAGCAGCGTTTCCTTCCGCAACTCCGCGAGAAAGACATCTCCGATGACCTGATCGAGGAGGCGTTTGATCAGCGCTTCCGCGATATCGAACGTCGGGAGATTCGGCGGCTCTTTCCGGGAATTCTGCGGCGGCGGGATCGCGGTGAGTTCATCGATCCGGATTGGGACTCACGGGACGATCCGGTTCCGGCTTGGGTGACGGTGGTCCATGTGATCTTCATGGTGTGGACGATCGTCACGGCACACCACGCGCCGTTGTTCATCCTCGGGATGTTGTTCTTCCTCGGATTTGCGACCATCACCAATCCGTTCCAGAACCGAATCGACTTGAAGCCGGCCATGCTCGTGGGCTTCTTCCTTGCCGGGCTTGTCATCCACGGAGGCGTCCAGGGCTGGTGGATCGCGCCGATTCTGGGGAGTCTGTCGGAGATTCCGTTGTTGGCAATGGCCACGATCCTGACCGCATTCAACGACAACGCAGCGATCACCTATCTGGCGACATTGGTCCCGGGCTTCAGTGACACCTTGAAGTACGCCGTCGTCGCCGGTGCGGTGACCGGTGGTGGATTGACCATCATCGCCAATGCACCGAACCCGGCTGGAATCGCGTTGCTGAAGAAGTACTTTGGGGGCTCGGTTTCGCCCCTCGGGATTCTTGCGGGCTCCGCGATCCCGACGATCATCATGTTCGCCTTGTTCGCGCTCACCCGGTAACGGGACGGTCGCATCGACAAGGGCGGTGCTCATAAAGAGACCGAACCTGGGAGTGGGGCGTTACGTCCCACTCGTCAGGTAGGCGAACGTGGTACCTGGCGCGTATGAGTCTTGACTAGCCAGGGTTAGTCCTCGATCGCAATCGCGATCCGCTTGTTCCCCTTCCCTTTGCTCTTAGCCTGGGTCACCCGGATGGAGCCGACTTCCTTCGTACTCGCGACGTGGGTCCCTCCGTCCGCTTGATAGTCGAGCCCGACAATGTCGACCGTCCGCACTTCCGTGATCGCGGGAGGCAGTAGATTGATCTTCGTCCGAATCAGATCCGGAATCTGAAAGGCTTCTTCGCGAGGAAGGATCCGCACGACGATCTCGCGATCGGCGGCGATCTCGGCGTTGACCTTGGCTTCGATTTCTTCGCTGAACTCCTTGCTCATCGAGTCGAGTTCGAAGTCGAGCCGTCCTTTCAGCGGTTCCATGTTGCCGCCGGTGACGGGAGCGGAGTAGTCGCGCCAGATCACACCGCAGAGAATGTGCAACGAGGTGTGAGTGCGCATGAGCTGGTGCCGGCGTTCCCAATCGATCGAAGCGCGGACGGAAGTCCCTACCTCGAGTGCGCTCAGCTTCTCCGGCTCGACGAAATGGACGACCTTGCCTTCCACACGCTTTACTCCCGAGACGGGAACTCCGTCCCCGGACGACCCCTTTGGAGCCAACACGCCGAAGTCGGACGGCTGGCCTCCGCCGGTGGGATAGAACGGAGTCCGGTCCAGGACAACGCCGTCGTCGGTCACGGCTACGATCTGGGCGTCGGCTTCCCTGAGGTAGGCGTCGGTCATGTACAGAAGTTCGGTCAACGGTTCGGCGCTCCTTTCGATCACTACAGGGACAGTTTCCTGTGATTGTAGCCTCCGGTCCCCGCGCCGCGCTCAACCTAACGCGTCGTCCTTTCGTTCCCGCCCCGAATCTGCGATTCTCCTCCGCGCCGGTCCGCTGTGACTCCCGGCGGCCCAAACGTGTCCACAGAAACGAGGGGTGCAAACATACATGGCAGGTTTCAACGCGACAGGGATCCTGGCCCGCTTCATTGCAGCGCTGGTTCTGGTTCTCGCCACCTACAATCCATCCGGGAAGTCGTTCGTCCATTGGCTGATGTCCACGGTGGAGACCAACTCGTGGAGTCCGGTCTTCGTCTTGGCGGCGATCGTTCTCATCATCGGGTGGACGATATTCATCCGCGCGACCCGTCGCTCGCTGGGCCTGATCGGCTTCATTCTGGCCGCGGCCTTCTTCGGCGCCCTAGTCTGGCTGATCATCGATGTGGGTATCGTTCCGGCGAACAGCAGGACGGCCATTACCTGGCTCGTGGAAATCACAGCCGCGGCCGTTCTGGCGGTGGGAATGTCCTGGTCCCACATCCGTCGCAAGCTTTCCGGGCAGACCGACGTCGACGACCTGGACGAGTAGGCTTGTCTCAATAGCGCCTCTACAAGGAGGAGTCATGAACGCAGCACAGCACATCGAGCCGAGGATGACTCAAGTCATGGACTGGAGCGCCGCCGTGTGGGCGGGCATCCTGGCCGGGTTGGCGTTTCTCGGATTCCTCGCTGTGGTCGCTCCGCAGCTGGGCCTTTTCAACGAGTGGGTCTACCTTCGTTTGATCGCTTCGGTGCCGCTGGGACAGGAAGTCCTGGCGCCACCCGCCACCTTCGACGCGAAGGTGCTCGGGGCGGCGATCATCACCCAGCTTCTGCTTTCCGTTTCGTTCTCGATCGTGATTGCATTCATCTTTCATCGGTGGGGACTCGTCATCGGAATTCTTGGTGGAGCGTTGGCCGGTGCGGCACTCTACGTCATCAACTTCTGGGCCTTGTCCTACTTCTTCCCGTGGTTCTACGCCATGCGCGGCGTCGACATGCTGATCGGTCACATCCTCTTCGGAGCCGTGGCTGGAGGAATCTACGAAGCCTTGGAAGCCGACGAGTTCGAGGTCGATGACGACGGGGAGATTCTGAGCGCATGAACTACCCAACCCGCCGCCGTCGCCGCGTTCGCGTTCTCAGTCGACAACACCCCAACCGACAAAGTTTGAACCCCGCCGCATTCGGCGGCCGGACCAATACGCGCCGTGCGTTTGGACCCAAGTCCAGATCCATGGGCAAAGCGCGACTTCTGATCGCGCTGGCCATCGCGGCGTTTTCGTTCATCTCCTACATGGGGTCGAAAGAGTTCAATCCGGTCACGGGTGAAAGCCAGCACATTGGTCTGGCTAAGCACCAGGAGATCGCGATGGGGAAGCAGTCGGCTCCGCAGCTCATCCAACAATTCGGTGGGCTTCATCCGGATCCTCAGCTCCAGGATGTCGTCGATCGCATCGGTCACAAGATCGTGCAGTCCAGTCGGGCGGCCGAGACCGAGTGGGCCTACGACTTCCATTTGTTGCGAGATCCGCAGACGGTCAACGCGTTCGCGCTTCCCGGTGGCCAGGTCTTCATCACCTACGCGTTGTTCGAGCAGCTGCGGACGGAGGGCGAACTGGCCGGCGTTCTCGGCCACGAGATCGGACATGTCGTGGCTCGTCACTCCACGCAGCGGATCGCGAAAGAGAACCTTCGAAACGGCCTGACCATGGCCGTGATCTTGGGAACGGGCGTCGATCCGGGAGCGGCCGACATGGCGGGTCGTCTCATCTCAATGAAGTACGGGCGTGAGGACGAACTCGAGTCCGACGCGTTGGGTGTCGACTTCATGGCCGATGCCGGCTACGACCCTCGTGCTTTGATCGGGGTGATGGAAGTTCTCGCGGGAGCGGCAGGTGGAGAACGTCCGCCGGAGTTCATGAGCACGCATCCGAGTCCGGAGAATCGGGTCGGCATGATTCACAGCGCGATCGAAGAGAAGTATCCGAGCGGGGTTCCGGGCGGGCTGACGCCGTAGGCCGCTGCACATCACGGTGCCGTTGGGCGGACGATCTCTCCGTGTTTCGTGCGTCCGTAGCTTCTACCAGGCTACGGGAATAGTCCCTTAGGGCCTACTTTCCAGACCCCGTTGGATCGTTGGATCGTTGGCTCGCCTCTACGGTCGGCCACTCTGCGGTACGGTCCCCCGAACTCCCGTCGAGTTCTCACGCAAGCTCTCCGCCCGCGCCCGCATCTTCCGCCCCAAAGTCTTTACCTCGGTCGGGGAAGGAAAGACGATCTTGTCTTCACGGAAGTTCATCGCGCCCGATCGTCCCTTACGGTCGTGGTTGTACCCCATGGCAAAGCCGTGCCAGTCACCTTCGTAGCGACACAGCATGAGGGCGACCATGTCGGTATCGTCGAGTCCGCCGCCCATCAGGGCGTCGATCCAGCCGTCGATGTCGAGTAGCAGCTCACCCTCGACCAGGGAGTAGAGGTGAACGTCCTCGAGCCGGGCCATCTTCTGGTGACGGTCATCGCCCTTTCCGTCCATGTACGGAACCTCGATCTTTCCGAGTTTCCATTCCAGGAAGCGACAGGTCTGGGAAACACGAAGGCTCCCAGGGTTGTAGCCGAGGATGCTGTAGGGAACCGGAAGTTTGACGTCGTCGTCGAAGCGCACCTCGATCGTGTTCGTCGGCCGGTCGCGATCCGCAGGGAGTCTCGTCACATCGACGAGCCGCTCATAGGGAAGTTTCGTACCCGCGTCGCGTCGGTCGAGCTCCGCCTGCAGCCGGGATCGATTCAGGGTTCCGTAGATGTCGTTCTCCACGAGCCCGATGAGCATGGCGAAGAGGGGATCCTGAACGTCCTCGGTGAACGGAAGCCGGATGGGAAGGCCGATCGTGGGGCGGTCGAGGTCCAGGAACGAAGGCGCATCCGCATCGGCGCCTGCTGACTCCTCAGGTTCGTCCGCACGCGCCGACTGACCGAAGGCGTCCGAGGCCGGGACTCCGAGGAACAAGGCGGCTGCAAGGACCGCTCCGGCGGAGCAAGTCCGGCCGCGCAGGAGCCGACAGATTCTGGATTTGACCTGTGTCATCTGTCCCTATTGTACCGCTTGGCCCACGACTCTGTTCCGAGGTTCCATTCCGACAAATGCGGCCCGCGGCTTCCGAGCCGACCCCAACCACTCCATCGATAGCGAAGAGACGAGTGCCGGACCAGGTTCCCGAACTTGACGCTCCCCGGTCCCAGCGATCTAATCGACCCGAAGTCGAGGCAGGACGTCACACTACAACGTCGCCTGCACGGCCTCACGTTCTGGTGAATCTCACGCCGAGATCCTGCGGCAGCAGCGCCCGGATCCTGATACCGAAGGAGTTTCCATGTCCGAGACCACACCTGTCGACTCCGAAACGGCCCGCGAGATCGCTCGCGCTGTCGCCGACGAAGTTTCGCAACGCCTACGCCATGACCTGGCCGAAATAGGATACGGACCGTCCGACTCTATCGACCTGGCGGAAAGATGGTCGGAAGGCGAGCTGGTCATGCGGCCGGAAAGCGGACAGGAGAAAGCCATCCCGATGGAAAGCTTCTGTCGAAAGATCGTCCTCGCGCGTGAGCGACTTCGGGTTCTGGAGCAGAAGATCAACAACCATCCGAAACTGGATGACGGGGATCGAATGGAGATGCAGAAGTACATCACCCAGATCTACGGTTCATTCACCAGCTTCAATGTTCTCTTTTCGGAGCGCATGGACTGGTTCGTGGGACAGAAGGGGAATCGTTGACCCAACTGGAGGACACGGAGCGCCGGGGACTCCGGCGGTTTCTGCAGATTCTCGCCAGCACGTGGGCCGTCGTCGCGTTCGGGACGATCGGCTACACCGTCATCGAGGGCTGGTCGCTGAACGAGTCCTTCTACATGACCGTCATCACACTGACGACGGTCGGGTTCGGCGAGGTCCATCCTCTGGGCCCGATCGGACAGGTCTTCACTTCGATTCTCATCATGTTGGGTGTCGGACTTCTGGCCTACAGCGCTTCGGTACTGGGAGCGTTCTTCCTCGACGGTACCTTCACCGGCTATGTAAGGAGGCGCAGATTGCACAAGGCGATCGAAGGCCTGAAAGATCACTGCATCGTCTGCGGGTTTGGACGCACGGGGTCCCGAGTCATCGACAACCTCAAAGCCCGTGAGATTCCTTTCGTGGTCATCGAGAACAACGAGCAGGTCGCGGAAGAGCTTCTCGAAACCGGAGTCGCTGTCATTCACGGGTCGGCGCATCACAACGACGTGCTGCAGGAGGCGGGTATCGCTCATGCGCGAGCCCTGATCTCCTGCGCTTCGGACGACGCAGAGAAGACTACATCACTCTCTCCGCTCGTTCTCTCCGGCAGGACCTACTCATCGTTGCGCGCGCCGAAGGGGAGGATGCGGAAGAGAAACTGTCCCGCGCCGGTGCGGACCTTGCCGTCAATCCCTACGCCTTTGCGGGAGAGCGCCTCGTTGCCTCCGTCTATCGTCCTCACCTCGTCGAGTTTCTGGATGATCACGTTCGAGGCTTGGGTGACTACGACGTCCACGAGTTCCGGATTCCAAAGGATTCGACGTTCGCGAACAAGAAGCTGGGTGAGTCCAGCCTGCGTGCACAGTACGGAATCAACGTCTTGATGGTGCGGCGTCAGGATGGGGAGGTCGTGGCCAACCCGGGGCCGGATGACGATCTTCGCGAGGGTGACATGCTGGTCTACTTCGGGCAGAAACAGCAGCTCGATGTCTTCGAGTCCGAGTGCGCGAAATCCAAGTAGTCCCGAACGCTAGCCATCCGCCCGAGCGTCCCTGCCCAACCGCGCTGCGCGTTCTTCATCCAGGGCCGCGCGTCGTTCGTCCCGATCGATCGACAATGCATCCATTGCGCCGCGAGCCATCTCGAGCGCCGCTTCGAACTCCGGTTGGACGACGCTCAAAGCGCCCAGGTCGAGGAGCGCGTCGATCTTGTCGAGCGAATCCGAACGCACGACCAAGGGAACCTGGGGTGCGAGTTCCCGGATACGATGCGAAACCGCCCAGGCATCGACGGCTGCGGGAACCGTGACCAGAGCCAGCCGGGCATCCTCCACCTTCGCAGCACGAAGAACGGGCTCTTGTGCCGCGTCTCCAAAGACCACCGGCCATCCTTCTTCACGCGCCCGACGAACACGCTCGTGATCGAAGTCGATGAGAACGACGTCGACACCGCGTCCACGAAGGATGCGGGCGATTCGTCGACCGACTCGACCCGCCCCAGCGATGACCACCGGCTGATCGGGTGATCCCACTGCGCTCCCGACGTCGTAGGTCTTGCCCGGAGCGCGGAAGCGTCTCCAAAGACGCAGAGTCGGCAGAGAGAGGCGGGCCAGGTACGGAGTAAGAATCATGGTGACCACCGCCGTGGAGACGATGAAGGCATAAAGCTCGTTGTCGACAGCGCCCGCGTTGCGTCCGACCTGCGCGAGAAGGAAGGAGAACTCGCCAATCTGTCCCATGGTCAGCGCGGTCGCGATCGGGACGATGTTGTGGTAACCGAACGCTCGCGTGATCAACGCGAAGAGCAGTCCCTTGGCCAACAGGACGGAGATGACGAGGAGACCGACTTCACGTGCGTGGTCGAAGAGGAACTGCGGGTCGAAGAGCATGCCGACCGAGGCGAAGAAGAGCAGACCGAACAGGTCCCGAAGCGGGATGACGTCGCTCAACGCCTGGTGTCCGTACTCGCTCTCACTGAGAACGATCCCGGCGATGAACGCACCGAGGGCGTAGGAAAGACCGATCAGATGGGCGAGGTAGCCGATGCCCAGGCCGAGTGTGATGACGGCAAGAACGAAGAGTTCGCGCGACTCCCACCGAACGATTTGATGCATGAGCCGTGGAACCACTTTGCGCCCGCCTACGACGAGAATGAGAAGGGCGAGCACGGCCTGCCCCATGGCGATCGCTAGTGCGCCGAGGTCGATGGAAGGGCCGGTGATTTGCGGCATGAGGATCATGAGCGGGATCACTGCGAGGTCCTGCGCGATGAGCATGCCGAGCATGACCCGGCTGGACAGGGTTCCCATCACGCCGGATCCGGCCAGTGTCTTCAAGACGACCATGGTGCTCGAGACCGAGATCAACGCGCCCAGCCAGAGTGACTCGCTTTGCGACAGACCCAACACCTGTCCGAGGCCGAAGCCGAAGGCAATGGAAGCCAAGAGCTGAATGGCAGTGCCGCCGAGTGCCACGGCGCGGACCTGTCGGAGGGACTCCAGCGAGAATTCGATCCCGATCGAGAACAGAAGAAGGGCGATGCCGATTTCGGCGAGGAGTTCGATCTCGTGCGGATCGTTGATCGTGACGAGTCCGACTTGCGGGCCGAGAAGAATACCGGCGGCGATCGAGCCCAGGAGCATGGGTTGGCCGAGGCGGTGCGCGATCGCCCCGAAGATCAGACCGAAGACGACGATCAGGGAGATGTCGGCCGCGATGCCCAGAACTCTACTCCACGTTTCGGGCTGCAGTCACGACACCGCCGCCCGTCGGTCACGCTTTGGCCACCGGGTTGTGGCGCTATGAGTCCACCACCCGTCGATTTCGCTTCACGTCCGAACGACGCCGCTTGGACTCTAGCCGCTTTTCCCTGGAAGCGCGCGTGGGCTTTGTTGCCTTACGCACCTTCTTCTTTCGGTTCCGTCGTTCCAGCTCTTCGGCGATTCGGGCCAGAGCCCGCAACTTGTTTGCGGACTGCGACCGGCTTTCGGTCCCGATACGGACGAGACCGGTCGGAATGTGCCGAACCCGAACAGCCGTTTCCGCCTTGTTCCGGTGCTGGCCGCCGGGACCCGAGGCCTTGAACGGCGTTACCTCGCAGTCCGCCAGCAGCTGTTTCAGTTCGCGTGTCCAACGCAGAGGCATGGGGACTCCATTTTGGGGATCTTTTCCTGATCTGGGCTAGCAAACCGCTCACGAATGGGACCCTCAAGGCTGCATAAGATGTACCTTACAGGCAGTGGTTCGCAACTGGTGACGTTGGCAAACCCACGGGGGAGAACATGGCCGAAAACAGGGAGGCGGATCGATCGCCTCGAAAGCTCCGGGCCGACCTCCACGTCCATTCCCTCCACTCGTCTCATACGAGTTCGTTCGGTATCGGTCGTTTCTTCACTCCGACGTCCCAGGCGTCCGCGCGGGAGATCTACCAAACGGCCAAACGCCGCGGCATGGACCTGGTTACGATTACCGACCGTCATACCATCGACGGCTCCCTGGCGCTGGTCGAGCTCTATCCCAGGGAAGCCTTCATCGGTCTCGAAGTGGACGCGGTGTTTCCGGAGGATGGCTGCAAAGTTTCCGTCTTGATCTATGGGATCACCGAGAAACAGTTCCACAAGATCGGGCGGGCTCGTCATGACATCTACGAGCTCGTGCTTTATATGCAGAAGCGACGCATTCCGCATGTGGTTTCTCATCCGACTCGCTCCGTCAACGGGCGGCTGACATCCGCTCACATCGAGAAGCTGGCTCTTCTCTTCAAGGTCTTCGAAGGGATCAACGGGTCCCAGGCGCGGGTACACAACAGCACGTTGGTTCGTAGCTTGAAAGAACTTTCACCGGCCAAGATCGAGGAGTACAGCGATCGCCACGGAATCGAGCCGATCGGGGAGCGTCCTTGGAAGAAATCGTTTACCGGTGGGTCAAACGACTACGCCAATCTGATGGGTGGAACGACCTGTACTGTCGCGGCCGCGGACGACGTGGACAGCTTTCTGCAAGCGATCCAATCTGGAAACGTCGAGCCGGAAGGACGCGACTCGGACTTCCGGTCGGCGACGTTCTCCGCGTACAAACTTGCATATGACCAGATCCGTGGCCTGACCTCTCTTTCGGGTTCGAATCCGTTGGGAGCGACCGATCCAACCGCGCTTGTCGTGAGGCAGCTGGGAAAGTGGATCTTCGAGTCGGAAGGACTCTCGTTACTCGACAAGATCAAGCTGCAAACGTTGGCAGCGACCAGCCGGTTGCGTTCGGACCGTGCGGCGGAGATCGCGGTCGAGTTGGCTACCGAATGCGCGAAGGTCGACGGTGCGGACGTGACGAAGCGTATCGACATCGCGTTCGAGCGTTTGTCCGACCTGATCGACGAGATTATCCGTTCCTTTCTTGACGGTATGGTCCCTGCGGTCGAGAAGGGGCGGGTTCTTCGGTATCTGAAAGAATCGCAAACCCCACTCAGTAACATGGTGCTTCTGCTCCCGGTGTTCGGCGCGCTGAGAAATCTCTATCGCGATCAGGACATGTTGCGCGAGATGCGCAGCTCGTTCTCGAGCGAGCCCGGCGGTGCGGCGGAGGACGGCTCCGAAGACAGGTCGGGTGGCGCAAAGCAGCCGCGCGGAGATTCGAAAGGAAAGAAGATCCTCTGGTTCTCCGACACGCTGGAAGACCTGAACGGTCCCTCCGTGACGCTGCGTCAGATCGGGAAGCTCTCCCACGAACGCGGACTTCGCATCGAGATCGTCGGGGCCTTCGGCTCCGATGTTCCGGCGGAAGACCTTCCCGAGAGTTTCACCAACCTTCCCACGGTCGGAGAGTTCGTTCTCCCCTACTACTCGGCCTACACGATGCGCATTCCTTCGATCCTGCGCTCGCTGGAGCGGCTGGTCGACTTTCAGCCGGACGAGATCTACGTTTCCACGCCGGGGCCGGTCGGGCTTCTCGGTTTGCTCGCCGCTCACCTCCTGCGGGTTCGGTCGGTGGGCATCTATCACACCGACTTCCTGCAGCAGGCAGCGGACATCGTGCCGCACGATACGGTCCTTCATGCATTGGAAGACTTCATCCAGCTCTTCTACTCGCTCTTCGACGAGGTCGCAGTTCCGACTTCGGAGTACGTCAACATTCTGGCCAGCCGCGGATACGACACGACGAAGATGCGTGTCTTTCAGCGCGGCATCGACGCGCAGCTCTTCAAACCGCGTTCGCGGGGACGGCAGTACCTATCGCACCGCTTCGGCATCCCGGAGGGTCCGCGATTGCTCTACGTGGGGCGCATCTCGCGTGAGAAGCGTCTCGACTTTCTGGTCGAGGCCTTCCAGCGGGTGCGGAAGCGTCATCCGGACGCCAGTCTGATCCTGACGGGTTCAGGGCCGATCCTGCAGGAACTCGAGGAGAGGGACCACCCCGGCGTCTTCCTCATCGGGCGCCAGGACCTGCGGGCCCTGCCCAACATCTACAGCGGAAGTGATCTCTTTGTTTTTCCGAGCCTGACCGATACCTTTGGAATGGCCGTGCTCGAAGCGCAGGCTTGCGGTCTGCCGGCCGTGGTTTCGGATGTTGGTGGCCCCAAGGAGTTGGTCATCGACGAGAAGACGGGGTGGATCGTCCGGCAACAGGAAGTGGAGCCTTGGGCGAAGGCGTTGAACCGAATCCTGGATCAGTTGGCTGCGGATCCGAATTCCTTCATGGAGATTCGGGAGGCTGCGCGCGAGAGAGTCCTCAAGGACCATGATTGGGAAACGGTTCTCGCAAAGTATGTCGAAGGAGTGACCCTCTCTCCCGATGAAGGAGCGCCCAGCGAGGTAACACCGTGAGCGTCTACTGCGACATCGTTCAGGCGTATGGCCCGACGAGCGGAGGAATCCGCACGTACATCGACGCGAAGCGTGCCTTTCTGGCCCAGGAAACCGATCACGAGCATGTCCTGATCGTGCCCGGCGAAGTGGATCGACTGGACGTCGACGGCCCGCTTCGGACGTACTGGATCCAGGCGGGTACGATTCCCAAGACCGGTGGGTACCGCTTCGCGACGCGCATGGACAAGTTGCACGACATCCTGCGCAAGGAAGCGCCGCATGTCATCGAGTTCGGCAGTCCGTACCTGATGCCTTGGGCGGCATTCAACTACCGCCGCAGCGTTCTCAAGAAGTACGGCCTGACCCGCAAAGAACGAAACCTCTCCATGCGGGAAGCCCCGCGTCGGATGAGTGGCGCGGGGATGGAGTTGTATCACAGTGAGCGGAGCCCCCAAGGATCAGAGTCCGCCGAGTGCGAGCGCGAGCGGGAGCGCAAGCTCGATCCGACGCGCGATCCCCAGCGCGATTTCGATTCGGCGCGCAAGCTCGCAATACGAAACGGCCTGAGTGCCGGGGAAGCTGCGGATCTGCCTCCGATTCCGTTCATCGTCGGCCACTACCACACGGACTTTCCACAAGCCTACGTAGCGACCGCAGCGCACAGGGGCCTGCGACTTCATCAAGCACGTCCTGACGGAAAGCGCGCGAGGTTCGCCGGCCGATTGGTCGACGGGGCGAACCGTTATGCGCGTCGGGTCTACGGTCCGTGCGATCTCGTCATGGCCAGCTCACTCCGATTCTGTGAGAAGCTGGCCCGGCTGGGAGTGCACTCCGTCTATCACGTACCGCTCGGGGTCGACTTGGACATCTTCCATCCGTCGCGGCGGAGCGTCGCCCTGCGGCAGAATCTGGGCCTGGAGTCCGCGGATGACGTCCTGTTGATGTATGCCGGCCGACTCGATTCCGAGAAACGTCCTCTCATGATCGTGGACGCTTTCGAGCGTCTTCGATCTCGAGCTGCGGGTGCCGGCAGCGCCGGTCGAAACGTGCATCTCATTCTCATGGGAGAGGGACCGCAAAGAGACGAACTGGAGGCGCTTGCCGATCAGGTACCAGGGTTGACGGTTCTGCCTTATCAGTCCGACAAGCTGCAGTTGGCGGAGCACCTCGCTTCCGCGGACGTCTACGTGACCGCCGGTGCGCACGAAACGTTTGCTCTTTCCGTTCTCGAAGCCCAAGCCTGCGGGCTTCCGGTCACCGGCGTCCGAGCGGGCGCTCTTGTGGACCGGGTTCCACGCGAGTTGGGCAGCCTGGCCGATCCCGAGTCTTCGGTCAGCCTCGCCGAGAGTATCGAGGAGGTACTCGAAGGCGATCGTGCGTCCATGGGCCTGCGGGCGCGGGAACATGTGGTTACGAGCTTTGGGTGGAATCGAACCTTTCGTACCCTCCTCTCCCTGACGGGACTGACTCCGACCGATGATCGATCTTCTGCGGACTGTCCGGCCGCGTCGGCTCCTGTCGACTCCTCCGACCGTGACACCGATCGTCAAACCGATCGTGACGAGAACGCAGGTTCGCCCTACTTGCGCCAGGATTGGAATCCTTCGGAGTCCGGCGCCCGGTGAACCCCGACGATCCCTCGGGCGCGAAGGATTCGAGTTTAGATCAGGAAGCTCGTCGTACTGCCGACCGACCTCGGCGCTTGTTGCGCCGCGTGCCGATTCTCATCGCCATCGCTGCGTTCCTGAACCTCTGCATCCTTCATGTCACCGCCGGAGCCGAAGGATGGGATGCCCTCCGTCGCGTGTCCCCGACATGGTTGCTGCTGGGACTGGCGGCGGCTCTCGTCCCGTTCGTCACGCGAAGTCTTCGCATCATGATCTGGACGAGAGCGTTGGGCCGTCCGCTGGGAGTGCGCTCGTCTCTGAGAGTCGTGACCAGTTCGGAGGTCTTGGCTGCAGTGACCCCGACTGCGGTCGGGGGAGCGCCGGCAAAGTTCGCGTTTCTCTACCGGGAAGGATTCCGGCCGGGTGACGCCGCGCTTCTGACACTTCTCGGTTCCTGCGAAGACGCGATCTTCTTTGTGCTGGCCGTTCCGATCGCCGTTTGGCTTTCGCCCGGATCCGATATCGCGCCTTTGTTGTCGAGTGTGATGGATGGCCTTTCCGGAGGCGTTGCTGCGACGGCGGCCAAAGTGCGAGAGATCACCGGCACAGTCAGTTCGAATCCTGGCGCAGGCAGTACCGCCGAAGGAGGTAGCAGTGAAGCGATCGGGACCGTGTTGGTCGGAGTCGTTCTCCTGATCGTCATTGGGTTGTCCGTTTGGGCATTCGTGTGGCTGGTGCGACGTTTCGGCCCGACCCTTGGCCACCGCCTGTGCGATCTACGCGATCAGTTTCATGACGCCCGGCGCTCCTTGTGGCCACGCCGGTCCAGGTTTCTGCTGACCCTGCCGTTGGCCTTCCTGCAATGGTCGGCGCGGTACTCCGTGGTCACGTTCGTCGCCATCGGTCTGGGGCTCGACGTCGATCCGCTTCGGCTCTTCCTTCTTCAGTGCGTTGTCTTCACGATCATGACCGTGGTTCCGGTACCGGGTGCGACCGGCGGAGCCGAGGGAGCGTTTCTGCTCTTTCACAAAGGAGTTGCCGGGGTAACGGCCGCCGCGCTCATGAGCGGATGGCGATTTCTGACGTTCATGGTTCCGGTCGGTTTGGCGGCGGCCCTGCTCTTTGCCCTATTCGACCGGGAAGTCGACACGGCCCCCGCGGAATCGAGTCCAGCCGGGAGGCGGCGAGCTTGAGTCTTCGGCTGGCGTTCCGGTCGGTGGCGTGCCTGAGCCTTCCGGCGCGCTGGCCGGCGGCACGATCGAGCCCTTGGCCACCGCGCCCTGCGGTTCACCGGAAAACTCGAGACGCAGAAGCAGGTAGGGGACGCAGATGTCGTCGTCCTGAGCGAGGACGGAGATCTGCGCCGTGCCTTCGTTGAGTTGCGGGCCGCCAACCCGTTCGGACCACGTGGCGTCCGCCCACTGAAGCATCGGAAGGAAGATGCTCATCTCGCGATGCTCCTGGCGAAGCACGGTCCGGACGGTGCCGTCCTGGCGCAGCACGGCGAATCCGTCGAGTACAGCACCATCTGTTCCCGAATCCGGTTCGCCCGGTCGCGCAGAATTCTTCCCAAACCACAAGCGAACCTTCGCACCCTGCGCCAACTCGGTCGCCAACTCTTCGGGTTGCATTGGGGCGTCTGAACCTTCGTCCGCCACGAGCTCTGCCAGCAGGGTGGTTGCCGCTTCTCTCTGGGCCGACTCGGCGGTATCCCAGTCGATTTCTTTCCACTTCATGAGACGTCTCTCTGGATGGGCGTGTTCTTGGTCGACTCGGCGGCGACCGAGTTCGTCGACGAGAAATGCGCTCAGTCTAGCAGCCCGCAGAGCGAACGGTCTTCACTCACTTCCAGAAGTGGAACTACGACTATCGCGCGGTGGCGGAGACGGGCGTGGTGACAGCGGAGCCGGAACCGAGGAAGGGGTCGGCGTGGATGGAGGAAAGATCCGCTCCTGCCAGATAGGCCTGCTTCTTGAGACGGGAAACGGTGTCGGGATTCCCCGCAAGATACACGCGCACGCCCTTCAAGGACGTGCGCCCGGAAAGCGCCGCGTCGGACAGCATCTGTGTCAGAGACATCTCTCCTCGACCGCCGTCCGGAAGTACGCACGGATGGATCGAGAGGTTGGAGTGACTCTCCTCCAGCCGTTGAAGTTCCTCTTTCAGGTAGAGGTCTCCACGCCGCGCGGCTCCGTGGTAGAGCTGGATTGGCCCTTGGTGCCCTGCGTGAAGCGCGGCTTCCAGCACGCCAAAGATCGGAGCGAGGCCGGTTCCGGTCGCGATGAGCAACAGCTCTTCCTGACTCGTGCCGCTTTGATAGCAGCAGTCACCACTCGGTCCCCGAAGCCGGAGAGGAGAATCCAACGGAGCCGATGCCAGCCACGGGCTCATCGCGCCCGTGGGAACGATCCGGACATGAAACCGCAAACAGTCTTCGTCGGGCTGGTTCGCGATGGAGTAGGGCCGACTGAGTTCGTCTTCCTCCCGAATGAGGTGGACGAACTGGCCGGGTAGGAACTCGAATCCTTCCGGCTTGGCCACGTGAACCTCGACGATCCCGTCGACCAGGGTGCGTCGAGCGACGATGCGGCTCGTGACGTCCAAACCAACATCATCCGGTCGGACAAGGTCCAGCGTTCCCGCAGCGGAAGCGTCCGGCCGGCAAACGCAGGGGAGGAAGTAGCCGGCTTGTAGCCAGGAGGCCTTCAATCCATGCTGCGACTTTGTGGGAATGTCGCCGGAGCGACACTTGAGAAGACAGCTTTGGCAGACACCGGTCCGGCAACGCGAGGCCGTTTCCCGACCATTGCGCTCCAGGCATTCGAGCACGGACTCGCCGGAGGCGAGTTCATACCGGTGTCCTTCAAAGCGAATCGACGTCAAAGGATGAACTCCAGGGTGACTAAGCCTCAGATGGACTCCACGTTGATTGGCCAATGGAGGCTGGCCATCTTCAGAATCACCAGGCTGATTGGCGTTGAAGTTTGGCCCGCCTCAGAATCACTCCAGGCTGACCTGCCTCGTGAGCGGCGCTCTATCGGTTGAGGACGTCGTCCTTGACCGACAACGCAATTCCCGCGGCCTCACCGATCAGTTCTGCAGATACGCCGAGTTCTTCGAGGGTGGCACCGAGGTTCTCCATGACCGCATTGAAGTGGCCCTCATTGAGTCCCGGCAGTTTGCTGTGGGCCGCGCGCATGTCGCGGCCTTCGTACTGGGCCGGACCGCCGAAAGCGTAGGTCAGGAAAGCCTTCTGCTTCGCGCGTTGCGCATCCATGTCGACGTCATCGAAATACTGACTGATCCGGTCGTCGGCCAGCACCTTGCGATAGAACACATCGACGGCGGCGTCGACAGCGGCTTCTCCACCAAGACGTTCATACAGTGAAGACATGACGATTCCCCCTTGCTCAAAGTCGTTCAACGTTCATCTGGCAATCGGCTGCCCGTGGGAGACCCTTTAGGATCTGAACAAAGATCGAGGCTTCCTGCGGGCGGCAAGAATTTCACGGTTAGCGTGCGTGGACCCATCTCGCCGTTCCAGATGCGATCGACGCGAGTTGAGCCAGGCGTCGAACCTCCATCCAGAAGGCGCGAGGACTACGCCGATCAAGGCTCCGACTACGACCGCTGGAACCAGGGAGGTGAACGCCGCACGGAGACCGGCGCCGAGCGCGGGGCCGAGAGCCGCACCGAAGCAGGCGTCACCTGCGACGACGCCGGCCCGCAACGGGGCGACCAATGACGGCCGGCAGATGGGTTTCGTGTTGGGTTGCACGTGTGCTGACCTCCCTTGGGCGCGCGGTGGGAGCCGATCGCCACGGCCCGTCGTTCGTTGTCGTTTGCCTTGCAACAGTAAGTGCGCAATCGGGAGTCGGGATGTCACGTGCAGGACGCAAAAAGATGCTCGTCCGGCGGGATCTTGTCGCTTTTCTTGAACCGGGTTCTTCGTTCCATTGCGATTTGCTTGGCGTTGGAGCTCTATCGGATGAGGGACGAATTCGGGAAACACTCTTCGCCGCCTTCGGGTTAGTGTGGGGCTACCGATGAACTCACTGGAAGACACGCTCAGCCAGCTGCACCGGACCGAGACCGGCCGCCTGATCTCCGTCCTGACCCGAATCTTCGGTCCCCACAACCATGAGTTGGCCGAAGACGTCGTGCAGGAGGCGTTTTCCAAGGCGTTCCGGTCGTGGCAGGAGTCCGGAATTCCCGACAACCCTTCCGCCTGGTTGCTGACAGCCGCGCGAAACCGGGCCATCGACGTCATCCGTCGGGAGCGTCGTGCGAAGACCTTTTCCGACGATCTGACCAAGCTGCTCGACAGCGAGTGGTCGATGACCGCGACCGTGGACGAACAGTTCACGGAAGGAAACATTCGTGACGATCAGCTGCGGATGATCTTCATGTGCTGCGCTCCGGAGATCGCGGAAGAGAACCGACTGCCGATCATCCTGCGAACGCTCTGCGGGCTCTCCATCCCGGCAATCGCCAAGGCGTTGCTGCAGGAAGAAAGTACGATCAACAAACGCCTCTACCGGACCCGGCAGCGGATGGCCGGACTGTCTTTCGAGTTTCCCGATGAGGAACGTTTGCCGCCTGCTCTACAGACGGTGCATCACGTCATCTATCTGCTCTTCAACGAGGGATATCACTCCAGCACGGACGCGGCGATCTCAGAGGACTTCTGTCGCGAAGCTCTCCGTCTGTGTGATCTCTTGGAAGAGGGAGGCGTCGCAGATGCCGATACCTTCGGGCTGGGAGCCCTCATGAGGTTTCACTTTGCGCGCTTCCGCAGTCGCGTGGACGGTTTCGGGAACCCGATCGGTCTGGATGAGCAGGACCGAACCCTCTGGGACCGGGAGCGGATCGAGGACGGTCGGCGGTGGTTGGGCCAGGTCACCACCGCGCCGCCGGGTGCGTCCGGTCGGTATGGGATCGAAGCCGCCATTGCCGGGACACACTGCGCAGCCGAGAGTTTCAACAAGACGGATTGGGCCACGATCACGCAGCTCTACTCGCGTCTGGTCGACGTCACGGGTTCACCCATTGCGCGGCTCAATCAGTGCGTGGCCGTTGGATATCACCGCGGTCCGGCCGCCGCCATTCCGGCGGTGGAAGAGTTGTGTCGCGAGCACGAAACGCATGCGGCTGCGCACTCGTTCCTTGCGGTGTTGGCTCATCTCTATGCACGTGCGGGTGAGACGTCACGCGCGTGGGAGGTGGCGGAGCGGGCGTTGGCCGGGGCCCGGACGGAGCATGAGCGGTCGCTGTTGCGGCGGCAGATCACGAACCTGGTGGGAAGTCCAACTACCTCACGGGAAGAGGCGCCGTAGTTTCGGGCGATCGTCGCCGCTCCTGCCGGGGGTCGCCGCCTGACAGTGCCAGTATCCGAGTCATGCGAGGACCGCAGGAAGCCGCAGCCGCAGCCGCAACCGCAACCGCAGCCGCAGCCGAGACTGCGAGGTGCGAGCCCGATAGAGTGCCGGGCTCGCGTTCGTTTGTGGTGTGGAAGCGTCGGCTACATTTTCATGATGGGCCGGATCTCGACAGTGCTTTCGTCGTGCAAAGCCGGGCAGCCCTTGGCAAACTCCGCAGCCTGCTCGATGGTCTCCGCCTTGATGATCGAGTAGCCGCCGACCAGCTCCTTCACTTCCGCCAGGGAGAAGTCCGTGACGACGCCGCCGGAGGCCACCGTCTTGCCGGTGTACTCGAGCGGATCGCCTCCCGTTCCGAGGTTTCCGTTGGCCTGCAGTTTGCCGAGCCACTCGCCCCACTTGGCCATCTCGACCTGAATCTCCTCAGGTGTCCGATTCTTGGCCCAGTCCGGGTCGCCGCCTTTGTAGAGGAAGAGAAACTCTCTCATGTCTGAAACTCCTTCGGTTGTGGGGTGCCCGGCACGGGGTGCGGACGTTGTTGATCACTCCTACATCCCGATGACGATCGGCAGCGGCCGGATAGGACTCCCTTCCTACACTTTCTTCGAGTTTCCCCGGTGTAGGAACCTGGTGGGTTCGGGCTTCAGATTCTCTTGACGAAACCGATCTAAGACTTCAGGGTTAAAACTGTGCGGATGAATATTCTTGTCAAAATCCTCCTGATAATGGCGACATTGGCCAATTCGAGCTCAAGCTTCGCTGGGGCAGAGGCTTGGGATGTCGCGTGCGACGAAGTCAGGGATCCGCGTTGCCAGATCGGCGAACCGGTGGCGGTGGCGGAATCGGGCCCGCGCGCCCACTGCAACCGCTCGGTTCTCGTCACCTGTCGGGATTCCCACAGAACGGGCGAGACGGAATCGTTGCCCAGCCCCTGTGAGGATCGATCGGCAGTCGACTGTAGCACCGCCGAGGCAGCCCCCTGTCCGTCCGGGGATCATGAGCACGAACATGAGGCGCATCACCATCATCGTTGCGTGTGCCCGTCCGTCTCCGCAGCCTGGCTGATCGACGATCAGGAATCTCTGCTCGAGCCGCCTCTCGGCAGAGCGATTCGTCATGGTTTCCTCTGGCAACCTCCTCTGGAGTCCCCTGTCTTTCTTCTGGACCGTCCTCCCATCGCCTAACGAAGGCTCCGTTCACTTTCCATAGTGTCTACCGTGTGAGAACTGACGAGACGCGCCAAGATCGCCTGTAGGAGGCCTTCTAGCGGCAAGTCGTAAGCAGTCGGCGCAGATGCAGCATGGAGAGACGCACCTGGAAACGGTGTGATCTGAGCGGCGCTTTTCCCCCAGACCACAGTCCGGTTCAGAAGCAGCGAGAGGTTCCCCGCTCGACCGTGAGTGCGGACCGCGCCGTTACTGCGGACGGAAATGCGTAGGGCGACAACGCCCGGGAGACTCAAACGCAGGGGAGTCGACTTCGCGTGAGATCACAGAAACTCAGATCCATTACGAGCCGGGTAGCCAGATATCGCCGCGGGGCTTTGGATCTTGCCGTCATTGTCCATGTCGGACTCTGGTTCGCGGGTCTCGGAACGAACTTCGGGATGGTGGTTCCGGCGTCAGCGTCAGCATCGAGCGAGCTGATCTCTTTGGAGAACATCCCGGCCCGTGTTCGAGAAGCGAACCCACAACTCGCCGCGGCGCGCCTTCGCATCGAGGAGGCGCGAGAGCTGGCCCGCCATGCCGGGCTACGCCCAAACCCGAGACTGGAACTCGATCTGCAAAGCAACGACAGTGAGTTCAACGAAGGCGCGACGACGTTCGGATTCACCCAGAGCTTTCCGATCACGAGTCGTCTTCGTCTGGAACGTGAGATCACTGGGTTGGACGTGGACAAGGCTGAAGCAGAGATCGCAGAGGCGGAGCGTCTTCTGGTCGCGGAAGCTCGGACGGCCTTGGTTGACCTGCTTGCATTTCGACAGCAGGCGGAACTCCGAACACAACAGGCGGAAGTGTCGTCGCAACTGGCCGACTTCGTCGCGGACGCCGCGCAACGTGGGGAGATCTCTTCTCTGGACGCGGGCCAGGCTCGCCTGGAGGCAGCGCGGCTCTCCAATGAGGTGGGCCAGCTCCACGCAAGCGAGGTGGCTGCGTCCGGCCGGCTCAAGCCACTGTTGGGCCTGGGGCCGTTCGAGGATCTGAATGCACTGGGTGCGTTGCCGGTCCCAGAAATCCCCGAAAAAGAAGAAATGGAAGTGAACGCGCGTCCCGAGTTGGTCTTGGCAAGGCTCGAGGCGGAATCCGCGGAGCTGGACATCGAACTGGAACGTGCCGAGCGTCTGGCCGACCTTGAAGCGGGTTTCCGCTTTGGGTTCTCCCGCGATGAGGATGTACCCGAAGGCCTGAGCACCGAACTGAACCTGGGCGTACACCTCTCGTTGCCGATTCCGCTCTGGAACAGTCATGCGGGAGGAGTCGAAGCGGCCACGGCGCGGGCTGCGCGAAAGCAGAAAGAAATCGACGCCGTGAGGCTCCGCACTCAGCACGA
>JAUIHP010000012.1 GCA_030431975.1 bacterium | reverse complement strand
GATTGGCCACGACTGGAAAGTCATAGCCTTTCACGTTCTCGAAGAGGACGGCGGGACCGTAGCGATTGCAGACTCGATCGATGATCTCGGCGATCTCGAAACGCGCGTCGACGGGAACCGAAACGCGAACCAGTTCCTGGTTCTGTTCCAGTCGATGGACGAATTCAGGGAGCGAGAGGTAGGCCAACGGCTTCACATCCTTGCGTGCGGAGGTTCAAGTTCATTCGTTCCTTGTCTCAGCGTGAGGTTGTCGAGTTGCCCGGCTCCACTTTCGCATATGACAGTGTGGGTCGAGCGGCCTCGTCGCGACCGAGAACCTCACGCTTCTGCGGGCGGCTCTCTAAGCAGGTCTTCCCGCCAACCTGCTCCACCGTCGGCGCCGACCAGCGGAAGGAGCTTCTTCGTGTAGCCCGCCACCATTTCGTCCAGATCCTTGGGCTTGTTGTAGAACGGCGGCATGACCGGGGCGATGATGGCGCCCTCGCGCGAAAGTTTGAGGGCATTCTCCAACATCCCGGTCGAGAGCGGCGTTTCTCGCAGACACACGATAAGACGCATGCGTTCTTTCAGCGCAACCTGCGCGGCGCGGGTGATGAGACTGTCTCCCAGGCCAAGAGCGATCTTGGCCATGGTCGACGCACTGCAGGGAAGGATGATGAAGGCATCGTATCGATTCGTCCCTGACGAGAACGGAGCGGCCAAATCGTTGTCACGGAAGGTGGCCTCGACGTGCGGATCCAGGTCTTTGTAGCTCATGTCCATCTCGTCTTTGAGCAGTGCTTTTCCCCAATCCGAGACGATGAGGTATTTCTTCCCCGGACAGCGCCGCAGAAAGTCGACCGCGAAGACGGCGCCGGATGCGCCGGAGATTCCGACCAGGACACGCATGACGGCCCCTAACTAAAGAACACGCCGCAGGCGACGAAGGCCAGGACGGCGAACCCGACGACGATGTTGAGGTTGAAGAAGGCCAATTCCACTTTCTCCGCCAATCGTTGTTCGATGACGAGAACCAGACCGCTGAGGAGCAGCGGCACCCAGGACCATGGCGTCCATCCGGACTGCCACCACAAAAGAACGAGGCAGGCCCAGGCGACCAGATGAAGCGCGGCACTGATCCGGAGCGCGGTCGCCTTCCCGAAACGGGCCGGAATGGAGTGGATTCCGGTTTGGCGATCGAAGTCGATGTCGAGGGTCGCGTAGATGATGTCGAATCCGGCGACCCAAAGGACGCCGAAGATGCCCAATGGAAGGACCTCTTCGACCCCGGCCCAGGTCTGGCGCACCGCGAGCCAGCCGCCGACGGGGGAGAGCCCGAGGGCCAGGCCGACGCCGAAGTGGCACAGGTAGGTGAAGCGCTTCAGATACGGATAGAGCACGAAAACGGCTAAGGGCAGTGGAGACCAGGCCAGTATGAACGGACCGAGTGCCGCCGCGGCGGCCAGGTAGAGGACGATTCCGAATCCGGCCACTCCCCAACCCTGTGCCATGCTCAGCTGGCCGGACGGAAGCTCCCGCACGGCGGTTCGCGCGTTCTGGGCGTCGATTTTCCGGTCGATGATCCGGTTCAGGGCCATGGCGGCCGTTCTCGCGCCGGCGGCGGCGATGAAGGCCAGTCCGAGAATCCGAAGTTCGGGCCATCCGCCCGCCCCCAGAAAGAGTCCACCGAAGACCAGCGGCAGTGAGAAGAGCGTGTGGGACACTTTGATGAAGCGCCCCATCGCGCCCAATGTCCTGAGTCCGGGGATGGCGGTCTCCGGTGAGGGGCCCGGGGCCGAGCCGGGGATGGACTGACTCATAGCGTCTCCTGCATAAACCACGCAGTTTGCAGTCTTTTGGCCCGAAGAGCAACGGGTGTCGCCCCTGCGTCCGCTCCTTGTTCGCCACCGCAGTAGACCTTCGTGAATGGGTCGGGCTAGCATGGGGGCGAAGGGAGAACGATTCTTCATGAAGTCTTCGCAGAACTCGGCCGTGAGGATTCGGCCTCGGTTTGATTGGCTGTGGGTCTCGGTGCTGGCGCTCGTTTTGGCGGGAACCGGGTGTGGCGCGGACTCGGATAGTGGGGGCGGCTCCGCGGAGCCGGAGGGTCACTTCCTGCTCGACACGGCCATGCAGCCGTTGAGGCGGGATTTCGAGTCCCACTACGGGCAGTATCGGATGGTGGCCGTGGTCAGCCCCTCGTGTGGAAGTTGTCTCGATGCTGTCGAGCGTATCGCCGAGCACTTCGGACCCTGGGCGGATCAGAACGATGCCGAGATCTTCGTCGTTTGGGGGTCGGGAATGCAGAGCGACAACTCAGTGCTCGCTGCGAAGCGGGTCGAGGAGTATCCGGGTCCCCGCGTCACTCACTATTACGACGACTCCGGCCGCACGACCCGTGCCTTCGGTAGGGCGCTTCAAATGGAGGGAGTCCGGGACGCCTACGATGTCTTCTTCATCTACGGCCCGGAGGCCACCTGGGATCCCGGCGACACGATGGACAGTGAGCCGGCAGACTTCAACGTCGGGCAGGCTCTGTGGACGCCGACCCCGCCCGATGTGGCGGCCTTTTCCGGCAATCAGAACCGGATCATGATCACGCAGTTCAGTGTTGCCGGCTCGATTGAGGCGATCGAGAAGCATCGGGGTTCGTGATCCCCAATCCGGCGGAGTGGGTTCCCGTCTGCAGGCCGGGAGCCCGCCAAGGGAGCGGCCCGTTACCCATGCCCCACCTAAAGACCTTGCGCGCGCCGGCCACGAAATCCTCGGCTAATACGTAGAAGGTCGGCAGGAGCAGTAGGGTCAGGACGGTGCTCGCGGCAAGCCCACCCATGACGGCCCGAGCCAACGGATAGTAGTATCCGTCCCCGACGCTGGCATTGCCGAAAGCCAACGGCACCAGACCGAGGATGGTTGTGGCTGCGGTCATCAGGATCGGACGGAACCGGTCCCGGCAGCCCTCCCGAATGGCATCCATGCGTGCGAGTCCGGCTCTGCGCAGGTTGTTGACGTGATCGAGAAGCACGATCCCGTTGTTGACCACGATTCCGATCAGAATGATCACTCCGATCATGGCCAGGATGTTGAGTGGCGTTCCCGTGAGCATGAGTGTCCAAACGACTCCCAGAAGCGCAAACGGGACGCAGGACATGATGACGAGCGGATGAAGGAACGACTCGAAGAGTGCGGCCATGACCAGGTAGACGCAGAAGAGGGCGAGCAGCATGTTGCCCATCATCTGGTTTTTTTGCTCCTGCGAGCGCCTCATCTCCCGGCCGAATGACCAGGAGTACCCTGCCGGGAGGTCGAAGGAGTCCATCATGAGACGGGCCTGATCCACGACCTGGTCGAATTCTTCGCCCTCGTAGGTTCCGCGGATGGTCAGTGCGCCCTGCTGTTGTTCGCGAATGATCTGCTGCGGGCCTTTGCCGAACTCGAATCCCGCAACCTGGCCGAGACGAACCGGGCGGTTCTCGACGAATTCGATCGGCATGTCGCGCAACTGCTCGAGGCTGCGACGATCGGAGGGTTCGAGAATGATTCCCATGTCGATCTCCCGGTCCCGGCTCTGGATCTTCTTCAACGGAACGCCACGGAAGGTAAGCCCCAGAATCTGGGCGACGTCATTGGTGCGCACGCCGTAGCGACCGGCGCGTGCCGGATCGAGGCGGACTTGGATCTCGTCGCCACCTTCGTCCTGATCGCTGGCCACATCTTTGATACCGGGGAAGAGGGCGATGCGCCGCTTCAGTTCCTCCGACAGCTCGGTCAGGGTGTCGGTGTCCTCGCCGAAGAGTGTGATGGCCAGGGTCTCGGATCCGGGACCGTCGTTGTTGTTGTCACGGCCGAAGTTGTATTTGACGCCGGGAATGACCGGCATGTTGTCGCGAAGCCATGAACGAAGATCCCGGATCTGGGACTCGCTGACTTCCTCGCTGGCGAAGAAGAGCCCCATGGCGGCGTAGTTGGCCCGGTAGAATGTGTAGACCGACTCGATCCCCAGAGAGTCCTTTTTGGCCAAGAGGAAGGGCTCGATGCGGTCCACGTAGTCGCCGACTTTCCTCGAGTTGGCGTTGTCGGGAAACTCCATCCGAACGTAGAGATTGTTCTGCTTCACTCCCTTTTCGCCGGATTCGTCCGGTCCGAATCCGGAGACCTGTGCGGCGCCGATCGTGAGGAGGAGGGTCAAGGGAACGAAGACGAATGCGGTCTTCTTCGGGTGGGACAGGGTGTAACCGAGCAGCCACATGTAGAGGTTGCGCGCTTTGCGCAGGAAGCCGAACTCGCCTTTGGTCTCTCCTTTCTTCATGCGGGAAGCCAGCAGCGGAACCAGTGTCAGGCAGGCGACGAGAGAGAAGAGCAGAGTCACTGAAATGGTCAGTCCCACTTCTGACAGCCAAACGACGATCTCGGAACCCTTACCGAGAACGATCGGCGCAAAGACACAGACCGAAGTGAGGGTCGATGCGATCACGGCCACGGCTACGGCGCGGCTTCCGCGTTGGGCCGCTTCCATGGGCGCTTCGCCCCGCTCCTGTCGGTGATGGATCGACTCCAGAACGACAATGGCGTTGTCGACGAGCATGCCGACCGCGAGCATCAGTCCCATCATGGTCAGGACATTCAGCGTCGAACCGCTGAGATAGAGGTAGGTACAGGTCCCGATGACCGAGATCGGGATGGCCATTCCGACGATGGCCGTCGAGCGCACGTTCCTCAGGAAAACGAGCAGAATCCCGACGGCGAGAAGGGATCCGAAGAGTCCGGACTCGAGCAGACTGGATAAAGAGTTCGTGATCTCGTCCGCCTGATCGAAGAAAAGGACGACATCGACTCCGTCCAGTGCCGGGTCCTTGCCGATTTCGTCCAGCACGTCGTTGACCCGTCGCGAAACCTCGACGATGTTGGCGCCGGACGCTTTCTGAATCTCGAAAGCGATGGCCGACTCTCCGTTGATACGCCGGTAATAGTTGGGAAGCGGCTCGGCGTAGACGATGTCTGCGACATCGTCGAGGACGATACCCGTCTCGGTGATTTGCAGATTGCGGACGGACTCGACGTCCCGGAACTGCCCCAGCGCCCGGACAGACATCCGGCTTTGCCCGTCCCTGACTTCTCCCAAAGTCAGGTCGATATTGTTTCCTTCCAAAAGCCGGAAGAGTCGGCTGACGTCGACGGAGTGTTCGAGAATCTTGTCAAACTGCAGATAGATGACGACTTCTTTGCGGGCGATCCCGTCGACCATGACCTGGCCGACGCCCTCGACGCGCGATATCGGTGTGATGACTCGCCGCTCCAAAAGGTCGTAGGAACCGGAAAGGTCCATCCCCTTGGAGCTGATCCGGCCGACCAGGATCGGGATGTCGTTCGAGTTGAACGTCATGAGCGAATAGGGAAGGACGTCCGCCGGAAGAAGCGGCGCGACCTTTTCCATCCGGTCTTTGACTTCCATTCTCAGGACGTCGATGTTGCGGCCGAATGCGAATTCGACGCCGACGAAAGCTCCGTCATCGTCCGAGTAGGAGAAGATCTCGTTGACCCCACCCAAGGTCGAAAGGATTTCTTCCACCGGGCGGGTGATCTCCCGCTCGACCTGGGCGGGAACGGCATTCGGGTAGGGGACGAAGACACCGATGAAGGGGAAGTCGACCTGCGGAAGGAAGTCGAGCTTGAGACGTGAGCCGCTGACGCCGCCCAGAACGAGAAGGGCAGCCGTCATGACGATGACCGTGACGGGGCGGCGAATGGCAGTGTCCGAGAGCGACATCTTCCTGTTCCCTTGTGGCGGTCGAGTCGAGGTCATCGTGGGCTCGAGTCTTCTCGATCCCGACCAGAGCCCCGGCTCCCTTGATTCCGCGTGTCTCAGCCGTTGTGTCCCTCTCGATTCGGTCGAGAGCGACCTGTGCGGCGTTTCTCAGGCCTTTCGATCCATCGTGGCGTAGACCACAGGAATCAAGACCAACGTCAGTGCCGTCGCGAAGAGCAGTCCACCGATGACCGCGATCGCCATGGGTGCGCGAATCTCGGCGCCTTCGCCCAAGCCCAGTGCCATCGGCAACAGGCCGAGCGCCGTCGTCGAGGTCGTCATGAGAATCGGGCGAAGTCGCGCGCGGGCCGCTTCCAGAATGGCCGCGATCTTGGCCATCCCGGCTCGTCGTCGCTGATTGATGAAGTCAATGAGAACGATGGCGTTGTTGACGACGATCCCGGTCAGCATGACCGCACCGATGAGAACGACGATGGAGACGGACGTTCCGGTCAGTCCCAACGCGTAGACGACGCCGACCATTCCGAGCGGCACCGTCATGAGAATGACGAAGGGGTGCAGGAACGACTCGAACTGACTGGCCATGACCATGTAGACCATGAAGACGGCGAGGGCCACGGCCATGGCCAGGCTTCGGTACGAGCGTCGTACTTCCTCGTTCTGTCCACCCAGAGCGACGGCCAGGGCCGGCGGGGCCGGGTTGCGCTCGAGGACAGTTTCGATGCGGCGCGTCGCCGTGCCCAAATCCATCCCGGAGAGGTTGGCCCGGACGATGGCCGCTCTCTGCTGATCGATGCGCGTGATCTCGGATGGTCCGGTTCCGACCGAGACTTCGGCGACGCTGGAAAGTGGAATGGGCACACCGTCGACCTGGCTTACGACCAACGTTCCCACCTGCGACATGTCGAGATTGCGGGCGTCTGCGGTGCGGACGAGGATGTCGAGTTGGCGGTCCTGCTCTTTGTAGCGCGTGGCCACGTCGCCGCGGATCTTGTTGCGAAGCGTTCGGGAAACGGTCTCCAGGTCGAGATCGAAGTTGGCCATCCGGTCCCGGTGGAAGTGAATCTGCACCTCGGGATTGCCCTCCTCGATACTCGTGCGGACGTCCTCGAAACCGTCGATCTGTGCGAACTCGCCCGCCAGGTGTTCTCCGTAACGACGCAGCTCGTCGAGGTCATATCCGAAGACGTGCAACTCGATCGGGGTTTGGAAGCTGAAGTAGCTGGGCCGGCGGAAGGTGTGCCGGAACTCCGTCGACTCGTCGAGATAGTCGCGGATGGCTTCGATCGTGTTCGCTTCCAGTTTCGGGTCTTCCGGATTCCGAACCTCGACATCGAGTCGGGCGATGTTCTCGCGGCGCTCGGCGACGACGGAACCGAATTCCGGACTTTCACCGATGGTCGTGGAGAGGATGCCGATGCGCGGGTCCCGGGCGAAGGAGTCTTCCAGTTTGCGAACGGCGGCCTCCGTCTTCCATAGCGGGGTCCCCGGAGGAAGCTCCAGGTCGAAACTAAATCGTCCCTGGACGAACTGCGGGACCAGGTCGACGCCGAGGCGCGGTGCGACGAGAGCCGCGCCCAGGATGGGGATCAAGGTCAGTGCCAGCGTCAGTCCGCGTCGCTCCAGAGCCTTTCCGAGAAGCGCGGGATAGGCCGATTCCACGGAATCCCACCCTCGGTCGAAAAGGCGCCCGATAGGACGGCCCACCCACGTGGCTGCGCGGTCGAGGGCGCGGAAGATGTGACGAAAGACCCACACGAGGGCTCCCGGGACGAGCACGAAGACGATTCGAAGGATCCACTTCGGCGGGAACCAGAGAACCGCCCCGATTCGGGCCATGACCGCCCGGAACTTGGAACGGCGTCCGGCGGGAGAGTCCGCAGTCGAAGTCGCGTTGGCAGAGTCCGAGTCGTGGCTGGGCTCAATGCTGTGAGCCGCGTCGGGGGACGTGTCGACATCCGAACCCTCTGGAGCCGCAGATCTACCCAGAGCCAAAGAGTCCTCGACGGCATTTGTGGTCACCTCTTCCTTGGGACGATTCCCGAAGGCGGAAAGCATTGGGATCAAGGTGAGCGCGACGATCAGTGAGACGACGAGGGATGCCGTCACGGTGAGGGCTTGGTCGCGGAAGATCTGCCCGGCGATACCCTCGACGAAGATGATCGGAAGGAAGACGGCCACGGTGGTCAGTGTCGATGCGACGACCGCGCGGGAAACTTCGGACGCTCCGTCCCGGGTGGCATCCCAGACTCCTTTGCCCAGACTACGGTGTCGCGAGATCGCTTCGAGGACGACGATGGCGTTGTCGACGAGCATGCCGACGCCCAGGGCCAGCCCTCCCAGCGACATGATGTTGAGCGACACGCCAAGCTGCTGCATGACGAAGAAGGTGGCGAGAATGGAGATGGGAATCGTCATCCCGATGACGGCCGTTGCCTTCCGCTGACGAAGGAAGAGAAACAGAACGAGCACGGCCAACAGTCCGCCGATGATCGCATTCGATCGCACTTCGTTCACGGACTGCTCGATGAAGACGGATTGGTCGGAAAGAATCTGAAGATCGACGCCTTCCGGTAGTAGTTCTTCCAGGTCGGCAAGTCGGGAGCGAATCGCTTTGGCCACCTGAACGGTGTTGGCGTCACCTTCCTTGAAGACGGCCAGTTCCACCGATTCACGATTTCCGACCCGCGTGATGACGTCCCGCTCTTTGAAACCGCGTTGAATGTCCGCGACATCTCCGAGTTGGATTCGGCGGCCTTCTTCCTCGAAGAGCACGGTCTCCGCAAGGTCGTCCACGCTTTGGAACTCGTTGAGGGTGCGGACGAGGAACTCGGACTCGCGATCTCGAAGACGTCCACCGGCCGCATTCAAGTTCTGCTCGGCCAGGAATTGACCGACCGTGGAAATCGGAATGTCCAAGGCCGCGAGCTTGCCCTCGTCGACCTCGACCTGAATCTCCTCCTCCATCCCGCCGTGGACCCGGACCGAGGCCACGCCGAGCAGAGACTCCACGTCCTTCTTGATGACTTTGATCGCGAGTTCGCGAAGGGAGACGGGGTCCTTGTCGCCGACCAGCCCCAGTCGCAGGACCGGATCGAGGGTTGGGTCGTAGCGAAGCAGAACCGGTGCGGCGGAGTCGTCCGGCAGGCGCACGGTGTCGATCTTTTCGCGGACATCGAGAGCCGCGTAGTCCATCTCGGTCTTCCAACCGAACTCGAGAACGATCTCGCTGACTCCGGGGCGGGAGCTCGAGCGCAGGGTCCGCAGGCCGCGGACGACGGAAACGGCTTCTTCCAAAGGTTCCGTGACGAGCTTTTCGACCTCTGCGGGGGCGGCGTCCGGATACTCGGTTCGGACCGTGACGGTCGGATAGGAAATGTCCGGCAGTAGATTGAGCGGGAGGCGTCCCAGGGCGACCAGGCCGAAGACGGCGGCCGCCGCCGTGAACATGATGACCGAGACGGGACGGGACATGGAGCCGGAGATCAGGCTCATGGACGGACTCCTAACCGTGCGAAGTCAAACGCTTCGCGGCTGAGGTGGCGGAGATACGAAAGACTCAGTTCGAACCGGCAGCCTTCGAGTAGTGGTCCGGCTGCCTTTGAGCTACCGCGCGCTCATGTCGTCGACGCGGGTTTACGGTTCGCGCGACGCCGTGTCCGTCAGATCCGACTCGCCGTAGCGGCCCTCGATCTCGGCGGTCATGTCATCGATGCGGGAGCCCTGCTTGAGGCCGCCGTGACCGACCGTGACGATGCGGGCGCCGGATTCGAGGCCTTCCACGACCTCGACGAAGTCGGAGTCCGTGAAGCCGGTCTCGACCATGACTTTGACCACGGAGTCGGCTTCGGCCCGGTAGACATAGGTGTCTGCGCCCTCTGCGACCAAAGCCCTCTTTGGAATGGCGAGGACGTCCTGGTGAATGCCGGTCTGAACCTTGACTCGGACAAACGATCCCGGGCGCATTTCTGCGGAGGCGTTCTCGAGCTGACAGGTGACTTTGACCGTACCCGTGCGGGTGTCGACGATCGGCGAGATGCGCAGAACACTTCCCTGATGCTCGGACGCGTCGCTCTCGTCGCGAGAAATCCAGATACTCTGTCCGACCTCGAGTTCGCGGACTTCCTTTTCGGCGAGATGAATACGTGCGAGTAGGGGAGTCCGATCGACGATGGAAAAGATCTCGGCGCCCACTTCCACGTTCTGCCCGACATCGACGTGCCGTTCGGTGAGCTGTCCCGCGAACGGAGCCCGAACGAGGTTCTGAGCGACCTGGAGTTCCATGGCTTTGCGATTGGCTTCGGACTCGGCGAAAGAAGCTTCCGCATCGTGAAGTTGCTTGTCGCTCGCCATCTCGCGTTCGTGGAGAGACTGGACACGTTCGTATTCGAGTTTGAGTCCTGTGGCCCGTGCTGCGGCCTCTTCCAGACGGACCCGCTCTTCGGCTCCGTCGAGCTCAGCGATGATCTGGCCCTTCTTGACCCAGTCACCCTCTTCGGCCCGCAGCTTTAGGACCTGACCGGACTGCTTGGAGAGAATCGTGGCCTGCTTCTCAGGCTCGAGGGTCGCTGTCGAGGCGAGGAAGGCCGGGATGTCGCGCCGCGCCACTTCTGCGGTTTCGACCGGGATGGCCGGCTCCTTCTTTTCGTCTTCATCCCCTTCGTCATTGCCGCCGCCGAAGAGACGGTCTTTCCAGGATGATTCGGAGGTTGCGCTGCTGTCTGCGTCGGCCGCTACGACGTCCGAGCTGTCCGATGCTGCGGCGCCGTTGGACGAATCGTCGTCCGAGGCCGTGCCCTTTTGGCAGGCGACGCCGAATACGAGAAGCAGGGCGAGAGCGAAGGGCAGACGAATCCTAGCGCCCGAAAGGCGAGCGACCATCGAGATCCTCCTGATTTGCGAGGCTGTACCGGCTGAGGGGAGTTCCGGCCTACGGGGGGCCGGGTCTTCGGGAGCATCCCCTCCTCGTTTGGCTTGTACGGAAGGGAGGGGAGGGGGTTGCAGAAAAACTGCGGCGGTCTACGGGAGGATCTGGACGATCCCATCCCCGGGCCGGATCTCTCCGACCACCGCCGAGGTCTCGCCGGCATCCTCGAGACGCTCCCGCAGCTCTTCCGAGTTCGCCTTGGGTACCGAGATCAGCAACCCGCCCGAAGTCTGTGGATCGAAGAGAAGATCCACCCGGTCGGCGTCGCAGTGTTCGGAGATGCTTGTCCGCGACGCGAGGTAGGACCGGTTGGATCCCAGTCCGCCCGGCTTGTCGCCGTCCTTGGCGTGATCGAGAGCGCCGTCGATCAACGGCACGCTTTCGACGTAGACGTAGGCGTCGACCCCGCTGTTGTGGGCCATTTCGAAGAGATGTCCCGCAAACCCGAACCCGGTGACGTCGGTGCAGGCGTTGGCGCCGCAGGCGACCATGGCTTCGGCGGCGTTCCGGTTCAGTCGGCGCATCTGCTCGGTCACGGCCTGCAGGCGCGCGTTCGAGAGCTTGCCCTTCTTGAGCGCGGTCGTCAGCACTCCGGTTCCCAGCGGCTTGGTCAGGATGAGGACGTCTTCCGGTTGAGCGCCGGAGTTTGTCACGATCTTGTCGGGGTGGATCTTTCCGCTGACCGAGAGTCCGTAGAAGAGCTCTGGTGACTTCACGGAGTGTCCGCCGACGAGTGCGGCGCCGGACTCGGCGATGACTTCCTGGCCGCCGCGCAGCATGTCGGTCAGAACCGAGAGGTCGAGCTCTGACCGGGGGAATCCCACGATGTTGAGCACGGAAATGGGAACACCGCCCATGGAGTAGACGTCGCTGAGGCTGTTGGCGGCAGCGATGGCTCCATAGTCGAAAGGGTCGTCCACGATGGGCGTGAAGTAGTCCACGGTTTGGATGAGAGCCAGATCGTCGGCAAGCCGAATCACTCCGGCGTCGTCGGGCTTGTCGAGTCCGACCAGAACGTCAGGGTGAGGCGTTTTCGGCACCTTGGACAGAACCTGCTCCAGATCCTCCGGAGCGAGCTTGGAGGCTCAGCCGGCGCAGGTCACCATCTGCGTGAGACGCTGTTCGATTTGCTCTCTCGTCATGCCTGCATTCTAACCGCGAATCATCGTGTCCAGAATGCGAATTCGCGACTCCGCGATTTCATTGCGGGGATCGGCGTCCAGGACCTGACGCCAGACGTCCTGGGCGTCGTTGAACTTGCCCTGGTCCTCGAGTTCCAGAGCCTGAGCCGCGAGAAACTTGCTTTCGACGTACTTCATCTTCGAATCGACCGCGCCTTCCTTCTCCTCGAAGTAGGCTTCGGCCTTCTGCTTCATATCGCTCGACTGGACTTCGGTCGCCCGAATCTTGTCGATCCCGGAAGCGAGGGAGGTCACGAGTTCCTTCTCCAGTTCGAGGAACTTCAGCGCATCGCCGTCGAACTTGCCGGTGACCTGCTTGGTCAACACGATCTCTCCGGTCGCGGTGTGGACGACGCGAGCGTCGATACGAACGGTGTCCTTCGAGAGAATCATGTACTGCCCGAAGATGAAGCTGTGCGCGCCGAGAAGCCGTCCAGCCTGGACCGCATGCTCCGGATCCATCATCGCGTTTTGGTTGAGCGCGAGTTCCGCCGTGATCTTGTCGATGCGCTGACGGTCGACCAGCTTCAGCGGAGTCGCTTCGGCAAGGTCGGCGTTGATGGTGTGGATGAGGGCGTCTTTGAACATCGAGAAGTCGTAGTCGCCGAACTTACCCTTGTAGATCGAGTTGTCCTCGAAGTCGCCGACAGCAATGGTGTTGATGTCCATCGTTCCGGGGTACAGGGAGTCCCGAACGGCGTTGTAGAGATCGATAACAACCGGTGGGTAGCTGAGGTCCGGCGAGAAGCGGGCCGTCTGGTCGACTTCGAGCATTTCGGCGATCGTTCTCTTCGCCGGCTTGACCTCCGAGAGCGCGACATAGCTGCAGGTCTTGCAGCGATAGGCATCCAACTTCTCCATCGTGGGCGAGTCGGACTGGACGATCTGCCGCGCCAGGTCGATCGCCCGATCGTACTCCTGATAGAAGTAGGCTTCGCAAACCGTGTCGGCGTTGCCCTTCGTTTCGTCTGCTTTGGCCGTTGGAGTTGCGATCCCTGTGAAAAGAGCGCCGGCAACGGTTGCAGCGACTCCGATGCGGGCGAAGCCGATCGAACCGTGCGTTCGTCCTGCGCTTTGAGGTCTCGGATTCATGTATCTGCCTCCGTTTGCGTCTCGGTGAGTACCACCGAAGGGTTGGTCAAGGTCTTGGAACGACTTGCCCCGTTCTCGGGTTGAGGATCAGTTTGGTGTTCGGGTCCCCTCGGCGGACGGTGTACGTGACCACGCGATCCACTCCGGCGTCCTTGTTGTAGAGATGAAACCGATGCGTCCCCTCGGACAATGTGATTGCGAAGTTGCCCAACGTGTTCCGATTGATGGTCTCATCGTCGACCCGGACTTCTGCGAAGACCTCGATCGTCGAGACCGTGTATTCCTTCTTGAACGGTTTGACCGGTTCCGGGCGCGGGCACGGGTTCGGTTCACAACTCTTTCCGACGCCGAGAAACCGTCTCGATCCGGTGCAGTCAGCTTCCACCACCACCGTGCACGTTCCGTTGGTTGCGCAACAGGCGCCCGTGGTTTGCGGTCGTGGGCAATCCGACGATGCGCAGTCGGTTCCGTCGCCCTGGTAGCGGCCGCCGTTGTCGGCGCACTCCTCTGCAGTCGACTCCAGACAGTTTCCGTCACTCAGACAGCAGGCGCCGGACGGTTCCGGACACTCCGCTTCGGTGCAGGTGACGCCGGCGCCTTCGAAGGTGCCGCCTTCGTCCGCGCACTCGGCTTCGGTTCTTTGGACGCAGTCCCCGTCGGAGAGACAACAGGCTCCCTCGGGCTGCGGGCATGGATTCGGTTCGCACTCTCCTTCTGTCCAGACACCGTCTGCGGCCAGACATCGGGTTTCGACGACGACCGTGCAGCTGCCGTCTTCGTGGCAGCAGGCTCCCATTACAGGTATCGGAGGAGAATCGCCCTGAGTTGCTAGCCAGATGCCGAAAGCGCCGGCGAGGATCGCGATGAGGGCGAGGGCCGCCCAAAGGGGTTTTCGATTGGGCCCGGTCGGGTAACTGTCTCTGCTCCCAGGGCTTCCGGGATCGTGCGCCGACGAGCCAGACCCGGGTGGGCCGGACCCCGATGAACCGGACCCGACTGGGCCGGACCCGGATGTGGCCGCATCCGGGCGACTCGGCTCTGAATGTTCGGATCGTTTTCCGCTTTCCGTTGCAGGGTCTGTGCCCGCGTCCCGAGCCTGGACATTTTCTGGCGCGGTGCCGGGGGAGCCGGAATTCTGTCCATCGCCGCCGGGCGCAATCGAGGTCTTGTCCGCTCCTGCCTCCGTTCCGGCGTCCGGCGTCGCGTCGCGGCCAGATCCCATCGGAACGGGAGTGGTGCCGTCTGCGGGAGAGGCGCCGGTTCCCCCGATCCCGACCGTCTCGCCGCTATCGGCCTGGTCTCCGGCCGTGGTAGGTCGGGAGGCCGGCGGTTCGGCCTGTGTCTCGGCAAGCGAAACGGTCGTCGAGATGGCCGGTGGTTGCCGTCCGGCCTTCAATTCGTCGGCCCGGCGGACGAACTCGGCAAGGTTCCGATCACCGCTGCGAAGTCCCATCTGCTGCGCCAGTGTTTCGAGCCGGTCCCGGGCTTCGGCCATCGAGGGACAGCGGCCTTCGAGTTCCTTGACGGTCATCGACGAGATGAGGTCGTAGATCTCGTCGGGAAGGCCCGTGCGTACTTCCGAGAGAGGAATGATCTCGTCGAAGACGACGGCGCGAAGGACGGCTGCGTAGGTGTCACCGGGAAATGCGCGAATGTTGCTGGCCAGTTCGTAGCCGACGAGCCCGAGTGAGAAGACGTCACTGCGGTGATCGATGGACAAACCCTGGGCCTGCTCGGGGCTCATGTAGGCGGCCGATCCCATGACAGAGCCGTGCTGCGTGATCGTGCTGCTTTCGGCCGTCTCCCGCGCCAGTCCGAAGTCCATGACCTTGACGACGCCGTCGCGGCGAATCATGAGGTTCGCCGGCTTGAGGTCCCGGTGAATCAGATCGCGGGAATGCGCGGCTTCCATTCCTCGGCAGATGTCCCGCATGACGAGGACGAAGACATCGGGAGTGAAGGGGCCGAGCAGACGGAGGACCTCTTTCAGATCCATTCCGTCAACGTATTCCATTGCGATGTAGTGGTGGTCCTGGTCGAAACCGAACTCGATGACCTGCACCGTATTCGGATGCATGAGACCGGCGGCGTGCCGAGCCTCGCGCTCGAAACGGGCGATGAGGTCGGGCGCTTCCATCAGATGAGGATGGAGCGTCTTGATCACGACCTGCCGGTGGAGAGACGTCTGGGTGGCCCGGTAGACCGTTCCCATGGCTCCGGCGCCGAGCTTCTCGGTCAGTTCGAAGCCGCCGAGGCGGGTAGGCAGTTTCATGCGCATTCCTTCTTCACGAAGGCACGATCGGACTTCGGAAGCCGGGTGTCAATGGCGACCTGATCTCGACCGGACGGAGTCGGACAATCCCTGAAGGGAGCTCCACCGCGCACTTTGGGGGCGACGGGCCGGGCCTCGTTTGCCGCACCATCTTCACGATGGTGACGACGATCCAGGGCGCCGATCACCCGCCGAGTCGGTTGCGAAGCACCGAAAGCGGGGTGTCGGGAGAATCCAGAGCCTCCCGGAGCGTCGCTGACATTCGCTCGGCCGGGTCGCCTCCGTAGGGGCGTTCGAGGGCGCTGACCGTCTCCAAGTCGGCCTCAGGGTCGACGAGCGAAGTCCACTGGGCCGCGGAGGGTCGGGAGAAGAAAAAGTGCAGATGCGAGCCTTCGCCTTCCTGCACGGATCCGGGATGGGTCCAGAAGTAGCAGGGGGCGGCGATGGCGGCCTGAAAGAGGCTTCGAATCCATTCGATCCAAACGGCGACCTGTGCGGTCGAGGCGGGACCGGGGGCGAGGGGACACCGAAGTCCCAGTCGGATGTCGATGGGGGAGCGTCCCCGAAGAAACTCCACAGATTCGATCAGCGCCTGCAGGACCTGGTGGCCTAGTTTTGGTGCCGCGAAGGTTCCTCCCGCAGAAACCGCGGAAAAGAAGGCGCCGACCGATTGGGCTCCCAGATAGGTCGCGTAGTCCTCGGTGGCGGACGTCGTCGATCCTTCGAATGTGACGGCCCGAACGTGTCGCAGCAGCGACGAGGCGTCCGTGGCCTGCCGACATTCGGTGACGAGTTCGTCGAGGCGTCCATGGAGGGCCAGCATGCGCAGAGCATGTGCCGGATCATCCGCAGCACTTTCGGCCCGCTCGACCCAGGCGTAGACCGCAAAGGGATGGAGTCGTCCGGCTCCGTCCTCGCTCGGGACCATGACACCGACGGCGGCCCGGGTTCCACCGGGCGGAGACCAGACGAAGCGCTGCGGACGGAAGGCGCCGACACGATCCCGAAACCGATCGGAGCCGAGGTTGATCTTGGCCAGGCCCAGTCCCTCACCGATCCAGTTGTCGAAACCGGACTCGGAGAGAACTGCGGCTTCGGTGACCAGAAACTCGCGGCTGACGGGCAGCTTGCCGAAGCACCCGAAGGCTTCCCCCGGGATTCGCATCAGCGGACGGCCTCGGGCAGACGGAAGCTGCGGAAGGTCGAACCGGGAACGAAGGGGCAGTCCCCGCCTTCCAACATCGTGATCTTGGCGTCGACGGCAACTCCGATGTCCGGGAACTCCCAGGTGACGAGATGTCCCGAGCCGCGCTTGGCCGCATTTCCGCGATCGACCAGCTTGAACCAGCTCCAGATGGTGCCGTCCTCTTCCATTTGTCCGAGGGTCTGGCTGGCGCTGGTGTGCTCGAGCTTGATCGAGCACTCGGTCGACTCGGTCGAGGTGCTCCAGTTGACGTTCATGTCGCGGTTGGATCCCGCGCTTCTGCGCCTTAGTTCCTTGCCGTTGATGGTCAGGCGCACGAGGTCCAGGGACCGAAGGGTTTCCTTGCCGCTGTCGTTCATCGCCCTGGGCTCGAAGAGTTCCACCTTGAAGGACGTCGCGACCTCGCCGCCGCCGATTCGCATGAAGCTGCGGATGCGGCCGGCGGACCGGACGGCGCTTCGTACGGATTCGTTGACGCGAATCTTGCTCTCGTCCAGGAATTCGCCGTAGCTGTCGAGTCCGCCGCCGGTCCCGAGGACGGAAGCGATCGCGCCCGGTGAAGCGGGGCCTCCGCTGCCGAAGGGATAGCGGCCACGAACGCCGGACGCATAGTCGGAGAAGACGCGGTCTTTCCACTTCGAGTTGGCTTCGCCGGATTCAGTCCGTTCCTTCTTGCCGGTGAGGATGCCGTCGGCGATTTCAAACGGCATCTTCAGAAGCTCACCAAAGGCATCGGGAAGGTCGTCCCCGGGGAAGCCGTCGAGGAACTCTTCGATGTCATCCACGGCGTCCCGAAGGTCATCGTTGTCGAACTTGAAGTCGTCCTTGCTGACACAGTCGTCCAGAAGGTCGTGGGCATCGTCGAGGCTCTTGCGATAGCCATCGACGGGAGCGGGATCTTCGTCGTTCGGGCTTTGCGAGAACAGACGGACAGGATTCAGCGCGGTTTCGATCTTCTTGATGTCGCCGGTGGCGGTTTTTCCGAAGTCCGCTTCGTCGGCCAGGCGCTTTGCAATCTTGAGAATGGGAGAACTCTTCGACTTCTTCAGGTCGTCGTAGTCCTTCTCCGCGTCCTTGCAGCTGTCGTAGTTTTCCATGTCGATCGAGCCCAGGAACTCGGCCCACTCGACCGGATAGCTTTCGGCGTACAAAGTGAAGAGGGCATCGCGATCCGGTGCGTCCTGAGCGGGCGTTTCACCCGCCAGGACGATCAGTTCGTTGTCCTTTTCGATGACCTTGCGCACATCCTTGATCCGGTCTTCGACGTAGTCGTTCCACCCCGTCTTCGTGAAGGCAGCCCGGATGACCTCGTCGGTTTGCAGGATGCGCTGGTCGCCGGTCAGCGTTCGCATGTCGAGATCACCGTCGGCGACAGCAAAGCTTGCGCCGGCCACGATTCCCTCGAAGAACGCCTCGGTCGTGTGCGTACGCCGCAGGGCACGTGCACCGCGGGATAGAGCTTCGCTTCGGAACTCTGCATCGTGGAGTGGTTCCTTCGCGTCCAGGAAGTCCCCGCACATTCCCGTGAAGGTGTCCTCGAGTTCGGGAAACTCTTCCGAGTCTTCGATCCCGTAGTCGTAGAGCGTCGGCCCCATGTCCTTTTCGTCCCCGATCCTTCCCCGTTGGTCGGGATAGACCATGAGCAGGTCCGCCTGGAGCAGACGGCGGATCTTGTCCGCGTCGAGGCTGGCCGGATTCTCGAGATCGTCGGCAACGTCGGATTCCACGGGACGTAGGACCGCTTTGCGGAATGACTCGACGTAGAGATCGAATCCGGCCTGTCGCACGGAACTGGCTACGCTCAGGGGCCAGGCGTGCCACGAATCAGACACACGGGCGCGAAGTCCGTCCAAGTCTTTGATCGTGTCGATGTCGGGAGCGAGGTGTCCCGGGCGTTCCTCGAATTTGGCCACCGCGGTCTTCGTGTCGTTCATCCGTCCGTTCAGCCGTGAGAACGAAGTCATGACGTAGACCGAGGCCACGATGGCGAGAACGCCGGCGACGGCGGAGAGCACGAGTTGGGCTCGGAACCACTGCTTCGATCCCGCCTGCGATTGTTGGGACAGGTCCTGATCGGCGCGGATCAGTTTCGAAAAGAGGTCGCGGACGAAGTAGGAGTCTTCCTTCTCCGGCTGCGCTTCTTCGAGGCGGTCTCCGGTCGAACCGAGAATGGATTGGATCTGCCGAACGACCATGTCGAGCGGAGTTCCCATCTGCCGTCCGCTCGAGAAGTAGGCGCCGCGGAAGATCGGGTCCTCTTTGCTGAAAGGGTTCTTCTCGGTCAGCGTCTCCATGAAGAGCATGAGCTTCGAGCGAAGCGCGGTCAGCTCCTCCGGGAACATGAAGACCCGACCCCAGTCTTCGGTCCCGCTGATGCGGGCGAGCCTCCGGGTGCGGAAATTCCTCAGACGCTCGAGCAGGCGATCGAACTGACCGGGAAACGCCGTGGCCGGCGTCTCTCCGTGAGGCATCGGAACGGGGAAGGACATTCCCCAAACCTGCGTGCGTTCGGCCGGGGTCAAAGAAGCGAAGAAATCGGCAAAGCCTGCGACCAGATCGCACTTCGTGAAGAGTAGGTAGACCGGAAAGGTGAACCCGATCTTCTCGATCGTCTCGTCGATACGTTTGCGCAGCTCGCGTGCGTCGTGAATGACCTTGTCGTCGTCGGCATCGATCAGCGTTTCGAACGAGTAGCCGAGGATGAGTCCGTTCAGTGGGTTCTTTCCGCGATGCTTCTTCAGAAGGTCGAGGAAGCCGAGCCACTCTCCTTCGGTTTCCGTGCGATCCGCGCTTTGTGCATAGCGCCCCGCCGTGTCGAGCAGGATGGCGTCGCTCGAGAACCACCAGTCGCAGTTCCGGGTTCCACCCTGACCCTGCAGGCGCTTGGCCGTGCTCATGTTCGGAAAGTTGAGACCGGAGTTGAGAATGGCGGTCGTCTTACCGATCGCGGGCGGACCGATAATCATGTACCAGGGAATGTTGTAGAGGGCTTTCTTTCCCTGCGGTCCGGCCTTCAACTGGGCGATCGCTTCGCTCATGTTGGTCTGGATCTGCTCCAGCTCGGCGCGGCGGGCCGGAGCCATGTCGGCCTGAGCGGCAGGAGAGGCCGCCAGAATTCCTGCTTCGATGGCTGCGGCATCTTTCTTCTCTTTGCGCCAACGCAGAAAGATGACGACGCCCCACGCCGCGATGAGCAGGAAGAGCAGAAGGAACCAGGCCCAAAGCGGAACGGACTGAAGCCACGCAAAACGGGACCTGGCCAGGTAGATGATGACAAAGACCATCGCGATGGGCAGGCCAAACGGAAGAAGCGTGCGTAGGAAGATTTGCAGGAACATTCAAGACCCCCTTAGAACTTGTAGGAGCGAAGCGCCTGCACGATGCTTTCCGCGCGGCCGTCCAACACTTCCCAGGAGACCAGCCAGACAAGGAAGGGAAGTGCAATGCAAGTGAGGATGACGGCGATCCAGGGGAAGCGCCGCAAGGGAGCCAGACGAGCCTTTTCTGCGTAGGCCGCCGGAGCCAGTTCTGCGGCCGGCGGCGCGATCTCACGCGAAAGCTCGTCGATGAGATCCGCGTGTTCCTTCGGATTGTCGATGAGCTTGCCTTTGAAACCGCTGGCCATGCAGTAGTAGTAAATCTCGACGACGTCCGGACGGGCCGGGACGGACCGGCGGATCTGGGCCAGCTTGTCGTAGAAGCCCAACCCGACGAACTCGTTGTTGCAGTAACGCTGCGCCAGAGACTGCGCCTGCCAAACCGATTTGCCCTGCCAGTCCCGGGTCAGCATCGCTTCGTCGAACGTGGCTGCGACGGCGTAGGTGGCGTCATCGACGTCGCCCGGACTGGCGCCCAGATCACGAGCAGCCCGCCGGAAACCTTCCACCTGTTGCAGAACGGTGTTGGGGAGATCCCGAAGCGCGTCGAGGTCCCGGGTCTTTCGGAGGACGAAGAGCATCGAAAGAATCGGTCCAGCCGCGGAGGTCAGGTGCCCCACTCTTCCGGATGCGCCACCCGAGCCGGGGCCTCCCGGTCCGCCATGCCCCGGTCCCTTGATCGGCGGTGCGCCGATCATCGTCTCTGCTTGATCGTTCATGCGGGTGCGGCCCTCCTTAGCCTAGTCCGACGAGTCCGAGAAGCTCGACCTTGAGGCCCCGAAGATCCGGCGGGACCTGCAGGGCAAGACTACGCGACTCACGAATCGCTTCCCAGTCGGCGCCGGCCATCTCCAGCTGGAAATAGTAGGTCAGTTGGCTGCGCGGAATCGCCGGTGGCGGAACCGCCATGTGACGGAGCGGCAGCCCGGGAAGACTCATCGCCATCTTCTGGTCGATGCGGTCCTGGCTGGTGCAGATCACCCGGGTGATGGCCGGGAGAACCTGCTCTTCGGCAACCGCGTCACCGGCCAGGCTGAGAATCAGAGCGGTGCTCGGCTGGAAGTAGGCTTCCTTGGCGAGCTGACCGGTGTAGCGACCGTCGGCGCCCGGAGTCAGCGGGATGACGTCGTAGCCTTGTGCCACTTCCTTGATGTCCAGAAGCTCGACCAGCATCGACTGAAGCTGTCCGAAGACCGCGCCCAGTTCGACGTGGTTGTAGGCGGGAACGTCCCGAGGATGAAACTGCTTCGGGTTGAACGTGCAGAGTTGCCCGACCAGTCCGGCAAACATCCGGTAGAAGGTCTCGGGATGGATGGTTCCGACCTCGCGGAGATGGGCCAGTTGCGGCAGGACCGTGTTGATGGCCGAGAACTGCAAAAAGGCGCGGAGGTTGGCCGGCGTGATGTCCCTGGCGTTCACTCCCGCGTCCGTGAAGCGGCTGCCGAGTTCACTGGACCGAGAGGACAACCTCTCGAGAAGCCCCCGACAGATCTTCATCAGGTACTCAGAGCCGGAGATCGCAAGCAGCGGGGGCACGAAGTTGGGATCGAGCTGGTACTCGCCCGTCGAGCTGCGCTGCACTCGCGCAATGTGCAGGCACTCGTAGTTGTCCCGCATCTGGGTGCCCAGAAGGATCTGTAGGTTTTGCTCTGCGCGTTGCAAGGCTCGTTCGTCCCGTCCCGTGTTCTGGTCGGGGACGCTGACGGAACGGCTGACGAAGCGAAGTTCCTCTCCGCCGGTGGCGTCTTCGCTGAGCTTTGTGTTGGGCCAGCCGCTACGAAGCGCAGGCAGAGCGAGAAAGACGTCGAGGTGATCGGCTTTGAGGTTGAACGATTCGGCGAACTCAACGCTTTCGGGCGGCGAGTCGAACTCCGGAACTTGGACGACGGCGCCTCCGGCAAAAACGCCGCGCAGGGAGACGAGATGAAACGTTCCCCGGGCCAGGTTCTCCGCGTCGATGTCGAGCGAAAAGACACCCCACGGAAACGGGGACTGGGTGGCGATCCGTTCCGCGAGTTGCGCTTCGTGGAACAGGTCCCACTGTTGAAAATGCTGCGGAGTGATGAAGAGGCCTTCACTCCAGAGGACGCGGTGGTACTGCGGCATTGAATCTCCTTCCCGTCATGCCTTGCCCCGGTGGGACTACTGAAGTTTCAGGCACTCGTCCTCGACGAGAATGGTCCACTGTACTTTGGAGCCCGGTTCGACCGGCTGCTTGATGCGAGTGCAGGGTCCGGCTTCCGCAAAGTCGGCGACGACGGCGATCCAGGTGATGCTGGGGTCGTAGTTCGGAAGCGGAATGACTTTGTTCTCTCCGGGATAGACGGGAAAGACTTCACTGGAAACGACGCCGTCGGTAAACGACTCCGGCGAATCGATGAGATCCGGGATTGGCTCCGCATCGATGGCCGACTCTTCGCTCAGGTAGTAGACGCCGACGTAGGCCGGCTTGTCTTCGCTTACATCCCGAACCAGAGCCACATTGATGAACGTTCCGCCACCACAGGACGCGGTGACCAATGCGAGAACGGCTCCCAGTATCATTTGCGAAAGGCCCCAGCGGGCCCGGTTGAAACGTCCGCTTCCTGCGTGGCGTGTCATCAACGCTCCTCCATCTTTTCGGCGTAGACCTGGTCGAAGGTGCCGCGATAGTAATGGGCGACATTGTCGTCGAACTGGCTCCAGAACTGCTGGAAACGTTGCCGGACTTCCTTGAGCACGGCGGCTTCGCGAAGTCCCGGCAACTTCGTCGGAATCGATGCTTCTGCCGACTTCGGATCCAGGCTTTCGAGCATGGCGCGAGTTCCGCCACGCCAGGATTGGTTGGCGCCTGCCACGACGGCGGCCGGCAGTAGTCCTAGGGCATTCAGTTTCTCGCGAAGCCGCGCCAGCTGTGCCTCGTCGTTGCCTTCCGACCGGGCGAGGTTCCGCCAGGTCTCACCCAAACTGGGCGCACCGAAAATACCGCCACCGGTTCGGTTTCCCGTTCCCGGGTCGATGGAAGCTGCGATCGTTTCCAGTTTGGCGACGAAGGTGATGCAGTCTTCCATGGCCTCGAAAGCCGCTTTCATTGCCTCCGGCGAGCGGGGAGCGGCTGCAGAGGATCCGCCGGCAATACCGACACCTCCGGCGGGCTGGCCGGCGCGAACCATGGTGGCCCACAGCGTGTCGAGAAGAGTCTCGATGCCGCCCAGTCGGGCTTCCATGTCTTCCTTTTCCTGCCGCAGAAGATCGACCTCACGCTGGAGTTCCGCGTTCTGAAGTTCGAGTTCCCGCGCCAGGGTCAATGACTCGTGGGTGCGATCCGGAAACCGGGCCTTGAGTCGTTCCAGGTAGGCCTGAATGTCGTCGCTGTCGAGCCCCGCGGCGGACTCGTGGAGTGCACGACGAATCGCCGCTTTGCGGTGTCGTTCGTCTTCGAATTCGTCGGAAGCGAGGATGTTCCGAAGCTCTTCGATGACCGGACCCAGGTCGCGTTCTTTTTCCGCAAGCTTCACGTGCTCGTCCTCTGAAGCGGATTCGGATTCATCAGGAGTTCGTTCCCCGGTCCATGATCATGGTCATCTCGGCGGAGCCTTCTTCCGGCGGCTCCGGCGCCGACTTGGCCTCGGCCAGATCTTCGAGGAAGTCCTGGCAAACTTCGAGTACGAACCGGTTGCGTCCACTCGAGCCGATGAGCGAGGAACGCGTCTGATCGATGAGTGACTGTGTTGCGGCCAGAGCGTCCCGAATGACGGCGCCCGGTTTCTCGGTGTCAAATCCGTCGATCGAACCGGCAAAACTCCATCCTTCGAGATGGGACACCATGCGCAGACCGAGAAGCCACGTCTCGGCCCAAAGCGACGGAGGAATGTTGCCTCCGCTTTCCCGATCCTCGGACCGGTAAAGCACGGAGTTGGACGGTAGCTGTGCGCGCTCTTCTTCGAGAACGGGAGCGATCTCATCCCATTCGTAGGTCGAACGACCCTGATCGGGGTTTCGGTCCCGGCCGGTCAAACGTGTGGCCAAACGAAGGAGCTTGTCCCGGTCGAGCCGCGTCGTGTCCTGCCGGTCGTTCCAGAAGAGCAGCCGGAAAAACAGGAGCCCCAGAGAGTAGAGATCACTCGGTCCGGCGAAGCGGTGAACGATCGTGACGTCGGCCGCGGACCCGCTGAGGGTTTGCGGCGTACGCAACGACTCACCATCTTCAGGCAGAAGAGGACCGGAGACACCGTCGAAGACGAAGCTCCCGGGTTTGGCAGAAGTCTGGCGGCCGACGAAACGAATGCGGTGCCCGCTGGCCGGCCCACTCACCGTGACCAGAATCTGATCGTGCCGGCCGTGATCGCGATCCAGGAAGACTTCACTGGTCAGAGTTCCGACCATGTGAGCGCGCGCTTCGGCGGCGCCCCCGTGAAGCTCGACGCTTTGAACGTCCAGCCGCATCTGAAAACGCGTCGACTGCGCCCGGGTCATTTCCGTCGGAAGAAACGCTTCGGCCCGCGGTTCCGGGACCAGCCAGACCTGGGACGCCGTCGTGATCTTGTGATCGCCCAGTTCTTCGAGCGGCGCGGAAGAAATCAAGTCGGTGAAGGCGAGAGACAGTCCCCAACGGGCGGGGAGTTGCGTTTCCCGAGCGCGGAGCACACCTCGCGTGCGGGACGGCGCGATACCCAGGTGCGGGCGTCCCTGCGAGTCATAGACTCCGAGCAGTCCGCGCAGCAGATCGGCGAACGCATTGAGTTTCAGATAGAGCGCTTCCAGGGCGAAAAGACCGCCGCGATCTCCGCGGAAGAAGAACTGCGGAGCGTCCGGCCCGAGCCGGTCCACGACGTTTTGCCCTTCTTGTGTCGAAGCGAAGCCCCGTCGGCCCGCGCGTTGTTCGACCAACGCCGGGAAGTCCGCACCGCCAAGGAGCGCGGATGTCTCTTCGAACGAAACGGGCAAGGCTTCCCGCACCAGGTAAAGGAACTCGTAGTAGGCGAGCGGAAAGACGGTCGTCGCATCGCAGCTTCCCGCTGGGAGCGTTTCTCCGTCGGGAAGAGAGGCCACGTGAGCCTTGCAGACGAAACAGCTGCTGGTCTGCCAATTCGGATCGTCGCACTGGATCCGGGGCGCGAGATCTGCGTAGAGATCGTTCCGCGATCGAACTTCCACGCCTGCGGCCGGAGTGCCGGTCGTTTTCTTTCGATAGGTATAGAAGACTCGCGGACGGGTCTGATCGTGATAGCAGCTTGGGCAGTAGAGGAAGCGCTCGCCGCCCGACTCGTAGGCCGGAAGACCGGCCTCCCGCAGGACATCTTCGTCCCTGCAGTTCTCGACCGGTCCCAGGCACATCGGGCAGACCGGGACGGCGTAGGTGTCACCGTGGGGGCAGTAGGCGATGGGAGCATGGGAAGCCAGGTTCTCGTAGCCGCCGGCGCCGTCCAACCGGGCCATTCCCGCGCCCTGGGCTGCCGCCATGGCCTCGAACCCTCGGTTCCACGCCGCTTCCAGTCGCGTCCGATTCCACAGCGGTGAGTTGACGATCGACGCCGGGTTCTCGTTGTGCTCCAAGGTCAGGATGAGGGCCCGGGCCGCATCTGAATCGCCAAGCCGCAACTCGGCTAAGTAGTTCCTGTGAGGGGACTCCGGCGGGGACACCTCAACGAAAGGATCAGATCCTTTCGGACGCGAGGGTTCACCGGCTTCGTCGGCACGAGTGAGCCGGATACGGACGTCGGTTCCACCGATTCCGATGCGGGGAAGCCGCCGCTGCGGTGGTTTCTCCAAAGGGAGCTGCATAGGTCCGACGATCGGAGGTTTGGGGGTCGTTGTTTACTGACGGTCGTGCGTGAGTGTCGAGAATCGACGTAAGTGCCAAAAAACCCGCGAGTTCACTCCGCACCGGATTTGCGGCCGGATTGCATCACGAACCCTGAGAGCCGTCAAGGATGGAAAGAAGGACACAATCGCGCCGAAGCTAGAGAAAGGGCTGCGCAGTCGGTTGCCGAAGGTGACGGGCGACCCTACACTGCGCGAAAGCGCGTCGGCCTCCCACGGAAGGGGCGGCCCTCGGAGGTGTCTTGAGCGACGGTGAAAACACGACGCCGCGACGTGACGCGGGCGACGATCTCCATGATCCCCAGGTTCCCCACGATCCGACGGAGCAGACCATGCTTCCCGGGTCATTCCAGGATCCCGAGGCGACGACAATGCCCGGTCAGGATCTGACCCAGCCTTCCGCGCCCGAACCGACTCCCGCCAAGCCTGTCCTCGAGAAGACCGTTTTTGGAGTCGTTTCCATTTATTCGGCGACGGCTGGGGATCCGCGCAGTCCCGGCACCGAACTCGGCGTGGTCTACCCGCTTCGCGAGGGAGAGACGCTCTTTCTCGGCAAGGCGCCGGCGCCCGCCGACCTCCCGCTCGAGGGAGGCGAAAGTCTTCCCATCACGCATGCCCATCTCGTCACGTTCGGGGAGGAGTTCGAGTACGTCTCCCGCGAACACCTGGCGATCGAAATGCTCGACGAAGGTCGTTTTCGCGTCTACGACTACTCCACCAACGGATACTTCCTGCAGGAGACCAACCGGCACTTTCGCAGGCCGGCCCAATCACGTCCGCAGATCGATGAATTCGAGGGTCGCGACGTCATGGTCCTGGGAATCGATTTGACCCGGCAGTCCAGCGATCGACGCGCGCTGGACCGGGCACAGCGATGTCTCGTTCAGATCGTTCCCTTGTTGGGAGGCGGTTTGGCTTCCGCGGCGGAGACACTGCAATGAAGTGCGCCGCCTGCTACGAAGAAAACCCGCCCTGGCAGGCCGTATGCTCCCGCTGCGGCCAGCACACCCGGGCGCTTCAGCTTTGTCCGTCGGGGCACCTGCTTCCTCCCGGCGTCGAAGACTGTCCCGTCTGCCCGTCGATGTGGCCCGATCCCGGTCCCTTCAAAGGAGCTCCGATTCTTCGCGGTATCGCCTGGGTGGAGAGCGGCCATTTGCGCGACGAGGAGATCGACGGGACGCTTCCCGTTCTCGAGTTGCGGGACAACCCGACTCCGTTCGCGCTTTCCGTCGAAGGTTCCGCATCGGCTCGACGACTTCGGGAAGACCTGGGGAAGGCGGCTGTACAGATTTTGGTCAGGCCGGACGGGATCCGATACTGCCTTGGGGCGAACTATCGCGGCGGGGATACGCCCTCTTTCGTTCCCATCGAAGGCGAGCGTGTCCGCGTGGGGAACATGACCCTTCGGGTCGCGGAGTTCGAAGTTCCGGGCTGGGTCAGGCAGGAGTTCGGGACGCGTTGACTCTGAAGGCGGTTCGGTGGTTGAATCCGCCTCATTCACCTTAGGGTCGCAGCTCCGGGAGTCTTCAGGCCGAAGCTAAGGGTCAATCCGTCCGATAGATAGGATCGTCAACAGACGCGGGACGGACCTTAAACGAATAGGGACAGGGACATGTCCACGATCGACCTCGATGCCTTGCTCAGCGAGTTGTCGCCGGAATCTCCGTGCGGCGAGGATCTGGAGTACGACACCGAGTTTCAGGAGATGGAGCGGGCTTCGGTCGGAAAGGCCGAACAGCAGTTTGGGGACACCTTTGTCCCGGCTGAGGAGCCCGATTGGAAGGTCGTCAAGACCAAGGCGCTCGGCGTCCTGGGACGTAGCCGGGATCTCCGTGCAGCCGTATTCCTGACCCGAGCCGCCGTGCACACCGACGGCCTCTCCGGATTCGCCGACGGTCTCAAGCTCGTCCACGGGCTCATGACGACTTTCTGGGAAGGCGTCCATCCGGCCCTGGATCCGGACGATGACAATGACCCGACCTTGCGCGTGAACACGGTGGCTTCGCTGTGCGATTCCGGCTCGACGATCCGTTCTCTTCGTGAGGCCCCGCTCGTCGAGTCGCAGATGATGGGACGGTTTTCGCTGCGCGACATCGAGGTCGCTCAGGGCGAACTCCCTCCGCCGGAGGAAGGCGACCCGCCGCAGATGCCGACCATCGAAGCGGCCTTTCTCGAGTGTGATCTCGAAGAGTTGCAGGCGCGGGGCGATGCACTCGCAGCAGCGGCCGAGACCGTTGCGGCCATGGATCAGTTTTTGACGGAGACCCTGGGTGCGTCCCAGGCTCCCGATATGTCGGCGCTGCCGGCGGTGATTCACTCTCTGAAGGGTGTCATCGACAGCCAGTTGCTTCGACGTGGGGTGGGTGAGGAGGAGGAAGGAGCGGAAGGCGCCGAAGGTGAAGGCGCGGTTGCAGGAGCGGTCAAAGGTCTGTCCGGAGAGATTCGCAACACCGACGACGTGTTGCGCGCTCTCGACAAGATCATCGACTACTACAACCGCAACGAGCCCTCGAGTCCCTTGCCGATCCTGATGACGCGGGCGAAGCGACTCGTATCGAAGAGCTTCATGGAAATTCTCGCGGATCTCGCGCCGAGCGGTGTCACCGAGGCCGAGGCGATCCGGGGGGTTGACACCGAGTCCTACTAGTGAGTAATGAGTAGTTGCCGCAAAAGTGCCGAAAACCGCGGTGTTTTCGGTCCTCAGCGGGCCAACTTCTTCGCAACTGAAATCAGCCATAGGAGGTGTTCCCTTGGCAGACAGCAGCCAGAAGTTCATCGCCCGCAACCGGGCCCCGCGAGTGCAGATCGAATACGACGTCGAGTTGTACGGGGCGGAGAAAAAGGTTCAGCTCCCATTTGTCATGGGAGTGATGGCTGACCTCTCCGGCAAGCCAGCCGATCCGTTGGCCCCGGTTGCAGACCGCAAGTTCCTCGAGATCGACGTCGACAACTTCGACGAGCGTATGAAGGCGACGAAGCCGCGCGCGGCTTTCTCCGTTCCGAACACGCTGACCGGCGAAGGCAATCTCAATGTCGATCTTACCTTCGAGAGCATGGACGACTTCTCCCCGGCCGCAGTCGCCCGGAAGGTCGACGCGCTGAACAAGCTTCTCGAGGCGCGGACGCAGCTCAACAACCTGATCACGTACATGGACGGCAAGACGGGCGCCGAGGAACTCATGGCCAAGGTCATGAAGGATCCGGCTCTGCTGCAGTCTCTGGCATCGGCACCGAATCCCGAGGGCGAAGGCGCCTCGGAAGGGGAGTAAGAGCTCATGGCAGAAGAAGCACAGGAGGCCCAGGGAGCGGCAGCTGAGACCATCGAGGCCGGCGAGTTCGCATCTCTCCTTCAGAAGGAGTTCAAGCCGAAGTCGGATCGGGCCAAGGACGAAGTTCAGTCCGCGGTCAACATCCTGGCCGCCGAACTCCTCAAAGACACTTCGACCGTTTCCGACGATGTCGTCGAGACGATCAGCGCGATCATTGCCGCGATCGACGAGAAGCTGACGGATCAGGTCAATCAGATCCTTCACCACGACGACTTCCAGAAGTTGGAAGGCGCGTGGCGCGGACTTCACTACCTCGTCAACAACACCGAGACCGACGAGATGCTGAAGATCCGGGTCATGGACATCTCGAAGAAGGACCTTCACAAGACGCTGAAGAAGTTCAAGGGCACGGCTTGGGACCAGAGCCCGATCTTCAAGAAGCTCTACGGTGAAGAGTACGACCAGTTCGGCGGCCAGCCCTACGGCTGCATCGTCGGCGACTACCACTTCGATCACAGTCCGCCGGATGTCGAGCTTCTCACGGAAATGTCCGGAGTCGCGGCCGCCTGCCACGCTCCGTTCATCGCGGGCGCCGAGCCGGCTCTCATGCAGATGGACTCCTGGCAGGAGCTTTCCAATCCGCGCGACCTGACGAAGATCTTCACGACTCCTGAGTACGCCGCCTGGCGTTCCCTGCGTGAGTCCGAGGACTCCAAGTATCTCGGTCTGGCCATGCCACGATTCCTGGCCCGCCTTCCTTACGGCGCCAAGACCGATCCGGTCGAGGAGTTCAACTTCGAGGAAGAGACCGAGGGCGCGGATCACTCCAAGTACACATGGGCCAATTCGGCGTATGCCATGGCTCGGAACATCACGCGGTCCTTCAAGCTCTACGGCTGGTGTTCACGGATCCGCGGTGTCGAGTCCGGCGGAGCGGTCGAGAACCTTCCGGTCCACACATTCCCGACCGATGACGGCGGCGTGGACATGAAGTGCCCGACCGAAATCGCCATCGGGGACCGTCGCGAAGCGGAATTGGCCAAAAACGGCTTCATGCCGCTCGTTCACCGCAAGAACTCGGACTTTGCGGCGTTCATCGGGGCGCAATCGCTGAACAAGCCGGACGAGTACGACGATCCGGACGCCACGGCCAACGCCAATCTGGCGGCCCGTCTCCCGTACCTTTTTGCCACGTGTCGATTTGCGCACTATCTGAAGTGCATCGTCCGTGACAAGATCGGTTCGTTCAAAGAGCGGGAGGACATGCAGCGCTTCCTCCAGGACTGGATTCTCAACTACGTGGACGGGGATCCGGCTCACTCGTCAGAGCAGACGAAGGCGGAGCGCCCGCTGGCGGCAGCGGAAGTTTCGGTCGAAGAAGTCGAGGGCAACCCCGGTTACTACCGGTCTGTCTTCCACTTGCGGCCGCACTACCAGCTCGAGGGTCTGACGGTTTCGCTCCGTCTGGTCTCCAAGCTGCCTTCCGAAAAAGAGTAAGTTCGCTCGCAACTCCGATCGGTGTTTTTCGGATAAGGAGAGCGGAAGAGGAAACATCCCCGCGGGCGGACCGCCCGGCCGCGGGAGTTCCCGAACCTGATTGGTCCAAGAAAGGGAAAAAGCCGTGGCTGTAGACATGTTTATCAAGATCGGGGACATCGTCGGAGAATCGAAGGATGCGAAGCATGCCGCGTCGATCGATGTCCTTGCCTGGTCCTGGGGTATGTCCCAGTCAGGCACCATGCACGTGGGTGGCGGCGGTGGTTCCGGCAAGGTCAACGTACAGGATCTGTCGGTGACCAAGTGGGTCGACAAGGCCTCTCCGGTTCTCGCCAGCATGTGCTGCGACGGAAGCCAGATGCCGGAGGCCAAGCTGACCGTGCGCAAGGCCGGCAAGAATCCGCTCGAGTACATGATCGTCACCATGAAGGACGTGATCGTGACCTCCGTCTCCACCGGTGGAAGCGGCGGCGAGGATCGTCTCACCGAGAACGTCACGCTCAACTTTGCCAAGGTGAAGTTCGAGTACACCGCGCAGAAGCAGGACGGTTCGGCCGACGGCGGCGCGATTCCGATGATGTGGGACATTCCGGGGAACCAGGCCAAGTTCTAGTCCCGGTCGTCTCGATGTAATGGAAGAGGGCCGCGGGATCCGGATCGGATCACGCGGCCCGTACCTTGTTTCCCTTCTACGCCTTCCGAGGGAGGTCCCATGGCTGCCGAAGAGGCGCTTCGCGAAGGACGTCTCGATGACGCCCTCGCGGAACTGCAGAACGAAGTCCGCAAGGATCCGGCCAGTTCCAAACACCGCGTCTTTCTCTTTCAGCTCCTTTGCGTGATGGGGCAGTGGGATCGCGCCCTGAACCAACTCGATGTCGCCGGCGAAATGGACTCCGGGACTCTGCCCATGGTTCAGACCTACCGCAGTGCTGTTCAGTGTGAGCGCTTTCGGGCAGACGTCTTTGGCGGACGCCGCTCCCCGCTCTTCTTCGGTGAGCCCGAAGAGTGGATGGCCCTCATGGTCCAGGCGTTGGAAGCAGAGGCTTCCGGGAACGCCGACAAGGCTGCGGAGATTCGGGATCGCGCCTTCGAAGCCGCACCCGCGACCTCCGGCAAGATCGGGGACCAGACGTTTTCCTGGATCGCCGATGCGGATCCGCGGCTGGGCCCGATGATGGAAGTCGTTCTCAACGGCAACTACTTCTGGGTTCCCTTCCACCGCATTCACTCGATCGAGATGGAGGCGCCGGAAGACCTGCGTGATCTCGTCTTCACGCCCGCAATCTTCACCTGGGCGAACGGTGGAAACGCCGTCGGAATGATCCCGACGCGTTATCCCGGGACGGAGTCCGTCGAGGATGGACATGTCCGTCTTTCCCGTCGAACGGAATGGGAAGAAGTCGACGGACTCTACATCGGCCGGGGACAACGTATGCTGGCCACGGACGAAGGCGAGTTCCCGTTGCTCGAAGTTCGGCAGATCGAACTCGACGTGGAGATGGAAGAGCCGGAGGAAACTCCGGAGGGAGCTTCGGGCGGCGACCCGAACTGAGAATCCACAGTCGGCGGACTGCGGAAAGCGGCGGCGGACTGTGACCGCAAGGCGTCCATGTTCTTTTCAGCGGGGACGCCGGAACTATCTGAGGCCCGACGGCAAGGACGGTGACGAGGGATGTCACCGCGGGAAGTAGGTCGGATTGGCGGAACTGACACCGCAGGAAAAGCTACAGCCCTCTCTGCTCGACCGGCTGACGGACGAAGAGCCGCACACCAAAGTCGAGTCGCGGGACAAGCGCGTCCTTTCTTTGAACAAACTTCGTGAGAGCGTCATCCGGGATCTCGGGTGGCTGCTCAATACCGGACACTTGGAAGCCGTCGTCGATCTCGACGCGTATCCTGAAGTAAAGAGCTCCACCCTCAACTACGGAATGACTGACCTGACGGGAATTCCCGCATCGGGAGTCGACGTTCGTGAGGTCGAGTCGATGATCCGGGAATCCATTCGGATCTACGAACCGCGGGTCCTTCCGGAGTCGCTCAAGGTCTCGGTTCACCTCGATCGGAATCGAATGAGCCACAACGCACTCACGTTTCGAATCGAGGGCGAACTCTGGTCGCAACCGATTCCGGTTCGCCTCTATCTCAAGACCGAGGTCGACCTCGAGGACGGCACCTACACGGTCTCGGAAGCGGACTGATGGATCCAAGACTTCTCGACTACTACAACCGTGAGCTGCAGTTCGTCCGCGAGATGGGCGGCGAGTTCGCGAAGGAGTTTCCCAAGGTCGCGGCCCGACTCGGGCTCGACGGCTTCGAGTGCTCCGATCCCTACGTAGAGCGGCTGCTGGAGAGCTTCGCTTTTCTCGCGGCGCGCGTGCAGCTGAAACTGGACGCACAGTTTCCCAAGTTCACGCAGCATCTCCTGGAGCTGGTCTACCCGCACTACCTGTGCCCGACGCCGTCGATGGCCGTGGTGCAACTGCAGCCGGACCTGGGAGAAGGGGCGCTGGCCGAGGGTTACCGGGTCAAGGCCGGTACTGCTCTGCGTAGCACCATCGGAAAGGGAGACCAGACGGCGTGCGAGTATCGGCTCGGTCAGGAGACGACTCTCTGGCCCATCGAGTTGGTCGAGGCCGAGTATCTGGGCTTCTTTCAGGACCTGGCCGGTGTCCCGGGTATCGATGTCACCAAAGTCAAAGCGGGGATTCGGTTCAAACTTCGGTCGACGGCCGGCCTGACCTTTGACCGTCTCAGCCTGAACACTCTACGCCTCTTTCTTCGCGGGAAGGGCGCGACCCCGATGCGTCTCTACGAACAGCTCATCGGAAGTTCGGTCGGGGTCGTGGTGCGACCCGTCGAGCGGCCCGTGACGTGGACGGAATTCAGCGGACGCGAGAACGTGCGTCACGTCGGCTTTGAAGACGATCAGGCACTTCTACCGAACGTCGACCGTTCTTTCCGTGGCTATCGCTACCTGCACGAGTTCTTCGCCTTCCCGGAACGTTTTCTCTTCGTGGATGTGGGCGGACTTTCCCGCGGAATCCGTCGCTGTCCGAGTTCCGAGATCGAGGTCCTTGTCCTGTTCGACAAGAGCGACACGTTGCTCGAAAACGCAATCGATGCGAATGACTTCGCACTACACTGCGGCCCGGTCATCAACCTGTTTCCGAAGACGGCGGACCGAATTCATCTCGACAAGCGTTCGCACGAGTACCACGTCGTCCCGGACCGGACGCGGCCCCTGGACTTCGAAGTCCACCGGGTAGAGTCGGTGGTCGGGCACGGAAGCGTGGCCGAAGATCGTACGGAGTTCCTTCCGTTCTATGCCCACACCGATCAGAACCGGTACGGCGACCTTCAGGCCTACTTCACCGTTGCGCGAAGTGCGCGTCGATTCTCTTCCCGGCAAAAACGACAGGGCCCGCGCTCGAGCTACATCGGAAGTGAGACTTTCGTCGCCCTGGTCGACGGACGTGAAGCACCGCTGCAAACCGAATTGAAGCAACTGGCTGTGAACACTCTCTGCACGAATCGCGACCTTCCGCTTCACATTCCCATCGGGCAGGGCAAAACGGACTTCACCCTGGAATCCGGGGCTCCGGTCGATGCCGTTCGCGCTCTGGCGGGACCGACGAAACCGCGTGCGGCCCGATTCGGAGGCGACCTCGTCTGGCGATTCGTCAGCCACCTTTCGCTGAACTATCTGACCTTGACGGATACCAAGGGTCAAGGCGCGGCAGCTTTGCGGGATCTTCTGGCGTTGTACGGCGATCTCGCGGAGCCGGCAGTACGGAAACAGATCGAAGGCGTTCGCAGTGTGGGAAGCCGGTCCGTGACCCGTCGCATTCCCAACGGCGGCCCGGTTTCGTTCGGTCGGGGACTCGAAGTCGAGCTGACCTGCGATGAGGGCGCCTTCGAGGGCTCCGGCGTCTTTCTGCTCGGCGCGGTGCTCGAACAATTCTTTGCCAAGTACGTTTCCATCAACTCGTTCACCGAGACAGTGGTGAGAACCACCGATCGCGGGGAGATCATGCGGTGGCCGGTGAGGACCGGACGGCGACAACAGCTCTAGACTGGTATCGGGAGCTCGAGGCGGAGCCCTGGAAGTACGGCTTTTACGAGGCGCTACGGCGTATCGAAGCCCTGCATCCGGACAAACCGCGTCTTGGCCGGACTGTACGCCCGGACGACGATCCCGTACGTCTGGCACAGGAACCGTCCCTGGCCTTCGCGCCGTCCACACTCCGCAAGCTGGAGTGGACCCAGGGCGGATCGGTTCCCCGTCTCTATTCCCTGTTCTTCGGAGTTTTCGGTCCCAACGGACCGCTGCCGCACCATCTGACCGAGTTTGCGCGGCAGCGGTGGCGGAGCGAAAGCGATCCGACCTTTGCGCGATTCGCCGACCTCTTTCATCACCGGATGATGTCGCTTTTCTACCGCGCCTGGGCCGACGGTACGCCGGCCGTCTCGTACGACCGTCCCTCGGAGGATCGCTTCCTGCGATACGCTGGCGCTCTCTGCGGATACGGATTGGATTCCCAGCGGGGCCGGGACCGGGTCACCGACTCGTTCAAACTCCACTTTGCGGGACGGTTCGGACTGCACACGAAGAACGCGGACGGACTGGAGGGGATGCTTCGCGGATTCTTCAAAGTACCGGTCCGGATCCTGGAAATGGTCGGCGAGTGGATCCATCTGCCGAACGATGCATTGTGGCGTCTTGGCCAACCTGGTCACCCCGACCCCAATCAGGCTATTGGACAGCTCGGAGTTTCGACGACCGTCGGCGGCCGGGTTTGGCAGTGTCAGCAGAAGTTCCGGGTCGTCATCGGTCCGATGCCGTATGCGATCTATCAGCGCTTTGTTCCCGGAGGTGAAGCCCTGGATCGGTTGACCGATCTCATTCGGAACTATGTCGGTGACGAGTTGCTCTGGGACGTGAATCTCATTCTGGACAAGGACGAAGTGCCCCCGCTCAAGCTGGGGGAAGAAGGTCGGCTCGGCTGGACAAGTTGGGTGGCAAGCCAACCGTTGGCGGATGACGACGACAGTGCCTGCTTTACACCGCTGGAGCAGATGGCGGGGTAGAAGCCGCTCGAAAAGGAGAAATCGATCATGGCGGAGATCAACCGCGCGCAACTCTTCGGCAAGCTGAACAGTGTCGGCTACAAGTCGATCGAAGCGGCAACCGTGTTCTGCAAGATGCGGGGCAATCCCTACGTCGAGCTCGTGCACTGGATCCATCAGATCCTGCAATTGTCCGATTCGGACCTGCACAAGATCGTCAAGGCCTTCGGAGTGGATCCGGCCCGGCTAGTGGCGGACCTGCAGGAGAACCTCGACCGGTTGCCGCGCGGCTCGACGACGATCTCCGATCTTTCCTCCCACGTCGAGGAAGCGGTCAAGGAAGGTTGGATGTGGTCGACGCTGTACTTCGGCGACTCGCAGGTTCGCAGCGGGTACCTCGTCATCGGAATCCTCAAGAACCGCGGCCTTCGGAACAACTTCATCGGGATCTCCGACCAGTTCGACAAGATCAAGATCGAACAGCTCATGGACAAGTTCGACGAGATCACGGAAGGCTCACCGGAAAACTCTCTCCGAGCACAGGATGGGTTTCAGGTTGGCGGGGGAGCGGCGCCCGGCGAAGCGTCCGGCGCCATGGGTCCGGCCGCCATGGGCAAGGAAGAGGCGCTCCAACAGTTCTGCGTCGACATGACCGAGCAGGCGCGGCAGGGAGAGATCGACTCCATCGTCGGCCGTGATGAAGAGATTCGTCAGATCGTCGACATCCTGATGCGGCGTCGTCAGAACAATCCGATCCTGACCGGTGAAGCCGGCGTCGGAAAGACCGCGGTCGTGGAAGGTTTTGCCGCGCGTATCGCCAAGGGTGATGTTCCGCCGCCGCTGCAGGGCGTTCGTCTGCTTTCCCTGGACATCGGTCTGCTACAGGCCGGCGCCAGCATGAAGGGCGAGTTCGAGAACCGGCTGCGTCAGGTCATCGAGGAAGTACAGTCCTCGGCCAAGCCGATCATCCTTTTCGTCGACGAAGCGCACACCTTGATCGGCGCCGGTGGAGCGGCCGGAACCGGAGATGCGGCCAACCTGCTGAAGCCGGCGTTGGCGCGCGGACAACTGCGGACGATCGCGGCCACAACCTGGGCCGAGTACAAGAAGCACATCGAAAAAGACCCCGCGTTGACCCGTCGTTTTCAGGTCGTGCAGGTGCCGGAGCCGAGCGAGGACAAAGCCATCCTCATGATGCGGGGCATCGCCTCCGGCCTCGAGAAGCATCACCGCGTTCAGGTGTTGGATGAGGCTCTGGAAGCTTCCGTCCGTCTTTCACACCGATACATTCCGGCGCGGCAGCTTCCGGACAAGTCGGTCAGTCTGCTCGACACCGCGTCGGCGCGTGTGGCGATTTCGCAGCACGCCGTTCCTGCCGAGGTCGAGGACAGTCGCCGGCGGATCGAAGCCCTGGATACGGAACTCGAGATCATCGCCCGCGAAGCGGCGGTCGGGGTGGACGTCAAAGACCGCGAAGATCAGGCTCAGGAATTGTTGACGGTCGAGCGGGAGCGTCTGTCTGGACTGGAAGAACGCTGGAACTCGGAGAAGGAACTGGTCGACCGGATTCTGGAGATCCGAAGCCAACTTCGCGGTGCGGTCGAAAAGGTCGAGGGCACGGAGAGTGACCTGGAGAAGGCCGCGGACGAAGCGGCGGAGGACGTTTCCATTGAAGGGGAACCTCCGGCTCCGCTCGAGCCCGGGCAGCGTGATGACCTGCTCGGTGAGCTCGGAAAGTTGCAGACCCAGCTTGGCGAACTCCAGGGCGAGAGCCCGCTCATCCTTCCCTCCGTCGACGAGCAGGCCGTTGCTTCGGTCGTTGCGGATTGGACCGGCATTCCGGTTGGACGCATGGTCAAGGACGAGATCGAAACCGTCCTCGGTCTGGCCGACATCGTCAACAAGCGCGTCATCGGTCAGGGACACGGAATCGAGATGGTGGCCAAGCGGATTCAGACGTCACGGGCCGGACTCGACAATCCGAACAAGCCGATCGGGGTCTTCCTGCTGGCCGGTCCTTCCGGTGTCGGTAAGACGGAAACCGCGCTCGCATTGGCCGAGGTGCTCTTCGGCGACGAGTCCAATGTCATCACGATCAACATGAGTGAGTTTCAGGAAGCGCACACCGTGTCGACGCTGAAAGGTGCGCCTCCCGGTTACGTCGGCTACGGAGAGGGCGGAATCCTCACTGAGGCCGTGCGCCGCCGTCCCTATTCCGTCGTCCTTCTCGACGAGGTCGAGAAAGCGCACTCGGATGTCCACGAGATCTTCTTCCAGGTCTTCGACAAGGGGATCATGGAAGACGGCGAAGGACGGCTCATCGACTTCAAGAACACGCTCATCCTACTGACCTCGAACGTCGGATCCGATCTCATCATGAGCATGTGCAAGGATCCGGAACTGATGCCCGACCCCGAGGGGATTGCCAAGGCGTTGCGGGAGCCGCTGCTCAAGGTGTTCCCGGCCGCACTCCTCGGCCGTATCGTGACGATTCCGTACTATCCGCTCTCGGACCAGATGATCGGTGAGATTGCCAAGCTGCAGCTTGGGCGGATCCAACGGCGGGTTCAGGCCAATCACAAGGTTCCGTTCAGCTACGACGATGCCGTCGTCGATCTCATCATCGAACGCTGTACGGAGATCGAGAGTGGCGGTCGCATGATCGATGCCATTCTTACGAACACGATGCTGCCTGCGGTCAGTCGCGAGTTCCTCGGCAAGATGCTTTCCGGAGAAGACGTCGCCAGAGTCCATGTCACCGTGGAAGACGGCGAGTTCGGGTACAGCTTTGAGTAGTCGCATCGGTGCCGCTGCCGGGGTCTTTGCGATCCTGGCGGCTGGTTTGCTCACACCTGGATCGGGAGCGGCGGAAGACGCATTCGCCGCTCGCGCGGACATGTTTGCGAGCGCGGAAGCCTCAGCCGTCTCCCAGGAGACAGAGGTGAACGCGGGGGCATCCGCCAGTTCCCGAGTAACGGTGACGAGTACGGAAACTTGCCTCCTGGCCGTGCCTGCGGGTGCGCCGCCCGACGGAGGCTGGCCTGTCTTCGTCTACCTGCACGGTTACGGCACGAACAAGGAAGACTTTGACCATGTCGCTCGCTTGACGGCGGAACGAGGCGCGGCGGCGATCAGTGTCGATGCCATGTCCGACCTGGGGAATGGCCGACGAAGCTGGCAGGGCGGGGCGGAAGAGGCTCACACGCACATTCAGGCGCAGCTCGAGGCGATGAAGGCAGAACTCGACTGGAACTCCCAGGATCTCGACCGTTTCGATTTCTCCGTGCTTCACGTCGGTGGGTTCTCGCAGGGGGGAATCCGGTCACTTCTTCTGGTGATGCAATACCCCGACGTCTACGGAGGCGTCTTGTCCATCTCTCCGGCCGGCGCCACCTGGCCGGAATCCACGCCGGCGCTCAGCGGCACGCACCCTTTGCGTCTGATCTACGGAACCGCGGAGGGAGACCGGGTCGCTGGGACCGCCGAGAAGGCGCAGAAGCTCTGGGGCGACTCCGGGCAGCTCTGGGAGACCTTCACCCATCCCGGTGGACATCACTTTCCAGGGGACTGGCCAGTGGTCCTGGGCGAAGGCGTTGAGTGGATCGTCGAGACGACGCGGAGTGCGCGGTCCGAGAAGTGACGCGGAGTGCGTGGTCCGGGCAGTGACCCAAAACGATGGTCACATCTTGATGGAACGACCTCTCCAGATTCGCGCACGGTCCGTGTTACGGATGCTTGCCAACGCCGCGATACCCTGATCCGACAACGCTTCGACGACCTTCTCCGTCAGGAAGCTTTCCGCGCACGCCTTCATTGCCTTGCCGTCATCGGTGGGGAAGGTATGGACGGGCAGACTCTCCAAAGTGATGTCGGCCAGCGGCCGCGTGCGGTTTCCAACCGGGCCTGAGACGGGCAGCTCGTTCGACACCAGCGCCCCGTGGACGAGTGCGACGAACGCGTATGCAGGGTTGAGCCACAGATAGCGGCCATGTTCATAGGGCGCCGGAATCTCCTCGAACTGGAAACGTTCGATGGGATCGCTGCCGGCGCCGTACGGCTGACGACCGACGATCCGCGGCGCGAGCAGGCAGATGTATTCGGCGGCCGGTGAGTTGCGAAGCGCGTTCCAGAGTTCGGCGACCTCACCGTCCGTCTGTCCGACGGACCAGGAGTCGTCGACGGACTCGTCGTAGTGAGAGCGACCGAAAAGAGACGCCCCGGCTGTTCCGACCAGGTCAGCTCCAGCCTCGGCCGCAATGGTTCCGAGGCGGCCGGCCATTTGCAGGTCCTGCGTGGTTGCCTCGATCGGTGGATCGAAGAGCACCCAGCTCCAGGAAGCATCTCCGGCTGTAGAGTGGACCAGTAGCTTCACAAGCGAAGACGCTTCCGCGCTCCAATCCGACGCATCCACCCCGAGGTCTGCCGCCACTTCGGGGCGGGTGGAATCGAGGATGAACACCGACGTCTCTTCCTGGCCGGTCACTTCCATGATCAGGTGACGAAGACCAATCCAGGCGGCTTCGAAAGCTTTGAACTGAGGATGGTGGAGGACGGCGCGCATCAGCTGCCCCAACGAGTCATCGACTGCGGTGAGGTACAGATCCTGGGTGGGGTCGGCTTCCGGAACGATGTGCGGGCCGACCAGCTGCTCGAGCCAGGCTTCGATCCGGTCGCTACTCTTGGCCTTCGTCGTGCCCTTTCCGACCGCGCCGCCGAGGAGGGCCGCGAAGTCACCACCGGACTCGGATCCGGAAGCGTCCGCATCTTGGCTGGAGTCCCGTTCGATCGAGTTGCCGCCGTTAGATGTGGTCGAAGAATCGTTCGTCGAGCCTGTTTCCCCGGAACCCGAGTCCGAACCCGATCCCGACCCAGCAGCGGCACGAAGCTCCGCCGCCGCCGCTGCGAACGTCGACGGGTCGGCCAGACGTTTTCTCAATCCGCGAAGTTCCGCGAACGGTTCCAACCGATCGTAGAGTTCATCCGGATGGAGTTCGTCGGGGTCCGACGGTGTGATCTCGACGGTCAGTTCGGAGCCGACGTCCAGAAGAAGCCGTGGCTTCAGTTCCGCGAAGACGGACTCAAAGTTGTCGAGGTCGATGCGTCGCGGCTTGCGACCGCCAAGGGGAGAGGCGGGCTCCCGACCGGCACGTCCGGAGAAGTCCCCGAGGACGAGGATTCGTGTCGGTTGTGCGGGATCCCGCGGCGTACCGGAAGGTCCGAATCCCATGGTGAAGTCGATTCCAGACATCTTGGTTCCCTTCCGTGGGAATGTAGGCCGAGGCGGCGAGCCCGACTACGGTTCGATGAGGTGTGGCGTCGAGTATGCCGAGACCCGGCCGTCCCGGAGCACGGACCGAATCGAGACCGTGATCTCTTCTTCGAGCTTGATCAGGGGAAAAGTGGTGTCGGCCACAGCTCGGGAAACGATGTCCACGTCTCCGGTCGCGTTCTCTGAGCGGACGTCATAGGACTCGGCGCGTCCGATGGCATTCCACTGAAGTCGAACGGCATCTCCTCCGACGACGGTGGTTTCAGTGTCCGGAACGACGCGGCTCAGTCGCTCGGACACGGTCGTCGTGTCTCCGGCCACTCCCACAACATTGCGGGAGGAGGCAAAGAGGATTCCCTGACCCGTTTGGGCGCCGCCCGGAGTGCGAAGCGTACCTTCCAGTGAGAGAAGAAACGTCGTCGAGCCTTCCGGAACCGGCGTGACAAAGCTGACCGTGTTGTCATCCGTCGGCCATTCCACGGTTGTGTCGCCGATGCTGCCGAACGGAGGTTGCGCCCGACCGGTGGCGACTTCCAGGTTTGCGCCGTCCGGTATCGTCAGTTCGAAACGAGCGAAGGAGGTCTCGGTGGTCGGCGTCGAAGGGCCGCCGTCGTCGTCATCGGAACATCCTGCGACGAGGAGGCAGAGTCCGAAGACAGCTGAAGATGAGGACGACAGGAACAAGTGCATGCCCGCTGAGTCTCGGCGACGCCGGCCTCGTCCCTTCGAATGTCGCTCGTTCATGGCTGGGTCCTCCACTGGTCCGTGTTCAAAAATCAGGGCGAAGGGTCAAGGACGCCTCGATGTGAAAGCCGGAAAGGTCGAGCCCGGTGATTCGGTTTCCTTTGCCGTCTGTATCGTCGTCTGTGCTTCCGACCAGGTACTGCCCGGCCAGTCTGAAGCTTCCGGCCTCACCCAATCGTGTCGCCAGTGCAGGGCCGACTCCGAAGACGTTTCCTTTCGACAATGCGTCATCGCCTCCGGAGAAGCCGGTCCAGTCGGCCACCAGTGCCACGTAGATCGGATCGGAGACATCGAACCCGGCTTCGGCTCGCGCGAACAGTGCCTTCCCGGCGTCGGCGGCAACTGCTTCGACCGAGCCGCCGACCTCCGTCAATGTCTCGTTGTCCTCTTTGAGCACGGCCCGCCCCGTCACGTCAAAGTGGAAGTCGGAAGGGCGAGTGTGCAACGAGGCCTGCAGTTCCAGCTGATTTCCTTCCTGGAAGATCGGCGTACTCCCGAGCTCGTCCTCGGCGAACATTCGATAGGACGTATCGACCCGGAAGAGCGGAAGCCCGGTCGACCCGCCGACGTCAAGCCCGACGGAAGCAGAGATCTCACGTCCGGGCGTGAAGTCCGGTTGGTCTTTGACGAACTCGTATCCACCGCGTTGAACGAATCCGCCGCCGACAGCGAAAGTGGCCCTGTCACCCAGGGGAAAGGCTGCAGCGGCGCCAGCGCTGACGTTGAATCCCTCTCCGTAGTGCTTCATTCGGAATCCGAGGAGCGGATTGCCGATGGCTCCCAGGATCTCCAGTTCTCCCGGTTCCAGTCCGTGGAGTCCCGTCGGCGCGGAGAGTCCGGCCTGAAGAAGAAGACGATCACCAAGGGTGCGAAAGAAGACCTGTGCTTTGACGTCGGAGTTTCCGTTCAGGTCACTGGACCCCTCGCCGGCGGCCTCACCGGGATCGAGCGACGAACTGCCATAGGCCGTGGCCAGGACGAGATCGGCATTTCGGCCGAGATGAACGGAGGTCATGACCGGGACGTGAATCTGTTCCAGCGTCGTCTGGTTTCCCGCCGCGTCCTCCAACGTCCAGGATCGAAAGCTGGCCGGGATGCGAGTTGGCCCGAGGATCCCCGATCGAGCTTCGGCGACGGTGGACACCAGCGACAGCAGGGCGCCCGAGGCAAGAAGGAAGCTCGTTACGAAACTGAGTGCCGAAACGGAACGTGGCCTCACGGTTGGCCTCCCTTTCCTCCGGGGAGATCCCCTTCGACGATAATGACGGCCTCGGACTCACCGACTTTCGGACTGTCGACGTAAGGATCGCCTCCCGGGGGGCCCTCGGCGCCCGGTGGCGGCGTAAGGGCACCTCGCGCGCCGATCAGGAGCAGCAACCCGGGATCGGTCGTGGGAACACTACCGATCGAGTCGAGAAGTTGGGACCGATCGAAATCCAACTCGTCGTCCGAAGTCACCGACAGGATCTCCGAGCGATCGACGGCGGCCTGAAACGAACCGTCGCGACTGACGGCCTCTCGGTAGGCGTCCAACGCACCCTGAAAGTCTCCTGAGTCTTCGAGGTAGAGCCCTCGACTGTAGGCAAGGAACGCGAGGAAGTTTTCGGTCGGGACCTGTTCGATCCGTTGCCGTTCTTCTTCACTCGGCTCGACGCCGAGGGCTTCGAAGATCTGGGCAACAAGTGTCTTCTCCAGACGCAGGACGCGAGGCAATGGTCCGACCACCGGAGGTCCGGCCGGGAGCTGTGTTCCTTCGGCCACTTCGAGGAGGGATGCCCCCAGTTGGATCTCTTCGTCACCCAGCGGAGCGAAGGATCCGAGGACGAAGCGGCGAGCTCCCAAGAGCTTTCCGACCCGCGGCGCGTTCTCGGCAGACACCGCACCGCGAGGGCGTTCCGTCGCCGGTGGCGGATCGTAGGCGGAAGATTCGGCCAAGGCTTCGTCGACCGCCTTCCAGGTTTGTCGTCCGGGAATGCCGTCGACCCCCAAACCGCGGTCGCGTTGGAAGGCCTTGACCGCGTCGACGTATGCCGCGCCGCGTTCGGCGTCGATCGGTCCGGAGTAGTACGCTCCACCGCCCGGACGCTGCAGGAGGACGAGACGCTCCTTCATTCCAATGACGGTTTCAATCGGCGAGAAGGACGGCGCCTCGCTTGACGCATCCACGGCCGGGATGGTCAGGGAGATCTCGTCGAGGAGCACTCCCAACCGCTCACGTTCCAGGACTCGAAGTTCGCGGACCTGAGAGAGATCGGTTATCAGCACCGCCGCCAGCCCGTGACGAAGCGCTTCGAGATCGGGATCGGAGAGTGAGTTCTCGAACTCGGAAACGGCCAGGGTGTTTTCCGGAACGGATCGCGGATCGATCGACTGTTCCCGCTCGAGCGCTTCCATGATCTCGCGATTCGTCTGCTGAAAGGTCAGGTCGTGAACCTTGGCCCGGACGACCGCATCCTTGCGACCGGTTGCGGCCAGGTAGTCCGTGTAGGAGGCCAGTGCCAATTCCGTCTCCCCGGTTTCCTCAGCTGCCCGTCCCAGGAAGTACAAGGTCTGCGGGTTCTCCGGCTCGAGGGCGCGCGCGATTTGCAGCTTGCTGATGGCGTCGTTCCGCCGACCGGCTCGGAAGAGGGCAATGCCGTGGTTTCGTTTGATCAACGGGTCGTCCGGAAGTCGAGCCTCTTCGGCCTCATAGGCCAGGACCGCAGCCTCGTAGTCTCCCTGCTCGACCAGCTGGTCGGCCGGCGATCGTGTGGTCGAAGCGCAACCGGAACCCAGAATCAGAAGACATGCGGAAAGGATCCCGGCGCCTGCTGTGATCTTCATCGGCTTTCACCTTCCGCGATCTGGATGTGAGCGGCCAGGGCCATACGTTGCGACTCCAGGCTCGGATCGTCCGGTCTCATCTCGGCGACTTCGCTCCACGCGGCCTGTGCTGCGGCCAGGTCACCGCGCTCTTCGGCGAGTAGCGCATCACCCGTTCGAAGCAGAAAGTCGAGGTAGTTGCGGTTGTCCGCCATCTTCAGCTTCTTCTTGCCGTCCAGGTACTTCTTGGCCCGCTTCTCGAAGTCCTTTCGGCTCGGGATCTCTTCCTCGCCGGAAACGCCAACCAGAACTTCGTGCATCTTCGGGACGAGAAGCTCGAGTAGAACCTTCCTCTCCATCTTGAAGAGATCGTCGGCGGACTTGACCTTCATCTCGACGCCTTCGGAAACGTGTACTTCCGACGTTGTCGTGTTGACCCAGCGGAGGTCGAAACGAATCTTGTCTTCCTCCACCTGCAGCAGGCTTCCGAAAAGGAAGGACTGAGCGCCGGTCAGTTTGCCGAAGGGTACGGCGTTCTTCGGATCGAGCAGCTCTTCGTTCTGGTTGATCCCGATTTCTTTGAAGAGAACATCCAGCCGTTGGCGGTCGACGATTCGGAGTGGCGTGGCGTTGCTGAGGTCGGAGGTCAGAATGTGGGTGAGGCCGCGCGCGAACGCTTCGAGGTCGTACTTCCCCGGGACGACCGGAAGCGCGTCGATTTGTCCGATGGCGACGGTGCGGATGTCCGGGGGGAGTTCGATGTCCCGCGCCACGAGAATGCTGTCCCGAAGTCCGTAGAACATCTTCTTGATTGGGGGAGCCAGTGACTCCGGGCGATGGAGGTCGGCGGTCGGGTCAGTCGCCAGGAGAGTCATGAACGCAGCTCGGGCCTGTCGAGGCCGGCCATCGGCAAGATGGATCGCAGCCAACGCCGTCAGCATGTCTCGCCGTTCTTCGTCTGCAAGATCCGAACGGGTGAGCAGGGTCTGGCTGCAGAGAACCGCTTCCTCCGCGCGCAGGTCGAAGAAGAAGCTCATGGGATCGCCACGAAACTCGGAGAGCAGCTCCGGCGAAGCCGTCTGTGCATCCGCCTGCGCATGCGACTGCGAAGTGACGGTCAGCGAAGCGACCGTCAGCGTGGCGACTGCGACAGTGAGCAGGGTCACGAGTTGTCGGTCGCCGCGCGGGAAACCCGGGATCGGGTGAATGTGGGAAAACAAGGCGAAGAGTCCCTCCTTCGCGAGCTCATGCCCGCTGCATCGTACTATCGCGCCATCCACCTCTCAAGAAAAGCGGTAGGGTCGATCCCTGCCGAGCCCCTGGAGTCCTCTGGAGTCCTCTGGAGTTATCGGAGGCGAAACAGCCGAGGATTCCGCTCAACGGCGGGTGGATTCGAGGCTAAGATCCAGGAATGGCGAACGAACAATCGTCCGAGTCCTGGGCCCAGCGCGCCCGCGTTCGAGCCGGTGTCGTTTCTTTGGTCGTTTCCGTGCTCCTCCTCGCCGGAAAGGCCGTGGCCTACTGGTTTACGGGTTCGGCCGCCGTGCTTTCCGATGCCCTCGAAGGGATTATCAACGTTTTCGCGGCCGGAGTTGCGCTCGGATCGATCCGATTGGCGCACAAGCCCAAGGACCGCAACCATCCCTATGGGCACGGCAAGATCGAGTTCGTCTCCGCAGCCTTTGAAGGCGGTCTCATCAGTTTTGCCGCCGTCGTTATCTTCTATCAGGCCATTCGAAGCCTTTACCTGGGCCCGGAAGTGCGGGATCTCGACTTCGGTTTGTGGGTCATCCTGGCTGCAGGTATCGGCAACGCCGTCCTCGGTTTCTACCTCATACACACCGGACGTCGGACGGACTCCCAGGCTTTGGTCGCGGACGGAAAACACGTTCTCGCAGACTTCTGGACCAGCGCCACGGTTGTGGTCGCGCTCGTTCTCATTCGTTGGACGGGGAAGGTATGGATCGACCCCATCTGTGCCATGGTCATCGGTGTTCATCTCGGACTCAGCGGAGCCAGCCTTGTTCGCCAGGCCCTCTCCGGGCTGCTCGACGAAGAAGATCCGGGTGCAGTGGAACGTCTCGTCGAAGCCTTCGAGGACAACCTGTTCTCGGGGATCGTCGACGTGCACAGTGTGCGCATCATTCGCTCCGGCCGCTTCCATCACATTGACGCGCACGTCGTTGTTCCGGAGTTCTGGGACATCCTGGAGGCGCACGACCGTGCCGAAGATTACGAGCGTGAGGTCATGAAGACGTTTGGAACGGAAGGGGAGATCGAGTTCCACATCGAGCCGTGTGAGCGACTCTACTGCAGGCGCTGTCCTTTGGAGGATTGTCCGGTGAGGGCGCAGGCGTTCCAGAAACGGGATCCGCTTCAGGTCGAGGAAGCGGTGCGGCCGGACCCTCAGTTTCCTCCGGAGCGACGAGCTTCCGCACGACACGGGTAACCTGCGGCGGCGCGCACTCGCGGAGGTCGCGCCGCCCCGGGCCGTCGAGCCTTCAGGCTTCCTCCGGTTCTTCCTCAGGCGGGCTGGCGACGTTTCGTCCCAGCTCGTAGGCTTCACGCAGAGCGCGATCCGAACCCGAACCGGCCTCCACGGTTGGCGGAGGTCCAAGTTCGTCCAGTACGTCCCGACCGTCTTCGGTCGGAGTTTCCACGCGAATGCCGTCGATGACGGATTCCTCACCGAAGTACCCGGTGCCCGCCTTGTGCTCAGAGACGCTTTCGGCGATCGCTTCGGTCTCATCATCCGACCCGCCGAGGGGGAACGCTCCGTCGCCCTGCAGGGCACGTGTTGCGGAGCGGCGCTGTCGACACTCGGTGAGGATCTGGTCCCGGCGCATCCCGCGAAATCGAAAGAGAAGAAACGGGTCGCGGTCGAGCCGTTCTGCCACGAGATAGAAGACCGCGGCCAGGTGGCTGCACGGTTGTCCGGGGTCGGGACAGCTGCAGCTCATGGTCAGTTCTTCCAGGGCTTCCGGAAAGAGACGAACTTCAGCGGCGTCCAGGGCTTCTTCCAGCTCTTCTTCCAATCGCCCGCCCAACAGTGCACCGACGTAGAGGGCGCGCGATGCCAGGATGTCCAGGGCTCTTCGCCACTCGTCCTCGCCGAGGGGAGTTTGGCGGATGGCCACTTCGTGCAGTTCGGTTCGGGAGTGGCGAACTTCTCCCCGGGCTTCGCCGTCTTCGATGCGGAAACGAAAGACGCTGCCGCCGCGAGCCAGAGCGCGGCCCCGATGCAGGCGTTCCGGTGAGCTGTTCTCCCCGAGCAGCCGGCTCCACCGCTGAGCCCACCAGTTGCGACCGACGACTCCGCGACGACTGCGTGTGGTCAACCGGTCGCCGGAGGCGGCTTCGTAGTGATAGCGGTTTCCGTATCGGCGCCGGCGAACCGAGGGCCGGGCCGGGCGTCGGCTCGAGTCGTTGGTCATCGTTTGCGTTTGCCTCTCTCCGCTCGGTTTCGAGCCGTTGGTCACGCGTGACCGGGTACGGTCAGAATGCGCAGCGGCCTCTCACTGGATCACTAGACGGAAACAGCGTCCTGCGACAGTTTGAGGACGTCACGGAGCTGATCCGTACTCATTTCGGTGAGCCAGCTTTCGCCGGTCGACAGCACCATGTCGACGAGGTTTTTCTTCTCTTCGATGATCTGATCAATCCGTTCTTCAAGCGTTCCGACACAGACGAATTTGTGGACCTGCACGTTCCGCGTCTGTCCGATGCGGAAAGCACGGTCCGTCGCCTGGTCTTCCACGGCTGGATTCCACCAACGATCAAAGTGGAAGACGTGGTTTGCTGCGGTCAGGTTGAGCCCTAGACCGCCTGCCCTTGTTGACAGAATGAAGACGGGTGGGCCCTCGCCCGTTTGGAACTCCTGAACCATGCGATCGCGTTCGGCCTGTGGCGTTCCACCGTGAAGGAAGAGCGTGTCGATACCGAGTCTCTTCTTCATGTGTTCGGAGAGAAGGTTCCCCATCTCCGTGAACTGCGTGAAACAGAGTGCGCGGTCGCCGACCGACAAAAGTTCTTCCAACATCTCGCAGATACGCTCGACCTTGCCCGAACGGCCTCCGATCTCGCTTCCGTCCTGCAGGTACTGGCGCGGATGGTTGCAGATCTGTTTCAACCGGGTCAGCGTCGTCAGAATCAAACCGCGCCGTGTCATACCCTGTGACGTCTCGATCCGGTTCATCATCTCTTCGACCGTTGCCTGATAGAGCGTAGCCTGCTCCTCGGTCAGGTTGCAGAAGACGCGCATCTCCAGCTTTTCCGGAAGGTCGCGAATGACGTCCGGATCCGTCTTCAGTCGTCGCAGGAGGAAGGGCCGTGTCAGACGACCCAACAGGTCACGACGCTCGGGATCGCCGTCCTTCTCGATCGGACGCGCAAAGCGCCGACGGAATTCCGAAAGCGAGCCCAGGTAGCCCGGATTCAGAAAGTCGAAGATCGACCAGAGTTCGGCCAGACGGTTCTCCAGCGGCGTTCCCGTCAAAGCGATCCGGCGGACGGCCTCGAGCGAGCGAACGGCGCGCGACTGCTGCGTCGTCGGATTCTTGATGTTCTGCGCTTCGTCGAGAACGATGCGATGCCAACGGACCTGGAGAAAGTGCTCCCGGTCGCGGCGTGCCAGAGCGTAGGTGGAAACGACGACATCGTTTTCCATAGCTTCGCGGATGAACTCGGAATCCCGCGTCCGGTCGATACCGTGATGAACCAGCACTTTCAAAGACGGAGCGAAGCGCTCGATCTCCCGTTGCCAGTTTCCAACCACGGACATGGGGGAGAGAACCAGCGTCGTTCCCGCGTGCGGATCCTGCGTCCGTTCGTAGAGGAGCAAACCGATCAGCTGAATCGTCTTTCCCAGACCCATGTCGTCGGCGAGGCAACCGCCGAGTCCGAACTTCTCCAGGTAGTTCAACCACCCCAGCCCGCGCTCCTGGTAAGGACGTAAGGTGCCTTTGAACTCGGGACCGATCTCGACCGCATCAGGACGGGCTCGTCCCTGCGCCTGATCAAGGAGATGCGCGACCCAACCTTCGGCGTGAATCTGCGGAGGCGGAATCTGACCCTTGGACGTCTGACCGGCAAGCCCCAGCCGCAATGCTTCGGCAAGGCTCAGCTGAGGCCGATTGTTCCGTTCCTGCAGGACGTCGTCCAGAACGGCCGTGTCTTCGGGCCGAAGTTCGATCCACTCACCGCCGACTTTGACCAGGGGCCGTTTGCTTGCGGCCAACTCGTGAAACTGGTCGGGAGTGAGGGTGGCGTCGCCGAGGGCGACTTCCCAGTCGTACTCCAGAAGGGATGCGGAAGTCTGACCACCGCTCTCTCCTTCCTTGGCCGGGCGCAGAAAGAGCCGGAGTTCGGGCCGACGAGCCCGGCCTTCCCACCAATCGGGGACCTGGACTTCGATACCGGCTTCACGCAAGGGCTCGACCGCTTCGATGAGAAACGCGTACGCCTCTTCGACGGAAACTTCGGCGCGGGTCGGCGCCGCTTCTTCCTGAACGCGACGGAAGGGCGGAAAGATCCGCGCGGCCGTATCCAGGTTGGCCAGGGTTCGTTCCTGCGCGTAGGGAAACTGGCGCCCTTTCCAGGGGAAGGCGAGCGTGTCGTGCGACCAGATTGCGTCGGCCGGTGCGGTGAGGTTGGGGTCGTCACAGGCCTGAAGCCAGATCTCGACGTGCCACTGTCCCTTCTCTGGAATGGGGCTGCTTGCCGGGAGCGGGCTGCCGGTGGGACCCGTGCTGTTCGCTGGAACTGGGTTGCTCGCCGCAGCCGTTTCGCCCGACGGCGCGGGCCCGCCGTTGCTGGACGAAGCCGGCAGCGTCTCAACCGGCGGCCGCAGCTTCAGCAGCGTCTGGTAGGTGCCGCCTTCCGGGTTGACCAGAGTCTGGTTCCAACGTCGAACCTCGGTGGCGAAGTCTTCCAAGGACTGGGGAGGCGAATCGATCTTCTCGTCGATCCAGGCCAGAGAACGAAGCCAATGACCGAGAGGACCGGTCAGAGAGGTTTGCGCACGACGGCCCCGATCGGGGAAGCCGGCCTCGGCAAGCCGCATGCGTAGCGTTGCGTCGGTGACGGACTCGAGAAAGTCGGAGACCAGACCGCGGGGATCATGCGAGGTCACCCCCTCGTCTTCCGGAGCCCCCTCCAACGTCCAGGTCGTACAGACCGGCGGAAGGCCGGACGCCAACGAAGAAAGGGAGCGGCGATCCTCCTCCGCCGCCAGGACCGGTCGCCAGTGTGCGCGAAGCGACCGTCGTCCTTCCCGGGTCTCCTCGAGCAGTGTGGGGACGAATCGTCCGCGGCCCATCAGCTCGAAAGCAAACTGTGACGCCTGGTGCCAGAAGCGTAGAGAGGGAGCCAGTTCCAGGTCATCGGGAACATTTTCGATCAGGGCGAAGAGAAAGGCGGACGTATCCTGTGAGGGAATGCGGAGCCCGTCCGTGCGCCACCGGTCCAGCGCCGTGTCCGCCGCCGTCTCTTCCCTCGATTCCAGCGGCGCGCCTTTTATCGTCGGCCAAAGAAGCCAGAGCTCGTCCTCTTCGGAACACTCGTAGAGCAGACCGTCCGCAACGTCACGAAGAAGCGACCGCAGGCCGCGCGACGGTACGGCCTGGGGGAGGTCACGTCCCATCTCTTCGAGGTCTTCTTCTGAAAGCGGTTCCTCGTCGAGGAACTCACCCCACAAGAAGAGGCCGGTCTCCGACCGCTCGGAATGGGACTTCCATGTGGCGTGGATGCGAATCATGCGAAGTAAACCATTGTAGCGGCGACATTACGATTCGGCAAGGCGAAGGCCTCTCGGTGTGTTTCAGTCCTGCTGCAGGAAATAGGATTCCAAACGCTCCAAAAGGAGCCGCGTCTTGTACATCTCCGCGCGCGGGCCCAGCGCTTTTTCCAGATTCGCTCTCGTACTCCTTGCCGATCCGGTCAGGTAGAAGAACGAGGCCATCCGGGACAGGGCGGCTTGTTCCAAAGAACTGAGATCCTGATCCTCCGGGCCCTGGGAGATCCGGGCGATGTCACCGCGGACCCGGTCGAGAATCGTTCCCTGCACCTGCCGGTCGAAAATGGGATGGAACTGCGAGTCGGTGGATCGCTCCAGAAAGATCGGCAGCGAGCAACAATCCTTGCAGTCTCCGGCCTCCCCGCGAATGCCCAATTGTGCGAGAAAGCGACACTCGGACAAGGAAAGCAGCTGCGCGCGAATGATGGGGTCGGGGACCGCCGTGCTCGTCCAGGAAAGGTCGACCAGGTGCAGGTTCTCGGCCCGAACCGTGCCCACAAACTCCGTCGGTGGGACGATGCGCAGCATCCCGAACTCGTCTTCGGAAATGACGAGCACACCGCGGGCCTCAGGGGATCCGACCGTGGCGTAGTAGCGCACCACGAACTCGTTCCGGTCGTCGCGGTCGATGTCGAAAGATCGAGGGGTCTCGAAGAAGTGCAGCCCCGCCACATTCGGCCACGGGTTGTCGGGATCGTCGTGCCGAACGGCCGGTTCATCGACCCGCGGATCTCCGGGATCAAGAACCGCAACCTCGAGGTTGCTCAGATGCTGGATGTATCCGAGGTCCAACTCCCGATCCGACCCCGGTTTCTTCTCTGCGACCCGGATCCGTGTTTGACGGATGTCGATTTCACGGCCCTTGCTCTTGGCATGTCCGGAAGTCGTTTCCTCGAGGTAGAGATGCCAGGTTCGACGGGGCTCCCGGACAAAGCGGCGCTCGTCTACGACTGTCCACTCCGGAATCCCGGTCGCGGGGATTCGTTCGACGATGGTCGCCGGAAGCGGTGAGGCCGGAGCCGGCGGATCGGGCGGTGCGTCGGTGACCTGAGCGTCCACGGACGCGGCCATGGCGGCCAGCCCGAGAAGGAACAGAGAAACAGAGAACTGCCGGGCAACGTCGAAATTCGGATTCAGAATCAGGCGCATCACGTCATGGTAGCGGTGACATGCCCGTTTGCAAATAGAGTCCATAGAAGTTCTAATCTCAGCATGGTTTCGTTGCTGGCGAGGTTCATGAGCCGCTTGCCATATGGGGCCCTCCCGTGGATGGCCAGGGCCGGGGCGATTTGTCTGCCCGGGCGAAAGCGAGGCCACAAGGAGGCCTGCCGCCGACTTCTGGGATCCGGGTCGATCGAACCCTGGCACAATCGGAAAGCCGTCGAATCTCACGCTCTGCTTGTCCTCGAGTTTCTGGCTCGGCTCGGCGGCAGACAGTTCTCCGTTGTTCCCCCAACCGACGCTTTGACCTCCGATCGACGGGGAAGGTTGCTGGTGACGACGCATCGGGGTAACTGGCTGTTGGGAGCGGCAGCGCTCACGGATCAGGTGGGGCCGGTCCACACCGTCGCCGGCGTCCAGTTTCGTCCGACCTGGTCGGACTTCGTCGAAGGCTGGCTGGCCGACCGCAATGTGATCGTTCACACTGCCGGATCCCTGCCTGTTCTGAAACGTGCGATCAGGAATGGAGAGTCCGTGCTTTTGCATCTGGACGGAGATCCGTTTCCTCCGGGAGTCCGCGGAATGCGTCTACGCGCGGTTCCGTCCGGGGTGCGCAGCGCGGCGGTCCTGGCTGCCGGCGGGGAAGTGGACGTTTACTTCACCCATTGTCTGCGTCGAGGAGATCACTTCGAGATTTGCTCGCGACGGATTTCAGAGCCGGAGGCTTCGAGGTCTGCGACCTGGACGGCTCGGGTCCAGAATTGGGAGCGGGAGTTCTTCTCTGCGCTGAAAGCATCTGTTGCCGAAGCTCCCGAGGATTGGCTCGTCTTCCGTTCGTCCCACCTGGGGAATGGTTAGGCTCTTGCTTCGAATCGGAATCGTCACCCAGTCCTACTACCCGGTTCGTGGAGGTGTAAGCGAGCACGTCCATCACCAGGGAATGGAACTTCTGCGGCGCGGTCACGACGTGACGATCGTCACCGGAGCCACGAGATCCGCGGTCGTTCCCGAAATCACGGAAGTCGAAGAGTGGCGAGCAAACGGCGGGCACCTCGTTCGGGTCGGTCGAACCCATGAGGTCTCTTTCAATGGAGCGACCGTCTCGTTGGTATTGGAGCCCGGGCTGGCCCAAGGCTTGTACCCGCATCCACGGGATGCCTTCGACGTTCTGCACGTGCACTCGCCTTTCGAGCCGCTTCTTCCGATTGCCGCATTGCAGTACTTCACCGCCCCGGCAGTGGCCACGTTTCATTCCGCAGGAACCGGAGGTCGGCTCTACCGGCTACTTCGACCGATACTGTCGCCCTTGGCCAATCGACTGACGGCACGAGTCGCCGTAAGCCCGGCGGCCCGCGACCACGTCGCGGAAATCTTTCCTGGGAACTACGAGATCATCCCGAACGGCGTCGACACTGGACTTTTCGGAGCGGAAGCGGTGGGCAACGGGAACTCCCTCCCCAGGACTCTCGATTCGCGACCATGCCTTCTACTCGTAGGTCGTCTTGATTCACGGAAGGGACACGAGTGTGTACTACGCGCCCTGGCGGAACGTCCAGGACTGGAAGTGCACCTGCGTATCGTTGGAGACGGTCCTCTGAGAGCGCGACTCGAAGAGGTCGCCGCTACTTGCGGGGGCCGTGTTCACTTCACAGGAGCGCTCGAACGTGAAGCGCTGCGCCACGAGTATGAAGCTGCGGATCTCTTCCTGGCGCCGGCCACGCATGGGGAGTCGTTCGGCGTCGTGCTTCTCGAGGCGATGGCGGCCGGCCTTCCGATTCTTGCCTCCTCCACGAGCGCGTACCGCGCTGTGATGGACGGGTGCGAAGCAGCGGCCTGGGCAGAACCGGGACGACCCGAATCCTGGTCAGCGGCGTTGGAGGGACTTGTCCGCCGACGCGCGGAGTGGCCGACGATGGGGCGGGCTGGGCAGCGCTACGTCGAGGCTTTCCACTGGACGAACGTGGTGGACTCGTTGGAGGGAGTCTACGAGCGCGCACTGTTTCCGGTGCGCGCTCCAGGCATCAAACGACCCAGGTATTCCCCGATGCGAGAAGACCCTGGAGGTCACCCTTCCCTCGTTTGGACTGCGCCGTCTCGATCTGTTCGTGAACCCGCTGCTCGTAAGTAGGTTCATCCACCTGGCGGAAGATGCCGATCGGCAACGGGAAGTTCGGGCGATCGTCGAGGTGAGCCATCATGAAGGAAAGCGTCGGGTCCGTCCGCGAAGGATCCCACCGGAGGACTTCGTCAGGGACGTCGCCGTCAAACGAAACGACCTTCGGCTCGAGGCAGTCGAGTGCGATGCCGCGATTCTTTTCTTTCCCGAAGACGATCGGCTCGCCTGGATCGAGAGAGACCATCCGGTCGTCACGAACGTCCTTCTCTGTCCACGCATCGAACGCTTTGTCGTTGAAAATATTGCAGTTCTGGAAGATCTCGACGAACGCGCTGCCCTTGTGGCGGGCGGCGGCCTCCAGAACAACGCGAAGATGTCCCGCCATGATGTCGACGGAACGGGCCACGAAGCGAGCGTTCGCACCCAGCGCGATCGCCAGGGGATTGAACGGTGCGTCGGCAGATCCCATCGGCGTCGATTTCGTCTTCTTCCCCAACTCGGAAGCCGGTGAGGCCTGCCCCTTGGTCAACCCGTAGATGCGGTTGTTGAACATCAGAACCTTGATGTCAACGTTGCGCCGCATGGCGTGAATGAGATGGTTTCCCCCGATGGAGAGCGCGTCTCCGTCACCGGAAACGACCCAGACACTGAGTTCCGGATTGGCCATCTTCACGCCGGTGGCGACGGCCGGCGCCCGGCCATGGATGGTGTGGAAGCCGTACGTGTCCATGTAGTAGGGGAAACGGCTGGCGCAACCGATTCCGGAAACGACGACGAACTTCTCCCGGGGAATTCCCAGCTTCGGGAAGACGTTCTGTACTGAGTTCAGGATCGCGTAGTCGCCGCAACCGGGACACCAGCGAACTTCCTGGTCGGACTTGAAGTCTTTGTTGGTCAGAGTCGTGGCCATGAGTGCTCCGCTATGACGCCATTTCCCGGATCTTGGTAAACACTTCCGCTTCAGTGAACGGCTTACCTTGAACCTTGGTGAAAGACTCGGTTTCGATGCCGTACATCCCGCGCAACAGAAGCGCCAGCTGACCCAGATTCATTTCCGGAATCAGAACCTTCCGATACGACGAGAGAACGTCTCCCAGATTCTTGGGGAACGGATTGAGGTAACGAATGTGTGCGTGGGAAACAGAGAGGCCTTCCCTGCGGGCATGCTCGACCGCGCCGGTAATGGCCCCGTAGGTGCTTCCCCATCCGACCACGAGGAGTTCGCCGCTGTCCGGACCGTCCACGGACTGCTCCGGAATATAGTCGGCGATCTTTTGAATCTTCTCGGCGCGCAGGTGAACCATGCGCTCGTGATTCTCCGCCGTGTAGCTGACGTTTCCGGTGCCGTCCTCTTTCTCGAGACCGCCGACCCGGTGTTCCATCCCCGGCGTACCTGGTCGCGCCCACGGCCGCGCCAACGTTTCAGGTTCGCGCAGATAGGGGAGGAAGTTCTCCGGGTTCGGTTGCGGGACCGGAATGTCCGGCAGATCCTCGACGTTCGGAATGCGCCACGGCTCCGCGCCGTTGGCCAGGTAGCCGTCGGAAAGAAAGATGACCGGAGTCATCGAACGCACGGCAATGCGGGCCGCTTCGTAGGCCATCGCGAAGCAGTCGGACGGCGTTGCCGCAGCGACGACCGGTGTCGGAGTTTCGGACGGCCGTCCAAACAGCGATTGTAGAAGGTCCGCCTGTTCCGTCTTGGTCGGCAGTCCCGTCGAAGGACCGCCTCGCTGAATGTTGCACACGACCAGTGGCAACTCGACCATCGTGGCGAGTCCCATGGCCTCGGCTTTGAGTGCCATCCCCGGACCGCTGGTGCACGTCGTCCCCAACGAACCGGCGTAGCTGGCGCCGATCGCAGCGGCGACGGCGGAGATTTCGTCCTCGGCCTGGAAGCTGACGGCGCCGAATTCCTTGTACTTCGCAACCTCGTGGAGGACATCCGAAGCCGGCGTGATCGGATAGGACCCATAGAAGAGTTGCAGGTCGCTCCGTTCCGCCGCAGCCAGCAGGCCCAACGCCGTCGCGGTATTCCCGGAGATGTTGCGGTAGGTCCCCGGTTCGGCCGCAGCGCGCGGCACGACGTAGCGTTCGGCGAACACTTCCGTCGCCTCGCAATAAGCCCATCCGGCTTTGAGAGCCCGGAGGTTGGCTTCGAGAATGAGCTCGCGGTTCGCAAACTTCTCCCGGAGCCACTTCTCGGTCGGCTCCATCGGCCGCTCGAACAACCAGAACATCATCCCGAGTGCGAAGAAGTTCTTGCACCGGTCCGCGCTTCGGGTGTCGAGCCCGAGGTCGTCGACGGCCTGACGTGTCAGTCGGGTCAGTTCGACCTCGATGACGCGATAGCCGGAAAGACTTCCGTCTTCGAGCGGGTTGTTCTCGTAGCCGGCCTTGGCCAGATCCTTCGGTTTGAATGAATCGACATTGACCAGGACGAGCGCATTGCGAACGAGGTCCCCCACGTTCGCACGAAGCGCCGCCGGATTCATGGCGACGAGAACGTCCGGAGAGTCCCCGGGCGTATGAACGTCAGTGCCGGCGAACTGAATCTGGTAGCCGCTGACTCCATTCATGGTCCCGGCGGGGGCGCGAATCTCTGCCGGAAAGTCCGGCAGGGTCGCGAGGTCATGTCCGGAAAGCGCCGTGGACGTTGTGAACTGTGTTCCGGTGAGCTGCATTCCGTCTCCCGAGTCGCCGGCAAGACGGATGACGACAGACGGGAGTTCGGTCTTCGTGGAGGGATCTTTCATAGTCCCTGAATCGGCAGTGCCCATAGGGATGTTTTGGCTCCTGGCAGGTCGACCCGATCGGGCCCCATTCTGGTAACTCGGACGATCGAGGGAAGCTATCACAAGCATTTGATCCCGGCAATCGTCGGGCCTGCCTGAGTCGGGGTGGCGCGGGGTCGGGTCGGGTTCATATGCGGCACAGGCCCGGATCAGGCCGGACTCCGGTCGGCGACAGGTCTGGTGTTGCTCCCAGAACCCGTCTCCCGCGGACCTTCGGGCCGGGCGGGGGGTACCAGACCTGTTCGGCTTGGCAGAAACCGTTTAGCTGGCGCCCGCACGCCGCAAGATGGAAGGACAGACGGGAGAGCTTATCCTCGTCGCCGGGCATTCGGTTGATCCCTGAATTCCGTCTTTGGTAGCGTCAACCGAAGACGGTTGAGTTCGGACTCGATCCCGCGCGGACGACGTCCGATAAAGGAGTGAAATGACCCACGATCCCGCGGAAAGGGACCGAATTTCCATGTCGAGTGTGCTTCAGCTTCTCGGATTCCTGGTCCTCTTTGCCGTCGCGACCGTTTCCGAGAGCGAGGGGAGTCCTCCTTTGGTGCAGATGGAGACCAGCCTCGGAACCCTGGTCATCGAACTCCAGCCGGCGGAAGCGCCTGTCACCGTCGAGAACTTCCTCCGATACGTCAACTCGGGTTACTACAGCGGCACCATCTTTCACCGGGTCATCGACGGATTCATGGTTCAAGGAGGCGGCTTCACCGAGGACATGCGGATGAAGACCAATGCCTACCCGCCAATCGCGCTCGAGTCTCGCAACGGACTCAGGAACCAGAAGTACACCGTGGCCATGGCCCGGACCAACGTTCCAGACAGTGCGACCTCCCAGTTCTTCATCAATGTCGTCAACAATCCGCGCCTCGACTTTCCGAATCCGGACGGACACGGGTACGCCGTTTTCGGACGAGTGATCCAGGGAACGGACGTCGTCGACAAGATCCGGCAGGTCCCGACCACCAATCGCGGATCCTATGAAGACGTGCCGATGGACGCCGTGATCATTCGTTCGGTCGAGGTGGTCGATCCGGGCGAAGTGGGCTCGTCCGTACGTCAATCCAAGTAACTGGGCGGTCCGGCGGCCCCGGTCCGGGGTCGATGATTGAATTGTCCAGTCAAGTTGTTGGGATACAATAAAATAAAGCTCGTCTAGTCGGGGCCGGGCATCTGGGTCGGCCACCCGGGCGCCCGATCGATTGTTCTATTTCGGTTTTCCCCTAGAAAAAGAGGAACACAACGCCGAAAACTGCATAAGATCAATCGAGAGCCGCTCCCTGAGCGGTTCGTGCTATATTGCGATGTTCAGACGGCGGGTGGGAGACGAGCCGTCATTCCAACAAACCGAACCGAATCTCCGATCGAAAGGGCCCCGATTCACGGCGTCCCGACGGTGCGAGAAAGGACGATCATCAGAATGAAGAAGTACCTCGCTTTCGCAATTCCGGTCCTGGCTATTGCCGGATTTGCAGTTGCCGCCGGCGTCAGCATCGCTTGCGACGGCCAGAAGTCGACGGCCGATGCAAACCTGACCCCGGCTGACAAGGCACAGATGGTCCAGGTTTCGAACTCCTGCTCTGCAACGAAGGTCTCCACCGCAAACAGCTGCAGTGCCACCAAGGGTGCTGTCCAGCAGGTCTCGAACACGAGCTGCTCCTCGAAGAGTGCTTCGAACACGGCCGGCAGCTGCAGTGCGACCAAGGGTGCGGTCCAGAAGGTTTCCAACGACGCTTCCTGCTCCAGCAAGACGGCTTCGAACAGTGCCGCTTGCAGCAGCAAGGGTGCGGTCCAGAAGGTTTCCAACGACGCCTCCTGCTCCAGCAAGACGGCTTCGAACAGTGCCGCTTGCAGCAGCAAGGGTGCCGTTCAGACCATCTCCAACGACGCTTCCTGCTCCAGCAAGACGGCCTCGAACAGCGCTTCTTGCAGCAGCAAGGGTGCCGTTCAGACCATCTCCAACGGTGCTTCCTGCTCCAGCAAGACGGCTTCGAACATGAGCTGCTCCAGCAAGGGCGCTTCCTACACCGCTTCGAAGATGCCGGAAGGTATCCGCTACACGCGCGTTGCGGTTCCGGGTGGCATGGACTACATCTTCACGGGTGACAAGGTCGGACAGCTTGGCAGCCTCTGCCTCAAGTCCTGCTCCAACACCGCCGAGAAGAACGGCGCCACGTTCAGCCACAGCAAGGGCAACGGATTTGTCGTTCTCTCCGTTCGTGGTCAGAACGCTCCGTCCGGTGATGACGTCATCCAGACGGCTCTCATGACTTCCGGTCTTGCCTCTTCCGAGGGCTAAGCCGAAGTAACAAAGATCGCTTTGAAGAAGCCGCCGGGACTTTCAGTCTCGGCGGCTTTGCTTTGACCGCAAAAAACGGCCATCATGTCCCGATGGCGCAGGAGCCGACAGACGAGTTCGGGGACTGGAGTCCGGAAGAGTTTCGCCGGTCCGGGCGGGCCGCGGTGGACTGGGTTGCCGACTACTTTGCGCGGATCCCAGAGCTTCCGGTCGTGCCGTCCGTCGCACCGGGTGATGTCGCAGCCCTGCTGCCCGACAGCCCCCCAGAAGAGGGTGAGCCTTTTGAGAACCTGCTACGGGATTTGGACAAGGTCGTCGTTCCCGGGCTGACTCACTGGAACCATCCCGGATTCCTCGCCTACTTTGGAGTGACCGCCTCCGGCCCCGGCATCCTCGGGGAACTCGTCGCGTCCGCCTTCAACACGAACGGAATGCTCTGGAAGACGTCACCGGCTACGACGGAAGTCGAGCTGCGAATGATGAGTTGGCTTCTCCAGATGTTTCACCTTCCGCGGAGCTGGTTTGGTCTCATCGTCGACACCGCCTCCGTGTCGACATTCCTGGCTTTGGCGGCGGCCCGGGAAGCGGTGGCGGATTTTGATTTGCACGAAGAGGGCTTGGGAGCGCCGGGCGCTCCGCGGCTTCGGGTTTACGCATCGGAGCAGGCTCACTCCTCGGTCGACAAAGCGGTCATGGCCCTGGGGCTCGGCCGCAAAGGGATCCGTCACATCGCCACGGACACGGAGTTTCGAATGCAGCCTGCGGAACTCGAGGCTGCGATCGAAGAAGACCGCCGAAACGGTTGGCATCCAATGGCAGTCGTCGGTTCGGTAGGAACGACCTCGACGACCAGCGTAGATCCGATCCCAGAGCTGGTTCGCGTTTGTAGCCGTCACGGTCTCTGGCTCCACGTCGATGCGGCGTACGCCGGATCCGCGGCGCTCCTTCCGGAAAAGCGTGCCTACTTTGCCGGCTGTGAAGATGCAGACTCGTACGTCTTCAATCCACACAAGTGGCTCTTCGTTCCGATCGACCTCAGCGTTCTCTACACGAAACATCCAGATGTCTTGCGCCGAGCGTTTCAGCTGGTGCCGGACTACCTGCGTTCCGACGACGACGGAACGAATCTCATGGACTACGGCATTCAACTGGGACGCCGCTTTCGTGCGATCAAGTTGTGGTGGGTTATTCGCACGTTCGGTGTTAGTGGGATTTCGCAGCGGATTCGGGAACACTGTCGTCTGGCCGAAGAGTTCCGAAACTGGGCCCAGGGGCATCCGGACTTCGAGGTCGTGGCTCCCCTCACATTCTCGACCGTCTGTCTCCGCGGTGTCTGGAATCAGTCGCCGGAAGCAAGCTCTGCTTGGGACGAAGAGCTGGCCCGACGGGTCACCGCGGAGGGGAGAGCGTTCGTCGCGACGACGAAACTACGTGGGCGGACCGCCATTCGCGTGGCGGTCGGAAACATCCAAACGGACTCCATCCGGATGTCGGAAGTCCGGTCGGCCTTCGAACGAATTCGAACGGAGATCGCCGCCGAGATCGCCGAGGGTACTGACCCAACCGAGGGGGCGTCTGGAAAGTGAGTCTGCTTCCAGTTGAAGAGGCGCGTCGGATTCTGGCGGAACTCACTCCGAAACCCAGAGTCGAGCATGTCCGTCTGGCCGATGCATGCGGACGAGTTCTTGCCCGAGACGTGCGCGCTGATCGGGACATTCCTCCTTTCGATCGATCCGCTGTTGACGGATACGCTGTTCGACTGGCCGGACCCTGGTCAGAGGACGGAAACGAGTTTCGAGTGGTAGACCGAGTCATGGCCGGTGACCGTGGCGTGAAGTCCTTGCGGCCCGGGGATGCCGCGGCCGTCATGACCGGCGCCCCCGTTCCCGGCAATGCGGACGGCATGATCATGGTGGAACGCTCGACGCGACTCGGGCCCGACCGGGTTCGACTGAGCGGTCCGTTCGATGCCGAGCGGCGCCCCGCGATCGCGCCGCGCGGACAGGATGCGCGTAAAGGCGACGTTGTCGTCGGCGCGGGTACGCAACTGCGGCCTTCGGACCTGTCCGTCCTCGCGGGCGTCGGTGCGACCCCGGTCCCGGTCTTTGCACGCCCGCACGTCGAGTTGCTGGCGACCGGAGACGAGATCGTCGATGCCGGAGAGCGGCCCGGCCCGGCGCAGATTCGGAACAGCAACGGTCCCTTCCTACGCGCCTTACTTGGGAGTTCGGGTTGGACGGAGTCGGTCCGCGAACGACGGGTTCCCGACGTCCGTTCCCGCCTGCGTCGTCGGGTCGAGGCCAGCACGGCTGACATCCTCGTCTTTACCGGCGGAGTGTCGATGGGCGAGAAGGATTATGTTCCCGAAGTGCTCGAGGAGTGTGGTTTCCGCGCACACTTTCACCGATTGGCGCTCAAGCCGGGAAAGCCACTGCTCTTTGCGTCGAAGGGAAGGGGCACGAAAGCGCGTTTCGTTTTCGGTCTGCCGGGGAATCCAGTGTCGGTTGCCGTCACCGCCTGGGAATTCCTCCTACCGTTTCTTCGTCGAATGAGTGGCGCCGAGGAGCCGGGTCCTGCCGCTGAATCGGCGGTCTTTCCACACGGTGTGAGAAGGCGCCCCGGTCTCACCCACTTCGTTCCAGTCGCTCGGGTGCAAACGGGTTCGACCGGGAACTTCCCGGCTGAAGCGGCCGAAGTCGAAATGCACGGATCGGGAGACTACCCGGCGCTGGCCGATGCCGACGGCTGGCTCGTTCTTCCAGCAAATGAACCGGAAGTCCAACCGGGAGGGGTCGGAGTCGTCCACTGGATACAGGAACCGGAACAACCCAGGTCCCAACGACGGCTCATCTCAGGAAGGACGAAATGAAGCGCAAGAACGAGAGTGGGACCGTCAGAGCCAGGCGAGAATCGAAGGCAACATCCAGGAACTCGGAGCGTCCGTCCCACGTCGGCGCCGACGGGAAAGCACGGATGGTCGACGTCGGAGCGAAAGAGGTCACCCAACGCACGGCGGAAGCGGCCGGAACCGTCCACGTCGGAACCCGCGCGGCTCGGGCAGTTCGTGAGAACGCGGTCGCGAAGGGCAATGTGCTCGAGATCGCGCGTATCGCCGGCATCCAGGCTGCGAAGCGCACCCACGAATTGATTCCTCTTTGTCATCCGCTTCCTCTCGATCATGTCGAGGTCGAATGCCGGGTCGTCGGACGTGAAGTTCGGATCCGGACGACCGCGTCGTGCTATGCCCGCACGGGGGTCGAGATGGAGGCCATGACGGCGCTGTCGGTCGCCGCTTTGACCGTCTACGACATGTTGAAGTCGATCGACAAGTCGATCGAAATCGGACCCCTGGCGTTGGTCTCCAAGACCGGCGGCAAGTCTGGCACCTTCGTCCGCTCGAAGTCCCGAAGAGCAGACTCGTGAGCGACGACTCGCACCGATCGCATAGATCGGCCACGAACTTTCCTCAAGTGACACCCGGTTGGATCGGCGTCGTCCTCGCCGGAGGCCGATCCCGTCGAATGGGGGAGGACAAAGCTCGCCTTCCGCACGCCGATCCCGGGAGTGGTGACTGGTTGGGTCACTCGCTGACGCAACTGGCTCCAATCGTCGACGAACTGTGGGTGGTCGGAAGAACCGGACCGGATGGGTATACCAGACCGGACGGGCGAATCGAACCGAATGGACGAATCGAACCGGATGGACGAAGCGAACAGGACGAGTCCATTTGCTTCGACAAAGGGACCCGGTTGTCCTGGCTTGCCGATGAGGAACCGGACAGCGGGCCTGTCGGCGGGCTCGTAACGGCTGCCCGGGTCGCGGGAAGTCGGGGGATGATCGTGGTCGCCTGTGACGTGCCCGGGTTGACGACGACGGTCCTTCGGAAGCTACAGCAAGTTCTGTCGGGCGAGGCGGGCGAGGCGCAGTTTCCGGCGGAGGCGTCTGATTCCGAGGACGCGCACTCTCCAGGAGCGCACGATGCCGACTACGCTCTTCCTGATACGTCCAACACGCCGTGTGGCGCCGCGTTTGTCGATGATCGGGGCCGGATTCAGGGACCTGCCGTTGCTTTGCTGCCTACGGCCTACCAACGGTTGCGTGACGCTTTTTCACGTGGGGATCGAAAGCTGCAGAGCGTTCTCGAGTCATGCGATGTTGCGATGCTCGAGGCTTCGTCCGAAGAACAGAAAGTGTTGCGGAACCTCAATTCTCCGTCCGATCGTGAAGAGTTCGAAAGAAAGAGAGACCTCCAAGCATGAGCATCGAAGCCAAAGAACCCCTCATTCTTTCTGTCTCCGGACCCGACCGGCCCGGCATCCTGGCGGCGCTGTCGCGCGTGCTCTCCAACGGTGGAATCGAGATCATCGACATCGAGCAGGCGACGCTTCAGGACTTTCTGGCTCTGTCCTTTTTGGTCGACCTGTCTTCGGACAAGAGCGCGGCGTCGACCATCGTTCAACAGTTCTTCCCGACCGCGCGTCGACTCGGACTGGCTGTCGAGTCGCGGGTCGTCTCTCGCGAAGAACTGCGAGACCTCAAGTCACACGACCTTTGGGTCCTGACCCTTCTCGGACAGGATAGAATCGCCCCCGAGGTTGCAGTTGTTTCTGCCGTGACCGAGAAACACCAGGCCAACATCGTGAGTATTCGTCGACTGGCCGAGACCGGACTTCGGGCCGCGGAGTTCATTCTGGACGCCGGTCGAGTTCCCAACCTCGATGCTTTCCGTCACCAACTGATTCAGGAGGCGGAATCCGTCGGTGTCGACGTGGCGTTGGCCCGCGGCAGCATCTATCGACAGAACCGGCGCATCGTCGTGCTCGACGGGGATTCCACTCTTATCGCCGGGGAAGTCATTGATGAACTGGCCAAAGTGGCGGGCGCCGCGCAGGTCGTCTCCGAGATCACCGAGCGGGCCATGCAGGGAGAGTTGGACTTTGAAGCCTCGCTGCGAGAACGAGTCAGCCACCTTCGCGGTTTGACCGTCGAGCAGTTGGAGGAAGTGGCGGAGCGGATTCCGCTGACTCCCGGCGCAGAAGACATGGTCAAAGCCCTGCACGGACTTGGCCTCAAAGTCGGAGTCATCAGCGGAGGGTTCACCTTCTTTACGGAGCACCTGCGGGAACGGCTCGACCTCGACTACGCGATCGGGAACGTTCTCGAGATCGAGAACGGACGGCTGACGGGTAATGTACTTCCGCCGATCGTCGATGCCGAGGCGAAGGCGAGCCATGTGCGCGAGATCGCAAAGAACGAGAACGTTTCACTGACGCAGGTCGTCACCGTAGGAGACGGCGCGAACGACATTCCGATGCTGCAGGCAGCAGGGTTGGGCGTCGCGTTTCGCGCGAAGGAGGTCACGCGAAAGCAGGCCGACGCGGCGATTCATCGCAACTCGCTGCACGGCCTGCTCTATCTGCTTGGCGTCTCCGACTCGGACCTCATCGAACTCCTGGGAAAGTCGACCACTAGTCGCTAGAACTCTTCCTCCGGATTGAGCGCCTTGTCACGTGCTCGCTGCTCAGCGGCTTCGATCTCATCTTCGGTCGGAGTCGAGTGGCCTTCTCCATAGTTCGCGGTGTAGAGGTCGGAGTCGGTCGGCGCCATCTCCACGGTCGCGCCGCTGACGTCATCGCCGGGGTCGATCGCGCCGCCCCGTTCGCCGGCGTGCTTCTGCTCGAAGAACGAGTCCGTGAACTCTCGCGCGTGATCGGGAGCTCCGGAGTAGTCGTCTTCGCCTCGGTCTTCCTCGGGTTGTCCTCCGGTTCCCTTTCCTTCCGATCCCGCGCCGACCCCGGCCTCACCGTTGCCATCGGTCGACCCGCTGTCTCCGGACCCCGTTGCATCGCCGGATCCACCCGAGCCGGATGACGAACCGTCATTTCCGCCGGACGGCGCGGTACCGCCGTCCGTGGAGCCTGTGCCACCGTCTGTGGTGCCTGCGTTCTCGTCTGCAGGTTCGGCTGCGCCCTCGTCCATTTTCTTGTTGAGCCAGTCGTTCGGGGAAAGGTCGGCATCGGCCGGATCCGGCGCTTCGTAGTCGAGAGTTTCCTGCCAGGTCAATCCGGACTGGTTTGGGAGCCCCGGACCGTGAGTTGGAACGCGATTGTAAGAGTCCGTCGTCGTCGCGACTTTCTCGGCGAAATAATCTCCCATGGGCGAGGTCGATCCCGGCACCTTTCCAACGGCACTCCGGTCCATGCCGGAGTACGGGTTACCGCCCATTCCCGGGTCGCCGCCGCCGCTGTAGTCCTCATTTGGATTTCTTCCGTCGGTTTGGGTCCCTCCTCCCAGGTTGTCCCGGTCGACAAGCGGACCTAGGTCGGAGGCCAAGTCGATTGCGGGGCTGGTTGTGCTCGATTCCGTACCGGGCAGCCCGGGTGCGTTGCCGCCGGATGAGGCCGTGTCGACGCCGCGACCGCTTTCTCCGCTCGGCGTTTCTGCGGCCGGACCGGTAGGTGGAGTGTCGCTTGGAGCGTGTCGGTTCTCTGCGGCTTCAGGTGCGCGCCTCCGGTAGGTCGGATTCAGCAGTTGCCCGATCGTCCCGTTGCGGGCCAACAGGAATCGATCCGCAGCGTCGGAGATGGCCTGCTCATTGTTCTTGGAGTTCGCGTCGCGGGGCGAAGTCGTCTTATCCGTAGCGGGGTCGGCCGGTTTATCAGAGGACTCTGCGGCCGCTGCCTGATTCTTGTTTCCTACGTTCGAGATTTTCACAACGGGCTCCTCTGCAATTGGACGGCTTGGGTCCATGGATGATTCTTGGGGACGCCGCATACGGGGCGCTCCAACCTTGCCAGGGAGGCGTCGTTTCCGGTCGGTGCACGACAGACTTTTGTCGCGTCTTGTCCAGCGGGGCCTCAGGACCCTAATCTTTGCCGGGTCTCCTTGAGGCGAGCGAACTGGGCAGGGGTCGAGAGCAGCGCCTCACATGTATCGAGAAGACGATCCGCTTCTTCGAGGATGACCTTCCGCTGCTTCTCTGTCCGGACGCGCTGCAGAATGTCGGCCAGAGTCTTCATCGCATGGTCGGCAGCGTTTCCGTCCCGGCCGACGTAGGGGCGAAGCTGTCCCATCGACTCCTGGACCATCGACTCGTAGCTGTCGACAGCCACGACGACGCGGGGTGTTCCTTCGTCGTCCAGCCTCCACGACTCCGGCAAACTGCGTTGCGAAAGTTTCTTCAAGGTCGCGCCGATCCAATCGACGCAGTCCATAGCCGTTCTCGGATCGTTCACTCCGGGGGAAAGGGCGCGGGCGGCGATCTCCACCAACTCCCGAACGAGGAAACGCACGTCCTGAAACGCGGTCCTCATGTCGCCGAGAACGAACAGGCCCGAGAGGTCTTCGAGTGTGTCGGAATCGTCGATGACGTGATCGACGACCAGCTCCGCAAGCGGATCGCCTTGTGCGGCGAAGTCTCCCGGTCGGCGGAGGACGCGAAGGACACCGTCGGCACGGCACGCGGCGGCCAATAGACCGTCCGGATCCACGGCCTGAACGTATCCGGTGCTCTTGGACGAGATCGTGTAGGTGGACCGTTTGTCACTCATGTCCACGTAGCGAGGCCGTTCTTCATCGGGATCGTCACCCAGATCTTCCGGAAACAGGTTCTCGATCTTCTCCTCGAGTTCTTTCCCGACTCTTGCGATCACGTTTGCGACGTGAATGCTTTGAGGAATGTGATGAATGAAATAGATCAGAACCCCAACGCTCGACACGGCCAGGATCAGGGCTCCCAGAACAGCCAGGTGGGGAACGAAAGGATCGTCACCGGACCGCACACTTTGCAGGACGAGCAGGCAGTAGAGAAAGGTCGCGACGAACGTCCCCAGAGTGACCTGATTGCCTCGGTCTGCCATGAAGTTCGTCAGGAGTCGGGGTCCGTACTGAGCGGACGCATAGACCACTGAGGAGATCGTGATCGAAAACGCGACTCCGGCGACTCCGATCATGGAACCCGAGACCACAGAGAGAAGCGTCTGAGCTCCGCTTGCCGTGGTTCCGCGCAACCAGGTCATCCACTCCAGGTCTGATCCGAAGGAATGCTCGATCCACACGAGGAGGGTCGCCGCAATGACGGCGAGGACACTAAGGACGGCGGGTACGAACCAGTAGCTTGCGTACAGCGAATCGAGAGTCTTCTTCAGCAGGGTCTTCAACCGCCCTCCAAGTGCGTCGGTCTTCGTGCCTTGCGTCATACCGGTACGCCACGTCCGGCAGACGAGGTCGATGGACGCCCCGTTTTTTTGTCGGAGCCGGAGCCCGAGCCCGAGCCGGAGCCGGGGGCCGGGGGCCGGGGGCCGGAGCTGCGATCCTCCGAGACTGTCGGAGGCTATCCTCGATCCGACTTCCTGTCGCGGCCGAAACGCCCGCGGATCTTGTCTCGGTGACGGTCTACTAGTGGCGCACAGCTGACCTCGGCGTGCTGCCGACAAGGGGGTCACGGAACGCCCTCTTTGTCTGTGCACATTTCTGCAACCTCGTCGTTCCCAGACTGAGAGCCGGCGCAGGACGCCGGCCACAGTGCCGCAGACCGGACCCTCCCCGAAGCGGGAGGAGGAGAGGGAGCCCCTCATGCCTGAAACTATGCATCGTTCTATCCGACTCGGAATCTTTACGTTGGGGGGACTGGTCCTCCTGACTTCATCGGCGTGGGCCCACCTTTCCATCATTCGTCAGGGAGAGGAGTCGTCCGGATTCAGAGAAGACGGAGACCTCTTCGGAGGCGCCGTCACCTACGGCGATTTCAACGGAGACGGGTTCGATGACCTGGCCACGGGGGCTCCGTGGGAGGGCGCGGGATCGACGGCGCGGGTTGGACAGGTCGCGATCAACTACGGGAGTTCAGAAGGGTTGACGCATGTTGCCGCGGCGCTCCTCGAGCCGGGCCAGCTCGGTCTGTCACTTCATACCGACATGCGATTCGGGAACACGCTCGCCGTCGGGGACCTGAACCGCGACGGCTACGATGACCTCGTCGTCGGAATGCCGACCGCGACCTACAACGGCGTGAGTTTGGCCGGTTGGATCGGCATGTACTACGGCAGCTCCAACGGGTTGCAGCCTTGGGTGGCCTACGCTCAGGAACACTGGAACGGCTTCTCGCAGTACGGAGACTTCTTCGGCCAGTCGATCGTCATCTCGGACTTCAACAACGACCTCTATCCGGATGTTGCTGTGGGCAGTCCGGGCCAGGGCCAACAGGCGGGAACCGTCTTCGTTCGCTACGGCGCCGCAAACGGGCCTTTCGGCGCCGACCAGCTGTTCACGGCCGAGGATCTGGGCGCCTCGTATCAGATCGACGACTACTTCGGGCTCTCGCTCGCCGCAGGGAACGTCATTGGCGACACGCGGAAGGATCTCATCGTCGGCGCCCCGCACCGTGATGCCTTCGGACAGGGCGGCGCCGGGGTCTGCTACATGGTGCCGGGCAGCAACTCGGGGCTGGTCGAAGGGGCAGCCCTCAGCTTCACCGCAAAGGTGGTGGATGACTGCGCGGCACAAGCCGACTTCGGAATGTCCCTGGCCACGACTTCGGTCGGTGTCTATGACCGGATCTTCATTGGCGAGCCCGACCGCTACCTTGGGAGCGTTCAGAGAGCCGGTCGCGTTGTGGCGGTCATGGGATCGGTGGATGGTCCCAACTATGACACCGGCGTGGCGCTGACCCGCGACATGTTCGACGGTCCCAGCGGAGACGACGAGCGGTTCGGCCTCTTCCTTGCATCGGGGCGTTTCGAAGACGACAACTTCGACGACCTGATGATCGGCTCTCCTCTCGCCGACTTCGTTGGAAGCGACGCCGGAATCTGCCATCTCCTTCTCGGAGGCGTTTCCGGAATCGGCAACGAAGGCTACTACGTCTACTCGCAAACTCCGATCGGGGAGACTCCGGAGACCGCAGACCTACTCGGCTATGGGCTTAGTCTTGGTGGTGAGTTCGATTCCAGCAACCGCGGGACCGCAGTGATCGGGGCTCCGGGAGAGGACGACTACGCAGGTCTCGTCCACGTCGTCGCCCCGTGGCGCCAGTTCTACTTCCAAACTCACAAGACCGCCTGTGTCATGGACTGTCAGGGTGAACTCGTCTACACGCAGAAGCCTTTTGAACAGGTCTACATCGCGAGTACGACGAAGATCATGACGGTGCTGCTCGCCTGCGAGCGAGCGTCGTTGTCGCCGGGCGACCCCGACTATGTCGACCTCGACACTTCGTACACCGTCCCTGCCTGGGTCGCGAACAACATCGGAGGCTCCTCGGCCGACCTGATCGAGGGCGAGACGGTGACGTTGGAAGACCTGATGCACATGGCGCTTCTCATTTCCGGCAACGATGCGGCCCATGCCATCGCCGACCTGCTCTACGGCTCGCTGGGACCGGAGGTGTCTCTTCCGCTCTTCGTCCAGCGAATGAACGAGAGAGCCGACGAGATCGGGATGTTCGACACGGCGTTCAATAATCCCAACGGGTTCGAACAGGAAGCCGTCGGACGCGATCTCGGCGACCATTACTCCACGGCCTACGACATGGCTCTCCTGAGCAAAGAGGCGTTGCGGAACGCGATGTTCCGCGAGATCTCGACGACGAGTTCGTACACCGCCGCCCGGATTCTGCCGACGGGAGCGGTTCTCATCGACAATTTCAACAGTTTCCAGAGCTGGATTCTCAACAACAACATGGGAATCACGGGAACCGGGCTCAAAGGCGGGTTCACCCCGGCTGCACAGACGACGTGGTGCGTCTCCGCACGGGGACGCTTCGGAGATGCAGTCGCGACGACGTTTGGAACCGTCGACGGTCCGACAGCCCGACAGGATGCCGGCCGTCTCATCGGCCTGGGCGTCGGAAACTGCATGACGATCGAACTCTGGGAAGACTGGCAGTTCAGAGATGTGTACGTCCAGGGTGGGATCACCGCTTCGGCGCTCAATGACTCCCGAATCCGGTCCGGGTCCCAGCAGACGTACAGTCAGCAGATGAATCTCTTTCATGCGTCGGCCGAGGTCGCGGAGACGAACGCGCGCATCGTCGTGTCGCGGGAAGCCGAGGTCGCGATCGAACCCAACGGCGAAGCGCACTACGGAATCGGTCCGTTCGAGGGACACGAGGAGATCCGGATCACGAACCTGGAGACCTGGACGACCAAGATCAAAGTCGAGACGCCTCTCTTCTCCAGCTTCTTCAACATCGCACCGGGAGGCTCCATCGTCGTGCCATCCGGCTACGGGCCGACAGAACAGTTCGATTGGATTCTCGAATCCCATGACGGCAGCGGTGGACCTCTCCACCTTCTCGTCGAGGAGGAGTACTTCTACGAAGTCTTCGAGCCGGCGGAGCCGACGACGGATCCGGTCTTCAGTGTGGTAATTCAGGGGGATCCGCAACTGCGGGACAACCAGGTGATCATGGACATCGACTGGTTCTCGGACGGGTTCGACTACGTCTTCGTCTCACACCCGCCGGAGACCGTGGTCAGCGGTATGGAGGACAGCGGGCTCGAGCTTCCCGGTGGAACCTCTCTTCATCTGCAGCCGGCGTTCCCCAATCCCTTCGAGAACTCGACCGCGATCCGGTTCACGTTGACCGACCCGGCCGAAGTCGGCGTCTCCATCTTCGACGCGACCGGGCGGAGGGTCCGCACCTACTCTCCAGAGTTGAAGAGTGCCGGGCAGTGGTCGTTGAACTGGGACGGCCGAACGGACCGTGGAGTCTCGGTTGCGCCGGGCGTCTACTTCTACCGCGTCGAGTCCGGTGGTGAGTCCGGCGGCGGCGGGAAGCTGACCCGGATCGGAAGACCGCGGTAGGTGGGCCGTTGCTTCATTCCTGGGTAGTTGAAGCCATCCGCTCCTGAAACTGGGCCGGTGTTTCCCCGGTAACCTTCCTGAAGCTTCGGTAAAAGGACGCCTTGCTCGGAAAACCGGCGTCGAGGGCGAGCGCAAGGTGCGTTCGGTTCCGGTTTGTCGGGTCCTGGACGCGCCGTTTGAATTCCTCCACCCGGTGGAGGTTCACGAGGTCGTTGAACGTCGTCGACAACCCCTGGCGGAGCACTTGGGAGAGATGGTTCGTCGATACGGCAAGGCGTGACGCGAGGGTCTCCCGACGCAGCCGCGAGTCGAGGTAGGGACGTTCACGTTCCATGAGTTCCTGGAGATCCTTGGCGATCCGCTCGATGTCCGCCGGTCCGAGCCCGGATCGCTCGTAGCGCCCCCGTGGTCTCGCGTCTTTGGTCTCGTCCCACACGAAGCGACCCGAGTCGAGCAACGTGAACGGTCCGTTTCTGACGGAAAGTGCCGTGTGCGGAAACACGAGGTTCAAGGTGGATCTTCCCTGCCCGCCGAGCAGCTCGTTGCTCCCGAAGTGAAGTGAGACCGTGCCCTCGAGGCAGGAATCCAAGGTGGGCTTTCCGGTCGGGCCCCTGCCGGCGGGGTTGAGCCCGAACGTCACCATGGCGACCTGGTCCCCGTCTCCCTTAGCCCCGGCCATCATCTCTCGGACGAACTCGATTCCTTCGCCGCCTTCGATCTCGATGATTCTTCCGCGATCGATGCGAAGTTTCGGATTCCTCACCACGACCCCGCTCCATGCGACGTAGTCGGCCACGAAACGGCCGCGCACCGACTCGGGGTCCGGTACTGCGGCCAGGGATCCGGTCGGCAACACTTCGGCCGTTCTCCCTCCGGAGACATCCCGGCTGGTCAGCACTCCGTCGCGAACGCTGATCGTTCGAGGGTCGACTTTCAAGGTCAGTTCCGTGCCGCGTTCGCAAACCATCCGTAGCGATGGATCGGCGATGATTCGTTCATGCAGCCGCCCTCCCGACTGACCGATCGCGTCCAGGTCCGTCATCACGGCCTTCCAAAATGTCGTCGTTCCGTCCTCGGGAGAGACGAGCGAAGAGTCGAACTCGCTTCGAAAGGGGAGACTGAACTCCACGAAGCGGATCCTGCGACGATGGACCTCGCGCAGAAAGCGCGACATGAGTTCCATCATCGCCGGGATCTTCCGGGTCTGTTCCTCATCGGGCGCCGCGCCTTCCGGCAAGCTGGTCGTCAGGATGAGCACGGCGTCGAGAGAAGACCACAACTCGTCGGGAACGAAGCTCATCCCCTGGAGGTCCTCGTCCCGATGTCGGTCCATCGTCCGAAACAACCAGGTGTGTGACCAGGGGCGGATGACTCCTCTGGCGCCTGCTGCTTCCACTTCGACGAGAAGCGTCTCTCCGAGTTCCGCTCCGAACCGGCCGTAGATGATGAGAACGGTTTCGCCGGCGGAGATACGCGCGCAGTCGAATGCGATTCGTCTGGCCAGGCGCGGCACGTCGATCTGAAGGATTTCGCTCCGTCTCCAATCCAGCAGCATGGACTGGAGAGAGCTGTCGATGGCAGCCACCATTCCCGGATCGTTCAGGCCGAGTCCGGGATCGACGATGAAGTGCCGGGCTCGGGCAACGTACCGGCGATCCGAAGCGCGTTCCCGCGATCGGTCCGGCACTTCGTGGACCATCCCCAAGTCCAGGAGACGACGAAGATGGTAGTGAATGCGGTTCGGACGGATCCCCGTCTTTCGCGAGAGGACTCCCGCGCTCATCGGACCGCGTGTCAGGTGAGCGAGCAGTTGCAGGCGCTGTTCGTGAGCGATCGCACGAACCTCATCGAACTCCCGAAGTACGTCGAGATCTCGTATGTTCTTGCGATCGCCCACGACGCGGTCGTTCCTTTCACTATCTCTGGACGACGATTTTCTCCGTCCGATGGAATCGCTCTCCCGTGATCCTGACGAAGTAGGCGCCACTGGCAAGGTTGCGGGCATCGATGATGAACCGGTGAGTGGTGCCGGCCTCGAGTCGACCCCGGTGGACCTCCAGGCTCCGACGTCCCGACGGATCGAAGACGGAGATATCTACATCCTGGGACTCGGGAATCCTGAGTTCCAGCCGAGTAAACTCGCGACTCGGATTCGGCGCGGACCGGACTTCTGCGATTCTCGAAGAATAGGACTCCGGAGTTGGGTCAGGAGCGTTGGCAGGATCCTGCCGTTTGCCGATCAACAGCAGAACGCCTCCGCCCTCCGCTTCAGAGTCGCCATCCCAACCGATCGAAGCTACGTCTTCGATTCCGTCTCCGCTGAAGTCCGCGAAGATGGGGTTCCACGGTCCCCAGATCATTCCGTAGCGAATCTCGAACTCGAAGCTCCCGGTTCCGTCGTTTTCGTAGAGGACGAGTGCGTTCGCTGCGGTCGTGGCCATGAGGTCGATATCCCCATCGCCGTCGGTGTCTCCCGCGGCCAGCCCGGTCGCTCCGAGCAAGTCCGGGGAGAAGGGGAGGTAGTAGTCGGTCCTTCCGGTGAAAGTACCGAGTCCGGTGCCGAAGAGAACGGTCATGGTTTCTCTTCCCTCACCGTCCTGGCCGGAGTTCGCGGTGGCCAGATCGGCGTGACCGTCTCCATCGAAGTCCTCGGAGACGATCCAACGTGGGCCCTGCCCGGTCTGATAGACCTGCTCCTCGACGAAGGTTCCGTCGCCGTTGCCGATGTGGACGTTGATGAAGTCCCGGAAGCCGTAGGGCATGTAGTGGGTCGTGATCAGGTCGACGTCTCCATCCTCATTGAAGTCACCGCCGAGAAGGGCATGCGGGCCCGTGCTGATCTGAACGGTGTAGGCGGGATCAAAGGTGCCATCTCCCCGGTTCAGGCTGATGTAGAGCCGGTTGGCGCTTGGGCCGCCCGCACACGCGAGTTCCTCGCAGTTGACGACGTCCAGATCTCCGTCGCCGTCCAGGTCGAAGGCATCGACGTCGCCGTTGCCACAGGTGCCGATGAACCACTGAATGATGGGGCCGAATTGACCCGCTCCGTCATTCATCGCGGTGTAGAAGTTGTAACCGTCATGGAAGTCGGTGTGCGCGCCGTTGTAGAGCAGGTCGAGGTCTCCGTCCCCGTCCAGGTCCCGGAGCTTCGCGCGGGCCACGCCCCGGCCGTACGTGTCGCTGTGTGTGTAGACCTCCGGAGGTCCGAACGTGCCGTCACCCTCGTTGCGGATCAGGGATCCCGGAGTACCGAAGCTCTCGCTCGACGACATGATGTCGAGGTCTCCGTCGCCGTCCACGTCGCCGGCATCCAGGCGGACTCCCAGTCCTTCGATGTCGAAGATCTGAAGACGCGGAAAGATCCCGTCGCCCCGGTTGTCATGTACGGTCAGTGCCATCGAGTACCGGTCGGCGGTCAGTAGATCGGGGTCGGTATCACCGTCGATGTCGACGGCAAGCACGGCAAAGGTCCCTTGACCGGCCGCGACAGGAGCCGCTTCGTGATACCCGCCGTTTCCGTCGGAAAGAATGATCTGCGGACCGTCCCCGTCCCTTCCGCTGTGAAGGACGGTCGCGAAGTCGGCCCAGCCGTCGCCGTTCCAGTCCGTGGATATGAGGTCGCATGCGGAAGGAGCCGGAATGTCGGTTCCTCGACTGAGGATTCCTCCGTCATTCTGGAGATGTACGATGTAGCGCTGAATCAGACCGGGCTGGCCGGTTCGGGTATTCGTGTAGTAGACATCCAGGTCTCCGTCCTGGTCCCCGTCCGCCAGAGCCAACGCGGCGTAGGCCTGGCCGCCCTGGAGCGGAAAGAATCCCGAATACTCCTGCGACTGGAACAGTCCTGCGCCCGTGTTCTCGAGCACGGTGACGGCGTGAAGCTCGTGCGCGACGACCAGGTCGGTATCACCGTCACCGTCCATATCCGCGGACTCCAGCTTCCAGGGGCGTGCCGCTACCGAGTAAGGTGTGAGTGCACTCAGACTGCCTGTGCCGTCCCCGAAAAGAATCGAGACGATGCCCTGTTCCTCGAACGATTGGAAACTAGCGACGGCCAGGTCGGGTGATCCGTCGCCGTCGAAGTCTCCCGCCGCCAGCCCGCTCGCTCCGTTGGCCACGGCCGCCGAGCGAAACTCCGGAAACTGTCCGGATCCGTCGTTGAGGTAGATCCTCACTCCGGTCCCTTCCCAGAAAGCATTGGCGATCGAAACGGCAATGTCAGGATCACCGTCGAGGTCGAAGTCGTGCGCGACGATGTCCCAGCAACCCTGCGACGACACGGTGATGTGGCTGGGCTCCGTGAAGCGGTTTCCCCCCATACCGAGCAGTACGACGAAACCGGACATGCCGTCGGTTCCTCCACCGGGTGCGGCATACTCGTAGTTCGAAATGGCGATGTCCTGCAGGCCGTCTCCGTTGAAATCCGCGGAGGTCATGGCTGTCGGATCCCTCTCGAACGGTTCCGGGTTTCCGGGAAAGGCGCTCGACCCGGCGTTGAAGCCGAGCCAGGAGAATTCGAACGGGTCCGGACCGGGCTCGCTTCCAGCCAGAGCGACGGACTTCACGCCGGCGCTGCAGGTTCCCAAGAGACCCAGAAACAGAATCGTAAGTGGGTGCGGGATCGGGTTGTAGATCGGGGATGGCATCGTCTTCGGGCTCCTTCTCGTGGGGAGGAGTGCTACTCCCTACCTCAGGTGGCGACCTTGCCCGTGCTTGACTCGGCGGTTGCAGAGTCTGAAGCGCGTCGGCGCGTTCAGGAAGTCGTGCACGGGTGTGAACTTCAGTAGATAGGTGTCCGGTCGAGACCTAGATGATACGAAAGAGCCGCCGAGTTTGCGTCTCAGCCAACAGGATGAGACCTTCCCACCAGCGTTGGAGGGTGGATCATGCGGTCGGGGCAGATACGTCGCCGGGGGGGCTGGCTAGCCGTCGTCACCGACTCCGGGTGGCGGTCCCATCTGGATCATTGGGGTGTTTTGGAAGTGACCGACGACCCATTGGCCCTCTTCCTCGACGAGGATCAGCACGGGAACTGCGCCTTTCATGTTGGGCAGTTGCTCGAGAGGTTCTCCATCGCGATAGATCCGGCCTTCCAGATAGACGACAACGACACGATCAGTGAGCGGTCGAATCTTCTGGATCTTCAGCGTGAGGTTCGTGCCACGGAAGATGGTGTCGAAGACCTGCTGGTGATTCCGCGCTATTTCATCACGCCCTTCCGAGAGCATTCCATTCCAGACACGGTATCCGGCATCTTCCCGAAAGGGGCTGGCGAAAGCTTTCCCGTCTCCGGCGTTCCAACCTTCTATCAACTGGTCCACGATTGCCTGGGCAGCGTCGTCGACGGTTTGTCCCGCCGATGCTGAGCCCGGCAAGAGCATGATGAACGTGATGGCCATCAGGAAGGTCAGAAACTTGCTCATTTGGATACCTCCTAGGATTCGCGGTGGTCGTCTGCGGACAAGTTCCCACGTCCGGCGGTTCCCACCGTCGAAAAGGTGAAGAGACACGGCACCGGAAATTCTAGCGTAGACGTCCGTCGGTTGCAGCGGTGGAGGCCTTCAAGCCATTATGCCGTCTGCGGCCCCGGCCAACTAGCCCGGGCCGCGTCCACCGTTGATATGATGAACAGAAGCAACACCAACTGTCCTGGCGTGGGACCCTGTCGGTGAGACGTTTTGAGAGAGCAGGAGGGAGCGCCTCGAGGATGCCGATTCCGTTTCGGGCGAACGGGTCATCATTGATCCGGAGGCGATCCGCTGTCCTGCTTGGCCTCAGGTTTCCTCGCGTTCCCGCCATACTCGTAACGCTCTTTCTGATGATCGGGAGTCCGTCGGCGGCGACGGAAGAGTTCGGCTTCTCGTTCCTTTCTCCGAAACCGGATGCGGTCTTCGTTCCGGTCGGGGCTTCGTTGATCCTTCGTCCCATCGATCCAAGCCTCGTTGAGAGCCTCGACTGGAAGCAGCAGGTCGAGGTTCGCGGAGACGCTTCCGGTCCACATTCCGGGGAATGGAAACCGGCAGACGGCGGCGCGGTCATCACGTTTCGTCCGTCCAGTCCTTTCGAATTCGCGGAGACCGTGACCGTGTCGATCCGAGGAGCGGGACCGGATGCGGGGGTGGTGTTGGAATACCGATTTCACACGTCCCCCGAACAGGCACGGGACAAGACCCCTCGATGTCTCCACGTCGAATGTGACTGGGCGGAGGCTCCAATCCCATGGAGTTCCAGCGGCCAACCTCAGCTGCAATCCCGAAAGGAGAAGAAGTCGATGCCGGGAATCGATCTCGTGACCTCCGAGCGAGTGTCACCGTTTCCTCTTCCGTTCGACTTCCCCAGATTCACGGTGGACATCAACGATGGCCCGGCCCCGGGGTTCGTCTTCACGACAAACGCGTCCCTGAGAACGGCCAACGTGGAGAGGGCCCCACACCTGATCGTCCTCGACAACGATGGGTCGCCGGTGTTCTTCCGGGAAACGGAGTCCAGAGTCCACGACTTCAAGCTTCATGAGGCCACCGGACTTCTGAGCTACGCGGAGCTTGCGAGTCCGGCACGTATTGTCACCTTGGATGCGACCTACACTCCCGTCGACACCTTTCTCGCCGGGAACGGCTATGAGGAGCTGGACTTTCACGACTTCGAAATGCTTCCGAACGGGCATGTGCTCATCATCATCTACGACTGGCAGACGGTGGACATGAGTCGGATCGTCGAGGGAGGACAGAAGGACGCCCGTGTGGCGGGGCTGGTCATTCAGGAACTTGACGATGACAAGAACGTCGTTTTCCAGTGGAGGAGCTGGGATCACTTCGAGATCACGGATGCACAGGATTTCGACTTCACTTCACAGCGAATCGACTACGTGCATTGCAATGCGATCGAGACGGACTTCGACGGCAGCATCCTATTCTCGGGCCGGTCCACGAACGAGATCACGAAGATCGATCGGGAGACTGGTGAAGTTCTATGGCGCATGGGCGGGCTTAGGAACCAGTTCACACTGATCGACGATGACCGCTGGTTCTCTCGACAGCATGCGATCCGTCGGCTCGAGAACGGCAACGTCCTTCTGTTTGACAACGGGACTGCCCACCGACCACAGGTTTCGCGCGCAGTGGAGTACTGCCTCGACGAAGTGAAGCGAACGGCAACCTTGGTGTGGGAGTATGAGCACCGCGAAGACCTTTACGGTCCGATCGTGGGATATGCACAGAGGTTGCCAAACGGAAACACGTTCGTCTCTTTTGGAAACTCCGGCGTCCAAACAGAAGTGCGACCGGATGGAAGTGTGGCCTGGGAGATGCGGTACGAACCCGAGGTCTTCAACTACCGTGCGTTTCGGTTCCCATGGTCCGCAGAGGCCCAGGCGCCAGACCTTTGGATCGCCGAGGTGGACACACTGGGCCGCAGTGTCACTCTAGGCTTCGAAACTTTCGGACGTAGCGATGCGACGGAGTACGCGGTGATCCATTCGGGGACGTCCGGGCAACCCTCTGCGGCCATACCATTGGGGGGGCGATCACATCGAGTTCTCGATCTTCCCGATGGTATCCCGGTCGAGTTCGAGGTCGAAGCGAGGGACTCCGCGGGGCGGATACTGGGAAGGTCGATGCCACTGGGAGTTCATCTGAAACCGGGTCTGGTCAACCCGATTCGCGTCGTGGAGGTGAGCTGGGGTGCCTCCGGCGCCCAGATTCGATGGGATGTGCTTGCAGGTAGCAATGTGGTCGGGTTCCGTGTTTACCGGCGGGAATCCGGCGTGGATCACGTCGCAAAGGTGAGCGAACTCCTGCCTCCCAAGTCGCGATCGTACGTCGATCCGAGTGCGACCGCGGATGCATCGTATGTCTACGTTCTCGAGGCGACACTTGCGGACGATGCCGCTGTGCGGGCGGCGGGCGTTCCAATCGGGCCGTCGTTCGATGACCTGCAGCTCTTTCCCAATCAACCAAACCCTGTTACGAACTCCACGCAGATTTCGTTCGGACTACCCGCAGCCGGAGATGTGACGCTGGAGATATTCGACGTTGCGGGTCGTCGGGTCCGGGTTGTGGTTGACGATGCATTCGAAGCCGGGCGGCATCGGACTACCTGGGACGGAACCGACAGACAGGGAAACCGAGTGCCGGCGGGCACCTATCTCTACAGACTGTCCGCCCTCGGACGAACGGTCTCAAAGAAGTTGATCTTCCTCGGTCGAGATTCGCGCTAAGCAGCGAACGGACCGCCTTGACGCGATTTACTTGCCGATAGATCGGGTCAGTGCGTCTCCACCCGAAATTGGGTGTATCAAGACACCACCTCTTCGCCCTTTCCGATACGCGTCTGATGAGACTCGCCTGCCCAGCTTTCCCGTTGGGGAGGATTTGGACGTGTTCGTCACAAGAATCTGAAAGGAGAATCTATGAGGCTCACCCGTGTCCTGTTCTTGGCCGGATTCACCGCCTTGGCCGCGATTCCGTCACTCGCGTTTGCGAGTGATTGGCAGTCCGGCACCTTGCTTGAAGCATCCAGTTTGGACGCCGGTTCCGTCGGGATCGTTCCTGTCTCACAGGAAATCGAGTACAGGGAGGCAGAGCCGCTGCCGTTCGGCCCCAACGCATCCATGAGTGACTACGATGAGAACAATCCGCCGCTCGAGGCGGAGTTCCACATCATCAACGGACCCAACGCGTCGGACCATTTCACCGGTCGGCATTACACGGCGATTCTCTACTCGCGGTACAAGCAGGTCGGAGCCCGCCCGTTGACGCAGTGGATTCACTACGGTCACGGCCCGAATGAGAGCAAGTTCTGGAAGTTCGTGCCGGGCAGCAACTAGCGGAGTACAGAAGAGCGCAGGCACTCGGCTGCGCTCTTCCATCAACAGAGAGCAACTCCAGCTATTTCAGGAGAAAGCCATGTTTCCCTGCCGTTTGATTCTTGCGATGACGCTGAGCAGCTTGCTGTTCGTTGCCGAGTCCGTCGCCTCCGAAGCGACACGTCCGTCGTTCGTGAGCAACGATGCGGTTATCACCGGCTTCTACTCGGATCTGGATCTCGAAGACACGGAATCCGTTTTCTACCATGTGCTCTCTCAGCTGGACGATGAAGTCACGGTCTATCCCTCGGAAGGCTACTACTACTTCCGTTTTCCGATGAGGGGACTGACGGTACGGGGCGCGATCACGCTGTACGCATTCGAACGAGATCAGGGGATCGTCGGCTTCGGCTATGTGGGGGAGATCGAGGACCGGCCGGAGGGGACCTACACGGAGATGCCGGGACGGTCGCACCGCTTTTCGGTTGAGGACGGTCTCATCGTTCGAGAATTGGACGAGCTGAGCTACGAAGTCGAATACGAGGACCGGAAGGTCACCTTTCATCTCTACGATCCCGGGTGGTCGCCCCCTGCGCCGCCGCATCTGGCAGCCGGGGAGACATACGTCGGAAGCAACTTCGACGAATCGGGGCTTCGATTCCACCTCCTCTTCAGCGAGCCCGAGCAGCGCCTCTACTGGATGCTCGATGAGAGCCGCTTTCTGCCGGAAGCGTTGACCGTTTTCGACGAGAACGTCGTCGTCGGTGCCCGCACTGGTTTTGCCTTCTTCTGTGACACAGAGCGCGACCGAAAGATCCTTGTGGGGGTGCGGGCTGCGGAAGTCTCCTACAACACGTGGTACGACGGCCCCTTCGACCAGCTTCCGGACGCCTACATCGCAAACGGCACGATCGACATGAGGCAGTACATCGTGGCCCACACCGGGATCAGTGCCGATACGATCGATCGCTACGGAAACATCAAGTCGGTTCCGGGAGCCCGGATCCCCGTTGCCCCCTATCGGATGTATTCGAGTTTGGACGAGCTGCGCTTCGTTTCGGATCTGGTCGCCGAACAGGAGGAGGCGGGAAGCTCCCGCGGCCCGGCCGAAACTCGCTTGATCGTCGCCTTGACCCGGGAAGGTGGTCGTGAGTGGTTGGAGGGGGCACAGATGGCGGAAAAGTGACCGTCGCGGGGCAGAACTGCGTATTTGGCGCATCCTCATTCCCTACTGCAGAATAAGTCGCGGTCCCCTCTTCTCTTCGGGACCCCAAGCTGCGATCTGTCGTGAAAGGATTGAGACATGCGCCGCCATTTTGCCCCGTTCCGCGTGCACGCAAGTTCCACTTGCGCGCTGATTACGGTGATTTCCTGGCTCTTTGCGGTAACTCCCGCCAAAGCTGAAGACCTGGTTTTTTCGGCTCCAATTCTACTTTCGGGCGATGATCTCGTCGCAGCGGCGGCCGGCGTCCAGGAGGGCGCCAACGTTGCCGCAGGCGGATCCCAGTTCCTCGCGGTCTGGACGGACTATCGCTCCAGCCCCGACGACTACCCGCCGTTCGCCTCGGAAGGCACCGGAGCGGACATCTACGCGGCGCGTCTAGACAGTGACGGGAGTCTCATTGACCCCGTTCCGTTCGTCGTCGATGAAGCGCTCGGCGACCAGATCGAGCCCCGCGTCGCCTGGGACGGACAAAACTGGCTCGTCGTCTGGAAGCAACAGACTGAGACCCTTCCGACCTATGACGAACTCCGCGCCGTGCGGGTCTCGCCGGACGGCCAGATTCTGGATGCCTCCCCAATTTCGATTCACAACGACGATTCCTACTACACTGGGCTGGAGGTTGCGGGAGGCGGTGGCGGTTGGGTCGTCACTTTTCAAGCCGACGGACCCCTTAGCGGACTGGTGGCGGTCAGGGTCACGGACGACGGTGTCGTCTCCAATCCCGGCGGGCTTCTCGTTCACTCCACGAACTTTCTCATGGAGTTTGACATCGCCTTCGCCGGCGACCAGTACATGATGGTTTGGTCCGGTTCCTTCGATTCTCCCCGCGCCCGGCGCTATACCCCCGAGCTTTCCCTCCTCGGCACTTCGGCACTGCCCTTTGGGCAACGCGTGGCCAGCGACGGGACCGACTTTCTCGTCGTTCGGGCCTCCGGGTCGCCACCGTTGGCGACGATCGATGCCGTCCGTGTCATGGAAGATGGTGGGCTGACTTCGCCGGTCACTCTCTTTACCGGAGGCAATCAGGATGGGACCTGCTGCGTCGATGTCGTCTGGGACGGCAGCCTGTACTGGGTGAGTTGGGGCGGTCCGAGGCTGGCCCGGGTCACGGCCGAAGGCGCCGTTCTGGATCCGGGAGGTTTCTGGGTGACCCCGTCCGTTTCCCCGGTCAGCCAACCCGGATTGGCCGGTGTTCCGGGAGGCGGAGTGCAGTTGGTCTACAACGACGGAGTCAGTGCCGCCGCGGATCCGAAAGATGTCCGCGGCGGTCAGGTTGGAACGGACACCCAATTCGGAAACGAATCGGTGGTCTCCGTCGGAGCTCCGGCCCAGCTCGGTGCCGACTTTGCCGAAGGCGATGGTGTGCATCTGGTGGCGTTTCTTTCCCGCGGCTCCGATAGCGCCCGGGTTTTGGTTCAACGGTTGAACGATGATGGGGTTTCGATGGACGTGGAGCCGATCGAAGTCGCGGTCGGACCCTTTTCACACCGCGGAGCACCGTCACTGAGCGAAGTCCGGGCGGCCTGGAACGGCTCGCTCTTCATGGTTACCTGGTCGGACGGGATTCAGGTGTTCATGCGGCGGATGCTTGCCGACGGAACGTTTCTCGATCCTTCGCCCCGCGTGGTGATGGACGGTCGTGACCCTGACCTGTCCGCAGTCGGCGATGTCTTTCTCGTCGTCGCGTTGGATTACATCGATGACAATCCACACTGGCAGGCTGCGTTTTCGATGCGAGTCGACGGTGCGACGGGGACGAATCTCGACATAGAGTCCACGCCGATCGACGGCTTTCTCATCTTTGCCAGGCATCCCCGCGTAGAGACCTGGGGAAACCGCTGGCTTGCGGTTTGGCAGCGGAACATCTCGCACGACAACACGATTGCCGGAACGACTGCGGCGATCATCGAACCGGACGGCACCACGGCGGGAGCGATCGATGTTCCGCTGGGATGGCGCCCCCAGGTCGCGGTCTCGCCGACGAAAGCGTTGTTCGTTGCGGTCACGGGAACCATTGCCACCGCGACGACGGACCTCGAAGGCGTCATTATGAACGAGGACGGCTCATTCCAGGGCAGCCCGTTCGGGATCTCGGATGCGGAGGACAAGCAGCTCCGACCGTGCGTGACCTGGAACGGCACCGAGTTCATCGTCGCTTGGGAAGACAAGCGCGGCGCACTCATCTACTTCGACGAACGGACGGACATCTTCGGCACGCGGGTTCTCGAAGACGGGACGGTCATGGATCCCTCCGGTGTCGCACTGCTTGCGGAAGCCTCCCCTGAGATCCGTCCCGCGCTTTTCTCCACCGGGGGACAGGCATTCCTGGCTTCATCGAGTCTTCGCCCCGCCGCGGAGGGAGCCGCTTACCGCATCGTTGTTCAACGCAGTCTCGCACCGGCCGACGTCGAGTTCGGGGAACCCACGGGACCGCTTTCCGTTCGACTAGGAGGCGTTCGCCCGAACCCGATGACGTCCGCGGGCGTGATCTACTTCGACGTCGAAGCGGACGTTCGCGTGGATGTCAGCATCTTCGATGCCACGGGTGCGCGGGTCCGGAGCCTGGCCGAGCAGCGGCTGCTGACGGGAGGCCAAACCGTAGAGATGGTCTGGGATGGACTTGACGACGCCGGTCGTGAGTTGGGCTCCGGGGTCTACTTCTACGAAGTGCGCACTCCGCTCTCACGAATCGGCCAACGACTCGTCCTGGTCCGGTAGATGCGGGAGACGGTCCGGGTTTCGTGTTAGTCTCCGCAAGGTCAATCCACTCACCGGAAGCCTTTTGGGGACAGCATCATGGAGTTGGGAAACCTCGTTCGCGAAGCGCGGACCGTCGAGGATTGGATCGTCGAACTACGCCGCACGATCCACCGTAAGCCGGAACTGATGTACGAAGAAGTCGAGACGAGCGCCCTCGTTCGTAAGGTGCTCGACGAGCTCGGAATCTCGTACGAGGCCGGAATCGCCGAAACCGGTGTCGTTGCCACCCTCGGCGATTCCAATGGTCCCTGCGTCGCACTACGCGCCGACATGGATGCCCTTCCGATTCACGAGGAAGCGGACGTCGACTTCCGAAGTGAGATTCCCGGCAAGATGCATGCGTGCGGTCACGACTGCCATACGGCCATGTTGCTCGGTGCCGCGCGCATGTTGAAGTCGCGGGAACACGAGATCCAGGGAACGGTAAAGCTGGTCTTCCAACCTGCGGAAGAAGGTGGAGCCGGGGGAAAGAGGATGCGCGAGCACGGCATTCTCCGGTCCCCGCAGGTGCAGCGCATCTTCGGGTTGCATGTCTGGCCCCTGGCCGACAGCGGAGAGATTGCGTCCCGCGTCGGAACCTTCCTCGCCGCCGCTTCCAAGCTCAGTATTCGAATCGAAGGAAAGGGCGGGCATGCGGCGATGCCGCACCTCGCCGTCGATCCCGTGGTCGCGAGCGCGAAGGTCATCTCTGACTTGCAGTCGATCGTGTCGCGTGAGACGGACCCGCTTTCGTCCCTGGTCATCAGCATTACCAGTATCCACGGTGGGGAAGCGCACAATGTGATCCCGGAAGAGGTCACGATGCGCGGCACCATCCGGACGTTGACCTCCGCGCATATGGCTGAGGCGCAGTCGCGGGTGCGGGAAGTTGCCGAGAGGATTGCGTCGGCGAACCGTTGTCGAGCCGAAGTGGAGTATCCCGGTGAGGACTATCCACCCACGGTCAACGATGCCGAATGTTGGCGCCTTGCCGGCGACATCTGGAAGGGCGCGTACGGGACGGAATCCGTGAACGAATCTCCCCCGATCATGGGCGGGGAGGACTTCGCCTTCTATACGGAAGAGGTCCCCGGTTGCTTCGTCGGACTTGGAATTCGGAATCCGGATCAGGGCTGTACATTCTCCGTGCATCACCCAAAGTTCAAGGTGGATGAGTCCGTTCTTCCGACCGGCTCAGCCATGCATGTGGCTTTCGCGTTGCGATCCCTCGCCGAGCTCCGTGCCGGTGCGCCCGGGGGCGCGTGATCCGTCTGTCGCCATACGTTCTTCCAACGTTCCTCGTCTTCGTTGGGTGCGTTGGTCTTCCTGCCTGTACGGCGCCGCGGAATTCAGCGCTTGAAGCGTCTCCAGAGTGGTCGCGCCCTCGGCAGCTTGATCTCTCTCCGGCTCCGAAGTGGGTGCGCCCACGAATGCTCGACATCACCGGCCCTCTTTCCGATCCGGATGCGGAAGTCTCGGGGATGGCTTGGAAGGGCGACACCTTGGTCGTTCTGCCGCAATTCCCGACGCGCTTCGGCGGCGACGGTGAACTTGGTTTTTTCAGTATCGACCGGGCACAGATCTCGTCTGCGATGGAATTGGGGCGGTCCGGACCGATCGTCCCGCGACAGGTGACCTGCAATGCACCCGGCCTCGAACAGATGGTTCGGGGTTTCGACGGCCTCGAAGCCATTGCTCTGCTCGGCGATCGTTTCTTCCTAACTGTGGAGGCCGGGGAGGGACGTGAGATGGCCGGCTATCTCCTGAGTGCCAGGTTCGAGGCCGAAGGGGGGCACGTTTCCATCGACACCGCACGTTTCTGTGAGATTCCCTTCGCTCTCAGCATTCCCAACTTCGCCGACGAAACCATCGTGGCCTTGCAAAACGAGGTCTTCACGATGGGGGAAGCCAACGGCGTCAATGTGAATCCAGAGCCCCGGGCCAAACGCTTCAGCCCGGACCTCGAGTTCCTGGGATGCTTTGCGCTGCCGGCCATCGAGTACCGAGTGACCGACGCAACCGCGGTCGACGGCGATGGACGGTTCTGGGTCATTAACTACTTCTGGCCGCCGGAAGGGGACAAACTGAATCCCGCACCGGACGAGGAGCCGTGGCCGCTCGATAGCGATCCACTTGCCGCCGATGCTCGGCGTTCAGACGGCCCGTCGGATGTTTCGGAGGAGAACCGCGGGCAGGAAGGCGGCGACGGCGAACGGTGTATCGAGCGCCTGCTCGAACTTCGCGTCGTCCAGTCCGCCGGTGGCGAAGGCTACATCGAGCGGACCAGCACGCCGCCGATCTATCTTGTTCCACAAGATGACGGAGAGTGTCGCAATTGGGAGGCCGTCGTGCGACTCGGAGACGATGGCTTTCTTGTCATGACGGATCGGTTCCCGACGACGTTGCTCGCTTTTGTTCCGAATCCTTACTTTCAAGAGTAACGAGACAACGAAACGGGCCCGGAAATCCGGGCCCGCTGTGTGTGCGCAAACCTGTACGCGGTCCGCTGTCTAGTGCTTGGAGGCCGTATCCTCGTCGAGGTCGGGGATCAGATTCTCGAGGGCGCTGTAGAACGGAGACACCGTGTCGTTGACGTCGATTTCGCCGCTCGTCAGGATGTGCTTTCCATCCACCTCACCGTAGACATGCTGGTTCGCTTCACTGTCGATCGTCAGGACGGCGCCATCCAACGCTGCACCGGCGAAGATGCCCTTGGACTGCGAGTAACTGTAGATTCCGGCGTCGAGCGTGACGTTTGTGGACAGTTCCGCACGTCGGCCGATCGGACCGGCGGTTACGCCCATCGTCGCGCCGAGCTTGAGCCCGTCCTCGAAGATGGCTTCGATGCCGTCTTCTTCATTCACGACCAGCACCAGGTCGACGGCTTCGACTCCAGCCTGGAATCCGTAGCTTGCGCCACCGATACTGACGAAGGAGGGGGCATTCCACTCTCCATCATCGCCCCGCCAGGCTGCGAGTCCCTTACCGTACTGTCCACCGACCATGAAGGCTCCCTTGACGACGTGGGGCACCACGATGATTCCGTGCGCATTCTCCAGCAAAGCGCGGGGGATGCCGCCGTCTTCACTCGAAAGAGCGGAGTGAAGAACCTCACCGGCCTTTACAGCCCGCTTGGCTTCGTCGGACATTTGATCGTGCGCGTCGACTTTCGTATCGCCAGCGGTCACGAGGTTGGCGCCCAGCATGAGCGGAGCGACGGCAAGAGTCAGAGTACGGAGATGTTTCGGCATCATTTTGAGTTTCCTCCTGTTGGACCGAAGGGACACGGCCAGATGGCGCGTCCGTTGAGTTTGTTGCGATCGGCCTTGAAGTCCGGCGATGCGGAATTGACCGGGGAATCCATTCCGCACCGCCGGCGATCGGCCTAGCGCCGAACGATGACCCAGACAGCGTGGATGATGCCTGGGATGTAGCCTAAGAGCGTGAGCAGCAGATTCAGCCAGAAGTGGCCGCCCAAACCGACTTGAAGAAAAACCCCGACGGGCGGCAGAAGTATGGCTGCAAGAATTCGTAGAACGTCCAGGCTTTCACCTTTGGCGACAGTCATTGTCGGTACTCCTCCTTCATTTCCGTGAGGGTCTGTTGGTACTCCATTCCCAGCACCCGCTTCCGGTCTTCGGAGAGGACCTTGCCGGCGAGCTGGAAGATCTCGTGTTCCTCTTCATCCAGGTGGTGTTCCACCAGGTGTTTCAGTTTCTTGGCACCCGGAAGCCATCCGGGTGAACTGAAATCGGTCTCATCGAGGTGGGCGATCATCTCGTCGATCTCGTGATGCTCTGCCACCCCGTGACGCGACTTCTCCTGTGTCAGGTCGGCGTCGATCAGCGGGACATAGAAGTGCCGTTCTTCCGCGGCTGCATGTGTTTCGAGTTCCCGCTTGAGACGATCAAAGATCTCGCGGCGACCGCGGCTGTCTCCCTCTGTCTTGACCAGGATGTCCAGGAGCGTTCGCTGCTTTTCATGGTCCTTCCGAATGGCTTCAAAGATGTTCATGTCCGTCACTCCTTCGATCTCTATACGGCCGTGCTACCGCGACGAATGAGACTGACGACGAAGAGAACGAGGAAGACGAAGAACAGAATCTTGGCGATACCTGCCGCGCCGGCTGCGATTCCACCGAAGCCGAATACGGCGGCGACGATTGCGATGAGTAGGAACGTCACAGAGAGCGAGAGCATGGGATCCTCCTGATTCGTGATGGCCCGCCGCTTTGGGGAGGGCCGTTTCCGTTTCAAAGAGGAAGGTCTAAATGCGCGTGCCGTTTCGGAGCGGAAAGGCAAAGAAACGGCTATGTTGTTGCTCGACAACGGAAGTACGAGAGCAGACGGATCCCGCCTTGCCTAGGAATCCTCGAGGGGATCAGCGAACTTTGTAAGTTCGTACTCGATGAACGAACTTTTGGGAAAGAACGGGGAGTGTGGACCGGCCTCAGTCCTGGCCTTGAGAACTCGCGGCAAACGTCCAGTGGGCGTTCAGATGTTCTCGAGCCGCTTGCGCGATCGCGAGTACCTTTTCTCCGACGGCGGCTTCGAGCGCGGCGGTATCCGGAGTCTCAACCTCTTCGGCAGTCCAGGCCCGCAAACAGGCTCTCACTCCCTGCACGACCCCGGCTGGATCGTACCCGCCTTCGAGTGCCGCCACGATGCGGCCTCCGCAGTGCCGGTCCGCCCAGGATCGAAACAGGCTGAAGAGTTGGTCGTACCCTTGGCGGGTCATCTTCATCATTCCGAGCGGATCGTCTTTCCATGTGTCGAAGCCGGCCGAGACCAGAATGAGCTGCGGCTGGAACTGATCGACGATCGGTTCGACCACCGTCCGGTAGAGAAACAGGAAGTCTTCGTCACCGAGAAGGGCCGGCATCGGAAGGTTGACGGTATAACCTGCGCCCTGTCCGCGTCCGACCTCGTCGAACCACCCCGTACCGGGATAGAGGGGATACCTGTGGGACGAGACGAAGAGGACGTCGCTGCGGTCTTCGAAAATGTGCTGTGTTCCGTTCCCGTGGTGAACGTCGGGATCGAGGATGAGCACACGTTCGAGGCCCAATTCCTGCAACGCCACTTCCGCTGCAATCGCCACGTTGGCAAAAAGACAAAAGCCCATCGCCTGATCGGATTCGGCGTGATGCCCCGGAGGACGGACGAGGGCGAGGGCCCCATCCGCTTCTCCCGAAACGATGTCGCGAACACAGGAGTTGACGGCTCCGGCGGCCCGTAGCGCGACCTGGTAGGACTCTGGACCGGTCGAGGTGTCCGGATCGAGCACGACGCGCTCTTTTCCTTCGGTCGCCCGGATCTCTTCGAAGTGCTCCCGGGTGTGAACTCGGAGAATTTCTTCGGCGGTGGCTTCCGTCGGACTGCAGCGTTCGAGTCCCGGAATGGGAGACTCCGCCAGACTCTTTTCGATCGCGATCAGTCGTTCCGGGCGCTCGACGTGCCCAGGGCCGGCGTCGTGGCGAAGGAAGAGCGGATCCGTGTAGAGATGGACCTTCCTTGCTGTAGGCTCGCTCATCTTTTCGACTTTCCTCGTCGATCGGTTGTCGATGCGGTGCCGTTTCTGATTCCGTGTTTCAGCTGTCGACGGCCGGTCGCGATTACGTGATCAGCTGCCGATCCGCGAGATGCCGACGGCGACAGCCTCGCCCTCAATCTTCTCTGCACTCTGCGACATGCCATCGCCGGGCGCCTGAAGCTGCAGAGATGACAACGTTTCGGACTCGATGAGTTTCTGGAAGCGGGAGAAAGCCGATCCCATCTCGTCGGGCGCTTCCACGCTGAGATGGATCCGGTCTTCGACGTCCAGGCCGGAGTCCTTCCGTAGTTTCTGCACGCGATTGATGAGTTCCCGGGAGAGTCCTTCGTCACGCAACTCATCGGAGAGATCCGTATCCAAGGCCACGACGATGCTTCCCGAAGCGTGGCAGGGATGACCGAAACTCTCGCTCGGCGCCAAGTCGATGAGGAACGCTTCCATTCCACGGGGCGCTTCCAGGATGTCGACCGTTCCACCTTCCAGAATCGAGAAGACCTGCTCGTCGCCCAGGGACTGGGTGGCCGCCTGGAACTCCTTCATTCGGGGGCCGAGCTCCTTGCCCAGAAGCTTGAAGTTCGGCTTCACGTTCCAGTGGGCCATCTCGGAGAAGGGATGAAACTCGACGGCCTTGACGTTGATCTCTTCCTGCACGATGGGGAAGAGCGGCGCCAACTTCTCGGCATCGTCCGGGTGGGCTGTGCCCACGAAGAGCCGGCTGAGCGGCTGGCGCGTCTTGACCTTGACCTTCTCCCGAAGCTCGCGCCCGAGGTTGACGACGTCGCGCGTCAAGTCCATCGCGTATTCCAGCGCCTTTTCCTCTTCCGACAGCTCCCGTGGTTCGGGATACACATCGAGGTGCACTGAATCGCATCCGACCAACTCGTGGCCAAGCCGCAACCGACCGTAGATTTCCTCGGTCAGGAACGGGATGAACGGCGCCGCCAGTTTCGAGAAGTCGACGAGTACGTGGTAGAGCGTCGAATAGGCCTGCCGCTTGTCATCGTCGTTGGCCGACTTCCAAAAGCGCCGGCGTGAGCGACGGATGTACCAGTTGGTCAGGTAGTCGATGAAGGACAACAGAGGCGGCACCGTTTTGGACAGGTGATAGCGGCCCATCTCTTCATGGATCTCCGCCTTCAGAGTTTCGAGCTTGGTCGAGATCCAGCGGTCGAGCTCGGCTTCGCGCTTGTCCGTGTACTGGGTGGCCGGATCCCAGCCGTCGACCGAGGCGTACGTTGCAAAGAAAGAGTAGGCGTTCCAAAAGGGGATGAGGACCTTGCGCGTCATCTCCTTGAGGCCCTCTTCACTGAAACGCAGGTCTTCGCCACGCACAGCGCCGCTCTGCAACAGATAGATGCGCAGCGTGTCCGCGCCGAACTTGTGGAACACCTCGGAGGCGTCCGGATAGTTGCGGAGCCGCTTCGACATCTTGCGACCGTCCTCGGCCAGAACGATGCCGTTGACGACGACGTTCCGGAACGCAGGGCCCTTTCCCAGCGCCGTCGACAGGACGAGCAGGGTATAGAACCACCCGCGAGTCTGGTCGAGTCCTTCGGCGATGAAGTCGGCGGGAAAGATCTTGTCGAATTCCTCGTCGTTCATATCGAAGGGGTAATGCTGTTGTGCGTAGGGCATCGATCCGGATTCGAACCAGCAGTCGAGGACGTGTGGGATCCGTCGAAGTTCGTCGCCGGTCTTGGGAGACTTGATGACGAGCTTGTCCATGAAGTGCTTGTGGAGGTCGTCGACCTTTTCACCGGTCAGCTCTTCGAGCTCGGCGCGGCTCCCGACACAAAGCGACTCGCCCGTTTCCTCATTCCGCCAGACAGGGAGTGGGTTCCCCCAGAAACGATTTCGGGAGATCGACCAGTCGCGCGCGTTCTCCAGCCACTTTCCGAAGCGACCGTCGCGCAAGTGCTCCGGCACCCAGTGGATCTCTTGGTTGTTCGCCTGCAGTTCGTCCTGAATCGCGGTGACTTTGACGAACCAGGTCGAGATGGCCCGGTAGATCAGCGGCGTGTCCGATCGATAGCAGAACGGGTAGCTGTGCGCGTAGGTCTCCTGACGGAGAACCTGCCCCCGGTCTTTCAGATACTTGATGACTTCCTTGTCCGCGTCCTTGAAGTAACGACCTTCGAAGAGCGGGACCGCCGACGTGATGATGCCCTCGTCATCAAGATGGTCGAGCGGGTCGAGGCCTTGAGCCTTGCCGACGTTGAAGTCGTCCTCGCCAAAGCCCGGTGCGATGTGAACCAACCCGGTACCGGTGTCAGCCGTAACGAAGTCGGCCAGGTGGACACGAAACGCGTTCTCAGGCAGGCGACCTTCGAAGGCCGGGACGAGCTGCTCGTATTCGGTGCCTCCCAGTTCCGTTCCCGGCATCGTGCGCAGGACCTCGTAGCCATCTGCGCCTCCGTGCTTCTTGTAGAGCGGAGCGAGCAGGGACTCGAGGGCGATGTAGGTTTCGCCCGACTCCGTGTCCCGGATTTCGGCGTAGGTGAACTCGGGGTGTGCAGCCACGGCGAGGTTCGCGGGCAACGTCCAAGGTGTCGTCGTCCAGATGAGGAGAAACTTGTCCGACTCGCCCTTGATCCGAAGCTTGACCGTGATCGACGGATCCTGCACGTCCTGGTAGTTCAGGTTGGCCTCGAAGTTGGATAACGGCGTCGAGATCCGGCTCGAGTAGGGGAGGATCTTCTTGTCCTCATAGATGAGGCCCCGATCCCAGAGTCCTTTGAAGACGGCCCAAACCGACTCCATGAAGTCGACGTCCATGGTCTTGTAGTCGTTGTCGAAATCGATCCACCGGCCGAGGCGTTCGACGATCTCCCGCCACTCCGAGGTGTAGCGAAGCACGATTCCGCGACAGGCTTCGTTGAAGCGGTCGACTCCGTACTCTTCGATCTCGCGGCGGCCGTTCAGTTCGAGTGTCTTTTCCATCTCGAACTCGACGGGAAGTCCGTGGCAGTCCCAACCGAATCGACGCTCGATGCGTTTTCCGCGCATCGCCCAGTAGCGGGGAACGACGTCTTTGATCGTGCCCGGCAGGAGATGACCGTAGTGGGGCAGCCCGGTAGCGAAGGGCGGGCCGTCGTAGAACGACCAGGTGTTTTCCGGATCCTTCTCTTCGATGCTCCGAGCAAAAATCCGCCCCTCTTTCCAAAAGGAGAGGACTTGCTCTTCCATTTCGGGGAAACGGATCGTCTGCGGGGGTTTGCTCGGGACCATGGGGCCGGAACTCCTTTCGGTAGCGCCAAATGTATCGGGGCAGTATAGGCGACGGTCGTCGGTTGTTGGATCAGGGATTCGGCCAACGGCCGGTCCGCCCATCTCTCGGGCGATTGGCGCGCAAGTCGCTCCAGGGAGTGGGAATAGCGATGTGTCATGTATGCATGACGGACACAGGGTGTCGCTCGCTGTTGACGCATGGGCCCGGCAGTTGTCCCTAAGTCGTTGCTGTGATGACGATTAGTTCTTCTGGAGATCGCGAGACAGTAGGCGATGTCATTCATGGGTGACACATTGATGATGCGTCCAAGTTCGACGGAATCCCGTCGGTGCGAATGCGCCAATTTTTAAGTGCTTGTGAGGTATGGAGTTAAGGCGCTGCAAGTCAGTGGGTGAGGATTATTTCCCAAGGCTGGCACAACGATTACTAATACAAAGGGCGTAGGGCGCAAGCCCACAGGAAACAACCCAAACCAGGAGGTAGGAAATGTTCGCAGCAGGTGGAGCTCTCATCGTTGGAATCATGATGATCGTCGCCTACGGCCGCGCAGGCTGGTAGTCGGAACGGTCGGCTGGACAGCGGCCCGTCCGGCCTCGGTGGAATTCAGGAAGCAATCGAAACTCAACAGTCAGGAGGAACTCAAATGTTCGCAGCAGGTGGAGCCCTTATCGTTGGAATCATGATGATCGTCGCTTACGGCCGCGCAGGCTGGTAAGACAGACTTCACTCAGGAAAGATCGGGTTCGCAACTAGGAAAGGGGGCTGGAATGTTTGCAGCTGGCGGAGCCATCATCGCAGGGATTCTGGTGCTATTGAGCTACGGACGAGCTGGTTGGTAAGTCCACAGTTACGCACCTACAGATACAGCGAGCCTGGATCGGCGCGGGAGATGAGGGGATCATCTACACCGGGCCGTTTCCACTTTTTGCGCAGACGTCCGTAACCCGCCCCATACGCCTCAGTCCTTTCGCTCCGGCCAGACCTGGCCGAAAATCAACCCACCAGTCCCGCGCGCGACAACTGGCCACGACTTTTTCGTCTTCGTCGTAAGCAGACGAGGATCCCGACCCGTCTCCAGTTCTGAGACCGGGGACCACGCGAATCTCGCGCGCGACGGAGAGACTCATGAGCGACGCAACACGGGATCGAGAGCTGGCGCGACAAGCAGCGCAAGGTGACGAAGAGGCTTGGCAAGCCATCTACGATGCCACCTGCGACCGGCTCTTCTCACTCCTCTGTTATCAGCTCGGGGATCGGGAAGCGGCTTTGGATCTGCTTCAGGACACCTACGTCCGAGCCTTCCAACGCCTCGACGGATTCCGGGGAGAGGCCTCGCTTGCATCGTGGCTGCGAACCATCGCGATGCGACTGGCCATCGACTGGAAACGATCCGCGCTTCTCAAGATCAAGCGCACGGTGGGACTGACCGAACGCACCGCTATCGTCGAGCCGCAGACGGAACGCGTGCGATTCGAAAGTGAGGATCGGAATCTTCACGACGCCCTGGCACGACTTTCCAAGAACCAACGGGCCGTCCTTCTGCTTCACGAGTGGGAGGAACTGAGCTTTGCAGAGATCGCTCAGCAGTTGGAGATCAAAGAGAGCACCGTCCGTGTCCACCACGTCCGAGCCAAGCAGAAGATGAGAGAAGCCCTCGGTGACATGGCCCCCCGCGTCGAGGCCCAAGGCCTGGAGGGACTGGAACTATGAAAGATCGCATCGACACACAGCGACCGCGCATGACCGAGGGAGAGCGGCAGCGGGTTTGGGAGCGCGTTCGACAGCAAACGACATCGGCCAGTGGACATGGCGCCGGAGATTCCGCCGTTGATGCCGCGGGACGCTCGGAGTCCCCATTCAGCCATTGGTTCACCGGTCGACGGTTCCTGACTCCGATGGCGGTTGGGGCGATGGCGACGGTTGTTTTTGCGGTGGTCATTTGGGACCGCGCGGCGGAGCACGAGGCGGACCTTGATCGGATACGCGACCGTGCAATCAGTTCTGCAGGAACGGAAGAGGTGACTCCGCAACCCGCAAAGAAGGACGCGGACTCCAGTCTTGACCTGAAGTCCGAAGGACAATTCACCGGCGAGCTCATGGAGGCGGAGTCCGACGAGAGCGAGGACAATCGAAACCTCCCGATTCCGGCCCCGGCCCCGACCCCGACCGTGTCCGGTGCCGACGTCTCGGAGAACGAGGGGCCCGGCGACCCCGGGGATGCGGATGATGCGATGAGCGGCTCCGACGACAAATCGGTTTCGATGGGATTGGGTAAGGCCGTCGAGTCAAAGGAAGTCCGCCCGGAGTCGGTGGTCGCTCCCGTGCCGGAGTCCGAGCCGACGCCGCCACCGACCAGTGCCGCGCCGCCATTCAAGGCTCAGACTCAGTCACAGCGTTCCGAGGAGACGCGCTCTACGAGTGAGTTGCCTGACACTCGGCCCCAGGTCGGTTCGACGGTAGGCGGGGAATCTGGGCGCCAAAGACGGACCGCCGATTCGGAGACGAGTCCGGCCGAAACCGAAGCTGCCAGATTCTCGGATTCTGATTCACGGCTTCTTGCCGAGCTTGGGACCATTGAAGGCGTCGTAACGGACACTCTTGGCAACCCCATTCCCTTTGCGAACGTCATGCTTGTCGGGACGCAATTGGGGGCAGTAGCCCTCGAAGACGGCCGATTCAAGGTCGTGAACGTCCCGCCGGGTGTCTACGACGTGCGGGCCAGTTCGATGGGTTTCTCAATGGAGATCGCCAAGAACGTTGAAGTGAGTTCGGGCAAAGGACCGAGCCTCAGCTTTGCCATGGAGCCCAAATCGGTCGGATGGATGAGCGAGATTGCCGTCACCGCGGAAAAGGAACGCATTGCGCCAACGGGGAAGTCGACGACAGTTCGGCGGCCTGCATCGCGGGAACCTCTGCCCGTCGACGAAGTCGCCGAGGCGATCGGGTTGAAAGCCGGTGTCGTAGCGAAGGACGAAGAGGTTCTCTTCCGGGGAGGTCGTGCCGGCGAGGCGAACCCTTCCGCGCCCGCGAATTCTGAGCAGAAGTTCGACGATTCGAGCCGACGAGTCATGGCGGAGCCTTCCGGGAGCGTGCCTCAGTCCACGTCTCGGGATAAGCCCCAGTTCCTGGGTCTTCAGACTCCTGGGGAGTCGAACGAACCTTACGATCTCGTGATCTACCAAGACTACGGTTCGAACCCACTGACCTTTGCAGACACGGATCCCTTCAGCACGTTCGCCGTCGATGTCGACAACGGCTCCTACACGGTGGCCCGTCGCTACGTCACGGATGGTTACCTGCCCGAACCGGCTTCCGTCCGCGTCGAAGAGTTCGTCAACTTCTTCGATCCGGGTTACCCGGAGTTTCACGGACCGGACTTCCGCATCTTCGTGGACGGCGCCGAAGCGCCCTACGGCGACGGTTTCCACCTGTTGCGGGTTGGACTCAAAGCTCGGACGGTTCCGGATGCAGAGCGCAAGCCGGCGAACCTGACCTTTGTCGTCGACATCTCGGGTTCGATGAGTCGCGAGGATCGACTGGGATTGGTTCGTACCTCACTCGAGCAACTGGTCGACGGACTGCGACCGTCCGACCGCGTCAGCCTGGTGGTCTACGGAAGTCGGGCCGAAGTGCTGCTTCGCGGAACGCAGGTCGCGAAAAAGGACCGCATTCTGGAAAGCATCGGGCGTCTTCAGTCGGCGGGAAGCACGAACGCGGAAGACGGCTTGCGCCTGGGCTATGAAATGGCCCGGGAGATGTTCGATCCGGAAGCCAACAACCGCATCATCCTCTGTTCGGACGGAGTGGCCAACGTCGGCCGAACCGGACCGAATGCGATTCTCGAAGTCGTTCGGAGCGAAGCGGACAAGGGCGTCTACCTGACCACGGTCGGGTTCGGAATGGGCAACTACAACGACGTCCTCATGGAACAGCTGGCGGATCAGGGTGACGGTGCGTACTACTACGTCGATCGCCTCGACGAAGCGGACCGGATCTTCCGCCGAGAACTGACCGGCACTCTCGAAGTCGTGGGGCAGGACGCCAAGATCCAGGTCGAGTTCGATCCTCGGAAGGTCGACGGGTACCGGCTGATCGGATTCGAGAACCGCGACGTGGCCGATCGCGACTTCCGCAACGATGACATCGATGCAGGAGAGATCGGATCGGGGCACACGGTGGTCGCTCTCTACGAAGTCCGGCTACAGGATGACGTTCATGTCGACGACACGCTGGCCACGGTTCGTTTCCGCTACGCGAAGCCGGCGACGCAGGCGGGACAGAGGCCGAAGGTGACGGAACTGGAGCAGGACGTTCGGATGCACCAGGTGGTCCGGTCCGTCGAGACGCAGGCGCCGAGGCTTCAACTGGCCGCCGTCGTCGCCGAGTACGCGGAGATTCTTCGGCACTCGTTCTGGGCGCAGAACCGTGACCTGCAGGACCTCGTTCCCGTCGCGAACGAAATGGCCGGTCGTCTCAACGAGGATCCGGATGTGACGGAGTTTTCCCGGCTCGTGTGGAAGGCGGCCGAGATTCAGGACCGGATGACGGAGGAGGAAAAGGCCCGACGTTGGCCGCACCTGCGCGCGGATCTGCCGGGATACCCGGACCGTTGGTAGGTCGGTTCGACCGCTGATACTTCGTACCGCGCGGGCCAATCCAGCGGCAGCCTAGGCCACGGCTGATAGGCCTGTGATGGACAGGCCTGCGACTGACAAGCCCTGCGACTTGGGACCTGCGGCTGCGACAAGAAGTACATAAGGGCCGTGCGCGTCACTCACCGGCGCGCACGGCCTTTCCCTTTCCGCTGAGCTTGTAGACTCCATCCGCTCTTTCCATGTAGCCACCCATGATGAACTCGCGACGAATGGTGCAGAAATCCGAGTGGAAGCCTTGCAGCCACGTACTGAGTTCTTTCTCCGAGTACTCTTTGTCCGCGGGTAGTCGACGGAGGATCTCTTCGAAGATGATCTCCTTCTTCCGGCGCTGCGCCGGGATTCGACGAAGCGTCTCGCCGTCGAAGAAGTTCTGCAGGACCTTTCGCTTCTCCTCGCTGACATCCGGTGCGACACCCAGGTGCTGAACCGTCTCTTTGCGAACCGCCGTTCGAAGGACTTCCTGCAGCTTCTTCATGTTGAGAGAGAAGTAGGTGTAGGGAGCCCGTCGTTCCTCCAGGAGCAGACCGGCCTTCCGCAGCGTCCCCAGGTGATGGGTCACGGTGGCGGGACTGAGCTTGAGCTCGGCTGCGAGTTCCTGGCCGCAACAAGATTCGGAGGCGATCCGTCCGACAATCCGGAGTCGGGTCGGTTCCGCTAGAGCCTTAAAGAACTCCACCATCTCGGGAATGGGATCGGTCTCGGGTTTGATTGAATGTGCCATGCTAGCTTCCCGCCCCTCCGGGCTCTCAATAGTCGCGACTTTGTTGACCGTCGTCCGCTTCGGGCGTTTGTCCCGCCGATCTGTCTCTTATCGGACAGATGGGTGAGAAGGTAAATATCAATTCGATGTATGTCAAATTGATTTGTGTCTTCTGGAACGCGCCGTGCTCGGGTCGCCCCTTCGTCATGGGGCGCTGATCGGTGTAGAGTTTGGGAATGACCTCCAATCCACAGCCGCCCCAGCGACTTTCGCGCTCGGAATCGGGTGACCGAGGGACGTCGTGGGACCGCCGGCTCCCCGGCGTGACCGCGCTGGCGACCCGGGGAACGTCGTGGCACCGCTGGCTCACCGTCGTCTCCGCGCTACTGCTCACTGCGCTGGGATCGGCGAGTTCCGGCGATGTCCAGGCAGCTGCGGACACTCCTGTTCTGTGTCTCGAATCGACGGCCGGAGCCGGTGAGGTCGTCGCGCAGTCCGTCGAGCCGACCTCGCTTCACTGCAGTTGCCAGGCCAAGCAGCAGTATTTCATGAACACGGATCGCCGTTACGACGCGGCCATCGGGTGGACGGGAAAGTCCTTCACATCCGAAGTGGCAAGTTTCGCGGAGTACTTCGAGACGCCCGAGAATCGGGCCGGAGCGATTTGTCACCTGGTCGTTGCTGCCGCGTCCGTGAGCGATGCACCGGACCAGAACATCGAGGTCGTCGTTTGGGAAGATGACAATGGCCAGCCTGGTGACATCCTTGGGACGGTCGGGCCGTTTCCGCTCAACCGGGTCGTGTCCTGGCCGCTGATCGAACAGCGGGCGTACGAAGTTTTCGAGGTCGGGCAAGTCGGTGTGCGCGGTGGCTTCTGGGCCGGCTTTCGCGGCGACTGGCAGTCTGAAGAGTGCACCGTGCTTTTGGCCGTCGACTCCATCGACGAGAACTCGGACACGCCGGCGGCCCGCCGCGTTGGAATGACCTACGTCCCACCGGGGTCCGAACTGAGTGAAGGTTGGCACCCGGTCGAAGACATCATCGGCCGTCCTGCGGCTCTAGGAATTGGGGTCGTCATCGGCTGGTGTCCGGTTCCCGTGAACGAAACGTCATGGGGAGCGATCAAGCGTCAGTTCCGATGAAGACACTCCCATTCTTCATGTGTGTCGAGTCCAGAAACTCAATGTGTTTCCGTGAGATCAGAGTTCGTTTGGGTGGCGCGCGGCTCCACGCTGTCTTGCTCGCGGCCGTCGCTGTCAGCCTATTCACGACTTTCGGCTCCAGACCGGTCCACGCGAGCTCTGACAGTGGAGCGTCCATCTCCGACGAACTGGAAGCGCGTGACCCGCTTCGGTCCCTCAAACAACGTCTTCGCAGTCTCGGGGACCCGCCGCGCCGCTCTGCCATCTTCAGCTTTCACGAGACGTTCCGTGACACATTGGTTCGGGACCCGGAACGGTTCTCGAGCCGTGAGTCCTGGGACGCATCCTTTCCGGCTGCGCATTGGGACACCGCATTCGTCGCGATGACCAATGACGACGGAACACTGGCGTGGAAAGTCAGCCGTGAGGCGGTGGCACTGAATGAGATGTTCGACGTGACGGGCGACGCGGAGTATCTGGAACGGGCCTGGGACTTTGCCGTCCGCGCGATGCAGCTACGCGATGACCAAACCGGGCTCGAAGACTTCTCCGGCGAGGCTCGGCCGGCATGGAGTTCGACACGATACGGAAGCGGGCGTCGAACCAGCTTTCTCGTTCACAGCGGATTGATTCTGCAGCCGATTCTGGAGACTCTGGCCTACCTGGAGGGAGTGCTGGTTCCGGTCGTGTCGAGCGGTGCCACCGTACAAGCGGGTTCGAGTCCGGGAGACGCGGAGAGGCGGCCGGTTCTGGCTGCCGCCACACCCGACGCTCGTAGGGAGCTTCTCGAGAAGTGCCTGGACACTCTGCGAAGCTACGACGACATGTTCGTATCCGGTCCGCTCGAGAATGAGGGACATTACGTTCATCCGGTTGCGGCTGCTCACGAAACAAGGAAGGCACAGCCCTACAACCGCGTCCTCGTCGTAGCGTGGGACCTGTGGCTGGCCGGGAAGCTCTCCGGAGACTCCAGTCTGGTGGAGCGGTCGGCCCAGCTGTCACGCTTCTTTCAACGACGAGTGCAACGGCAGGGAGAGGGTGCGCTCGCCTGGGCCTATGAGCCGTCGTATCCGGATCCAGTCCCTCGAGACCAGATGCTGAATTGCGATGATGTCTCCCATGCCTACTACACCATCGAACCGGTCGTCAAACTCGCGCGGGCAGGGGTCGTCTTCGACGAAGAAGACCTCGGTGGCTTCGCCAAGACGGTGACGCAGGGTTTCTACGACGCCGAGTTTGAGAGCTTCTATACGTCCATCTGTGGGCGGAAGGGCTTCTTCAATGCTGCGATCGGAAACCTACCTGGATGGCTGTGTCTGGCGGAGACGGACCCCGAAGTGCACGCCGTTCTCGAACCGTTTCTGCGACGCTTCGTAGAGAAGCCGAGCCCGCTGCACCTGGCCTATCTGGTTCGGTACGTCCGCCAGCCGGAATGATCATGAGCTAGGCGTCCCCGTCCCCGTCTCCGTCGGACGATCCTTTGACGATCGCACCGGCGTTTCGGACCCGGGAAGGAAGGGGAGATCCAAACGCCTCTTCCATGATGTCGGATGCGCGAGTGACGGCCGCGGCGTCGACGCCCGTTTCGATACCGATTCCATGAAGGAAAAAGAGTAGGTCTTCGGTGGCCAGGTTCCCCGTTGCCCCGGGTGCAAACGGACATCCACCGAGTCCGCCGGCCGACGCGTCGAACGTACGGATGCCGTACTCGAGAGAGGCCATGACGTTGACCAACGCCGTTCCCCGGGTGTCGTGGAAGTGCATGGCGATTCGGTCGAGCGGTGGCGTCAGGACTCCAATGAGCCGTTCGACATGGGAGGGCAGAGCCGCGCCGATGGTGTCCCCGATCGACACTTCGTCGACTCCCAGTTCGAAGAGCCGGTCGACGACCCGAACGACGGCCTCCGGGGGAATCTCTCCCTCGAAAGGACAGAAGAAGGCTGTCGACACGTAGCCCCGAACGCTCACTCCCGCGTCTTTTGCCAGATCCAGGACCGGAGTGAATCTTTCTATCGATTCGTCGATCCCGGCGTTGATGTTTTTGCGGTTGAACGTTTCCGACGCCGCAGTGAACACGGCGATCCGACGGACACCGGATTCCAAGGCTCGTGCCAATCCCTTTTCGTTTGGCACCAACGCCGAGTAGACGGTGCCTTCCGCAGGCTCCAACCCGGCGAAGACCTCGGTGGCATCGGCCAGTTGAGGAACGAGTTTGGGATGGACGAAAGAGCTGACTTCGATCTCCGGAAAGCCGGCCGAACTGAGAGCGTTGACGAAGCGAATCTTCGTCGCCGTCGGAACGGGGCGGGACTCGTTCTGCAGTCCGTCGCGAGGTCCGACTTCGATGATGCGAATGTCCCTGCGAACTGCGGCGGCTTCGCGACGGTGGCTGGATTCAGAGGACAAGGGTCAGCTCCTTGATGCGGCCCGCTAGAGAAACAGATTCTGCACGGTCACAAAGACCGCGACGGAGAGAACAAGAGTGGCGAAGGCGCGGCGGAGTCCGACTCCCGAGACCTGCCGCGCCAGGACGGAACCCAGGGCAAGTCCGGCCAGACTTCCCGCGGTGAAGAGTGCGGCGAGATCCAAGTCGAATCCGCCGGGCTGACGGAGGAAGTTGATGACCCCGGCCGTACTGATGAGAGCAATGACGGCGAGAGACGTGGTCATGGCTCTTCTCACGCCCAGACCCGCAACGATGACGAGACTCGGAACGATGAGGAATCCGCCTCCGACTCCGAAGAGACTGGCCAGAACTCCCGTGGCGAATCCGATGACGGCAAGAAGGGGACGGTTGCCCGTATGGGACGTGGCTTCGTCACCGTCCGGCGTCTTCGAACGAAGCATGCGCAGAGCGACGACGAGCATGAGGAATCCAAAGAGCGTGAGAAGCAGGCGTTCTGAAGTCCGCGATCCGATCCACGCGCCGATGGGCGTTCCCAAGACTCCGGCTGCTGCGAATACGAGAACCGACCAAACGTCGATCAGTCCATCCCGAAGCCGGGTCAGAGTCCCGATCCAGGCCGTCGCGCCGACGGTACAGAGAGAAATCCCCACGGCGTCGTGGGCCGGGACGGAAAGACCGTAGACAAGGATCGGGACCGCCATGATGGAGCCGCCGGCGCCGGTCAGACCGAGCGGGACTCCGACGGCGGAACCAAGGAGGAACGTAACGACAAGGTTCATTCGCCTTCGGCTTCCGGAGCCATGAGCAGGAGAATGGACTGAGCCTCTGCCTGCTCACCTTCGCGGCACCGGATTTCAGCGACCTTTCCATCTCTGGGAGCGGACAGCACGTGCTCCATCTTCATCGCTTCGAGAACGATGGCCGGTGTCCCGGCCGTAACCTCGGCACCCTCGGAGACCATGATTTTTCGCACGGTCCCGGTCATGGGCGCGAGGATCTCGTCCTTGGCCACACCAGCTCCGCGGCGACATCCGCCGGAAGCGGCACTGACTTCGAGATGGAATGTCCGGCCACCGAGGTGAACCCACACTTCGTCTCCGAGACGTTGCGCATATCCTTGAATCGTGCGGTCCGCACCGATCAGTCGGTACTCCGTTTGACCATGTTGAACGACGTCATATTCCGCCGCTTCGGCGTCTTCGGAGGCGGCGACTCGCAGAACACCTTTGGAAAGGACAGCGGGAGCGGCGATGACGTTGCCGGCATGGACGAACTCGATTTGCTTCTTGCTCATGAACCCTCGTTACTTGCTGGAAAAATCAGTCCACGCCGAGGCGGAAGTCTTGAAGGCGTGCCCATGGGGAGTACATCGACTCCGGATCGGAAACGACACCCGTTGCCGAGTCGGCTGTACGGGAGCGACTGCGGGAGGATGCGGCGACGACGGCCAATGCCAAGGCGTCGTCGTTCAGGTCCCAGGGCTGGGCCAGTTCGGCGAGGTCACGTTCGACGAGATCGGTTGTCGTTTCTCCGGAGACGAACCCCGGGTGATCGAGGACGCGGAGGAGAAATCCGACGTTCGACCGGACACCGAGGACCACAGTGTTTTCCAGGGCGAAGCGCATGCGCAGACGAGCCGCTTCCCGGTCGGCGGCCCAGACGATGATCTTAGCGAGAATCGGATCGTAGTGAACGGGAACCTCGGATCTGGATTCGATCCCGCTATCCACCCGAATCCCCGGCCCGTGCGGGGCGGCGAATGTCCCAATGTGTCCAGCCGAGGGAAGGAAGCCGTTCTCCGGATCCTCGGCGTAGAGCCGCGCTTCGATAGAGTGCCCGCGCTGCGTCAGCGGACGGGAGAGAAGCCCGGAGTCCCGGCCCATCGCTTCCCAAAGTTGTTCGTGGACCAGATCGACTCCCGTCGTCATTTCCGTGATCGGATGCTCCACCTGAAGACGCGTGTTCATTTCCAGGAAATAGAAGGAGCCGTCCTCAGCCAGGATGAACTCGACGGTACCGGCTCCCCGGTACCCTACGGCTTCCGCGAGCCGGACGGCGGCGTCACACATGCGGCCGCGTAGGTCGTCGGCAACGGCGGGGGAGGGACACTCCTCGATGATCTTCTGGTGGCGGCGTTGTAGAGAGCATTCTCGTTCGAAGAGGGCGACCGCCTTGTCGCCGAAGCCGAAGACCTGAATCTCGATGTGCCGAATGGGCTCGAGGAATCGCTCGAGCACCATGTGCTCGTTGCCGAAAGACGAGCCGGCTTCGCGTCGCGCCGAAGCCAATGCGTCGGCAAAGCGGTCGCCGGCTTCGACTCTCTTCATGCCCTTTCCGCCTCCGCCGGCCGATGGCTTGATCAGAAGCGGAAAGCCGATCCGGGTGCTTTCAGCGGTGAGTGTTTCGTCGGACTGGTCGTCGCCGTCGTAACCCGGAACCACGGGAACGCCAGCTTGCTCGGCGATCTTGCGAGCGCCTGCCTTGTCTCCCATCTTCTCCATCGAATCGGCCGAAGGACCGACGAAGACGAGCCCGGCTGTCTCGCACGCTCGAGCCAAATCGGCGTTCTCGGCGAGGAATCCATACCCCGGGTGGACGGCTTCTGCGCCGGATCGACGTGCAGCATCGACGATGCGGTCGATGCGCAAATAGCTGTCGATGGCAGGGGCCGGTCCGATTTCGACGCTCTGATCCGCAGCTCGGGTGTGGACGGCCCGGACGTCGGCCTCCGAGTGAACGGAAACGGTTTCCAAGCCGAGCTCTCGAGCCCCGCCCAGAATCCGCGCGGCGATCTCACCGCGATTGGCGACCAGGAGCCGCCGAAAGGGCTTTCGTAGCAGAAGACACCTCCGAATCGATGAAGCCGGGTCCCGACGGTCCGGAACCCGATCGCGGCAGTCTATCAGCTACAGCGTGCCCGGGGCGAGGGCACTACGCCGCGAGCGGCAGGCGCGAGTCCGGCCCGTTCCGATCTCGGACCAGCAGTGGTCTCCGCGTACGTGCGTCACATCATCGATGGAGCGGAGTCGTCGCCGTCCTCGGCACGTTCCGGCCGGCGTCCGGGACGTGCCGAGCCTGGCCGGTAGGTATCGGGTCGGGGAGGACGATTCGAAGAGGCTTTCGGTTCGTTGGCATCGCCAAGATCGCCACCGGAAGAACAGTCCTCCGGGGATTCAGCGTCACCGTGCTCGTCCGGTGACTTCGAACGGCCGGCGGCCCGACTGTCGCGCATCATCCTCTCGACTTCGTCGAAGGGTACTCCCGACAGCTTGGAGTACTCGCGCATGACGGTGTCCTCCAGGAGTTCCCGGAACCGTCGATTGACCGGATGGCACACGTCTTCGAAGCTCGACTCCGCCTTGCGGCTCGGCATCGCGACGAACAGTCCGTGTTTTCCTTGAATGACCTTGACGCCCTTGACGACGAAGACGTCGTCGAAGGTCACACTGAGAGTGGCCTTGAGCCGAGGTTCGTTGCAGAGAAACATCCGAATCTCGGTAATGTCCATACCTAGCCCCCGCCGTGCTTCGTAGCGCCAGAGGTGGCCCCACTCCTACGCGTAAGCAGGCTTAGTAGAACGATCCAAGATGTGTTGTGCGCTTCTCAGCTGTAGCGTGGCCCGGATTCGCCGCCCAGGAGTCCGTGGCGAACCTCTGCTGTCGCACCCGATCCCCAGCGGCATCGTTTGCGGTGCGGGCCGCGCAAGTCGCGGCAACTTTCCGGATGACGGCCCCATACAGTCGTCATTCAGATTGCCTTGTGAGTATAGACGCTGAGGGAGCCAACGGCGAGGCACTTTTGTTCGGTCAGCCGAACTATGTCCCCGCGAGGGCTCCCTGAAATGGTGGACGATCCTCCTATGGGTTCGCGAACTCCACGGAGTATTCGTGCGACTCGGTCCGATCCGGAGGGTCCGAGTTGGCCTCCTTGAAGGCGGCAAGCACCACCTTCGTGAGGTACGCCCGCCCTTCGCGGTTGATGGGGTGACAGATGTCCCGCGTGTTGTCTTCCCGCGTCGGCATGGCGACGAAGAGGGAGCCGTTGGCCTTCTCGATGACTTTGAGTCCACGAGCAGCGAACCAACCGTCGATTGTGATGCTGGCGAAAGCGCGGAGCTTTCCTTTTGGGTTCAACCGGATGTGAACCTCAGTGATATTCATTTCGCTGAAGCCTCCAAAGATGCGTATACACGACCCAGGCAAGACGATGGGCGGGAAGGAAGTCCCGTCGTACCTGACTGCATCTACTGGGGCGGAGAGGGCGCCCTTGAATCGGGACCGCAGAAGCCGCGCTGCGACCGTTGTCATCCAACAACCCAGAGGTCACTGAACAACCAAGTTAGGATCTCGTAAGTGTGAAAGAAGTGCAACGGGGATTGCCAAAAAAGCCGTACGGGATACCGAGGTGAATCAGGTGTACTCAACCGAAGGCTGTGAGGCGATCCGATCCGGTTCGGTCCGTTTCGAGCAAAATGAGAGCGGCGGAACCCGGAGGCTCCGCCGCGTGGCAAACGCTCAGTCTTTGCGTCCGTGAATCGGGCTACGCCTGTGTCGGCACAGGCAACCACGCTTCGGTCGGCCAAGGGTCGGACGGCGATGGACGCAACGCCATCCGGCCGGTGTCTACTTTCGGGAAGTGCTTTTCCGGTCCTCGATTTTTTCCGGCGAACTCATCGTGGCTGACTCTGGCGGAGCTTCGCTGGGACGCGAGAGGGCTCCCTAGGATCGATGGTTCACCGGTCGAAAACGAGACGCCGTCGGGCGCTTCCCGACCTCGTCCGAACAGAAAAGGGACTAGTACGAGCCCCAATCATCGCCACCGTCGGTCGGACCTGATTCGTTCTTTCCGTCGGTGGAATCCGTATGGTCGTGCTCCTGCTCTGCGCCGGAGCCGTCTGCGTCGATACCGTTCGTACCGCCATCAGAGCCGTCTTCTTCGAAATCTTCGAAACGCTCGGTGGTCGGCTCATCCCCGAACTGCGCGTCCGGTCCCGTCGGCGAGTTCGTCGAGCAGGCGGTGAGAGAAAGGGTCAAGACCGCGGCACAAGGGAGTGCCATCAGAAAACGTGCGCTGTTCTTCATGATCGTCGTTCCTCCGAGTTGCCCATTGCCTCTGTCGGGAATGAAGGAGGAAAGCCGTGTGCCAAGTCGGAATCCTGGGCCTAAACCGTGCTTTGGAGGCCTGACACGGGAGATTCAAAGGGCGGATAGTGGTCATTTGGGAAGCATCGAGAGGGAGATGGGAACGCCAAGTTGCGTTGTCCGAACCTGTACCTTCGCCCGGTCGATCCTGGCCCAAATCGTGCGACCCGCCCTCCGGCTCGAGTCCGACTTCGACCGGTGGATTGCAGCCCGAAACCCCGATTCCGCGTCTCGCAACGGTCGTCGAATGGGCCGAGAACGCGCGTGACGCGCGTGAGAGCCAACCTACCGCTGGGCGCCAGCTACCGGCTGGGAACCCAACCGGGGCGACGCTTCTCCAGGAAGGAGGCCATCCCCTCCTGGCCTTCATCCCCGCCCCGAAGTCTGGCGATCCCGTCTGCGGTAGCGGCGAAGACCGGGTTGTCTTCGACGAGTTCCAAAGGCAGGTGACGGGCAACCTGCGTAGCCAGCGCCTTGGCCTCCCGAGACGCATTCGGTGCTGCGGAGAGAAGCTCTCCCAGGACACGCTCCACCGCCGCGTCCAGCGCGTCATCGGCAACGACCTCGTCGATCAACCCGATCCGGAGTGCCTGGTCGGCGTCGAACCGCATTCCCGTTGGGAAGAGCGCTCTCCCTTGGGCGGGGCCGATGCGATCCAGGACGAACGGAGAAATGACGGATGGAATGATTCCCAGTTTGACTTCACTGAAGCCGAAGCGAGCGCGTTTGGCCGCGATAACGTAGTCGCAGGCGGCGGCGAGCCCGGTTCCGCCTCCAAGCGTGGCACCCTGGACACGTGCCAACACGAAAACGGGACACTGTCGAATGGCCAGGAACATGCGTGAAAGACGGAGAGCATCCGCGCGGTTCTCGTCGGGGCCGTATCCGGCGATCGACTTCATGTAGTTGAGATCCGCGCCGGCGCAAAAGGACTTGCCGGCGGCGGAGAGAAGAACTCCGCGCAACGAATCACCGGAACCGGCTTCCTCGCCGGCGCGAGTGAACTCCCGGGTTATCGCTTCGATCAACTCGACGTCGAAGGCGTTGTGGACGTCGGGGCGATCGAGGCGGATCTCCCGGATGGAATCGTGTTCGATGACTTGGAGCGGTGAACTCATGGCTACATCCTAAAGACAGGGAAGCGGGTTTCCGGTATCGGCGCATTGAGTGCGGCGGACAGTGCGAGACTGAGCACTTCACGCGTCTGACCGGGCTCGATGACTCCATCGTCCCAGAGCCGTGCGCTCGAATGGTAGGGATGCCCCTCCACTTCGTACTTGTCGAGAATCGGTTCCCGAATGGCGGCTTCCTCTTCCGGGCTCAAGGTCTCCCCGCGCCCTTCCAGTTGGTCTTTCTTTACCGTGACGAGAACGCTGGCTGCCTGCTCACCGCCCATAACGGAGATGCGCGCGTTCGGCCACATGAAGAGGAAGCGGGGCGCGTAGGCGCGGCCGCACATGCCGTAGTTCCCGGCTCCGAAAGATCCACCGATGATGAGTGTGATCTTGGGAACGGCCGCCGTCGCGACAGCCTGGACGAGCTTGGCGCCGTCCTTGGCGATGCCGCCGGACTCGTACCGCTTCCCAACCATGAAGCCCGTGATGTTCTGCAGGAAGAGAAGCGGAATCTTACGTTGAGCGCACAGCTCGATGAAGTGGGCTCCTTTGACGGAGCTTTCCGAGAAGAGGATTCCGTTGTTGGCAATGATGCCGACCGGATACCCCTGGAGTCGGGCAAAACCAGTGATCAACGTCGGACCGTAGTTCGCCTTGAACTCGTGAAAGCGACTGCCGTCAACCAGCCGGGCGATGATCTCGCGCACGTCGAACGGAGTCCGCAGGTCCGGCGGTAGCACTCCGTAGAGCTCGTCCGGTGAATAGGCCGGATCCTCGGGCGGTCGCATGTCGACGGAGATGCTCTTTCGTCGGTTCAGGTTGGAAACGATGCTGCGCACGATTTCCAGGGCATGCGCGTCGTCTTCCGCCATGTGGTCGGTTACTCCGGAAACCTTGCTGTGCACTTCGGCACCGCCCAGTTCCTCGGCGCTCACGATCTCACCGGTCGCTGCTTTGACCAGCGGAGGGCCCCCAAGGAAGATGGTGCCCGTGCCGCGGACGATGACCGTTTCGTCTGACATTGCCGGCACGTAGGCCCCGCCGGCCGTGCAGGACCCCATGACCGACGCAATCTGGGGGATACCCTTGGCGGAGAGCTGGGCCTGGTTGTAGAAGATGCGGCCGAAGTGTTTCTCGTCCGGGAAGACCTGGTCCTGCAGCGGCAGGAACGCGCCACCCGAATCGACGAGGTAGATGCAGGGGAGTTCGTTTTCGAGAGCGATCTCCTGTGCACGGACATGTTTGCGCACCGTGATCGGATGATAGGTGCCGCCCTTGACCGTGGCGTCATTGGCGACGATCACGCACTCCAGGCCTTCGACGCGGCCGATCCCCGTGACGATTCCGCCTGCGGGTAAGGGCCCTTCGTACAGGTTGTGACCGGCCAGGGGGGACAGCTCCAGGAAAGGACTTCCCGTATCGAGCAGCTGGTCGATTCGGTCCCGCACGAACAGTTTGTTCCGAGATTCGTGCTTTTCGCGGGACCGGGCGGAGCCGCCTTCCCGAATCGTTCCGAGCACACTTCGGAGTTCGTCACGGAGTCCCAGATGGTGATCACGATTGGATTGGAAACCCTCTGACGACGGATCGATCAGACTGGGTAGGACGTCCATGCATTCCTCCGGTGTGGCCGCTCGGCCGAGTCGTGGATGAGAAACGGAGAGTCTAGCGGGCGGGGGCCCGCGCTTCCAGTTCCGCAAGTCCGCAGAATCGGCGGATCGTTACCGTCCGCAAAAATCAGGGAGCCGAACGGCGCGCCCAGAGGGCGTTTCGACTCTGCGGGTCATCGGAGAGGGGGGGGAGGGTGGCCGAGACCGACCCGCTGGCTGGAGTGGCCGGCAGTCCACGGACGGAAAGAACTGCGTCCCGTTTCAACTCGGGGATGTTCTGTCCACGTTCGTTGGACTCGTATATTGCCTCGTCCAGCGACCAAAGCGGTCGGGCTCCCGCGAGCAGCAGCAGAGTGCCTTGGGAGGATACGGCCGGAAGCCGGAGGGACGTATCTTTGGGAGGAAGGGGATTGGCCGGGCTGTCGGGGCCTGGGAACAGCGCCCGGATCTTTCCGTCTTCGCCCTCTTCGAGCACATAGACGTAGAGGGTCTCGGAGGGCTGGACATCGACCTGCCAGAGGTCGGCCATGCGTTGGGCAGTGGCGGAGACGGCGAACTCGTCATCGGGGTGCAGGTGCCGCCAACCGTAGAAGATCAGAGTCAGGGTGATGACTGCCATCGCGGCCGTGAATCCGGCGGCGAAGCGGCGTGAGGTGCGTTCCTTCATAGCCGTCGGGGGGACACACTCAATACCAGGGGATCGATGGATCGAGCTCGGCGCCCCACCGAAGGATGCCTCCTTCCATATTGACCAACTGCGGGAAGCCCGCTGCGGCGAGGAGAGCGCAAGCGGTCAGGCTTCTTTGGCCGGACCGGCAGTACACGATGATTTCCCGGTCGCGAGGCAGCTCTTCCATGCGACCGGGCAAATCGCCCAGCGGAATCAGAGTCGCTCCCTCGAGACGGGCGAATTCGTACTCCTGCGGTTCGCGAATGTCGAGAAGAAAAGCGCCGGCCTCGATGCGCTCCTGGCATTCCTTCGGCCCCAGATCCGAGAAGGTCTCGGACGACGTGGGTTGAGGGATGCCACAGAAGCCGTAGTAGTCGATCGGGCTCTTGATCTCGGGATCCTCACCGCAGATGCGACACTTCGGATCCTTGTGCAGATTCAGAGTACGAAAGCTGAGGGTCAGGGCGTCGTACAAGAGGAGGCGGCCGATCGAAAGGTCACCGATCCCAAGAAGGAGCTTGATGCACTCCGTGGCCTGGAGTGTACCGACGACTCCGGGAAGAACTCCGAAGACTCCGCCTTCCGCGCAACTCGGGACCTGTCCGGGCGGCGGCGGCTCGGGATAGAGGCAGCGGTAGCAGGGGCCCTTCTCCGCCCAGAAGACCGAGACCTGTCCTTCGAAGCGAAAAATCGATCCGTAGACGTTGGGCTTTCCCAGAAGGACGCAGACATCGTTCACGAGGTAGCGCGTCGGGAAGTTGTCCGTCCCGTCGATGATGACGTCGTAGGGGCGGCAAACGTCCAATGCGTTCTCGGACCGGAGCGCCGTGGGAATGAGGTCGAGCTGGACGTGAGGATTGACTTCACGAAGGCTGTCCCGTGCCGACTCCAACTTCGGCCGGCCAACGTCGGAGGTCCCGTGGATGATCTGCCGCTGCAGGTTGCTCTCGTCCACCTCGTCGAAATCGACGATCCCGATGCGTCCGACTCCAGCTGCTGCCAGATAGAGGGCCAGTGGAGAGCCAAGTCCTCCCGCACCGACGACCAGAACCGAGGATTGTTTGAGCCGTTCCTGCCCGTCCCGGCCGACCTCCGGAAGGAGGATGTGCCGGTCGTACCGTCGGAGCTCGGCAGGTGACAGGGACGACTTACTCGTTTCAAACATAGCGGCTCCCGGCAGGCAACAGCAGAACGGTCGGTTGCGCCCACCCACGCGGACGTTGGTCGTGATTTCGGGGGCATCGTAACGGGTTCCGCCCGTGGACGCTGCAAAAGGTGACAGAGGGGAGATCGTCCACTCGGGCCAAACACTTGACCGCCGTTCTGACCTGCGCGAACCACGCTGAAGTCGGACTGTGTCTGATCTCCGTTTCGTTCGAGAATCCTCGATGCCCTACGTACCTACGGGCATTTCGCCGGTCGGAAAGTACAGCGGGCGGACAGAAATGCCGACGCTTTCGGTGGAGTCACGGCCCTGCCCGGATTGCAGCCTGACGTGTCCGCAGGTTGGGCGCGTGGTGATGGCCCGTCATAAGGTACGGGCCGGATGATGCGATCGTGGGAACAGCCGATCTTCATTGAACATACGTCGTCGCGGCGCATACAATCGAAGGCGAAGAACCAATATGGGCACTCAGGAAGTACAGCAACAGTCGACGGGTCAGGCGCAGCGGACTTTCATGCGCAACCTGCTCGTGGATCTCCAAGCCTTGGAGCACATGCTTCAGGAAGGGATGATCGAATCCGGAGTTCGCCGTATCGGGGCGGAGCAGGAACTCTTCCTCGTCGAACGAAACTGGCAGCCCGCTCCCCGGGCCCTCGATATCCTCAAGAAGCTCGACGGCGACAATTTCACGACGGAACTCGGCCTCTTCAACCTGGAGATCAACCTCACTCCGCACGAGTTCGGGACCAACTGCCTACGGGCCGTTGAAGAAGAGATCGTCGAACAGGTGGCCCGCGTCCGCGAAGCTTGCGCCGAGGAGGAGATCGAGATTGCCCTGACCGGCATCCTGCCCACTCTTCTGAAGTCCGATCTCGATCTCAAGAACATGACGCCGCTACCCAGGTACCGCGCGCTCAACCGGGCATTGACCCGCCTTCGTGGCGGCGCCTACGACTTCCACATCAAAGGTCTCGACGAACTGAACGTGAAGCACAACTCCGTGATGTTGGAGTCGTGCAATGCCAGCTTTCAGGTGCACTTTCAGGTTGGACCGGAAGAGTTCGCCAATCTCTACAATGTGGCGCAGTTCATCGCGGCCCCGGTGTTGGCCGCAGCCGTCAACTCGCCCGTCCTCTTTGGACTTCGACTTTGGCGCGAAACGAGAATCGCGCTCTTCCAACAAGCCGTCGACACACGTGGGCCGACGCATCACGTTCGCGAGACCCGGCCCCGCGTCTTTTTCGGCGATCGGTGGGTCAAGGAATCGGTCCTCGAACTCTATCGCGAAGACGTGGCGCGTTTCCGAACCGTCATCGGCGGTGAGTTCGACGAAGACGCCATGGCGACCTTGCGCGATGGGGAAATCCCGGCTCTCTCTTCGTTGCGGCTTCACAACGGAACGGTCTATCGCTGGAACCGTGCTTGCTACGGCATGACCGATGGCGTTCCGCACCTCCGCATCGAGAACCGCGTCCTGCCTTCCGGACCGAGTATCCCCGACGAAGTGGCCAATGCCGCCTTTTGGTTCGGGCTCATGAGCAACCTGTCCAACGACTACGAAGACATTTCGCGTCATGCCGACTTCGGCGAGACGAAGATGAACTTCCTGGCTGCGGCGCGACTCGGAATCCAGTCTCAGTTCACCTGGTTGGGCGGTCGCAGTTGGCCTGCGGACAAACTGATTCTCGACGAGCTACTGCCCCGGGCCGAGGAAGGTCTTCGCCGGAAGGGCATCGACGAAGAGGATATCGAACGCTACCTCGGAATCATCGAGAAGCGCGTATCCCGTCGCAAGACCGGCTCCGCTTGGATTCTCGATTCGATGGCGGGGATGGGCAATCAACGCAACGTTTCGGAGAAGCTCAACGCCGTAGTCGCTGCTCTCATCGAGCGTCAGAAAGACGGTGCACCCGTCGCGGAGTGGGAACCGGCCCGGCTTGAAGAATCGGGCGGCTGGAAGCACACCTTCCTGCGCGTCGAGCAGTTCATGTCGACGGACTTGTTCAGCGTCAACCAGGACGACCCCATCGACCTCGTTGCCAATCTCATGAAGTGGGAGCGGATTCGCCATGTCCTGGTCGAAGACAACCGCGGACGGCTGGTCGGCGTCGTCTCCTACCGCGCGCTTCTTCGAATTCTGGCCGAAGGATGGGCCGGGCACCGCGAGAACACGGAAGCGGTCTCCGAGATCATGAGGCGCGATCCGATCTGCGTGACTCCGGACACTCCCGCGCTTCGCGCCATCGAAGTCATGCAGGAGTTCAAGATCTCCTGCCTGCCGGTGGTGAAGAAGGATCACCTCGTCGGCGTCATCACCGAGCGCGACTTCATGGATGTGGCGGCCGAGCTTCTGGCCGCCAAGCTCAAGGAGTAGGGCAGGGCCGTCGTGGGAGCACCTGAAACCTCCGCGCCGGCCGCACGATTCGTGGGCCGGCATCGTGTCGGCGAAGCCGGTCCCAAGCTCATCGTCACGACGTTGATGCACGGCAATGAGCCTGCCGGCGCCGATGCCGCTCGCCGGGTTCTGGAAGAACTCGGGCGCGGCCACATCGACTTCGATGGTGAACTGGTGGTGCTCGTTGGAAACACCCGCGCTGCGGCCGCGGGTGTCCGCTATCTGAGCAAGGATCTCAATCGGCAATGGACAAGCGAGCGCCTTACCGCGGTTCGCAGCGGCACCAGCGCGGCCGGTTTGGATCCGGAGGACGAAGAACTCGGGGAGTTGTTGGACGTCGTCGAAAGTGAGTACGACCCGTCCCGGACCTGCTTCTTCCTGGATCTCCACACCACATCGGCCGAAGGCGGCGCCTTCATCCTCTTCGGTGACACGCTTCGCAACCGGGTCTTTGGGACACCGATTCCTTTGACGACGATCCTCGGGTTGGAAGAACAACTCGATGGGACGCTCCTCGAGCACATGACGGGACTCGGGTGTGTGAGCATGGCCTGCGAAGGAGGCCAGCATGACGATCCGAACTCCGTTCTCAACCACGAGGCCGTTCTGTGGTTGGCGCTGGCTTCCGCCGGAATGGTGGGATCGGACGAGCCGCTCCTCAGCGAGAAGAGGGCTCACTTGGAAAGGGTTCGCGGTGAGCTTCCACGAATCATCCAGGTGCGGTATCGACACCCGGTGCAGCCGGCCGATCGCTTTCGGATGCGTCCCGGTTTCGAGAATCTCACTCCGGTCGACGTCGGTACGCTACTGGCTCGGGATCGTGACGGAGAGATTCGTGCGCGTTGGGACGCCTGGTTGCTGATGCCGCTTTACCAGGGCCAGGGCCAGGACGGCTTCTTCCTGGCGTTGACCGTTCGCCCCGCTTGGCTGAAGGTGTCGGCTTTTCTGCGCAGGCTAAGGCTCTCGAGCCTCGTGCGGATTCTGCCGGGGGTCCGGCGTCACCCGGAGAAGATCGACACGCTGGTTGTCGATACGAAAGTCGCCCGTTGGTTCCCGCTCGATATCTTCCATCTCTTCGGTTACCGCAAGGTTCGCTGGCAGGGTTCGATCCTGTTGGTCAGTCGGCGTCGCCACGACACGAAAGCGCCGAGGACTCCACACGCTCCCAAGGGCTAGCCCGGTCCGTTGAGTTCGGCGGCCTTGACCATCGCTCGGGTCAAGCGCTGGGCCCAATCGGGGGCGTAGATCTCCAAGTGTCGCCGCATGGCCTCGGCGTCATCGCGTCGATCCAATCGCAGATAGAGTACGCCGAGGTTGAACGGAGCCAGCCCGAATCGCGGATCCAGATCCATCGCTCGGCGGTATGCGGTTTCGGCGGCCTTCCAGCGGGACAGGTTGTATTCCGCGGTTCCGAGGTTGCACCAGGTGTGAACCGCCTTCGGATTGGATTCCAGGGCCCGGTGGAAAGAGGTGGCTGCACTCTCGAAGGCGCCGTTCTCGTTGTGGCTGGCGCCGGCCATGTGCCAGGCGAGATCGTACTCCGGGGTCACTGCAGCGGCCTGCTCGAACCACTCCGCAGCACGCCCATAACGTTGTGACTCAAAGTCGACCTTGCCCATCCAGTAGAGGGCGTCGGGATCGTCTTCGTCCTTCTTCAAAGCGAGGTCGACGAAACTGCGAGCATCGTCGAGTTGTTTGGCAACCAACAGGAGTGCCGCGCGAAAGGCGAGTCCACGGGCCGACTCGCGGTCCTTGTAGGCTGGAATCACCGGGTCGCGCAGCGTAGAGAGAGCGATGGCCTCTCCTCTGGCTTCGAGGAGTCGCGAGACGGCCACGCCTCCGACCATGTACGCAATCTCGAACCCGGACTCGGAAAGGTCGAAACAAATCCCGGCGAGGCGACCATCGGGAAGTACGGCCGCGGCGCCATCGCCGTAAGCCTTGCCCAAGGGATAGATCGCGGCTTCGGTTCGGAAGGAGAGCGGAGGAGGGATGATGGAGAATCCTTCCGTTCCCGGACCCTCCGGTCCGACGTCGATCTGTACTCGAAGCCCCGCGGCATCGGGTTGGACGGCGACCGCCGGTTGACCGGATGGGTTGCCTGAATTCGCCAGGGAGAGCAGGGCAAGGTCGGCTTCGGGATAGAGCGCGATCAGGGAGTCCGCAGTCCACATCGTGTCGTTGTCGTCACTGGCTTCGACTCGCTCGACGTCTTGCAACGCCGAAAAGGTGACGAGAAGACCTGCGTCCATGACCAGTCCGCTTGTCCTGCGTACGGATAGTCCGCGGGCGTCGAGGTAGGAGCAGGTTACGACTTTCGGGTGGTGATCCACGTCGGCATAGGCGGGCGCTGACAGGAACGTCGCATCGACGGCGCCCAGTCCAAGGCCCACAAGAAGTGCGATCATGACCGTGAAGCGTGCGTTCCCGTACAAAGGTCCCATTCCCATCGCTCCGTGATGACTATCGTAGTGTCCTACCGACGCCTTCTCGTTCCATCAGTCCGAGGATACCGTCAACTCCGTTGCGGAACCGTGGGAGATCTTGCCGCTGAGGTCGGACAACCGGGCCTTCGTGCCCGGCACGCGGAAGCGGCCGTCTCCCGGAACCATGATGTGGTAGGAAAACGAGTGAAGTCCCGCGGATAGCGGCCCCGTTCTCCAGCGAACCGAGTGTTCCCTGACCTCGAATGCATTCCTGATCTCATTCGTATCCGTCGGCCAGACCTGCGTATGTGGTGGCAGTGGATCCTCGACGATCAATCCGTCGACATCCTCACTCAACGTAAGACGAACCTCGACCTCTACCCAACGGTGGGAAACCCTTTGCCTCTCGGTCTTCGCTTTGCCGTCGTCGCCGTCGATGCGGTCGCGATAGATGCGTTCGAGACCGACTCCTGCGTTCGATGCCTTCATCTCGAGGGCTGACTCGCGACTTTCGGTCCAGAGTCGATAGTGCGCACGACCCAGGCGGCGCGTCTCGAGCGCCAGTTTCAGGCGAGTAGAATCCGGATTCTTGCGACGAATGCGTGCGAGTTCCTCCGTCGTCCACGCGAACTCGGCAACCGGCGAACCTTCTTCGAAGATGAACCGTGTTGGACTCGAGACTCCCCAGACGAACTGCCCTCCTGGTGTCCGCGTCGGGTCTTCAAGCACACGCAGTACACGGTCCAACGCGGTACATGCGGACATCGCCTGTCGCGGGTTCGACCAGGACGAGTCGGCTTCGCGGCTCTGAAGAAGTCCTCGCAGGAACACGGGAACGAGCCGGTGGTTGGGACGCGACCGCGCGAGAAGAAGGAGAGCATCGGCCGTCAGGTCAACCGAGTCCCTCCAGAGTCCTTCCGTCCAGTCCGCAGGAATGTCCTCGTCGATCTCTTCCACCATCGTGTGGATGCGTGCAGCCACCGAGTTTGCCAGCGGTGTGGAAAGGGAGTCCTCGCTCCACGCGGAGAGAGCCAAACTGGACCATAGGCGTCCGTGTCTTCCGAATCGGTCGTCCCTGGAAAGGAACCAACTGAAGAGCGGTTCATCGAGGGACAGTCCGTCCGTCTCTGCCCGGACCCAGTAGAGGAGGGCAGCCAGGTCGAGCGCGGGACGGCTTTGCGACGATGACGTTGCGTCATGAAAACCCCGGACCGCGTCTTCCAGCTGGCCGACCCATGTCGGATCGACTTCGATCCCCGCTTCATCGGCCTGCTTCGCCGCCCGAAGGGCCCACGCATCGTGGTAGAAGCGTTCCGCCCATCCCGAGGTTCCCGACGCCATTCGTGCCGGGCGAATCGGTGCGCCGAGAGAGCGTGGAATGCCGGCGGCGCGAAGCCGATCCAGGGCTCCAAGGGCCTGATCCTCGACGTCGAGTGCTCGATCGAACCAGTCGCGACGATTCAGAATGAGCGTAGCCGCTTCGAGTCGGGCGATCTCGGCGCCGACACCGGGAAGGTCGTTGTGAAGAACGGAGACGAGAGCGTCCCGCAGCTTGATAAAGTAGCTTCCTGCAATGTCGAGGTGGACCCGTTCTCCGGAAAGGATCCAAGGGTCATTCAGCTCGATTTCTTCAGATGCTCGCGGAGCCGCAGTCCCGCTGCGCGTGCTCCTCTCGCGCCGGACCTCTTCGGCCACGAGGATCGTATGCGTCTCTTTCCGGACGATTCCCCCCGTTTCCTCTACTGCCTGGAGAGTGATTTCCAACGATGGAGCATCCAAATCATGGAGGGGAAGGACTAACCACTCGGAACTCTGTTTCGCGACCTTGAGATCGAGTTTGTCTTTCCGACACCGCCCACCTTCTGTCTCGATCTGCAGGTGTCCGTCGAACTCGTTACTCGATGCGTTCTCGACGAGGAGAGGCAATTCGATCTCGTCTCCACGGCGAAGCGCGGTCGGGGAGGGAAGGACGAAGCGGATGCCTGTGGGCATGACGACCGTGTCGACCAACGCCATGCCCAGACCGTCGGTTTGGGCCAGGACCTGAACGCGTGGATGGGAGCCGGATGGAGTCGGAACGCGGAGTTGCAGGGGCATGTCGGGCTTCATTTGCAGGTTGGTCCGAACGAAGGTGAGAGTTTCATCGGCAGACGCGGCGGTCTGACGGCCGGCGGTCAGGTTGGATACCGGGTCTGAAGACACCTCCGCACGATTCGCGCGGGTTCGCGTTTGTGGCAGTCGCCGCCGTGGTTCATGAACCTTTGGCGCCGCGCCGGACTTGGCAAAGAGCGCCGCGACAGGATCCATCGAACCCGAGTTGGATGCAGAGTCTCCCTGCGATACGGGGAGACCGGTCACGGCGACGGAAACCTGACCCGCGGCCGGGCGACCGTTGGAGTCAAAGAGTCGCAGAGCGAGGTCGAGGCTGTCCGCCACCTCCTGAATATCGAGATCGATGCGACAACGCAGTCGTGGGTCGTCGGTCTTGACTTGGACACTTCCTTCGAACAGAGCGGGACTCCGACCCCTCTCCGTGTCGGAAGGTGGGGCGCTGCCGATCTGTGTTGCACGGAGCTTTGCCTTGGGCGGCGGCAGTGGAGGCAAGGGAAGTCCGATCGTGCCGGAGCCGGGAACGAACACGCTTCGAGCCGCCATGACCTCGTCCTGTTCGACCACGAACAGCGTGTGGGCTCCGGAAGCGGGAGTGCCTGGCATCAGGATCTCCAAGTTGTCGCCATTGCCGGGCCGGATCGAAAACGGCACCCGCGCGGGGAGGGCTTCGTCTTGCGGATTCGATCCTGCCGCCAGAGAAACGCCGACTGGATCTCCGTCCTGTCGAAGGCGAAGGGAATAGCTTCCCGGACCAGGGCGCTCTACCGCGACAACCTGGCGATCACTCCCGCTTACGAGCTCGCGCGTCCAGACACTTCGAGGTTCGCCGTTTTCGTTTTCTTCCAACAACTCGGCGGTGATTGCGACGTCCGACACGGTGCGTCCATCCGTGTCGACCACGACCCACTCCCAAGCGAGGCTGCCTCTGTAACCGGGTTCGTCGGAAAGGTCGTGCAATCCGACCTGAAAGGGAGAACGAAACCAAAGAAACTCAAACTCGGCTTCTGCTTCGGCGAAGTCGCTTGGACCTTGGGCGATGACGCGGACGCGGCGGCATCCGACTTCATTCTCGATCTCACGTTGCCACCTGGCCGTCGCCCATCCCTCGCGATCGGTTTTCTCTGATGCGTCGATCGAGGCTTCGGTTCGCTCGATCGAATCGTTGGTCGAAGGACGTCGTTCCGGTGTGAATTCGAAGTGGGCGTAGGGACCTTCGGGCGACCAGTCTTCGCGCTCATCCCGGGCGATTCTCCACTCGACCGGAATTCCGGATAGCGGTCCGCCCAGTGGATCGAAGGTCTGGCAGGTGAGGTCGATGCGTTCGGATCCGACGACACGGGCTGCGCCATTGACCGCCTGCAGGCGAAGCCGTGGCGGAGAGTCGTGTCGAACCTCGATCGTCCGTCGGGTCAGTGACGCACCGGTTTCTGGATGGCGGAGTTCGATCTCGACCGGGCCCGGCGAAGAGGGAAGTGGAATTCGTCCCTGCGCCCGCCCCCGTGCGTCGACCCGCACTTCGTGCTTCTGCGTGGCTCCCCCTCCGTTAACCCATAGCTGCAGTGTGTCGGCGGCTGCGACGAGCTCCCGATCGGTCCGGGTCACAAGCCATACCGCCCAGTGTGCCTCGTCCTGCGCGGAGTAGGTCATCCGATCCGTCCAGAGCATCGCCCGATGATCCGCGGAAGGTTCGGGGTTCCGTTCCAGCCGCGGCGTGCTGCGGGGGTCCGACGCGCCGAGTGGAAACCAGGAGTCGCGTCCGTCGACGCTGACTTTCAGGAGTTCGGGGGCGTTGGTCTCCGGAAAGACGGACGTGCCCGGAAACCAGACGAGGCCTTCCGCGTCGGAGCGTCCCTCCCACACTGTGTCGTACTGCAGTCGTTTGCTTTCGTCTTCGGCCGTGATCTCCGACACCGAAACAAGCGCGACTGCGGCTCCGGAGATCGGGGCTCCCTCTTCCAGTGAGGTAATCCAGGCCAGGCCGTGTCTCGCCCCGAGAAAAGTCGTCGCCGAAACGGAACTCCACTGAAGGGCCGTGCGCGTCGAAACGGAGTCGGAATCGGCTTCCAGCCAGAGTGCCGCCCCGCGTTCCGCCGGAAGACGAATACGCCGGGTTTGCGTTTCGCCGGAACGGTTCGGGACCCAGTCTTCTTCGAAGAACCACTCCTCTCCGTCTGGAGTCCACTCCGGGTCGGACCAGCAAAGGGCGGCATCAGCGCCGTCGATCCAACGGCCCCGAACGGTCACCGTATCGACATTCTGGGCTTCGATCCGCAACGGAACCTCGCGACCCCGGAGGAGAAGGGCGTTTGCGGGCGAGAACTCGAGAAGGTGTGAGACCTGCGCCCGATCTGAGGCCGGAAGGACTGCGGGCGCGGACGGCGCCGAGGCGCCTGATGCCACGGCGGGGGTGGTCGCAGAACTCGCGTCCGCGTCCGGTTTTTGAGCAGCCGAAGGGCCGGCCCACAATGGCAGGAGAAGTAGGAACCACATCCATGTATTGTTGGGCGTGAGCATCCGAGCTCCCATCGATTCCATTCGGAGAGCTATAACATGGCCGGTCCGGGCAGGGAAGGTTCCGGGACATTGGACAAAAGGAATCTTCTCGCCCTCCTCGCTTTGGCGGTCCTGCAGCTGGTCCTACTCTGGCCGTTTCGCGGCTACTTCACCGACGACACCTTCATCCATCTGCAGTTCGCTCGCAACCTCGCGCTCTCGGGAGAGTTTGCGTTCAACGTCGGCGAACCGACCTACGGGTTTACGTCTCCGGCGTGGGTTGTCCTGCTCGCGTTGTGGGACCGAATAGGCGGAGATCCTCTTGTCGGCTCGAAGGTCCTGGGAGGCCTTTTCACGATCGCGGCGACCGTCGGGTTTCGGGTCCTGGCCGGGTCCGTGCTCCGAACCGAACTCTTCCGGTGGTTGGCCACGCTTTCCTTTGCTCTCGACGCATGGCTCCTGCGATGGGCGTTTTCCGGGATGGAAACCTCGCTCGCCGTCTGCGCCGTTGTCTGGTCCCTCGCGTTACATGCCCAGGTGCGAAAAGGAAACGGTTCCCTGGCCGCGGCCGGTCTTGTCGCAGGACTCTCGGTCGTGTGCCGCCCCGAGTGCCTGGGGTTGGTCCTCGTCTTCTTCCTCGATCTCATTCTCGTTTCGCGCGTCGGTGTTGGGAGGATAGTTCCGTGGTTCGCGGGCGTGGCTGCTTTGGGAGGAACGTGGCTCGGTTTCGCCCGATTGGAATTCGGGCAGTGGTTGCCGAACACGGCGCACGCCAAGTCCGGTAGCTTCGTTCTGGATTGGGATGCCTTCGGTCTTCTACTTCGACGGGAAGTTCAGGTCGTCGGCGCAACTCGAGTCTGGGAAGTCGGCTGGATCGGATTCGGTTGTGTTGTCTTTCTCGTCGCGGCACTGCGGGGACGAGCGGTCGAGGCCAGGAAGCGGGTGAGTCGCTACGGTTGGCTCATGGCGTGGGCCATCGGCATTCCTTTGGTGTTTGCGCTCAGGAACACGTTCCTCCTCTCGCGCTATTTCCTTCTCGTCGTTCCCGCGATTGTTGCTCTCGGTTGGCTCGTGTTCGAGTCACGCGTCTGGCTTCGTGCACGCGCGGGAGCAGGAGGAGGCGCGGGTGCTGGTGTGAGCGCGGGCGTAAGGGCGGGTGGGAGCGTGAGCACCGGGGTTGGTCCCGGCCGCCGCAGAGGTCTTGCCATTCTTTTCTTCGCTGCCGTCGCTGCACAGAATCTCGTCGTTCTCTTCGGGCTCGCCTATCCGCACACCCGGGAGTTTCCGGCCGGCCTCAACGACTCCGTCCGTGTGATCGGAACCTGGCTGCGGGAAAACACCGAGCCTGGGACCGCGGTTGCCACTCCCGACATCGGCCTGCTCGGGTACGTCTCGGAACGGCGCATCGTGGATGTCTCCGGTCTCGTGACGCCGGAGTTGATCGACAAGGAACGTTTGCGAACGACGAAAGTCGAAGACTTCATTGCGGACCTCGGCTTCCGGGACGTGGCGCGGCCGGAGTATCTCGTCGATCGTTCGATCTTTCCCAGCCGACTGCGGGAGCGCACTCCCCATGGGGCCCATATCGAGCCGGTCATGACCCGGCGGGTCGGGCGCATCGGCCTGGCGAGAAGCCTGGACTTCTACTACACGCTCTACCGAATCGATTGGAGCGGGGTCGGCCCTTGACGTCCGCGGCCCCGGACTGCGAGTCTTGTCCTCTTATGCGTGAACCGACATCTGAATTCCTTCTTCTCCGCGTGCTCGTCGCGGTGGCCTGGGCGGACGGCGTACTCGAAGCCGATGAACTCCGCTTTATCAACGGTCTTGCGAGCGAGTACGGACTGGATGACCACGAACGGGCGGAGATCGATCATCTCCTCGAGAACCCGGTCTCGATCGAAGACTACGGGGAGTACGCCCGCGCCTTTCTACGTCAGGGCTCGCCCGACGACCGGGTGCGACTGATCGCTCGGGCCGAGCGGATCATGGAAGCCGACGAGGTTCGTCATGCCGAAGAGATTCGGTACCTCCACCTCTTGAAGCGTTGGATGGAAGAGCAACCCGTCGCAACCGAGCCGGCGGAAGTCGCTCCGCCGTTGTTGGGCCGCATCGGTCGTCTCTTCAAGAAGGCGAATCCCTCGGCTCTCGGGGCAACCGTCCGTTCATTGGTCGGCAGCGAAGGAAAGGAAGTCTCGGTTCGGGAAGCCTATGTCGCCCTTTTCGGAGCTCTTCTCTACCGCGTCATCTACGCGGACCGTGTCGTCGACGCCGGTGAGGTGGACCGACTTCGCAACGTTCTTGCAGAACGGTTCCAGTTCGAAGGCGGAGAGGCCGACTACATCATTCGGCTCATCCAGCAGCGGGTAGCCGAAGATCACGATCGGCAACGTCTCTGCGCCGAGTTCAATCGACTGACCGATCTCGCCGACCGAATCACTCTGCTCGAAGCTCTCTTCGAAACGGCGGCCTCCGACGGTGAGGTTTCGGCCGAGGAGGAGGCCGAGGTTCGACTCATCTCCAACTACCTATGGATCGAAGTGCAGGACTTTGTCGCCGCAAGGCGCAAGGTGCTCGGTCGTTGAGAGCGGTCCTTTGAGCCTCGACCTGGACCTCGCCGGCCTGCCACCTCAGCTTCACCTGGGTACGTCATCCTTCAGTTCCGCGGATTGGATCGGCAACTTCTATCCGCACGGAGCGAAACCCGCCGACTTTCTCGGGCACTACGCATCGAGGCTGCGGACCGTGGAGATCGACTCGACCTGGCACGCCATGCCTGCGGTTCGCACGGTGGAGTCCTGGGCTCGCCGAGCACCCGAGGGATTCATCTTCTCGCTGAAGGTCCCGAAGACGATTTCTCACGAGCATTATCTGAAGGGCTGCGAGGCGGAGTGGAATGAGTTCCTTCGCGCTCTGGAGCCGCTGGGAGAGAAGCGCGGTCCGGTCGTTCTACAGTTTCCCTACATTTCCCGGTCCCGCGCGCCCGAAGAGTGGAGTTCCGGGGAAGAGTTTCTCCGCCGTCTTCGCGACTTTCTGCCGACGGTCCCGGATGATCTTCGACTCGTCGTCGAGGTACGAAACGCCGCCTGGGTGGAGCCGCCGCTTCTCGATCTGTTGCGATCAAAGAACGTCGCGCTCGCTCTCGTCGAGTACTACACGATGCCGTCGGGTCCGGAGCTCCTCGAGAAAATGGACGCCGTGACGGCGGACTTCGTCTACGGACGCTTCCTCGGCCACCACCGCGAGATGGACCTTCTGGTCGCGAAGGCCCGCGAAGAAGGAACGCGGAAGGGCGACTGGGAGTCCTTGATCGTCGATCGGCGGGAGGACACGAAGCGATGGATTCCGACCCTACAGTCTCTGCTGGGACGGAACCTCGACGTCTTTCTCTACTTCAACAACCACTACGCGGGGTTCGCGCCGGGTTCGATCGAACTCTTCCTCGAGCTGTGGAAAGAAGGCGGCGAGTAGGATCGCGACGATGGCCTCTCGGCTATAGCCCGTTTGCCGACTCAAGTCCGGGGGTGTGTTTTGAATGGACTGACGCCTGCGCTGATGGCCCTTGTCCTTGCGTCAGCGGCTTCTGCCGGAGTCGCGCCGGAGTCGCATTCCGGAGGGTGCGGCACCTTGTTGTTCAACGCCGACGGACAAATCGATACCGGTTACGCGTGGCGCTACGATGGGGTTCAATCACCGTACTACGGAGCATTCGCCGAGCAATATTCCGGCGAGGTTCGTATCTGCTCGGCGGTCTTCGACTTCAGTACCTTTCCGGACAAGCAGGGCGCGTCCACCATGGACGTTTATGTCTGGGACGACGACGACGGAGTCCCCGGCGCCGTCGTGTTCATGAAGACGGCCGTCGACCCGGGGCCGGTCTCGCTCTGGCCGAACTTTAGTCGACACGCGGTTCTATTGGATGACGTGCCTTGCTTGGAATCGACTTGGTGGATCGGCTATTGGGGTGACTGGCCCGGCGAGATTGCGGCGTGGGCGATCGGCGCGGATCTCGACGGTGGAATGGGTCGTCCGAAAACCAACGTCGCCCCAGGGTTGGGTTTTCCGACCGGTTGGCAGAACCCTTCTGTCGCCTGGGGACCGACCCATGCTTTGTACATCGGTGCGGAGGTCCTCGACTGCGGCCCCACTCCCACCAGTCGGAGTTCCTGGGGGCAAATCAAGTCGACCTATCTCCGGTAGGTTGTCCAGGTTCTTGCGGAAGCTGACCTGATGCCATCCCGCGAACCCCGTCCGTCGTTCAGGCGTTCGCCTTGTGTCCGCGGACATTCCGTCAACCTCGTCACGACCTTCGTGCGCAGATGGGGTTACGGCGTCGGCCGCATGATCCGGACTTCTCCCACCGGATAACCGTCGAGAGAATCCCGCACATTGAAGTAGTCCGCCAACCTCAGGTTCGGCGAGAACGGTTGCACCTGAAGTTTGATCGACGCTTTGTAGAGTCCGGGCGCGGCATGTCGTGGAATCGGAATCCAGAACTCGTCTTCGTAGACGGCGCCTTCCTCCCAAAGAAACGAAGGGAAGATGCCTTCCAACGGACGATGGAAGCGTCCGAATCGGTACGTGACTCCGTTGCGCTGCTCGTACCAGCGCCGATACGGCTTGCCGGTCAAGGGGTGGTAGAAGCGCTCGTTCGGAAACTGCGTTTCAAAGCGATAGAACGACTCGACCGGCAGGTCACGGGGAGGCCCGGTTCGGCGCCAGTAGGTCGTGACCTTGACGTAGTCTCCCGTTTCGAAGGCGGGCGCGTTCCAGACGATGCCGAGAGGTTCGAGACCCTCCACGGGATCCATTCCCAATGGCTCTGCGCCGAAGACTCCGCAGATCTCCTCTGCGGAAAGTCCCTCGGTTTGTTCCGGGCGCAGAATCAGGTACGGATTGACGATGCCCGGATCCTGGAACTCGGGTCCCGGGTCCTGAAACAGATAGACGATGATCCCGGCTTCTTCGAGCACGGGTCGAAACACCGACGGCTGGCTGTCGAACTTGACGCGCTCCGTCTCGAAAGCCTCCGGTTGAATGAACGCCATGTATTCGCGGACGTAGCCCGGGAAGCTGTGGTTGAGCAGAACGTAGTGGACATCGTACTGCCGCAGAATGCGCAGCGTTTCGTCCATGGACACGAATGGATTGAGTGCGGCCCGCACGTGTCGCATTCGTTCCCCGGCCCGATCATCGGACGGCGAAGAATGCTGATGGAGCGGAGCTACGGCGTGGAAGTGACTGAAGGCTGGAATCTGGTAGCTCGTGACCGGGTCGGCCAGAACGACTCCGCTTTGCGTGTCCAGGCGTTCCAACTTCTGCAGAGCGTCCCGCAAAGCCACGCTCTCCGACCATGCGGAAAGAAAGTACGACGGCTTGCTGAGAAACGTCTGCGCCGACCGGAGTTCCATGAAGCAGAAGACGGCCAGCAACCCGAGGTAGGCCACGGCAAGAACGCGGCGCCAGGCCTGGATCGGATCGGTAAGCCGGCGCAGCGCCCAGTCCCCATAGAAACCGAGGATGGGATAGAGCGGGAAGACATAGAGCATGCGAAAGAGCAGTGAGTGGGCACCGGCCTTTTCGATGATCGCGGTCGCCACCGGATTGAAGAGAACCAGAAGCGAAGCCAGCGTCGATCCCACGAGAAACGTGATGGCCCGGCTTTCCAGGATTCGCGGGATCAGGGGAACGATCAGAATCAGCGCGAGGACTCCCGGCCAACCAAACCAGGCGGCGATCCGGTCCGGCATGAGCACCGCCGCATCCCCGAACACGTAGAGCAGTCCCTGCGTGTGGTCGAAGAACGGATTGGCCGTGCTGTAGCTTTGGAGAAGCTTGAGCGCCAGGAATGGAAGCGCAGCCGCTAAGGCTCCGATCGGAAGAAGCCACAACCATCGGCGAACCGGACGCGGATCTCGGCGGGACCACGCGCGGACCCAGGCGAATGCGGCCACTGAATAGATGTACTGGGCCGCGGAAAGGACGTGGACCCCAAGCAGAATCGCACCGCCCAGTGCCGTGAGCAGGGCCGGGATCTTGCCGGGCCGACCCGGTTTGTGCGGCGGCAGAGCGTAGGCTTTCCAGCCGCCGGGCGGAGTCCGGTCCGTCTGTTCGATGTCGAGAAAGAGCGCGACCGCCCAAAGGCCGACCAGTGAGTAGATCCAACCCAGACGGCTCGCGTAGGCCAGGTTGTGCAGGAAATGCTCCGGAGCGAAGAGCAGGGAAGCGGTGAAGAAGAACACGGCGAGCCCGGCCGATCGCGCCGAGTTCAGCACGCGACGAAAGGCCGCGAAGAAGATCCAAATGGCGAGCGGACTGAGGAACGACGGAAGCCAACGCCACATCTCCGTCGGGTCGACCCGGGTGACGGCGCAGACCAAAGTCATCCCGAAGTGGAACGCACCGCGCCTGGCGTCCGCGCCCATGCCTTCGGTGTTTGCGTAGGCCCCGCTCAGGATGTCGATCCGGCCGGTTTCCAGCATGCGGCGGACGAAGGCGACAAAGTCCAACGAGTCATGGACGAAGCCGAGAGAACCGCCGTCCCGAATCATGACCACGGCCGTCGCCGCAACCGAGAGCAACGTCAGCACCGTCGCCACACGGGAGCCGTCCGGGCGAAGAGGGACGGCCGGGGTCCGGGAATCGCGTTTCCGACGATAGAAAAACTGAAGGGCTCCAAGGCCCACGAGCCCGCCGCCCCAAAGGAAGAGTGCGCTCTCCACCGTTGGGAAGAACGCCGTCGAGAGGACCCAGACCAACCCTTCGTAGCCCGCCGAGAGCAGGAAGGCCGGTAGAATTCGCTCCGCTACCGGAAGCCGGTCCCAGAGTTCCGGGCGGCAACGGGCAAGGAGTGCGCCGGGAAACAGGAGAAGCGCGGCGAGAGCCAGCCAGAGAAGGACGACGGTCAGCGTGGCATGCTCCCTGAACGGTGTGGCACCGGATCGGACGCAGCGTCAGGGTCGATTGCGACGCCTGAGCGGGCACGGGCCGGCGGGTTTCGACGGTCTTCGGGGAATCACTTGCGGCAGGCCCGAAGCACGGGCAGTGTAACGGTCTGGTTTAGAAATCTCCACGCGGGAAAGGAACGGGGTTGGCAGCAAAGATTCTGGAGGCGAAGGCCGTGGCCGAGGCCGCCGACCGGCTCTCCGGGGTCGCCTACCGGACGCCGGTGCTCACGTTTCCCGGTCTCGACGAGCGATTCGGCGCCCGTCTCTACTTCAAGTGTGAACACCTGCAGCGCGTTGGGGCCTTCAAATTCCGAGGGGCCTACAACGCCGTGAGCCGCCTTTCAGAGGAGACGCGAGCCCGCGGAATCCTCACCTATTCGTCCGGCAACCACGCTTCCGGCCTGGCCCTGGCCGGACAACTCCTGGGAGCGCCGGTCACCATTGCCATGCCCGTCACCGCGTCCGCGACGAAGCGGCGCCTGGCGTTGTCCTACGGCGCGGAGATCGTCGACTGTCAGGCAGACGACCGGGAGGAAGTCGGTCGTCGCGTGGCCAAGGAGCGGGGACTGCACATCATCCCGCCGTACGACCACGACGACATCATTGCCGGGCAGGGGACGGCGGCCCGCGAACTTCTGGAAGAGGTCCCAGACCTGGACATGGTCGTGACCCCTGTTGGGGGCGGCGGACTCCTGGCGGGAACGGCTCTTGCAGTGCAGGCGGCTGCGGAAGATCGGGCGACGCCGGCCGAGCAGGCAGCGTCAGATGAGCGAACGGCATCGAGCGAGCGGCTCGGACAGGGTCGCGATCAAAGTGCACGGCGGACGAAGGTCTTCGGCGCCGAACCCGTGCTCGGGAACGACGCAGCCCGCTCCCTCTCCGAAGGCCGGATCGTAGCTCTCGACAAGACACCGGCGACGGTAGCCGACGGACTCCGAACCCGCTTCATCGGAGAACGCAACTTCGCCGTTCTTTCGAAGCACGTCGACCGGATCGTCACGGTGACGGAAGACGAGATCCTGGACGCACTGGCTCTCCTTTGGCGTGAGGCCAGGCAGCTCGTCGAACCGAGCAGCGCCGTCCCCCTCGCCGGCTTGATGGCGGGGAGGATCGACGCGCGCGGACAGCGAGTCGGCATCATCCTCAGCGGAGGCAACTGCGAGCTGGAGCAGGTCTCGGCTTGGGTCCGGGAGCGCGATCTCCCGTGAAGCTGGATCCGGCGGCGACCCCGTGCTTCATCCTGGCCGGCGGACTCGGCACCCGGATCCGCTCGGTGGAGGCTCGACCCAAGGCGCTCATTCCACTGGCCGGCGTTCCGTTCCTCGCCTTCCTTCTCAGGCTCCTTCGCATACAGGGCTACCGTCGGGTCGTTCTTCTGCTCGGTCACGGCGCCGACGACATCGAACGGGTCCTGTTGCAAATCGAAGACCCGCAGGCCTTCGATCCTCGATATGATTCCCGGCTTGGAGCCTGGCTCGCCGGGTTACGAAAGGACATGGACATCCTCGTCGTGCGGGAAGACGAGCCGCTTGGGACGGGTGGAGCTGTCGGTTTGGCAAAGGGTTATGCGTCTTCGTTCAACCTGGTCCTCAACGGGGACTCATACGCAGAGATTGTCCTGTCCGACGTCGCGGAGACCGTCCGGGGCGACGACGGAGGGTCGTTGGCCGCAGTGTGGATGCGGGATCGCTCCGACTACGGCGGCGTTACGCTCGGCGACCGAAACCAGGTGACGTCTTTCGTCGAGAAGGGCCGCAGCGACGGGGGTTGGATCAACGGCGGGGTCTACGTGTTGCCGGGGGCAGTGATCCAGGAACTGCCGGAAGGCCGGTCCAGCCTGGAGCGGGACGTGCTTCCGCGACTGGTCACCGAGGGACGGCTTTCGGCGGCGACCTCGCGTTGCTACTTCCGCGACATTGGCACGCCGGAGCGTCTGCAAGCGGCCCGCAAGGAGTTCGAGGTTTTCTCAAAGCGAATGGACGACGGGGGAGAGTGGTGAACGAACGCGCGCGCATCTACCGGGCGAAGGCGCCGCTCAGAATCAGTTTCTGCGGCGGCGGCACGGACGTCTCTCCCTATCCGGAGGAGCGGGGCGGCGTCGTCCTGTCCGCGACGATCGACATGTACGCCTACGCGACGCTCCGTCCCATCGACGAACCGGTCATCCGGGTCCGGTCGCTCGACTTCGACACCCACGAGGAGTATCCGCTCGGGCAGGAGATCCTGCCGCAAGGCGACCTCATGCTCGCCCAGGGCGTCATCAATCACTTCGCCCGGACGGAGCCTGGGCTGCCCGGCGGCTGCGAGGTCTTTCTGCACAGCGACGCTCCGCCCGGATCGGGACTGGGGTCGTCTTCGACCATGGTGACCACGCTGGTCGGCGTCTTTGCCGACTGGGTCCGGCAACCTCTCGCCCCGTACGAAATCGCGGAGCGGACCTACCAGATCGAACGAGTGGACCTCGAGCTGGCCGGTGGCCGGCAGGACCAGTACGCGGCGACGTTCGGCGGCTTCAACTTCATCGAGTTCTTCGGCGACCACACGGTGGTCAATCCGCTACGCCTTCGTCGCGACACCCAGAACGAACTCGACTACTCGCTGCTTCTCTGTTTCACCGGACGGACCCGGGAGTCGGCCAACATCGTCGTCAACCAGGCCCGCAGCTTCGTCGAGAAGAAGGCTCCCGTCGTGGAAGCGCTCGACGAGATGAAGCGGATCACGGCCGAGATGAAGGGACTGCTCCTTCGCGACCGCATCGAGGACTTCGGCCGGATGCTGCACGAAGCCTGGGTCTTCAAGAAGAACCTGGATACCGGCATCACCAATCCGTTGATCGACGAACTCTACGAGGCCGCCCGTGCAGAGGGAGCGATCGGGGGCAAGATCCTCGGAGCGGGAGGAGGTGGATTCCTTCTTCTGCAGACGCCGTTCGAAGCCCGGCCCGCCGTTCGGGAGGCGCTGGAGCAGCGCGGCGGCGTCATCCAGCGCTTTGCGTTCGAAGGACGCGGACTCCAGACCTGGACGGCAGGCGATTGACCGACTCCACCTCGAAGTCGAACCCGAACGTGAGCCCGAATGGGAATCCGGATGCGAGTCCGGATGCGAGTCCGGTCCTCGACCGGACCGCTGCCCATGATCTCAACATCGGCTTCGTCGGAACCGCTCATCCCATGCGCGGGGGGCTTGCGCAGTACAACGCACTTCTGTCGCGGGAGCTGGCCAAGGAGCACGACGTCCATCTCGTCTCGTTCACGCGGCAGTACCCGTCGATCTTCTTCCCCGGAAAGACGCAGTACGACACCAGTGACGACCCTGTGCGTTACGACGCAAAGGCCATGGTCGATTCGGTCGGGCCGTGGACGTGGGAGAAGACGGCGCGTCATCTCAGTTCCCTCGAGCGGCCTCTGGATGGACTGATCTTCAAGTACTGGATGCCGTTCTTTGCGCCCGCATTCGGCACGATTGCCCGCAGGGTGAAGAGCCTGACCAAAGGTCGCGGGGGAGCGGGACCGCGGGTCGTCGCCATCCTCGACAATCTCATCCCGCACGAGCGCCGTCCCTTTGATCTGGCCCTGACCCGGTACTTCACCGGCGCCGTAGATGCCTACGTCGCCATGTCCGCGTCCGTCCGTGACGACCTCATGCGTCACCGCCCCGATGCCTCCTGCGAGCTCGTCCTTCATCCGGTCTACAACTCCTTCGGCGACCCCGTCCCCAAGGACGAGGCGCGCGCCCGGCTCGGCATTGACCCGAAGGAACGGATGCTTCTCTTCTTCGGATTCGTTCGCGACTACAAGGGGCTGGATGTCCTGCTCGACGCCATGCCGCGCATTTCGGAGCAGACCGGAGCCCGACTTTGGGTGGTGGGGGAGTTCTACTCGGGCAAAGACCGCACGGTCGAGCAGATCCAACGGTTGGGGTTGAACGACAAGGTGGTTCTGGAAGACGGATATGTGCCCGACGAACGGGTCGGCCTCTACTTCTCGGCGGCGGACACCATCGTGCTTCCGTACCGGTCCGCGACCCAAAGCGGAATCGTCCCCATCGCCTATCAGCTCGAGCGGCCGGTCATCTGCAGCGACGTCGGCGGGCTGGCCGAGATCGTTCTCGACGGGGAAACCGGCCTCATCGTTCCGCCCGAAGATCCCGACTCCCTGGTCCGGGCCGTCTCCCGCTTCTACGATGAGGATCTCGAGCCGGGGTTCATTCCGCGGATTCGAGAGGAGAAGCGGAAGTACTCCTGGGACCGGTTGGCGGATGCGGTGGTGAGGCAGATCCGCGGTAACAACTAGTCGGCGGTCTCCTCGGAAACACCCAGGACGAATTCCCGTAGAAGCCGACATCAGGGGCGGCTCTCCATTAGAGTCTCCCCGGAGGTGACCCAGAAAACATGATCGAGATTCAGGAAATCCAGCAGCGGGTCGACGAGGCCCTCGAGGTCAAACGTTCGATGGCCGCGCAGGCCGAGTTCCTGCAGGCGCAGGCGCTTCTGTGGGCGGAAGTCATCCGGCGAGGGAACAAGATCATCTTCTTCGGAAACGGGGGATCCGCCGCCGACGCCCAGCACATCGTTTGCGAGCTGGCCGGGCGGTTCTACCTGGACCGGAAGCCGGTGCCGGCGCTGTCCCTGACGGTGAACACATCCTCGCTGACCGCGATCGCCAACGACTACTCCTACGCGGACATCTTCAGTCGGCAGCTCGAGGGGATCGGCCAGGCGGGGGATGTGGCCGTCGGAATCTCCACGAGTGGTTCATCCGAAAACGTGGTTCGGGCGCTCGAAGTTGCCCGGCGAATGGACCTCATCACGGTCGGGTTCACAGGTCGTAAGGGTGGGGCCGTCAAAGAACTTTCCGACCACTGGCTGGGCATCGACTCCGAGGTCACGCCCCGCATCCAGGAAGGGCACATCTTCGCCGGCCACGTGATCTGCGAGTTCGCGGAGAGGGAGCTCTTTGGCTGAGTCGCGCGACATGTCGGCAGCGGACCGATCCGAACTTCGGCTTCGGCCGCGCGATCGCTGGGCCCTGCTGGCCTGTGCCGCTCTCACCGTCGTCCTGCTCGTCGTGGGCGTTCAGCTCTACCCCAAGGTCAATCCGGAAGCCGCGATCGAGTTCAATGTCGATCGCGAGACGTCCAAGGTCACGGCGGAAGCCTTCCTCGAGAAGCTCGGCTACTCCGTCGACGACTTCAAATCGGCTTCGCGCTTTACATTCGACAACAACTCCAAGGTCTTTCTGGAAAAGACGTTGGGATTGGACGAGTACAACCGTCTGACTAGCGGCGACGTGCGGATGTGGCGGTGGGGACACCGCTGGTTCCAACCTCAACAGAAGGAAGAGTACCGGGTCGAGGTCTCGACTTCCGGCGAGGTCGTCGCCTTCGAACACCTGATCGAGGAAGCGGCGCCCGGGGCTCGGCTGGAGGAGGTGGAGGCGCGCCGGATGGCGGAGTCCTTTGCTTCGGGTCAACTCGGGCTGCGGCTCGGTACCTTGTCGTTTCTGGAGGTCGATACCCAGGAGCGGCCGGAACGACGGGACTACACCTTCGTCTGGACGGACCCTGCGGTCGACGTGGGGGCGGGCGAGTACCGGCACGAGATCCGGATCCAGGGCGACCGTCCGGGAGCCTATGACCAGTACGTCCACGTGCCGGAAGCCTGGGAGCGCGACTACAAGGCGCTCCGTTCCAAGAACAGCACGACGGCTGTGGTGGCGGGGGCTCTTTGGGTGCTGACCGGTTTGGCCGCGGTCATCATTTTGTTTCGCCGAATCGGAACGCGGGATCTCCGCTGGAAGCTCGCCCTGATGTTCGGATCGGTGGCCACCGTCCTGGCCATCCTCGGGCAACTCAATCGGCTTCCGCTGTTCTTCTTCGAGTTCGACACGACACAGTCTCTGACGGCGTGGGCACTCGACGCCGGGATCGAGATTCTGCTCAGCGCGGCCGCGATCGGTCTGGTCATCACGCTCCTGACAGCGAGCGGCGAGACGCTCTACCGCGAGCGCTACAAGGATAAGGTCTCTTTGTCGTCGCTTTTCACCCCCAAGGGCCTGCGCACACGACGTTTTCTCATGTCGACGGTCTACGGCTTCACGCTCGCCGCGCTCTTCTTCGTCTTCCAGGAGGTCTTCTACCTCGTCGCGGGTCGCTTCGGAGCCTGGGCTCCGGCGGACATTCCCTACACCGAACTTCTCGGCACCGCCATGCCCTGGGCTTTCCTGCTCGTCGTCGGTTTCCAGCCGGCCGTGACCGAAGAGTTTCTCTCCCGGATGTTTTCGATTCCGCTGCTGCAGAAGTACACGCGCCGCACCTGGATTGCCGTTCTGGTGCCCGCCATCATTTGGGGATTCGCCCACGCCGAGTATCCGAACGAGCCGTTCTTCATCCGAGGATTGGAGGTCGGGTTCGTCGGAATCATCCTCGGCATCGTCATGCTGCGGGTCGGGATCCTGGCCCCCCTCGTCTTTCACTTCGTCATCGATGCGCTGCTTTCGTCGCTGTTGCTCTTCCGGTCCGGGCAGACCTACTACGTTGCTTCGGCGGCGTTCGCTTGCGGCGTGCTGCTGTTGCCGCTGGCCTATTCCATCGTCGCCTATCTGCGACGAGGCCGGTTCGAGGACGTGGAGCCGCTTCTGAACGAAGCCGAGCCGGGACCGATTCCGCAGGAATCCAAGCCCGAGCCGGAAATGCTTCTCGTCGCACCGGCGGCCTGGCCTTCCCGGCGACGCGCGGTCGTGCTCGGGCTGTCCCTGGTTTTGGGGTTGATCGTTCTGCTGGCTCCGTCGACGAGTCTCGACCGACCTGAAGCCCGGTCCATTTCGTCCGAGGAGGCCCGCAGCTTCGCCGACGGAGCGGTGGCTCGACTAGGAGCCGACCCCGCGGAGTTCAGTACCTCCATCGTCGGCCGCTCCGGTGGAAGCCGCCGTTCGTTGGAGTACGTGGATGAGACGGCCGGCCGCGCCGGGATGAAGGACGCGGTCGAGCGCTACTCGGCAGACTTCCGCTGGGTGGTTCGCTACTTCAAACCCCAGGAGCCGACGGAGTACATCGTCGAAGTCGACGGGGCGGACGGCCACCTGCTGGCGCTTCGTCGCGAACTCGGAGAAGACGCCGCCGGCAGCAACCTCGACTCGAATGCGGCCCGCCTTCGCGCCCAAAGTTTCCTCGTCGCCCGCGGACACGAACTCTCGACGCTGGAACTCCGTGACCGCTCGACGGAAAAGCTTCCGCAACGTCGCGACCACAGCTTCACGTGGGAGGCCGTCGAGGGCGATGCACGCAATCTCGGAGACGCCCGGCACCGGGTCGAGATCGGAATTCAGGGCGACGAAGTGGGCGCCTACCGGACGACGTTGCGCGTTCCCGAGGAATGGGAACGGGATCGCAAGAAACAGGGACTGGCGTCCGTCCTGCGCCGGATCGGGTTGACCTTTGTCGGTGGACTGCTCCTCGGATTAGCCATCTTCCTCTTGTTGGACGGACACCGCCGCGGGGCCACGGCGTGGAAGCGGGTGCTTCTCTTCGCCATTCCGTTCGTTCTCATTCTCGTTCTCGGTCGGATCAACCAATGGCCGGAGACGTTGGCCGCCTACCCCACGTCGACGCCCTGGTCGCAGTACCTGTTGTTCATGGCCGCGCTCGCGGGAATGAGTGTGGCCTTCTTCGGTCTGGTGCAGGTCGTCTGCATCGGCGCCATCGGAACGTTCTTCCCCGACGTCTGGGGACTGCGTCACCTCTCGTTCCGCCGGGCCGCCGTTCCGGATGCTCTGATCGCAGGTGTCTTCGGAACGGTGATGTGGCTGACCGCGTCGTGGATCACCGGATGGATGGCAAGTTGGGCGTCCGGAACGTTTCGTCCACCGGTCGGTGAGATGCAGGTCTCTTCGCTCCAGCCCTGGTTCCAAATCGTATCGAGCGTCGTCGGGCAGTGGATTCTCGAGGTCGCGGCGGTGGCGGCGCTCGTCCGCATCGTGCAGATGTCACGGACCCACAAGTGGATTCGGCCGCTGCTGGCTCTCGGGCTCCTGCTCATGCCGCCGGTGGTTCATGGACCAATGGCCTGGGCCGTCGGATTGGGGATGGTCGTCGTTTGGAGTACGGCCTTCGTCGTCTTCGCCCGATTCATCGCCGGCAGAAATCGTCTTGCCTACGCGCTTGCCGTCTTCTTCGCGCTCAGCGTGGAAGAGCTGATGCCCTTCCTGGGATCCGACGGACTCTACTTCCAACTGCAGGGGTGGATCGCGATGGGGGTCTTGGGGCTCCCCGTGCTCTGGCTGATCTTTGGAGCGCTGGCGCGGGAACCCGAGGGTATAGCGATCGAGCAGGGCGCGGAGATCTAGGGCGCGGATTCCGGAGAGCCAATTCTGTAGCCAATTAGAGCCAATTAATCACACAAATTGGCTCCAATTGGCTACGACGAGTCGGGACATCTGGAGAGACGGGGGAAGGGACGGGGGACGCGGTACATCCGCTCGCGGAGTTAGCCCCCAAGCTTTGAGGAGTGCTCCGCCGAAGCGCAGCATCACCATCTGCTCACCGCAAGGCCGAGCCGCCCCGAAACCGCTAGCGGGCCTTGGCGATCTCCACAGCTTTTCCCACACCGAAGTCGGATCCTAGTCGAATCACCCATTCCAGCGCCGGGCCCTTGGGCACGGACCCGGCCATGCGCACGAGCTCGTCTGCAGCCGTCGTATTCAGTCCCGCCAGCGTTTCCGCCGCCAATACCTTCAAATTGTTGTCCGAGCTGGCCCAGTAGGCGTCGACGACCGGAAGGAGTGCGGAGTCACCCACTCCGTTGGCGAGTGCGCTGATCACAGCGGTGCGAACGGTGGGGGATGGGATCTGTTCGTAGATGTCCATGAGCAATCCGGTTCGGTACTCGTCCAGCACGGGGGCGAGGGCTTCCACGAGTTGCGCGCCGGAGTGGGTATCGATGGCGCGATCATCCGGCCACTTGCCACTTTCCAACACTTCGACGACCAATTGGGCGGGCTCGTCGTATCCGGACGCGATGGCCTGCGCAACGAGCTCGATCCGTTGGTCGCCCCGCACCGCGGATCCATCCGGCCAGAGCGATTCGTTCATGACCTTGTTCATGAACTTCGGCATGGGCTGGCAGCGCGCGGAAAGGATCTCCATTGCGAGCCCCATCCGCTGCATGGCCTTGGCCGACTCGACAGCCGAATCCGCCGTCTCACAAACAGACTGGCCGATTGCCGGGCTTGTGGTGAAAAGGAAGAGCCCGGTCATCGCAGCCAGCGTGACCTTTGGTGTGCAGTGGACGCGAATGGCGGCGGCAAGGTCCAGGGTGTTCCGAAGCATGAGTCCCCCTCGAGCGAAGTCCCAGACGATGTGCCGATGCGGCCCGTGGATCGGGTTCCGTTCGACACAGAACGATAAGAGTCTCCGACCGGGGAGGGCTGGGTCAACCTTCCGCTATCAATTGCTCGCGCAGAACCCGGATCAACTGCGATCCGGTTCCGTGGTCCAGCTCTTGCAACCTCCATACCTGCCAATGGGATGACGTCTGTCGCCTCAAGAGGATTCTCGCGGCCATGCCTCCGATCCGAAACGCGGACGCTCGCTCTGCGGGGACCGCGCAGGCCGAATCGGAGCCTTCGGGTGCGAGGCGGATCGTCTTCTCGATTCCGAAACCGGACAAATCGACGAGGGCCCAATCCGAGGACGGATCGCCGGCAGCGGTGAGCCGCCCGTCCCAGCGGAGATCGTCGAGATTCGGCGACTTGGCGACCTTGCGGCAGATCCCCAACAGCTCTTCGCGGGCGACGTTCGGCTCTGCCTCATTCCTCTCGCAGGGCACGACCTCGAAGTCGACGTGCAGGAGCGAGGCCAGGCGTTGGTCGTCAAGTGCGTTCAGGGCGTACACGAAGTTCCGCGCAACGCCGACGGGATCCGAAAGGTCCTGCTCTCGAACGACCCGGATTCGTTGCAAGTGGGATGCCGGGTTCCCGTTGGAGTCGACGGCCCAGGCTGTCACCTCGTGCCAGCCGTCCTCCAGGACAGACGAAGGAAAGCGCGGCCCGACGGCGGTTCGTCCCGACGAAGAACTCCAGCGAAGAGTCTTGGGATCGATCTCTCCGTCTTCGGGATCGCAGGCTTTCGCGTCCAGGAAGACCTCGTCATCCGCGAACACGGTTCGTGTGATCGAGGGGATCTCGATGACGACGGTGGGCGGCGAGGCGGGCTGGAACCAGATGGGCATTGCCGCCGATGTGGCTTCCCGATTCTCTCCGCGGGCTCGGGCCTGGAGTTCGATGATGCGCGGCTCCGCGACCGAAGGTTCCCACGCGAAAGACCACGGCGGGTTCTTCAGCGTCTTGACCGTCTCTCCGTCGGCCACAAGCTCGACCTGAAGGACCGACTCTCCAAGGTCGGCCCAGGCCGCCGCCTCGACCCTTCCTTCGGCGGTATCTCCCGCAGCAGGGAAGAGCAACCCTGCCCGTACGTCGTTTTCTTCAGGGGCGGTGGTTTCCTGCGCACATCCCCAAATTCCGGGAAGGGCCATCGACCCGAAGAGGAGAGTCCATGCGAAGCTTAGAGTCCACGCGAGGCGTAGAGTCACTGTGCTGCGGAAACTCCTCGCAATCGGGAGCCTCCGGGGTGCCTTCGTTCGGATGAGATGCAAAGCGTCCTCCTTTCGTCGTAGACGAAGGAGGATCTGCGAGATTCGTGCCGGACTGCGTCACGGCGACGTTGGGCTACCGCTCGAGCAGATCCCCGATGGAAGCCCCGCGATGAACTCGCTGAATGGCGTCCGCGAGCAGGCCGGCGATCGAGCAGACCTTGATCTTGGGATGGCTTCGGTCCGCGGGCAGGGGAACGGTGTCCGTGATCAGCAGCTCGCTGATCTCCGGCCGGTCCAGCCGTTTCAGCGCCGAGGGAGTCAGGATTCCGTGCGTGATGGCCAGGTGGATCTGCGGCTTCGCTCCGGCTGCGATCAGGGCGTCCAACTGATTGAGAACGCTGCCGCTCGCGATGATGTCGTCGATGACGATCGGGATCCGGCCCTCGATCTCTCCGACAACGTGGGTCGCTTTCGTCTCCTTGAAGCCGAGGCGACGCTTGTGCATGAGACCGAGGGGCACACCGAGGCGTCGAGCGTACTTTCCGGCGAGCTTGACCCGTCCCTCGTCGGGCGCAATGAGCACAGCTTTCTTCAGCAGCTTCTTCCGCTCGAGAAAGGGCGCGGAAAGAACCGGAATTGCCGTCAGTGGGTCGACGGGAATGTTGAAGAACCCCTGGATCGCGGGGGCGTGGATGTCGACGAAGATGACGCGATCGACTCCCAGGGACTCGAACATGGTCGCGACGACCTTCGCGCTGATGGCCTCCCGCCCACGGGCCATGCGCTCCTGCCGTGCATAGGGAAAGTAGGGGACGACCACCGTGATGCTGTGAGCCGAGGCGCGACGAAACGCGTCGACGTAGAGAATCAGTTCCATGAGGTGGTCGTTCACCGGAGCCGAGCAGGACTGGATGATGTAGACGTCGTCGCCGCGGACGGCGTCCTCGACGATGACGTGCGTCTCGGTGTCCGGGAGGTTGGTCGTCGTACAGCGACCGAGCGGGATCCGCAAGGCTTTGGCGACCGCCTTCGCGAGAGCCGGGTTGGAGGATCCGGCGAAGAGAGAGAGGGGATGGGTCGTCTTGCGGGAACGGGATCGGCTCTTCGCGGCCTTGGGCGCGGCTGCAACTGGAGCGTCGTTCGTGGCCGCGCCATCCTGGGATGGGGCGGGCGCCGAGCTTTGGCCCTTCGTCTTTGGGGCGCTCCTGGGCGTCTGAGGGTTTGCTGACTCAGTGCCTGTCGACTTGTTCTTTCGCGCCACGGATACCTCTCCCTGCGAGACCTTATCGGCGTCCCGGCCATGGATCCCGACTCGTTTCCCGAGATCTGCCCGGAAGTGGGGGAGAACCTACCAACGGCCGGGCCCTTCTTCCATCCGTTCGATTCGAGGGGCGCCGGGGCCGAATCGCTCGTTCCGAGCCGGGAGGGACGGTTCGTGCTACCATGGGCCTAGGATTCAGGGGCGTTCGAACACTTCACCCGTTCGGCGTGGTGGCACGCGCCCGGACGGAAACCCACTCGTGGAGGCACGATGCGCTGTTCTTTCTCCGCGGCCGCCGGCTCGGCCGCGCTTCTCGCCATTCTATCTGCCGATCCGGCATCTTCTGCGGTGGAAGCCGTGGATGTGACCCTGCTCGGCTCGTTCCCGGTCACGGACTACGAACCGTGGGTCGCCGACTGCTGGGGTTTCGTCGACAGTCAGTCGCGCGAGTTTGCGCTTCTGCCGACGGGAAACTCGCTCCGCGTTTTGGACGTGAGCGATCCGTCCAACATCATCGAAGCGTCCCGCATCGACGCGCCGCCGACCGCGAGCGACATGAAGGACACCAAGTACTGGAACGGCTACGCCTACGCGAACCAGGAGTTCGGCGACATCGTCATCGTCGACGTTTCCGATCCCTACAACGCCACGCAGGTCGGAGCGATTCCGCAGGGAGATCTCTGCTCTCCGTCCCCGTGCTCGTTTGAGTTCGACGGCGGCGCCCACAACATCTACATCGATGAGCGGGGCTACCTCTTCGTGCTGGGCGTCCATTGGAGTTCGACCCTGATCTACGATCTGACGGTGGACCCGACGGACCCACCTCTGGTAGCGACCTACAACCCGGGTTACATCCACGACATCCATGTCCAGAACGGGATCGCCTACGTCTCTTCCTCCAGTCACGGAGAGTGGGAAGTCGTCGACATGAGCGACGTCACGAATCCGCAGGTTCTTGGGTCGATGGCTCCAGCGAGCGTCGGCTACGCCCATGCGGGCTGGGCGACGGAAGACGGCAACTACTTCATCTCCGCGGACGAGAGCGCGGGCGGTCACGCCTTCATCTTTGACATCAGCGACCCTGCCAACGCCTTCGAGGTCGCGGAGTATCAGGTGGCGGATGGCGAGGGATCCTCGATTCACAACATTCACATCCGGGGCGACTTCGTCTACATCTCCTATTACGAAAAGGGTCTCCGCGTCCTCGACATCTCGGACCCGACCAATCCGGTGGAAGTCGGCGCCTACCGGGACGACGCCTGGGACAACGACTCCTGCAGCTTCAGCGTCTACCGGGGCATCTGGGGGGTCTACGCGTTTGCCCCCAGCGGCAACATCTACGTTTCGGAGATGTGCGGCGGCGGCCTTCATGTGCTCGACTTCGGCGGGGACGACGAGCCGGCCGGCATCGACGACTACGGACAGTTCGATCGCATTCAGCTCTCCGTCTCTCCGAATCCTTCCGTCTCTGACACGGCGATTCGGGCCCGCTTCGAGCAGGACGGGGTGGCCACGCTTCGGGTCTTCGACGCCAACGGGCGGATCGTTCGGACCCTTGCCCAAGCCGAGGCCGTTGATGCGGGGCTCCGAACCTGGGAGTGGGACGGTCGTGACGAGCTGGGCAGTGAGGCCCCGGCCGGGATCTACTATGTGAAGGCCGAGCAGGGCCGGCGCACCGTTTCGTCCAAGCTCGTGCGGCTGGACTGATAGCCGCCCGGTTCGGCCGATAGCACTACGGCCCCTAGGCCCCGACCCCGTGGTGGTTGGGGCCTAATTGTATGCCCTTCAAGCAGCTAGGCATTTTGCGAACGAATCTGCTGTAGGGGCAGACGACGCAGTTCGATCCTACTAGTGGACCGATTCCTTTGGTTCCGGTCCGCCAGGAGAGGGGCGACTCCGGCTCACCTGCCGAGAAACTCCCCTCCGAAGAGGGGCTTCCCACGGAAAGAGAAGTGCCGGGCGTACTTCTCACCTCCCCGAGAGTCCCCTATACTGTCTTGGATTGACGACGGGTCAAGAGCCCCACGACCTTGCGACCCGATTGAAGTAGAACCTCAGCGAAAGGAGCGTATGCGCCCAGTTTTCTTTGTCTTGGTTGGGCTATCCATACTTATCGATGTTGCACTGGGTGCGTGGGCCAGTGTCTCTTGGGAGAGCTTCGCGAACGTCTGGTTTGAAGATCCCTCAGCGGTGATCAATCCCGGGACTCGCGTGGTCGGACTCGTTCTTGGATGTGCCCTCTTGTTCTATGCCGCCCTTCAGGCGTTTGCCTGGAAACTGATCCGGTCCGACGACGACTCTGGATTCCATTTGATGATCGGATTCGGCGGCTACTTGTTGATCTCTGCCTTGGCCACCTTTGGTTGGGCGTCCGTAAATGGAGAGGTCCTCAAGTTTGATGGATTCGAGTTTCTCGCCGTCGACGGTCTCCGCGGAATCCTACTGGGCATCACAGCCTTCGTAGCGATGAGGGAGCCGGCCACGGTTAGCGAACTCCGGTTGCCGAAGAAGCATGAACGAAGAGTACGTAGCGGAGAGCGATCGGAATCATCCGACCGCCGTCGCCGCGGACCGCGAAAGGGCTCCGAGAGGAGATCTTCCGGTGGACAGAGGGCCGAGCGTTCGACTCGGGCCGGCTCTTCGAGGAGAGATGATCGCTCGCGCCGCCGTCGGCCGCGCCGCGAATCTGCCAGTCGGGAACGTTCCGGCGCCCGACAGAGAGATGCAAGCGTAGGGGCAGCCTAGTTTCGATCGAGTCGGACGCCACGCAAAACGTCCGACGTCTGAAAAGGGAAGCCGAGGTCTTTGGGCCTCGGCTTCTTGCTGACGGGTCTCCCGGGACCGGATGGAATCCGGTACGCTTTTCGTTCGATGCACGCGGCGGGACCCATGATGATTTTGAGATGGAGCTGATTTGAAGCGAACGGGTTGGGAACCAGTAGGTGATTCAAGCGGGTTCATCGTGGACTCGCACTCGGTCCGAAGGCCGCTGCGTTCATTCGGAATCCTGGTTGCCTGCGGCTGGGCTCTTGCCGCATTCGGGTTGGGTTGTTCGAGCGAACCGGCTCTCGACCTTCCGGATCCTCCGGAAATGATTCGCGGACCGTGGCCCTCCATCGATGCCTCCGGCGGACCCTGGAACGTTCTTGTCATCACCATGGACACCACCCGTCGCGACCATCTGGGTTGCTATGGCTTTGACCGCGGTGACATCACTCCGAACCTGGACAGGCTGGCTGCGTCCGGCATCGTCTTCGAGGATGGAACGACTCCGATTCCCGTGACGCTTCCATCCCATGCCACCGTCTTCACCGGCCTCGACCCATCCGAGCACGGAGTTCACAACAACGGTACTTTCGTTCTCGAGGACCGGCACGAAACGCTGGCCGAAGTCCTCCGCGCGGAAGGTTATGCGACCGGTGCCTCTCCGGCCTCCATTCCGGTCGAAGGGCGCTTCGGTCTGGCCCAGGGTTTCGACGTTTACGACGATGACTTCCCCGAACCGGAAACGCAGTACGAAGCCGAACAGCGAACCGCGACGGAAATCACGGAAGTCGCGCTGGGATGGATCCGGCAGACGGTCGAGTCCGACCGAAACCGTCCCTTCTTCCACTGGGCTCACTACTTCGATCCTCACTTTCCCTACGAGCCGCCGGAACCGTTTCGATCCCGCTTTCCCTCTCCCTATGAAGGGGAGATCAGCTACATGGACGCAGAGATCGGAAGGCTTCTCGAAGGCTTGGACGCGCTCGGCGTTCGCGACAAGACCTGGATCGTCGTCGTTGCCGATCACGGTGAGTCCCTGGGCGCACATGCCGAGGACTACCACTCGATGTTCATCTACGCGGTCACGCAGGACATTCCGTTCATCGTCGTTCCTCCGGTCGGGTGGAACGGGCTTGATGCATCGCTCGTGCGCGGCACGCGGGTCGGCGGGGTCGTTCGCCTGAAGGACGTGGCTCCAACGCTGCTACATGGGCTCGGACTCGGTGAGGACCGTTCGATCGGAACCGGTTCGAGTTTGCTCACGATGGTCGACGGAACCTGGGAAGGCCCGAAGATCGCCTACCAGGAAACGATCGTGCCCTTCCTCGAATACGGTTGGTGCGAGCTGCGCGGCGTCCGAACGCTCGACTTCAGCTACATCCGCGCACCGGAGCGTGAGGTCTACGACTTGAGGAAGGATCCGGCAGAGGAGGAGAACCTTCACGAAAGCTTCCCCACCTTGGCCGAGAAGCTCGAAGCTTGGACGGCATTCTTCACGGGTGACGAGACGGACCTTTCGCCGCAGGACCTGGATCAGGAGACGGTGGAGCAACTTCGCAGCCTGGGCTACATCGGGAGCGCGGCGCCGCAGGGGTCTCCGGTCAACGATATGGATCCCAAGGAGCTGATGCCCTTGTTCGGGGTCATCGGAGAGGCGCGAACGGCACTGTCCGCGCAGAATCCGACGGCGGCGCGGCGCCTGCTCGAGTCAGTGCTTCGAAAAGATCCGAAGAATCCCGAAGCGAACCGCCTTTACGGCGCGACCCTGATTCGGGTCGGCGAGCCCGCCATGGCGGTCAAAGCCTACGAACGATTGCGGGAACGCTATCCGGATGACCCGCAGGTCGTGACGGACATGGCATACGCCAGTCTGATGGCCAACGACGTTCGCGGGGCTCTCGACTACTTGAAGCAGGCGGTGGAACTCGACCCCACGCACTCCGGAGCCAACGATCTCTATCCCCGGGTGCTGGCGCAGTCGGGGGATATTGCGGGAGGGCGCCGTTTCCTGGAAACGCGCGTGGCGGAAGCGAAAGACGTGACGGCGCGACAGAAGGCCCGGACGATGCTGATGCAGTATCTGTGGCAGGTCGGCGAACGCGAGGCCGCGGTTCAGAACGCCGAAGAAATGTTGGGAGAAGATCCGTCCGCTGCGGCCGCTCACACTCTGCTTGGACTCAAAGCCTGGGAAGAGGGAATGCAAAGCCTAAGCGCCGGTAGCTCCGGTCCCGCCGCATTCCAGTCGCCGTTGTTTCGTGAAGCTCGCGAGCGATGGGAACGCGCTTTGGAACTCGATCCCGATGACGGGATGGCCGCAAGCCAACTGGCGACGCTCTACACTCGGACGGGTCAAAGTTATCAGGCCATCGAGATGCACCGCACGGCCCTTCGGATCAATCCGGAGAACCCAGTGACCCACGCCGAACTCGGCAAGCTGCTGCAGCAAACCAACCGGGCGGCCGAAGCGATCCCGCACTATCAGTTCGCCTATGCGTCGGGCTATGCCGAGCCGGTCTACATGACCAACTATGGACTGGCGCTGGCCGGAACCGGCGACCGGGCCCAGGCTCGGGCCGTTCTGGAACGGGCGTTGACATTGGGACCGAGTCCGAACCTGGCGGCGACGATTCAGCGCAACCTGCAGATCCTGGGAAGTCAGTAGGGTCGAATCACCGTCCGGACGCTTCGCGGATTTCTTCCAGTTCTTCCCAACGGGCGTAGGACGAATCGATCAACCCCTGCAGTTCCTCGAGCCTCTCCTTGGCTTGCTGGACCTCTCCGCTTTGGGACTTGTAGAAGTCCGGGGATCCCAGCTTCGTAAAGAGCGCCTCTTTCTCGGCCTCGAGTGACTCGATCGTGTCCGGCAGGGCTTCCAGTTCACGAGTTTCCTTGTAGCTCAGTTTCTTCCCGCGGGGACGGGACGAAGAGTCGGCGGAGTCGGGTTGTTTCGTTGCGGTGTTCTTCGCCGTCTTGTCGCGGGCCTTCTTGTCCGCCGCTGCCTTCCGCACGGCCTCGCTCTGTCGGTGCCAGTCGTCGTAGCCGCCCGCGTACTCCTTCCACACACCGTCGCCTTCGAAAGCGATCGTCGAAGTGACGACGTTGTTGAGGAACTCGCGATCATGGGAAACGAGGAGGAGCGTCCCCTGGAACTCCATGAGCAGTTCTTCCAGCAACTCCAGAGTTTCCAGGTCAAGGTCGTTGGTCGGCTCGTCAAGAACGAGCAGGTTCGCGGGGCGGGAAAGAACCTTGGCCAGTTGTAGTCTCTGCTTTTCGCCGCCCGAGAGCTTGCTGATCGGTCCGCGGATCTGTTCCGGGCTGAAGAGGAAGTCCTGCAGGTAGCCGACGACGTGCCGGTTCCCTTTTCCGAAGGAGATGGTGTCGCGTCCTTCGCCGACGTTTTCCATGACGGTTCGCGACTCGTCCAGGGAATCGTGGAGCTGGTCGTACTTCACGATTTCGAGGTTGGCCCCGTGGATGACCTCTCCGGAGGTCGGCTCGAGTCGTCCTAGGAGGACTTCGAGCAGTGTCGTCTTGCCGCAGCCGTTGGGGCCGATGATGCCGATCCGGTCGCCGCGAAGAAGAGTCGTCGAGAAGTCGCGGATGATCTCGTCCTGGGTCGACGCCGACGCTCCGTACTGGAAAGAAACGTTCCTGACTTTGAGAACGGTCTTGCCGGACCTTTCCGCGTCCTGAAGCTCCGCCTTGACGCGCCCCGGATCGGTCCGTCGGGCCCGTCGCTCTTCACGCAGCTTGTGCAGTGCGCGGACCCGGCCCTCGTTGCGAGTGCGACGCGCCCGAATGCCTTGTCGAATCCAGGCCTCCTCCTGGGCGAGCTTCTTGTCGAAGCGAGCGGCTTCGGCAGCCTCGGCTTCCAACTCGGCCTCGCGCCGACTCAGATAGTCGGAGTACGAGCCTCCATAGCTGCGAAGCCGGCCCCGGTCGAGCTCGAGGATCCGCGTCGCGACCCGCTGCAGGAAACTGCGGTCGTGCGTAACGAAGACGAGCGCGCCGCGTCGCTTGGCCAGAAGCCCTTCCAGGTGCGCGATCGTCTCGATGTCCAGGTGGTTCGTCGGCTCGTCGAGCAACAAAACATCCGGATCAGCGACCAGTGCGGCGGCCAGGAGGACGCGCCGCTTCGAGCCCGCGGAAAGCGTGGAGACGTCCGCGTCCGCCGGAAGTCGAAGCTCGCCGATGGCCCGGTCGACTGCAGTTTCCAGCTCCCAAAGTTGGTCTTCGTGCGCGGTGGTGCGAACTCGGATCAGATAGTCGCGAACGGACCCCACGATTCCCTGGGGGACGTCCTGTTGCAGCCCGGCGACGGTCAAGCCGGGTCGTCGTGAGATCTCGCCTTCATCCGGTGCGAGCGTTCCCTCGAGGACGCGAAAGAGCGTCGACTTCCCGGCGCCGTTGCGACCGAGCAGGCCGATCTTCTCGCCGTCTTCGATCTGAAGTCCCACTTCGTCGAGAACTCGCGGGCCTGTGTAGGTAAGAGAGACTTCGGACAGACCGATCAATGCCATGGATATCGCTTTGTCCGTGACACGCGGAAGGAAGCGAGGTCATAGCTGGTCAGGGAGAGCTCGATTCTTTCTTTGCTCGTTTCCTGGACCTGCCTGACGATACCGACTCCCGGCGCGATGTAGTTCGTCACCATCCACAGATCACCGGAGAAGAGGTCTCCGGAGACGAAGGTGTCGATCGTCTGCCCGTACTGGCAGACCTTGCACTCAAAGGTCCCCGCGGGGACTGTGACCGTTTGGTCGGAGAGATTCATCGCGGATGCGGCGAAGCGGACAACTACCGTGTCCGGACCGAGAAAGTAGGAGTCTTCGTCCGACATCAACATCCACGGTTCGTTCGCCGGCCGATTGAGATCGAGGATCCGGTAGGGCCAGTTCTCGGCGAAGAGCTGAGCCAGCCACTGGAAGATCTGTCCTTCGTTGGGATCGATGTTGCGGTGCGAGTCCGGGACCCAAAGCAGAGTGCTGCCCGAGACGGAGTACCAGTCTTCCATTTCTCCATCGGAAAAGACGGCCAAGTTCGTTCCGTCCTTGCTCGTGGTACCGACGACTTCCACTGACGCCGAGTCGCCATAGCTCCAGCTGCTGCCCACGGCTGTCGGGAAATCGAGAGACGAGGTCGGAGGAGGATCGGTCGAAGAATCCGAACCACAGCCGCCCAGAGACCCGATCGCGCCGAGCGCGAACGCGAGAATCACGAAAAGATACGTTGGCTTCATGGGGTCGAAGTCTAGCGCAGCAGGCACGGTAGCGGTTAGCCTCCATCGGTCCGAAGGGAGCGCTCCGCGTTCCTGGGTTTGCTCAGACGGCGACGTTTTGCAGATCTGCCGGGAGCTGCTACCTGTCGGAGTTTCTTGCGGCTATCGCTCGGGGAGGAGTCCGTTCATGCCGAATCGCGAAGGTTCTCAAGCTTCACCCAACTTCGACCCGTGCGACATTCGGCCGCTGGTCCGGCGCCTGAAAAAGCCGCCGCACGATTGGCAGCGACAGGACCTGCTCGATCTGGTGAAACATGACGGGATTCGCGTCATCAACCTTCGCTATCCGGGCACGGACGGAAAACTGCGCGAGCTGCGGGTTCCGGTGTCGAACGCGGCCCAGGTCGAGCGGTTGCTCGCCGTCGGGGAGCGGGTCGACGGGTCGAGTTTGTTTCCCGGGCTCTTCGGAACCACGGAAAGCGACCTCTATGTCGTGCCGGTCTATCGGTGGGCGTTTCTCAATCCGTGGGCCGAGGACGAGTTGGACATCGTCTGCCGTTACGGCGGCAAGGACGGAGAGCCGTGCGCGGTCACGCCGGACAACGTCCTCTTTGCCGCGTCGCAAGACCTCCGCGAATCCTGTGGCGTCTCTCTCTCCGGGCTGGCCGAGCTCGAGTTCTATCTGCTGATGCATCGTCGAGACGACCGGTTCACCGGAATGTCGCAACGCAACTACCATCAGTCCGCCCCCTACGTACACGGGCGCGGTATCGCGGACGAGATCCTTCGCGTCGTCAGTGAGGTCACAGGTTGCGTGAAGTACTGCCACGGAGAGGTCGGCTACGTAGACCGGATCGAGTCGTTGGACCCGGAACTCAGCGACTGTCGCGCCGAACAGTACGAACTGGAAATGTCGCTCGTCCCAATCGAGGATCTGGGCACGTGGATGACCGTCTCGCGGTGGCTCATTCGAGTCATCGCCGATCGCCATCAGGCATCGGTGACCTTTGCGCCCAAGCTCGACCTGGTTGCCGCGGGAAGCGGCATGCACCTGCACCTGGCCCTCTACCGCGACGGCCGGAATGTCATGAAGACCGAAAGCGGAGATCTGACGGAGGACGCGCTCGGGCTTATCGGAGGAATCATGGATGACGCCCCGGCTCTGACCGCGTTCGGAAACACCGTCGCGTCCAGCTACCTGCGTCTGGTTCCCGGGCACGAAGCGCCGACCACGGTGCGGTGGGGGCGTTTCGATCGCTCCAGTCTCATTCGGATTCCCCTCGACTTCATGACCCGGGAGCGGCTCGATGTTCCGATGAATCCGGCCGAGTCCGGGGCCGTTCCGGAAGTCCGCTCGCAGGCGACGGTTGAGTTTCGAAGCCCGGACGGGAGCGCGTTTGCGCACCTGCTCCTTGCAGCCGTGACGCAGTGCGTAAGTCGCGGTCTCTCGGATGGAAACGGTTTGGCGCGTGCGCGCGAGCTGGAGTTGACGGAGGCGGAGGCTGAATCTCGCGACTCCCTGCCGACTCTGCCCGGAAGTGCGACCGGCGCCGCGGCGGCCCTGCTGGGTCGACGTTCGGCGTTCGAGGAACGAGGCTTTCCCGCTGTCTGGATCGATCTCGTCGTCGAAAAGTTGCGCCAGGAAGGGGATGAGAACCTGTCCGGACAGCTCGACGGACTTTCCGCGGAAGAACGGGTGGCCCGAGTCCGCGGGATCCTTCACAAGGATCTGCACAAGCACTGAACCGGACTGGAACTCATGCTGAGAATCTTCATCGATGCAGATGCGTGCCCGGTCAAGGACGAAACCTATCGCGTCGCCGGGCGCTATGACCTGGACGTGATCGTTGTCAGTAACTCCTGGATGCGTACGCCGACCAAAGGACGTGTCGAGCTTGTTGTCGTAGGCGACGCGCCGGACGAGGCCGACGACTGGATTGCGGAACGAGTAGAGGCGGGCGACATCGTGATCACGGCCGACATTCCGCTGGCGGCCCGGTGTCTCAAAGCCGAGGCCGCCGTGCTGGCTCCCACGGGAAAGCCGTTCACGGAGGACAGCATCGGCGACGTCCTGGCGTCCCGCGATCTCATGGCCGAGTTGCGGGAGGCGGGGATGGTCACCGGAGGACCGCCACCATTGCAGAAGTCGGACCGATCCCGGTTCCTTCAGCAGCTCGATCAGCTCATCGTGCGTATCCGAAAAGAACGCGGTCCCGAATGAACGCCCACCGCCTGACAGCTCCGGCTTCGTCCGCCCACCGACTATGCGGGCTCCTGAAGATGGCTCTCCAGCGGGCTTGTTCATGTGTTCGTCGGTTCGGCGTCGGGCCGACCGCGGTCGGTGACATTTGGGTGACATAACTCCCCGCGGGGTTCATTCGCCCGGGTGATAGCTTTCTCTTCTTCTGACGGCGTTTCACGGAAGGAGAGAGGCACCAATGAAAAGGTCGACTTTGTGCGGGCTCTTCAGCCTGGGCCTCGCCGGCATCATCGCGCTCACTCAGGCCTCACCGGCGACGGGGCAGGGAGGTGGGGCCGAGCCGCAGCCGGACGCTCCTCTCCTGTCTCACAAATCTATCCAGGTTCTGGGCGGTGGAGGAGTGGGGTTTGCTCTTATGACCTCCGACGAGTTGACGGATCTGTTCGGCGACCAGTTCGGGATCGGACTTGGGCTCCATCTCTCCGGCTCGGTGGCGGTGGGAGTTCGTCACTACCTGCAGGCCGAGGTTCGGTGGGGGGACTCGTCCCACACCCTCCGCGACAACAACATCGTGACCGAGCAGACGACCGAGATTCCGATGGACTACGACTTCACCGAGTACGTCCTCAAGTTGAACGTTCTTGGAATCACGGAAGCTGGTCGATCGGATCCTGCAGGCGCGCTGTTTCTCGTGGGAGGCAGGACGGAGATCAGCTACCTAGATGAGAACGGCGACGGCTTCACCGGCAAGGCGAACCTCTTCGGGATGGAGTACACCCGGTACGCGCGGTACCTCGCTTTGACCGCCGGCGTCCGCCGTTACGGAATCGAGTTTGATGAGATCACCCTGGGCGACCTGACCGGCCAGGTGGAGGTGGACGCCAGCAACTGGGTCCTTCATACCGCAGTCAGCGTCGGGGTGGGCTTTTAGGCCCGGTCGGTACGCACGAAACAATTTTCCACCTGCATTGCTATGTCGCTAAACGGCATCCAGTTAGTGGTTTCCCTCAGATCACCGATGACCCATGCAAGGTTTGCCTACGGTCAAGTCCGGTTCCGGACATGCCGATTTCCCCTTGAGTGGGCGGGCCCCGCGAATCCCGAGGGAGCGGGACGGGGTCCAATGGGACCAAATCAAGACAGGGGGAAGGAACCCAGATGCAGAAGTCGTGCCTGGTGAAGTGCATGTACGGAGTTGCCGCGCTCGCTCTTGCGGGCTTGGCCACGGATGTCGTGGCCGATTCGGAGCGCCCGGCGACCCGCGAAGAGTTCCATCAGATGATGGAAGAGCGGGTGGCGCAGCTCAATGCTGAGCGCGCCGCGGAGCGGCAGGCCGCGGAGGACGCTCGGACGCTGTCCGCCGAGCGCGGAGATGGATGGGTTTGCGAGGGCGATCCAGCGGTCGCCGATGCCGACTTCGATGGCGGGGGCTCGATGGCGCGGGGTTCGAGTGTCGTCTACAACGACGGCTCCCTCATTCACGATGCCTGGCACGTTGGGGGTTCCGTCGAGGTCCACCGTTTGGCTTTTCGGGGACAACGTTTCCGCAACAAGGTCGTCGAGCTGAACGGCACGAGTCCCGGCGGAATCTGGCAAACGATCACGGGTCTTCAGCCCGGCGCCTACTACCGCCTTACCTTCGATTACGCGATTCACCCAGACGCCGAGGAAGCGGAAGCCGATTGGCAGATCGCTGATGAAGACGGAAGTCTCTACTCGACGAACACCGCGGACGGAAACTGGGCGACCAAGTCCGTCTACTTCCAGGCCTGGTCGACAAGCGCCGAAGTCGAGTTCGAGTCCGAGAACGACGGCGCACTCGGAATGATGATCGACAACGTCCAAGTCGTCTGCGTGCCTCCGTCCTACATCGGACTGGAGCTGCCGAACGTCCTGCGGAACAAGGAAGGCGAAGCCGTCTCCTACACCATTCCGACGGACGGCGGCACCCCATCCTTCTTCGAGTCCGAAGGGCTTCCGCCCGGACTGGATCTCGACGAGGAAACGGGAATGGTCACGGGAACGATCGAGCCGTACGCGGCCGGGACCTACTACGTCGAGGTCTATGTCGAGGGACAAACCGGCGACGATGACGATGGTTACTTCGTCTGGGAGGTCTTCTCCATGGGGGGCCTGGTTCTCGACCTTCCGCTCAATGAGATCGTGGAGATCGAGGACTTTTCCGGCGAGAATGCGACCGACTACGACTACTACACGTTCGACGAATCTCCGTACGAGATGGAAGTCATCCTCGATCCGGACGCCCACGTCGTTGCGGGCCCCGAAGACGCGGCACTCATGTTCGACGAGGAGCGTGCTCTTATCGTCGAGCCGGGAGATCATCAGTCTCTGCGCGGCGAGTTCAGCTTCAGCGGTTGGGTCAAGTCGGACGTCGATTTCGAGGATCCGGAGTTCGAAAACCGCGGCTTCTGGCCCGAGTTCATCCTCATGAAGGGAGATCCGTTCTTCGGTGCGGAAGGCGGCTACATCTCCTACTACATCGTCCAGTTCTACGACGAGATCGAAGTTGGGTTCATGCTCGAGGACGAAGGCGGGGAGTACGACATCTTCTGGGCGTATACGGAAGGCACTCCGCTCGAGCAATGGTTCCATCTTGCTGTGACCGCCGACGACAACGGTTGGAACCTTTATCTCAATGGCGAACTCGACATGTCGGGCGAGTTTCCGGACGGCTGGCGCCTGGCCGATATGGGCGGTGTGATCTTTGCGGGCAACGTGCCGATCTTCACTGCAGGTGACGAAGACGACATGACGATCAGCCTCGACGAGCTTCAGGTCTATGACCGCATCCTGACCGCGGGAGAGATTGCCGAGGAGGGTGAACAGCCGCCGTTCTCATTCACCTCACCCGGAGATCAGACCAATGCGACGGGTGACGAAGTCAACCTTCCCATCCCGCTCACGGGTCCATACCTGTGGCTCGAGGTCGAGGGCTTCCCGGAAGGCCTGACCTTCGATGCAGGTGAGAGAAAGATCTACGGAGAGTTGGGGCCTTGCGATGCCGGCACCTATGAAGTCGAAATCTTCGTCGTCGACCTTGATGAGAACGTCTACTTCGGCGACTTCATCTGGACGGTGACGACCGCTCCCGGAGGCATGGTCGAGAATTGGAGCTTTGAAGGAACTCCTGCCGTTCCCGAAGAGAGTTTCGTCCGCTACGAAATGGGTGAGTCCATCTATGACTCGTGGTCGGTTCTGACCGGAAACGTCGATGTTCATCACGTGGGCAACAACGGAATCGGCAACCGCCTTCCGGGTGACGGCACCCAGGTTCTGGAACTGAATGGAGATTCGGACGGTGCGGTCCTTCAGGGGATTGACGGTTTGGTTGAAGGCAACCGCTACAGATGGTCTTTCCTCTACTCGTCCCATCCCAACGCTCGGATCAACTCCGCTACGGTCGCAATTCCCGGAACGGACATCAATGAGACCATCTTCGCTGGGCGCGGCTACAGCCCTCGCCGGTCACCTTGGCACAAGTTCTCTGCGGAGTTTGTTGCGGAAGACACCGGTGTGGCCTTGTTCCTGGCCAGCCTGGACAGCGGTCCCTACGGCATGGTCATCGATCAGGTGGAACTCGTTTGCATCGACGGAGTGATCCTGCACGACGATCACGGCCTTCCGCTGGAGCCGGCTTCGAACCAGCAGATTGACGCCTCCACCTGGGGCCTGAGCATGAGTCGCCCCAACCCGTTCACGGAGGGGACGACGATCCGCTTCAACGTGGCCGAGCGTTCGCCGGTGAACGTCTCCGTGTTCTCCGTCGACGGTCGTCGCGTGCGGACTCTCGTCGATGATTGGGTCGAGTCGGGTTCGGCCTCGGTCGACTGGGACGGTTTGGATGAGGCAGGACGTCCGGTCAGCTCCGGAACCTACATTATCCGAATGAGTGCCCCGAACTTCTCGCAGAACCAGAGAGTGGTCAGGATTCGTTAGAACTTTCTCGCACCGGGGCGGAGTTACCCGCCCCGGTGCAACTCGACATGACGAGCACTAGTGGCTCCAAGGCAGTCACGATCTCAGCTGACGAGCGCCAGTGGCCCCGAAGCGGTCACGAACCCACCTACCGAATCCCAGTGGCCCCGAGCAGCCACGAACTCAACTAACGAACCGTGATCTTCGTAGATCCTTGCCGACCGCCACGCGTCACGTGAGCGAAATAGACTCCTGCCGGCACCTGCTCCCCGCTTCCATCCGTTCCGTCCCATGTGATGTCGACTCCGCTCGCTGGGTCTGCAAAGTTCAGGGTCCGAATGATCCGTCCCGTCGGGCCGAGGATGCGTAGGGTGTAGGGCGCGGAGTTCATCTCCGACTCCAGGACGAGGCGAACGTCGCTGCTTGTGGGATTGGGTTCGGCGGTAACTGCGAGTGAGTTGATGCCGCCGGTGGGATCAGCTGGGTGGGACACCGCGCTTGCCGTCTCGTCGAATCGGACCCGGTGAATCTGACCGAGGGTCAGGGACAGGTAGAGCAGATCCCCTGTAGACGGGTCCGGTTGGAGAGAGACTGGTCCTTGAACGCTGCTCAGGAACGAATGAGTCTTGACGATCTGGTCGTGTTCGTCGACGCGAACCGCGAGAATCCAACCGTCGAGAAAGTCTCCGATGAAGTAGGCATCCCGGTATTCGTCGGGCCAGTTGTCCGCGCCGGCGAACGATCCGCCGGTGACGCTTCGGGCGCGGTATCCCCGGGGAAAAGAAAGCGAGGCGTCCGAGTGATGCCACCAGAGCCGGGGTGGTGTGTCCAGGGCCGGGTTCGTTCCGTTGGGACCGGAGTCGCAAAGAACGTCGGTGTTTCCGGTCGCGGTCTCGATGACGTTTTGATACCGGGACTGCGGAAGAGGTCCTTCGAAGCACGGCCATCCGAAGTTTTGTCCCGGTGATCGCGCGATCACAAACTCTTCCCAGGTCTGCCAACCGACGTCACCGATGTAGAGGACTCCCGGGAACGCGTCGGTTCCGGTTCCGGCTCCGCTTCCGGGTCGAACCGAAAAGCGGAACGGGTTTCTCAACCCGTAGCACCAAACTCTCGAGGCGAAGGAGTCACCATCGCCGTCCCAGTAGGGATTGGACGGGAGCCCATGCCCTGTCTCCGGGTCGATCCGAAGGACTCCCCCGGAAAAACTGTGAATCGAGCGCGCGCGAAACGCTCCGATGTCTTCCTCCGGATCTGTTCGATCCTTTCCGAACGCGCCCGGGTCTTCGCCGCCGCGATCCGTGAACTGAAAATGCGCGCCGTCTCCGTGAGCCACGAAAAGCGAACCGTCTTCCCCGAAGCGAAGGGCGCCCAGACCGTGAGAAGAGTCGAGGGAGGGCGGACCCTCCGGCCACGTTGCTCCGAGGAGCACCTGTCGCGTCGTCAGATCCGCCCGATTGGGCTGAAACATCTGTGGGCGCACCCGCTCGACTCGTGAGTAGAAGTCGAAGTCCGGACCCGGTGTCGGGTCGACGGTGTAGGCAACGTAGACCCACGGGTTCACCTCGAAGTCGGGACTGACGGCCAAGCCCAGCAGGCCAAGGTCGCCGGACGTCGTGATGTCGTCGATCTCGAGGAAGGGCGTGTCGACCACGGACCCGTCCGTTTCGATGACGTGGATGACACCGATCTTGGTCGCCACGAGAACGCGACCGTCCGGAAGAACAGCAAACTCGACGGGGACGACGAACTGGGCCTCTGGGAAAGCGTTCTCGACGATGAACCCGGGGGGGCCGTCCACCCCGAGTACAGGAAGGGGGGACAGGAGGAGCAGCGCCAGACTCGCCGCAATCAGTACTGGACGGATGCGTTGGATCATTGCCACCTCCCATCTCAACACCACCTGAACACGCCCGCAGACTCCTGAACACCCACCTGAATACTTACTACTCGACCCTCAGATCGTCGGTGCGTTCTCTGCCGACCGGGCATCTTCTGGATTGTAGCTGCAGAGCAAACCCATCCCGAGCCAATCCCTCAAACTTCAGATTTGGCTCAAGAGTCGTTGCGTTATATCCGTAACGGATATAGTATGCGGTCTATGGTATCGAAACGGCAGAAGCCATTGACACCCGCTGTGCTCCACATTCTTCTCGCGCTCTCCGCGGGAGAGCGGCACGGCTACGGAATCATGAAGCAGGTTGAGGTGGACTCCGGCGGCAAGGTCGCGATGGGGCCCGGCACCCTTTATGGGTCCCTCAACCGCATGATGGAAGCCGGGCTCATTCGGGAAAGTGCGAAGCGGATCGATCCGCAGATGGATGATGAGCGGCGCGTCTACTACAAAGTAACCGCAGCCGGTCGTCGTTCGTTGGCCGCCGAGTTGGATCGCTACAGGGAAGTGCTGACGGTGGCGGACACTCTCGGCCCGGATCTCGCCCATGGACATTGAGCGCATGACAGCATCGGGTCGGTGGGTTTACTCCGTCCTCATTCGGCTCTACCCGGAGAGTTTCCGGCGGCGTTTCGGAGAAGGGCTACGGCAGACGTTCAACGATATGGTGCGAGAATCGGAAGGTTCGCCAGCTTCTATTCTCCTGCTTTGTCTCACGGTTTACCTGGAAACGTTGGCGGCCATTGGCCGGGAATGGATGAGAATCATGTGGTTGCCGATCTTGCGCGTCGCTGTCGTCACTTTGCTCCTTCTGTCCGTGCCGTGGATCGCGATGAAGTTCACCGATGAGGTCGTATGGACGTTGAGTGACTTTGTCGTTGGGGGGCTATTGCTTGGGAGCGCCGGGATGGCGTTCGAGTTGCTCGCGATGAGAGCGGGACGGACGATCCACAAGGCGGCGATTGCCCTCGCAGTCGGAACCAGTCTCATCCTGGTCTGGATGAACCTGGCCGTCGGGCTCATTGGGTCCGAGGACAATCCAGCCAACCTTCTTTACCTTGCAGTCCTGACCACGGGCATCGTCGGGGCCGGATTGAGCCGCTTTCGGCCGGCGGGTATGTCGCGGGCCCTTCTTGCGACGGCGATCGTTCAGGCGATAGTTCCTGCCGTCGCTCTTGCCATATGGCGTCCGGACATCTCCGGGGAGGGGATGGTCGGAGTGATCTTCCTCAATGCCCTTTTCGTTCTCTTGTTCGCAGGTTCCGCACTGCTCTTTCGACGTGCGCATGAGGAACTGCTGACGTAGGCTTCTGTTCATGGAAGCCAACGGACGCAAGCTCCCGGCCTCGGTCATCGAGGCCATTCAGCGCGGAAAGAAGATCGAGGCGATCAAGCACCTCCGAAAAGAGTGGGGTGTGGATCTCAAGACCGCGAAGGAAACGGTGGACTCGATCTACTCTGATGTTCGCCGGGCCAGAGGATCGATCTCTGATCCGTCTCTCGGACGTTCCGTAGTCGTCGAGGAATCGAGTTCCCGACGGTTCACGACCATTGTCCTCTTGGGAGTCGTGGCTGCCGCCCTGTACTTTTTCCTGGGACGCTAATCCCGGCCCATCAGCGGGATCAGGTTTACCGCGATCACCCTTTGTCCCATCGAGATGGAATGACTCTTCTCCGCTGCATCACCTACCTGTCTCCAAGCCTTCCCGAGGAAGTGTTCTACCTCGTGACCCGGCACCTGTCGGAGTCCCTGGGGATCGAGTGCTCCCTGGACTTCGAAACCCGTTATTCGGGTCCGCAACCGGAGGATGATCCGGATCCGTTCACAGCGGGCGAGGTCGACCTCGGTTTCATGTGCGCTCCTGCGTATCAGTGGCTGCGCGACCGGCCCTCGAATCCCGTCGTCCTCGTCCCAGCCGCTCCGGTCTTCGAACACGAACAGGAGCCGACGAAGCCTGTCTACTTCAGTGAGATTCTCGTTCGGACCGATTCGCCCGCGCGAAAGGCGGAGGATTTGATCGATGCGAAGTGGGTCTACAACGACCCCTGTTCCTGGAGCGGCTACTACTCCGTGCGGGATCGTTTCGGGGCACGTGCCGGGGAATTGCAGATGACTCCGTCCGGTTCCCATCTCAACTCTCTGGCTTGGGTTCTCTCGGGGAAGGCGGACGCGATGGCGATCGACTCGAATGTGTTCGCATTTGCGCGTCATCGGGATCCGAGTCTCAGCCGGTCATTGCGCATCATCGAGGCTTTGGGGCCGTACCCGATTCAGCCGATCGTCCTACGGAAGGCGATCGCGCCGGAACGTCTCTCACAGATTTCTGAGGCGCTTCTGTCGATGCACCAGGATCCGACTCTGCAAGGGGAGATGGCGGCGCTGCGCCTGCGGAACTTCAGCCCGGTCTCGGACGCGGATTATCAGGACAGTTGCGGCTAGCACGAACTATTCACGAAGGTCTACTGCGGTGACGACCTTCACGAATAGTTCGGGCTAGAGCATGTGTGGTGATTCCTCCTACACTCATGTGATGAATCTACTGAGAACCTTTGCCGTCCTTCTCGGATTGGCCGCACTCCTGCCGGGATGGCGCGGAGTTGCCGCCCCCGCGGACCTTCCCGACGAAGTCTTCTACCACTTCATGCCCATCGCCTGGAGAGACTCGGACTCCGACACCTACCGGTTCGGGGACTTCGGTGGAATGGAAGCGTCCCTCGACTACCTGCAGACCTTGGGTGTGACCGCCATCTGGATGAACCCGATCTTCCCGTCCCCGGCGTACCACGGTTACCAGCACGGAGCGGCGGACGAGCTCAACGACTGGTTCGGCGACGAGTCCGATCTCACCTCGTTCCTGGAAGCGGCCCACGCTGTTGGAATCAAGGTCTTCGTAGATTTCGTCGCCTACGGAATCAGCCACGACTCGATCTGGTTTCAGGACGCCTATCAGAATCCGTCTTCGCCCTACGACGACTGGCTTGCCTTCACCGACTCTGGAAACACGCAGTACTTTGGAGCGACCTTTCCGACGTGGAACGGCGATACCGTCGGGTTCATTCACTGGGACCTCCGAAACTCCAATCCTGTCGCTCTGGTTACGGACTGGGCGCAACTGTGGTTGGATCCCAACACGGACGGTGACTTCAGTGACGGTTTGGACGGTTACCGCCTCGACCATGTTTGGGAAACGTACCCGAACGGACCGGGTGGTTACGGCTACCACATCGACTCATTTTGGGCGCCCTGGAGAGACGCGCTGCGATCGGTGAATCCGGACGTCGTCGTCTTCGCCGAGCAGGCGGACTGGGGAACGCACGGAGAGCAGCTCTTTCCGGGGATGGACGCAGCGTTCACGAAGCCGTACGAGTTCGCGGCGCGGAGTGCGCTTCAGTTCGAGTGGGCAGCGGACCTCTACAGTCAGACCGCCGCGACGTTCGCGAAGCAGCAGGCGGCCGATCCACCGGGGACGTTCCTCTGCGTGATCGGTGATCACGACATCGACCGGTTGGCGTCGGTGATCGGAGACGGTTTCGAGAAGGGCAAAGCGGCGGCCGCCGTCCACATGACCCAGCCCTTTCCGCCCATCATCTACTACGGCGACGAGATTGGGATGAGGGGAACCAAGAACACGGGCTACTTCGGGGATGCGGCGGACATCCCGATGCGGGAGCCGTTCAAATGGAACGCGGTCGAGGGAGCGCCGATGTCGAGATACCACGGGCTCAATGGTCCGGCCTACGACGGCAGGGTCTCCCGCGACAACGACGGTCGGTCGGTCGAAGAGCAGCTGGGCGTTCCCGGATCCCAGCTCGAGGCCTACCGGGAACTGATTGCCGCACGGAAGGACAACGTTGCCCTTCGTCGCGGCGGCTACACCTCGGTCTTCAACAGCAACCCGAGAGTCTTCGCCTTTCTTCGCGATCACGAGGAGCAGCAGGTGTTGGTCGTGATCAATCTTTCGAGTTCGGCGCAGTCTGCCGACCTGGAGCTGACTCGATTCGAGTTACCGGCAGGACCGACGACTCCCGTCGACCTCCTCACGAATGCGGTGCTGACGCCGATCAGTTCGTCCAATCAGTCGGCATACCCAGTCTCGCTCGGAGCCTATGAGTACGTGCTACTCGAGGTTGACCTACTTCCACCAATCCCGTTGACGGACGGACGGGAGATTCCGACCGACTTCGGCGAGGAGACTCTTCAGGCCACGCAGAACAACGGCACGGGGCTGGGAGACAACGTCAACGAGCTGAATCAACTCTTCGTTTCCTCGCCCGGCGACTCGCTGCTGCTTGGAATCACCGGCAACCTCGGAACCGATGGCATTGGTCTGGCCGTTCTCTTCGACACCGGACCGGGCGGACAGTCGGTTCTCGACTTTTCGGGATTCGAGACACCGCCGAGCGGGCCGCAGTGGCTGACCGGCATGACGCTGGACGTTGGGTTCGAGCCGGATGAGATGCTCTTCGTCAACGCTTTCGGTGGAGCGATCTACGTCGACCATTTCCATCTTTTGACAGACGGCGGGATCGGTCGAGCGTTTCGCGGAAGCGGAGCCGTTGGGAGCGGTAACGGGACCTTGGGTGGGGGAGACAACGGCAACGGGATGGAAGTCGCCCTCGACAACTCGAACACGGACGGGGTGACGGAAACCGACGCTTCGGGTGCGTCCATCGCAACCACCGGTTTCGAGATGTACCTGCCGTTCGCCGATCTTGGCCTCGCGCCGGACGCGACGTCGCTCGGAATGGCGGCTTTCATCCTGACCACGGATGGAACCGTCGGAAACCAGTGGCTGCCCGGACTGGGCGGAGGTTTCTCCAATCTCGGAACCGCGCCGGACATGACCGAAATTGCCGGAAGCCAGTACCTCGTTGTCGACCTGGAGACCGACACCTCGACAGTGGAGGGACCGACGGGTCCGTATCTGGACCTGCTGGAACCGGACCGAAATCCCGTCTCCACGACCCTGCGGTTTTCCTTCAACGTCCCGGAGACAGGCGCGGCGCGCCTCTCTCTCCTCGACGTGCAGGGACGTCACGTCCGAACGATTGCCGATGACTGGTTCGAAGCCGGAGTCCATTCCGTCGAGTGGGATTGGCAACGTGACGGGGACCGCCTTCCGGCCGGCGTCTACTTCGGTCGACTGGAATGGCAGGGACTGGTGGATGTCGAGAGAATCGTTCTTCTTCGCTGAGGGGCTTCTTCTCGCTCTGCTTCTTTGTGCCGGAACACCTTCTGCGGTCCCCGGCGGCGTGGCCTCTCTCTCAGACGGAGAGGTGGACTCCCGAGAGTCGTCCGGTACAGCGGCGGACCCCGCAGCGGCGTCGGTTCGAATCGGAGCGGACCTCTCCTTCATTCCGCAGCTTCGGTCGTTGGGCGCGACCTACTCTGATGGAGGCAAGCCCGTCGACGTCCTGGATGTGCTGAAGGATCGGCGATTCGAGATCGCGCGCCTCAGGCTTTGGCACTCGCCGGACGAACCCTGGCACGGCCTTGATTCGACGGTGGCCTTCGCCCGCGAGCTGTCGACGCGTGGCTACGACCTCTTTCTCGACCTTCACTACTCCGACAGCTGGGCGGATCCGGGGAAGCAAATCAAACCCAGCGCGTGGGCGCACGTCGCCCCGCCGGCGCTGGTCGACTCGGTGCGCAACTACACGGAGTTCGCAGTCTCCGCGTTTCTCGATCAGGGGGTAGCACTTCGCTACGTGCAGCTTGGGAACGAGATTGATGGTGGTTTTCTGTGGGACACGGGAAAGGTGGGCTGGCCCGCGAGTTCGTGGGACACGCCCGAGAACTGGAACCAATTCGCGGCTTTGCTCCGCGCGGCGATGGAAGGAATCGATCTCGCATACGAAGGGCGCGAGATGACTCATCGGCCTCGGATCGTGCTTCACGTTTCCTCGGGAGGGGACAACGAGAAGTCCCGGCGGTTCATCGACCATCTCGTGGAAAGGGACGTGCGCTTCGATGTTCTCGGTGTGTCGTTCTATCCGTGGTGGCACGGTGGGCTGGGTGAACTCGCGCGAAATCTGCGGGATCTCTCACTCGAGTACGAGCGAGAGATCATGATTGTGGAGACGGCGTTTCCCTGGACCGTGGACGGCTTCGACGACACGGAGAACTTTGTTACAGGTGCTACGAGCCTGCCTGACTCCTATCCGGTTACGCCGCAGGGGCAGCAGAGCTTTCTTCGTGACGTCCTCTCTGTGTTGGAACACCTACCGGGGGGAAGAGGGCACGCCATGCTCTACTGGGAGCCGACGTGGACTGCGGTGCCCGGCGGGCCCGACAATCCGTACGAGAACTTGGCTCTCTTCGACAACGCGGGCGCGAGCCTTCCCGCTCTCGACTGGAAACAGTCCGGGCCACGTGAACCCAGTCGGACGGTACAGGTGACCGGAGACTTCAACGAATGGTCGGCTGTAGCTCCGGCCATGACGAGAATCGGTCCAGGCATGTGGGGTGATACCCTGGCCGTTCGCGCGGGATGTCACCTCCTGAAGTTCCGGACCGACCACCGCTGGGATGTTCCCTTCGACTTCGGCGGCTGCGAAGGAGAGGACGACGGGTGCGACATCGAACTCGACGGAGCCGTCTGTCCGACGGCAGGGAAGGGTGGAGCGCTCGGACGGATCGAGTTTGCGGAAGACGGCCTCTATGAGTTCGTGCTCGACGAAGTTCACTGGACGTACCGGATTCGCCGGGTCCCGTAGCTTCTTTTTCCGAGAAGCGTTGCGTCGGGTTTGTCACCACACTCCCGTGACCGCTATGATGAACAGGTCTCGAAGTCACCCTGTAGCGCGCATCCGGTGCGATAGGGGGGCCGCCACCAAGGTTGGATCCGCAAACACCACCTTGGGAGTTCCGGCCCAAAAAGGCCAAAGCCACTCACGTCCGGCTGCCCGCACTGCAGCGCCCAGGAGATCGACATGCAGCCTCACGGAGAGTCTCCGCACTTCCCGTTCTTTCCGTCCATGAACACCGGCGTTTGCCGCACCGTTTGGGTCGCCGCCATGGCCGCCGCTCTGGCCTACGGAGATGCAGACGCCTCCGAGCCTGACGACAACGTCGAGTGGTTCGGCATCTCACATTTCGGGTGGGAAGACCGGCGGCCGCTCTGCCCGGTCGACGGCCAGGCGTTCGACGTGCAGATTCACGCCTTTCGTAACGATCTGACGGCGGTCCGAGTTCACGTGGATGACGGTTCGTCGACCTGGATCGACGCCTCCGTCGACCGTCAACGGGGTCCCTACGACGTGTGGCTGGCGACGATTCCGGCGACCGCATCGACCTCTCTCGACTACTACGTCGAACTCACGGATGGCGCTGACACGGATTACTACGGTTCGTCCGGCATGAGCGAGACCGTGCCGCCTGCTTTCGTCGTCGATTTCTCGAACCTGCTGCACGCGCCGTACGGAGCGACCGTCCTGCCGGGAGGCGGAGTGGTCTTTCGGGTCTGGTCCCCTGGGACGAGCAGCGCCTTCGTCCGAGGCGAGTTCAACGAATGGGGGCTCGGCACTCCGATGTCCCGGGTCGGTGAGGACTGGATCGCCCGGGCCGCTACGGCAACGGCGGGTGAGATGTACAAATTCTACTTCGACGGCAGCGTCTGGAACTCGGACGCGCGGGCCCGCCGCTTCAACCCGCTGGACAACAACAACACGTTCATCGTCGATGCCTTCGACTACAGCTGGCAAACCTCCGAGGACTTCGATGTCCCCGACTTTGAAGAGATGGTCATCTACCAGCTGCACGTGGGCACCTTCGCCGGACTCAACGATCCCTTCGGCAGCGCCCCCTTCCCGGCCCGTTACATCGACGTTGCGAACCGCGCGGACCACATGGCCGAACTCGGAGTCAACTGCGTCCAGCTGATGCCGGTGACGGAGTTCCCCGGCGACGAGTCCGCGGGTTACAACCCGGTCACAGCCTTTGCACCGGAGTGGAAGTACGGAACACCAAACGAACTCAAGGCGCTGGTCGACGAGCTTCATGCCCGAGGAATCGCCGTCACGCACGACATCGTTTGGAATCACTTCTCCTTCAGCGACAACTACCTTTGGAACTACGACGGCGACCAGATCTACTTCGACGATCCCGCCGTCGAAACGCCGTGGGGAGCGCAGGCCGATTTCGACAACGGAAACGTTCGGCAGTACTTCCTGGACTCGGCACACCAGTGGCTGGATGAGTTCCGCATGGACGGGTTCCGAATGGACGCGACCGACTTCATGAATCTTCCCGAGCAGGAAGCTTCCGGGTGGAGCCTGATGCAGGCTCTCAACGATCAGGTCGACAATCGCTGGGCCGACAAGTTCATCGTCGCCGAGCAGCTTCCGGACGATCCTTTCGTGACGCGTCCGACGTCCCTGGGCGGCGCCGGCTTCGATGCTCAGTACTTCGACTACTTCACGGACGAACTACGTCAGGAGATCTTCGATGCGGCGGTCGGGGATCCGGAGATGTCGAAAATCCAGAGCATCATCAACGGCGGGGGGGCTTTCCTCAACGGCCGCTACGTCGTCAACTACGTCGAGCTGCACGATGAGGTGTGGCCGACGAGCGGTGGGCAGCGCATCGTGCGCACCATCGACACGATTGCGCCGCACGACGATGCGTTCGCGCAGGGGAGAAGTAAGCTGGCCCAGGGTGTTGTCTTCACGGCGCCGGGAACACCGGCCATTTTCATGGGCACCGAATGGTTGGAGGACCAGAACTTCGGGACCGGAAGCGGAGACCGGATCGACTGGTCGCACAAGACGACCTACAGCCACATCTTCAAGTACTACCAGGACCTGATTGCCCTTCGGACGTCGAACGGAGCTCTTCGTTCCGATTCGCCCCACGAAGTCTACCGTGTGGACGAGGCCGCCAACGTCATTGCCTTTCAGCGTTTCGACTTCAACGGCAATGTCGTTGCCGTGATCGCCAACTTCTCCAACAACGACTACCTCGGTTTCCGGGTCGGACTGCCGCAACCAAACGAGTGGGAAGAGGTCCTCAACAGCCAATCGACGCTCTACGGTGGCAGTGGCATCGACAATCCCGGCACATTGACCGCTGAGGAAGTGTCCTGGGACGGACATCCCTGGTCCATCGAACTCGATATCCCGGCGATGGGACTTCTCATCCTCCGTCACGGATCCGAGAGCACGGATGCCCCGGTTGTCGACGCAAACGTGCCGGCTTCGATTCGGTTGCGTTCCATGACCAATCCGATGACGGACGGGACGGACATTCGTTTCGCCTTGCAGCAGGACTCCCGGGTGCAGGTTCAGGTCATTGATGCCCAGGGACGTCTGGTGGCCGAGGTCGTCGATCGAGAGCTGCAGGCGGGCGAACAGAGCATCCATTGGGACGGCCTCTCTTCGCGAGGGGAGCGCGTCGCATCCGGCGTCTATTCGGTGGTTCTGCGCACCCCAGACGGAGTCGATGGCGGACGGCTGACCGTCCTGCGTTGATCGGGACACCAGGCCGTCACGGGCCTGACCCAGGTCAAGAGCGTGAGGACTGGATAGATACCGTGGGAGTCAGTTGCGGTGGTGGACAGACCCCGGGAGTCGTCTCTGCGGACGACCTTGGAGGTGAACGGCATTCAGTCGTGCTGCGCCCTCAAAAAGCGTCCCGTAGTCGCGTGGCGGTCCCCCGCGAACGTCTAGATTTGCTACACTTTTATGCGGAATGTGGGAGCTGATTCCGGCTCCTCCAACTCAACTTCGCCGAGGAGAAACATCCGATGAAGACCTTGCTTGGTGGCGCGCTGGCACTCGCCGGTTCCCTGTGTCTGGCCGCCCCGTCGGTGGCCGCCGTTGGGTGGGCCGGAAACGTATTTCCGAACCATGGGGCCACGATTCTTCCGACCGGCACCCAGGACGTCTACGCCCAGGTTTACAAAGAAGGAGTGACCGATCAGGGTGGCCAGGGTGCGGACATCTCCGCGGTCCTCGAGTACACCAGCGATACGCACGGTAGCTTCTCCGTCCCGATGAGCTACCTCGGGGATGTTGGAAGCAACGACGAGTACATGGCCGTCATTCCGCAGAACCACATCCAGGGCTCGACCTTCATCGACGTGCACGTCAAGTTCACGGACGAAACGGACGGCAGTGTTTGGGAAGACACGAACGACCAGAACGGCAACCCGGCGCCGCAGCGCTACGACGTGGTCGACGTTCTTCCGGTTGATGTCGATGTCACCTTCACGCTCTGTATGAGCGGCACCCCGACCGCGGGTGATCCTTGCGTCATCGGGAGTGCTCCCGAGATCGGCGAGTGGGGAACCGGAGTCTCCATGAATCAGATCGACACCGAGCTCTACGAAGTCACGGTGACGTTCGCCGCCGGCGGCAACCCTTCGTTCGAATACAAGTACCGCAAGGATGACTGTGTGGATTGGGAAGGTTCTCCCAACCGTCTGGTCACGTTGCCGACCGACGGCACCGCCAGTGTCAGTCTGGACGTCGACAGCTTCAATGACCTGCCACTGGGCTGCGGTCTCGGTGATGTCCTGGAAGAGGACAAGGAGATCTGTTTCGAGGTCTGTCTCGGTTCCACGATCGACAACACCGGTTCTGTCTGCGTCATCGGATCCATCGACCAGCTGACGAACTGGACGGACGGCGTCACCCTGACGGAAACGGATCCGGGTCTTTGGAGTGGTTGCATCCGCATCCCGGCCGGGACGCCGATTCCGATCAACGCCGAGTACAAATACAAGAAGGACGACTGTCAGACGTGGGAAAGCGCGCCGAATCGCCTCTTCGCCATCGACAACGACAGCCCGTCCACGCAGACCCTGGTCAACACCTGGGATGACCTGGACCTCGACTGCACGCCGGTTCCGATGGGCGCCTGCTGTTTCTCCGACGAGTCTTGCAGCGTCCTCACGGAAGACGAATGCGATGCTGCGGGTGGAATCTATCAGGGTAACGACGAACCGTGCGATCCGAACCCGTGCGAGATCGTTCCGACGATCGACAGCACGTGGGGCCAGATCAAGAACACGTACCGTCAGTAACCGTCACGGAGCGATTCGTCCTTCGGTGACCGAAGGACGGTCGGCTTGACGGTGCCGAAGTAAAGAAAGAACCCACTCCAAGGAGTGGGTTCTTTCTTGTGCATCGATTCTGGGTGGCGGCCGTTGCTGACCTTGACGCCATGCTGAGAGCCCGCTGGCTCAGCTGGTCCTCGCGAGCCGAAGCCGGTCTGCGCCGACGAGTTCTACCCAATCAGGGCTACCGCTCTTCGACGAAAACGACGGTCGTCCGTCCGGGAACGGTGAGGCTCCCTTCCGACGCTTCAAAACGAGCGGTCCTCGCCACCGGGTCGGGTCCTTTCAAGATCCGGGGATGCAGGGTCAGGTCCTTGCCAATGAGGCCGGGATGTCGATAGGCCTGGGGATCGGGGTTGGCGTTGAAGAGGACGATCATCCGACCGTACTCACGGTCGATGGATGCGAAGTCGGACCCGTCGGAACGGGTACCTTCGACCTCGCCGGCCAGGGACATGACGATGAGCCCGGGCAGTTGCGCCGGTCCCGTGTTGTGGAAGCGGACCCGGGCCTGGATCTCTTCGGCATCTCTCAGACGAAACAGCGGAGAACTCTGACGGATCTGGAGCAACGTCTCGAACTGCTGAAGCGTGGCCCGGATTTCCTGGGAACCTGGCTTGAGTTCAGGACGAGACAACCATCCACCGATGATGTCCCAGCGATCGCGGTTCTTCTCCGCCGGCGGCAACCCACGGCCGAAGCCGTTCTCCTCATAGGTAAAATCGATGGCGTTGAACCAGTCGCCCGAGTCGTAGCTGTCGGCGTCGAAGCTCTTGGATCGAAGGATTTCGGAGCCGGCGTGGAAGAAGGGCACTCCCTGCGCGAAGGCTACGGTAGAGAGGGCGACCCAGTGATTGCGGACACAGTCTTCGAGCGTCGTGGACTCACCGGATGCGTAGAGCATCTTGTCGAAGAGTGTCTCGTTGTCGTGGGCTGAGACGTACTGGATGCTTTCCTGCGGCTGACGGGCGTATCCCGTTCCCATCGCGTTTCGCCCCGTTGTTTCGCGGCCGTCGCGGCCGGTGAAGCGGTAGTCGGCGAGGTTCCCGGCCAGTCCGACCCGAACTTTGTCCTGGATTTCCAGTAGCCGGGACCGCTCCGAGGGACCGGCGCCGTTGAAGGTCGGGGCGACATAGAGACCGGTGGAAAAGCCCTGCTCTCTTCGATCGCCGAACGGGTTTCCGCCGCGAACGGCGTCGCGGATCCGGTCGTTGAAGGTTCCAATGCCGGTACCGGCCAATCCGGTCTGCGTCGCATTGGGGCCGCGACGTCCGCCCTGAACCTCGCCGAAGTCCCATCCTTCACCGTAGAGATAGATGCCGCTGCCGTCCACGCCGTCAGAGTCGGGAGTGAGAGAGCGCAGGCGATCCCGCCAGGACACGAGGTTTCTCGCCATGTGGTGTCCCATGAGGTCGAAGCGGAAACCGTCGATCTTGAAGTTGCGGGCCCAGTGAATGAGGTCGTCTCCGACAAACCGATCGAACATGTAGTGCTCACTGGCCGTGTTCTGACAGCAGGTGCTCGTTTCGACGTTTCCCTTGTCATCAAGGCGGTGGTAGTAGCCGGGGACGATCCGGTCGAAGACGGAGAGGCGATTCTGGCCGCTGGCGTGGGTGTGGTTGTAGACGACGTCCATGACGACACGAAGTCCGGACTGGTTGAGAGACTGGACCATCTCCCGAAACTCGCGGATGCGAGTCGCCCCGTCGGGTTGGGTGCTGTAGCTACCTTCCGGAACTCCGAAGTGGGCGGGATCGTAACCCCAGTTGAATCCGTCCGTGGAGCGTTGCGCCATGACGGCTTCCTGCTGTCCCGGATCGGCCGGTCCAAACCCAGAGAAGTCAGGAAGCTTTGGCCACTCGGAGCGCCGCTCGTTCACGGTCGCGATGTCGAAAACCGGCAAGAGGTGGACGTGGGTGACTCCTGCTTCTTCAAGGCGCTTCAGGTGCCGGGTCGGTGGCGCGTCCAAGGTGAAGGCGCCGTAGGTACCGCGAAGCTCCTTCGGTGTTTCGTCGTCTGCAGAGCTGAAGTCGCGGACGTGGAGTTCGTAGAGCACGATGTCGGTGAAGGCCTCGAGATTCGGCTTCTGAACGTCCTGCCATCCGGCGGGAGCCAGATCGGGATCATTCAAGTCGACGAACTGGCTCCTTCCGCTGTTCTCGGAAAGGCTTCGCGAGTAGGGATCCGTCACGTCGTTGGTTTCGATCCGTCCGGTACTGGGAGTGAAGACTTCGACGCGGAAAAGGTAGTACTGCGTTTTCCAGTCCGGGGTGCCGATCAAAGACCACGTACCGCTGTCGTTGTCTCGAGTCATCTCGAGAGTTGTGGGCTGCGCGGAGTCCGATGTCGAGAAGAGGAGCAGCTCAACGGAGCGTGCCGTCGGCGCCCACACGGAAACGGTCGGCGTCCCGTCGTTCCAATGCACTCCGAGCGGTCCGTCAAACGCGAACAGGTCGTCGAGGACTCCGGGAATCTGGACGCCCGTCGCGTCGATGACACGACCGTCCTGGTGCTGAGCGGTCAGCGTGACCTGGCCGCGAAGCCATTCGGGAACCCGGCCGGCCATGTTCTCCGGGATTCGCCACGCCGGAAGTCCGCGCAGATGCGGGAACGTGTTGCGCCAGGCGGCGTCGTCGTTGGCGCCTCCGCTCTTGTCCGCTGGGCTCAGCTGAATCGTCTCCCCGTTCTGGATTCCCGAACCCTCCAGCCTCAGTTGGGCCGTGGGAGAAACATGTAGAGAGACCTTGGCCGGCTGTCCGTTCGCCTGCCAAAGAAGAGTTCGTCGATCCACCCAGTACGCGCGGGACTGAGTCAGGTCGCCGACGGGGAAAGCCGAGATGTCCGGACGGGTTCCGAAGAGTTGCGTGCGTCCGGAGACGATCCAGAGTTCCCGTCGCTCGGTTACATCCAGGAACTGATCCGGCCCGGGATCCTTCTCGTCCCCTTTGTGAATGATGAAGCCCAGTTGCTTTGCAGACTCCCTGAGCGGAACGTCCCAATAGACTCCGAACTCATCCCGGCCGGTGGGAGGGAGCGGATCGGACCAGGCCGTCTCGCGGGCCGCGTCCATCCAGGTGTGTAGACCCCAACCTTCGTAGTTCCCGCCCGGTCGATGGTAGTGAACGCGAGCACTCGTCGAGGGCAGGTCGGGGGTGGAGTTGAGGTCGCCCTTGCCCTCGGAATCGGAAGACGCGCCGCCCGCATTTGACCCGGCAGCGTTCGCATCCGAGCCCGCGCCTGCGTGCGGATCGGCACCAGCAGTACCCGTTCCTGCGCCTGCACCGGAACCGTCGATGTTTCGAACCGCGTTCTGTCCTCCGAAGCCGTCATCCGCGTATGCTTGCGCGTCGGGATCCGCAGGTCCTCCCGATCGCGCCGTTGCCATGTCGCTCGGCCACTGTCCGTTGATGAAGTATTTGTACTGGATTTCTCCGAGCGGGATGTCGACGGTGACGGACCAGGCGCCTGCGTCCGTCGCCGCCATGGGAGTCTCGCCCCAATCATTGAAGCTTCCTCGCACCGAGATCGACTGGATGGTCTCGGACGGAGCCGGAGTGTAGGTGAACGTCACGTTTGCCGCACAAACGGACTGGACGAGACCGGACCCGAGCAGGAGGAAAAGGCAAAGCGCGAAGCGACTCGCCGACCATAGCCGTGGTGGTCGCGGGGACGAAGAAAAAGGACGAAGCACGGGGGAACCCTCCATAGGAGTCGGTCGATGAGCGGAAAGGCAAGAGTCTACATCAAGGGTGCGGCCAGGGCCGGTCTTACCCTGATTGCAGCGTCCCTCGTCACGGTGGCCTGCGCCGATGCCCAGTCAAAGAAGGAAACGATCCAGGACGGGACGGTCTCCGTCGTCTTCCGAATCGAAGTGCCGACAGTGCCGCCGGATCCAGAAGTGTGGATCAGCGGAAATCTGCCCGAGATCGGCCAATGGAACGGCGCCGGGGTCCGCGGGCGACAAGTAGCGCCGAATGTCTTTGAGATCGTCCAACGCTTTCCTCGAGGTGCGTCCCTTGAATTCAAAGTGACTCGAGGCTCATGGGAAACGGTCGAGAAGGGGCTGAAGGGGGAGGAGATCGCCAATCGGCGGTTCGTCGCCGCGACTTCGGAGACGGTCGATGTCGTCGTCGCCAACTGGAGAGACTTTGGTCCGCAAACCGAAGGACGGGGTGGAGCCTCGACGCTAACCGGGCACTGGCGCCTCCACGAAGATTTCGAGTCAGAGAGTATTCCGCCGCGCGACGTACTGGTGTTGCTGCCACCCGACTATGAAGAATCCGAGCGTCAGTATCCGGTTCTCTACATGCATGACGGACAGAATCTCTTCGATGCTTCGACGAGTTTTCTCGGCATCGAGTGGGAAGTCGACGAGGCTCTGAACCGTTTGGTGGCCAGCGGAAACATCGAACCGGTCATCGTGGTCGGTATCTACAACAGCGGGACGCGTCGACTGCACGAGTACACTCCCGTCGCCGACTCACAACGTGGAGGAGGCGGAGCCGAAGCCTACGGCCGCTTCCTGGTCGAGGAGCTGAAACCGTTCATCGATCAGGAGTATCGAACCCGTCCCGGTCGTGACTTTACCGGAGTCGGCGGATCTTCACTGGGCGGTTTGGTCTCGCTTTACCTGGGCCTCGAGTACCCCGAGGTCTTCTCCCGGTGGGCTGTGGTCAGCCCATCCGTGCACTGGGCGGACGGAGAGATCCTTTCCCGACTGGACGAGACCGGCTATGTGGACTCACGGATCTGGGTCGACATGGGAACGGCGGAGGGGCCGTCTGCGATCACACACGCGCGTCGCTTACGCGATCAGCTCGAAGACGAAGGTTGGGAACTTGGCGCGAACCTACGGTACGTGGAAGACGAAGGCGCTCCCCACAACGAAGCTGCGTGGGCCCGGAGAATGCCGGCGATCCTGGAGTTCCTCTACCCCGCGAAGTAGCCGTCCCCACTCATCAGCTGCGAGCCGAATCCTCGCAGCTGCAACACCGCCGGCTCAGTCCTGACCCGTCACTCTACAACGTAGACCGCGCCGGAGGTCGGGCCGACCTGAACCGGGAGTGAACCGCCCGCACTCTTGAGCTTGCCACCGCGGAGTGCGTCATCGAACGTGACGTTGTCGACTCCGAGCCCTTCGAGCGGGACGTCGAGCTCAACCGGGGTCGAGGAGTTGTTGAGTACGACGATGACCGTCTCGCTTCCGGCCTGGCGTGCGTAGGCGAAGATCTGCTCCTTGGCCAAGAGCGTCTTGAACGTTCCGCGGCGCAAAGCCTCGGAACCGTTGCGGAGTGCGGTCAGAGTCTTATAGTGGGCGAGGGTCTTGGCACGCTCCGGCTGCTCCATCCACTTCCAGCGGAAGGGGCGGCGGCAGTCGGGGTCGGCTCCGCCTTCCATCGCGATCTCGTCACCGTAGTAGACGTGAGGCGCACCGACGTAGGTCATCTGAAAAGTGGCGGCGAGACGAAGCCGATCGGCATTCCCGTTCGCTTGCGTGCGGAACCGGACCGTGTCGTGACTGTCGATCAGGTTCATCATGGCCTGCTGGGCCTGGGGCGGATAGACGAACCGACCGGGAGCCAGTTCCCGATCGAACTCCGCCGCCGATCCATTCCCCTTGGCGATCCACTTCGTCACCGGCTCGCGGAAGAACTTGTAGTTCATAGTCGCGTCGACCATCCCGGGGCCGACCCAGGAAGAGGCGTCGCCCCAAAGCTCGGCTACGATGTAGGCGTCCGGCTTCACCTTTCGGACTTCCGCGGTGAAGATCTCCCAGAACCACATCGGAACTTCGTTCGGAACGTCGAGCCGGAATCCGTCGACATCCAGCTCCGTGAGCCACGAGCGGACCGATTTCAGCAGGTAGTCGACCACGACCTGATTGGGCTCGGCATCGGCAATGTCGACGACACCGTTCTCAATGGTCTTTGTGTTCTTGAGGTCGAAGTTGACGTCCGGGAGGTCTCCAAAGCCCCACCAACACTCGTAGTAATCCTCGGCCTTCCAGCCGGCGGGATCGGAAGTCGGGAGCGGCCACTTCTTCCACTCGAACCACGTCCAGTACTCGGAGTCCGGGCCCTTGTCGACGCAGTCTTTGAAAGCCCAGTGGGAAGATCCGGTGTGATTGAAAACCGTATCGAGAACGACGCGGATTCCCAACGCGTGGGCCTCGTCGACAAAGGCACGGAAGCTCTTGAAGTCTCCGAAGGCCGGATCGATTTCCTCGTAGCTGGCGGCGTCGTATTTGTGGTTCGACTTGGCTTGGAAGACCGGGTTGAAGTAGATGATGGTGATGCCCAGGTCCTTCAGGTACCCGAGCTTCTGACGTACGCCTTCGATGTCGCCACCATAGAAAGAGAAGTAGTCCGGCTTGCCGTCGTTGCGATACGGACTCTCCGAAAGTCCGTCCACGTCGTACCAATCGTCCACGAGATGGTAGTACTCACCATTGTGTTTGCCGACGCGGGGCAGACGGGTCTTGCCCTTGTAGTACCACTCGTCGAAGTCCGGATCGTTGCTGCGGTCCCCGTTGAAGAATCGGTCGGGGAAGATCTGGTAGAAGATCCCGTCGCGGACCCAGTCGGGGGTCTCGAAGCGCGGAGCGGTGGAAGGGTCGAAGGCAAATGCGCGGAAGCCTTCCGGATCCGGCCCGGCCGCGAAGCCGTCGGGACCGAGCCAGTGGGTGCTGCCTCCGTCGCGATAGACGATGGCGTACTCGATGGGACCGAACGGAGCGTCGGCGCGAAGCCTGGCTTCGTAGTGATCCATGGAGACGTCGCCCGAGAAAATCTCGAAAGGAAGAGGAGACCAGTCCGTCGATCCCTGAGGGCGCCAGAAAAGATCGACGCCTTCGATGTCGTCCTTGTAGGCGCGGGCACGGAAGGCGACCTCGCGGTCGGAGAGGATGTTTCGCTCGGCAAGTGCGCCGCTGTGGGAAAGTCCTTCCGTATAGACGTCTCCGTCGCCGACTTTCATCTCGACCTTGCCCATCCGGTCGTCGACGCGGACGACGGAGTTGCGTCCACCGAAACCGTCATCGGCGAAGTTGGCTGCGCTCTCATCGGTGATCCAGTTGCCGTCCGCGACGAACTTGTACTGGTATTCGCCGCCGGGCAGGACGAGGTTCGCCTTGTAGGTTCCGTCTCCATCCGGATCCGTCATGGGAGTGGCGCTGGTGTTCCACTCGTTGAAACTGCCGGCGACGAAAAGGCTCTGCGGAGCCGATCCCGGGGTGTAGGCAAACTCGACCTCGAAGAGGCCCTCCGCACTTCCGGTCGCGCCCGAGCCTCCGCCCGATGCGGCGGATCCGACGAGAACGACCGAGTTGCGTCCGCCAAACCCGTCGTCTTCGAACTCGGAGGCGTTCTCATCCGTGAACCATTGGCCCTGGACCACGAACTTGTAGGTGTGCCTGCCGGGGGGGAGGCTGAGCGTGGCTTCGAAGACGCCGTCGCCGTCCGGATCCGTCAGCCTGTCTTTCTCGGCAGCCCAGCTGTTGAAGGAGCCCGCAACGAAGATGTCCCGTTCTCCGCCGATGACCGGCTCGTATCGAAACGTGACCTCTTCCGCGGATCCTCCCGAGGCACTTCCCTGAGCGTCGGCCGCGCCGGGAGTGAAGCCGCCCGTTTGCAGGCCACCCGCGTCCGCACGTCCGCTGCCGCCGCCGACCACCGAGCCGTCGGCAGCAACCTCGATGATCGAGTTCTTTCCACCGAATCCGTCGTCTTTGAAGTTGGCCGCGGTCTCATCCGTGATCCAGTTGCCGTCGATCACGAACTTGTATTCGTAGGTACCCGGAGCGAGGGTAACTCGGGCTTCCCAGGTTCCATCGCCGTCGGGGTCAACCATGGCCTGGCCGGAAGCGTTCCAGTTGTTGAAGGATCCGGCGACGAATGCGTTCTGGGCTCCGGGCGCGCGGTGACGGAAGAGGATGGTTCCGTCCGATCCGGCCGTGGCGCCCGAAGAGCCTCCGGCGTTGGCTGCGGAAGTGGCTCCGCCTGCGGCGTTCGGATTCGCAGCGTCACTCATGCCGGCACTGGTGCGGGCCGCGGAACCGGTAGCCTGGCCCGCGCCCACTACGCTTCCACCCTTCACCTCGACGATGGAATTCTTCCCTCCGAACCCATCGTCCTTGAACGAAGCGGCCTTGTCGTCGGTGATCCAATTGCCATCTACGACGAACTTGTATTCGTAGACGCCGTCGGCGAGATCGAGGGTCGCGGTCCAGACGCCGTCCCCGTCCGCATCGGTCATCGACTGTCCCGAAGCGTTCCAGTTGTTGAAAGATCCGGCCAGGAAAACGGACTGACCCTGTCCCTGGTAGGAGAAGGTGACTTCGGCCGCCAGGGCGGAGCCCGCAGTCGACATGCCGACAAGGAAGAGCGAAAGCACAGTGGCGATGCGAACGAGGGCCGAAGCGGCGGCGCCCTGAATGCGGTTCACTCGGGCCGGCCCGTGCTGCCCAAAAGCCGTGGTCGATTCTTCTCGCATCTGCTTTCCCCTCCTGTAGATTCACGATCCGATCGAGGCAGCTTAGACTATACTCTCCCGATCGCCGAAGGAACTTTGGCTTGGCTTGCCGCAGTTCTCGTCTGCCGCGGACTCGAGGAGGCGACCGAAATCTTGGCGCTGAGACATCTGCTTCCGGCCCTGGTGACCGTGGCTCTTTTCGTGCCTCGGTCTGACGTGAGCTTCGCCGCAACAGCGCCGGATCTAACCGGACGTATCATCATTGACGGTATCTCCTCCGAATTCACGGAAGGAGAAGGGCTCTTCGGTCTGAACGAGGGTGTTCCCGAAGAGGACACCAACGATTCCGTTTGGGGACCGTTCAATGATCTGAACCAGATCAAGATGACCTGGGACGCGGAGAGCCTCTACGTCGCGTGTGACGGTTTCATCTGGGACAACAACATGATCCTCCTCATCGATCCGACCGGCGCAGACCCGGACGACGAGGGACTCCCCAGGATGACCGACCTCAACGCCTGGCGACGAAACTTCACGTTTTCCGAGGACTTTTCTCCCGACATGTTCTTGGCCACCTGGGACGGAAACTCGGCTCCGCAGTTCTGGACCGTCGATCCGAGCCAGCCCGATCAGATCGTCCAGGCGCAGGCGGGCACTTTCATCGGTGTAGCCTCGTTTCTTCAGAACACGCCCGGCCGGTCGATGGAAGCGGCGATTCCGTGGAACATGATCTTCGGCGGGCAGTCTTCCCGAATCACCGACGTCAACTCTGGTGTCGACACCTGGGAAATCCCGGAGGAGATGGACCATCTCCGCTTGGCGGCGGTCATCACGGCGGGACCGGACGGGACCGGAGGGCCGGACTCCGCGCCTGACAATCTTACGGGTCACCAAACCGACAGCGCGGTTCTCGTCACCATCGACAACTACGTGATCGTTCCCCTGGATGAGAACGACGACGGAATCGTTGACTTCGATATCGAGCCTCGTGACCGAGTCGATTTCAAACTTCGTCCGCCCTTCCAGGGAATCCGTTTTGAAGTGGCTTCCATTGAGTTCGATCGCAAGATCGCTTCTCCGGAAGAGTCCAGGCCCATGAGTTTCCGTACCCGGCTTTCTCCGGAATTGGGGCCCGATGATGACGTTCGCACCATTGCGCTGACGGCGCATGTCTACGATGGATCCGGGAACCTCGTCCGAACCCTGTACACCGAGGACCGACGTTTGGCGTCCGATCCCAACAACCCCGATTTGGATCAATGGGACGGCAGAGACGCTAACGGGCGCATGGTCAAGGGGGGGATCTACGTCCTCAGCGTGATCAGCGGTGAACTTCCGGGTCAAAGCCAGTCGACCGCAGCGTTTGGGGTGGTTCGATGAGATTCGGTAGACGCGACCGGGATGTAACACGACCCGTCTCTCCGGCTCCGGCTCCGGCTCCGGCTCCGGCACCGACTCCGGCTCCGGCTCTGAGCTGCTCTCCGGTTCGGCTTCTCCTGACGGTGGGTGCTTCGATCGGACTGGTTTGCAGCGGGGTGGACCGGGCCTCCGCTCATTTCGAGAACCTTCATGCCGGGGCGCGGTCCACGGCGTTCGGGCGCGCGTACTCTGCAGTTGCCGATGATGCCTCCGCGTCCTTCTTCAATTCGGCAGCCCTGGTGGCCATGCCTCGAAACGAGGTTCTCCTCAACTACGCGAAGCCGTTCAATATCGACGGGCTCCAGTCCGCCTTCGCGGCTGTCGCCCTTCCCCGTGACGACGTTTCCCTGGGGCTTTACTGGCACCACAACGGGGTGTCTGACGTCATCTCAGAGAACCTCCTAGGTGTCGCGTTGAGTCGGGATCTCTTGGAACCGGGCGGCGACTTCGCGCTTGCGGCCGGGGCCACGATCAAAATCGCCAACGTCTCTTTCAGTCCTGACCGGGACGTCGACTACGGATCGGAATCGAAGTTCACCTTCGACGTGTCCACGATGCTCGACTACACCGAGCGGTATACCTTTTCACTCAACGCCTACAACGTCGTCGAGCCGGAGTTCGACTTCGTTTCCGGGAACGGCGGCTCGGTCCTCGAGCGGCGCTTCGATGTCGGAGCCGCGATGCAGTGGCATCCGGAATCCCTGGTCGCGGTGGCGCTGTCCCAGAATGCCTCTCAGGAGTGGCGACTCCACTTGGGAGGAGAGGTCTGGTTCCACGAGGTCTTCAGTATTCGCTCCGGTTTCGTAGAAGGCGCGTTCGCCGGCGGAATCGGATTGAAGGCCAGTGACTACATCTTCGACTTCTCGTTCCTGACGGATGAGGCTCTGGGCGCCTCCTACGAGGCGTCCTTCCGCTTGCCTTTCGGAGATTACCGATGGTAGACCGCGCACGACTTGGACGGCGGGCTTCGGTCGCCGCAGGACTGGCCATTGTCTTCGGCGTCGTGACAGAACCGGCGGAGGCGGCGATTACCCGGCTCGAGGGCGAGTACCAGCTCATGCTCGATGCCCGCAAGACCCAGCGGTCCTACGAGTGGGATTTCGACTTCAACAACAACGATACCTGGACCGGGGCGCAGTTTCGTCTCCTTTCCTCGCCCTTTGCCAATACCGAGGCTTTCCTCAAATTCGAAGCCGACTGGAACGACCGCAACAACACCCGGCGTCCGGTCTTTCAGTATCGGGAAAGCCACCTCTACTACGAGTGGAAGCACAACGACCTCGAGACCGGTGTGCGTCTCTTTCAACGACAGGATCGCTACTGGGTCGAACGGCATCTCATCGAGATCGTCAATCCCGGCAACCTCACGGATGGCGGCAACTCGCAAGGCGTTCGTATCGATCTGCGGGACGGTACCCGTACCGAAGCCAACCTCATCTTCAGCGACTTCAGCGGTCAGTCCCAGCCGAACACGGGGGCGGAACAAGGAGCGCCGGTCGGAACGGATGACGCCTGGGTTTTTCGTTCTCGCCGGGAACTGTTCGGTGACCGACTTCGCGCCGGATTTACCTATGGGCGCCGGAACGACCGAGAGGACAACCAGGCTGACATCGGGCACAACTTTCAGGAGATTTGGGCGGGAGACTTCCGCTTCAAGTTCGGCCGGGACATGTCGCTGCTTCTCGAATACGCGGACAGCCGGTCACGGGGAGTTCCGCAGCACGAAGAAGGGAGCGCGTCGCTCGGCGACTTCACGTTCGGGCGTCCCGATCGCTGGCTGCCCGCCGACAGTCAGCTCAGGATGGAATTGCGGACACTACGGGTCGGCAACGCGCGAACCGGTTACTACAACATGGTTCCGCTCGTTTGGTACATCGGCCGCGGCTACGTCAATCCACTCGAGAACTTCAACAACAACCCGTTCGGGGACGGGGGAAGTGACGAGCAGGGATTCTTCCTCAATACCTGGTACCTTGTCCCGGCCCGAGCGATCACGCTCACGGCCAACTATGCGGCACGGGAACGCCGTTTCTTCGAGGACCGGCAGACGCGACAGTTCTACGCCGAGCTCTATACGGAGTACGTCAACGGCTTCACCTCGAAGTTCGCCTACTTCGACAAATGGGACCGGGTTCGTAGTGACCGCGGTCCGCAGATTACGAGCAATCGGGACCTCTTTGCCGAGGTTCAGGTCGAGACCCGCCTGGCCTGGATGCGCATCCAGGGAAAGATCAAGGACATCGATACGGAGTTTCAGAAGGAGCTGGCCTCGCTGGAGACTTCGGTCAACCTGACGAGCACGCTCAAGCTCTACTCCCGATACACGTTCGGGAACGATCCGACCCGTCTGCGCAAAGGGATCTTCTCCCAACTGCAGTATCGCCCTCGCGGGAACATGGAGGTCTTCCTCGAATACGGTCCGAGCTGGATTGGGGATACCCCGAATCCGGTGGACGACGGAGATCTTGCGGGAAGCGCCGAGCAGGAAGAGATGCTCAAGTTCATCATCAAGGGGACTTTCTGATGCAGCGAGTGGCAGAAATTAGATCAACGAATCGCGTCGGGAGCGTGGTGGTTCTAACCCTACTCTGCCTCTTCGCGACGTGGTCACCGTCGAAGGCTGCCACCGAAGTGGTCGATGGGGGCATCCGTTTCAGCTACTCGGACTCGCGAGCGCGTGAAGTTGCCCTGGCCGGAGGCTTCAATAATTGGAGCACGACGGCGAACGTCATGACGCAGGGGGCCGACGGCGCCTGGTCCGTCGTGGTCTCACTGGAACCCGGAGAGCATGAGTACAAGTTTGTCGTCGACGGACAGTGGATTGCTGACCCGGACAATCCCGCTACGGTCGGAGACTATGGAAACTCCGGGCTCAGCATCGGAGCCGATGGTTCTCTTGCCGAAATGAAGGCCACGTCAAATACCGGTTTGAGTCCGAAGATTCTGGTTGGCGGACGCGCGATCGCTCTCTACCAGTACCGAAAGGACGACGCGCAGGACCGGTTCGAACTGGATCGGCCCAACCTCGATTTCGACGTCGACTTCGACGTCCGCGTGAACGACGACCTCGACGCTCACTTCCTCGCCAACATCAACAATGAAGCCGAGAACCTGGAGTTCTTCGAGACCCGCCTCAACTTCGATCGCGGGTCCCTGGTCCTCGACAACAGCGACATCTTCGTTCAGGCCTGGGACAACGAAGGCCTGGTTCATTCGAATGACCCCTTGAGTCTGGTTGGAAATGTCGGGATCTACGACCACGCCTACGGTTTCGGAACCGCGGGAGCCCGGGTCCGCCGTGAGTTCGCCGGTTTCGTCGGGGAGTTGCTCTACACCGACGACTCGGACACGGACTCCGGATTCCCGGGAACGGACGATGACGTCCTGCTCGCTTCCGTCTATGAAACGGTTCGCTTTCAGGACGGACGGTTCCAGTTCCAGGAGAACACGGTCTCGGCCTACGCGACCACTCAGGCGAATGGCGGCGAAGACGTCCTGGCCGCATGGCTGCGACGCGACTTGTCCGATGCCATCGATCAACCTCTTTCCGTTGGTGCCCTGTTCCGGCTCGACCGCGGCTATCGCCCGGGCTCTCTTGTCTTCTTCGATCGCGATCTGACCGACTCGGGAAGAACGCAGGGGCAATTCACGACGGTGGAGAACAGCCGGGAACGTTGGCTGGCCGGGGGTGGAGAGGCGTCGTTGGAGATCGGCTCTGAGTGGAAGCTCGAAGGGGAGTACCTTCGCGGCAAGTCGCAGTTGGGCGACTTCTCAGGCGTGACCACCTCGGATGTCGAGTTGACGACGCAGATCGATGGGGACACGACCGCAGTCCTCGTTCAGGCGGAATCGGAAGCCGCTGCGTTGGACGAAGTCGACCTCGATGAGAGCCAGCGCGTCTACCTGGGACTGCGGATGAGCAAGGGGTGGCTCGGTCTCGATGGTGGCTTTTCGTGGGAGTACCAGGATCACGATCTCTCTCCGATCCTGACCGGGCTCGTCGAGAACGTCGAGAACTCCATGTCCATCCTGCGTCTCGATCTCGACCGGCAGTGGAAGAGCGTTCCCGGGCTGGGCGTTCCGGGCCGGGCGGGACTTGATTGTGAACTCTTCCTCTTCGATTACGATCAACGGAGTCCCTGGGAAACGCAGATGTGGTTCGATCGCGCCAACTTCTGGCTGGAGTACGACGAACACGAGGTCTCCTACGACCGTCTGACTCTGCTCGGTGGCAGCGACGCGTTCATTTGGCGACCCGATCTGACCCTGCGCGTTCACGAGGGGAAGGAAGTCGACCTGAGCTACAAGGGCACTTTGGGAAGTGAGGGGATCGGGAAGACTCCCAAGTACTTCGAGTCGCTGTTTCAGGTACGCAGCCGGATCGTGAGGGACTGGGGAATCTACTGGGACAATCGCCTGGTTCGCTACGACGTTCCGGTGCTCGGGCTCGAGGAAAGCTTCTTCTCTACGTTCTTCGAGGTCGCCTACGAGCCGGTAGACGGAGTGAGCCTCGCCGTGAGCTGGGGCGTCGATCCGTATGCGATCGACGGGCCGGTCAACGAGTACGATTACATCGGCCGCGACCTCTTTCTCTTCGGTTCGGGTGCCAACGCCACAACGGCCCGGGATGACTTCCTGGAACTCGGCAATGCCATCCGTCGCGGCGAGGAGTTGCTCGAAGATGAGAACCGGGTTCAGTTCGAAGCCCGACTGGAGTTCTGAGCCATGCGACGCATGAGAACCATGAGTACCAAGTTCCGAGTCGGAATGTTCCTACTGGCCTGCCTTCCGCTCATGTCCGGTTGTGCGGCCCACCTGGACTTCATCAAGAAAAGGCTGCCGCCGCCCCAACGTGTCGAGGGCGGATTCGAGTTTCGTTTCTCGAGCCCGTCGGCTCAGGTCGTTCAGCTTTGCGGCAGTTGGGAAGAGAACAACTGGTGCAACGGCCAGGGGGAAACAGGCAGCTACCGGATTGGGGAAATGTCGGACTCTGACGGGGACGGAGTGTGGGAGCTGCTCGTCGATCTCAAACCGGGGCGTTACGAATACAAGTTCGTCATCGACGAACAGAACTGGAAAGAAGATCCGAACAATCCGCAGCGGAGCGACGACGGTTTCGGAGGTTTCAACTCCGTTCTCATCGTGGACTAGCGCCATAACAAGTGGCGCGCCTGGACGCCGTCCGCCGGAAGGATGACTGCAAGATGACACGCTTCGACGGGAATCACATGAATCACAGATCAGGCGCAGGACCCCGGGTCTTCTTGGCGGCGCTGCTCAGCGCTCTCATACTTCCGTGGATGGGCTGCTCCGAATCGGACAGTGATCTCTTTCTTCAGCCACCTTCCGACGGCGGGGACGTCATCGAGACCGGTGATGGTTCCATCGCCGGAGTTCTCACCTTCGACGGAACGACCGGGGGAGTGGAGGCCACGGTCTACGCGGTCCGCAACTTCGACTCGTCCTGTGTGACCGATGTTTCGACGATTCACATCACCGGCGAGATGAATGACTGGGACGAGTCTCTGTGGTCGACAACACCGGGGATGCGCTACCTCGGCGGTTGCGTTTGGACGGACCAGATCGAGCTGAGCTCCGGTCCGATCACGTGGAAGTTTGTCACCGACGCGGCCTGGAACGTCCCAGCCGACTTCGTCGGAACCGGTACGGCGAGCGGACTGAGCGGTGACGCTCCTCGCATTGCCAACGGACCTGATCTTCAGGCAGAGGTACCGGCGACCGCCTCCTACTACGCCTTTCTCAATGAATCTTCGAACCCGGCGCAGTACTTCATTCTCACCGAGGCCGAAGCGCCGCTGGCAACGGTCAACTCGCAGGACGGCTCCTTCGAAATCGACGGACTCGGCGAAGGGACCTATGAGGTCATCATCGTCGCCCAGGGCTATCAGGACTTCCACATCAGTTCCGTCGTCGTCGGCTCGGAAGCCGTCGATCTCGGAACCAACGACGTTTCGTCCCAAGCCGGGGAGGTCCGGGGAACGGTTCTCTTCGAAGGCTCGCCGGATCCGCTTCCAGTGGCCACGGTGGTTGCGCTCTCCGAAGCCGGCACGGTAGCGGGTACCGCGATGACGGATGAGACCGGAACCTATGTCCTGACAGGCTTGGCCGACGGTGTCTACGACCTGGAAGTCTCGGCGCCGGGATATCTTTCGGGACAGATCGAAGACATCGCGTTCACCAACGGCGACTTCGTCACCGTCGACCCGATCACATTGGTTGCCGGTTGTGAGTCCGAATACGAGATCGTCGAGGTCCTCGGGGACTTCAATGAGTGGACTCCGCTGGGGCAGATGACCGAGGTCGAAGCCTGCCTTTGGGAAGACACGCTGACGGTGGTGACGGCGGAGGGTGGATCCCGTTTCTTCTTCAAGTTCCGGACGGGCGGGGATTGGGGGCTTTCCGACGACTTCGCTCACTGTGGCGCTGAAACCGACACCCTCACGTTGAGCGGCGACGTCTGTCTGGGCGGCGGAGACGCACCGGCGTTCCCGGTCGTCTTCCCGACGACCGGCGACTATCGCTTCCAGGTCAACGAGGCCGCGCTCACTTACGAGATCACCCTGCTCGGAAAGGTCGAGCTTGGGGGGCTCTCCGGTACGGTGAGCTTTGCGGGTGACCCGGATCCGCTTCCGACGGCGACCGTTCGCGTCCTGCGAGCCGGCACAGGTGAGGGCGTGGCCACGGGAACCACGGATGCCTCCGGCGCTTTCCTCATTGAAAGTATTCCGGTCGGAACCTACGACGTTTCCGTGGAGGCTTTCGGTTTCGTGGATCAACTTGTCACCGGGCAAAGCGTGACCGCGGAAGAGATCACGGACATCGGGAACGTAAGCCTGGAACTGTCCAAGACCTGCGAGCCGATCTCGGAGATCGTCCAGGTGGTGGGTGAGTTCAACAACTGGGACACCACGGCCGACCCGATGACACGGCTCGGTGACTGTATGTTCATCGACACGGTGCAGGTCGCCGTGGCCACGGGCGGCGCGACGCGCTTCATGAAGTTCCGAACCGGCGACTCGTGGGGTACGCCGTCGGACTTCGGCAGCTGTACGAGCGAGGCTGACACTCTCTTCGGCGGTGAAGCCGTTTGTCCGGCCAACGACGGTCCGGCGATGCGTGTCTACTTCCCGGAGACCGGTGAGTACGAGTTCACGCTCAACGAAGAGAACCGGACCTTTGCGATCCGGCTGCTCAGTTCGGTCGAGCTGGGGACCGTTTCGGGTAGCGTTTCCTTTTCGGACGACCCCGATCCCAATCCGGCGGCGACGATCGAACTGAAGGACGAATCCGGGAGTGTCGTTCACTCGACTCTCAGCAACTCGGAGGGCGACTTCGTCATCGAGAACGTCTTCGGCGGTACCTACGATCTGGAGATCCGAGCTTTCGGGTACGAGAGCCTGGTCGTAGAAGATGTGGTCGTCGTCGAGGGAGAGGAGACCGCAGTCGGATCTCTCAGCCTGGTCCGCTTGGAAGTTTGCGAGCCGGTGAGCGACATCGTTCAGGTCTTGGGCGACTTCAACAACTGGAACGTCGATGCCGATCCGATGACGCAGCTCGAGAGCTGTCTATTCGTGGACACGGTGACGGTGAGTATCGGAACCGGCGGCGGCACGCACTTCATGAAGCTGCGGACCGGCGCAGCGTGGGGCACTCCGCCGGACTACGGAAGCTGTACCAGTGAAGCCGACACACTCTTCACCAGCGGGCCTGTATGTTCGGCCAACGACGGTCCGGCCCTTCGGGTTTGGTTCCCCAATCCGGGCGACTACGAGTTCCGCTTCAACGAAGAAGAACAGACCCTGACCATCACACCGGTGTCGTTGCAACTGCCGGGGTCCGTCGCCGGGATGGTGGCGTGGAGCGACTCTCCGGGGACGCCGCCGGTAACGACGGTGCGCGCCTTCGTCGACGGTACGACACGACAGGAAGGCCAGTCCGTCGCGGGGTCGGACGGAAGCTATCTCATCGAAGACCTTCCGGCGGGAGTTTACGACATCGAAGCCTCCGCGCCGGGGTACGAGACTTCCCGATTCGAGGATGTAACCGTGAACGCCGAGGAAACGGCGACCGCGGGTCTCATCACGTTGCAGAAGTTGATCGAGTGCACGCCTTCCTCGGCGGTCGAGATCGTCGGGAACTTCAACAACTATCCGCCCGAAGGTCAGGGACCCCACATGTCGCATCTGGGGAACTGTGTCTGGGCGGACACGTTGACGATTCAGGCGAGTGAACTCGGAAACCAGACGCTGAGTTTCAACTTCCGGCTGGATGACGTCCTCAAGACCGATACCCAGCGCGGCAGCTGCGATTCAAAGACGTTGACGTTGGAAGCGGGTGGCGTTGTCACGGCTCCGTTCTGCGACTGGAGGTTCGTCAACTGGATCAACGTCGTACTCCCGGGGGATGGGGACTACATCTTCACCTTTGACGAGGCGGCCGAGAGCTTCACGATCACCGAGGCGTCTCCCTAACCCGAGCATTCGCGAAGGTCGCCACCGCAGTAGACCTTCATGAATAGGTCGGCTCTAGGTCGTCCACACGGCAAAGCCCCAGGGGCCGAGGCACAGACGGAGACGCCCGGCGCGACGAACCGAGACTCGGCGGGGGGGCGTGCTCCCGCCCCGGCCTTGGCGGGACAGGATTCTCTGAAGTCCACTCGATGAAGGCTCTGAGGCGACGATCTCGGTGAGGCCGTGGACCTCAATCGCCGTCACCTCTGCCTGCGGCCTTAGTAGGAAAACGCCGACTAACGTCTGGTCGCCGTTTTCTCGGACGAAAGCCAGGGTGTCTTCATCCGACGTTCGCAGGAAACGGAAGCCTGCATTCGGATCCGAAGCCAGCGCCGTGTGGTTTCGCCTCCAACCCGCGAGCGCACGGTAGAGCCGCTGAAAGCGGTGCTCACCCCACGGGATCTCGTCCTTCTCGAAGAACGCGAGGCGGTGCCTGAGTCCGGCTTCCTGTCCGCCGTAGATCAAGGGGATCCCCGGAAAGACAAAGGAAAGAACAGCGCCGGCCTCAGCTCCGGCCGCCCCCAGCCGGGTCAGTGCACTCCCGTCCCAGGAGTTGGCGTCGTGGTTCGAGGTCATCTGCATGCGAAGGGCGTGGGAAGGGTACTCTTTCTGCTCACGTCGCAGGCGTCGAATCAGAGTGCGTCCCTCCAGTTTGCCGGCGGCTACCTCATCGAGTCCGCGTTGCAAGGTCCAGCCGTAGCTCGCGTCGAACGCGCGATCGTGAAGCTCCGGTCCGTCCGCTTCCGCCAGCCAGAACAGCTCGCGTCCCGCCCGGCGAAGCTTTCGCCTCGTCTCCCGCCAGAATCGCATCGGCAGAAAGGAGGCGACGTCACACCGAAAGCCGTCGACACCGTGGTCTTCGACCCAGAAGGCCATCTCCTGCTGCATCGTCGACCACAGTTCTCTCTGGGCCGGGGAGAGTCGCGTGCTTGCCTGGAGGCCGTAGTCGAGTTGCGCCACATCCCGCCAGTCCGGGACGGGTGGGACGATCGCTCCCTCGTCGTTCCGCCGGTACCACTCGGGGTGTTCCGAGATCCAGCGATGATCCCAAGCTGTGTGGTTCGGCACCCAGTCGAGAATCACTTTGAGGTCGAGTTCGTGACACCGTCGAACGACCCGGTCGAAGTCGCGGAGCGTTCCGAACTCCGGATTCACCTGCCGGTAGTCCCGGACGGCGTAGTAGCTGCCGAGCGAGCCTTTGCGACCGACCTTGCCGATGGGATGAATCGGCATGAACCAGAGAATTCCGACCCCGAGGTCACCAAGGCGGGGCAGGTGTTCCGCGAAAGCTCGAAGCGTTCCTTCCTTCGTGAACTGACGAAGGTTCACCTGATACAAGGTCCGATTTCGACACCAGGACGGGGGCGAGTCGGACGGAGAGGAGGACACAGATGTCGGGGAGACTCGGGTCACAGCTTACCTTTCGCCGCAAAAAGAAGAACGGCCGGTTCGGGGTTTCCGAACCGGCCGCGATGATGATGGGTCCGGCGCGGCTAGCGCAAGACGGTCATGGGCAGAGCCTGCGACTCACTTCCGAGGACGACCCGAACCAGGTAGAGACCTGGACTCAGGCTTCGGCCTTCGGCGTCCCGACCATCGAAAGCGATGTTGTGAGCGCCCGCTTCAAAGACCTCACTGGCCAGCGTGCGAACCTTACGACCGGAGATGTCGAATACCTCGACCGTGCCCGACTCGGACGCTTTGGCCACGAACCGAATCTGCGCTTTCGCAGAGAGCGGGTTGGGGCTGACGGCCAGCTGCAGCGAAGTGGCCGAGATGCCGGTCGGAACCGAGGACACGGGACGGCAGTTGTCGTAGTACTCGAGTCCGATGATCTGCGGGTTGCCGGCGCTGTCGAAGTTGACGTCGTCGATCGCGACTTCCCGATTTCCCAGCCCCGAGCATTCGAAGTCCGAGTTGATCGCGAATTTGTACTGCAGGAACTTGAAGGTTCCGGCCGGGAACGTGAATCGTCCCGAATAGACGCCGTCCCCGGCAGACTCGTCCGGTGCGACGCCGTCATCGGCCAGGTTGATCTTGGGGAGGTCCCACGTGAAGGGCAGCTCGCTTCCGCTGACGCTGACCGAGTCCATGGCCAAAGGCGGCGTTTCGAGTTCGTTCATGCTCACCATGAAGACCAGGTCGACCGGATTCGCCGTGAAATCCTGCGGTGCTTCGTCCTGCCACCAGATGTCCAGAGTGTCGACACCGACGGCGTCGCTGAACTCGTAGAAGTGGTTCTCGGTCGACTCCCAGGTCACGCACTGGTGGTTGAACTTGTACTCCAGTGACGATCCCGGCGGAATCGTTCCGTCGGCGCAGTCCGCGTCGATCGTGAACTGCTTCCGAGCCTCATAGACGCTGTCGGCGTCGACATCGGTCATGAGGTCGTCGCAGGTCGGGTCCCAGGTCAACGGCGAGAGCGAGCCTTCGAGGCTGACCGTGTCCTGTCCGGCCGAGTTGGTCCGGAGATACAGGTTCATCCGGGCCCGAATCAGCAGGTCGAAGACCTTGAAGCAATCGACATTCGTCGTGTTGTTGTCGACGATGGTGTTTCCGGAGAGGTCGTTGATCCCGTTCGCCTCAACAGAGATTCCGACCCCGTAGTCCAAGGCCTGGTCGAGGGTCAGAAGGACGCTGCTTCCGTCGCCCTGGAGCACTGCGCTGCTGATGCCGACTCCCGGCGTGGGGAAGCCGATCGTGTAGTTGGAAGTGTTCTCCGCGGTCACCGAACTGACCGCCTCACTGAAACTGACCAGGACTTCAGTGATGGGGTCCTCTCCGACGGTCGTTGCGTTGGTCATCACCGGAGGCGTATTGTCGCTTCCGGCCTGCTCGTCGACACGGGTGGAGCAGAAGAGAACGGACTGTGTAGTCCAGTCCGAGGCGTTCCAGTCGTCGGACGGATCGTTGATCGTGTCCTGGGCATTGTCTCCGCCACCGCCGCTGGTGGAGTAAACCTCGACCCAGATGCTCGATGGGTTGCCAAGGTCGGATTTAGCCACTTTCCACTCGATGCCGCTGACCGTCCCGGCGCCGAGGGCCGCCTCCGAGGCCGACCCGATCTGAGACCAGGCCGCGCCGTTCCAGGAGTGAAGCTGTGTCTTGGCGGCGCTGTAGGTGCCGCCTCCATCCAGCCAGCTGTTGAGGCTGAACTCCGGAAGGTGCGGGACGACGGCGACGACGTTGCGTCCCCAGGCGTCAAAGGTGGCGCCAGATCCGTCGGAGGTCGTGTCGATGTAGAGAAGGTACTTTCCCCAGTTGTTCGCGGAGACGTCGTCATCGATGGTGAAGTGGAAGTACCAGAAGTCGTTGTCGTTGATGACGTGAAGATCGAGAAGGTCCATCGGGGCGTTCCCCTGAGGGTCGTCCGACGGATCGGATGCTTCCGCTGCTCCATAGATGCCGTCGAGTACGCCGTCGACGACCGGAGTGCCGAAGCCTTCTGCGAGGGCCATGGGCGCCGAGCACACAGAGGCGGCCACGACCATCCAAAGTGCCTTATTCATAGGATGTTAGCTCTCCTTCAGGGAGTGAGACTGGGCGGGCTCGTCATCGGACGAGCAGCTGAGTTGCGACCCATAAATGATGCCGGATCGGGTGCCCCAAAGGCAAGCGATCGGATCAGCCAGACCTTGCAACCGACTGCCAATTTCCTGAATATCCCGCAATGGCGGAAGTGAGGCTGGAGAAGGTCGAGAAGATCTACGCGCAGGACAAGCGCGTCCTCCACAACCTCGATCTGCAAGTCCGTGACGGAGAGTTCCTCGTTCTGGTCGGCCCTTCGGGCTGTGGGAAGTCGACCATCCTCCGGATCATTGCCGGGCTCGAGGACGTGACCGACGGCCGACTCCTGATCGGAGACCGCGACGTCACAAGTGTCCCTCCTCGCGAACGGGATATCGCGATGGTCTTTCAGAACTACGCGTTGTATCCCCATCTCACGGCTTTCGAGAACATGGCGTTTGGGCTTCGGATCCGAAAACGCCCCAAGCCTGAAATCGAGTCCAAGGTAAGGGAAGCGGCATCGCTTCTTTCCATCGAGCCTCTGCTCGAAAAGTATCCCAAGGCTTTGTCCGGCGGAGAGCGACAGCGCGTGGCGCTGGGACGCGCCATCGTTCGCGACCCGCAGGTTTTTCTCTTCGATGAACCCCTTTCCAATCTCGACGCCAAGCTGCGATCGGAGATGCGAGCGGAGATCACCGGACTCCATCGTCGCCTGGGTGTAACGACGGTCTATGTGACGCACGACCAGGTTGAGGCCATGACGATGGGGCAGCGCATCGTCGTTCTGAACGGGGGAGTCATCCAGCAGATCGGTCCTCCGCTGGAGGTCTACAACCGCCCGGCCAACCGTTTCGTGGCCGGGTTCATCGGCAATCCAGGGATGAACTTCTTTGAACAGGTTCGCGTCGGCGAACGTGGGATGGACTTGGGTGGAGTGCCGGTCGAGTTGCCCGGGTCGTCGTCGATTCCGGCCGGGGAGTTTACGCTTGGATTGCGGCCGGAGAGCTTGAGCCTGGATCCTGAGTCCCCGCTGCGGATGCGCGTGGACCTCGTCGAACCGACCGGGGGAGAGGCGTTCGTCTACGGTCAACTGGAGTCGGAGAATGGCCATCGGGTCATTATGAAAGCCCCGAGTGACGTTCAAGCCGCCGTCGGTGATGTCGTCGGTTTTCGTTTCGATCCCGGAAAGGCGCACTTCTTCGACGCAGTGTCTGGGGATCGAATCGAGCGTTGAGGCTGGGTCCGAGGGTGGAGGTTGGTGTGGATCAGAGCGGGATGAGGCGGTGAGACGGAGGTCCGTGACCCGACGCCGAAGCGGCCACAAACGGCTGGACGGCGAAGAGTGGATCGACCCAGGGACCGGGCAGCGGGACGAGCAGCGACGAAGCAAGTAATGAAGCAAGTAACGAAGCAAGTAACGAAGCACGTGACGATGTAGTGGGAAGGCGTGAAAGCATGAGGCGAGTGTTGAGAAACAGTGATCAGAGCGGCAACCCTCGGCGGTCCCTCCTCCGTACGGTGCTGGCCTTGGGGCTGGCCTTCGGATACTTCGGTTGTTCCGGGGGAGGCTCCGAAGACGGCTCTTCCGGTGATTCAGCGCAGACCTTTACCCTGACCCTGTGGGAACAAATGGATCCGCAGGAGCGTGAGGTACAGGCAGCGCAGATTGCCGCCTACGAGGCCGCCTTTCCCGGGATGAAGATCGAACTCTCCCACTACAGCACCGAAGACCTGAGGACGCAGTTTCAGACTGCGGCTTTGGCGGGGAGCGGGCCGGATCTGGTCTACGGTCCGTCGGATCAGGTCGGTCCCTTTTCGGTGATGGGACTGATCAAACCACTCGGAGAAGCGCTTTCCGCAGAAGACCTGGAAGCGATCCGTCCGGAAGCCTTCGACCGTTTGGACGGCCAGATCTACTCCTACCCGGACCAGGTCGGAAACCATCTCACGTTGGTCTACAACAAGGCGCTCATTTCGGAACCGCCGCGGACCATGTCGGAACTCATCGAAGTCGCCAAGGCGCAAACCCGTGACGAGAATGGAGACGGTCGCCCCGATCGTTACGGGCTCGTCTTTCAGGCGATGGAGCCATTTTGGCTCGTTCCCTTTCTGACGGGGTACGGAGGCTGGGTCATGGACGACAACTATCAGCCGACGCTGCACACCGGCGCCATGCGCAGTGCTCTGGAGTTACTGCGTTCGTTTCGTGATGAGCACAGGATCATGCCTGCCGAGTGTGACTACGAGATCGCCGATACAGTGTTCAAAGAGGGACGGGCGGCGATGATCATCAACGGTCCCTGGTCCTGGGAGGCCTACCGCAAGGCCGGGATCGATATCGGGCTGGCGCGAATTCCCAAGATCGAGGAGACCGGGCGGTGGCCGGCTCCGATGATTTCGTCCAAGGGATACTCCTTCAATGCCAAGTTGAAAGGGGACCGCCTTCGGGCTGCGGCAGAAGCGGTTCGTTTCCTGACTCAAGTGGACTTTCAAGTCGAGTTCGCTGAGAAGGTCGGCACATTGCCTGCGCGAAAGACGGCGTACACCGTGCCCGCGGTAGCCGAAAACGCTTTGCTTTACGCGTCGTCGCAGCAGGTCGAAGTCGGCAAGCGGATGCCGGTGGTGCCCGAAATGCGCGCGATATGGGATGCCATGCGACCGGCCATGCAGAGCGTGTGGAACGGGACGAAGTCACCGGCCGACGCCGCGCGCGACATGCAGGAACAGGCCGCGCGAAAGATCAAAGAGATGAAGGGGTGAGAAACCGATCCGCCTTCATCCGCACGTCCGCCTGCGTGGCCGGGGGCGCCTGCGTGGCCTGGGTCACCTGCGTGGCCTGGGTCGCCTACGTCGCCGACGTCGCCTACGGGACGTTCTTCGCCGTTCCGGGTGAGAGCGACACAGAACTTGTAGTACGGGACACCCGCGAGGCTGACGTTCGCGGATGACGACCTGGATCTCTCGTTACCGAGTGCCCTACGCACTTCTCCTTCCGACCGGTCTCGTCATCGGCCTCGTCATCCTCTACCCGTTCTTCTACAACCTGTGGCTCAGCATGACCAACATGAGTCTCTACCACATCAATGATCCCGCCTTTGTCGGTCTTCGAAACTATGGGGAGATCTTCAAAGAGTCCGAACTCTACTCCGTGCTTGGGAAGACCATCATCTGGACTGTGGTCAACGTCTTCTTCCACGTCGCCCTGGGTATCGCCCTGGCCGTTCTCCTGAATGAGGGAATCCGGGGGAAGGGGATCTTCCGCGCCCTGCTCATTCTTCCCTGGGCCATGCCGCAGTACATCGTCGCACTGACGTGGCGGGGGATGTTCAGCTACGAGTATGGGTCGATCAACCTCATGCTCACCCGGTGGTTTGGGCTGGAAGCCGTCCCTTGGCTTTCCGATGCGTTCTGGGCCTTCGCCGCCGCGACCATCACCAATATCTGGTTGGGCTTTCCGTTCATGATGGTCATTGCCCTGGGCGGTTTGCAGTCGATTCCGAAAGAACTCTATGAAGCGGCAGAGATCGACGGCGCCGGAGCGTGGCAGCGGTTCTGGCGGATCACGCTTCCCATGCTGAAACCGATCATGGTTCCGGCCGTTTCTTTGGGTGCGATTTGGACGTTCAACAACCTCAACGTGATTTGGTTGGTAACGCGGGGAGGACAGCCCGCCGACAGCTCACACATTCTCGTGACCTACGTCTACAAGGCGGCCTTCACCTACTACCGCTACGGGTACGCGGCGGCGTTCTCCGTCGTCATATTCCTGATCCTGTTTGGGTTCATCATCTGGTACCTGAACCGAACCGGAGCCTTGCAGGACGGAGTCGCTCGCTGATGCACGGATGGAAACCATGAAGCGACTGAAGTCGATCCTGCTCCACCTTCTGCTCGTTGGGATCACGATCGCCACCATCTATCCGATCCTGGTCGTGATCAGCGTTTCGCTTCGTCCTTCTGACGCGCTCTACTCCACGTCGCTGAGCCTGATCCCGGATGGGGCGACGCTCGACGCCTTCAAGGTCATCCTGACGGACAAACCGTTTCTGTTGTGGATGCGCAACTCTTTGATCGTCTCTCTATCGGTGACGATCTTCGGTGTCGCCCTCGCATCGACGGCCGGGTATGCGTTTTCCCGGTTTCGCTTTCCCGGGAGGCGCGTCGGAATGATCGCACTGCTTGTGACGCAGATGTTTCCGGCAACGATGCTGCTCCTGCCGCTCTACGTCCTGATGCGGAAGCTCGGGCTCGTTGATTCGCTGCTCGGACTGATCGTGGCCTACACCGCTACGGTTCTACCCTTCACGGTGTGGACGCTGAAAGGCTACTACGACACGATTCCCCGGGACTTGGAAGAGGCGGCCATGGTCGACGGGACGACACAGATCGGCGCGTTTGTTCGAGTGGTTCTGCCTTTGGCCCGACCCGCTCTAATGATCACGTCGCTCTTCTCGTTCATGTCCGGGTGGTCGGAGTTCATCGTCGCCCGCGTCATTCTCAGCAGCCAAAGTCTGTACACGCTTCCCTTGGGCTTGGAGGGATTGGCCGGGACGTTTCAGACGGAGTGGGCCAACTACTCTGCGGGCAGCCTTCTCGTCTGTCTTCCGGTCGTTCTGCTTTTTCTGTCGCTGAACCGCTTTCTGGTTTCGGGCCTCACCCTAGGCGGCGTTAAGGGCTGAGGGTTGTGGCCGGAAGATTGCTGATTGCGGCCCCAGGTCGCGCCCGGTCAGCCCGCCGCCTCAGAGTCTCATTCGGCCTTAGAACGCGTACTTCAACTGGTGCTCCGTCTGCCCTTCGCCCAAGACCGGGGTGAAGATCCGCCGTCGGTAGTAGTCGGGCCATGGCGCGGGTAAGGCCACCCGATTTGGAAAGAGTCGTCGCTTCAGAACATCTGCCCACTTGAGTGGCCGGTCGGCCAAGCCACATTCCATGGCCGCGGTCTCCGTTCCCTTCTTTTCCCGTCTTCGTTTGATCCAGTTGCGCCACACGACGAAGATCCCCAGCCGGTCCAAGGCCCCCATCCTCCGCTTGCTGAAGGCGATCGTCTCCCGCCGGTGGTTGGCGTGGCTGTGACGAATCAACATGTCGGTCAGATTGACGGCGAACAGCGGGTTCTGGTGTGTCCGTGCCTCCACCGATGGAGTGCAACAGTGATCGATCTGTCGATCCGGCCGATTCGCCATCGCCCGGCGGATGGCGGGCGGGTAGGCGGGATGCTCGTCACTGTGGAGCTCGAGCGGTCCTTGCGACCGATCGAGGACGGGGCCGATGAGATCGCACATTCCCGTCTCCACTGCACGCGGATCCGGTCGGCCCAGCTCGTTTTCCAGGCGCTTTCGCTCCAGCTTCTGCTTCTCGGTCATCCGGCCTTTGCGCCGAAGAGGACTGTCCGTGTACCCGTAGACGAACCAGGAACTCTGCCCCGCAGCCAAGTTGATGTGGAATGGGAAGTACTGCGAGTACTCGAAGGT
>JAUIHP010000036.1 GCA_030431975.1 bacterium | reverse complement strand
GGCGCAACCGGACCCGCTGGACCGCAAGGCGACGCAGGACCCACCGGTGCCCAAGGGCCGACCGGAGCAACCGGCCCCGAAGGCGCAACTGGCCCCGCTGGACCACAAGGCGACGCAGGACCCACCGGTGCCCAAGGCCCGACCGGAGACACTGGACCCGCCGGCGCAACCGGACCCGCTGGACCGCAAGGCGACGCAGGGCCCACCGGGGCTCAGGGACCGACCGGAACGACCGGACCTGCTGGCGCAACTGGACCCGCCGGACCACAGGGCGACGCAGGACCCACCGGCGCACAAGGCCCGACCGGAACCACTGGACCCGCAGGCGCAACCGGACCTGCTGGACCACAAGGTGACGCAGGACCCACCGGCGCACAGGGACCGACCGGCCCCGCAGGCGCAACCGGACCCGCTGGACCGCAAGGCGACGCAGGGCCCACCGGTGCCCAAGGCCCGACCGGAACCACTGGACCCGCCGGCGCAACTGGACCTGCTGGACCGCAAGGCGACGCAGGACCCACCGGCGCACAAGGCCCGACCGGGACGACCGGCCCCGTAGGCGCAACCGGACCTGCCGGGCCGCAGGGTGACGCAGGACCCACCGGCGCACAGGGACCGACCGGAGCCACGGGACCTGCTGGCGCAACTGGACCTGCTGGACCGCAAGGCGACGCAGGGCCCACCGGTGCCCAAGGCCCGACCGGAACCACTGGACCCGCAGGCGCAACCGGACCTGCTGGACCGCAAGGCGACGCAGGGCCCACCGGTGCCCAAGGCCCGACCGGAGCGACCGGACCCGCCGGCGCAACTGGACCTGCTGGACCGCAAGGCGACGCTGGACCCACCGGTGCGCAGGGACCGACCGGACCTGCTGGCGCAACTGGACCTGCTGGACCACAAGGCGACGCAGGACCCACCGGTGCACAAGGCCCGACCGGAACCACTGGACCCGCAGGCGCAACTGGACCCGCTGGACCACAAGGTGACGCAGGCCCGACCGGCGCCCAGGGACCGACCGGAGTAACCGGACCCGCAGGCACTACCGGCCCCGTTGGGCCTCAGGGTGATTCGGGTCCGACAGGGACACAGGGACCGACAGGCCCCGCAGGTACTACCGGACCGACGGGCACCGCCGGTCCAACCGGACCTGCAGGAACTACCGGACCGACCGGTCCTCCCGGTATCACGGGCGGCATCCTCGATCAGACGGCCCGATATGATGGTGCCGGCTGGGTCGGGACGAGTACGTTCCTCAACAACGGAACCAACCTCGCCCTCGGAACGGGAAGTGTGGCCGCGGACACCCGGTTCGATCTGACATCGGCCCTGGCCTTCGGACTCCGCTCGGAGAACACGTTGGCGGGAGGATTTGCACTCCACGGAACCGGATCCAGCGGCCGGTCCGGCTACATCGGCGGCACCGACGCCGCCGTCTATGGTGAATCCACGAACGGACTCATCGGCGCTTTGGGGCACACCCAGGCTGGTGTCTACGCAGTGGGTACAAATCCCGTCACGCGCGCGTTCTACTCGACTCACGCATTCGCTGCGGGAGCGGGAAATCTGATCGAATGTACAAACGCTCTTCTGCCGGGATCGGACCTTGTGGAGCTCAACATACCGAGCACATCGCAGGCGACCGCCCAGTTCCTCGAGTTACAGTGGGACACCAACGACACCAAGTTCCGTGTCAACGCGGACGGTAACGTTTTCGCGGACGGGAGCTACACCGGCCCGGCCGACTTCGCGGAGATGATTCGAGTCAGCTCCGGAGCAGCCACCGTCGAAGCCGGCGACGTTCTGGTTATCGATCCAAACAACCCGCGGTCGGTCGTCAAGTCAACGACAGCCCATTCGACCCTGGTCGCCGGAATCTTCAGCACGGAGCCTGGCTTCGTCGGTTCCGAGCGCGACTGGGATGAAGAAGTCGACGGAGAGAGTTCAGCGCTGACGCTCAACGACATGGCGGCTCGTTTCGGAGAGATCCCGATGGCAGTCGTCGGAATCGTTCCGTGCAAGGTCACGGCGAAGAACGGACCGATCCGCCCAGGCGACCTGTTGGTCACCTCGTCGACACCGGGCCATGCAATGCGCGCGGATGATCCCAAGACGGGAACGGTCATCGGCAAGGCTTTGGGTTCGCTGGATCGGGGACTCGGAGTCATCCGAGTGCTGGTCACACTGCAGTAGAGGCAGAACGATGACAAACCGGGACACACCCCACTCCGCCACTACGAGGGCGACCTCACCTCGCAGCCACGCCGGCTACCGTTCGACGGGCAGCCGGACGCTGCGACAAAGGTGGCTGCTACTCGGCGCAAGTCTATCGGTTGCTATCCTGGCCACGGCGTCCTTGGCCGATAGTATCGTGCTCGAGAACAGCGTCATCAATTCGTCGGGAAGGCAGATCTCGGGGGGCAACTTCCGGAGCCTGACCTCGCTCGGCGAAGCCATCGCACGACCGCTGGAGGCAACCGGTGGAAACTTCGTCCTTCATCCGGGCTTCATCGCCAAGAAGAAGCTCGGATCACCGGACCCCGCAGATGTCGACACTCAACCGGCAGAACTCTTCAACGTCCTTAACAGCAGTTTCCCGAATCCCTTCCAGTCGTCGACGACCGTACGTTTTCGTCTGGCGAGTTCCGCGGACACGTCGGTCGAAGTGTTCGACGCCGCGGGTCGACGGATTCGGGTGCTCTACAAAGGGGACATCGACGCCGGAGCTCACGAATTGATTTGGGACGGCAGATCGGATCGGGGAGACCGAGTCGCTTCCGGCGTCTACTTCGCCCGTCTTGTTTCCGGAAGCTTCTCTGATCACACAAAGATCGTTCTGCAGCGGTAGCGCATAACCGAACCTACAAAGAGACCACGCTTCGGTCGCAACCCCGAAGCGCAGGCCTAGAAGTTCAGGTCTGGAAGTACAGGTCTACTTGACGCGCAGGAACTTCGCCGTCGACTTGCCGAACCGGCTCGTCATGTGTACGAAGTACATGCCGACGCTCAACCCGTCGGTATCCACGCTGACGTCGTAGTTTCCGGCGCCGTGCATTCCTTCGGCAAGGCTTTGAACAAACCGGCCGTCCGCATCGTAAAGGCGAACCTGTACGGTTGAAGCCTCCGGCAAAGTAAACGCCACGCTCGCGCTTGAAGACGCAGGGTTCGGAAACACGCTCATCTCGGCACGCTCACCCATTGCTGCGTCTTCGAGGCTATCCTGCATAGGATCCTCGACGTCCGCCGCGCGGCCGGCTTCGATATTCAGCGTCCAGTAACGCCAATCGGTCATCGATTCCTGTCGACGCAGTTCGTTGCGCACGAAAGGAGTCTGATCCGTCACCCGGCAGGCGAGTTCGTGGTCACCGGGAAGAAGTGCCAGCGGACTGATGTTGATCCGCGCTTCGTTGATTGAACCCTGCGCCGACGCCGCCAACGGATTGCCGTCGAGGTACCACTGAATCTCCAGGTTTCCGTTGTTGGGGAGTACGTGGCGAACGGCGATCGTCTCATTGCCTGTCAGAGGAATGTCCGTCGGCGTTGATGAATCGATGAGGTCCACAAACTCGTACATCTCGAGAATGAGACCTTCGATCGACGGAAGGTTGAACGGCTGGCCGAGGGTTCGCATCTTGGAGTCGAAAGTCGGACGATGCACTCCCGTATCGAAGCCCATCGCCCCGACGAAGGTACTGACCGTACCGCCGTAGTTGTTGTCCTCGTGTCCCAACCAGTTCGCCCACTTCGTGCCGGTCTGCCGCATCCCCGTATCGTCCTGAATCGACACGTTGTACTCGGGTGGCTCCGAGCCCCAGTAGAACCCGTCACCCATGTACTCATCCTCGAGGTTTCCGAGAGTGTGACCGATTTCGTGGATCGCAATCTCGCGCGAGGATCCATTGGCCCCGGCAAACGTAGCCAGTTCGGAAACGGAGTAGCCTGCTCCGCCGTACTTCGTCGAGTTGGCGACGGCCCATATCTGATCGACCTCGGGCGCGTTGCTTGCGTACTGCCAGGCCTTCGCCGTATCGATACAAAGTCGACGCTCCACACCGGAGCACCAAAACGCCATATCCAACGCCGTGTCCTTTTCGATCCCGGGGACGGGATCATTGTCGACCCCGACTTCGTTCGACGTGACCTCGACCCGATGGACGTTGAAGAACTTCTGGTACGTCCGGAACGGCTCCTCCGCGAAGAGCGCGTCAACTGCGTTGTCGACGTGGGTCGCGTAGGTCTGGAGAAGGATGCCGTTGTAGCCGTCACCGACGAAGACGAGATCGACCCGATTCGATGGCTCACCGCTGCTGACAATCGTAGTGACCTCGGCAGGAATCGTTCCGCCCCGCGGCTCCGGTTGCTCCATGAGAATGGAGCCGCCGGTCAAAGTGCCTCCATCCCCCGGATGGCAGGAGAAGACACGCTCCATGTCTCCCGTCTGGGCGAGAGTGGGAGAACCGACGAGACAGAAGGCCGCGGCGAGGGCGAACCGAATAGAATCGGACGCGGGCTTGTTGCAGAGTGGGTCGACTTGGGAAACCAAAGTCGACTCGTCGAAAGCGGACGAGTGGGTCGGCATTCCGTTCCTACCTCTTTGTTGCAAAGCAAAGTTCGTTCGGCGACTCGTTATTCCCGGGACACTCCGGCCCGAGATCGGTCCTGGTGTTTTGCTAGGACTTGGGAATTCGATGGACTCTCAGGTCTCACTTTCCCACCGAATCGTCCGGACATGACGAGACCCCGAAAGTCGGGGTCTCATCTCGGGACATCCGGAACCCTCCGGGTTCGGCGACACCCGGTGTCGCGATCACTTAGCGATAGATGCCTTTGATCTCGCCCCAGCTGGACTCGAGCGTCGGGACCGGCGGATCGTCGACTTCCACATTTCCGAAGAGGAGTATACGAACGCCGCCGTCGACGGCCGCGTTCTGACAGAGCCCGCCTGTGGTGCTCTCATAACCTTCCTGGGCCGTCTCACAGACCGTGTAGACACCGTCGTCGACATCGAACCAGCAAACCAATCCGTCGCCGCCCGTGGTCTGGCAACCCAGGTCCCCGGCGCCGGTGACACAGAACTCCCAACCGTCACCGAGTTCATCGCCCGCGTCGAACGTACCATTCTCGTTGTTGTCGATGAAATTCATTGCGCAGAGGGTGCTGCCACCCGCGACCAGGAAGTTAGCTTCGACCTCCGCCGTCTCACCACCCTCGGCGAAGTACGTCACCTTGTAGGAGTACAGGCCGGAAACAGCATTGGCCGCTGGAATATAGAGAAGCTCGTAAAAGGTCTCCTCCGGGAGGCTTTGGTAGACGACCTGCATTCCTTCGGCGTCGAAGACTTCAACTACAAGAAGCGCCGGATCCGTACCGTCCGGATTGACCGTACATACGCCCGTGAACTGGCCGCCAGGCAACTCCACGAAACCGGGGAGTTCGGGAGCCACGTCAATGGAGATCGAAGGAGCGGCGAAGGCAGCAGCGGAAAAGCATGCGCTGAGAAGGCAGGTCGTACCTACCAGTTTCAGGATCTTCATCAGGAGTCTCCAGGTTGCGGGATCAGCGCCAAATCCATGGGGCTGATGGGTTTATCACCTCGTCGTCGTCGAACCACCGCCCCCCTCCCTTGCACACGACCTAGTGAAAGAGGGCGCGGAGATAGTAAAATTCTGCCGATTTCATTTCAAGTAAATGGTTCAGATCTGACGTTTTTCTTATGGATCTCACAGATCCGGACGGAATTCCCGAACGACCGGACAGATACGATCGAGGCACGGGGCTTGGAGGCAGAAGCGGCAAAGGGGCTTGCCCGCAGGGGGGCTTGCCCGCAGGGGTGCTTGCCGGCGGGGTGATTGCCGGCAGGGCGCTTGCCCGCAGGGTGCCTGCCCGCAGGTGTCTACCCGCGGGGCTCTCGCTTGTGGGGCGGACGGCGGGCCCCTCCCCTCCTCCAGGCCCGGAACTTGAGGAAGTTTCCCGTGGTCGGCGGGACCAGTGCTAAAGTCCTATGTGCAACGGGATCGACTGCCGTAGCTCTTCATCGCGTCAGAAAATACTCCCTCTCATCTCTGCGCAACGCGCAGAAAGGAGTTCTCAGAATGACCGCGACACGGACCTTCTCGTTCGGCCTGCTTGCGGGAATTGCGATTCTCTTCGCTTCGGAAGCCCAAGCAGAGCCAACCGCCTCGACCGGCCCAGGCCCAGGGGTGCTGCAAGCCGACGCCGAAAGAGGATCGGACACGCTCTTCATGAATTCAGACGGCTCGTACGAGAACGGCTATGCCTGGCGGACCGGCGGCGTCGCTCCTCCCTACTACGGTGCTTTTGCGGAACGCTACTCCGGGACCGCCCAGGTTGTATCCGTCGTGCTCGACCTTTCCCAGATCGGGAGCTTCGTCGGGCAGACGCTGGATACCTACGTCTGGGACGACAACGACGGCGTTCCCGGAGCGGTCAACTGCGTAGACACGGACGTCCACCCGGGTGAAATCGCTTTCTGGCCGTCAGTGAGCCGACACGAGCTTCCCATCGGAGGCTGTTTCACCAGCCAGGACGACCCCACCGGCGACTGGTGGGTCGGGTATTGGGGAAACTGGCCGGATCAGGTCAACGGCTTCTTCATCGGAGCCGATACCGACGGCCCGACCCGCGGCGGAACCATGACCAACATCGCGCCGGGAGTCGGTGGCTACCCCTCGGGCTGGAACGATGTGTCGATCCCATGGGGCGAAACACAGGCGCTGGGGATCGGAGCCGTGGTCATTGAGGACTTCACTCCCCCGCCGCCCACGACGCTTCAAGGAATGATCGCCTTGGCCCAGAACGGCGAAACGGTCCTCGTACCGCCCGGAGAGTACAAGGGCATCGGGAACAAGCGTCTCGACTTCCAAGGCAAGGACATCGTTCTCAAAGCAGAGGGCGGGCCGGCCGTCACTTTCATCAACTGCGAGAACAACGGACGAGCCTTCCACTTCGAGAGTGGTGAACCCTCGACGGCCATCATCGAAGGGTTCACGATCCGCAACGGCGCCGTTCTCGGTCAGAACGGCAAGGGCGGCGCCATTCTGGTCGAGAATGGTTCGTCGCCGACGATCCGCGACTGCGTCATCGAGGACTGCGTCGCCAACAGTGGCGGTGCTTTCGAAGTCGTGGGCGGAGGCATACAGATCGAGGGCACACGAATTCTCGACTGCGCATCCGACGCAGATTCAGAAGGCGGCGGCCTGAAGGCGACGGACGGCTCCGTCCTACTCGTAGATGTTGACTTCGAAGGTTCGAACGGCGGCGCGATCCTTCTGGAAAGCAGCAGTGCCACCATCAAAGACTGCGAGTTCCGTGGCAGTGACAACAGCGCGGGCGGCGGTGGACACATTCGACTCCTGGCCGGTTCAACGCTTGCCCTGGAGGGGTCTCTCCTTTCGGGCGCCAAGGCCATGAACGGCGGCGCGATCGCGGTCGATCCGACGTCTTCGGCCACGATTCTGACGTCGTCCCTGGCATCCAACAACGTTACCGGCTTTGGAGGTGCCATCTGGGCACAGGGCGCAGCCGAAGTCATCGTCGAGCGCAGCATCATCCGGGGCAACTGCGCGGCCACCGGACCGGAGATTCACGCGGGCAGCAGCGCAGACGTGACGTTGTCCTGCAGCGCGATCGATGCCACCGGCGTCTCGGGTCCAGTCACCTACCTGGGCGACCAGGTGTTCGAAGATCCTCTGTTCTGCGACACGGCGTCATGTCTTGACGCACCCACGACCTTGGGGAACTACCACCTGTCCGAGGACTCACCGGCGCTTCCTGTGAACTCTCCATGCGAGAGCCTCCTCGGTCCCCTGTGGATCCGCTGCCCGTTCCCGCAGATCCCGACCGGCGCATGCTGTTTGGATACGGGAGAGTGCTTCATGACGGTAGCGAGCCTCTGCGATCCGTTCGGCGGCGGTTTTCTGGGAGACGGAAGCGCCTGTCCTCCGGGAGAGTGTTCGCCGGCGACGGCCGGGAATCCTCGGTTCGAGATCGCTTCGATCGGCACTCCGCGTCCGAATCCGGCTCGCGACATGGTGACTCTGGCCATCGACCTCCAGGAGTCTTCGGAGCTGGATGCGCAGGTCTTTGACGTAGCTGGCCGCTCGGTCCGACTGGTGTACAGCGGAGAACTTTCTGCCGGACCCCGGGAGTTGCGGTGGGACGGAAAGGACGAGGCTGGACGCGAGGTCAGCAACGGAATGTACTTCATTCGTGTTCGGACGGCCGAGGGCTCGGCCACGCGATCGGTCGTCATAGACCGTTAGGCCCCCTCCTCGAGGACACCGCCCTCGTTCCTTGATGCGTCATTTCACCCGGTTCGAGCTCCGTCTCGAGCCGGGTTTCTTTCCTCCTGAAGATCCTTCCCCTTCTCGTCGATTCCACCTATGGAGATTACCGTAGTCACTTGGAGGGCGGCATGAGCGACGAGAACAACGGGGGCGGCCATATGTCCGGACCCTTCGACGGGAACGAGGGGCAGGCCAATCATTCGGCCGACGACTTCTCCGATTCCCAATCGGCATCGATGAGTGAGGAAGTCTTCGAGATGATTCAGGAAGGGGTCGCCGTCGTCGACCCGGACCTGACGATTCGGAATGCCAATCCATCCTTCCGCAAGTTGCTTGGGATCGACATGGTCCAGCCGAAGCCGTCTTTGGCCGGCCATCCCCTGGTCGAAGCCACGGTCACGGTGGATGGATCGACTCGCACGGTGGCCGAGGCGCTACAGGACACGTTGCGCACCGGAGTACGTCTGCCGGCGGCCGACGTTCACTGCCAGCTTCCGGGACACGATTCCTCGGAGTGCTTCTCCGTTCAGGCGAAGAGGCGCCAGTCCCCCAAGGAACCGCAGCCTCAGATTCTTCTTTGGGTAAAGAGGGGTGAAGAGGGGGCGTCGAACGCGGACACGAATGCGACGACGGATGGTCATCCAAATCACCAAGCCCCGCAGACAGAAGTGACAGGCCCCAAGCTCGTCCCAACGGCAGGATTCTCCGCGCACTCCGAAACCAATCCGATGGAGATGGACCCAAGCGTCGCCTCACAACAGCTGCAGTCCCTCATCGACTCCCTGAATCTGATTACGAACTTCGATGCTCTCTGCAACAAGCTTCTGGCGATGGCTCTCGACATTTCGCAGGGCATCAGCGGAAGTCTCATGCTGACCCACGAGAACGGACGCGAACTGCAGATCGTCGCTTCGCGCGGGCTCAGTAGCCCCATCGTTCACAAGACACGTCAGACCATCGGTGAAGGAATCGCCGGCAAGGTCGCAGAGACCGGTGAGCCACTTCTGCTCGGGGGACGTGTCGGTGACAGCCGCTTCCGCGGAACGGGCGGCCGTGACGAGGTCAGTTCATCCGTCTGTGTACCGATCAAGGCCGACCAGCAGGTGCTGGGAGTTCTCAATATCAACTCTTCGCCGACGGCGCCCCCGTTCGACGAAGGTGTCCGCGACAAGACCGCCGGGTTCGCCTCGCAGCTCGGGCGCATCCTGCGTCACTCCCGCCAGTTCCAGGCCATGAAGCGTCGCTCGGAGCAGCTGACGATCCGGGCCGAGATCGAGTCGGTCGCCTTCTCCAAGGACGGACTCGATGCCAAGCTGGAGCAGGTGCTGAAGCCGGTCGAGCGTCTTCTCGATGTCGACACCTGCAGCATCTACCTCGTCGACGACGAAAAGCAGATGCTCAAACTGGCCGCATGTTCGGGAATGCAGGTGTCGTCCAAGCCGAATGTCTCCGTTCCTTTCGGTGTCGGAGTTCCCGGCTGGGTTGCGCAACATGGTACCCCAGTCACGCTGACCGGCCGCTTTGATGATGATCGTCAGGAGGCGCCCTGCATCTCGACGATCGGCGTTCCGATCAGCCACCGGGACGACTCTCTCGGTGTCATCGTGATGGAGGACACTTCCGGCAAGGAAGACGTGACTGCCCTTCGCGACCTCGGGATCTCGATCGCGGGCGCCGTCGCCCACGTCATCCGGGACGCCACAGCGCAGGGTGAGTCGAAGCGGAAGATGACGGTCCTCTCCGCTCTCAGCGAAATCGGGCTCGCCATGACCGAGTCCCCAGACTCATCGAGCTTCGCCAAGCTCACCGCCTACTGCGCCGTCACTCTCCTGGAGTGTGACATCGCGCTGGTTCGCCTCGCCAACCATTCGGTCGCGCGTCCGGCGATGAAGACTTCGGATCTCGATCTGGAAGCCACGCACGGAATCTCTCCGCCGGAGAGCAACCACCCGATGACGCTTCTGGAGGAGCAGCTCATCGACCACGTCATCGTTTCGGCCGAGCCTCGGCGGGACATCGATCTCCCCGAGCACGAGATGAGGACGATGATGGAGAACGCAGACGTCAAGACCGCGCTCTGTGTCCCCATGATGTCGGGCGACTCGCTCATCGGAACCATCACGGCATTCTGCGTCGACTCCAAGCCGGCCGATCGCGATCACGAGGTCGAGATCGGCGAACGACTTGGTGACTACGCGGCAGCCGCAGCGCGGAGGTTCATCCTCCTCGCGTCGTAGGCGATCCGCGGAATCGCGGCACTCTGGCGGCGCTACGGAAGACTTGAAAGGCGCGTCCGAAAGGGCGCGCCTTCTTGTTCTCTGACGGCTCCAACCGTTCGCCGCGCCCGAGCGCGTCCCCTACCCGACCGGACACATACTGTTCGACACTCCGATGGGTCACTCGATACGAAACGGGATCCGCTGCTCCGTCACACGTCGTCCCAATCGTTCGAGGCTCGACGAGCGATTCTCACGGACACGAACCAGGAGCTCGAAGTCTCCCGCCAAGAACTCGCGCTGCCCGTCCTCGATGGAAAGCGTTGTTTCCCAGGCGCCGGTCGTGGGGTTCCCGGCCTGCCAGTCGGAAAAGTAGGATTTGTCGCTCGGCTTTCCGTCCGGCCCGGGGTACTTCGCGAAGCGATAGGAGAACTCGAGCAACTGTCGGCTCGCATTGAGGGCATCCGGGTCGAAACCGAGAAACCTTGCTTCGAGCTCCGTCGACGATGGCAGTGACTTCAGCGACAGAACATCACCCGGGGCGGGACTCTGCGAGAATGGTTGCCCTCCAACGACTCCTTGAACTCGAAATCGGGGAGCACGGTTTACGAAGAAAAGCACCGTGTCCGGCGTCGCATCTGCGCGCCCGTACTTGTCCACCGCCCGCGCGGTCAGGATGTAGCCGTCCTGACCCTCTTCCGTATAGATGTTGTCTTTCGCGAAGGGCTGTCCGACCGTGACGTCTTCCCACAGTCCGGGACCGTCCAACAGCCGCACCTGCATGGCCGCGATCCCGTCATCCCCAGGCTCGCCGTCCGGGTCATTCCCCGTGGGGAGGGCCCACAGCGAAACGCCCTGCGCCGTAACACTCAGCGTGTCCCCGGATCGCACCGGCTCATACTCTTCAATCGGCAGACCTTGTTCTCCGGCGGCAAAGAACACGGACTGCGACTCCGTCTCGCCTGGAAAGACAAACTGAGAAAACTGTGTCTCGGGTGGTGCATTCCACTCGAACTCCCGGACCACGATCGGGCCGAACGCCTCCCTGGCGTTGATCGCCGCCACCTCGAAGCGGTAGGCCTCGTTGTCAAGCTGGGCCGCAGGGTAGGTCACGCTCATTACGCTCGGCGCCAAGCTTCGCCACGTGGTTTCGAGAGGCAGGAGGCGGTATCGAAATCCCGCAGGGCTTCGGGCAATGTCCGCGCCGTTTGCGTCGGTGCCGGTACACGCCATTCCGACCCAGTCGAAGGCGACCGAGGTTCCGCCGGGAACGGTCGGAGTTTTTCCGGCCGGAATCTCGTAGTGGATTCCAACCGCATCGAAGGCGTAGGAACTGGTCAGGTCCACGTCATGTTCGCAGAACGTGGGTTCCACCTGGATGGGCGGCTCGGTCTGAGAAGGTTGCGAGTCTTCCCCGCATCCGGCGAGAACCGTAAGGCCCACGCCCACAAGTAGCCAGCCGCCTAGAGCGACGATCGGAGAAACGGACTCTGATTCTTTGAACAATCGGCGACTTGGAGAGGAGGGTCGCCGGTCTGCTCCGCATAGGTTCGGTACGAGACTCATCTGCGTATCCTCACGGATGCAACCCCGAGCTTTTACCACTCTACCGAACTCCAAGACTCCGTACAACCAACCCCGGCAGAATCGAGGGAAACCGAACTCGATGCAGGACGGGACGGAATCCGGCGCGTCGGGCGAATCGGCCGCAACGAGAAACGCTCCCCGGCCGAAGCAGAGAAGCGTCCCACCAAAGCGCCCGATGGTTTCGCAGGCGTCTAACGAGAGTGCTTGAGGCGATTCTGTGCCCGAGCCAACGAGTCCTCGGCCCGCGGAATGTCCCACTGCGACGAACCCTCGGCGAGCCGCTTTTTGGCGCGATCCTCCGAAGCCCGTGCTCTCTCTACGTCAACCTCGCCGGCCATCTCCATCGAGTCGGCGAGCAGAATGGCTTTGTTGTTCGAGACCTCGAGGAAACCGCCACCCAGAAGGTACTCGACAGCGTCACCGTTGGGCTCGTCCCGGACGGAAAAAACTCCCGGACCGAGGGCCGCAATCAGCGGAGCGTGATTTGCCATCACACCGAGGTATCCCTCGACACCCGGCACGATGATCGACGCCACTTCCTTGTCGAGCAACGTCTTGGTCGGGGTAATGACGGACAGATGGAACGTGGCCATGAGCGAGCGTCCTGCCTTCGAGATTGCGGTCGAGGGAGTGAAGACCTAGCGCGACGATTCGCCGGCGGCTCCGCTCCCCTCTTCCTTGGCTGCTTAGCCTTCCTTCGCCATCTTTGCGCCCTTCTCGATGGCTTCTTCGATGGTACCCACCATGTAGAAGGCCATTTCCGGAAGGGAGTCGTGCTGACCTTCGACGATCTGACGGAAGCTCTCCACGGTGTCCGACAACTTGACGAAGCGGCCCGGAGTGTTCGTGAAGGCCTCGGCAACGAAGAACGGCTGCGAAAGGAAACGCTGGATCTTACGAGCGCGGGACACGGTCAGCTTGTCCTCGTCGGAAAGCTCGTCCATACCGAGAATCGCGATGATGTCCTGAAGGTCCTTGTAGCGCTGAAGAATCAGCTGAACGTCGCGAGCCACCTGATAGTGAACATCTCCGACGATCTGCGGATCGAGCATTCGGGAAGTCGAGTCCAACGGGTCCACCGCCGGATAGATACCCAACTCCGCAATCTGACGCGACAGAACCGTGGTCGCGTCGAGATGGCTAAAGGTCGTCGCCGGCGCCGGGTCCGTCAAGTCGTCCGCAGGAACGTAGATGGCCTGCACCGAAGTAATCGAACCCTTCTTCGTGGAGCAGATACGCTCCTGGAGGGCGCCCATCTCGGTGGCGAGAGTCGGCTGATAACCCACAGCGGACGGCATACGGCCGAGAAGTGCGGACACCTCGGAACCGGCCTGCGTGAAACGGAAGACGTTGTCGACGAAGAAGAGCACGTCCTGGCCTTCTTCATCGCGGAAGTACTCGGCGACGGTCACCCCGGTCAGGGCGACGCGAAGACGGGCGCCCGGGGGCTCGTTCATCTGACCGAAAATGAGAGCGGTCTTCTCGATAACGCCGGACTCACTCATTTCCAACCAGAGGTCGTTTCCTTCACGGGTCCGCTCCCCGACTCCGGAAAAGACCGAGTATCCACCGTGCTCGGTGGCCACGGAGCGAATGAGCTCCTGGATGAGAACGGTCTTACCGACCCCGGCGCCTCCGAAGAGTCCGATCTTTCCACCCTTGGCGTACGGAGCCAACAGGTCGACGACCTTGATACCGGTCTCGAGAATCTCCGGCGACGTCTGCTGGTCTTCCAGACTTGGAGCCGGGCGGTGAATCGGAAGCGTCTTGTCCGGTTCCTTGATCGAGCCCATGCCGTCGATGAGCTCACCGGTCACGTTGATGACGCGACCCAAAACCTGGTCTCCGACCGGGACCGCGATAGGCTTGCCCGTGTCCAATGCAGGCATTCCGCGAACGAGTCCATCCGTACTCTTCATGGAGACGCAGCGGACGACGTTGTCGCCGACATGGAGGGCGACTTCGACGATGAGGTCGATTCCCTTCTGCTTGTCCTCGAGATGGATCGCGTTGTTGATCTCAGGAAGGCGGTCGGAGGGGAACTCGACGTCGACCGTCGGGCCGATGACCTGAAGCACCTTGCCGTAGTTCGCTTCTGCCATGTCTCTTCTTTCCTTTGCCTGTTGCCAGGCGGGTCCCAGTCGCGGCCCACCCAAGCAGGAAGGTCACGCGTTCGTTTCAGAAAACTTCACGCTCGCGGGCAGCGCGTCCGGGTGTCGTCATCGCGCCCCGATGACGTCCCTGTGTCAAACAACCGGAGGCCTACTTCAGAGCCTCTGCGCCTCCGACGATGTCGAGGATTTCCTTGGTGATCGCCGCCTGCCGCAGCCGGTTCGCGGTCAGCGTCAAGTTGTCCAGGACTTCCTTCGCATTCTTCGTCGCCGCGCCCATGGCCAGCATTCGGGCGGCGTGTTCGGAAGCAATCGACTCGGCCATCGCTTGAAGCACACGATTCATGACGTACCGAGGGAGAAGCGTGTCAAAGATCTTCTCCGGGCTCGGTTCGAAAATGTAGTCACCGCCCGCACCTTCCGCATCCTCCCTGGGGACGATCGGGAGCAAGTCCTCAATCACCACCTCCCTGGATGCTACGGTGCGGAACTTGGTATAGACGAGTTGGACCTTGTCCGTCTCCCCCGCGGTAAACGCGCGGGTGAATTCGGACGCCATTTCCTTGGCGAGCTGGAACTGAATCTGATCACCGAGGAGTTCCACGCCCCCGCCGATCGTCCAGTCGCGCTTGCCGAAATACATGTTGGCTCGCCGGCCAATGGGATACAGCGAGATGTCGGAGCGTTCGGAGGCCGGAAAACTGCGCTCCACGTGACGGAACACGTTCATATTGAACGATCCGCACAGCCCCTTGTCCGACGCGATGATCCCGAGAGAGCGATTCTCGACGTCTCTCTGTTCGAAAAGCGGATGCGTGAGCGAACTCGCAGCGGCCGCGAGGCTCTGGAGCATCTCTGTCGTCTTCTCAGAGTAGGGACGCGAAGCCAAAGCCCGATTCTGCGCACGCCGCAGTTTTGCCGCCGCCACCATCTCCATGGCTTTGGTGATCTGCTGCGTGTTCTTGATCGAGCGGATTCGCCGCCGCAGTTGTTTCAGAGTCGACACAGGTTTCCTTTCAGAGCATTGGTCAGAGAAGTGGGATCAGATCCCGGGACTTACAGGCTCTTCTTGAATCGGTCGACGAAGGACTGAAGGGCTTTGTGCAACTTGTTCTGCGTCTCTTCGGTCATCTTGCCTTCGTTGCGGATGGAGTGGCCGACGTCCGGGTACTCCTCTGACATGAAGACCAGGAATTCCTTCTCGAACTTTCCGATGGCGTCGACCGGAAGTTTGTCGAGGTAACCATTGGAACCCGCGAAAATGAACATGACCTGATCCTGGACTTCCATCGGCGCGTACTGGCCCTGCTTCAGTACTTCAACCATGCGCTCACCACGAGTCAGCTGCGCCTGTGTGGCGGCATCGAGGTCGGAACCGAACTGCGCAAACGCCGCGAGTTCGCGGTACTGGGCCAAGTCGAGACGAAGCTTACCGGCGACCGACTTCATAGCCTTGGTCTGGGCGTTACCACCGACTCGACTGACGGAGATACCGGCATTGATGGCCGGACGCACACCCGAGTAGAAGAGGTCCGTTTCGAGGAAGATCTGCCCGTCCGTAATCGAGATCACGTTCGTCGGGATATAGGCGGAAACGTCACCGGCCTGCGTCTCGATGATCGGCAACGCCGTGAGGCTGCCCCCTCCCATTTCATCACTGAGCTTGGCCGCACGCTCCAGCAGACGGCTGTGGAGGTAGAACACGTCTCCCGGATAGGCCTCACGACCCGGCGGGCGGCGGAGCAGGAGGGACAACTCGCGGTAGGCCACCGCCTGCTTGGAAAGGTCATCGTAAACGCAAAGCGCATGCTTGCTGTTGTCGCGGAACCATTCGCCCATCGAGCAACCGGCGTAGGGAGCCAGGTACTGCAGCGGTGCAGGGTCGGAAGCCGAGGCCGAAACGACGATGGTGTATTCCATGGCGCCGTGATCGGCCAGGGTCTGCACGACTCGGGCGACGGTCGATTCCTTCTGACCGACCGCAACGTAGACGCAGATCAGGTCCTTGCCCTTTTGGTTGATGATGGCATCGATGGCGACTGCGGTCTTTCCGGTCTGGCGGTCACCAATGATGAGCTCGCGTTGTCCGCGCCCGATCGGGATCATGGCGTCAATGGCCTTGATTCCCGTCTGAACCGGCTCGGTCACCGGCTGGCGCTGCACGACGTTGGGCACGCTACCTTCGATCGGATAGTAGTGGTCGGTCACGATGGGACCCTTGCCGTCGATCGGCTCACCGAGCGGATTGACGACACGGCCAAGCATGGCCGGACCTACCGGAACCTGAGCAACGCGTCCGGTCAGGTGAACCGGGTCGCCTTCCTTGACCAGCTCGGTAGAGCCGAAAAGAACGGCGCCGACGTTGTCCTCTTCCAGGTTGAGAACCATTCCCATGACGTCGTTGGGAAACTTGAGGAGCTCGCCGGACATGCAGTTCTCCAGACCCCACACGCGGGCGATACCATCACCCACCATGAGGACGGAGCCGACCTCTTTCATCTCCAAACTGGTGTCGAACCGCTCGAGTTCCTGCTGGAGGATCGAGCTCACTTCCTCAGGCTTGAAGGCCATGCCGTTCTCCCTTACCGCCCGACCACACGCGTGGCAAGAAGTTGCTCACGCATCGTAGCCAGCCGCGTTCGCAGACTGGAGTCGAGGATCTGTCCCCCGACCGTCACGACGACGCCACCCAGGATTGCCGGGTTGATTTCCGTTACGATCTTGATCTTCTTGCCCGTAACCCGGGCCAGACCGGCGCGCAGTCGCTCGATTTGCGACGCGTCCAGTGGTACCGCACTCTGCACTTCTGCACGCTCGGTGCCGAGCTTGGCTTCGACGAGCCTCCGAAACGGAGCCAGCACCAAAGGCAGGTGCTGAATACGCTTCTTCCGCAACATCAGATCGACGAGGTGAACGGTCAGAGGATCGGCTTTGCCCTTCAGGACTTTGTCGACGACCTCTTCCTTCCGTTTCTCGACGACCGACGGCGACTCGAGAAAGTTCTGCAGAGACGCAGTGCCCTTCTCTTCGAGCTCAGCGAGAGACTCGAGGTCGGCCAGAACGGCCTCAGAAGCTCCACGCGACTCCGCTGCGCCGAAGAGCGCATTGGCATAGCGATTGGCTACTCCGCGATCGCGAATCACGACTTAGCTCCCTGAACTTTGTCCAGCGAGTCGATGAAGGACTCGACCCGTCCCTTGTGCGCTTCCGGATCGAGCTTTTCCTGGAGCAACTTCTCCGTCGCTGCGAGAACCATCGAGACGGTCTCGTTGCGAAGGGCCACCTGGGCCTTCTCGCGATCCCGCTGCACCTGTTCCTCGGCGCGTTGGAGAATGCCTTGCGCTTCCTGCCGGGCCTTGGTCTTGATCTCGTTACCGACTTTCTCGCCTTCGGCGACGCCGGCCTGGATCTTCTCCCGGGCCTCCTGCTCGATTCCGCTCAAACGCTCGTCCAGCTGGGCCCGGTCGGCCGTCACCGACTGGCGCTGGTTTTCGATCTCATCGAACTCACCCTTGATCTTGTCGCGACGTTCATCGAGCAGCGCGAGAATCGGTCCCCATGCGAACTGCCGCAAAATGAGCAGAACGATGCCGAAACCCACGACCTGCGAGATGATTTGTCCGAGATCGAGTTGATGCATCCTTTACCCCCGTCTCAAACACCTACCGCCGCGACCATTCGGCCGCGGAGCGAGTGCTCATTCCTTCCGGAAAGACTGATCTAGAGCTTGCCCTGAAGAATGAAGACGGTAACGAACGCGTAGATGGTCAGAGCCTCGATGAACGCGAGACCGATGATCATGTTGGTCTGGATCTTACCGATCGCTTCCGGCTGACGGGCCATGGCGCTCATGGCGGAACTGACCGCGTTTCCAAGACCGATACCCGATCCGAGGGCGGCGAGACCCAGGCCAACCGGAAGACCGATTCCCAGAAGATTCATCTCCATCTTTCGTACTCCTTCTTAGAGCCGCACCGTGGCGGCGCTTACTTGCGCCGTCTTGCAGCGCACGATTCGCGCCGACGGGCGGCGCGCCCTCCACTCCATTCCCTGATGACCGAGACGGGAATGGACACCACAAACAACCGCGCTCCGTCGAACGACGCGCGGTAATAGCCTAGGCCTAGTGCTCCTCTTCGTGACCGTGAGGCAGCATCTGCGAAATGTAGATCGTCGCCAGCAGCGTAAACACCAGGGCTTGGATCGAACTCGCCAGCAAGGCCAGGAAAATGAACGGAACATGCAACGGAACACCGACGGCGCCGAGCGCTGGGACGGAAATCGTGAGTAGGACGGCGAAGAGGGCCAGCAGAGTGTCCTCACCCATGATGTTTCCGAAAAGGCGCAACGAGAGCGAAACCGGTTTTGCGATCTCACCGACCAACTCCAAGGGGAGCATCAGCGGTACGAGAGCCCAACCGACCGGGTCCTTCGGGCTGCCGGCAAGGTGATGAAGCCAGCCGCCGGGCCCCAGACGAATGAGACCGGTGATCTGTACGACGAGAAAGACAATCACGGCGAGCGTGAGCGTCGTGTTGAGATAGGCCGTCGGGGACTTTCCACCCGGGATGAGCCCCAGCCAGTTCATGCCCCAGATGTAGAAGAAGAGGGTCCCGAGAAACGGCAGATACGTGCGCGTATGCTCACCGAGGATCCCGCGAATGAAGTTGTAGAACGTTTCGACGGCAAGTTCGACGGCGGCCTGAAGTCGACCTGGAATCATTTCGCGGCGGGAGGACGCCACCGCAGCGGCGCCACCGAGAAGCAGTCCGACCAGGATCGAGAAGAAAGCATTCTCGTATTTGAAGATCGGGGCCATCCAGGACGTCGGTGCGCCGACTTTCTCCAGAACCCACTCGACGTAGTTGAGCAGGTGCGGAAAGTGTTTGACCGGACCGTGGTCGTCGTGGGCGCCATGATCGCCGTGGCCGTCACCGTGATCCCCGTGCGCGTCCCCGCCATGAGCAGCGTCGTGATCGTGACCGGAGTGGTCGTCGTGAGAGTGGTCGTCGCCGTCATGGCTGTGGTCGTCATGACCGGTCTGGGCCAGAGCCACACCGTGAACGGTCTCGAGATCGATTGTCGTCGTCCACTGGGAGTCGGGGCGTTCGGCGGTGAGGGTCGGAAGAAGCGGCCAACCAAGCCCAAGCAGGAAGAAGAGGAGAAGAGCTCCCAGGGACGTTTTCAGTCCCGGCGCCTTCAGGCTCGCCTTGCCGAGTCCGGACTTCGTCGAGTCGCCGTTCGAGTCCAGGCGACTTCCAGGCGAGGGCGTCCCCTTATCCCCCGAATCGTTGTCCCCCGAGGCTCCGCGAGTACCCATACGGAAAGCAGCACCGTTTCGCGGGTCGGACACTTGCAGTCCGCTCCGTTGGACGAGGAGCCGTCCCAGTGTCTTCAGAATGATGACGGCGAAGAGGAGGAAGAAGCCCAGAGAAAACCAAAGAACGGGAAGCCCGAAGACACCGACGGAAAGCCAGACCGAAACAAGAAGCAGTGGAATCTTGACGAGAAAGGCCAAGGCCACGATCGGACCGAGCATCGGTTGCGGACGGAAGATGCGAGTGAGAATCCACTGCAGGAGAACGAAGTTTACGAGGGAGACCGCAGCGCCGGCGCACCAGCCGAGACCAGATTGCGTCCCGACGAAGGAGAACACGAAGAGTGAGCCGAAGATGCCGAGCAGAATCGTGGCGTTCCGAACCCGTCCCAGGAAGGCGAGATCGAAACTCTTCGAGTGTGTGTCCACCAAACCCTCCCCGCCTCGCACCGATCGTCCGAGTTCAGAGTTTGTCCGTCTCTTCCGCTGCTCGCTTCATCAGGCGTCGGGCACTTCGAATCGAAGCGGCGAAACCCAGAAACAAGAAAATCAGTTGGAGCCAGGGATCCGTGCCGAAGCGGCCGTCCAGCCATCGTCCGATCAGGAATCCAACGACCGCACCCGCAGCCATGGTCGTCGGAATACCCGCCAAGGCACCGACGACCCGCATCCTTTGGGCTCGCTCTTCTGGACTTTCGGACACCGGCTCACCCTCAGGTCGGTGACGGCGCTATCGTCGGGCATGCGGCATCACACACGGTGAATCCGCTACGATCGGCTCCCTACCCAACAGGCTCGGGATTATCCGTAGGCGGTTGATACCTGTCAACCCTACCTTGTTCCACCGTTTCACATATTCCGGTTGGATTAGAATCCCTGACATGGATGTACCGATGAAGGTTCAGTATCTCTGAAGCTCCAGATCAAAGGGCGCTATGGCCAGGGGCAAAGTCCAGCCGGACGGACAGCCCCACCGAAAGAGAGTCTTAACCGATTACATATCAACCCTTTAGCCTGACTCCGAGGCAGTCTCTTCCGGGGCCCGAGCGGCCCCCTGACATCGCCCCGGTCCGCGAGGATCTGAAGCACGACTCACCGTGCGGTTCGCCTTGGTGTGAAGCATCCCTGATACCGGACATGAAAAAATGGCGCCGTGAAATCGAAGAAACCACCGGACAGGCCTAGACTGACGACATGAGCCTTCGACTCCCCCTACTTGTGCTTACCGGCGCCGGAATCTCCGCCGAAAGCGGCGTCCCCACCTTCCGGGGCGTCGACGGATTGTGGAGAAACTATCGCGCCGAGGAACTGGCGACTCCGGAAGCGTTTGCCGCGGATCCGAAGCTCGTCTGGGAGTGGTACGACTGGCGTCGCCGTGAAATCGCCAAGTGCACGCCGAACGCAGCCCATCGATCGATCGTCGAGATCGAGTCCCACGTGGCGGATGAAGACCCCGACTCGTTCTTGTTGGTGACACAAAACGTGGACGGCTTGCACGAGCTGGCGGGTTCGGAGCGCATGGAACGTATACACGGCTCCATTTGGGAAGTGCAGTGCATCAAGTGTGGGTGGTCGGGCGTGGATCGATCGGCCCCGCTCAAACGACTTCCTCCGACTTGCCGAAGTTGCAAGGGCACGCTTCGGCCCGGCGTGGTCTGGTTCGGCGAAAGCCTGAACGCCGGAACGCTACGTCGCAGTGTGGACGCTGCGGAGGGTGCGGGCACCGTACTTGTCGTCGGCACCTCTTCTCTTGTATACCCTGCTGCTGCCTTGCCCGAAACAGCGCTGCGACGCGGAGCCCACGTTGTCGAGTTCAACATCGAGGACACGCCACTCACCCCATTCGTACACGAGTCCGTTCGAGGGCCCGCCGCCGAAGCGCTGCCACAGTGGTGGGCGCGTCAAGTGAAGTGAATCGGCTGTCTTCCAGGCGACCAACACGTTGTACGACCGCCGATCGGCTCGCGAACCAGGGCCGCTCCTGTCCTGGGACAAATCCCACCGTCGCTCCAACGATGAGGGAAAAGCCACGACTTGGGAGGGTCGACACCCCGATCCGCGATTCGTCGGATCGCCTCCCGGCAGACCCAACGAGACTCCTTCCGAATTCGGCGTAGTTCTTCGGGCGTCAAACCGCCCGCCGGACGGCTCGGATGAAGCTCCGCGCGCCAAAGGATTTCGTCGGCCATCCAGTTCCCGACACCCGGAAAGATCGCCTGATCGAGCAACACCGCCTTGAGGGGAGACCGCGCCCGTCGCTTCAAGTGAGACCCGACGTACCTCGTCGTGAACTCCGCACTGAGGACAGCAGGAGCCCGATCGCGCCACGACTCCGGAGCCTCGCCGACGCTGAAAAGAATCCGTCCGAAGAGCCGGGGGTCGTTGAAGACAAGAGCGCGCTTCGCCTGAAAGAGAACAATGTGATCGTGGCGCTCCGGTCGGTAGTCCGGAGACTCAGTCCGCAACGAACCGGTCATTCCGAGATGCACACCAAGGAACACCTGCCCTCCGAAGCAGAACATCATCTGTTTACCGTGGGACTCCGACGCTCGAAGCACACGTCCCGTCAGTTCGATTGGAACGCGACGGGCGTCGAGGCCACGAAACACGCGCTTCTCACCTCGCAAGAACACTTCCCGTACTTTGGAGCTGTGGCCGTCCGACCAAACTCTGCGATTTCGTTCGACCTCCGCCAGTTCAGGCACAGCCTCACTCCTCTTTTACGATTGTCGACTGCCGACGCCGCGGACTTCCGACTTCCGACTGTCGACTGTCGACTGCCGACTTCCGACTTCCGACTTCCGACTTCCAACTGCCGACTACCGGCTCCCCGCTCCCGAGACAACTGCGGACTACCACCCTCGGCTCCCGAGCCACATGCCGGCTCCCCGACCTCTGGAGCATCATCAAGGGGCTGGTGGCTCCTGCCGATATTATTGAGTCCGCCGGAAGGACCTGTCAGACTATCCAGCTGGGCCCGTTTAGTGATTCGCCAAAGGAGTCGAACTAGATGAAACGCATTCTTGGCTTCGCAGCCGTATCCACTCTCGTCCTCGCGGCCACCGCCGCCGCAGACTCGACGGTGACGGTGGACGACGACGGTGTCGTCGGAAAGATCTATATCACGCCGGAGAACCTGCGCATGGACGACGCCCAGGGCGGCGCCGTGATCTTCGATGCAAAGGCCAACGTACTCCGAGTCATCGAGGGTGAAACCTACTACGAGATCACCAAAGCCGACCTCGAGAAGTTCGGCCAGATGGCCTCGGGCGCGATGGCGCAGTACGGCGACGCCATGGCGCAGGCCCAGGAGATGATGAAAGAGCAGATGAAGAATATGACGCCGGAACAGCGCGCCATGGTCGAGAAGCACATGAAGATTCCGCAAAGTGCCGGAGCGGCGGCCGCACTGCAGGACGCGGCGCCCCAGTACATTCCGCTGAACAAGACGGAAAAGATCAACGGCCACTCCTGCAAGGGCTACAAGATCATGAAGGGCGGCGCTGAAGGCGGTCAGGCCTGGGTCGCTTCTCCCAAGGATGTTGGGATCCAGTCGAAGGACATGGAGGTCTTCCATCACTTCGTCACGTTCATGAAGACGATGCCCTCGCAGATGGGAATGGAGTTCAATCAGTTCGACATGATGGACCCGAAGAGCGATGGTTTCCTCGGCGTCCCGGTGAAGATGGTCGACGGCGACGGCGTCATGCTCATCACCAATGTCAGTAACGACAAGATCGACTCCAAGGTCTTCAAGGCCCACGAGGGCCTGACCAAGAAGGACCCGATGGCCGGCATGGGCGGCAACTAGTCTGTGTCTTCGTCGACCTCGCAGAAGGGTGCAGTTTCGCCGGATCGGCTCGACTTCCGAACGTTCGGGGATCGAAGCCGGCCGGCGCTGACTCTTCTTCACGCCGGCGGCATGACCTACCTCGAGTGGCAGAAGTTCACGAAGCCGTTTTCGGAGAAGTACTTCGTCATCACACCCACGGCTCTCGGTCATGGAGCCAGCCCGTCCGTCGAAACCCTCTCCTTTCAAGCGATGAGCGAAGCGGTCATCGAGCTACTCGACAGCCTAGATATCGAGCGATCCCATTTCCTGGGTTCGTCGATGGGCGGTGCAACCGCGGCCTACATCGCGCTGACCGCGCCGGAGAGGGTCGACAAACTTGTTCTCTACCGAACCAACTTCCGTTCCGATTCCTCGATGGGTCGCGCCCTAGACGCTATGACGGATCCGGAAACCTGGCGAGCCTGGGGATTGGAAACGTTCATGCGACAACAGCACGAACCCCAAGGCGGCCCGGAGGCGTGGCAGCAGGTGACGCGTCGCGTCATCGACATGGTCAAGAGCGAGAAGAAGGTTCTGGTGAGCGAAGACGACCTCGACCGGATACAGTCCCCTGCGCTCGTTGTCTGCGGCGATCGGGACCCTTTGGTTCCTTTGACCGACGCGATGCTCATGTACGAACGGATCGCAGGCTCGGCCCTTTGGGTGGTTCCAAGCGCGACTCACGTTCTGCAGATCGACAGCCTGCGTCGGAACGCCTTCACCGACGAAGTCCTCAACTGGCTCGGGTAACTCATCTGACACTCGGCCGCGTTTGAATGGTTCCTCGCTTCTCCAGGGCATCGACCTCCTCGGCCTCCAAACCCAGCCGTTCCTGTAGAACTTCCCGCGTGTGCTCGCCGATGTCTCCGCCCAGTGACGTCGTTCTTCCCGGCGCTTCCTCCAGGAGCGGTCCGTGGCGCGGCATGAAGAAGGATCCTCGTTCCGACTCCACCTCTTCCCAGACCTTTCGCTCTGCGACGTGCGGATCTTCCATCACATCTTTGATCGTGTTTACCGGTCCGGCAGGAACTGCAGCGGCGGCCAGTCGGGTGAGGACGTCTCTCGAAGACAGGGTCGTCGTCCACGTCGAAATGGCTTGGTCGATCTCGGCCCGTCGTTGCACCCGCAGTTCGTTGGTCGCCAGGCCGGGGTTCTCTCCCAGATCCTTTCGTCCGATCTCGACCATCAGTCGTCGGAACGACGAATCGGAGTTGGCCCCGATGACGACATGCTGCCCGTCAGCGCACCGATACGCATCACTGGGGACGATGCCGGTGATCGTCGACCCGGAAGGTTCTCGGATCACGCCGCAGCGCTGGAACTCCGGGATGGCCCCCTCCAGCACGCTAAGAACGGCTTCATAGATGGCAACGTCGACAACGTCCCCGCGCCCCCGTTCGCATTCGCGTTCGCATTCGCATTCGCATTCGCATTCGCGTCCACGTTCGCGTCCTCGTTCGCGTCCCCGCTCGCCTTCGGCTTCCGTTTCCGGTCTGCCCTCCCACTCGCGTTGCGGCGTCCCCTCCTTGGTCCGCTCACGTCGAAAGAGCGCGACCAGAGTTCCGATGACAGCCTGAAACGCCGCGAGGCTGTCTCCAATGCTGGCGTTGGAACGCACCGGTGCTTCGCCGGGGTGACCGGTGATGAAACGCAACCCGCCAAAGGCCTCGCAGACAGACGCGAAGCCGCCCTGCTCCCGGTACGGACCCGTCTGGCCATACCCGCTGATTCGCGTGACAACCAGGTCCGGCCGCAATCGCCTCAGCTCGGCCGGGTCCAGATTCCATCGTTCCAAAGTTCCGGGTCGAAAGTTCTCGATCAGGACATCGGACTGAAGGATCAGTTCCCGAACGAGCTGCCGGCCTTCTTCCTTCCGAAGATCGATGGAAACGAGTTTCTTGTTGCGGGAAAGGCTTCGCCACCAGAGCGAGGTTCCGTCTTCGAGCACCCGCCAAGTGCGAATCGGATCTCCGGTACCGGGAGGTTCGACTTTGATGACCTCGGCGCCGAACCAGGCCAGAAGAGAAGAGGCAAGCGGCCCGGCCAGAATCTGTCCCAACTCGACAACGCGAATCCCTTCCAGAGGTCGAGGCGTTCTTTCGTCGGAGTCCGAACTCGCGCCACGCGCGTCTGCGTCAGCCGTCGGTCCAGTCATAGAAGCCTCTTCCACTCTTCTTTCCCAGCTTGCCCTGAGAAACAAGGTCGCGCAGGACCTGTGGCGGTTCGAACCTGGGGTCATTGAAGGCGTCGCGTAGGTACTCTGCAATCTGAAGCCGTACGTCCAGACCGACGAGGTCCGTGAGCTTCAGGGGGCCCATCGGGTGCCCGTAACCCAAGGTCATGGCGGTATCGATGTCCTCCGCCGAAGCGACGCCTTCTTCAAACATGCGCATCGCTTCCAAGCCGATCGCCAAACCCAATCGGCTGGTGGCGAATCCCGGCGAATCCTTGACGACGATGACGGACTTCCCCATGCGCTCACCGACGGATTGCGCCGCGGCCACGGTCGCGGGGTCCGTGGCCTCACCCACCACAAGTTCGAGCAGCTTCATGATCGGAACCGGGTTGAAGAAGTGCATCCCGACGAATCGGTCGGGACGCGTCGTGAACCCTGCGAGTTGTCCGATACTGATCGACGACGTGTTGGAAGCGATCAGCGCCTCGTCGCCGCAGTGCCGCTCGACTTCCGCGAATACTTCCTTCTTGAGGTCCGGCTTTTCGGGAACGGCTTCAATGACGAGATCCGAGTCCGACACCGCGGCTGCCACGTCTGAACCCAAGGTCAACGCTTTGTGGACTGCGGCAACCTGCTCGGACGTGACCTTGCCCCTTGCGACACCCTTCTCCAGCATCCGATCGATCGTCGCCCGCGCCTTTTCGAGCTGAGCCTCGGAAACATCCTGCAGGTACGTCTGGTACCCGGACATGGCCGCGACCTGTGCGATTCCGGCGCCCATGGTTCCGGCCCCGATGACGGTGATTCTTGCGATACTCACGCAGCTCTCCTCTTCTCTCGTTCCCTTTGATGCGGCTTCTGTTTCGTGAGGGCGACCGGAGCCACGCTACCGCTTCTTCTTTCGTTCCAGAAACTCCGTCATCCGTCGGTGCTTGTCTTCCGACTCGAAAAGGACGGCCTGCCCCACCGACTCGAGCTGATGGCCGACCGCCCCACCTTCGAAGGAAGCGTTGAGCGCCATCTTCGCCATGCGAACGGCCAAAGAGCCGTTGGCCATGACACGCGCAGCCCAATGTCGGGCCGCTGCGTCCAAGTCGTCATCATCGACGACCTCAAGGACGAGCCCCATCCGTTCTGCTTCCTCGGCGTCGATGATTCGCCCGGTCAGCACCAGGTCTTTCGCTCTACCCAGGCCAACGATTTTGGGAAGGCGTTGCGTCCCCCCGGCCGCCGGCATGATGCCGAGCGAAACTTCGGGTTGGCCGAATCGGGACGAACGACCGGCCACACGAAAGTCGCAGGCGAGGGCGAACTCGCACCCTCCACCCAAGGCGAAACCACGGACGGCGGCCAGCGTCGGCATGGGCAACGATTCGATGCGGTCGAAGAGTCGGGCGTTAATCCGCGCCAGTGACGCGATGGCCCCACGATCGCGCAGCTGTGCGATGTCGGCGCCCGAAACAAAGGCCTTGTCCAACCCGCTTTCGAAGATGACGAACTCGACGTCGGTCGCTCCTTCGATTTCGTCGAGAGCAGCGTGCAGCTGATCGATCATCTCCTGATCGAGCGCATTCCTCTTCTCCGGACGGTCCAAACGTACGCAGGCAAGACGCTCTTCGCGCCGGACGGTCACATACTGAGCCACGGAACCTCCTCGACGACTTCCTACAACACACGCCACCGCAAGAACACGGTGGCACTTCGGATGGGTGCTCCGAGCCAGATTCCAAACGGCGGCAACCCGACGGACGACGATACCGTGTCACGCGGGATCCGCCTGGCTTGGCGCCTGGCTTGGCGCCTGGCTTGGCGCCCGGCTTGGCGCTTGGCATAGCGCTTGGCTTGGCGCCGGCTTGGCACTTTGCCTGGCGTTTGTCGTGAAGTCGTAAAGAGTGGAGTGTCGCCGATACGATCGGCGAGGTCCAGTAGGCGTGGGACTACCAGCCTTCCTCGACGAGGATTCGAAAGACGAGAGCGGTCACCTGCGAGCAAATCGTGGAGAAGCGACGTTCAATGGCGTTGGAGAAGCCGAGTCCCTCGCTGGTCACGCTCGGTTGTACGGCGATGAGATCGAGCCCTGAAGGCGGCAGGTCGTCTTCGAGCCAGAAGGCCAGATGTTCGAAGCCCAGTTCTCCGGGTCGTCCGTAGTGCTGAAGGTACGTCAGACCATGACGCCCCGGTGACAGACTCCAATGGACGACGGTCCCGGGTTTGCGTCCCATGTCGACCGCATCGAGAAGGACGACACGCCTGCGATCCTCAAGCCACGGATCCAGCCGATCCGTCTCGGCTCCGCCTTCGATCCATTGCACGAGTTCGCCACCGAAGGACGGAACATCCAAGGCCAGAGAACCCTGCACCGCGGGTGCATTCGCCGCGAGGGCTTCGTTCTCGGCGCCCAGGGACGACCGGGAGCAGCCGATCTCACCGATCAGCGTCCGTACACGGCCGATGACGCGAAGAGGAAGCCCTTCGTCCCGGCGCGTCGGATCCCCAAGAGCAACGACGGCAATCGGAGCCCAGTGGCTGTCTCTCAGATCTTCCGCTTCCCAGTTCATACGTCTGGAATCGGCGTCAGACGTGAACACCTTAAAGCGCGGAGCGTTCCACGAAACGGTCTGTGTCATCTTCCGCACAGTGGAAAACTCGTGCCGCCTTCGGGCGGTCGAGCCGCGCCAGCGTGCATCCAGAAGTCGCGCCGGGCGAATTGCACGACTTTCCGCCCTCGCGCGAAATGGCGCGACTACCGACTGCACGAACATCTCGCAGTCGCGGAAGCCGTTAGGGACCACCCCCATCCTTTCCCACTCGGATGGCGCGAAACCTGCACGAGTTTGTCGGTCAAACCTCATTCGAGGCGCCACATCGCAAACATCTCCGGGGGGAGTTCTGAAATGCACCCGTACCACGTTCCGATGGATCGGACGTCGGCCCGCCTTCAAGACATTGGACTGGCCCACGATCCCAATCAGCCGCGAGGGATCACCCCGAGCTCCTCTCGAACCCGAGGCGCAATCGCAACCCGTGCGCTTGCGCTCGGAACGGCTCTGCTCACCATTGCCGTTACAGATTCGGAAGCCGATCTTCGCTACGAACCGGTCCTCGAATGGAATGGTCCCTACTTCGCTCCGTTCCAGGCGCAGGGAGTTCTTCTGGAAACGGACTCACCCGTCGTCGAACTCCCCTTTCAGCAACCGCGCTCGATCGCGGTTCGCTCCCACACCGGCAGGGACGTCGTTTATGTCGCCGACAGTGGAAACAATCGCATCCAAGCCTTCGAGGTCAACGCGACCTTCGCCACTTTGAGCCAGGATGACCTGAGCTATTCCGCCGGCGCCCCTGTTGCCGGCGAGTTCAGCGATCAGATTCTTCGGGTGCCGGAGTACCAGGCCGTCCCGACGCAGTGGATCGTGCCGATGTCGGAAGCGGTCTACATCGACGGAATCGCCTGGCGATGGGTCGAGAGCCTGACCGGCTACAGCTCCACCGACTATGTCTACACCGTGGACTTCGCGGCCACGGCCGACCAGCCTCAGTTCGAGTTCCCTGCGGGCTCCCTCGACGCGGAGAGCGTTCTCGAAGTCCGCTACGTTCTTTCGAATCTTCAGGACGTCGGCGGAGGCACGGAAGTCTTCGGAATCGGTGACGTCGACTACGGGGTTCGCAACGCCGGAACCACCCCGGTCAAAGTTCAGATCGACGAGTTGTCGGGAGGCCCGACCGCGTGGGAGGAAGTGAAGAGCATCTTCGTCGTTCCCTCCGTCGCCGACAGCGATGTCGACCACCTCTTCGTCGTCGATGCAGCAGACCAAAGCTCTTTGACCCACGAGCAGATCTTCTCCTACTTCATCGATCTCGACGGGAACGTCACCGTCGGCGAAGCCTACGGGGACGAACTGAACGGCCCCTACGACGCCACCGTCCTCGACTTGGACTCCGGAGCCGGAGCCAGCGCCTGGGTCGACGCCAACACGGGCCCGTTCGACAAGACCGGCTACCCCTTCGTCACCGATGCCAATCAGGTGACAGGACACGACTATGAAGTGACGGTCGCAACCGGCGTGGTCACGATCACCGATCTGACCACGGGACGTGTCCTTGTTGACGCCGCGGCGGAAGCCGCCTTCGCCGATCCCTTCCTGGGCATCCCGGGACTCAGTCTCGCGCTGAATGGAGGCCCTTGGGGCGACGGAACGACCACGGTGCACACAAGCGCGGCCTATCCGGGACGTTTCCTCGTCATCGCCGACACCGGCAATGACCGATTGAAAATCGCCGGGCTGCCCAGCGGGACGACGGCGGCGGGAAGCAACTGGTCGGGTGACTGGTTGCCGGAGGATCCCCGAAGCGTCGTCGTCCAGCCCACGGGCGCGGGAACCGTCGGCGCGGCAGCCGATGAAGACTACCGCCCCATGACCCCTTCGACGGTGCCGGAAGACTGGACGACCTGGACCCTGACTGCTCCGCTGGTCGAAGGTTCCTTGCGAACCATTACTTTTGACCCGGATGGAACCGGTTCGATCTGGCAGCGGGTCGATGACATCACGACCGCAGCGCCCGAAGACTCCGTCTTTCAGGTCAACTGGGAGACGGGCATGGTTCGGTTCGGTGACTCGATCCACGGAGCCCTGCCTCCGGCATCGACCGACTTCGAGTTCGACTACGCCGTATCTGCGGACCTCGTTCGATATGGCTCTTCCGGAACCGGTGCAGGCCGCTTCGCCTCCCCACGCGGTGTTTCGGGTTTGTGGAACTCGACCTTGGGCCGCTTCGACGTCTACGTTTCGGACAGCGCGAACCGGCGCATCCAGAAGATCGGTTTCTCACCTGCCGACACGACGCTCGGACGCGGGCATCTCGTCGAATCGGTCATCTCCTGGAAGGCCGAAACAGCCGGAGCGCCCGAACTCGCCTATCCGCAGGACCTGGAAGCCGCCGTCGACGGTGACGGTACGGTCTACGTTGCCGTAAGCGACCCCGGAAACCATCGTGTCGTCATCTATCGTGATCCGGACGCAGCACAGCCGGACCCATCGGTGGGTGTTTTCGACGCGGCGATTGGGCAACTCGGAAACCAAGCCGGAAACTTCGTCACTCCGGTCGGGGTCGCGTTTCTTGACAACGGTGGTGATCTCGATCTCTACGTCGCTGACGAGAGTCGGAGCATCGTCGCCAAGTACGAAGAAGGTCCGACGCCGACGATCACGCTTCTCTTCACGGGCGAAAGCGCGTTGCCTGCGTGTTTCCCACCCAGCAGCGGTTATCCGATCCGTTTCACGACGACGTACCCACCGCTCGGCGGCTGGGTCGACTTCTACTACGACACCAAGGCGACCTACGATCCTTCGACAGCGAAACTGGCCATCGCTGCGGGAACGGTCGCGCCGACGGCAACGTCGGCCTACTGGGACTTCGACGCCACACCGGGCGGCAACCCTGGCGCGGGCGAGTACCATCTGTTCGCACGCCTCAAGGACGCCTCGGGCTCGGAAGTCGCGTGGGATGAAACGATCGAACCGAACCGGATCTGTATTGATCCGAACCTGATCCCGGCACTGCAACTCACCGACGCCATCGACGGAGATCAGACTCTGTATCTTCAGAATGGTCTCGTCCGGGACGTCAAACTGGAATTGATCTATCCGGACAGCGTGATCGGTGTCGGCTTCCACGGAACGTACGACCCGACTCTGGTTCAGATCCTTGGGATCACTCGCGGTACCGTTTGGGACGGAACGGGCTACACCGATGTTCTCTTCAACGCTTTCGTCGACAGTACTGCCGGGGTCTTTCAGGTCAGTTCGACGGCACAGGACGCACCGTCCGGCCTCAGCGGATCGGGCCCCTACGATGTTGCCATTCTTCGCCTGAGAGCCCGAGCCAACGCAATCTCCGCCACGGAACGTTTCAAGGACGGAACCCTCGCCCTTGACGCCACACGGTGCGAGATCGTCGATGTCGACGGAGGCGAGCCGGAATCGTGGACGACCCGCGACTGCAACATTCGCATCGCCTATCTCGGCGACATCGCCACGACCGGGACCGGCACAGAAGGCACCCTTCCTGCGCTGCAACCGCGACCCGATGGGCGCATCGACTTCGACGACCAGATGGCATTCACTTTGGGTTGGAACGGTGTCGACTTCGTTCGCGATCGGATCGCGGACATGGGACCGGCGACGCAAGACAGTCCCAATCTGTGGCCGGTTCCCGACGCGCAGTGGAATGTCGACGACATCCTCGTCTTCACTTCGCAGTTCTCCTACTTCGCGGATGCCGGTTGGAACTCCGCCGGTCGGATCTTCGACGCCGGTTCTCTGTCCTCGAACGAGCCACGGATCACCGCCGCGGACGTGACCGGCGTGGCTTCCCTGGTCGCAGAAGAACGGCAGGCTCGTTTGGCGAAATCGGCGAGCGCGGTCTCCGTGATCGTTGATGAACTACCGAATGGTCTGGAGGTTCGGGTCAGACTGGAAGACGTGACGAACGTCTCCGGCGCTCTGCTGCGGCTCTCGTTCGGCGCCGGCGACTTTTCCTTTGTCGAGGCCGAAGCGGAAGACTTCCTGAGGGGAAGTGACGGACAGGTCCTCCCCCTCCCTGTGAGCGGGCCGGACTACCACGAAATCGGGATCAGCCGCCTCGCTCCGGGCAATCCCGCTGTCTCAGGATCCGGAGATCTCGCCGTTTTCCGGCTCGTGCAGACGGCCGACGGCCCTTCACCTGTTCAGGACGGAAGCCTAGAGTTCGAGTTGCGCAACCCGGACAACGTGGCCATCCAAAGTGGATCGGTAACGGTTCGTTGGGAGGACTCCGGAAAAGGCGGTCCGAGAACCGCCCCGTCCAGTCTCTACCTGGCGGCGCCCCGGCCTAATCCGGTGACCGGCCCCGTGTCCATCAACTTTGCGGTTCCCGAATCGGGAACAGTGAAACTGAGTCTCTACAACGTCGCCGGACGGCGTCTGCGCACCCTCTTCCACGATGAGGTCGAACCGGGTGAGTTCAACCTGGTTTGGGACGGGCGTGACGCTGGAGGGAACGAGGTCGCCGCGGGACGGTACTACCTGCAGCTCGAGTCCCGCGGCGCGTCGAAGCAACGGGAAGTGCTCGTCATTCGGTAGTCCGGCTGCTCGCTGACTCGGAGCTCGCTGATACGAAAACCCCCTGTCCCGAAACTGGAACAGGGGGTTTCCTGATTCACGGGCAGAGCGTTTCACGCTCGCCGTCTCGAACGAAGCCTAACGGTAGATGTTCTTGATCTGGCCCCACGTGCTCTCGACCGTCGGAACGATCTCGCACGGGTTCGGATCGCAAGGCTCGTCGTCGCCCTGATAGACCCCACCTGCATCCTCACACTCGACCTGGGTCAGGACCTGGCAGCTCTCGTCAGAGAAGCAGCAGGCACCGGCAGGCGGCTGCGGACACGGGTTCGGATCACACGTCGTGTCATCGCCCTGGTACGTGCCCATGGCGTTGTCACAGTCGTTCTCGTTCAGCATCTGGCAGGAACCGTCTGCAAAGCAGCAGGCGCCCATGGCCGGCAGGCACGGGTTCGGATCGCAAGACGTCTCTTCACCCTGGAACTCACCGCCCAGACGGTCACAGTCGGCCGGAACCTCGATCGTGCACTCTTCGCCGACGCAGCACGCACCCGGCTTCGGGCACGGATCCGGATCGCAGTCCGTGTTGTCACCGAAGTACTCGCTGCCGGCATCCAGGCACTCCTGCTCAGTCCGGATCGAACAGGAACCGAGATCGCTACAGCAGGCACCGACGGCTTCGCACGGGTTCGGGTCGCATCCGGTGTCGTCACCCTGGTAGGTGCCACCGCTGTCACCGCACTCCGCTTCGGTCAGGACCATACAACTGCCATCTTCGTAGCAGCATGCACCCAACGGCGCCGGAGTGAAGTCGTAGATGACCTTCGCATTGGACGAAGCAGATGTCGCGAACTGGAGGATCAGGTTTCCAGCACCGGAACCGGTGGACGCACCACTGGCAACCGCCGGAAGATCAATATTGCCAGTGCCGGTGAAGAGGGCCAGATCAGACGGAAGGGTCGTCATCTCCGTCTCCATATCGTCCCCGGAGAGACCTTCATAGGTACGGCCGGAGTCCCCGAGGAAGTCGATCGTGCCGTCAAAGGCCGTCACGTTGTCGGTGGTCTCGACAAGCGGTACGACCACGGCAAGAGGACTGTTGTCCGGTCGCTGAAGTTCAATCTCTGCAGCCAGGTTCATGACGACCGTTGCCGGCTCTGCGTCAAGGCTCTCGAACTTGGCGTCACCTTCGACGTGCCCTCCAAGCTCGACCGTAACGCTGTTCAGCGTCCCCAGTGCGGGATCGAACTGCGGAAACGACATCATGCCGCTCCAGTTCGTGGTCATCAGTGAAATGTCGTCGGTGTACTCGAGAGTATCGCCGTGTACAACCGCGGCCACGCTCATCAGAGCGATCGACCCGGTTAGGGTCGAAACGGTGGCGTGCCTGAGCATCCTCGCCCCCTCCCATCGTGGTGCTCCCGCGATGTCGAATCGCTGGAAGGTCTGAAATCCCTTAATTTTCGCGGCTCCGGGATTTAACCACGAGGAGGGGACGGGGTCAATGGTTTCGCGGAATTCGTAAGTGATCGGAAACCTTCAGGTTCTTCAGGGCCTCTCCGCGATCGCCCCGCCCACACCGGGTGTTCCGGTGAAGCGAAACGCCCCGGCCTGGTGACAGGCCGGGGCGCTCGTTGTTCAGAGCTGAGGGAACGATGTCGTTCCCTCAACGGGCAGTTCGACTAGCGATAGATGTTCTTGATCTGACCCCACGTGCTCTCGACCGTCGGAACGATCTCGCACGGGTTCGGGTCACAAGGCTCATCGTCGCCCTGATACAGACCACCAGCGTCCTCGCAGTCGACCTGCGTCAGGATCTGACAGCTCTCGTCCGAGAAGCAGCAAGCTCCGGTCGGGGGCTGCGGGCACGGATTCGGGTCACAGACCGTACCGTCACCCTGGTAGGTACCCATGGCATTGTCGCAGTCGTTTTCGTTCAGCATCTGGCAAGAGCCGTCTGCGAAGCAGCAAGCGCCCATCGCCGGCAGGCACGGGTTCGGATCGCAAGAGGTTTCCTCACCCTGGAAGTCACCACCGAGATCGTCGCAGTCGCGCTGAAGCTCGATCGTACATTCCTCGCCAACGCAGCAAGCGCCCGGCTTCGGACACGGATCCGGATCACAGTCCGTACCGTCGCCCAGGTAATCTCGACCCAGGTCGAGACACTCCTGCTCAGTCGTGATCGAGCAGAAGCCGATATCGGCGCAGCAAGCACCGGTCATCTCGACATCGCACGGGTTCGGATCGCAGACCGTACCGTCGCCCTGGTAGTCACCCTGGCAGTCGCCAGCCGTGGTCACCATGCAGCTTCCGTCGGCCATACAGCAGGCGCCCATCGGCTGATCACACGGGTTCGGATCGCAAACCGTGTCGTCGCCCTGGTACATGCCACCGGCGGTGTCGCAGTCCCCAGCGGTCAGGACCTGGCAGCTTCCATCAGAGAAGCAGCAAGCGCCGTCCGGCTGCGGACACGGATTCGGATCGCAGACCGTGCCGTCACCCTGGTAGTCACCCTGGCA
>JAUIHP010000011.1 GCA_030431975.1 bacterium | reverse complement strand
TGGGCGTACACCTCTCGTTGCCGATTCCGCTCTGGAACAGTCATGCGGGAGGAGTCGAAGCGGCCACGGCGCGGGCTGCGCGAAAGCAGAAAGAAATCGACGCCGTGAGGCTCCGCACTCAGCACGAGGCGGAGACTGCGCGACTCGAGATGATCGAGTGGGCCGAAATGCTGGCCGAGATCACCGACGAACTTCTTCCGCTCGCTGAAGAACAGGCGGCCGCTGCGGACCGGGCCTACCGAGAAGGATTGGGCGACCTCCAATCCGTCCTTCGCGCCCGCGAACAGCACCTGCAATTCGGGGCTTCTCGTATCGACGCCCTCAGAAACTTTCACCTAGCCCGCGTGCGCTATGACGCCGCCGTGGCCAACCCATGAGCAAGACGATGAAGAACACAGAAGGTAGCCACTGTGCTAGGTCCCGGCTGGGACCGGAGAAGTCGACCTACGTTACTGCCAGCGTTCGGGCCTTCGTCAGTGCCCGATCTGGTGCCCGCGCTGCGGCATGCGCCATTGTCTACGGCCGGGCCCGCGTTGCGGCCGGCTTCGCCGTAGTCGCGTTGATGATCGTCAGCGCTACTCTCGTCATGGCCGGGGATGATCACGCCGACGAATCGATCGATGCGATCGTGCTCAGCGAAACCTCCGTCCGCAATCTCGGTCTCGAGTTGGCTGAAGCGGTGGAGGTCGACTTTGAGGAAGTGGTCTTCGCCATTGGCCGCATCGATCACATTCCTTCGAAGCACGCCGTTGTCAGTAGCCGCATCGCGGGGCGCGCCATCGACGTCAACGTCATTCCGGGCGACCGCGTCAAACGAGGACAGGTTCTCGTTCGGGTCGAAAGCCGACTGCCGGGAAACCCGCCACCGGTCATCGCTCTGGAAGCTCCGATCTCAGGCACCGTCATCCAGCGACACGTTCGTCAGGGAGAGCCGGTCGAACCCGCGAATGAACTGCTCGACATCACCGACCTGTCTGAAGTCTGGGCGGTGGCCAAAGTCCCGGAACAGGAAGCAGGCCGGGTCCGCGTAGGCTCCAAGGCGCGCATTCGCGTCGCTGCGTTGCCCGACGAACTCTTCGAGGGGGAGCTCATTCGTTTCGGAACGGAGGCAGATGCCGCGACCGGAACTCTCGAAGCGATCTTTCGCCTGAGCAACCCCGAGCTTCACCTGCGGCCCGGCATGCGCGCGGAGTTCTCCATCATTACGAGTTTCCGGCCGAACGTCATGGCCGTTCCGCGTGACGCCGTTCAGGGAGACCCGACGAACCGGGTGGTCTATGTCGAGCACTTCGAGTTACCCAACGCGTTCCTGAAGTCGCCGGTGCAAACCGGCGCGCGGAATGATCGATATATTGAGATCAGAAACGGACTCTTCCCCGCAGACCGTGTCGTGACGAAGGGTGCGTATTTTCTGGGCTCGGCCGGTGCCGGCGACATGTCGTTGAAGGAGGCCCTGGACCTGGCCCACGGTCATGAGCACAACGAAGACGGATCGGAGATGACGCCCGAACAGCAAGCAGCTCGGGAGGCAGAAAGTCAGGCGGCCAGTGGACGCGGCAGGAAACGACAGGGGCCGCTTGCACTTTTCTTCGGGGTTACGACGGTTCTCTTTGGGGCGCTCCTGCTGCTGAGTGGAATGAAGCACGTGAGAGATGGCCGTCTCATTTCCGAACTGAGCGACTTGCGATCTGAGCGACGTCGCGGGGACGGCGAAGATGCTTAACCGTCTCATCCGGTTCTCACTCGAGCAGCGTGGACTGGTCCTACTGGTTTCTCTGGTCGTCCTGTTCTTTGGTCTGCGGAGCGCCATGGAACTCCCCGTCGACGTCCTTCCGGATCTGACGAAGCCAACCGTGACCTTGTTGACGGAAGCGAAGGGCTACGCGCCCGAAGAGGTCGAGACGCTCGTCACCATTCCGCTCGAGAACGCTCTCATGGGCGTCAACGGAGTGACCCGATTGCGAACGACGTCGGACGTGGGACTCTCCGTCGCCTTCGTCGAGTTCGATTGGGACACCGACATCTACAAAGCACGCCAGTTCGTGCAGGAACGACTGGCCGGAGTGGTGGGCGATCTTCCCGATGGGGTCACGCCCTACATGACGCCTGTGGCTTCACTGATGGGCGAGATCATGCTGATCGGCGTCTCCGACCCGAGCGGAAAGACCGCGCCCGCAGATCTTCGGACGTTCGCGGACTGGACGGTCGGTCGCCGGCTACAAGGCATCTCCGGAATTGCGGAGGTCCTGGCCATGGGGGGTGGCGTCAAGCAGGTCCACGTCCAACCGGATCCACAACGAATGGTGGCCTTGGGAGTGACTTTCGAAGAAGTACGCGAGGCCGCGGGAAAGTCCGTCAGTAACACGACGGGCGGATTTCTCACGAAGCGCAGCCGCGAAACGATGGTTCGCAACCTCGCCATGACCACCGATCTCGAAGAGATTGGGAGCACGGTCGTCCGTCATGCGAATGACCGTGCCGTCCGCATCAAGGACGTGGCCGACGTCACTTGGGACATCGAGCCGATGCGCGGAGATGCGGCCGTCAATGGTGACCTCGGCGTCATCATCAGTGTCAAGAAGTCGCCGGGATTCGACTCGATCGACCTGACCAAGCAGGTCGAGAGTGCGTTGGCCGAGCTGCAGGCTTCGGCGCCCGAAGGAATCGTTCTGACTCAGGTGTATCGGCAGGCCGACTTCATCGACGCCTCGATCTCGAACCTGAAAGACGCGATCCGGGACGGCGCGATCATGGTGGCGTTGGTCCTGTTTCTGTTTCTGCTCAACGTGCGCACGACGCTGATCACCCTGACTGCGATTCCGCTTTCTCTTGCGACGTCTTTCGGGGTGTTTCAACTGATGGGCTTGGGCGTCAACTCTATGACGTTGGGTGGGCTCGCAGTCGCGATCGGCATCGTGGTCGACGATGCGATCGTGGACGTCGAGAACGTGTTCCGGCGACTACGGGAGAATGCTGCGGCGGGGAATCCCCTTCCAAAGCTGGAGGTGATCGCGCGGGCTTCGGCAGAGGTTCGAGGGTCCATTCTCTACGCGACGCTCCTCATTATTCTCGTGTTTCTCCCGTTGCTGGGATTGAGTGGAATCGAGGGACGGCTCTTCGCGCCGATCGCGATCGCGACCATCCTCAGTATGGCGGCTTCCTTCGTGGTTTCGTTGACCGTCATTCCGGTGTTGTCGTCGTTTCTGCTTCGGCCTCGAGAGAATCAAAAAGAGGCCGAGGGCCGCGTGGTTCGACTCCTGAAGAAAGGACTTCGTCGGACCTGGTTGCGGCTGGCGCTGCAACATCCCTTCGTGGTGCTCGGCGTCGCCGGTCTGCTTCTTGCCCTTGCCACGACTCTCTACTCCCAGATGGGAAACAACTTTCTTCCAGCGTTTCGGGAGCCGACCGCTCTTGTAGCGACAGCGGCATCACCGGGCACGTCCTTGCAGCAGACAAATGAAATCTCTGCGGCCGCGGACCGGATGCTCCTTGCCATTCCGGAAGTCGAGCGTGTCGGCCGAAGAGTCGGTCGCGCTGAGCATGGAGATCACATCGTCCCGGTATCCACCGTCGAGTTCGACATCGAGTTTCACAGCGAGGGGCGTCCGAGGACAGAGATTCTCGAGGACATCAAGGAGAAGATGCGTAGCCTGCCGGGTACGTTCAGTGCGATGGGTGGACCGCTTGCCGACCGCATCGGACACATGTTGAGCGGTGTTTCGGCTCCTGTCGCGATCAAGGTCTACGGCCCGGACCTCGACGAGATTCGCCGAATCGGCACGGAGATCCGCGACATCGCGCGCGGGATTCCGGGGTTCGAACAGGCGACGGGAGAACAACAGGCCCCGATCCCGCAGCTGAGAATCGAAGTCGACCGTGAGCGGGCACTCGCCTACGGAGTCACTCCCGGTGACCTCAACGAAGAGCTGGCGTCGCTTCTTGGCGGTGAAGTCGTGAGTGAAGTCTACGAGGGGCAACGTATCTATGACCTCGTGCTTCGGCTTCCGGAAGAATGGCGGGAGTCGCCTGACCGTCTGGCCGGGATGTACATCGACACGCAGAGCGGGCCGCTGGTTCCTCTCGGCTACCTCGCCGACATCCGAAATGCGAGCGGCCCGAACAACATTCTTCGCGAGAACACGCAGCGGAGGTTCGTCGTCAGCATCAAGCCGACGACGAACGACCTGGTTGGTGCGATCGAACGATTGCAACGAGAGGTCGATGCCGGAGTGAGGATCCCGGACGGATACTTTGTCAGCTACGAAGGGGAGTATCAGGCACAGAAAGACGCCACGCGAAGGATTGTGGTCATGTCCGGACTCGTCCTGCTCGTGATCGCGTTCTTGCTCTACAGCTTCTTTCGAACGCCCGTCTTCGTGGTCCAGGTCATTTGTGATATCCCGCTCGCGCTGATCGGCGGGATCGTCCTCACGTATCTGACGCTCCACAACATCAGTATCGCCACGTTGGTCGGATTCATCGCCGTAGCGGGAATCGCAGCGCGGAACAGCATCATGATGATCTCGCACTACCTGCATCTCATGCGTCACGAAGGCTACGGCTTCACTCGGGAGATGATCGAGCGCGGGACCGAGGAGCGGCTCGTTCCTGTCCTCATGACGGCGTTGTCCGCGGGGATCGCGCTACTACCGATGGTCCTCAATCTCGGATTCATCCCGGGGCTTCATGACAGCGATCCGATGACCGCACCCGGCAAAGAGATTCTCAACCCGGTGGCTATTGTCATCGTCGGTGGACTTGTCACCTCGACCTTGCTTGGCCTCGGTGTCACACCCGCCGTGTTTTGGACGTTCGGTCGGCGCGCAGCGGAGAAGGCGATTCGGGATCAGGCTCCGGCGACAAATTGAGTTGGGAACTGTATGGCCCGAGCGACGGGCACAGGTATCGGAAAGGAGAACCACAGATGAAGGAAAGACAGAAGTTGAAGGAAGGACAGAAGTTGAGGGAAAGGCAGAAAATGACGCTCATCATTGCAGCAATCCTTGTGAGTTCGATGTTCATCGTGACGGGGGTGTCTGCCCATGATGATCACTCCGGCGAGTCTCCGACAGGTGAAGCGGCGAAGGCTACCGAGGGTTCGGGTACCGCCACGGAGTCTCACGGAGGGAACGACGCGGACGGCACCGAAACGGAGGCCGCCGCCGGGGGCGCACCAGGGGTAAGCGACGCGGGCACCGCTGCCGCCCTGCTGGGTCCCCATGGCGGGAAGGTCCTTTGTGATATCGAGCCACACGTAGAGCTGTTCGTGACGGCCGACCGGAAGATACAACTGACCTTTCTCAATCACGACGGAGAGATCCTGGCGCCAGGTGATCCATCCATTGCCGTCTACTGCGGGCAACGAACGGCACCGACGACGATGGCCTTTGAAAAGGTCGAGAACTCGTTTCTCAGCGACAAACCCCTCCCCGACGGGATGAACATACCGGCGGTGTTGCAGGTGAGGGTGACCCCGGAGAGTGAGAAGACGACGATGCGCCTGAACCTCAATTTGGCGATCTGTGAAGAGTGCGACCGGGCGGAGTACACCTGCCTGTGCCATCCGGAGGAGCACAATCATGGACCGGATGGACATTCCCACAGCCACGACGGGGAGGACCATGATCACTAAGCCGGGAGCGTTGGGAAGGGGTTTTGGCAGGATCGAGGCTCATCTAAACCACAGCTGGGAAACCCGGGTAAGTAGTTGCTGCGATGAGCGATAGACCGCCAGGTCGCAGCACGGGCACCCATGCGCGGAGTACATTATGTGGGTTAGTGGGCGTACGAAATGTGGATTAGGATCTGTACGATATGTCGAGTAGAAGGTGTACGAAACGCGGGTTAGTGACTGTACGTTTTGCGGGTTACGGGCTAGAATCTAGCCGTGAACCTGACTTCGCGACACTTGGAGCCGCGCGTCCACGACGCACTCAACGCGTTTCGGGTCGTCGTGCTTCATGGGGCCCGCCAATGCGGGAAGACGACCCTCGCGCGACTCATCACAGAGGACCGCGAAGGCACGTACGTCACACTCGACGACGATGCCGTCCGCGAAGCAGCAGTCGCCGATCCGGTTACTTTCCTGACCACACAAGGCTTCCCACTCACGATCGACGAGATTCAGCTTGGTGGGGATCGCCTGATCCGCGCGATCAAACAGATCGTCGATCGTGACCCTGAACCGGGCAGGTTTCTCCTAACCGGATCTACGAATTTCCTGACGGTTCCAAACATCAGCGAGTCGCTTGCCGGTCGCGTCCGCATCCTGCGACTGTGGCCGCTGTCGCAGGCAGAGATCGTCGGAGTGTCTCCAACGATCGAAAGTTGGTTCACGGACGTTCCGATGACAAACGGATCCGGCAGGTTTGCCCGCGACGAGTACCTCGAACTCGTGTGCCGTGGGGGCTACCCCGAAATCATTCGCCTCGCGCCGCCGGCGCGCGACTCGTGGGTAGAGAGCTACCTCGAGACGGTGACCCAGCGGGACATCGTTGCTCTGGCAGACATACGCAAGGCTGCGGCCATTCCCAGGTTGCTCCGGTGGACCTCCGCGAGTACGGGTCAGGAAATCAGCAAAACGAACGCAGCTCGGGACCTGGGAATCGATCGAGCTACTGTGAACTCCTATCTTGAATGGTTGGAGACCGTCTTCCTCGTTCACCAGATTCCGGCGTGGTCTCGTAACCTGGCGGCAAGAGCCACCCGCAAAGCGAAGGCGCACATCACGGACACCGGTTTGGCCGCGACGCTTCTCGGTGTGACTCCCACGAACCTGCGTCCATCGACAGCTACGGCGACGGGACAGCTCTTGGAGTCATTCGTCGTGAATGAGATAGCGCGGCAGATGTCCGCGGCTTCCGGACTACGACTGGACGTGAGCCATTACCGCGACAACCACGATCGTGAAGTGGATCTCATCGTCGAACGGAAGGACGGGGCGGTGATAGCGATCGAGATCAAAGCGACCAGTACGCCTTCCAAGGGTCAGTTGGACCATGTTCGTTGGTTTCGTGACAAGCTGGACAAAGTTTCTCCGGACTCGTTTAGAGCGGGGATCCTTCTTCATACCGGCAGTCAGTCACTCAAAGTGGGTGACCGCCTTTACGCAGTTCCGATCAGCGCTCTCTGGAGTTCAGACGACTCAGACCTCTGAGTCCGGAATCGAGTCCGACCGCGGCGAGGATCGCCAGGAACGGACCCGCCGGAACGGCGAAACGAGGGACCGCAGCCGGACCAGGGGCGATCAATAGAAGAGCCGGCGTTAGAAGAAGGACCGCCACGATCATCAGGGAGCGACGCCTTAGGCACACGACCGCCCCGGCCAACGCCAAGGCGAGCTGGCCAGCCCAAAGCAACGAAGGCACCACGACCCGGATCCAGGATCCGCCCCCGAAGAAGTGACGAACGGCAGCCTGAATTCCATCCTTACGCAAGACAGCCGACGTGCCCTGAGTCCCTCCCGCCCCGTCCATGATTTGTAGCAGCTCGCGTACGGGTGGCAGCAGACTCTTCATGGAGTCTCTTGCATGAATCCAGCCGTACTGAAACGGCGCTTGGGCGATGAGTTTCAGCCCGTCTTCCCGCATGACCGACTGCATGGATAACTCTGCGTCCTTCGCACGTGCCTCCGCGTGCCCGAGCAACTGAGTACGCATTTCCGGCTCTGGAACATCGTTTCTTTCGGCAAGAAGCGCAGCCGCCGAGTGCGCGAGTAGGTCGTAGTTGACGATCGTGCTGATTGCGAAAACGTCCGCGGTCGTGTGATTCCGCACACACCAGGGCAGCACGATGACAGCGAACCCAATCGCAATCGCTGCGGCTCGCGCGAAGCGGCGCGCACGAAACGACTGGAGTGCGATCATGAGGGCGGGTAGCCCGAGGACACCGACAGGGCGGATCAAGGTCGCCAGTCCGATCAGGACTCCGCTCCACGCCGCAGTGGCCACAGCCGCAGTGGTCACACTCGGTCGGGTGGCCCCCAACGCGTCGGGCTCCGAAGAGTCGGACTCCGAAGAGTCGGGCTCCGAAGAGTCGGGCTCCGAAGAGTCGGACGGCGGCGCGGGCGCCTTCCGGGTGAGCCGCGGCCGTTGATGGGGAACGCCGAGAACGATGGATGCCAGAAAGACGAACGTGAACAGCGTTTCCGACATCAGCAGAGAGCAGTAGACCGCATTCGGCAGGGAGAAGGCGTACACCGCGGCAGCCAGGGTCGCAAAACGAGGTCGTCGGAATAGACGGCGGGTCAGCACAAACACGAGCAGCAAGGTTCCGGTATCCACGAGAACCTGACTGAGGACGATCCATCTCGGATCCTCGGACCCGACGTAGTGCGCGGCGATGAAGGTCGAATAGAGCGGCGGCCGAGCCGTGTGGGGGACGCCGCGGTACCGCTCGTACCGATGGTCATGTAGCAGAGTCGACGCCACTGCCGTGTAGTCGAGCGTGTCAGACTGGGAGGAACGATCCGGATGCTTTAGTACGGGTACAGCGATGGCGAACCGTAGAAGCAGGTGGACCGTGACGATGAGGAAGATTGCACGATGCGTCGTCCCCGCAACGTAGCGAGGGAACCGACTGCGATCGCCCATGAAGCGCCCGTTCTTGGAGACTGGCAGTGCAACGCGGGGGCACCAATACCCTATCACGCTCAAGGTGACGTGGGAAGGTCAGGGCACTATCATCACAGTGGACAACGGTGGCTAACGGTTAAGCGAAAGGAATGAATCGAAACGTGAGTGATGCGCCAAAACAGCCGACAGCGACGAGTCAAACGACGGCGGTCCCCGCGTGAGCGGCGGCTTCGCTTCGCGCATCTACCGGGCCGCAAAGCGTAGACTTCGTCCACCCACACCCGGGCTGAATCCGGAAGTATCCAGCGCTCTGGCTATGGGCTACGCGAGAGGATCACTCAACGCGCCCCTTCGCAGGATCGACCCCAACAACCCGATCACCTGGGAGTTCTCCGCGTTCAGTCAGAACGGTGAGGACGGTATCGTCGACTACCTGACCCGACGCCTTCTCACTTCGAATCGGTACTTCATCGAGATCGGCGCATCGAACGGCCTCGAGAACAACAGCGCCTATCTCGCTTTCGCACGCCGCTACAGCGGACTGATGGTGGAGGGTGACGCGAAGAAGTCCGGTTGGGCGAAGACGAACCTCCAGCCGAGGGGGTTCGGTGTCGAGTATCTGCACTGCTTCGTCGGGCCGGAGAACATCGGGGCGGTACTCGATGCGGCGCTCTTTTCGGATCCCGACGTGTTCTCCCTCGATATCGATTCGATCGACGTTCACATTGCTGCGTCGATGATGGAAAGAGGCTTCCGCCCGAAGATCGTGCTGGTGGAGTACAACTCCGCGTTTGGTCCGGAGCAGTCTTTCACGGTGCCGCGCGCATTCGTAAAGGCTCGATCGCCGCTCTACTACGGAGTTTCGATCCAGGGCTGGAAGCGATTCTGGTCGCAGTACGGATACCGGTTCGTCACCGTCGACTCGAACGGTGTGAACGGCGTCTTCGTGGACCCGCAGCAGTTCGAGTCCGACTTCATCGACCGGGTGCGTGGGCTTGCCTTTGCCGAAAACGTGTCGCAGCAACGGCGGTTTCGGTCGGAGTGGGAGGGGCAGTTCGAGCGCATTCGGGACCTGCCGTTGGAGGACGTGCCGTATACTCGGTGATCGAGCTGGCCCGACCTGCAAACATGGCTCTTCTTATCACCCTTCTTTCGGAAACAGCCTGAGTGAGAGACCGTCCCACCTATACGCCCGGCAACATTCTCGTCCAGTCCCTGTCCCTTCCCCCGGACGAGCGTGACGACTTCGTCGATCGTATGTGCGCGGGTAACGGAGAGCTTCGGGAGAAGGTAGATCGTCTTCTCGTTCACTTTCAGTCGGAAGCTCCGGACGTGGAGACCCAGGAAATACTTCAGGGTGTCACGGATACGGTGGCCAGCCTGCCGGACCCGGAGAACCCGGAATGGTTCGACAACTATCGCGTGATCGAACTCCTGGATGCGGGCGGAATGGGCAGCGTCTATCTGGCGGAAGAAACGCCGAGCAAACGTCGCGTCGCCATCAAGACGATCAGAACCACAGTCGCGACAGATCCAGTGCTGCGACGATTTGACGCTGAGCAGAGACTTCTTGGACTTCTCGATCATCCCTACATCGTACCGATCTACCAGTCGGGAATCTCCCAGAACGGTGCGCCGTACTTCGTCATGGAGTACCTGGAAGGGAGTCCGATCACGGACTTCTGCGAACAGAACGCGCTTCCGATCCGCTCCCGAGTGCAGCTGATTGCTGACATGTGCGAAGGGTTGGAGTCGGCTCATCGGGCGACCGTCCTTCACCGCGACGTCAAGCCGACCAACGTGCTCGTTGTCACGGAGGACCTCACGCCCACCCCCCGCATCATCGACTTCGGAATTGCGAAAGAGCTGGGTCCACAAGCGCAGGATCAGGAGACGACGCAACTTGGCCAGGTCCTGGGAACCATGGCCTATATGAGTCCCGAGCAGTTGGAAGGCGACCCGCGGCGAATCGACGCCCGGTCAGATGTTTACGCGGTGGGCGTCGTGCTCTACGAGGTGCTCACAGACTCTCTTCCGCACTCCGTGGCGAGTGGCGAGACGGAGGTTCAGAGAGTCACGCGCCGAGTTCAGGAGAGTCGGCCCCAGCGACCGAGTCGTCATCTGTCGAAGACGATACCGCCAGGCGCACAGCTGCACCGCCTCCACGACTTGGACTGGATTGTCCTCCGCGCCCTGGATCGCGATCCCGAACAGAGGTATCAAACTATCTCTGCGATGAGACGAGATCTGTGCACCTACCTTGCCGGAGTTTCGTTGGAATCGGAGGATCGTGACAGTGGAGGTTGGCGATCCGTTCGGACACGTTTGTTCTTCGGTGGTGTGGGTGTCCTCGCCGTGTTGCTTACCTGGATTTCATTCGGCCAGGGCTTGGCTGTCCTCGGGACCCATTGGCAATACCTGCTGATGGTAGGACTCGCGGTAGCGGTCGGGCTGAACCTAAGCCTTCTTCGCCGGGCACAAGTGTCGGAGCGGGACGGAAGGCGGAGGCGCGAAGAGGCCGAGGTCTACGAAGAGCAGGCACGGCAATACGAGGAGGAGGAGCAGCGCAGCCTGGACTTCGCGGCTGCAGAAAGAGCTTCGGCCCAGAGTGATCGCGAGAGTGCGGAAGAGCGGCTGCGGCAGGTTACTCGCCTGTCGGATCGTCGACGGCTTTCGGACCTGAAGGCGCGGGCTGAAGGGTTCTGGCCGTACGACGTAAAGCGACTTCCGGAAATGCGCTCCTGGATCCGGGAAGCCTTGGCTCTGGCCAGTCGTCGGATCCAACACGAGTCGGCATTGAACTTTCTTCGGTCGAGAGCCCTGCCCTACGGACCGGACGACGTCAGGCGCGATGCCGAGACGGATCCGCTCAACGCAGAGCTCGAGAGTGCCAACGCGCAACTCGACCGTCTACAGGAAGTACGTAAACGAATAGGGGAGCGCGTGCCTTCAGAGGGAGTGAACCCGGAGGACGAGACGGGCCCCCACGCACTGACACGGGAAGAGATTGAAGCACACGTCGAGACTTTGGAGCGATTGATCGACGAGACGGAAACGCAAATCGCGTCCATCGAGAACCGCCTGGGCCAGAGACGAACCTGGGACTACGAGTCTGCCGCCGACCGCTGGCTCGAAGCGCTTCTTGCTGAGTTGGTGGATGGGATTCGTGCCTTCGAAAGCGATGAGCCTGAAAGCGACGGGTCGACGGATCCGACCATCGCGAGCATCGTCCAACGCGTCAAGATGACCGAGAGGCTCCAGGCGACCACGCTTGACGAAGCCGAAGCCAAGGCCGCGTGGGCGAAGGCGATCACTGACGTCGAGGCCTCTCCTCTTTATGGCGGGATCGAGCTCACGCCGCAGTTTGGACTGCTGCCGCTTGGGAAAGACCCACGGACCGGGCTATGGCAGTTTTGGCACGTGGCGTCCGGAGATCGCCCACGTCCGGCGAAAGACCCAGAGAGCAACAGTCCCTGGGAGGTGACCGAGGACATGGGAATGGTGATGGTTCTCGTGCCGGCGGGCCGCTGCGTCGTTGGCGTTCAATCGGAAGACTCGAACCGACCGAACTACGATCCCTCCCCAAGTGACGACATCCCGGTCAGGAACGCGGAAGTTTCTGCGTTCTTTGTCGGACGGTACCTCGTGACTCAGGGACAGTGGCGACGGCATACCGGCTCCAATCCTGCCTTCAGCGCAAACCGAAACATCGCCGGCCGTCAACACGATCTAAGGTATCCGGTCGAGAGTGTCAGTTGGAGAGACTGCAGGCGAGTGCTCTCGCAAATGGGACTGGACCTGCCCACCGGTGAAGAGTGGGAGTATGCAGCCCGGGCCGGAACAACCACGCCCTGGTGGTCGGGCGGAGATCCGAAGAGTCTGATTGGTGTCGACAACCTTGCCGATCGGTTCGCCAAGAACAATGGTCCGCCCAGGTGGGTGTGCGACGATTGGAACTTCGACGGATTCGTCGGCCCTTCTCCGGTGGGTTACTTTCGGCCCAATCCGTTTGGCCTGCACGATGTTCACGGAAACCTCTGCGAATGGTGCGACGACATCTACGACAACTCCAGTGAAGACTCCCATGTCGAGGCCGATGGTGCATCGACTGCCAGGGTGACGCGGGGCGGATCGTACTGGGCTTCCGCCGACCGGGCGAAGATCTACCGGCGGGAGGCTAGAGCGGAAGACTCGCGTGACTTGTTCATCGGAGTCCGCGCGATCCGAAGGCTGGAGAACCGTGGGTAGAGCGGGGAAGGATCGAGTTCCGGTAGCCGCCGCGTCGGGACACGCGGCGCAGGAGGCGGTTGACGGCAACGATGTTCCCGAGGGAACGCCATCGGTCACGCAAATCGGTCCGTATCGTGTTCTCGGAACGCTCGGAGAGGGCGCGACATCGGTGGTCTATGTCGCCCGTCGCGACGGACCCGTGGATCGCCGAGTTGCACTGAAGGTTCTTCGGCCGGAGCTCAAGGCCACGCGGGCCTCGGATCTCCTGTTCGCGGAGTACCGGATCCTGGCGAACTTCTCCCACTTGGGCACACCCCGGGCTTTCGACTCGGGGGAGACGGATGACGGTCTACCGTACTTCGCGATGGAGCTCGCCGAGGGGCCCACGTTGCGCGACTTCTGCCTTCAGGGAGACGTCTCTTTTCAGGATCGTCTCCAACTCGTGATCTCTCTGTGCGAAGTGCTGCAGCACGTGCACCAGAGAGGGTTCGTCCACTCCGACCTGAAGCCGGCGAATGTTGTGGTTATGCATACAGACGGTGGACCTCGGCCCGTCCTTCTGGACTTCGGGGCTGCGGCTCGATTGTTGCGGGACACGACAACTTCGACACTTGCATCCTCCGAAGACACGGATCGGAAAGGGATCGGCACGCCGGCGTACATGAGTCCCGAGCAGAAGCACGGCGGGCTACCCGTCGATACCCGATGGGATGTCTATGCACTTGGGATCATTCTCTTCGAACTGCTGACAGGACGGTTGCCCGATCCATCCAGCCGGCAGCAGCGACCCAGCGATTGCATTGGCCACGGTACAAAGGCGGACGCGGACATAGCGCAATCCATGCGACTACCGGCCTCCCGACTGCGGCGATGGCTTCGCAGCGACCTGGACTGGATCGTGATGAAAGCGATCGCCCACCACCCGGACGAAAGGTACGGCGACGTTTCGCTACTGCGGCGGGATCTCGAACTGGTTCTGCGTGGTGACCCTGTCTCCATGCGTGAGAAGCACTTTGGATATCGAGTTCGGAAACTTCTGTATCGGCATCGGAAGCCCGTGTGGATTGGAGCGGCCGCCGCATCGACGATGGGGATGGCAGCCGCGGTTGGAGGAGTCGTCGCGGCAAGCGTAACCTCGGTGACTCTGGTCGGTTTGCTGGCGGCCCTCGTCGGGACCAATCTCATCCTTCGCCGGGTCGAGGCAACGCGAAAGCGCGAACAGCGACTGACCGAAGACCTCGACCGACAACGGCACCTGGCCGGGTTGCGGGAGCGCGCCGCGATCCAGGCGCGGGATGAGATGGAAGAGAGTCGGGCCGAGGCGGAACGAGAAAGGCAGAAGGCAGAGCTTCAGTACCGCGAATTCATGCAAATGTCGGATGTGCGGCGATCGACGGAGCTGAGTGCGGAGGAGACCAAACTTCGGGCGGTCGATCCCTCACTTCTTCCGTCACTTCGCCGATGGGTCGAGGAAGCTCGCGAGTTGTCCGAGCGATTGCCGACTCATCGGGGCGCGCTTCAACGTCTCGAAGAGTCCGCTCTTCCGTACACGGCAGAAGAACGAGAACGCGACCGATCAGTGGATCCGATACGCAAGAGACGTCTGGTCCTGGCGGGGGAGCTCGCGACCTACACTCGCTTGATCGGGGAGTTGGAATCACGCCTGGAAGAACGCTTTGAGCCGCAGCCCCCGCCGGAGTCGGAAACAGGGCCCCATGAACGTACCCGTGAGGAGACCCAGACTGAACTGGACGCACTTCGCCGACATGTCGTCGAGTTGACGGAGGACCTGGACGCGTGTGTCGTGGATGACATGAAGAGGCACTCTTGGCGCTTCGAGCACGTGGACGATCAGTGGCGGCACGACATCCAGAGTGAACTTGTCAGCGGATTGGTACGGCTCCAATCAGATGCGCACACCGCCGGATCCATCGCGGCCGTCGAAGCAAGGATCCAGCTGATCGAAGAAGTCGAGGAACAGACGCTGCATTCCGAAGCGTCGGGCCAGTTGTGGGACACAGTTGCTGCGAGCATCAGGGAGAGCAACGCCTACGCTGGTTTCGAGGTGGCTCCACAATTCGGCCTGCTGCCGCTCAGTGTCGATCCGCAAACGGGACTGTGGGAGTTCTGGCTGCCGCAGACCGGGGCGCGTCCCGAGCGGAACGCCGATCCAGAGTCTCCGAGTCGGTGGCGAATCGATGAAGAGACCGGTGTCGTCATGGTCTTGCTTCCGGGCGGTACACGACTCCTCGGAGGGCAGGCAGTTTCGGCAGAGGAGCCGCTTTTTGTCCCGCAAGCTACGGAACGGGACGGACCCGTCTACGAAGTCGACCTCGCACCTTTCTTCATCAGTCGCTATCTGGTGACTCAGGGTCAATGGAAGCGACTGACGGGTACGAACCCTTCGTCGTCGAGACCACCCGCAAATGCGTGGGGGAATCAGCACGATCTGACCTATCCCGTCGAACAGGTGAGCTGGCACCAGAGTGTCGAAGTCCTGTCGCAGGTTGGGCTCGAGCTTCCTACCGAAGCCCAGTGGGAGTATGCCGCCCGCGGCGGCACGGACACACCTTGGTGGACGGGAGCCGAGAGAAACTCGCTTCAGGGAGCGGCCAACCTGGCAGACCGATTCCACAAACTCAATTCGCTGAGAAGTTGGTCGGGTGACGAAGAGCTGTTTGACGGTTATGTCCTGACCTCACCCGTGGACCGGTTTCGTCCGAATCCGTTCGGACTGCATGACGTGCACGGCAATGTCGGCGAATGGTGCCGCGACGCCGTCCGGCACTGGACCGAAGAAACGGAGCGCTTGCCGGGAACGGGGGAGGTACCTGGAGGATCAACCGAGTCGCGCCCCTATCGCGGCGGATCCTTTATGGATGGACCGACGGCTTCCGCCTGTGCCTGCAGGGCGACGACCGCTCCGGATGCAATGCCCAGCACGATCGGAGTGCGGCCGAGCCGTCCTGTACGACCGAAGTGAGTACCGGACGGCCGCGAAGATCGGACGCCCGCAAGTCGGCTACGTGTCGGCCGACATCTCCGCACGGATCCACTGCTTCGCCGCTGCCCACTGCGCGTGAACCGTGCGCTCACTCAGTTCCAGCGTCTCGGCGACCTCGGTCGTCGTCAGTCCGGCGAAGGCTCGGAGTTCGACAATCTTCGCCATTCGCGGGTCGATCTCTTCGAGGCGAACGATGACCCGATCAAAGCTCAGGACGTCGACTTCATTCTTGCCGACGAGTCCAAGGTCTTCCCGAAGGGTGATCCGCTGTGGATTGCCGCCGCGCTTCTGGGCAGACCGCCTTCGTGCGTGGTCGACCAGCACGCGTCTCATCGCGCTCGCCGCAGCGACGAAGAAGTACGACTTGCCCTCCGTCCCGATGGCATCGACGGACCGCAGCCGCAGATAGACCTCGTGAACGAGGGCCGTCGGCTGCAGCGTGTGATCGGAACTCTCGTTCTGCATGAGACCGGCTGCCATCGCACGAAGCTCGTCGTAGGCGAGTTCGAACAGATCCCGGCCCGGCCGGTTACCACTTCCGGGCTGGTTTTCACTTTGATCCGGAGGATCCGAAGACACGACTGGCAAACCCCTCTCATCGCCTTTGCCCTGAGTCATCGGCGCACTTCGCGCCCGGTTCCTTGGTTACGAGCCACCAACCCGATCCCGCCGACTCTATAAGCCGCATTACATCAACTATATAGATTGAAAGCAACGCCGGCGATGCTCTCTCCGGCGGAGCAACCCCGTGTGAATCTTTGACTCACTTTTGCAGTTCTCGAGTCCGCTTGCGCTTGTACCGGTGCCAACGATCCCAGATCGAACACAAAGGAGATTCACGTGCGAGTCAAGTTTGCTTCTTCAATGATTGGAGCCGTAGTCATCTACGGTTCTCTGGTCGGTGCCGCGGAGGGCAAGAGCACCGAACCGCTCGCTGTCACTCAACATGTCACGACGGGTCGAGCGTCAGAGCCGTCAAACTCGCCGGATGAAGTGGTGAGATCCCATCGAGGGGAAGACCTGCAGACCCTTCAGTACGGCTTTTACACGATCATCGGCGGGGAGCCGTTCGCAGTCGAAGGAGAGACCTGGACCTTCGATCACGGCGACCCTGATCCATTGGAAGGATGGACAACCCGGGACCTGAGCGCCGGAGACGCCGTCAACGCCTGGCGCCGCATCACGACGACGGAATGGGATGAGCGGAACGGCATTGCTGCTCCGATCCCGAGTGGTGACGGGGCGGCCTGGGTCGGATACTTCGATGATGAAGCGTTGGCCGACGAATGGGGCGGAGGACTGGGCTACGGCTCGTTCTGGTGCCAACGGTTTCAGAGTCCGCAGCTGACCTACGACGGAACCGGGGACGTCGACGTTTCCTTCGACTACTTCAACAATACGGAGGACGGCTTCGACTTCTCCCGGGTGCTTGTCCTTCTGGGCGATGGCACCGAAGTTCTGCTGCAGGAGTTCACGGGTGTGGACGGTTCTCCGCCGGTGACTTTCCTGAACTTCAGCGGCACGATCACCGAGTCCGACTTTGCGGGCCAAACGGACTTCGCTCTGGTCTTCGAAATGGCCTCGGACGGGAGCTTCGATGACCAGGATGGTTTCTACAATACGGCCTACGGGCCGTTCGTTGCCGACAACATCACCTTGGCGAACAACATCGTCGAAGGCGACCAGATGTGGGACTTCGAGACGGATGACCACGGCTTTGTCGCCCTTCAGTGCGGCCAGGTAGGCGACTTTGTCGGAACTCGGGACAGCTCCCTCTACGGCGACGTGGACTGTGGATTGCTCTCGGGCAATGTACTCGAACTTCACAACGACGAGCTCTTCCATCCGGACGGCCAGTGGGCAGCGATCTTCTCCCCGGCTGTGGACATCTCCGCCATTCAGCCGGATTCCACGATTGCGGTGTGGGATCAGTACTCGGTGCTACCGCAGGCGGACGGCGTTTACTTTCGGCCCAGCTGGCAGTACTGGCCGAGCACTGAAGGTGGAAGTGACTGGTCCGATCGGGACCCAACCGGTACCTGGTTCTTCATCGGGTCATTTGCAGACTGCCGAGCTCAACGAAATGTCGCCCCGGAGTTTCCCGCTTATGCGGAACGAGTACGTTTCATGTACGAGCTTCTGTCGGACCCCGTGTCCTTCGGTCTTCCGCCCTGCACGGTCGAACCTTGCAACGGCAACGAAACGCCGCTCCTCGATAATCTGGCCATTCTTCTGAAGGTGCCTTCGGAAGCGGCATCCGTCGCCGGCTCCATTGTGCGTGATGATTCCGGAGACTGCGTGGCCGACGGTACGCTGACGAAACGTTATGCGCTCCTGGAGCCCGGCGGGTCCGTTGCGACCAGCCAGCCGGATGGATCATTCACGTTCGGGTTTGTCGAGCCGGGTTCGTACGAGGTCTCGCTCATCCCGCGGACACACTGGGAGCAGACCTGTCCGGTCTCGACCTACGATCTGACGGTGTCCTCCGGGGAAGAAGTCACTGGAATAGACTTCGCGACTCGACCGATCCTCGACATCGACGACCTGACGATCGCCGTCGGTTCACAACGAGCCCGACCGGGCTTCAAAACTGGCATGGTCACGGAAGTCCGAAACATCGGAACTGCGACGACCGAGCCTGCGGAGGTCGTACTCCAGCTTCCCGATGACACGACGTTCGACTTTGCTTCCGACGGAGGAGTGTTCACGCCTTCCGGCGCTGCGCGCGGCGGATCGCCAGGAACCGTGACCTGGAACGTGGACGGCTTGGATCCGGAAGAGTTGATTCGGCTCTACGTTGGGGTCGAGGTGGCAACGACGGCGACCCTCGGGACCAGCCTCGTGACGGTGGGAACCGTCGACGTCGTTGACGATGTGGATCTGAGCAACAATACGGCGATGAGCTCGGTGGTCGTCATCGGATCGTTTGACCCCAACGACAAGCACGTCTCTCCGGTAGGCGAGATCGCTCCGGAGCAGCGGCTCGATTACCACATCAACTTCCAGAACGTGGGAACAGCGTCTGCGATCAACATCGTGGTGCGCGACACCTTGGATACGTTGCTCGACATTTCCACGCTCGAGATCGGTGCGGCCAGCCACGCCTACGATCTCGAGGTCAGTGGCCGGGAACTGATCTGGTCGTTCATCGGAATCGAGCTGCCGGACAGTTCTTCCAACGAGCCGCTCAGCCACGGCTTCGTTGAGTTCTCGATCGATCCGATCCCGGATCTGACGCCCGGCACCGAGATTGCCAACCGCGCCGGAATCTACTTCGACTTCAACGAGGTGGTCCTGACGAATGAGGTCATCTCGACGATCGAGATGCCGTCGAACGTCCCCGAGGAGAATCCGGTCAGCGCGATCGCGATGATGCTGACCTCGCTCCACCCGAACCCGACTTCGGGCGTGGTTCACTTCGATCTTTGGACACCCGAGCCCGTCGATCTCGAAGTCGGAGTCTTCTCAGTCGACGGTCGACTTCGCCGCAGCTTGGGCGCTCACTCCGTGGATGCCGGAGCGATGTCGATGAGCTGGGATGGGCGCTTCGATGCCGGTGCATTGGCTCCAGCCGGGGTGTACTTCGTCAGGGTCCATGCGAAGGCCGCGGACGGGCGAGTGACCTCGCTGCAAAGACGAATCGTTCGCATCGAGTAGTAGACCGATTCGTTGATTGGGGTCGACGAGTCCGTCTGTTCGATTGCTGCGGGGCGGAATCGGGATGGCTTCGGATCCTTGTTGGGTCCGGAGCCATCCTCCGTCGTGAAGAGTGGTGAAGGATTGGCTGGGCGGGGTGGATTCGAACCACCAACCGACGGATTAACAGTCCGTTGCTCTGCCAGTTGAGCTACCGCCCATCAAACACACAAAGCGCTACTTACGTCAAAACCCCACCTACATTGAGGCGGGGAAGACCGATCCACGGTGCCCGGGTCGAACCCGAACCCACGGTGGACCTAGCCAAAGTCTGGCCGGGCCCGACTCACGACGTGGCCGCAAAGCCTACGCTTGTGGCATCGGCCGCGTCATCCCCCATTTGTAGTGGCGAATGTGCGACAATTTCGGACATGGAATTTCTCTTGGAAGGTTTTGTTGGGGACCGCTACTACCGCCGCACCCTGGGCGACGGCACCTACGTCGTCGGCCGCGGCTCCCAGTCGGGAGTTCATCTGGTTCACCGGTCCGTCTCCCGCGAGCACGCCCAGATCTCGATCGGAGACAAGGGGTTCTCCGTCGAGGACTCCGGAAGCCGGAACGGAACGTTCATCAACGACCGGCGGGTGGGGTCGGCGGCAGAGGCGGCGAAGATTGGCGACCGGGTCCGTTTTGGGGCGATCGAACTGAACGTTCTTTCGCCGGACTCGCCGATGACCGCCAGCGGGTCTCTGCCGAGGATGCACTCGGGAGACGACTCGCAGCTGGCCAAGACCCGGATCTCCTGGGACGACCTCAGCGACCAGTCTCCGGACCAGGGAGTGCTCTTCCGGGCGGTGACGGAAGCTGCGCCCCTGCTCGTTCAGCCTCGTCCCCTGGAAGAACTCTTCGAAGCGGTGCTCGAGATCGTCGACAAGATGGTTCCATCCCGACGAAAGTTGGTCCTTCTGGAGAATCCGGAGACGAAGGAACTCGAGGTCAAGGCCGCCCGTCCGGCCCGCCAGGACGGTGAAGAGCTCATGCTTTCGGCGAGCATGACCCGGACGGTTCTCGAAGAGCGATCCGCACTGTTGGTTTCCGACGCGATGGCCGACGACCGATTTGCCGCGCAGGAGAGTATCGTTGCCTTCAACGTCCGCTCCGCGCTTGTCGCGCCGCTTTTCGACAACGAGCACGTCATCGGACTGATCTACGTCGATCACGACGATCCCCTCGTTCGCTACGACGAGGATCAGCTTCGGGCATTCACCCTTCTCGCCAACCTCATTGCGATCAAGATCACGCAGACCAAGCTGCTGGAAGAGCAGCGCGAGAAAGAGCGCCTGGCCGAGGAGATGGCGACGGCGCAGAAGATTCAGGTCGGTCTGCTTCCGGAGAATCTGCCGGACGCGGATGGGTACGCCATTTTTGCCAAGCAGATGTCGTGCTTCGAAACGGCCGGAGACCTTTACGACGTTGCGGCACTGCCGGACGGCTCTTTGATGATCGTGGTCGGCGACGTCAGCGGCAAAGGACTCGGCGCCGCACTGCTCATGTCCAACGTCATGGCCGGGCTCCGGGTGCTCTATGAAGAGTCGAACGATCTCGCCCGCGTCGTCTCACGCCTCAACGACCAGCTGCAGGCTTCAACGGAGATGACCCGCTTCGTCACGCTCTTCGTCGGCCGCTTGGATCCGAAGATGCACGAGCTGACGTACGTCAACGCTGGACACAATGCACCGTTCCTCATCACGTTGGACAAGAAGGTCGAGGAGATCGAGGCCACGGGGATTCCGGTGGGAATGATGCCGGGAGCGGCATTCGAAGTGGGCACGGTCAAGATTCCCGACCACGCGCTGCTGGCCATTTTCACCGACGGAATCCCCGAAGCCCAGGTCGGGGAAGAGTTTTATGACGAAGAGCGGCTCATCCAGTCCATCAAGAACCGCATGACGAAGCCGGTTCGAGAGATTGGACAGGGAATCCTCGACGACCTCTTCGAGTTCCTGGGAGACACGGACGCCAACGACGACATCACGCTGATGATCCTGGGCCGCCGCGCGGAGCGGGACCCCGAACGGACGGTTCCGGGGTAGCGGGCATCGCCTCTCTACCGCTTCATCTTTCTGAAGTCCGCCTTCACGCGCCCCCAGGACGTTTCGACAATGGGTGTCAGGCGCATGCAGGAAACCGGGAGTGCGCCGATGAGGCCGCATTCTTCCCCATACTCAGAGTCTGGCGCGCAGGGTGAGTCGTCACGGATGGCCAGGCTGTTGGGCTCGTCGCAAAACAGCGGATCCTCTGAGAAGTTGTTTCGGGTTCCCAACTCGTCTTGGACACAACCGAACCAGTCCTCAAAGGAATTGTCGTAGAAGTTGCAGCACTCGACGCTGATGTCGCCTCCGTCGCAGGAGACGGTTCCCACTCCTGAGTTTCCTACGGCGAGGCAGTTGGAGACTTCGACGGAAGAGTCCTCGAACCGCATCGCGCCCCCGCCGTGTGTTGCGTGATTCTCGACGAAGGTGCTTTGCTCGACGACGCACCTTTGACCTTCGCGTATGTGGATGCCTGAGTCGATATTCTTGACGAAGACGCATCCTCTTATGGTCACGGCGTCTCCGTCGAAAATCGTGATGGCACCTTTTTCGACCTGCGTGTTCCCGGTGAACTCGCTGTTCTCCACCAACAGGTCAGGAATGTGGTTGGCGTAGATGCCGGCGCCTTCATTCTCGCGGAAGCGGCAGTTCGTCACTCGAAGACCGCTTCCCGCAACCTTTCGTCCTTTGATGGAGCCAATGACACCACGCCTGAGACTCCGGTTGTGCACGAAGTCGCAGTTGTCGACTTCAACTCTGGATTCCCAGAGCAAGATCGAAGGAGCGCCCGAGTTTCCATAGAACACGGAATCGGTCACCCGGACCGTGGTTTCGTTGCATGAAATCCCGGATGCGGTGAGCTGACCTGCGCTGCCCTGGTTCCACTCGAACGCACAGTTCTCTACGGAAACCGACTCGGCCCTACCGATAGAGATTACGCCGTTCGCCGCTCGGGAAAGTCGAAACACGCAATTCCGAAAGCGGATGTTGCAGCCCGCACTAATGCGGATCGAGTTCGAGATGGGACCTTCTCTTCCTGCTCGCGTGAACATGATGCCAATGACTTCGGCCTGGGTCCCTTCGGGGAAGAAAAGAACCAGAGCCTCGGATGGGTACTCAGTTAGGGCGGAGTCGGCCTCATAATCAATTGCACACCGTCGAGCATCTTCGCTCTGCGAGCGTATTGTGATCGGACCGCCGCGAATCTGTAGAGACGTGTTTCCGGGACCGGAGTAGACACCGTCTCTAAGCTCCACGACATCACCGGGGGATGCGGCGTCGATCGCGGATTGGATGTTTGGAAACTCACCGGTACCGTCCGGACTGACAGAAAGTACGGCTCCGGAGCAGAGATTGCCCGCTGCGAAAGCGGCGAGGGCCAGGAACATGGGCCACGAACGGGAGGGATTCAGAATCATCACGTGTCGTCCTCGCTGCCGCGAACTGGAGACGAACGTTGCGACTCAGGCGATCGTACAACATCTGGCCAGTCGAGCCGAATCGAGATTCTTTATCAGCTGCAGATTTTCGGTGACCAGCACGGGTGACCAACCCGGACGATCGACCATCCACACGTGGTCGGCGAAGAGGCGCTACCCACTGTGGGTCGAGATAAGAATCAGCGACTTGATCGTCCATAGAACCGTCCGCACCCAGTTCCCGCGAATCAGTCGGTCGATCCATGGATCGCTCTTTCCTTGGGCTAAACGCCGGTGGGCCGGCACCTGTAACAAGGCGGTCGACAGCCACGTCCCGAGTGTAAGCGCCAAACAGATCCACTGAATCCAGAGGGGGAAGGTCGTACCCGCATACGTGAGGTAGATTGCGGCGAGCAGCTCGATCAACATAGCCGGCCCCACAACAGTGCTGATCCGCCGCGAGTGCTCCTCGTGGAACGTTGGAAACGAAGCCTCATCGACGTGGTGGAACCCAGGGTACTGAACCCGTTGAACCAGCCAGATCAGCCCGGTCATGAAAAGGGTCGAAGCGAACTGCAGCATCTCGGTCATTGCGACCACCGTCATGTCTCCGTGCTTTCCCAGTCCCAAAAGAGCAGCTGCGACACCAGGTAGTAGCCCCAGTGACAGATAAGGCTCCAAAGAAACCCGTCCGGCCAGGTCAGAATCACGTACGGGAAGATGAGTCCTGCGAAGAGCGACGATACGAAGTAGTAGATCCCGAAGAACCGACCCACGAGCATGGCGATCGGAACGTGGACGATCCCAAAGACCGGAACTGCGACCAGGGTGAGTTCGCGGACCCCGAAACCGGCTTCGCGCAGCATCAAAACCAGAATCCAGAGCATCGTCTGTTGGAACAGAATTTCGAAGGTCTTGGAAACCAGGTAGCGCGCATCCATGCGAAGCCAGTAGACGTGGGGAGCGCGTTCGATTCGGCGGACGGGCGGACGTCCAAACCGGTGGGCGACGTGGTGGACCGCGAACTGCAGTACGATCAGTCCCAGCAGGAACCCCAGGTGATGCACTCGGAAACTCTCGAGTGCGTGTCGTAGCGTATCGCCGAACGCCATGCCGGCAACGATGGAGAGCGCGAGAAAGTAAGCGCTGGTCGGCTTCCATCCGCGAATGTAGTCATAGCCGCGACGGGTCATCAGGACGAAGCCGGCCCCAACTGCGATCCAGAGTCCGACCCACGCGGCGAGGCTGGCCATCAGGGTCCCACTCATCGCAGGGGAAACTCCGCGATGTCGAAGCGAAGCAGACTCTCGAAGAACGGCCTCACGTCCGGATTGGCCCACTCTTCCGGATCCGCGTAGAGCACGTAGAGGCCTTCGTCCATCCAGGCCGCGTGCAGCACGTGGTCCCAAACCTCATGCTCGAGGTCGTTGAGAGAGATCGCTTCCAGATAGGCGCCCCGATACACGCACCATTCGTCGGGTGAGAAAACGCGTCGCGGCGCGGCCTCGGACTCGAAGTTGTTGAAAAGAACGACGGAGATCGCGAGATCGAACAAGCGCGGGATCGAAGACGCATTGTCCGGGTCGATCAAGGTCGCCACGGTCTCACTTTCGGTGTCAGCCTCGGTCTTTAGGTGGTTGGTCTCGGTCTCGCTCTCAGCCTCGGTGCCAGTCTCGGTCTTTAGGTCGCTGGTTTCGGCCTCGAGGTCGTTGGCCGATGCTTCGGCCGAGAAAACGACGTTGCTCGCTTTGTAGTCCCACGTGCAGATCGCCGTAGGCAGCATCTCGTCGCGGAGGGCGGGTGCTGTTTGCAAGGCGAAGCGCCGTCCTTCAATCTGGCTGATTGAGCGAGTCTCCTCGGCGAGGTCGGGGGCATGCTTCGCGACCGCTTTGTTCAACTGTTCGAGCCCGGATTCCAAGTCTTCAGAATCCAGAATCGGGACGGTGGGATGATGCTTGAGGTCCGTGGCGACGGGTCCCTTGACGCCATTCGCCGCGAGAGCGTGAATGCTGCCGAGAAGGCGCCCGGCGGCCCGAAGCTGATCCACGCGCCCTTCGTAGGGACTCCCGCTGACGAAAGGGTAGAGGACCCAGCTCTCGTCTCCGATGGCCATGGGGTTCTCGGGCAGGTCCGCGATTGGTGCGACCGAACGGATGCCCGCGGCCTTCAGCGCGCGAGTCCAATCGGCGATGGCCCGGCCCGCAGCGATCGGGGAACGGGTCCGCTTGAGAACCCAGGCTCCACCCGGTCCGACGCGATACACAGGAGCCCAGCGGTACAAAGACTCGACCTTGTCGGTGCTTCCGCCGAAGGCCTGGAGTATGCTCCTCGGATTGGGTTCCATGACGAAGAGCCTAAACCTTGGCCCGCCGGATGTCGCTGGCCGAACCGAAGCCTCGGCCTGCCGGATCCAGCTGGCCGAATCGCTGATGAGATGACGAGATGGGGGCGTGTTCCGTGAAGAAGACGACAAAAAAGCAGGGACGCGGCCCAGGAGGCGGCGGAGCGTCCTCGAACAGGCGCCGTTCCACGCCGGGACGAAAGAAGTCGTTCGAGCGACGTCGTGAACCACGGACGACGGCCCTGCCTCCCGCGGATACCCACTTCGAGTTCGGCGGCCACTCGTTCGAGTTCCGGCGTCACCCGGAAATCTCTGACCCGACGCTTCGTGCCTGGAGTGCGGCCGACGAATACGTCCTCCGCACCCTTTTCCCGGACTCGGAGGCGAGTTCGGCTTCTTCAGCAAGTTCCGCTGCAACCACGGGAGCGGCGTGGAAGTCGATCCTGGTTGCCAATGATCCGTTTGGTGCGTTGACCGTTGTCCTTCACGCACTGCTTCCGGACGTGAAGGTCGTTCATCTGACGGACTCGTGGCTCGGTCAGGAATCTCTTCGGAAGAACCTGGTCGCCAATGGCTATCGCGAAGACGCCGTCGCGTCCGTCAACGTCACGTCCGATCCTGAAGAACTGGACACTCGATTTGACCTCGTCGTCATTCACGTGCCCAAGGCACTTGCCTTTCTTGGTTACGAGGCGGAATGGATGAAGCCGTGTCTTGCACCCGCCGCGAAGGTGTTGGCTGTTGGGATGACCAAGCACCTGAGCCCTCATACGAGTGCATTGCTGGAAGAGCGCTTCGGGCCGACGCAAACGCTGCGTGTTTTCAAGAAGGCCGTGATCTTTCAGGTCGATGAGATCACAGAACAGGAAGTCGACGAAGAAGCCCTCATGCCAGCCTGGTATGAGATCGCAACGGAAGATGACGACTCGATACTGGGAGAGGACACGACCCGTGCGGCGGGTGAACCGACACCCGGTGGTCGCAACGTCGACGAACTCGATGCCGACGAACCTCGCGCCGACGGTGCTATTCGCGTCTTCGCCTACCCCGGTGTCTTCGGAGCCCGTCGACTGGACGCCGGAACGCGACTGCTTCTCCAACACCTTCCCGCACTGGAGCCGGGACAGCATGCCGTCGATCTGGGCTGCGGCTCCGGCGTCCTCGGCCTCGCCCTGGCCACGTCCCAACCCGAAGCCAAGATCACTTTGGTCGACGAGTCCTACCTGGCCATTGCGTCCGCCGCGTTGAGCTTCGAAGAGAACGGATTGCCTGCCCCTGAGACGTTGATTGCCGATGGCGTCGGTGGTCTGCCTTCGGCGTCCATGGACCTGGTCGTGAGCAACCCGCCGTTTCACTCGAACCACGCAATGACGGTCGAAGAAGCGACGCGCCTCTTTCGTCCGGCCTTCGAAGTCTTGAAGCCGGGAGGAATGTTGCTCGTCGTCGGGGCACACGGTGTCGACTATGGCCCGACGTTGCGCAGAATCTTCGGCGGCTCGACGCGATTGGGATCGGATCGACGCTACTCGGTTCTGGGCGCATCAAAGTCTGCGGCTCAAGACGAATCACCGCGCTCCGAGTAGAACTACAGCAACTCACCTCGGACCGAGCAGGACTGCCGCGGCGCCGCCCTCTTCCTGCGCGAGAACGATGCGTCCGCAAACCTTGTAGTTTCGCGTCTTGATGCGCGGGCGCCGTACCTCCAACACGTCTTCACCCTGAACGAGGTTTCCCGACTTGCGGTTGACTCGGCTGCGGTACAAGAGGTCGCGGTTCTCGATGTCGACCGGGGATGGAATGGCTTCGCATTCCCAGGGGGACTCCGACAAGTCCAGGCTCCATCGCCGTGTCCACGTTGCGGCGTAGCCGTTGTCGACGGGGTAACGTCTCGATTCCTCGGCGATCCGTTCGATCCCCGCATCAAAGGGCAGGGGTGCGGCGGCCAAACGCGGTAGGACGTCATCTGCGAGCCAATCTCGGGTCAGAAAACGAAACGAAAGCAGCACCTGGCCGGGTGAAGGTTCGCGGACGACGACACGTTCGACGGTTGCGTCCGGATACGATTGTCGAATCCAAGTGCGGCTGACTTCCCGGGCGCCGTCGAGGCGCCGCGTGGCGGAGTCCAGAGAGTTCAGGAGTTCCGAGCCGGCCTCTCCGTCCATAACGAGGTCGACTTCTCCGACGATCGAGCTGTCGGCACGCGCCTGCATTCGAACCTGAAGCAGGTGTCGGTTGTCCGACCACGTAGACATGGGCGTTTTTTGCAGGTCTGCCGTGTAGTCGGGACGAAGGACGACGGCCTCGACTCCTTCCGCACGCCACGGAAGTTCCCCGAGTTCCTGGTGTTGGGCCGTCGGATCGATCCATAGCTTCTGGTTCGCGAACGGCCCGGGCCCGTTTTCCACAAGGACGAGCATGTGATTGAAGCTCCAGTTGGGAAACGGTCGATCCAGATTTCCCCGGTCGCGAGTGATGACCAGCGCCGGGTCGGCCTGAAAGCCGGCTTCACGAAGCAATGCAACCAGGAGAATGGCTTTGTCTTTGACGTCACCTCGACCGCGTTCAAAGACGACGGGCGGGCGTGTTGGGGTCAGGCGACCCTGGCCGAGCTCGAGTTCGACCGTCTCCAATCGCAAAACGGTGTCCACCAGTTCTCGTAACTTCTCTTCGTCCCCACTGCCTGAGGGGACGATGTCTGCAACGATCTCTGAAGTGCGGTCGTCCTTTGCCAGAGCGTCCTCAAGATAGGTCTCGGTGTACCACTCGCTGACAGCGTCCCACGTATCCCAGCTCTTGTCCGCGAAGCGGGCAAACGCGAGCTCTTCAGAGTGGGCAGGCATCCGCGGTTCCGGACGAAAGGCGCCGACGTCGCGAAGAGACCAACGGTAGGTCGTGGTGTAGCCAAGACCGGGGTTTTGTTCTTCGTAGATTTCGGGTGCGCCAATGCGGGCGCAACGATAGAGACGGTATCGCCAGTCCCATTCCCGCCCTTCTTCGTCGTAGAGCACGGTGGGTACTTTGAGCGTGTAGTGCGTGTAGAGAACGGGATCGTATTCCTGAACCGCCCAGGTATCGAAGACATAGGGCCATGAGCGTCGAAGTCGGTAGCGATATTCGAGAGTCGAACCGGTGACGACGTTTGGGTAGAGGAATCGAAACGTGTTCTTCTCACGATGGAAGGTTTCCGCCTCGTTGGGCGAATCGCCCGACCCCGACCCCGACCCCGACCCCGACTTGGAGTCGGATCCCGAGGCCATCTCGTCATCATCCTGCGCTGCGCCATCCGACCCGGCGAGCGTCACTCTACCCAGATCGATCTCCGCCGGACCCAGTTCCCGTACGGCCCCATTCGGATCGTGAATCCGTGCCCGCAACCCGACCAGCTCTTCCCCGGGAAAGATGTCGACCTCGACGACCGACTGCGAGCCGGGATTCCTGAGAATGCGGACGACGCGGTGCACGACGCGGTCCGTGTGCAAGCCTTCGTTGGTGTAGTAGAGCTCGTTGTCGATCGTCGACAGCACGACGACGGCGTCGTCTTCGGGATAGTCCGCGGGTTTAGGAATCGCGGGCAGGCTGTAGCGTTCCTGCAGCTGGGAGAGAGTCGCGAAGCGAGGGCGAAGACATCCGGGCCCGCTCGCAAGGACGGTGAGGATGCAACAGCACAAGAGCAATGCGGTGGAAGTCGGACCGGCGGCGCCGGACACCGGAACTCTGGAGGAGAGGTAGCGCTTCACGCGTTCGAGTCTAGCCTCGAATCGTCATTCTTTCACGGCTGAAACCGTCTTCGGCCCGCGCCTGGACCTGATGGAGAAAAACATCGAGCGAAAACGACGAGCTTTGCCCAATCAGGGTTGAGGTTCCACACTGAGAATGCGCTCGGCGATCGTTTCCGTCGGCTCGAGTGCGGAGATCTCGACGACGTGGCGCTTCCGGTTACGACGAGAGACATCGGAATCGGGGCGAGCCTTGCCTTCCGGGTTGTACCAGACAGGCGGAATACCGACGCCGAGAGCTCCTTCGACATCCGAAGTCCACGAGTCGCCGATCATCACCGCTTCGTCGGCGCGAACTTTGAATCGGTCCAAGGCGAAATCAAAGATGCGACGGTCCGGCTTCCAGGCACCGACGGCTTCCGAAACGATGAGTTCATCGACGAGGTGCGTGAGTTGCAGGTCCTCCAGCTTCTTGACCTGCTCGTCGACCATGTTGTTGGTCACGACACCGACGGCCAAGCCGGCCTCCCTCATGTGCTGAAGGAGTGCCGCCGCACCCGGGACGGAACGGCGGGAGGCCGAGTAGGCCCGGCGGTATCGGTCTGCGATCACTCCTGCCTCCGCATCGGAGACGGAGCCGCCGAAAGCCCCGACGATCCGGGCCATTCTTTCGATCCGGGCTTCATCGACGTCGATCGTTCCCGCGAGAACGCGGAGATGAATCTCCTCCAGCACCTCATGATTGACGGACTCGATCTGCGACAGCGGGACATCGCGCAAACAGGGGTGACTGGCCGGCAAGCACTCGACCGCGCAACGGGCGGCGTAACGATGATCGAAGAGCGTGTCGTCGAGATCGAAGAAGACGACGCGAAGTCGCAGCAAACTCACTCGGAATCGGATGGTGCTGAGTGGGAAGGCGTTGACCCGGTCGGTCGATGAGCGGAGGAGACGTGATGCGCCGGGCAAACGGATGGCGGGTTCGACAACGACCGTTGTTTCCCTGCGGAGCTGCCGGTCCGGCGGAACCGCCAGACAACGACGGACCCAACCAGCGCGGAGGCCGCTACCGTGATGAGGAACCACGGCGCGAGCGCTCCCTTCGACGCCATCAGTACGCTACTTCCTGTCACGGCCAACCACATGACAAGGATCGTCAGCACCCGTGCGCGTGTCGGCATTTCCGCGTCACCGTCCAGGTACCTCAGATACGGGCCGAAGAGTCGATTTCGGATCAGGCGGTCTTCCAACCAGGGGCAGCTTCGCGTGAAGAAGTAGGAGCCGAGAATGAGGAAAACGGTCGTCGGCAGTCCCGGCACGAAAACTCCGACAGCCGCGAGTCCGACCGACAGCATTCCGAGAACGACGTATACCCATCGACGGACGGATCGGCCCGCGGCGAAGGTAGCCACGGGTGACTCTGTCAATCCGGCTGAGTCGGCGTTGTGTCGTGCAGACTTGGTCTGTGCCATTCCTCGTTCCTAGGACTGCAACTTGGCCTGACAGGCGTAACAGACTCCACGGAAGATCACCTGTGCTTCGTCCACGGTTCCGGGAGCGCTACCCGGCGGGACGAGACAGGGTTTGCGACCCAGGATACAGGGCACGTCGGTGACTTCCATACAGATGCGGCAAACGAAGTGGTGGTGCCACTCGTCGCTGGCCTCATACAAAGCCCGGCCTGGTCCGCAGTCGGCACACATGATGAGTCCGGAATGCTGCAGGTCGGTCACGACATTGTAGACCGACATCCGGGGCACGGGGATCCCCCGGTTTTCCAGTTGGGCGACCAGCCCGTCAACCGAGTGATGGCCGCCCATTTCACGTAGCAGTCCGTAGACCAGGACTCGGGGATTGGTCGCCCGTAACCCCCGGTCTTTGAGAAACTTGCGTGCCGTCTCAAGGCTGGATTGATCGATCATTGGGTGCAGAGCCGTGCCCCGAGGACGACACTACGGCCAGACTACTCCTAGATTTGACAACGTCAAGTCAGATGGATTGACTTACGTCAATCTCACGATTTGTTCTTGGCCATTGCCTTCTTGAAGGCGTCGGCCATCGCCGTGTTCGAGCCCCCCGGCGAAGCAGTGGATCGGCTGGATTGCCGGTAGCTGTCAAAGGCTGCCCGCTCTTCGTTCTTTTGGACGGCGGTCATGCTCAGCCGAATCTTGCCGTCGGCCTGGACGTCGATGACCGCGACCTTCACCGGTGCGCCCGGTTCGAATCGCTTGTCCAACTCCGTCCCGCGACGCTCACCCGTTTCCTCGTGCGGACAGAGACCTCGGGTACGGGGACCGTAATCCGGAAGGTCGACGAACAATCCGTACGGTTTGATGTTGGCGATGACGCCGTCGAGGATGTCACCGACCTTGGCCTGACGCCGCGGAGCATTGGACTCTGCGGAGGCCGCGGCCGTTTCCGGGTCGACCTCAAGAAGCTCTTTGATCGAAAGCGAGATCCGCTTCTTCTCCTTGTCCACGGAGAGGACGGAAACGTCGACCTGCTGACCGACCTTGAGTTCGTCCTTCGGATGTTGGATTCGCTTGTGCGCAATCTGCGAGACGTGAACCAAACCGTCGACACCGGGAACCAGTTCGACGAAGGCGCCGAAGTCCTGCAGACGCGCGACCGTTCCCGTCGTCTTCTTTCCGGCCCAGAACTGCTCGGCGATCTCATCCCACGGATCGGGCTCGGCCGCCTTGATGGAGAGGCCGATGCGCGGCTTCTTCTTGCCTTCCTGTTGCTCGACGCGGAGAACCTTGACGCGAACATTCTGTCCCGGTTTCAGCGCGTCGCTCGGATTCTCGACCCGGCCGTGACGAATCTCGGAAACGTGGACGAGGCCCTCGAGCCCGCCGATGTTGACGAACGCGCCGAACGGCTGGATGCGGACGACCTTTCCTTCCAGCATCTGGCCCGGCTCGAGCGAAGCGAGCAACTGCTCACCCTTGGCCTTGGATTCCCGGCGAAGAAGCGCCCGTCGCGAAACGACGATGTTCTTTCCGTTGTCGGTGACGTCCTGAACCAGGAACTCCAGAGTCTGGCCGAGATAGCCCGAAGGCTCCGCGCAGTAGCCCTCTTCGATCTGGGAAAACGGGCAAAAAGCGCGCTGGCCGCTGAGGCTGACTTCAAGACCGCCGGAGTTGATCGAGTTGACCTTGCCGCTGATTGGAGTCTTGGTCTGCCGCGCTTCGATGATCGCCTGAACGGCTTCGCTCGGTTGCAGCGTGACCGTAGGAGCGAGGATGATCTGGTCCCCGTCGGCAACGATGTAGAGTTCGACTTCGTCCCCGACTTCCGGCTTCGAGTCGCTTCCTTCCGGAACGAGATGCTTGGTCTCGACGGCGCCTTCACTGCGTCCGCCGAAATCCACGAAGCACGTGTCCTCTCCGATCTGAACGATCTTGCCTTTGACCTTGGTGCCGACGGCTGGAGTCTCGGACGGCTTCGACGTTTCGAACTGGTCGAGCATGGCCGCCATTTCCTTACGGCGTTCCTGCTCCTGCTGTTCCGCCGCTTCGTCAGGATCAACTTCCGCGGCCGCTGCCGGAGCGTTGTCCGAGCCGGCCTTGGAAGCGCCGGTGTCAGCAGTGGCGCCGGCGTCAGCTTGCGCGGTTGGCGCGTCAGCCGCAGCGTCGGTGGCGACGGCTTCGGACTGCGCCGGGGCCGCGGCCTCTGCCGCTGCCGTGGTTGCGCTGTCGGTCGGCTCGTTGTGAGTCGCCGTACCTTCGGCCGGTGCAGCGTCAGCCGTTGCAGCCTCACCCGACGCTGCTGCATCCTGCGCGGCGTCAGTGGTCGTTGCGTTTTCGTTCGTGGTGTCGTTGGCCGCAGTTTCTGCAGCGGCGTCCTGAGGTTTGTCCTGAGACATGAACCGTCTCCTACTCGAAGAGTTGATTGGCGGCGGGGCCGCAGACGAGGATGATTTCGGAACCAGAGAGAGAAGCCTATCGCAACCGGAGGCGACCAGAAAACATGAAGAGCGTGAAAGGTAACTTTCCTGGGCGTGATGAGCGCGATCCCGAGCAGGGAGATCAGAGCCATATGCGGTTGGTGGTTCTCGGAACGTCGCAGGACGCAGGCTTTCCGCATGTTGGTTGTCGCCGAGCCTGCTGTGAAGAGGCCTGGACAAATCCTGTTCGACGGCGTACCGCGGCATGCCTTGGAATCTTTGACCGATCCACCGGTGCCAGATGGATGTTCGAGGCCACGCCGAACTTTCCCGATCAACTGCATCGCCTGCTCTGTTCGGCCGACCCCGAGTTCCGCCGTCGTCGACCCATCCTGGATGGGATCTTTCTGACCCATGCCCACATCGGTCACTACACAGGACTCATGCACCTGGGCCGCGAGGCTTTGGGGACCCGCGGCGTTCCGCTCCACGTCATGCCGCGAATGGAAAGCTTCCTTCGGGAGAACGGTCCCTGGGACCAACTCGTACGACTGGGCAACGTTCAGTTGTGCACGCTGGATCCGGGCCGGCCGGTGCCGCTCCAACCCACGGACGACGAACCGGGCCCTGTTTCCGTGACAGCCGTTCCGGTACCTCATAGGGGCGAGTACTCCGAAACCGTTGCGTTCAGAATTCAGGGACGACACCGATCGGTGCTGTTTCTTCCGGACATCGATCGGTGGGAAGAGTGGACGTTGGACTTGGCTGAAGTCGTTGCCGCCCATGACGTCGTCTACCTGGACGGCAGCTTCTATGACGAATCGGAACTGCCGAACCGGTCGCTGTCCGAGATTCCGCACCCGCCAATGGTCGTGACGATGGAGCGTCTGAAGGGGCTGAGCCGTGAACTCCGCGCCCGGGTTCGCTTTCTGCACTTCAACCACACCAACCCGGTTCTTCATGACGGGACATCCGCCCAAACGGATGTTCACGAGCGTGGATTCCGCCTGGCCGTTGAAGGAGAGGAAATGGGGATATGAAAGCTAACTGCATGGAGAGTAGTGCCTTAGCGTGTGGATAAGCTGTGGACAGGTTGTGCGGCGAGACCGGCAAAGGATGTGGAAAACGTGGGGACAAGGAAGGGGGAGGAGCTCGCCGATACCCAAGGGGAGGAGGCCACCATCTCAGACCCGGCAAGCCATAGCTCCGCCCTTCCCGAGAATCGGACGACCGCAGTGCCCCGTTCGGGCTCCGGAGAGCCGGGGCGCTGGAAGGAGTGGTTTCGGGAGTCTTACCTTCTAGGGCTCTTCCTTCTCTCCGTACTCGCCGGCGTTTTCGTGGTGCAGCATCCCGCCGACTCCTACATTGGACCGGGTCTCGCCTTCGACCAGCTCGCCCTTCGGTTGGCCGTCGGGATTGGTTTTGGACCGACCGCCGTCGTACCGCCGTTGTACCCGTTCTATCTTTCGGTCTTCTATGGATGGATCGGGTACAGCCACGAAGCGGTTCTTCTATCCCACGTGCTCGTTCTCGGCTTCACGGCGTGCACGGTCGCCCTGATCGTTCGCTATGCCGGACTGAGTTCCCGATACGCTTGGGTCGCCGGACTACTCGTCGCATTCTTTCCGCAGTCGTTGGCCGCGATCCGGCACTTCTCCCCGGTTCTCATCCTGATGTTGCTGTGGGCCATGGCCGCGCTGACCTGGACGCGCAATCGGAACGGTCCCCATGTCTTGGAAGCGGTGTTCGCGGGGATCGTTCTGGGGACGATGCTGCTCGGCCGATTCGGGATGTGGATTCCCGCACTCGCACTGTTGGCGGCAAGGGTTGCCTTTCCGCCGAGCCGGAAGATGTTTCAGGTGAGCCGCCCGACGGGCGCGTCATTCACCGCGGGCACTTCGCCTGCTTCAAACGCTTCGCGCAGCTTCGGTCGCCGCCGTCTTCGCCCGTTTCTGCTCGCTATCCTGGCACTTACTGTCATGGCTGGCGTGGCCACTCCGTGGATGGTTCGCAACTCCCGAGTTCACGGCGAGGTCGTCTTCATGGACTCGACCTGGGCCATGCGGTGGCGTGCGGCGACGGTTCCGGGATCGCATTCGATCGACTACGTCATTCCCGGTCGCTTCACCGTCCGGCCCGATCACATTCCCGTCCTCGAGAACCGTCTCGCCCTGGGAGACGTCCTTGGATATGTCGCAACCGATCCCGGCAAGGTCGCGCACATCTGGCTGCTTCGCGCATCGGACATTCTCGGCTTCTCCGGATGGAACGACGCCGCCACCCTGGACCGGTTCCCATATGAAGGGATCTACTTCCAGCTCGCTCAAGGGATCTTCTATGGAATGGTCCTGTCTCTGGTTCTGTGTTGGTGGGTGCTACTTCGTGGAAGAGGGCAAACCGAGCGCATCCTCTTCGTCTCGGCGCTTGCCGTCTTCATGACCGGGGTGATCGGCGGGGGAGTCGGCGACACGCGACTGCTATTGATGCCGTTGCTCGTTCCGATCGCGATGCGCGGCGCGTGGGGATTCCTCGTTCAGTCCCGCGTTCGTTTGCGAAGACGCGACGGAGACCCGGAGGAAGCCTGGACACCGTGGCGCACGTTCACCAACACCGACGAGTACCCGTGGGGAGTGCGACCCGCATCCGGTTTGGCCTGGGCCGTACTCGCTTTGGGAATCGTAGCGATCTGGCTGCACGGGATTTCCGTTTCTCTCCCGACATACTCCGGCTAGGCCCGAACTGTTTCATGAAGTGGGCAGATTCGTCATCGCAGTAGACCTTCATGAATCGTTCGGGCTAGGCTCCAGCCCATGTCAGAAAATGCAACTCAGGTGCTCCTCTTCACAGACGGAGCCTGCTCCGGCAATCCCGGCCCCGGCGGTTGGGCCGCGCTGCTCAAGAATCCGTCCACGGGCAAAGAGCGCGAGCTGACCGGATCCGATCCGGAGACCACGAACAATCGCATGGAAATGCTCGCCATCATCGAGGGATTGAAAGCTTTGACCAAGCCTTCGAAGGTGCACGTCTTCAGCGATTCCAACTACGCCATCAAAGGGATGAACGAGTGGATCCACGGCTGGATGCGCAACAATTGGAAGACGGCGAACAAGAAGCCGGTGAAGAACAAAGATCTCTGGTTGGAGCTGCTCGAGTTGACGGAGCGGCATGATGTGACGTTCGAGTGGGTTCGGGGACATGCGGGGCATCCGGAGAACGAGCGGGTTGATGAACTCGCGGTGGATGCGTACCAGAAGTACCTTTGAACATTTACGGGGAGGTCCTCCATCCCCGGCTGCACATGGCGGTTCAGTGCGAGCTCACGCCTATCGATGACCCTAGGATGAACCCAAGAAGGTCTGACGGCTGCCAGTTTGACCATGCCCCGCCCCTCGCCGAATCCGTACAAATCCGCAAAGTGACTGCCGATTTGTACGGGAATTCCGGGATCTCCTCCCAACGGTGCCGGAAGCGGTCGTCCCCCACCTCGAGAAGCCGCGAGTATCAGGCCACTCATCCACCTGTCAGATATTGACAATATTTGCCAATATCGCTACCTTTAATTGAATGAAGGAAGGAGCGATCCATCGTGGCAACCATAAACATTTCCGTTCCCGATGACATGCGGGACTGGGTGGAAGAAGTGGTAAAGAGCCACGGCTACCAAACCACGAGTGAGTACTTCCGGGAACTGGTCCGGCGGGACCAGCGCGCCCGTGCCGAATCACGTCTGGAAGAGATGCTGTTGGAGGGTTTGGAGAGTGGAGACGGGATTGAAATCACACCGGAATACTGGGAACGAAAGCGAAAGGAATTGATCGAACGATTCCGGCCGCGCAAAAAGCACGCGTGACTCTCCGCGTAGTATTCCTGCCTCGAGCCGATCAAGACCTCGCTGAACACGTCGAGCACATCGCCCACGACAATCTAGATGCCGCACTAAGACTGCACGAGGCGGTGCATCGCGCGGTCGATCGATTGGCGGATCATCCGAACATCGGAGTCGAGCGGACTTTCGCCCAGACTCGGCTGGCCGGCCTCAGGATGTGGCCGGTTCCGGACTTCACTCGCTACGTGATCTTCTACCAAGCGAAACCAAGTGCCATTGTGGTCGTCCGAGTAGTCCATAGCGCCCGGGATGTTCCGGGCCTTCTTGGATAAGAATGTTTCTCTGAGAGCTCAAGGCCACGGGTTCACGTCGGGCCGCTTTCGATGACTTCGCAGAGAAGGGTGTCAGCCGATCGGACCCTGTAGTAGAAGTTCCCGAACTCGTGGTCCGCGATCTCGAGATGTTCGCCCGACCCGGGGAGTCCGGGAACAAGATCCTGAGGAAAGAACACTGGCAAGGACCGCCGCAATCAGGACGACCCGGACTCTCGATGCGACCATGTGTACAAGTTACACGAGATCGCCATTCCCCGAAAGACAAACGGAAACCGTGTTTTCTGGATCCGGGACTCGCAGCCCCCTGCCGGTGACGCGTCATGCTGGCTTAAGTTCTGCCCAAGACGGTACACTTGGCACGCAACAGGCAATCAATGAGGACACACCGCATGTTCTTCCCATTCCGTCTGGCTCTCGCCATGTCGTTCGTGCTTTTCTCAGTCTTCCTGCTACCCGCGACCTCGACTGCCGGCCCAAACGCCGGCGGTGTCCTCATTCTTCACGACGTCGACTACTGGAGCTGCACTCAGTGCGACCCTTGCGACTTTCCCCTCCCCGACAGCTGTGAGGACGTCGACAGTCGCGAAGACAGTTTCGAAACAGTATTGCTTCACGTAATCGCGGGCTTCCCAGCGGGAGCGTCGCCGCGGGTTGCCGATGTCGCGTTCGGTCTCGACTACGACGACCACGAAGTCTTCCTCAGCGCTTACTCCAACTGCGGGCCGACGGAGTGGTTCGGCGATCCGGAGTGGCCGGCTCCCGGGAGTGGCGTCGAGATCCGGTTCTCCAATCCGGCGGAGAGCCTGAACACCGCTCTCATGTTCGTGGCGGCCTACAACTACTACGGCAATCCCAGGAGCCTCGACCTCATCGAACATCCGGATCTTGGCGCGGTGTTCCTGGACGACAGCGACCCTCCAGTCGTAGACCTCATCGCAGATCTGGGTAGCTTCGGTTTTGCCCAGGACGGCTACGTTCCGTGCGTCGACGACCTCAATCAGGGAGCCTGCTGCCGCGCGGATGGATCCTGTGACCTGACCGACGTAAGCCGCTGCTTCGCTTCCGGCGGCGCCTACCTTGGCGACGACACAAGCTGCGATCCGGACCCGTGCAGTGCGACCCGAGCCTGCTGCGCTACGGATGGAAGCTGTTCACTCACCACCGCAACCGATTGTTCCGTGTCCGGAGGTGTCTTCGACTCGTCCGCAACCGCCTGCGATCCGAACCCGTGCCGGGAGCCGTTCGGCGGTTGCTGTCTTGATGTCGGTCTCTGCTTGTTGGCAACCGAAACCACGTGTTTCGGTACCTACGGGGCGTTCAATCCGACCTACTTTGGAGATGGAACCGGTTGCGATGACTCCTGTCTTGGCGCGTGCTGTCTCACCGACGGAAGCTGTACGTTGGCCTACGAATTCGTCTGCGACGGCGACTTCCTCGGTTCGATGAGTCTCTGTGAACCGAATCCGTGTGCTGGCGCGTTCGGTGCCTGTTGCGATCCACTTGGGACCTGCGAGATCACCCTCGAGGCCGAGTGTTTCAGCATTTTCCTCGGTGCGGGGACGACTTGCTCCCCGGACCCATGTCCCGAAGAGATCGGCGCCTGCTGCAGCGCTACGGGCAACTGCACCATCGAAACCGCAGAGGACTGTACGAGTCCGAATCACTTCTTCTACCCAGGTGAGTTCTGCGAACCTCTTCCCTGCCGTGGCCCCTGCTGCCTCCCGGATGAAACCTGCTTGATTCGCATCGTCGGTGAGTGCGAAGACCTTTTCCTCGGGCAAGGTGAGGAGTGCGACCCGAATCCCTGCCCGTCCGATGTCGGTGCCTGCTGCTCGGACCGCGGACGATGCACGATCAGCTCGTCCGATGAGTGCACCGGAAATGATGAGACGTTTCTTCCGGATGTCGGCTGTTCTCCCGATCCGTGCAAGGGCGCTTGCTGTCTCGTCAACGGAAGCTGCGAGATCGGCTCATACCCGAATCGGTGCGACAGTGAGGGGTTCTTTCTCGGCTTCGGCACCGTGTGTGACGGATCCTGCCCGCAGCCGCTCGGTGCCTGTTGCATCGACGACTTCGGAAACTGCCGGATCCTGCCTGAGGGGGACTGCACCGCCGCCGGTGGGTTCTACTTCGGGGATTCGCAGTCGTGCGATCCGTACAACCTCTGCTTCACGGCGTGTTGTATCGGCGACCAATGCTCGGTTCAAACACTGTTCGGTTGCGAAAACGACGGCGGGGTTTCGCTCGAGTATGGGATCGGTTGCGATCCGGCTCCGTGCGTTGCCGGCGCATGCTGCATCCCCGGATTCGGTTGTGTTGAGCTCTTGCCGGCGGACTGCGAAGCGCAAGGGGGAACCCACCTCGGTGACACGGACTGCGCAGCAGCGGGGTGCGCGGACGGAGGCATCAACGGCGGCGGCACGCTGATCGTTCATGCGGACCCCGGCGTCGTCTACTCGCAAGGCTCGACCTACTGCGAGGCCCCGGCGATCGTTGAATGCGATCAGGCGACGACGGAGACCTTCGTCTCAGATACGCAGGTTCTCCACGTCCTCGCGGCCTTCAGTCCGGCGAGTTCGCCTCGGATGGCCGGCATTACCTTCGGTGTCAGCCAAGGCGAAGATGTCTTTGTCGAAGGATGGGGTTCCTGCGCCGACTTCGAAGTCGGATCGTCCGGTTGGCCGCTCGAATCCGGATCGGGCGTCAACCTGGCCTGGAACGAAGCGCGGACCGAGTTGCTGGTTCCCGTCTACTGGTTCGCTGCCCGAGGGTCCGTCGATCAGGCGGGAGAGTTCTCGCTCGTTCCCCATCCGACTCAGGGCGCGTTCTTCTTTGACGATTCGGTTCCGTCCCTCGCGGACCCGATCACGGAACTCGGCTCCTTCGGGTTCTTCACCAGCGGTAGCGCTCCCTGTCCGGTCCCCGTGCCGGGCTCCGGGGCTTGCTGTTTGGGATCCGAGACTTGTGAAGTCCGACTCCCGCAGGATTGCACGGAGTCCGGTGGAATCTTCCAGGGCACCGGCATCAGCTGTGAGCCGAATCCGTGCGCGCCCGTTGGCACGCCGGATGATTTGCCGATCCCGACCAGGATCACGCTTGCCTCTCCCTATCCCAACCCGACCGTCGGTTCGGTACTCATTCGGTTGGGGCTGCCCGAATCTGCCTCGGTCGATCTTCGTTGGTACTCCGTCGACGGAACACAGGTAGGGCCGACGGAGTCTCGAATTCTGGCGGCGGGTACCCATTCGCTGGAGTTCCAGCTCGGGAGCCGTGACGGCTTTGCGAGTGGCGTCTATTTCCTGGAGGCGACGGTTGGGCAGTCGCGAATGAGACAGCGAGTCGTCCTGGCACGGTGATGTGAGCCGGCATCTGTTCGTGAAGGCTATCCCTGCAGTAGCCTTCACGAATAGTTCGGGCTAGGCTCGCGCCATGTCTAATCATGCAATACAAGTTCTGCCGTTCACGGACGACACCTGCTCGGATTCTGCTTCGGAGACCAACTTCACGCGCATCTCCTTTGCGCGCATCTCGCTCGCGCGCATCTCCCGCGCGCGGATCTCGCTTGCGCGCATCTCGCTTGCGCGCATCTCTCTCGCACTTGCCGCCACCTTCCTGATCCACGCCGCCGTGTTCGCTTCCGCCGCGTCTGCAGCCGACAAGGAGTCTTTCGCCGAACGCACGGCAAAGATGGAACGTAGCGACGGCTTTCTTCCATTCTTCTGGGAAGAAACCTCCGGCAAGATCTGGTTCGAGATCACTCGCCTCGGCGAAGAGTTCATCTACTTCGACGTTCTCGAAACCGGCCTCGGATCAAATCCGGTAGGACTCGATCGCGGACAGCTGGGAGCCGAACGCATCGTCCGTTTCGAAAGGGTCGGGCCGAAGGTGCTTCTGGTCGAACCGAACCAGGACTATCGAGCGCTTTCCGAGGACGCCGCCGAGCGGGTTGCCGTCGAAGAATCGTTTGCCCGATCGGTACTGTGGGCTGGAGAGATTGCAGCAGAAGAGAACGGCCGCCTTTTGGTTGATGCGTCTTCGTTTCTCTTTCGCGACGTTCACGATGTCGCGGGCTCGCTGAAGGATGCCGACCAGGGAAGCTTCCAGTTGGACAAAGACCGGTCCTACGTCTACCGGCCGCGAACCAAGGCATTCCCTCAGAACACCGAGATCTCTGTCGAGCTGACGTTCGGGGGATCCGATCCGGGGCGCTACGTTCGAGAGACGGCGCCGGACCCAACTTCGGTGACTCTGCGGGTGCGCCATTCCTTCGTGCAGCTTCCGCCGGACGGATACGAACCGCGCGCCTTTGATCCCCGCATCGGCGGCTTCCACATTGCGTTTCACGACTACGCGAGCGAACTCGATCGTCCGCTTACGCAGCGGTGGATTCAAAGACACAGGCTGGAAAAGACGGATCCGACGGCGCCGTCCTCGCCGGTCATCGAGCCGATCGTTTACTACGTCGACCCGGGAGCTCCCGAGCCGGTGCGATCTGCCCTCGTCGAGGGCGCCAGTTGGTGGAACGAAGCGTTCGAGGCGGCGGGATTCGAAAATGCATTCCGTGTGGAAGTTCTTCCTGAAGACGCCGATCCCCTCGACATTCGGTACAACGTCATTCAATGGGTGCATCGCTCAACGAGAGGCTGGTCCTACGGATCCCAGGTCATCGATCCGCGTACCGGTGAGATCCTCAAAGCCAAGGTTTCGTTGGGTTCTCTTCGCGTCCGTCAGGATCGTCTCATTTTCGAAGGCCTCTTTGGCCGCGGGCCGCAGACCGTCGAACTGGCGCTGGCCCGTATCCGGCAACTTTCGGCGCACGAAGTGGGACATACGCTCGGTTTCGCCCACAACTTTGCGGCCAGCACCAACGGTCGCGCGTCGGTCATGGACTACCCGGCGCCGTGGATCCGCCTGAAAGACGGAGAGCTGGACGCGACGGACGCCTACGACGTTGGTATTGGCGAATGGGACAAGTTCACCACGCGGTTCGCCTACAGTCAGTTCGCAGAAGGCGCTGACGAAGGTGCAGAGCTAAAGCGCATCGCGGATGAAGCGCGCGCGGCCGGTCTGGAGTACATGAGCGACGCCGACGCCCGCGGTTCCGGCGCTGGTCATCCCAACGCGGCGCTTTGGGACAACGGCAACGACCCGATCGCGGCACTCGAAGAAATCATGGACGTTCGGGCGTTGGCCCTGGACCGTTTCGACACGTCCAGCTTGTCCGCGGATCAGCCGACGGCTCTTCTCGAAGAGATCCTCGTTCCGATCTATCTGCTGCACCGTTTCCAGATCGATGCCGCGGTCAAGTCCGTCGGGGGAGCCTTCTATGAGTACGAGCTGTCGGGCGAGGCGCGTTCCGGACGTCGCCCCGTTCGTCGGGATCGGCAGATGGATGCGCTCAATGCTTTGTTGGATGTGCTAAGGCCGGAAGCGCTCCGCATGCCGGATCAACTCCTCACCGAGATCCCGCCGCATCCCTACGGATACTTCGACTCTCGTGAGCGATTCCCGCGGAACACGGGCAAGTACCTCGATCCGTTGGCCTCCGCACGCGTTGTTTGTGACCAGGTCGTGACGTCACTGCTGCAACGGGAACGTGCGGCACGGTTGGAACAGCAGACCTTGATCCATCCGGACCTGCCGGGTTTCCGAGACGTCGTGGCGCGACTCGTCGCGTTCGCATGGGAAGAGGACATCCCGAAGGATCCCTACTCCCGCGGGCTCGTTCGAACGTTGAGGGATGCTGTCGTCGATGGACTGACCGGCCTTTCCGGTGATGGTCGGGCCGAACCGACCGTGCGGGCCCTCGCGGACGAGGCCCTTCGGTACATTGTCAGCGAGTCAGAGCGCAATCGGGGAGCGGATCCGCAGATGAAGGCGCATGCGGACCGGGTTCGCGACGACGTTGAGCGTTTCCTTGAACGGCCGCACGCTGTGGCAACATCTCCGACTCCGGTGACGCCGCCGCCGGGCAGTCCGATTGGCAACTCGATCGGCAACCCCAATGCGTTCGAAGCTCGCCCCTCCGCATTCGGCCCTGCGGGCGGTTCCTGCGATTGCCACGAGATGCCTGCGGGCTTCGGGTGGTAGTGCGACCGCGACCGAACAGATCAGAAGCCCAAGTCGGCTTGTCCGATTCGTACCGGTGTATTCGTTTAACATGTGACGGCCTTGAGTCAGGAGGTCGGCTTGTGACTGAACGAAGGGCCTGTGGCGTCGAAGATGCGCGGCTCAAAGCAGCCACGGGCGTTTCCGTGAACTTCAAGAGGGGAAAGACTATGACGCTGAGAAAACTTCCGGAGCTCTTCTGCGGACTTGCCGCTGGGGCGGTCCTCCTAACATGCGTCGCGGGTCCGGCCCTGGCTGAAGCCGAGAGCGACGGCGTTCCGAGCCCTGCCAACAGTGAACTCGAGCCGGCGGACGGCCTGAACGGACTCGTCTTCGCACCCGATGATCCGACCCCGGTTGCGGCTTCGATTCATACGTTGACGGTACGTAACGCCGCCAACGATCCGGTTGAGGGTGCGTCAGCCATCGTCGAAGTTTCAGGGTCGGGGGCCGGCGCCTGGGGGCCGGGTGGGATTGCGCTTTGCGCCTCCGCTGTTCTCACCGGAGTGACGAATGCCAGCGGAGAAGTGACCTTCAACCTATTTGGCGGTGGTTGTTTCCATCAGACTCCGTTGGCCGCGACGGTAAAGGTGAACGGAATCACTCTGCGAACCTACGAGAACGTGAAGAGTCCGGACTTCGACGGCGGCAGTGGTGATCTTGTCGTCAATCTGCCCGACCTGATCGATTTTTCGGGTGAGTTCCTCGGGAGTTCGTCTTCGGACTGCCACGACTACGACAACTCCGGTACTACGGGGTTGGAGGATCTGATCATCTTTTCTCCGGCCTTCGTGTCAGGTAACTCCTGTCAGCCATAGGTCTTAGCAGGACAACTAAGTCCAATTGGGGGGCGGGCCGAACTTTTCGAGTCCGCCCCCGTCATTTGCGGCGTTCGTTTGATACGGGGCCTCGCACCCGCTGTACGAAATCAAGGGGGTTAAGATGGTATACATGTCAGCTCCGCGGCACTATGAAGCGGACACTCCGGAGGTTGTTTTGAGCCCTGTCGATCGCCCGAACCCGGAAGAGTTGCCCTTGGACGGCCGATCGACACACGAGCAGCCCGACGATTCCCTCGATCCGACTCCGCCGATCACGGACACGCTCAACGTGCTGCGCCTCGCAAAGGGCGGAGACGATGAGGCTCTCAACCGGCTATGTGCACGTTACCTGCCAAGGCTGCACCGGCTGGCGACACGCAAACTTCCTCCCGAAGCTCGCGGTATGGTGGAGACGGTCGACATCGCTCAGGAAGTCCTGTCCAATGCCGTCCGCCGCCTGGACGGTGCGCATTTCGAGAACGCAGGTGACTTTCAGGCCTATCTCCGCCGGGCCGTCGTGAACCGGGTCGTGGACGAAGCTCGGCGGGTGCGCCGACATGGGCCGCACGTGGAGCACGAGGACAGAAGCCCGGACAATGCGCCGTCGCCGTTGGACCGCGTGCTGCGTGAGGATGCTCTCGATCGATACGAGCAGGCATTGGAGCGGTTGCGTCCAGAGGATCGACTGGCGATCCAAACGAGAATCGAACTCGAACTTTCCTACGAAGAGGTGGCCGAAGCCCTGGGGAAACCGTCTGCGGATGCGGCCAGGAAAGCCGTGGGGCGCGCCCTCGAAGCGTTGAAACGAGAATGGAAGAAGCGAAACCGGGAGCCCGACACCGTCTGATGCCTGACTCGATGAGCGAATTGCTTTCTCTCGTTCGCGACCCCAGTCTGAAGCGTGAGATCCAACGCATGACGATTCCGATTTCCGATTGCGAAGGTCTTGCTCGAGATGACGCGACGTCAGATGAGCCGACTCCGCCCTCTGATATAGGGCGGTACCCTATTCTGGGAGTGCTAGGACACGGGGGTTCCGGTCGCGTCTACCTGGGAATCGACAATTCGCTCCGTCGACCGGTTGCCATCAAACTGCTGCGAAACGAGATGGCGGCCAGCCTGTCGGAGGAGCAAATACGGGATGAGGGGCGGATGTTGGCCAGCCTCAATCATCCGAATCTGGTCACGATCCACTCGCTGGAAACCGCAGAAGTCTCCGGCCGACGTATCGTCTTTCTCACGCTCGAAGTCATCGAAGGATCGAGTCTTTCCGAGCGGTGGCAGACCGGGGTGATGGCGCGTCGCGAGTATCTCTTCACGTTTCGACAGATCGCGGCGGGCCTGCAGGCGATCCACCGTGAGAACATTGCGCATCGGGACCTCAGCCCCAACAACGTGCGGGTTCGCACCGACGGAGTCGTCAAGGTTCTGGATTTCGGCCTATCTGTTGGGGTCGAAGCGTCGGCGGCGTCCACGGAAAAGCCGCGAATCGCCGGGACCCCCGGGTATCTGAGTCCGGAACAAACTCGGGCCGAAACGGTCACGGATCGAACGGATATCTGGTCGCTCGGCTGCCTCCTCTACGAGTCGATCACCGGCCGTCCGGCCTTCCGCGATCAGACACTGGAAGAAACCCTCCGGAGAACGACCGAAGAAGAGCCGGACTGGGACCTCCTTCCTCGCGATCTCGGACACGGAATCGCCGAGGTGTTGCAGGGTGCGCTGGAAAAGGAGCCGGAGCTTCGACCCAGCGCCGAGCGGGTCCTGAGTATCTTCGACGAAGAGATCGCCTCGGGAAGAACGCCCCATTCCTCGCGTACGAGGTCGGAGACCAGCCACGATGTACCCCGGTATGCCTCGACGTTCGTGGGGCGCGAGACGGAGGTGGCCTCCGTCGTCGGCGCGGTTCGAGACCGGCGGCTGGTGACCCTACGGGGCCCGGGCGGTGTGGGGAAAAGTCGTCTGTGTGCGGAAGCGGCTCGTACATCCGCTTCGCGCTTCATCGATGGAGCTGTTTGGGTGCCCCTGGCCTCCGTTTCCAATCCGCAGCGACTGCTAGGGGAGGTCGCCACAGTCTTCGGAGTGACGTCGGCGACTCCACAGTCTCTGGAAGAGACTTTGGATAGCGAGCTGGCGAGTTTCCAGGGCCTTCTTGTCTTTGACAACTGCGAGCACCTCGTCGCAGAGGTCTCGGCGCTGGTGCGACACATACTCTCCATCGGAACGGGGCTTCACATCCTAACCACCAGTCGGCAGTCGCTGGGCCTGCCGGAGGAGTACGTTGTTCCGGTTTCGCCTCTCCCCATCGATGAAGAGGGCGCGCCTTCTACCCGGCTATTCATGGATCGTGCACGGTCGGTGCGACCCAACCTGGTTCTGGACGACGCCGAAACGGAAGTCGTTCGGAGCATCTGCGAACAGGTCGACGGATTGCCGCTGGCGATCGAACTGGCTGCGGCACGATGCCGCTCATTGTCCATCCTGGAGATCGGAAAGCGTCTTGGGGCACAGCTCCTGACACGTCGATCGACAAACGTAGACTCGGAACGACACGGTTCCCTTCAACTCTCGATGGAGGCAAGCCACGAACTCCTGACCCGGGAAGAGCAGATTCTCTTCCGACGACTTTCGGTCTTCCCGAGCCGATGGACGATCGGTGCGGCCGAACAGGTTTGTGCCGACACGGATCTCGCGGGATGGGCCGTGCTTGATACTCTGGATGGTCTGGTCGACAAGTCGATGGTCGAAGCCGTGTTTCAGGAAACGGAGGAGACGGTTCAGTACTCCATGCTCGTCACCCTGCGGACCTACGCTCACGAGAAACTCGTTGAAACGGAGGACCGTGACGAAACCTGGAGTCGACTGGTTCGATACTGCCTCGGTGTAGCGAAGGACTCGATGGCCAAGAATGCAGGACCCAACGAAGGCGTATCCTGGGCGCGGATCGATGAACTCCGGGACACTCTGGACAGCGTATTGAATGAACTTCTCCAGCGAGGAAGAATCGAGGATGGACTGAGCCTCACTTTCTACCTCAATCGCTATCATCTGGCCCGCGGCAACTGGACGTCGTCGGCAGAGGGAATCGAGGCGTTTCTCTCTCGGGTGACGTCCGAGGTCCCGACCCCGCCGCAGGTGCTTGCCCACGTCGCCGCTGGAAACGCCCGCCTCATGCTTTCCCAGGATGCGCGGCATCACTACGAAAGAGCCATTGACCTGATTGACGCCGACCCGGAGTCCATGCCGGACTCCCAGGGGATTCGTGGAGCCTGCCTGTCCAACCTGGGTTTGGGCGAACGGCGAGCCGGAAACTTCGGCAAGGCGATCGAGATGTGCGAAGCCGGCTTGGAACTGCAAAGAGGGAAGTCGACGCCGATCAACGTCGCTCGTACTTTGAACAACCTCGCAAGCTGTTGGCTGGACATGAGGGAAGTCGAAAGTGCCGTGGAGCCTTGCCTCGAAAGCCTTCGAATCGTGCAGGAACTCGACGTCCCTTTCACCGAATCCAAGGTGCGCAACAATCTGGGGAAGATCGCCTACTACCGGGGTGACAAGGAGGCCGCGCTGCAGGAATACGAACGAGCCATCAAGATTCTCACGGAGATCGATGAGCCGGGAAACCTGGCTCGCTCGGAGATCATGGCGGCCCAGGCTCTACTCGATCTGGATCGGAAGACGGAAGCATGCCGCAGGCTACAAAGTGCCTGCGACAAGATCAGTGATGATGACCTCTTCACCTGGGTGGACTTTCTGGTCACCGCCGCTCGACTGGCAGACCGTTCCGGCCTCGACGAAAGTGCTGCGGAGTTCTATCTTGCGGCGGATCGCGTCGTTCGGCAGAACGACCTTCACCTGCCCGGCTTCGACGACGACGATCTGGTTGCCGGAGTCCAGGCGATCCCCTCGCGCCTTTCGGTGGAATCGGTCCACGCCGTAGGTGAGCGGGTCAAGTCTTGGAAGACTCCGGCCCAGGAGGTGCCGCCCTTCCTCGATGAATGGATGACTCGGGAGACGCAGGATCGTGACTGAGGCGGATCCCATCGACTTCCTCCGAGTTCCTGATGAGCCTTACTCGGTCAAGCCCGGATGAACCTTGTTGGATCTGCCACCGCGAATCCGTTCTCGATCGAGATACGTTCCGCCACCGCGAGTCAGTTCTCGATCGAGATGCTCCCGCTTCCCGTGTCGAGCGATACGCGCGCATCTCCGCGACCGATCGTCAGTGCGACCTCGTCCTTGTCCTTGTGACGAATCTTGGCGTCGGCCACGTTCACGTTGATACGCCCGCTACCCGTCTCCGCAAGCACGTCGGCGGAAGCATCGGCAGGAACGATGAGATCGATACCGCCGCTTCCGGTGTCGATGATGAAGTCGCCGTCACCCATGTGTACGAACTCGACACTGACCCCGCCGCTGCCCGTATCGATATTGGCGTCGTCGGCGCTGAGGTCGTAGCCGCGGACTCCACCGCTTCCGGTATCGATGTGAAGCTCTTCGCACTTGATGCTTCGAACCTCGACCTTGCCGCTGCCAGTGTCGACCGAGACGTACGGTCCTTCGACGTTTTCGATCTCGACCTTGCCGCTGCCGGTATCGCAGCTGACTTCACCTTCGATGTCGGCGAGAGTGACTTTGCCCGATCCGGTGTCTACGAGAAGGTCTCCGACGATGTGCTCGCCGTGAATGGCGCCGCTACGGGTATCGAGGACGAGGTCTCCGTGAATGTCGTGGGCCTCGATGGTTCCGACCCCGTGATAGATGCGGGCTTTTCCGTCCTTGGGGACACGAACGACGACGTCGGCCCAAACTTCGAGGCCTCGTCCGGAGTGTGAAACCCGAATCCGCTCGGAATTGGCGGAGCCGAGTAGCTTGCGAAGCCACCCCTGATCGGAGTCATGGTTGCGAAGGGTGAAGCGAGTGTCGGATCCACGCGAGAGTTCCGGGTAGACGTACTCCGTCTCTTCATGGATCGGAAAGAGAATGTCGACGGTGCTGACGCGGCCTTCATCAACTTCGATCTGGATGAGATCCGGCTCCGCGTCCTCGCCTCGGATCGTGACCTCGACTTCGTATCCGTTGCCCGAGTGTCCCTGAACTTCGATCTTGCCGATCAGGTTGTTGACGACGAGGGTTCGTCCGCCGAGTTCGAAGCTCTGGTCGAGGGGACCGGCGAAGGCGTAGGAGGCGAGCAGTGCCGTCGTTGCCAGTGGGAGCGCGAGAGTTGCCGCCACACTTCGGGTCCGTTCTGCCGAGGTTTGAAGTCGTCCCATCATCAGAGCCTCCTGTTCGAGTACACGTCTGCCGCGGCTGTCCATGGAAGGGCGAGCCGAGGAAGACTACGGGCATTCGGCACGTTCGGTTGCACTCCGGTCCTGGATCAATGGGGGAGGAACCGGGAGGCTCACACGAAGTAACTGCTTGAATCGCATGCAGTTCTTCAGCGAGTATCGTAGGTCCCCTCTTCGAAGGTTCGAAATCTCAGCCCGAATGTCCGGGCCTTGAGCGAAGCCCAGCTGATCGGGAGGCTTGGCCGCAGCCCTTTCAATGCGTGACTTTCAGACGACTTCGGGAGCGAAGCCGGGGATCGTTCCGATCCTCGCTATTGCCCTCGCCCTCCTCCTCTCCGCTTTGGGGCCGTCCGCGCATGCCGTGACGGAGGGTGACACCTCCAATCGTCAAGACGACACGTCCCTTCGGCACTCAGAAGCCTACCTCGACACGTGGCGCTGGACCCGGTTCGGCAGCACGGACGGTCTGCCTGACAGTCCGATCCTTTCGATCCAGGAGCACGAGGATGGCATCCTCGCGCTAACGCATGATGACGTTCTCCTCTACGACGGATGGAAGTGGAGGCCGTTGTCTCCGCCTGTCGAGTACGTGTTGGATCTGTGCGTCGATGCGAACGGACGGCTCTGGGTTGCCTCTCACAACGGTCTTTACCAAGGTGGAACGGACGAGGCGTTCGAGAAGGTGATCCTGCCGGAACCCTTTAACGACGGGATGGTCACCTCGATCATTCCTCATCCGGTCGGCGGCGTGGCTTTCGTCGTTCGGGGTGACGAGGGGGACTGGAAAGCGTTCCGTCTGGATCAGGAACTCACCGAACCTTCCGACCTGCAGAAAGCGGAGTTTTCACAGCCGCCGCACCTTTACTCCACGCGAGCCCGTCCGCTGATCTCTGCGGGTTCCGGGCTTTATAGCTATAAGAACGGGCTGCAGTTGTTGCTCGAGTCGGACGCAGGCGATCTGAAGCCGCGGTGTGCCGACATGAACGCGAGCGGGGACGGATTGATCGCGTTTCGCGCGCCCCGGAGTGTCATGGGGATCTGGGAGATCTCTCCGGAACTTGGCATTCGCCACGTTACGAGCGAAGGCCGAGGCGTCGTTCGCTGCGCAGCGGTGTCGGAAGATGGAGAAGCGATCGTTGTCTATGAGTCGGGCGATGTCCGCCTGCGCGAGAACGGTCAGTGGCGGTCGCTGTATCCGGTGCCGACGTCGATTCGATCGGCCACATCGGTGACCTACACCGCCGGGGGGGACCTGTGGGTTGGATCGGTTGGAGAGATGCATGTCTTCATGCAATCCAACAACTACTGGAGTCAGCATCGCGACTCGGCTGTGAACTCGCCGTGGAACCAGGTCCACGATCTCATTTCGACCCGGGACGGGAGGGTCTTCGCTGCGACGTCCGGTGGGTTGCTTTCCGTCGGGCCGCGTCACCGAGTCGGATCAAGGACGACGCGTGAACTGAACCATCTTCCGGTGCCGCCCGTTGCGAACGGTGAACTGTTGACTTCGGTTCGTCAGGCCGCGGACGGTCGCATCTGGACATGTAGCCCTGACGGTTTCGAAGGAGCCGCCGTTTGGGATGGAACGAAGTGGGAAGTCGTGTCCGTCGACGCCGACGGTCAGCCTCTACCGCGTTTTCTACGGGTCCAGGTCGACGCCAACGACGGCATCTGGTTGATGAACCATCAACCGACGAAAGAGCAGCCGTCTGTCTATCGCCTTACCGACGACGGGATCCGCCCTTTCGAGGATGTGGATGAACTCGGTGGTCGCCCCGGCTCAGCTCTTCTCGACGATGATCGGGGCCGACTGTGGATCGCGACGAGGGACGGAATCTCCCGGCGCGATGTCGACGGGATGTGGAAGCACTGGGACCTCGCCGACAACTGGAGCGGCTACTTCCGTTTCGTGAAGCAGGGGCCCGACGGCCGGGTTTGGTTCGGAGCCCGCGGGCTTCACGTTGGATGGATCGGCGACAACGATGAAATCACGATCGACGAGGACGGACCCTATGAAGCCCGGGATGTCGCGTTCGGGGAGGACGGCGCCGTTTGGTGCGTTTCGTTGGCGGGAATCTTCCTACACCGGTCCGAGGGCTGGCAGTACTTCGATTCTGAACCGCTAACGACGGCAACACAGTTGGGGCGCTTGCTGCTCCTTCGGGACAGCATTCTCGTGGGGTCGCGCAGTTCCGGGCTCTATGAGATCTCCAGCGGGATCCATGTGATTCCGCCGCCCAGGGTCGAAGTCCAGACGCCGGTCGTGGATTCGGGAAGGCTTCACGTCGACTGGGACGTCTATGCCTGGTGGGGAACAAAACCCGCGTCCGAAGTGCACACCCGAACGTCCATCAACGGAGAGGAATGGTCGAAGTGGTCCACCGCGCGACAGTTGGTCGTGACCGATCCACCCGCGGGGGAGAACGAGCTTCGCGTCCAGTCTCGCTCACCCTCCGGAGAGCTTCAAACCACTCGCGTCGACTTTCGCGTCAAGAAGCCGACCTACACCCATCCTGCTGTGGCCGGCACGATGATCGGCTTGTTGCTGACCGTCGGTTGGCTTGGCTTCGGAATTGTTCGACAACGAGCGCGCGGTCGCAAAGCCCTCGCAACGAGTGAACAGCTCTTTCGAGGTATCGCCGAGCAGGCGCGGGAGATCGTTTGGTTGGGTGAGGCGGACAGCGATCGATTGGCCTACGTCAATCCGGCCGGAGTCGATATCTGGCGAAACTATGCGGCGACCCGCGGGGCTCTTCGATCTCGAAGTCAGTGGCGTGAGCAGGTTGAGCCTGAAGATCGTGAGGTCGTCGAAAGACACCATGCATCGGTTGCAGCCGGCGTTCCCGGTGTCCTGGAGTATCGAATGCGGCGTCACGGGGAAGACGTTCACTGGGTGCGGGAGCGGTCTTTTCCTTTGCGTAACGCAAACGGCCGACTTTCCATGATTGCCGCTCTCATCGAAGATGTCACCGACCGCCGGCAAGAGGAAGAAGTACGGCGACACGAAGAAGAGAAGCAGCGCAGCGCGATCGTTCAGGAAGTTCATCATCGAGTGAAGAACACCCTGCAGGGAGTCGTCGGCCTTCTGGAGAATCAGATCCACGAGAAGCCCGAGAGCCGCGACGCGTTGGAGTCGTCCATCCTTCAGATCAACGCGGTGGCAACGGTGCATGGTCTGGAGAGCAAGTCCGGTCGCGTCCGCGTTGCCGAGCTGGTTCGGACCATCGCACACCACGTTCGAACGACGCTGCAATGCGAGGTGGCGGTTCGCGACCACATTCAGGAAGCAGACCTCGCGCTGGCCAGCGGGGAAGGCGTTCCCATCGCGTTGGTCCTCAACGAAGTGGTCTTCAATGCGGCGCGCCACCGAGTCCCCGGAAGCTCGGGAATCGACGTCCATCTTTCGAGAACCGGTGAGGCCGTCGTCATTCAGATTCGAAACGAAGGACGGCTCCCCGACGGCTTCGATCTGGAAACAGGTTCGACCACGGGGACCGGGCTCAGCCTTGTTCGGTTGCTGATTCCAAGGGACAAGGTGTGGCTGCAGATCGATCAGGTTGGGGAGGATGTGTATTCGCGGCTGAGTATCAGTAGCGAGCTGATCTTTGGGGCGGATGCGACTACGAATGCGGCGCGGGATACGGATGCGGAAGGGCGCGCGCGGGCTGAGCTGGAGGGGCTAGGCGACCGCGGGTAAGGCCGCCAATCTTCGATTCGAGTGATGGCGCCGTCGGCGCGCTCCAGCTGTTCGATGGGTCGGCGTCGTTCCGTCGCTCGGGGGTACGTCGTTACTTGGAATCCGGCCAGGAGAACCCTTAGAAGGGAAACAAGCTCCAATGAAAACGGGTTGGGGGTGTTCGCCCCCAACCCGTGACCGACTCACGATCGTTCTTCGCCTCTAGAACAAAGGCCGGTGCGGATCGCAGACCGCAGAAGGTTCCTCGCTGAAGGCGCCGAGGAGCCCGGGCGATTCCGGTGTTCCGATGCCGATGGCCGAGTGCGTCGGCTCTTCCGGAGGCTCCGGGATCGTGGGCGCGGTTGGCGTTTTGTCAGGTCCGGAATCCCCACCTCCGCAGGCCAGACAGGACATGGACAAGGCGCCGATTGCGAGGACGAACAGCAACTTCCAACTCTTCATGATCCACCTCCCTACTTGATGACCAGAATCTTGGTGTGAATGTTTTCCGAGCCGACAGATCCGCGAAGGAAGTAGACCCCTGAGCCGGCAGTGGCGGGCTCCCAATCGAAGAAGTGGGCTCCGGCGTCGAGCAAGCCCTCGTGGACCTTGGTGACCGTCCTTCCGGACACATCCACGATCTGGAGGGAGACCGCCTTGGCCGTTTCGAGTTGCAGGTGAACCTGTCCCACGTCCTGAACCGGGTTGGGGAGAATTCGCAACTGTGTCGTCGTCGTAGGAGTTTCCAACTCGGTTTGTGTCGCGCGCAGCGTGAGTTCCCTCGAGCCTCTAAGGACGACGCGCTGGCTGCCTTCGCCCGTGACCTCGGCGAGTAGCCGGGCGTCTTCGTCGAAGAGGTACAGCCGTTGTCCCTCAGGGATCGGCTTCACCTCGGACCAATGCAGGTCGACGAACTCCGGGCTTCCCTCGACGGACAATGTCCATTCGGTGTCCGACTCCCGCGGCGGTTGGTACGAGACCAGGAACGGGTCGGATGTTCCCGGCACGCGAGCTGCAAGCGTCAGTTCAGACTGGAATGCGGGTGGCTTGGCGACATCCGTGCGGTCGAGTCCGTGACGAGCGTCGGTGCGCGTGCCGATCAAGATCCCACCGTCGCCCCACACTCCGGAGGTTGCGCGGAAGCGAACCGTCCACTCGGATACCAAGCTACTCGATATCGAACTGGAGCTTGCGTTGCCTGCCTGAACGAGGACTCCCGGCAAGAGGCCGGCGTCGTCGGAGAACAGCAGGGTGCACCGCTCTCTCGCGAAGGCCCAATAGCCGCCAAGCGGATTCGAACTCACCCGATCGGCGATCGTGTAGTCGCCGTTGTTGACGAAGTCGTCGCTGGAGTCGTCGTAGAAGCAGGGCTGGTCGACGATGCTGCTCGTGGACAGCGGCTCGATTCCCGAGTCTGCGATGACGAGGACGGAACTCCAGTCCGCGGCCTGACCCGGGTTCGGAACGCCGATGAGGTTCCATCCCTGCTCCAGTTCGATTCGCATGGCGTCGCCATTGGGGACGCCTGCGATACTGAGATCGGATCCGTCGAACACGTCCTCCGTTCCAGCGATCCAGAAAGCATCACCTGGTCCGACCTCGGGATCTTCGACGTAGGAGGAACCGGTCCAACCGAAGGCGCGCCAGGTCAGGTCGCCCTGTTCGCCCAAACTGGACAGAAGATCCGAAGCTCTCCCTGTTGTCAGTACGGGTACAGACATGAGGGTGTATCGACCGCTTCTCGGTGGCTGAATGAAAGACACGTCCTGCGGTTCGCAGGCAACATCGAACGTCCACGACTCGGGAGCGGCCAGATTTCCGGCGGCGTCCCCGATCCCGCCGTTCAGTTGCGCGCTGACGACATCGCAACGATCAAAGGGAGCGGACGGAGTGAACACGACCCGGCTTCCGATGACCTTCGAGTCCCCTGATACCGGTGCTCCGTCGACCGTGACGGACCACTCTGCGTTGCCGGTGACGGACTCGTCGAAGAGCACGATCAGTGGGGCGAACGGTGAGACGGGAGCACCCGGAGTCGGAAGAATGCTGATCGGGAGGGGTGGACACGGATCCGGCGCGCAGGAGACTCCGTCGCCACGGTAGTTGCCGCCTGTGTTCGTGCACTCGACTTCGGTTCGGATGACACAATCCGTTCCGCTCGAGCAGCAGGCCCCCGTTGGATCCGGTTGCAGACACGGGTTCGGATCGCATGCGGTCCGCGTTTCATCGAACGTGCCACCACCGATCGTGCAGGCCGCGTCGGTGAGAACCTGGCAGCTGCCGTCGAGAAAACAACAGACGCCGGTCGGTTGGTCGCAGGGATTGGGATCGCAAACCGTTTCGTCACCTTGGTAGTCGTCCTGACATTCTGCCGCTGTGGTGACACTGCAGGAGCCGTCGGGCGCACAGCACGCTCCGGTCGGCTGTTCGCACGGGTTCGGAACACAGATCGTCCCGTCACCCCGGTAGTCGTCCTGACATTCTGCGGCGGTGGTGACACTGCAGGAGCCGTCGGGGGCGCAGCATGCTCCGGTCGGCTGTTCGCATGGGTTCGGAACACAGATCGTCCCGTCGCCCCGGTAGTCGTCCGGACATTCTGCCGCTGTGGTCACACTGCAGGACCCGTCGGACGCGCAGCACGCTCCGGTCGGCTGTTCGCATGGGTTCGGAACACAGATCGTCCCGTCACCCCGGTAGTCGTCCAGACACTCTGCGGCTGTGGTGACACTGCAGGAGCCGTCGGGCGCGCAGCACGCGCCGGTCGGCTGGTCGCACGGGTTCGGATCACAGGTAGTATCGTCGCCCTGGTAGTCATCCTGACACTGTGAGGCCGGGGTCAGGCTGCAGGATCCGTCCGGCGCGCAGCATGCGCCTTCTGCCTCGGCCGGGCACGGATTCGGTGTGCACGAGACGTCGTCCCCCTGATACACCCCGACGGGGGAACACTGATCTGCCGACGTCAGGATGCAGGATCCGTCCGGAAGGCAACAGGCGCCGACTGCAACGGACTTGCTTCCTACGAATGTCGAGACTGCCGACAGTGCCGGCTTTTGGGCACTGGAGCTTGCGACCGCAACGCTGCGTAGGATCTCGCCGAGCGGTGCGGTGTTTCGGAAACTCGTACTCATGTCGAGGGTTTGACTTTGGTTTGGCCCCAACGAGGCGAGAGTCCAGTTCACGACCTCACTGGGATCGCAACCCGAGCCGGGACAGTGGCCTGGATCGGCCTCGGGAAACGAGACGATGTTGGGTGGCAGAACGATGCGGACGTGGACGTCAGCCTGCTCCAGATTCGTCGTGTTGCGAACGTTTGCGCGAAGAAGCAGTTGTTGTGATGGCATTCCGCTTCGAGGCACCGTAAGCAACTCCACTTCCAGAGGCGGAGTCGAATCCACGACCGGTGTGACGAAGTCCGAACGGATCTCGAATTCGTTGCCGGTGCCGGAGTCGAGTTCTGCGATCGCACGAAGCAGGTATCCTTCGTCGAGCAATCCACTCACCTGAGTGACGACCTCAAAGAACTCGCCGGTTCCTTGCGCCAGAGCGCCAAGGTTCCAGGCCACGACACCACCCGACTCGGTCCCACCGCCGCTCGCCGAGACGAAGGAGACCCCCGTGGGAAGGCGCAGTTGCAGGTCGGATGAAGTCGGTGTACTCGTTCCGATGTTTCCGATGTGGATCTGGTAGGCATAGTTCTGTCCCGCGACGGCGGGCCCCGGATCGCCGGCCAGATGGAGACGGAGTAGCGGCGTGCCGTCGACAATCATGTCCTGACCGGCCAGGACCTGAACGTTCTCAGAAGAGAAGGCGCTCAGCCTCGAGGAGAGGACTGCGGCGTCGGTCGCATCGTTGCGCAATGCGCCCTCCAGGACCACGGACGTGAACGCTCCCGGCGCCATCGTTCCGATGTTCCAGGTGCCGATTTCGTTCCGCTCGCACGCACCTCCGGGACACGTGAAGCTGGTCTCGCCGACGATGTTTGTCACGGTGTTGAGGTGAGCGGGCAGCAGAACTTCCGCGACGACGTCGCTGAGCTGTACGTCACCATGGTTGGTGGCGGTGAGCGTCAGCATGTAGCGACCACCCGGTTCCAGCACGCTTTGGGCAAAGGCGTACTGGATGTCGAGATCCGCCGTGGTGTTTCGTACGTGAGAGACGGTGGTCGAGGTCAGTACGTAGTCGCTCCCCACTCCAGGGTCAATGGACGCCACGGCTTCGAGGACCGTTCCGTCGGATGCGCCGCTGTCGACGAGGAGAACGAGCTCGACCTGTCCGCCTGCATCGGGCGAGAGCGGTGAGAGGTCCCAGGTGACCGACCCGTCGGCAGCGTCGAACTCGCCGCCGTCCGTCGCACTGACAAAAGACGTAGCCGGTGGCAGCACGAAAGTCAGATTGCTTGCCTGAGGAGTGATGTCGCCGATGTTGCCGTAGGAGACGGTGTAGTGGAACTCGTCTCCGGCGACGGCCGGTCCCGTTTCGGGGGCTACGTCGAGGGCGAAGAGCGGGGTGGCGTCAAAGATCAGAGTACGGTCCGCACGGACCTGAATTCCCTCGGAGGAAGTGGCAAGAAGTGGCGAGGATAGGATCTCTGCTGCCGGCGGCGAACCTGTTGGGTAAGTCCGGAACTGCACCGTGCGGGTCTGTCCGGGTTCGAGCACGCCGACGGTCCAGGTAGCGAGTTCGGTGTTCTCGCAGTTGGTTCCGGCGCAGCCCAGGTCCCCTTCTCCGAAGATTTGACCGGATCCGAAAGCTTGGAGGTATGGCGGAACGACGAACTGCGCGATGACGTCGGTGAGCTGGATGTCCCCTTGGTTGGACGCGGTGATCGAGTAGATGGTGTTCCCGTTCAGGCCCGACGAAGAGCGATCGATAGTGTAATCGATGTGCAGGTCAGGTCGCGGCGCCACCGAGAGGAGGTGGAAAGCCTGGAGGTCGAACTCGCTGTTGATTCCGGAGTCCAGCTCCGCGGTGGCGCGAAGCAGATCACCGTCTTCGAGCGTGGGGTCGATTCCCACGATGACTTCGATCTCGCGTCCGGTGTCGGTGGCGATGGCCCCGAGGTTCCACGTCACGGTACCGTCGACATGCGATCCACCTGCGGTGTCCGAGACGTAACCGGCGCCGGGCGGCAGCTGAAGTCGAAGTTCGGGTGTCGTCGGCGTGGTCTCGCCGATGTTCCCAATGTGAATCTGGTACGCATGGTTCTCTCCCGCAACGGCAGGGCCGGCGTCCGCTGCGAGATGGAGCCGAAGAAGAGGCGTGCTGTCGACGCTCATGTCCTGACCGGCCAGGACTTGCACATTCTCGGAGGAGAAGGCACTGAGCCTGGAAGAGACGGTCCCTGCATGTGTCGCGTCGTTGCGGAGCGACCCCTCGAGGATGATCGAGGTGAACTCGCCCGGCGCGAGTGTCCCGATGTCCCAAATGCCGATCTCGTTTCGCTCGCATGCACTTCCGGGACAGGAGAAGTTGGTTTCCCCGAAGATGCTGGTCACCGTATTGATCTGGGAGGGAAGAAGGACTTCGGCCACGACATCGCTGAGCGGAACGTCGCCGTGGTTGGCGGCGGTCAGGGTCAGGGTGTAGCGCCCTCCCGGTTCCAGGGTGTTCTGGGCGAAGGCATACTGAATATCCAAATCGGTCGCGGTCTCCCGAACATGGGATACGGCGGTCGATGTAAGTACGTAGTCGCTCCCCGATCCCGGATCGATGGACGCGACGGCCTCGAGGGTGGCGCCCTCGTCTGCATCGCTGTCGACGAGAACGGTCAGTTCGACCTGGCCTCCGCTGTCCGGTGACAGCGGGGAGAGATCCCAGCTCACCGAGCCTTCGGCTGCATCGAATGTGCCTCCGTCCGTCGCGCTGACGAAGGAGGTGGCTTCGGGAAGGACGAATGTCAGATCGCTGCTCTGCGGCGTGACGTCACCGAGGTTCCCGTAGGTGAGAACGTATCGGAACTCGTCACCCACGACGGCCGGTCCCGATTCCGGCGCGACCTCGAGGACGAAGAGGGGAGTCGCGTCGAAGATGAGAGTTCTATCGCCGCGGATCTGAATCCCCTCGGATGAGGATGCCAGGAGCGGGGACGAAAGGATCTCGGCCGCCGGAGGAGAGCCGGTCGGGTGGGTGCGGAACTGCACCGTCCGAGTCTGTCCCGGCTGGAGCACGCCAACGGTCCAGGTTGCGAGTTCTGTGTTCTCGCAGTTACTCCCGGCGCACCCGAGTTCCCCTTCGCCAAGGGTTTGTCCGGGTCCGAAGGCCTGGAGATAACGGGGGACGACGAACTGCGCGACAACGTCGGTCAGCTGGACGTCACCCCGGTTGGAGGCCGTTACGGAGTAGATGGTGTTCCAACTCAAGCCGGAAGAGGAGCGGTCGACCGTGTATTCGATCTGGAGATCGGGGCGAGGAGCGACCGCGATGATGTGGGACGCCTGAAGATCGAACTCATTGCTGATGTTGGAATCGAGTTCGGCGATAGCGCGGAGTAGATCACCCTCTTCGAATGCCGGATCGATGCCGACAATCACTTCGATCTCACGGCCACTGTCTGTGGGGATGGACCCGAGGTTCCAGGTCACGACTCCGTCCGCATGTGAACCACCGCCGGTGTCGGAAACGAACGTCACCCCATCTGGAAGTCGAAGCCGAAGTTCCGGAGTCGTCGGTGTGGTCTCACCGATGTTTCCGATGTGGATCTGGTAGGCATAGTCGTTGCCCGCGACGGCCGGACCGGGGTCTCCCGCAAGATGCAAACGTAGAAGCGGAGAGCCGTCGACACTCACGTCTGAACCGGCAAGGACCTGGATGTTCTCGGACGAGAATGCGCTGAGCCTGGAGGAGAGCACGGTCGCGTGCCCCGCGTCGGCTCGTACGGCCCCTTCCAGGATGATGGAAGTAAACTCACCGGGCGCGAGAATTCCGATGTCCCAGACGCCGATCTCGTTTTGCTCGCACGCACTTCCGGGACAGGAAAATCCGGTCTCCCCGAAGATACTGCTTACGGTGCTGATAGCTCCGGGCAGCAGAACCTCGGCCACGACGTCGCTGAGTTGAATCTCTCCGTGGTTGGCGGCGGTCAGCGTCAACGTGTACCGGCCACCTGGCTCAACGGAGTTCTGCGCGAAGGCGTACTGAATGTCGAGGTCAGCCGGCATGTTGCGGACGTGAGAAACGGCTGTCGATGAGAGTACGTAATCGCTGCCTGCTCCCGGATCGATGGACGCAACCGCTTCGAGAGTCGCTCCTTCGGCCGCATCTTCGTCTACCACGAGAACCAACTCGACCTGTCCGCCAGCGTCGGGAGGAAGAGGCGCCAGGTCCCAGACAACCGTATTCTCGATGGCATTGAAGGTGCCGCCGTCGGTCGCGCTGACAAAGGACGTCGCCGCTGGAAGGGCGAACGTCAGATCGCTGGCCGCAGGAGTCGCGTCACCAAGGTTGCCGTAGGAAAGTGTGTATCGGAACTCGTCGCCCGCGACGGCGGGTCCTGTTTCCGGGGCGACTTCCAGGATGAACAATGGCGTGGCGTCGTAAATGAGAGTTCGATCGGCACTGATCTGAATGCCTTCGGATGACGAGGCGAGCAGAGGTGAAGGCAGAAGTTCTGCGGCCGGCGGCGATCCCGTTGGAGAGGTTCTGAACTGTACTGTACGTGACTGTCCCGGTTCGAGTACGCCGATGGTCCAGGTTGCGAGCTCGGTATCTTCACAGTTCGTGCCGGGGCACTGCAGGGTTCCCTCTCCGAAGATGTGCACGGCTCCGAAGGTCTGGAGGTAGGGTGGGACGACGAACTGCGCAACGACATCGGAGATCTGAACGTCGCCGAGGTTGGAGGCGGTGAGGGAGTAGATGGTGTTCCAGTTCAAGCCCGAGGAGGATCGGTCAACGGTGTACTCGATGTGAAGGTCGGGCTGGGAAGCGACGGGAAGCAGGTAAGCGGCCTGGAGGTCGAACTCATTGCTGATGCCGGAATCGAGTTCGGCGATCGCGCGAAGGACTTCTCCTTCTTCGAGAGCGGCGTCGATACTGACGAGAACTTCAAGCTCGCGGCCGCTATCCGTGGCCACTGGCCCAAGGGTCCAGGTCACAACACCGTCGCTATGGGAGCCGCCCGCCGTGTCGGAAATGAAGGACACGCCCTGGGGGAGTCGAAGCCGAAGCTCCGGATTGGTCGGTGTGGTTTCTCCAATGTTTCCGACGTGGATCCGGTAGGTGAAGTCCTGTCCAGCGACCGCCGGGCCGGGGTCTCCGGCCAGGTGCAGTCGCAGAAGCGGTGTGCTGTCGGCGATCAGGTCCTGGCCGGCCATGACCTGCACGTTTTCTGATGAGTTGGCCAACAGTCGGGAAGAAAGTATCGCTCCGGCAGGCGTGTTGTTGAGAAGTGACCCCTCGACAATCAACGTGGTCGAAGCTCCAGGTGCGAGGGTTCCCACGGTCCAGACACCGATCTCGTTCTGCTCGCAGGCACTGCCGGGACAGGAGAAGTTCGTTTCTCCGACGATGTTCCGGATCGTATTGATGTGCGAGGGAAGCATGACCTCGGCGACCACGTCAGTGAGCAGAACATCTCCCTGATTGGCAGCCGTAAAGAAGAAGGTGAAACGTCCTCCCGGCTCGATGGTGTTCCGGGCAAAGCCATACTCCATGTGAAGGGCCGTCGGAAGGGAACGCACCGGGGTTGCAGTACTCGAGGAGAGGCTGGGTCCACCTGCGGAGTCGATCGTCGCGACGCCATCGAGTACGGCGCCGGTGCTCGGATTTTCATCGACCGCGACGATGACCTCGACCTGTCCACCGACCTCGGGGGACAGGGCCTGAAGGTCCCAGGATACGGAACCACCGCTGTGAACTCCGCCATCGGAAGCGCTGACGAAAGTCGATTGGGCAGGGACATCGAACGTCAGAGTTGTGTTCGCCGCCGTGACCGTCCCTCGATTCGAATAGGAGAGGACGTATCGGAACTCCGATCCTGCGACAGCGGGTCCCGGATCTGCGACCAGCTTGGTGGCGAGTCCGTGCTCTTCTCTCAGTGCCAACGTCAGGTCGGTCTGGCTATCGGACTGGCCCGGAGCGCTCGCGGTCAAGGACAGGGTGTAGTCACCGGTCGCCTCTGCGGCTCCGGACGCGGAAAAGGCCAGGGTTGTCGTCTCCCCAGCTCCGAGCGGGCCGATCGTCCAAGTCCCGATCTCGCCCGGGTCGCATCCGCTGCCGGGGCAGTCAAGGTTGTCCTGTTCGCTGAAACTGCGAAAGGCTGTCGGAATCACTACGGTCCCAACCACATCTGTCAGGCTGTTAGCGCCTTCATTCGTGATGGAGAGTTCATACCGCTCCGTCGTCCCGTTCACCACGACGTTCGACGTGGCGTGGACGGCCGTTTCCAGGGATTGGCTCAGGGCCTGCCCGGATCCCAGGACCACCAGGACGGCGGCGAGAAGCAACCGTACGGTGAATGTTTGAATTCGGTTGGGGTCACGGCTCGGGGGCATTGTCGGTCCTCCTCAGACAGCGTCGACGATCCGGCTCGATTACGACTCGAGGGGCGGATGGGTCGACTTCCTTGCACCTGGGTTCGTTGTATCTGGTGCTTGGAGCGAAGGGCAGCCTTCTCGCAAGCGAGCTCAATAAACTTTGGGCCCGTGCGAAAACGGGATGGGTAGGATACACAATCCCATGGCTGCCGACGGGCAGAAACGTCATGAAGAAAATGTGAGTCCGCCTGCGAGACCTGACCTCCTCCCGACAAGTCCCCTTGTCCATCCCCTTCCATAGGAAATCGACGAGGGCGGCGCGATCGCCAGGAGGTATACGAAATGAAGCGACTCATCAGTTCCGTAGCAGTGTTCTTGGGGCTTGCCTGCGCGGTTGTCGGCGCCGATGCTGCGGACATCGGGTTCAAGGGAATCGGCGGGCATCTCGCGCTCAGTGACACGGGCGGCGCGGGCTCGGCTGTAGCCTTCGGCGCTAACGCCGACATGGGCGAGTTCATCCCCAGCCTGGCCTTTCGGCCAAGTGTGACCTACTGGTCCAAGACGTACTACCAGGAGTGGAAGATCTCTCAGTTCCGCCTGAATGCGGACGTACGCTACGAGTTTGCTGTGAACTCTTCTGTGAAGCCTTACGCCGGCGGTGGCCTGGCTCTGGTTCGGACGTCATGGGGTGGGCCGGTGGCGTACTACTCGGCCTCCGGTACTGGCGTTTCCGTCAATCTGCTCGGGGGAGCGACTCTTCCATTGACGGACCGGCTCGATGGGTTTGGGGAGGTCCGGGTCGAGGGCGGAGGCTTCAATGTCTCTCTGGGAGCGACCGTGCCGATCGGTTGACATCCGAACAGGCCACGGACGTGGCGGCAATGCGGCGATGGAGCACCGAGTCTGCTGCGGCTACCCGCCGATCTATGCCGACTCGATCAGCTGCAGGTCAAACGGACCCGACGGAAGCTTGAACTCCGCGAGCACACCGTCGATTCCGTCACGAGTCTCGAGCTCGTGGGATTCCCACCCTTGCGTGGAGTGAAGGAGTACGGCCCAGGTTCCCGGCTGATGGACACGGACGATCGCCTGTCCGTCCGTCGGGAAGACGCGGAACTCGCCGACACTCCTGCCGTTCCATTCCAGGTCCCAACAGATCTCTTTCTCGAGATCGGGGACGCGCTGAACAAGAGGAAGCATGGAGTCGAGACCCGCAAGCAGGTCTTCGGTTTGGATGGCGTTCGAACGGATCTCGGCTTCCTCCCGCCGAATGGACGCGTAGGAGTCTGGGCCTGCGACGCCGGCTCCCGACAATGCAAGGGAAGGCCCGTAGGTTTCTGCCTGCTGCTCCGTGAAGGGGCGGGCAAAGGCGATGGCGACCTTCCGGGCTTCGTCGAGGGCGCCGCGGATCCCGAGGCGAATGGGTGTGGTTTCGGAATCGGCGTTTCGAGCGAACCGGGTCCAGGCGTCGTCGAAGTTCTCGCTGATCGTCTGGATCGCGATCATCTGACGACGAAGCTCATCGGACTTCTGAATGGACCGGTAGACCTCGAGTGCTTCGTCCGGGCTGGACTGCCCGGCACAGTAGCGGAGTAAGCGGACCGTCCACTCCATTTGCTCCGCAGGTTTCACGGACGGATGTCCTCCACAGCTGCCTTCAATCGGTCTTGATGAGGCAGCACTTCGGGAAGTCGGGACTTCTGGATGACTGCGTCCGGATCGATGCAGCATCTCTCGATGCGTTGTCGTATCCGGCTGTTCCAGTCGGCAATCGAGCGGGCCCCGCCGGTCTTTCCGAAGTACTCACAGAGCTGGGTGTCGTCGACCTCCCGAGTCGCGAGGTGAGGGTAGTCCTTGCCGAACAGATCCTTTCCCTGGCATTTCATTCTGTGGCGGATGACGTCGGCAACGAACTCGGCGAGATCCTTCGCTGCATGACCGGACTCGTGAATCGCGTCGCGCACTTCTTCCAACAGTTGGGGCAAGAGCCCGGGGCCGTACTCGTCGGTGACGGCCTGCGGGGCGTTGTGACTTGAAACCAGGTATCTCGTCAGACCGAACGCGATCTGTTGGTGAGGGTAACCACCGATGATCGCGAGAATGACCAGGAATGCCTGGTGCTGGTAGTACTCGATCGGCTTGTCGGCCCTCTCCTTGGAAGGATGTCGCTCGTGATAACTCGATCGATCCTCGTCATCGGCGCTGGATTGGGACTCCAAAACGAAGACCTTTCGGTCACGTGCGCGTTTCTTGTAACACTCCCGAACGGAGTTTTGGGCGATACGATAGACGAGTCCGAAGAGGGCGCCGCGAGCCGGGTCGAAACCGTCCAATCCGGACAGGAGTCGTTCCGAGAAGACCGATACGGCGTCGTCCAGATCGCAGTCGTGCTTTCGGGCAATCTTTGCGACCTGCGAAACGCCCCAGGGAAAAACCTGCGCAATCACCCGTTCTCGAGCATCACCCGTTTCGTCGTTTCGGGAACGCAGCAGGAGTTCTGTCAGTTCACCTTCGGTCAATCTTCTTCGAGCCCCTTCCGACATCGTTGAGTCTAACCCAATCAGGGTCGACCTTTGAGGATCGAGTGCGACCACCTTCAACGATACGACATCAGCTGAGTCATCCCCATCGCGTATGCGCGGGACGAGGAACCCGTTCTGCCAACTTCTTTTCGACAAGTTCCAACGAGATTCTCCATTCCTCCAGAAACCTCCAGGTGGATCGGCTGCGACTCTGAAGGAGCGCCCATGTCAGGTCTTGTTCACGTACGGTGTGCAGACCGGCCTCCCGCGACAAGCTGGTCGCGGCCTCCAGGCAGACGGCGTGGCTACGGGTCATGGGCAATGGCGGGGCGTCGAAGTTGTCGAGAGGTGTTTGAGCGACCGCGGGTTCACTTCGTTTCAACTCGATCCACGAGTCCGGGACTCCGCTGGAAAGGAGTGTGTCGGACAAGAGTGATCCGTCGGAACGGAGCAGGCCGTACATAAGGTCTGCAGTTTCCAGCCGCTGCTTGGGGCGTCCAAGTTGCGTTGCCCAAACCATCGCCTGATGCACGACAGGATCGTGCGAAAGGCGAAGAGGTTCCACTTTCCCAATGTCAGGGCGGGCTGCCCTGATGTCGATGGCCCCGATCACACCGTCCATCTCCAGTTCGGTTGATGGAGTTCCCGCAGCTTGCTCGATGCGAACGAACCTTCCCTCTCCCACGCAATGCCTGACCTCTTCTGCCGTCCACAACGGACGAAAAGAAGGACGAGACCTGAGGACGCAGCCCACGCTCATTCCCGTCTTCGTCAGTACGAGTAAAGGATGCTCACCGAGTGCCTCCGCCGCCGAAGCGAGTATGAGCGCAATCTCCTCCCTTGTTCCGGCGCTACGTCCGTCTTCAATCGCATCAAGGACGAGCCACGGGGGGCGCACAGTGGAATCGTCCGACGGGTCTTGCCGGCGTACGGGACTTGGGAGACTCGCCGACATTCGGAGAAGGGTGTGCAGACTCGCGTTCTGTTGAGTCTCTTCGTGTCGTTTCTGGTTGCCGAGGCATCGCCGGACTCCGATGTCATTCGGATCGACTCGTGCAGCCCAGCCAACTCGTTGGGTCTCGGAGTCGGACATGGAATAGGGGGCGCCGAGCTCGACGACATAAGGTGTCCGGCTGTCCGCGGAGACTCGGACTCGAGTGGGTTCCGTGAGGGACTGCATCCACCGTCCGATTAGGAAACTTAGAGGGTTCTGCTGCCGGTTTCCGGTGCGAGGTTCGTCTACGTCGGTTCTTGATTTGCGGTCAGTCCACTCGAACGAAAGCGTGTAGGGAAAGCCCCTCGTCGGTTCGAGAAACTCGACGTGGATGGATCCTGCGTCCTCCGGGACCGGTGGCTCACAACCTGACCACAGAGCAGCAAAGCTGTACAATTCAAGTCTGTCCGCTTCACCGTCGATCATCTCGAACGCACCCCGGGGGCAAGGTCCAGTGCAACGCTTCTCGGTAGTACCAGCCTACAACCTGTCACTGTATCGCCTTGGGGCTCCGTTGACGCAAGTGTTGACGCAAGAAGAGTCGACCTCTCCGTCTGCTCGGGACGATGGCGACCCATCCCGGCCCGGGAATGTCCGATCAACGAAGAGCCATGAACCTCCCCTTCAGGTAGAGGTTCCTCCGTTGGGAGTCAGTCTTGAACTGGGCTCCCCGGACGAAAGCATCCGGTTTGAGGCCTTGCTTCAGACCCTCGACCGCCCGGTCCCGTGCCAGATTCGGCGACCGGACGCGCCGGAAATCGAACCGGCGACGACCGCACTCGTGCCACGCGATCACTGGCCGCACCATCCCGCAGCCAGGACGTCCATCACCTGTCACGTGGATCCAACGGACCCCGCTTTGGGGCGCTTCTGGTCCGGTGCAGCACCTCATTCGGATCTCCTGTCGGACTTCAGGCGATGCGCTGACATCCTCGCTTCCGGGTACCGACTTCCACACCGTCTGCGGCTTTCGAATGGAGCAACGGCGCAGCGGGTTCCGACCCCGACAGAGATCGCACAGGGACAGGACGGGACCTGTCTGGATTTCTCACTTCTTCTTGCGGCCTTACATGAGTCGAGCGGAGGTGCACCCATCCTGGTTTTCAGTGGCGGTTGCGAAGACCGGCCGGATCACGCGATGGTAGCGGCGTGGACGGCCCCAGACTCCGAGGCCAGTACACCCGGGACTCCCAGTACACCCGGGAATCCCAAGATACTCAATACTCCCAAGACTTCCGGCAGTGATGAGGAGGTCATAGAGGCCGATGCCCTGCGGGAGTGGATCCGAGCCGGAAGAATCCGGATCCTCGAGTCGACCGAACTTGCCAGAGACAAGAGTCGGGACCCGGTGCGAGCCGAAGAGATCGCTCGTCACTTCGTCGAGACGGTCGCCTGTCATGGAGTCGACGTTCGCGCTGTCCGACGTGGGGCTGCAGGTCGCGCTGCTCCCGGTGCGCTTCTCTACTCCCCAATCGTTGCGCGGGCCGATCTCCTTGCGAGTGGGATGGCCGCCGCAGAAGGTGGCGGACAGCGGGAAACGCTGCACATCCTGCGGGCGATGGCGCGGATGCGTAGCCCCGTTCTCGTTGAACTCGCCGATGAGAAGGCGCTCCTTCGGCTAGGTCGTGATGGTGTTCGGGAGTCTCCTAGCAAGGCCGAACTCAAGACGACCCAGGGTTATCAGACCACGTTCGTCGAGGCCCGACTGCTGGCTTCCCGAAGGCCGAACCGCGTCGTGACGGAGGCGGATCTTCTTCAGGCATTGCTCCGTCGACCCCGCCCCGCGATCCGGCGATCGCTCGAGGAGGCCGGCCTGGATCCCGGACGAATGATTCAGGGGCTGGAGGCGAGCCAAGCCGCGTCGGACCCGGTTTCGGACTCCGGTTGGGATACGACCCATGGGTAGGGGCATGTCTCGAAAAGATGAGGGTCCACCTTACAAGAAAGACGGGTCGTGATTGCGAGAACGGTCAGTCTCGCGCCAAGTCAGGTTGGCGAGCCGCGGGAGAAAGGACCACAGAAGTTTGCAGCCCGAACACTACTACGTGCTGGCGCGGTTTCGGGCCGGAGTCGCGACAGACCCCGAAAGCCAAGCCGTGGCGGCATGGATTGCACACGACCCGGAGGCGCGCGCCTTCGTGGATGTGATCGATGGAATCGCGGACGACTTCGATGGGAGTTGGAACGCGTTTGCGAATCCGACGATGGAGGCATCAAGCCCCGGCGCCCCGGGCCGGCGCGTGGAATCCGACCGTACTGCGAAGCTTGGACTGCAGGTGAGCATTCCGGGTGTGTTTCGCCTTGAGGTGGAGGCGAGCCTGTTCCATGGCTCATTGCGGCTGTTGCCCCATTTCGGGGGAACCGCGGGAGCCGTTGGCGATGGCGACTCATCCGTCCGCCAATGGGTGACGCAGAACGATGTCGTCGTCATGGCGATCGACAACGGCGCTGGAACGGGCAACGATGCGGACCGTGCAGACCAAGCAGACCATGCAGACCATGCAGACCATGCAGACCATGCAGACCGTGCCGTCGCGAACCGAATGGGGGACGCAGGTGCAGCCCTGCTGCTCTGGGATCTCGGCGTGGCTCAACGAACCCATGTGCGTGTGACGAGAAGGGACGGCACCGTTTCGAGAGCGAAGTTTGATACGGTACGCGGAGCCGACTACGCCGTGTGCGACCTCGGCTACGGGGTCTCGGAAGTCGAGCTCCGTCTACGTGAGGAGGAGGAATGATCCTGTGAGTCTCGACGCGTTCCGAGGGAAGTTCGTACTTCTGGCGTCCTCTATAGCCCTCGCGTTGCTCACGCAGACGGGCTGTTCCACCTCCAGTCCCGGCCTTGCCTTGTTGGAAGAAGAACGATACGAGGAGGCGCTTCCACTCCTGCAATCGGAAGCAGAAGCCGGTTCGGTCGCGTCAAAGGTTGGGCTGGCCCGCGTCCTTGCCGAGAGAGGCGAGACGAGCGAAGCCGAATCTCTTCTCACGTCTGTCGTCGAGGTCGATCCTGATCTCGCCGAGGGATGGTTTCGTCTCGGGCTGTTGCGTGAGGAACGTGAAGACTGGTCCGGTGCGATCCAGGCGTACAGCTACTACTTGGACGCGGCTCCCCTTTCATCTCTACGTTCCCGGATGAGTTCGAGGATGAACCTGTTGGAAAGGACGCAGAGCGAGTCCTGGGCCGAGCGGGTCGTCGCGCTGGAGGACTCCACGGATACCGCACCACCCGTCGTGGGCAGCGTAGCAATCTTCGCCTTGGACGATGAACGGAGTCCGGAGCTTCAAGGTCTCGGCAATGCCGTTGCAAGCCAACTGGGCCGGGACTTGGAGGAGATCGGCGGGTTCGTTCTGCTCGAACGCCGGAACATCGATGCGATCCTCCGCGAGTTGAAAATGGCCGAGGCTCATCTGGTCGACCCGGCGACTACTCTGCGTCCGGCGCGGCTCTTGCGTAGCGAAGCCTTCGTGCTCGGCTCGATCACGCAGCTGGGTGACGACCAGATTCGTATCGAGATGTCATGGAACTTTCAGGATGGTTCGAGTCCGGTGGTCGTCGCGGCAAACGGGTCCCGGGATCGGTTCTGGGAAGTGCAGAAGGACCTGACCTCGGAACTGCTTGCCGGCTTGGGACGGGAACTGTCGCCCGGCGAGTGGGCTCGTCTTGCGCCGTCGGGTTCTCGCAATCTCAACGCGTTTCTGGCCTACGGCCAGGGTCTCGAGTTCGAACGAGCGGCGAGATACTCGGAAGCGCGCGAAGCCTATCTCCGCGCGATCGACTCCGACGACGAGTTTCTGGCGGCGCGTCTCTCTGCAGACCGCGTGTCGGGAAATCCGGAGTCGACCACGGAGCTGGCGAAGGCATTCGAAGGGGAGAAGGCCACGGATAGCAGTGCTCGCGACGCCGAACCCGGCCTTGCCCAGTCCGTCGATTTCGAACACATCCTTCCTTCGGATCGAATGTCGAACCCAGATGAGACGGAAGAGGGATCGGATACCGCCGGAGGACTTCTTGAAGATGTGCTCGACGATCTGGTCGAGGATCCGACCGTCCTACCGGACGATGGGCATCTTCAGATCCGTATTCCTGGGCCGCCCGATCCGCCGAGATGAAAGTGGGGCAGAACTAATGGATAACCGAATCATACTTCGGCTGCTTCGCTTCCTTCTCGGGTGCGCCGTCCTCGGTGTGTCGGGATCTCTCCTCAAAGCCGAAGCAGCGCCGTCGGCCACAGCAACCTACGAACTCGTACAGGAACGAGCCGAGTGGGATGATGAGTTCCTCGAACTGCAGAGCCATCGAGTTCACCTGACAAGTCCTGTCACACCTGAACTACGGCTCTCCGTAACCGGCGGGTTCGTCCGGGCGGAGGCTGAAGGCAATCGGAGTGTTTCCCAGCTCTCCGATACTCAATTGACGGCAAGTTGGCGTCCGGTGCACAACTTGATGCTGCGGCTGGCGACCAACATTCCGACAGGGTCGACGGAGCTTCGCGCCGATGAGTTCGATCTTGCCGTGCGTCTCCAGGATGACCTCCTGAACATGGCCGTTCCGAGCCTGGGTTCAGGCACCGTGGTCAACGGCGGTGTCAGCTACACCTTCTCTCCTGCGCCGCGCTGGTCGGTTGGAGTCGGGTCGGCGTTTGGACTTCATTCGGATCTTCGTCCGCTGGATGGCGGGGCGAAATTGGAACGCGGAATGCGGCTGTCGACAACGGGAGCCGTAGACTACTCGAGCGCGGCGTGGGGATGGAGATCGCAACTCTCCTGGGGCCACCGAGCGGATGGAGCCATCGAAGGAACGACCATCTCGGTCGATCCAACCTGGGGAATCGAAACCGCGGTCGTCGGACGGAAGCCGGCGACTCATGGGTTTCTTCGTTTCGGTTACTCCGTTCCCAGCCGTTACGGCGTGTCGGCGGAGGAAGAGCTCCTCTCCACGGCAACGCGGGGCCCCCGTGTTCGAGTTGGACTTGGAGGTGGTTGGCGTCTTCACCGTCGGGTGGACAGCGAAGGCTCCGTGGAGTTCGTTCGTCACTCCGGCTGGGACGATGGAAACCTTTCGGACCTCGGTGCAGCCTCTCGGACGGAACTTCGACTCGGCGCTGCATTTCGAGTAGCCGCTGATAGTCGGATCAACCTACGGCTTGGGCTCTTCGATGCCCAGATCGACGGCAATCCAAACATCGATGAGGCAGACCGCGTGAACATCAGCGGGTATCGAGTTCGGTTGGCGCTGGAGCAGAGGTTTCGGTGAACCCACCTTCTGACGTGCCGCCCGCAGAGACTCGGGAAACAATCCAGCGCGAGTTGGCACGACTCCTTGCGCAACGCCCCTACACCGCGCCGGAGTTCGTGGGAGCGGGAGGGATGGGTTGGGTCTTTCGGTCTCGCCACGAGACTCTCGGTTGGCACGCCGTCAAAGTCGTTCGACGTGGGATTCCCAACTCTCACACCGCTCTCGCCCGATTCGAACAGGAAGCAACGATCCTGAATCGCGAGATTCACTCCAACATTCCCCGGGTTTACGACCACGTGGTTGTTGCGGACTCCGACTCGCCGGTCCTGTCTTTTCTGATCATGGACTTCATCGACGGCTTGACCTTGGATCAGTGGGCCACCCTGTCCGTGCGTACCAACGGCGAGAAGATGAACGTTGCCTCTCAAGTCACGGAGGCACTTCGAGCCGTTCATGAGCGGGGGATTCTCCATCGCGACGTAAAAGGGGGGAATGTCCTTGTCGAAGAGAGCGGACGAGCCTGGCTTTGTGACTTCGGTGTCGCATTGGACCTCGAGGCTTCCTCGAGAGTGACCCAAGCCGGCGGTTTCGTCGGAACGGAGCATTACTCAGCCCCGGAGCTTCTGGAAAACCAGGCACCACCGAGTGAGGCATCCGACCTTTACTCGCTGGGGGTCGTTCTCTGGGAACTCTTCAACGAGTGCCCGTACATTCCCAACATCGCAGGCAGGGAAGACCTGGTGGTTTCCGAAGCGACGACGGTTCCACTTCCCATTGAAGCCGTACTGAGGCGGATGTTGGCGACGGACATACGGCAACGACCTACGCTCGATGATGTGTCGGCCGTGCTCCGTTCGCAGAGTGGTTCGGAAACTTTGCGCGGGATCTCCAAGCCCGGAACCTCTGAGCCCGGAATGACGTCGGTCCAAGGCCGAAGATGGTCGCGGGCTGCTGCGTTGGTCGCCGTGGGCATCTTCGTTGCAGCGGTTCTGGTCTCTGCCGTTCTTCGAGGCCAAGGCGATGCCGAACTCGATCCGGCCCAGCAAACTCAACTCGAGGACAGCGTAGCGGTTTCGAAAGATGATTCCGGACGTGAAAACACCCCGAAATCAACAGGTGGTCCCGACATCTCTGCTACCGAGCCCCAGGAAGCCACCGACTCGAAGCCGCGGGCCAAAGAAAGAGATACCGAACTCTCCGACGTCGCGGCGAAGGAGACGAGAACAAGTCCGGGGGAAGTCGCGCCGCACGTCTTTCGCGTGCTGTTTCTCGACCCGAGCGATCCACGGAACTCGCCCGATCCCAACATCCGAATTCTCGTCGACGGGCAAAAGGTCTGGTCCGGGCCGTGGGAGCCTACGATCGAGATCTCCGGTTCGCTCCTCGGCGATTACCAATTGATACCCAACGACCCGTTCTGGCGTTTCACGCCGGGCGATTGCACTGGAACACTCGATTCGCAATCCCAACGCAACGAGTGTGAGTTTGAGGTCTCGCGTCTATGACTTACTTCCGAAGTTTGCTTACTCCCGTGTACCGAATCGTTGTCGTCGTCTGCCTTTCGGTACTGGGACACCTGTTTGCATGGGGAGATTCGACGGCGTTCGATGCCTCCATCCGCGAAGCCTACCAACGGGATCCCGCCGAATGCGTCCGGGTCTGTCAGGAGTATCTCGAGAGCGAAGGACTCTCCGTGGAGTCCAGAGTCGACGCACTCCTCTTTCAGGCGAGAGCACATTATCGACTTGGGCAGAGGGACGATGTGTTGGGTTGCCTCGAGCGTATTGCCGCCGTCGATCCGCACCACGAGCTGGACGGCGCACTCCACGGACTGATCTGGAGGGAGTATCTCGAGGTCTTTGGACCGAAGCTGATGCTGAAGCCGGGGATGTCGACGATCGCCGTCTTCGACTTCGTCAACTGTGTTCCGGGTAAAGAGCGGAGCGAGTGGGATGGCATCGATGTGCTTCTCGCCCGCAAGTTGCAGGCGGTGCTGGCTTCGAGTACGACACTTCGATCCGTCGAGCGGGAACGCATCGGGCACGTCCTCAAGGAGTTCGAGATCTCGGACTTGCAGGACCCGGACACGCAGGTTCGGGTTGGCCATCTCCTGGGCGCTCAGACGATGGTCTTCTCTGAGTTCTCGAAGATCGAGAAAGACATCGTGGTGATGTCACGAATCGTGCAGACGGAGACGAGTGAGATTCTCGGTACCCGCGAGGTCGTCTTTCGGGGCGGCCCCGCGAAGTCCCTGCCGGCGATCGAGGAGTTGGCCTCAGACCTGGCGAAGCTGCTCAAGACGGAACTGGACGAGGCGGCGCTGGGTGCGAACGAGTATGAGGCCTGGGTTCAGTACGGTCGGGCCTTGGACAGCCTCCGGTCCGGCTCCGAAGCGGATGCATTTCGCCGCGTTTCCAGCGCGCTGGAGATTGATCCCGGATTTGCCCAGGCGAAAACGCTCTTCGAGAATCTGGAGGGGACGGTCTGGTTGGCAGAGGGATCGGCCCCGTAGCCCGATCCGCCACCAGCCTGGTGAGGTGGCGGACCGGCCATTCGGATAGCTGGCGGCCTACATTACAGGAAACCAGCGACTTACCTACAGCGAGGCGATCTTCTCTCCCACCCCGTCGATGGCAACGTCGTGCTTCGTATCCGGCTGCCGCCGCTCCGAGATCTCAACCATGCCTTCCTTGACCTTCCGGCCGACGACGACCCGAATCGGGAAGCCCAGAAGGTCGAGATCCTTGAACTTCACCCCCGGCGCCATCTGCCGATCGTCGAGACAGACGTCGACGCCTGCGGACTTCAGATCTCCGTAGATCTTCTCCGCAGCTTCGACCTGCTCGGACTTCTTCGAATCGAGAATGGCGACCACGACCTCGAACGGAGCGATCGGCCTGGGCCAGATGATGCCGTCGTCGTCGAAGTTCTGTTCAACCGCGGACTGCGCGGTGCGGGAGATACCCAAACCGTAGCAACCCATGACGAACGGTTGCCGCTTTCCGTTCTGATCCAGGAACGTCGCGTCCATCGCTTCGGAGTACTTCGTACCAAGCTTGAAGATGTGTCCGACCTCGATGCCGCGCTTGCCGATCAGCTTGACCGACGCATCGTGGGGAGCACCGTCACCGGCACGGGCTTCCCGCAGGTCGACGAACTCCGGCTCTTTGAAATCGCGTCCGATGTTGACGTCCAGACAGTGATAGTCCGTCTCGCAACAACCGACGAGAAGGTTGGTCATGCCTTTGAGTGTCACGTCCGCAAAGACCCGGATGTCTTCCGCGAGTCCGATCGGGCCGGCGAAACCGACCTCGGCGCCGGTGACCTTCTTGATGGTTTCCTCGTCGGCCAGGTTCAGCGCCAGCGCGTCGAGTTTGTTCGTGAGCTTGACCTCGTTGATCTCGAGGTCACCGCGCATCATGACGGCAACCGTTTCTTCCTTGTCTTCCAGGACCGCGGTGTAGAGAACCGTTTTGGCCATCTGGTTCGCGCTCATGGAAAAGAACTCGCAGAGTTCATCGACGGTGCGGATGTTGGGCGTGTGCTCCTTCCGAAGCGGCTTCGGCTCGCCCTGATCCGGGGACGGGCTCACGATGGAGTCGGCCTTCTCCACGTTGGCCGCGTACTTGCCGTCTTCCGAAATGAGGATGGCGTCCTCGCCCTGATCGGCCAGAACCATGAACTCCTGTGAGGCGCTTCCACCGATGGCGCCGGGATCCGCCTGGACTCCGGTGAACTCGAGCCCACAGCGTTCGAAGATGCGGTGATAGGCCTGGTCCATGGCGTCATAGCTCTTGTCCAAGCCTGCTTCATCGGCGTCGAAGGAATAGGCGTCCTTCATGATGAACTCGCGTCCGCGCATCAACCCGAAGCGCGGCCGGATCTCGTCGCGGAACTTGTCCTGAATCTGATAGAGGTTGAACGGAAGCTGCTTGTAGGAGTTGCAGATTCGCTTCACGAACGTGGTGATGACCTCTTCGTGCGTCGGTCCGAGGCACATTTCTGCGCCCTTCGAGTCTTCGAGATGAAAGAGGATTCCGTCGGCGATGTACCGATTCCAACGACCGGACTCTTCCCAGATGTCCTTGGGCTGCGCGATCGGCATGAGGAACTCGGCTGCACCGGCGCGGTCCATCTCTTCGCGCACGATTTCGGAAATCTTGCGCAGGACGCGCCACATCAGCGGCGAGTAAATGTAAATGCCGGAGGCGAGCTTCTGGATGTAACCGGCGCGGACGAGCAGTCGGTGGCTCGGTATCTCCGCATCCGCCGGGTTTTCGCGAAGGGTTTGCAGGGGAATCGTCGTGAGGCGCATGGCCGAGGTCCTCCCGGGCAGGCGTTCGCCGCCCATCACTCCCGTGGATCCGGGCCCCGGGCACTTCCCGGCCGGCTCCGTGGGGAAGCAGCGTTTGTAGCACGAGGGCGCCGTCCGGGGCAAAGGAGGATCGCCGCCAGGCGCGATCCTTGCTAGACTCTTCGCCATCGAACGGTGCTGCGTCTGGCCACGCCGTGTTGCCACGCCGTGTCGCCGCACCGTCTTGCCACATGGAGGGGCCCATGTATCTCGATGACAAGTCCGAGATGGTGAGCAAGGATACCGCTCTCCGCGGACGCCAAACCGCTATGCCCGTCGATGAGAAGCACGCCGTTCTGGGAAGTTTGATGAGGCCTCCGTTTCCAGAAGGTCTGGAGTCACTCCTGGTCGGGATGGGTTGCTTCTGGGGAGCCGAGAAGCAGTTCTGGACGCTGGACGGCGTCTACTCTACGCAAGTTGGCTATTCCGGCGGCTACACCGTCAATCCGCTCTACGAAGAGGTTTGCACGGGGAAGACCGGACACTCCGAAGTCGTGCGGGTCGTCTTCGATCCACGGCAGGTCGACCTCGCGACCGTTCTTCGCAGGTTCTGGGAGAACCACGACCCGACCCAGGGAATGCGCCAAGGCAACGATCTGGGAACGCAGTACCGATCCGCCGTCTACTTTGCGACCGAGCCGCAACGTCAGCTCGCCATCGCCACCCGCGATGCCTACCAAAGTGTTCTCACCGATTCCGGCTACGGCCGAATCTCGACGGAGGTCGCTCCCGCCGGCGACTTCTACTATGCCGAGTCCTACCACCAACAGTATCTACACAAGAATCCGCAGGGCTACTGCGGGCTGGGTGGTACGGGAGTGGGCTGCCCGATCGGGAACTTTCCGAAGCAGTAGTGCATCATTGCGAGAGCCAGTGTGATGCAGCCGAGGCGGCGCATCGGCTGGCTCTTCTCATCTTGCCAGGATCGTCACGGGGCGAGTCACGACTCCACTCTTCGATGACAATCGAACGAAGTACAGTCCGGTTGTGACACCGGTCTGTGCCGGTGCAATAGAGATCGTTGCGTTCCCCAGCCCCTCGTGATCCTCCCGATGCAGAAGGCGACCCGCGACATCGTAGACGGCAAGTTCAATACGTTCCGTCGACAAGGACGGAGGAACTGCCAGGTGAGCGACGATCGTTCCGTCTATTACCGGGTTCGGCTTCACCTCAAGGGTCAGGATGTTCGGACTCTGCTCCTCGCCAGGGAGTTCGGGAATCACGTTTCCCAGAACCGCGGAGTGGCCGTCGGAAAAGTGGCCTAAGAGCTGGTACACCGGTGCCTCCAAACCTTGTCCGTCCGGATCCCAAACGGACATGTGCCCTTCTCTCGAGGCAACGACAGCCACAGAGATGCCCTGAGCCTCAGAACTGTCTTTCCGAAGAACTTCGAAGGCTGCGGGCTCCCGGCCGTGAGCCATCCAGGAAACCTCCACGCCATCTCTCCACTCGGCGGTCAGGCCGGAGACAAGAACCGGAGACGGATCTTCGACGACAGTCCGAAAACGGTTGCCGGCGTAGGCCATTCCAATCGTGCCCTGTCCGTCCGAAGAGAGGTCGATTGGGCCTTGGTGTTCGAACAGATGGACAGGATCCGCACTGCTCAGCGTCCCGTCCTCCCGCAACCAGATCGCGGAAACATCACCGTCCTGTGACGTCCAGCACACAAAGTAGCGGCTACCGCTCCAGATCACATCGAAGTGACGGTAGTTGCCGAGCGAATGGACGAATGTCTCGTATCCAGGACCGTGCGGGCCGAAGTGAACCGTGTAGAGGTCCTTGTTCCCTTCTCCGTCGTTCCGCATGCAAAACAGGACTTCGGAGTCCGGCGATCGCTCGATCCGGTACGACGCGGGCAGCCAACCGTTGTTGTCGAAGACTCGCGTTCCGTTGATCGGGTCGTCGCCTCGATCCGGGAACAGCCTGGCGTAGTAGAGATGAGTGACGTCGTCCGGTCTGCCGTGGTCCGTGTTTGCCCAGACGACCAGCGCGTCTTCGGAAGTGCCGGCGATGCGCACGGATTGCGGGCGCAGCGCAGGAACCGCCCACTCTCTCTGGGTACCCTTGTGGTCGACCATCACGGTCGCCGATGGTAGTTCGCTCGGAGTGGAAGTGATCGATGCGAGCCACGCGGTCTGATCGTCTCCGTCCACGGACTCGCTGTGGACGCTCTTGTCCTGAATTCTGAAGAGGCGGGACCAACTGCCGGTCGGAGACAGTCTGTAGACGTCTACTGCTGAGTATCCCGAGTTCCAGTACCAGTTGTCGTAACTGTAAACGTACGAAACGAGCAGATCCCTTCCGGCCGCCACTGCCGATCGGGGGTACATGCTCTCCGAACAACGGCTACCGGCGATCGTGCGATGGTTTACCACCTCGAAGCCGTTGGAGCCCGGTGTCATGCGTGCGAGCTGGTAGCCACGAGAATTTCGGTCGTTCATGAGTTGGAGAAACTGCCCTTCCGTGAAGTGGCTCCATCCGTGGGCGGGGACGTAGGTCTGGTTGAAGACGACACCTTCCTCACTCAGCGGTTGCCCCTCGCCATCGAACCAAAAACCGCGCACCTCCTCCGACCCGTTTCCAGTCTCGCAGGGTGGACCGGTGTGTTCTTCTATGAGGCTCGGCATGAGGGCGATGAAGTGCTCGCCCGTCCACTCGATATCGACTTGGTGGCTGGGGCGGAAGGCGTTCCTCCACCATTGCTTGGTTGCGAGTTCGATGGGCGCCGAGTTCGGGCGCCCATTGGAATCCAAAGTCACTACAGACGAAGTTGACCACCCCCTCCAGGCCAGCATCGCGTTCCCGTCACCGGCCTCGATCTGAAGGCCCTTGTTGGAAAATCCTTCAAACGTGCTGCGTATCGATAGCTCTGTCGCGTCGAGAACGGCGACTTGGATCTCATACTCTGTGGCCATGACCACCAGCCAGTTGCCGTCCACATGTGCGACCGCCGTCCGTTGGAGATCCTGAGAGGCCGTGTAGAACTCGGGTTCCCCGTCATTCAGCGGCTCGCCGTCGGCGCCGAACCGAACACAGGCAAGTCGGGAACCGATATCCGGCCAAACGAGGAGCGCCTCGTCATCGGTCGTGCTGAGTCCGTACACGCCCCCAAGTGCAGGCCACCCGTACTCGGCGATGACCTGCCCATCGCGCGTGAGTCTTCGAAGCTCGACGTCGACGTCGATCCAGCTAACCCAGATTTCGTCTCCAAACAGATGAAGGCGCGGGTGGACCTCGTGATCCCAATATTCGTCCCGGCGGCCGTCAACCAACGGCAGCGTGTACGTCGGCGCTCCCGCCCCCCAGCTCGTATACCGGGAAAGTTGAAGACCACTGTTGCGAATACCCTCCAGGACCCAGAGTCCTTCGTCCTCCCAAACGGCGTCGTGGACGTCGCCGTTGTGATACTTGGGGGACATCGCGAGTTCTCCGCCCATGAGATCTCGCGGATAGATGCGTGCACCATAGCCATTGATATCGGACGCCACGACCCCGAGGGTGTCTCCCTTGATCGCGATCTGAGGGAAGGACGGTTCGGTGTAGTCAAAGAACCGGTAGCCCGGGTCGATCTGAATCTCGTCCGAAACGATGGCGGCGCGGGATGGGTCCCCAAGACCGAACAACATCAGCAGGACGAAAGCGGAGCGTCGAAGATTGTACCGTGACCGGCGACGACTCAGAAAACGAAGGCTGAGCCGTTCAGAAGAGAGGAAGCCCATCGTGAGTACCCCCAACGCGCAAGTATACGAATCCGATCCTTATGCAGATCGGTCTACCCGGTCGGTGCTTGCCGACGTGTACTACGAGGTTAACGCATCGTGTCGACCCCGGGCTACAGCGCGGACAGCTCTGATGCGTGGAGAGAAGAGGCGAGAATCCCAGGGTACGTTGCTTCGGGTGGAGCTGATTTGGGCGATGCGTTGAGGCGACGCACCCCGGGATTTCGACGGGTCGCCACGACGGCGGGCAAACATCTGCATATGCCGTCTCTTCCGTGACCGTGGTGGGAACCTATCGAAGCGGGTCCCGACTACCCAGTTTGATCACCGCTAATGTGGTTAGGGCTTGATTCCGGTCCCGCCTTCCTCAGCCGGACAGTCCCTTCGACGAATCTCGATTTCGAACCTTTTCACCGACGCGATTGCGTTCGCCCCCGAGAAAAGTCCTGAGTCGAGGTAAGTGGCTGCAGCGGTGCAGGTTGGTGCGGGAAGGTGCGGCATGGGTCTGTCCAGGGAAACAGCCGTTGCCGGTCTTTTCTCGTAGTCCCTGCAACCCTCCCCGTTCGGAAAGCCACCCACCAGCGACTCGGCAATCGGAACGGGAGAGCAGCGCCGGTCCGAGTCTGGGGGGAACGAAGTTGGGGGCGTCTCGCGATCCTTTCGCGACCAACCAACTCCGCTCCACGTCGGGAAATTCCCGACACGCGGGCGCAAAGCCGGGTCACCCGCGACTCGAAGTCCTTTCGATTCCATTTGGAGACAGATTCGAAATGAAGAATGTGAAGACTTGGTCTCTCCTCGCGGGAGCCGCTTGTTTGATGACAGCTGCCACGGCTCAGGCCGGCGACCATTGTTCCGCCTCAGCCACCAACTACACCCACGCCAACTTCGAAGCCGCACAGACGCAGGCCGCTCAGGCCGACCTGCCGATCCTGGTCAAGGTCGGAACGGAGTGGTGCACCGCATGCAACAGCTTCGACAGTGCTTCGACGTCGGACGCGGATATGAAGAAGGCACTGCACAAGAACGTCGTCTACTACCGGGTCGATGCCGAGAAGGGCAACGGTGCCGAGTTCGCGAAGACGTACAACGTGCACAACTATCCTTCCTTCCTTTTGCTCAACGCCGAAGGCGAGGTCATGGATCGCTGGGCCGGTTTCAAGTCGGCCGATCACTTCACGACGTCCCTGACCAAAGCGACGAAAGATCCGGTCACGATGCAGGCACGGATGCAGCGCTTCACGCAGGACCCGAATGCGACGGACGCGGCGAAGTTGGCCGAGTTCCGGAGTGCGGAAGGTCTCTACGCCGAAGCCACTGCCCTCTACAAGCGGGCGGGACAGCTCGACAAGAGTGCCGGCGCCAAGTACGACGTTCAGGCTTTCCACAACGTCGCCATGGGATCGTGGAAGGGCACGTACACCATGAGCGACGTCAAGCAGCACGCGGATGTCGTCTTTGCTTCCAATCACGCCGTTGAAACGGATCTTCTCAAGTGCGCCAAGACGATGGCCAAGGTCGCTGCGGTTTCCGGTGAGGGTGATGCTCACCTTCCGTACCTGACCGCTGCCGTCGAGCGGACCGCCGACAGCAAGGACGAGACGGTGCAGAAGTACCGCGCGGTGCTCCTGCCGGACTATGCCCTTCATGTCGAGAAGAATGCGGATCGCGCCGTCGAGCTGAAGAAGGCCGCGATGTACGAAGGTTGGAAGGAAAACGCGAACGAGCTGAACAACTTCGCGTGGTGGTGCTTCCAGAACAACATCAATCTCGACGAGGCCGAGAAGATCGCACGCCAGGGTGTGGAGCTGGCGGCCGCCGGTACGGAGAAGGCCAACATTCTCGATACGCTGGCAGAGATCTGCAACGCAAAGGGTGACTGCGGTGACGCGGTCAACCTGATCGAGATGGCCATGGCCGAGGCGCCGGAGAACGAGTACTTCAAGAAGCAGCATGTGCGCTTCCAGGAGCTCGTGGCTCAGCAGCGCTAAGACGGCGAGCCGAGATTGAAGAGGTCAAATCGAACGGTCGGCCAGGCCCTCCTCCCCGGCCGTTCGATGACAGTACGGACCCCCTTCTCTCCCATGGGAGAGCCGGCGCCCGGCCGCCGGCCTCCCAGGGGGTTCGTTCTTTTCTTGAGGGTGCGTGCGGGATAAGCCCGGCACGGATTCGGCCGTGGATTCGCGCGGGACCGTGCGCGCGGATCGCGACCACCGTCCGCTGGGTGCGGACACGGCATCCGATTCCCTTCGAACCATCCCCGCTCGATCCGACGCCTTCCCGGCGGTATGGTCTTCGACAACGATGCCGCAGGACGATCCTCACACCGATCAGACCGATCGCACCGATCACACCGGCTACACCGATCAGACGGATCACGCCGGTTCCGCCGATCGAGATCTCGTAGAACGCTTTCTGGCGTCACGAAGCGAGGCCGACTTCCGCGCGCTCTATTCCCGCCACAGTCCGATTCTCGGTCGAACCATCCTCCGCTTCGTTGGTGGCAATCAAGCTGATGCCGAAGAGGTTCTGCAAACCGCGTGGATCCGCGCCGTCGACCGCTTGGACGGATTCCGCTGGGAGTCCAGCTTGCGCAGTTGGCTCACCGGGATTGCGCTCAACTGTTCCCGCGAACTGATTCGGGCGCGGACCCGCCGACAGCACACCGATGTGGACTCACTCGATTTGTCCGAAGCTCCGAAGATCCATCGACAGATTCATCGCGTCGACTTGGAGCGGGCCATCGCTCAGTTGCCGGACGGATACCGCGAGGTCCTGATCCTTCACGACATCGAGGGCTACACCCACGTGGACATCGCGGGTCGGCTCGGGGTTGAAGTCGGCACTTCCAAGAGCCAGCTCAGCCGTGCCCGGTCGGCGATGCGCAGGTTGCTGCATCGGGACGAGGAAGGCTAGCCGGAGCCGTCCGTTTCCGTTTCATGCTTCCCGCCAAACAGCGCAGGATTGGCTCCGTCGCCTCGATGATGGCCCGTGGAGAAAAACGCGGTGTCCGTTAACGGCCATGCTTTTGGTTGCCGTTGTTGTATCGTTCCTGGCTTGGAACGAGACACGACAAAACCCGGATGGGTCCTCACCGGCATCACTCTGATGCTCTTCCTCATCTGGTCGAACACCTTCATCGCCTTCGAGTACATCCTTGGGGCCGATGGAAGTCCGGCGCGCTTCAACTGGCTTTCGTTGACCAACGCTCGATTCGTCCCGGTCTTCGTCCTGTGCGTCCTTTACTGCTTCGCGCCTTCGAGGAAGGACGACTCGATTCGGATCTGGCGAGAGAACTGGAAGCGATTGCTCGTTTGCGGCGCCTTGGCCGTTCCGGGATACAACTTCGCGATCTACTACGGACAGGAACACGGCGTTCCCGCTCCGGTCGCGTCTCTTACGACTACTCTTGCCCCGATCTTCATCCTCGTCCTTTCCGTCGTTGCTTTGGGCGAGAAGCTGACTGGACGCAAGATTGCCGGGCTGCTGTTGTGTGTCCTCGGGATGACGGTCATCGCGAGCGCGCGGTGGGACGGGCAAAGCCTTCGCTACCCTGCCCTCATCGCGATCACCTCGCTGGCCCCGCTCGCCTGGTCGATCTTTTCGGTCCTGACCAAGCCGAAGACGAAGACGATCGATCCCATCCTCTGGACCTACCTTTCGATCATTGCCGGGGCGATCCCGAGCGTCCTCATGATGCCGTGGAGTGGTGGCCCGGAACTGTTGCGATCGGACCTCACCGGGTGGCTTTGTGTCGGCTATCTCTCCGTGTTCGCCACTGTCCTCGGCTTCGCGATCTGGACCTGGTTGCTGCAGTACCTGCCGGCGTCAACCGTAGGTTTGACGATCTTTCTCAATCCGCCGCTGACCACGACGTCGAAGTTGATTCTGTCGGCGCTCTTTCCGGCGACGTTCGCCTTTCGGGTGCTCCCGCTCGAAATGGTGGGAGGGGCTGTCGTTCTTGTCGGCCTGGCGTTTGCCGTGTTTCGCGACGGCAAAAAGGGAAAGTGATACCGTCAGAGCACAGACTACGGAACCTGCAGGTGACGTCGTAACCAATCGAGCGCGAACTTCGCGGTGTTGAGCCGGTTCATTTCCCGATCTCCCACGCTGTGCAGCTCCTTCACTTCCGTCCCCTCGGGACCGGACAGTCCGACGTAAACGAGTCCGACCGGCTTCTCTTCCGTTCCACCGGTGGGTCCTGCGACCCCCGTCGCGGAGAGCCCGTAGTCCGCGCCCAATCTTTCGCGCACGCCGTCGGCCATTTGTCCGGCAACGGGTTCGCTGACCGCTCCTTCTTCTTCCAGCGTCTCCGGGTCGACACCCAGAAGCTCGACTTTCGACTCGTTGGAATAGGTGACGACTCCGCCGAGGTAGTAGCTCGACGACCCAGCGCGGTCCGTGAGGAGTTTCCCCATCAGTCCACCCGTGCAGGATTCGGCTGTCGCGAGAGTGGATCCCGTGGCCAGGAGACGCGTGGCCAACACAGAGATGTAGTCTTCGTCGTCACAGCCGACGATTCGGTCCCCGAGTTGTTCCCGCAAAGCGCGCTCGACGTCGTCGAGCCAGGTCGTGGCCAGGTCAACAGCGCCTGATTGGGCAGCATTACGAGCCTTGTCCATGTCGACCGCAAGCTTGATGTGGTTCTCGAACCCCAGGGCCCGGTAGCCGAATCGCACCCGACTCCGATGGCTTTCCACGATCTCTCGAATGGTGTGTTCGAGACGGCTCTCGCCAAAGCCGATGATCTTGACCGTTCGCCGAACGATCGCGGGAGTCCCGCTGTTCAGTCGCGGAGCGAGCGTGTTGTCGGTGAGCCAGAAGACTTCGCGCGGCACACCGGGAAGGACGAAGACTCGCGCCTGCCCCAGTTGGAAGGTGAACCCCGGCGCCGTTCCGACTTCGTTCTCGAGAACCTCGCCCTCTTCCGGAACCATGGCCTGTCGCCGATTGTTCGGGGTCATCTCGCGGCCGTACTTCCGAAAACGCTCTTCGATGCGGGCCAACGTCGGTTCATCCAGCCGTAGCCCGACCCCCTGAACAACCGCGCAGGCTTCCAGCGTCAGGTCATCTTCGGTCGGACCCAATCCACCTGAGGTGAGAATGAGATCAGCCCGCGCGCTCGCTTCCCGTAGCGCAGAGGCAATCGCTTCCACGTCGTCCACGACGGTGGTGTGACGAGTGACCGTCCAGCCCCACGACTCCAATCGGCGATCGAGAAAGTTGGAGTTGGTGTCGACCGTTTCGCCCGAAAGCAGTTCGTCTCCGATCACGACAATCTCTGCGCGACGCCCGACGACGTCCTTTGCATGAGGTTGCATCTGCGATGACGTCATGGTGTGTTCCACAACCAAAGTAGCGAAGGAGACGCGCTGTCCCGCTCGACGAGACAGCGGTTGCGGTGTCCCAACGTGCGCAGATTGAAGTGGACGGGATCGAACGAAGGATGAAAAGGCCGGGCGGCGCCTTCCGTACGATCGAAGACGGCATGTAATGGGCCCGCGTCTTCCGAGCGCAACGACATGTCCTTTCGCACGGAAGACTCCGGAACGTCCGCCTGTTGTAGAACGGACTCGATGCTCGCGACCAGGGTTCCCGCTTCCCGTGCACGCCCACCCATGATCCATGCGGTCATCTTCGGTCCGTCCCAGCCGCCCCGCATTGCCGTGCCGGTGGAGTGAATGATCGACCAGACGGCCTCTTCCGGATTCAGACGCGGCGTTAGGTGGCCTGCGCCTAAAAGCCAGGATTCGCGGTGGAAGAGAAAGACCCCGACGTTCGTGTCAAGACTCTGCATCGTGACGAAACGATGCCGCGGCAGTTCCGAGACGACGGCCGCCTCGCCGGCGAAGAGGTCGACGAAGTTACCGACCAACCAGCCCTGCACCGGGTTCCAAACGGAGAGCAACGGTTGTAGGTAGGGACTCCCCGCGTCCTGCCAACGTCCCGCCCAGTCGGCGAGGAGGTTGAGGATCCGAAACGCGGGTTCGCGCCGTTCGAAGAGGCCCATGCTGTGGAAGCGGTCCATCTCGCGAGAGACGGCGTCGAAGAGTTCCTCTTCCCAGCCGGGTTTGCCCGGGCCGGGCGGATTCGTTTCGAGCGCTTCGCGCCAGGCGGCGCCGCGGGGGAGGAAGAATGACATGGGATCGTCCTGGAACTAGAGACCGTGGCCAAAGGCCACTTGCTGCCGACGTGACTCTGGGTGTCAGCATAGAGCAGGGCGGCAGCGGTGTCCTCGGTGACTTTGACCGTCGATCTCGTTCCCATGACCGAAACTTGGGCCGCAGCGAATCGCCGAAAGTCTATCCCGAACGATTCATGAAGGCCGTCATCGCAGTAGGCCTTCGTGAACTGGTTCTGCCTAGGAAGTCGTCACGACCACAGCCGGAATGATGGTAGCGACCATCACCGCCGCGTTGGCCGCATCCACCGCCTCCTGACTCGCACGCCCCAGCAGCTCCCCGTCGACCAGCTGCTTGATTCGCGCCTTTCGCTCCTTGAGATCCCGCTTCTCGAACGCCACCGCCAGAAGGTCGGCACTCTTCGCCAGTGAAATCAGAATCACGGTTCGCGGATCCACCGTTCTCGAACTCCCGAAGATCGCCTTACGCATTCGGGCGATGAGTTCCCGCTCCGGGCGGGGATCGACTTCCGGATAGGTCCGCCGGCGAAAGAGCGCGAGCACACGGTCTTCTTCCTCCCGCAGGATGCCCTTCCGGCAGAGGCCCTTTGCGATGTCGTGGGACCACTCGGTCTTTCGCTGGACGAGGCTGACCCAGTGACCCAGCTTTCTGCGTCGGCTCGAGTTTTGGATCTCACCCAGAAACCGGTCGAGGACCGCATCCCCGGTTGCGCTGGAGTCGATGACGGTGACCAGCTTTCGTTTCGAGTCTTCGATTTCGATACGCTTGCGGAGAAGAAGTTCTGCGATGAGGCCGGCGCCCAGGGCGGGGCGGTAGGTCTTCCAGTGGAAGGTTCCCTGTTCCTCCTTGAGGGCGAGCAAGAGGATCTCTTCGTAAAGCTGAAGGGAGACGGCTCGGGGAGGCATCTGACGGCTCCTTTATCTGGACTGTCGTCGGGGAACCCTTGGCTTCATCACGATCGATTCCCGGCCGCAGCCCACTTGTTTGAGTACTTTTTGGATTGCTGTCTCTGGGGCTCCTTACCGACAAGAGTCGCCGCTATTCAACACGACTCTACCTACCAATGCCGTTCCACCTCCAACGCTTCCACGTACACGGATCCCAAATCCAAGACCCACCGATCTGCCGCAATCCAAAGGGGAGTTCCGGCCTCCATCTCCAGTAGGATGGACTGGCTCGACAACTGGATCTCATAGACGCCCCGATCCTCGGTCAGGATGACCCGGCCGCCCGCGATCAGCTTCTCCAGCCGGCACTCCCGGAACGGAAGTTTCTCGATGAACCGCTTCGGCGCCGTCAGGACACGGCAGGCGTAGGTCCCATGGTCCTCGATCCAGATCTCACCGACGGAACCAAGGATGAGTAGGAAGGTCTCGTCCAGACTTGGGGTGCCGAACCCGGCCAATTCGCCCATGAGTTCGACGACCGATCCGTCCGCGAGCTCGAGAAGGTTGTCATCGTAGCTTCGGACATCAGACTGATACAGGTGCCGAGGGTCGGCAGATGTGGCGATTTCGGAATCCGCGACCTGGGAAGAGAGGGCGAGGGCCGCATCCGCGAGCACCAAGGCGGTTTCGGCCCTTTCCGCAGCGGAGGCTACCGGATCGAAAATGTCGCCCCGTGCGGCCGCCAGGCTGCAGCCACTGACGAGGCTGATCGTGACTGCACAGCCTGCTACGAATACGACCGCGGGCGTCAACATCGCGTTCGAAAACGTCGCGTTCGAAAACATCGTGAATTCCCTCCCCGGGCTTGGAGGGAACTGCCGGTCCTGCTACCGACTGACACACTTCGGTCCGCGTCCGGGTCCATCTCTATTCCGCAGCGGATGGGTGTGGAGGCCCCAGATTACGGAACAGAGGATCCGAATTCAGTCGGAACGATCGGTATAGAGTCCTCCCGTCCGTCCCACCAAGGGATAGCGAAGTCTGGGCGAAAGTATCGAGAGCGAGAGAAACCTCAGTCTGTCAAATCAGCCCCCGGCTTCACTCGACTTCTCCTTCCCGCCCCCTCGACCCCCATGGGTCCAATCCGCTATCCTCCCGAAGTTCTACCGTTTGCGACGGTCCCCCCGGAGGACATTGGGGGATCGCGGGTGCAACGGATCCGCGGTCGTCGCACATATATATAGATAGAGTCCCGCGGTCGGCCTGGCAGCTCCCGCGTGAACGGGACCGGTGGAACCCGCGTAGGAACGGCGTTGGGCACACGCCACAAAGGAAGCGGGGAGCGTTGCCTCCCCACGGCAATCCCAAAAGGAATCCCGATGAAGAACCGGCTACCTCAAATGAACGCCTACCGATGGGTGGGTGGATGGACCTTTCCCGCGCTTGTCTCCGCGGGTCTTTTCGTTTTGGCCGCAGGGTGTAGCGGCGGCAGCAACTACCCGGACGACGAGTCCTCCGGCGGTCGGGGCGAATCCTCCTCCTCGAGTTCGAACGAATCCTCGTCCAGCGACGACCCGTATGCGGGAGTGCCGGCGGACATGGCGGCGGCGGGAGTGACGGCGGCGGACCTGGCGGGTCCGGGGCTTCCCCCCAAAGACTTCTTCAATCCAGAGAAGGATGACGGCACGAAGCCGGCCCTGGGTGGACGCATCATCCAGCACATTGCGAGCGAACCGCCGAACCTCAACTTCTCGATCGAAAACTCGGCCGTCATCCACTGGATTCACTACGACGTTCACGAGTCCCTCCTTCGCTTCAACCCGGCGACTTGGGAATACGAGCTGAGCCTCGCCACCAACCTCGACATCGAGGACACGCTGGTTCTCAAGGGCGGACGCGGGGACGACAACAAGAACATCGTCTACGGCAAGGTCACAGAAGACGGAGACGACTACGTGGTGACTTCGGGCAGCGCGTTCAACGATCTTCAGGAGCGCCGCATTCCCAAGGCAGAGGTCGAAGAGCGCATCGGCGGATCGGTCTTCACCTTCAAGCTGCGCGAAGACGTTTTCTGGCACGACGGCGAAAAGTACGACGCCGATGACGCCTACTTCTCCTGGTCGGTCTTCAAGAATCCGCACGTCGACTGCGACGAAAAGCGCTGGGTCTTCGATCCGGTCATCCACGCGGAAAAGCTCAACGACTACGCCATCCGTTTCTTCTACGACAAGCAGTTCTTCAAGGCGCGCGAAGCGTTCTCCGACAACATGTGTCAGCTTCCGAGCCACCTCTACAATCTGAAGGACGAGACGAACAAGGACTACAACCCGAACGCCTCCGACGACGAGATGGGGACCTACGTCAACGACAACCCCCACAACATCGACTGGGTCGGCCTTGGGCCCTACAAGGTCACGAAGTGGGAGCGCGGTCAGTACATCGAAGCAAAGAAGTTCGACAAGTATTGGAATCCGGCTCCGGAAGCCGCTGGTTATGTCGACGAGATTCGCTGGCGCCACATCGACGACGACAACTCCGCCTTCCAGGCGCTGCTCAACGGCGAGGTCGACATCTTCGACCGCGTGAAGTCGGAAGACTTCATGGGAGAGGCCACGCAGTCCGACATCTTCCGCAACAATTTCTACAAGGCCTACACCTACGTCGGCAGTATCGGCTACACCGTCTGGAACAACTTCCGTCCGCAGTTCTCCGATCGCCGCGTACGTCAGGCTTTGGCCCATGCCTTTGATACCGAGGACTGGGTGCGCACGAACTATCAGGGACTGGCCCTGCCCGCGACCTTTTCCCAGTTCCGTTTCGGTCCGGCCTACAACCAGGATGTGAAGCACTATCCGTACGACGTCGCCAAGGCCAAGCAGCTGTTGACCGACGCGGGTTGGTTCGATCGGGACGGAGACGGCGTCGTCGACAAGGACGGCACGAACCTGGTCATCGAAGCGCTCATGCCGAGTGGCAACAAGGCCTCCGAGACCTTCCTGCAGAGGTTGCAGGAGTCCTACGAAAAGATCGGAGTGAAGGTCAATATCCAGCCGCTGGAGTGGGCGACCTTCCTCGAGAAGATCCTCGATCGTGACTTCGATGCCGCCAACCTGGCCTGGACGCTGAACGACGTCGAGGGCGATCCGTACGGATCCTGGCACGGCGACGAAGCCACGTTCGATCGGCGCACGAGCAACATGGCCGGTCTCAACGAAGCCGACATCAATGATCTGATCGATCGTGGGCGTCGCGAGCTCGATCCGCAAAAGCGCTACGAGATCTGGCACCAACTCCACTCCCGGATCTACGAAGAGCAACCCTTCCTCTTCGGCTGGAACGTTCCGCGAAAGATCGCCTTCTCCAAGAAGCTGCGCGGCGTTCGCCTCTACAAGTTCTCTCCGGGCTACCGTCTCCGGGATATGTACTACGGAGAAGGGACTCCGGGTACTCGTCCGCTTCCCGGCGCGTAGGAATGGGTGAAGAGTTCCGGCGGACCGCGATGTCCGCTGGAACGCTCACCGGGGCATGTTCCGTCGACCTTTCCAGATTCGAAACAATCCGCGTCCGAAGGCGATGACTCGGGGCCTCTCCCCAAGGAACCCGAAGACTTGCAACGGCGCACCAGGCTAGGAGGGACGGATGGCGAGTTACATCATCCGTAGGATCCTGTGGATGTTTCCGACCCTGATCGGAATCACTCTGCTTCTCTTCGTCGTCATGCGATTGGCGCCGGGGGATCCGGCAACGATCGCAACCGGCGCCATCGGCGGTGGGGAGGCCGGATCCATTTCCGGTGACACCAATGTCGAGGACGCGGCCGCCAAGTTCCGCAAACGCTACAAGCTCGACGAACCAATCCTCGTCCAGTACGCCTACTGGATGGCGTCGGTCGTCCGGTTGGATTTTGGGAACGAGTTCTTCCGACCGAACGTGGCCGTTCGGGACGAGATTGGACGCCGTCTCAAGGTGACGGTTCCCTTGGCTCTCGTTTCGGTCGTGCTCTCCTATCTCATCGCCGTGCCTCTCGGGATCCTCTCGGCCGTGAAACAGGGTTCGATCGCGGACAAGGTGACGACGCTCATCCTCTTCCTGCTCTATTCGCTACCGACATTTTGGGCGGGGCTCCTACTGATTCTGGCGTTCGGGGCCACCGGTCTGGACTGGTTACCGGTGATCGGGCTTCACGACAAGGACGCGGAGACGTTTTCCCAAGGCCGGTACATCTGGGACCTGGTCCTTCACTGTGTCCTTCCGGTGATCTGTCTGACCTATACGAGCTTTGCCTACCTCTCGCGCCAGATGCGGGTCGGGATGCTGGATGTCATCAGTCAGGACTTCATTCGTACGGCACGCGCGAAAGGTCTGGCCGAGAAGGTCGTCATCTTCAAGCATGCGCTCCGTAACTCGCTGATCCCGGTCGTCACGCTCTTCGCCAGCGTCCTGCCGATCCTCATCGGCGGCTCGGTCATCGTCGAAACGATCTTCACGATCCCGGGGATGGGGCTCTACGCTTTCGAAGGGATCGTCCAGCGTGACTACAACGTGGTCATGGCAACAACCACGTTCTCGGCCTTCATGACCCTGATCGGATTTCTCATCTCAGACGTGACCTACGCGCTCGTCGACCCACGGATTGCATATGACTGAGCCGAAGAATCCTGAAGCGAAGACAGAAACCCAGTCCTCGTCGGTTGCCGGTGCTGCCGCCGGATCCGTGTTCGGCGAGGAAGTCTACAGCCGCGACTACACGGACAACGTCCTCTCCCAGATCCAGCGGCGCAAACTCTCGATGTTTGCGCTCTACCTGCTGCTCGCGCTTTACGCTCTTGCCATCTACGCACCTCTTCTGGCCAATGACCGGCCGCTCTACTTCCACGGCGTGGACCTGGCGACGTACAAGCAGGCTCAGTCCGAGATGACCTTGGTGACATCGTCCCTTATCGATCGGATTCAGAAGGGGTCCGAGGGGTATCGCGCCGGGCTGCCCAAGGGCGCGAAGCCGGAAGAGTGGGAGAAGGTCGTCGGTCGGGAGGCACGCGCGGCCGAGGTTCGTCTGAGAACCATGTCCAAGCAATTGAGTGCGGAGGATCGGGCGCCGCTCCAGGAGTTGCGGGAAGCCGTTCGTGCAGCGGCCGACAAAGGTCGACGCGACATCACTCTGACGCCCAGTGAAGCCGACGAGATGAAGCGTCTGGCCTCGCAGATCCAGTCGCAGATGTCTCCCGTCGTCAAAGCATCGGAGAAACGCCCGGGCACGGTCGTGCTGCAGCCGTATCAAAGCTTCCCGGTCTTCGCGAATCTTGCGCGTGGGGAAATCTTCTTCATGGTGCTGATGGCGATGACCTTGCTGTTTCCCATCTGGAACCGAATCGTCAACGCGCGACTCGGCGGAGACAAATTCCGGATCCGCAGGGCGCGCCGGCCGAAAGCGATCGCATTCCTCGCCATTCCGATTCTGGCCGCAGTGCTCTGGCAGAGTTCTCCTGCGGCGTTCTTTGCCAGCGGCTTCAAAGAAGGGCTGACGAACGGACAGGTGCTGGCCAAGCAGGTCGTCTTCCCGGTCATCCCCTTCGGGCTGGCCGAGTCGAGCAGCGAACGTTTCCGGCCGCCGACGTGGCACCCCAACTCGGTCATTCAGGATGGCTACTACGTCAACGGTCCGCGCGCCGGGCGCATCGATCCGGACACGCGGATGCCTCGTGTGGCCAATCCGGTCGTCGTCGAGTTCGGTGAGCCGGAAGCGAACACCGCGTTCCGACACTTTCTGGGTACGGACAGCCTGGGCCGCGACATCCTGGCCCGGATTCTTTGGGGAGGCCGCGTCAGCTTGGCGGTGGGGTTGGTCGGTACGAGCATCCTTGTCCTCATCGGAATCGTCATGGGCGCCCTGGCCGGGTTCTACGGCGGCTGGGTCGATACGGTGATCAGCCGCATCATCGAGATCGTCCAGACGTTTCCAGCGTTCTTCCTCATCCTCATCATCGTGGCATTCGTCGGGCCGAGCATCCTCAACATCATGGTCATCATCGGACTGGTTGGATGGACCGGAGTGGCTCGTCTCGTTCGCGGCGAATTCATCCGGCTCCGTGGCCAGGAGTTCGTCATTGCGAGTGAGGCCTTGGGAGTCAGTGCTTCCAGAACGATCTTCCGTCACGTCCTTCCGAACGCGCTGGGGCCGGTCCTGGTCGCCGCGACCTTCGGGGTGGCGTCGGGAATTCTGACGGAGTCGGCACTTTCCTTCCTTGGACTTGGAATCCAGTTGCCCATCCCGTCGTGGGGATCGTTGCTCATCGAAAGTCGTCTGGCCGAGCACTGGTGGATCCAGATTTTCCCTGGTTTCCTCATCTTCCTCACCGTGATGCTCTACAACCTCTTCGGCGAGGGAGTGCGTGACGCTCTCGATCCGCGAATGAAGGTGACGCACTGATGGCAGAGCCTCTACTCAGCATTCAGGAACTACAGACCTTCTTCGACACTGAAGAGGGCGTGGTCAAAGCCGTGAACAAGGTCAGCTATGACCTCTATCCGGGGGAGACACTCGGGATCGTCGGCGAGTCGGGTTGCGGAAAGAGCGTGACCGCGATGAGCATTCTGCAGCTCCATCCGAAACCGCCGGTCATCTACGCCGGGGGACGGATCGAGTTCGGCGGACGGAATCTCCTCGATCTCTCTTTGGAGCAGATGCAGAAGATTCGCGGCAACGACATCGCGATGATCTTTCAGGAGCCGATGACCTCGCTCAATCCCGTCTACACGGTTGGGGATCAGATCGAGGAGACGGTCATGCTGCACCGCGGCATGGACAAGAAGGCGGCCCACGAGTACGCCATCGACATGTTCCGAAAGGTCGGGATCCCGTCTCCGGAGCAGCGGGTCAACGAGTATCCGCACCAGCTCTCCGGTGGAATGAAGCAGCGCGTCATGATCGCGATGGCTTTGGCCTGCGACCCCAAGGTGCTGATCGCGGACGAGCCGACGACGGCCCTCGACGTGACGATCCAGGCGCAGATTCTCGATCTACTTCGTTCGATGCAGGATGAACTCGGTATGTCGATCCTGCTCATCACGCACGACCTCGGTGTCGTCGCGGAGATGAGCAAACACGTTGCGGTCATGTACGCGAGCAAGATCGTGGAGTACAGCGACACGGTCACGCTCTTTTCCAAGCCGCGGCATCCGTACACCTTCGGGCTCTTCCAGTCGCTGCCCGAGATGCACATCGAAGGCGACCCGCGGCTCATGGAGATTCCGGGAGCGGTTCCCAATCCGTTGCGGTTTCCGAGCGGTTGCAAGTTCCGACCCCGGTGCTTCAAGGCGCAGCCCAAGTGTGCCGAGGTCGAGCCGGAGCTGGAAGAGATGGCCGACGGGCACACCGTGGCCTGCCACTTTCCGATGACCGATGAAGAGCTGGAAGGGGGAGGAAGCTTCCGTGTCTGAGCACTACTACGGTGAAGGCCGTCCTCTTCTTTCGGTCTCGAATCTCAAGAAGTACTTCCCGGTGCGGAAGGGTTTGTTGCGTCGTGTCGTCGCCAACGTCAAGGCGGTCGATGACATCAGCTTCGACATCGCGCCCGGAGAGACGCTCGGACTGGTCGGCGAGTCCGGTTGCGGAAAGACGACGGCCGGCCGTTCCCTGCTTCGATTGATCAAGCCGACCAGCGGCCATGTCGAGTTCGAGGGGAAGGATGTGTTGGGCGCCTCCGGGTCGGAGATGCGCAAGTTCCGCCGGAACATGCAAATCATCTTTCAGGATCCGTACGCCTCCCTGAATCCACGGATGTCGGTCAACGACATCATCAGCGAAGGTATCCGCGTTCACGGACTGGCCGACAATCGCAAGGACGCCGAGTCGCAGGTCCGGGACCTACTCGAACGCGTCAAGCTCGATCCCGCATACATCAATCGCTACCCGCACGAGTTCTCCGGCGGTCAACGGCAGCGCATCGGGATCGCGCGTGCCCTCAGCCTCAAACCCAAGTTCATCGTTTGTGACGAGGCGGTTTCGGCGCTCGACGTATCCATCCAGGCGCAGGTCATCAACCTACTCATGGATCTCCGCGACGAGTTCGGACTCTCGTACCTGTTCGTGGCCCACGATCTTTCGGTGGTTCGACACATCAGCCACCGGGTGGCCGTGATGTACCTGGGCAAGATCGTAGAGATCGCGAAGACGAAGGACCTCTTCTCCAACCCCAAGCATCCGTATACGCAGGCGCTTCTTTCGGCGGTCCCGGTGGCCAACCCCACCGCGAAGAAAGAACGGATCGTCTTGCAGGGAGACGTTCCGTCGCCGATGAATCCGCCTTCGGGATGTCCGTTCCACACAAGATGCCCGCGGGTGATGGATGTCTGTAAGTCTGAAGTGCCGCCGACGCGGACGGCTGATGACGGTCATTCCTACACCTGCCACCTGGATGAATAGACGGAGCAGGGGATGAAGGGATCACGGCAAGGCGGCTCGGACCGGGAAACGGTAGGGAGCGTCGTAACAGCTGTCCGTGTGGAGCGCCGCCGTAAAACGAGTCTCGGTCCGCGAGGATTCCGATTCTTGTTCGGGTCCGGTGTTGGTGACGGCTGGGCTGCCAACGTCGTCGGGGGCCTGGTAGTACTCATGATTCTTTCCTGCATATCCACAGTGTCCGCCGCTCAGTTGCGACAGAATTCGGAGCCGGACCAGCCGCAGGCGAAGAAGAAGCAAATCCCGGTCGAAGAGCTGCCGCGGAGCAACCGCACTGGGATCGAGTCTCTGCACGCCTGGGGAATCGACGTCGCGCCGGACGGATCGATCTACGTCGCGGACGCGACCGACACCCCGCTGGATCTCATCTGGAGGATCCCGGGGGAGGCGTTCGATGAACTGCCCGACGGAGCCAGCGTCGAAGGGTGGACGCTCGAGGAAGACGTTGAGCCCAAGGTCGTGATTCACGGTCAAGGCATTCGGGATCTGCACTTCACAAAGGACGGAACGCTCTACTATTCCGTGGGAACCTTCGGGTACACCACTCCCGACGGGTCAGAGTTCACCGGCGATGACAACGGTGCCGACGACAACGCCGGGCAGGCCGTCGATCTTCCGGCAGGCACCGAAGTCACCGTTGTTGCCCACGGATTGAAACGCCGTCTACCCAACGGCGAGTTCGAAACCGTGATCGAGGACACTCGGGATCCGCGGATCTTCTCAGGTGCACCGTTTCGGGTCGACGAAGAGGGCCGGATCTATTCCTACTGGCTGGGACACCTCTTCCAGCGTGACACGGACGGTACCGTTCGAACTCTTCTGGGATCGAGCTTTCGCGGGGCCCGGGACGGCGGATTCGAAGAAGCGAGGTTCAACAGCGTTCGCGCCATGACCTGGGCTCCGGATGGCGACCTCTACCTCGTCGACATCGCCAACATTCGCCGAATCGACATGGACGAACCCGCTGTCTCGACGGTGGCGAGCCGGCTCATCGTTCGGGATGGCGACCGTCCGCCGGTCGAACTGGAAGACGCGCAGAAGGACAACCGGATCTACGGAATCACCGTGGACGAGGATGGACGGTCCTGGGTCGCCTACTACGGCGACAGCCAAGTCCTTTCCGTAAGGCCGAGTGGACGCAGTGCCACCTATTATTCTCCGGACCGCACCGGTTGGTCTCCGGTCGGAGTGGTCAAGACCGACGACGCCCTCTTCGTCGCGGAGATTCACGGCCGAATCACTCACAAGCTTCGTGTCACGAAAGTCGACATCGACGGTGAGCGCTCCATCGAACTGAAGCGCTAGTAAAAGGCGTCCTCGGTATCCGAGGACGGTGCGTCGATTGGGTGCAGTCGAAAGCGTTTGCTGCCCGGCAGTTTCTGGCGAGCCTTTTCCCCGACAAGCGTGTCGGTCGCGGCCCTTTCGGGGTCGGACGTCCGCCGTCACCGGCGACCCGAGTTGGGGATCAACGGAATGACGCAGCCCCTGGAAGAAGGGCAGCTTTGCACCCGGCTCTAGGCGGCCCTTGCGTCCAAAGTCTCCTTGATCTTCTGCAGCAGGACGTCCGGCTCGAACGGCTTGACGACGTAGTTGTTGACGCCGGCCTTGATGGCCTCGACGACCCGGGCCTTTTCCGCCTCGGTCGTAACCATGATGACCGGAGTGTCCTTGTCGCTCTGACGGAACATCTTGATGAAACCCATGCCGTCGAGCTGAGGCATGTTCCAATCCAAGAGGATGAGCTCCGGCGGATTGGCTTTGACCGCGCTCAGGCCCTCGAAGCCGTCCGCGGCCTCGTCGACGTCCGTGTAGCCGATCTTGCTCAACACGTTCTTGAGGATGCGCCGCATGGCTCCCGAGTCGTCCACGACGAGAATCTTCATCTTTGTCCTCCGCGACGGGCCGGCCGTTGTGACCGTGCCAAATGTCCTGTGCCTAACTTCTGCTGTTAAAGCTCCGCGCCGAAGTGCGGAAGATTCCCGGCCGTTTCGGCGGGAAGATCGATGTCCAAAGGATCCCGACTACGCGGCTTTGCGTAGGGCGAGATGGGCTACGAACTCTCCGGCTTCCGAGTCGAAACCGACTTCGGTTGCGGGAAGGTCCTTCGGAGTGTGAACCAGATGTCCCTTGCCGGTGACGACGGTCGGGACGCTGATCGAGACTCCAGGTTCGTTGATGTTGCTCTTGGCTCCACCCGCGACCATGTTGGCGATCTCGCCGACGGCGTCCGCAAACTCTTCGGACGACTGGTCGATGGGGGAACCCATCATTCGATTGACCAGGTCACCGGCGACATTGCTGGCTAGACAAAGCGTGACGCTGCCCTCGATCGCTCCGGAAAAGCTGATGAGCGCAGAAATCTCATGCATCGGGGTGTCGCCGCCGTGATGCAGCGGTTTTGGGTCGCCTTTGGCATCGACGCTCATTCCGAGCATCATTTCGCAGACGTTTGACACCGACTTGACGAGCGATTCAATCCAGGCAGGTTCCAAAACGACCCTCCGTGAAGGAGTTTGGCTCGATGGGCGGGAGCGTGGAGGCCCAGCGGGACCGGCCATGCACCCGTCGTACGCGCTCGGGTCGCCCCTCATTGGAATAGGGGCGTCCCTCACTCTTTAGGTGGGTCGTCTCTCCGAAGCCCCTCCTTTAGCTGCAAGTTGGGGCGGAGCGAGAGTTATCAGGCTGTGGGGTGAGGCCGTCGCCTCCGGACCGATCAGGTCGTCTGGCTGGACGGGCCCAACTTCTTGGCGGCTTCCCCGGCTTTGGACTCCATGACCTCGCGGGCCATGGCAGCTTGTGCGGCGGCGGAGGCCCTGGCTTCGGCGGCCTTGAGCTCGGCTGCGGCTTTGGCGGCTGCCGCTTTCGCTGTGGCTGCAGCCCGGACTTCTGAGGCTGTGGCTGCGGCGCGTGCTGCGGCTGCGGACTTGGCTTCGGCGGCCCGGGCGGTCGCCTCGGCGCGGGCTGCGGCGGCGGCGCGAGCAGCTGCGGCGGCCTTGGCTGCGGCTTTTGCCTTTGCGGCGGACGCGGCCTGAGCGGCGGCCCGAACACGATTGGTCGTCGGCGAGAGCGCCTCACGGAACGTCATGAGACGACGCTGCTCTTCATCCCAAAGAGTGAGGGAGGCAGAGCGAAGGCTGCTCCGGATGGTCAGCGTCGGCGCCTCCTGAAAAAGAGGATTCTCGTTGTGACACTGCTCGAGCTTGTAGTTGGGAATGCGTGGGCTCAGATGGTGGATGTGGTGAAAGCCGATGTTGCCCGTGAAGAACTGAAGGATCCGCGGGAGCTTGTAGTACGAGCTGCCATGCATGGCGGCAGCGATATAGCTCCACTCCGGCGTGTGTTCCCAGTAGGTCCTCTCGAACTGATGCTGAACATAGAAGAGCCAGGTTCCCGTGGCGGCCGAGATGATGACGATCGGCAGATACATCATGAAGAAGTTGCCGACCCCGAAGAGCAGGCAGCCGATCGCGATGAGAGCGGCGATGCCGATGTTCGTGGCCCAGACCGACTTCGTTTCGCGGCGCGGACGATCCGGTCCGTCCCCGAGATAGATGCGATTGAGAACGACGAAGTTGAACGGCGCGGCCAGGAAAAAGAGGAAGAACGGATTGCGGAAAACCCGGTAGATCGCGCGTTTCTTCCAGGATGCGGCCTTGTACTCCTCGACGGTCAGCGTCCAGACATCACCGATTCCGCGCTCTTCCAACTCTGCGTGGTGTGCGTGATGAATGGCGTGAGCCCAGCGCCAATGCCGGTAGGGCGTGAGGGTCATGACGCCGCAGAGGAAGCCGATGATCTCCGCGGCCCGCTTCGACTTGAAGTAGGAACCATGGCCGCAGTCGTGTTGGATGATGAAGATGCGAACGAGGAAACCGACGGTGGGCAAAGCGAGGAGAAGCGTCAAACCGTAGTGGATGTCCAGACTCAGATACATCAACCACCAGCAGAGGAAATATCCTCCGAAGGAGTTGATGACCATCCACACGCTCTTTGCCGTATCCGGCTTACAGTACTTGGCGACGATCTTCGGCCAATCGGCGTAGGCTTCGACAGGAAGGTTGTTCTGAGCGTCCATGGGAAGTTCCTCTTGCTACGATCGCGGAAGGGGCCAGCAGCGACAACCCGGTCCGATTCCTTTTTTCCTCAGCCAAAGGCGCAGTATGCCAGTGTCGGCGGAAACGTCCTAGTCTGGATTGCCCCGTAGAGGCTCCACACTATTGTCCCCTCGCCCTTTCAGGGGACGCGGGCTCTCTTAGAAGGTATGTCGCCATTAGTGCGCCATCGCGGAACGGCTGTAGCTTCGCTCGGACCCCTGAGGCCAGGCGCTCCAGGCTCTTGGACTGATTCGTTCCCGGAGCCCCCGGATGGGTTCGCGCGCCCAGCACTTCGGCGTCGTCCAATTGCTCCCCATCACTCGCCGAATCCTTCTCTTCCCGGTAGGCGTCCCGAAAGGCGACCCCGTGCCGTACTCTTCGATACACCCGATCGGTGGCGAAGGTCGAATCTTCCAGGGCGGCGCGGCAGCGGACTTCGTCGACTTCGACTTCCTTCAGTGTCGCCGCCATCAGGGTTTGGACGCGCCGCGACTCCGCCACGGCTTCCAGAACGGGCGATTTCGTACGCTGTAGATCTCGGTGATAGCCGCTCTGCAGGCCGTGGAGCAGCCCGGTGACCTCGATGTAACGGGCGGACATGGACGAGGGCACCGCTCGAATGAGCTCCAGCACGTCCGGGTTTCTCTTCTGCGGCATGATGCTCGACCCGGTGGTCATCGCCACGGGAAGTCGGAAAAAGCCGTAGGCCTCCGAGGAAAAATGGATCAGATCGGCGGCCAGCCGCGAATGGGACAGGCTCGCCTGGTGCAGGGCGAAGATCACCTCCGCCTCGAGGCGTCCTCTCATGTTCTGTGCGTGAATCGTGTTTTCGTCGAGGGCATCCAGACCGAGCAGCCGCCGCACCGTTTCCCGCGCCAGCGGCAGGGGGACGCCATAGCCGGAGGCCGAGCCGAGCGCAGAACGCTGACAGGACTGCAGAGGGACGATGAGTAGCTCGATGTCCCGCAGACAGCCCTCGGCGAAAGCCCCGAACAGCTGACCCACCGTCGACGGCATGGCCTGCCGCGTGTGGGTGTAACCCGGCATCAGGGCGTTGTGGTAACGGTCGTGAAGGTTGATAGCGGCCTCAGCCATCTCCAAGCCGACCTCTGCGACCTCGAGCAGGCGCTCCCGCAGCAGGAGCCTCAGGGCCTGGATCACCTGATCGTTCCGTGACCGACCCGTGTGGATCTTGCGCCCCGGGCCGCCCGTACGTTCGACGAGGAACGCCTCGAGGGCGGTATGGGAGTCTTCCTGGTCCTGGTGGATGGGGAGTTGGCCCTGCGAGGAAAGCTCATAGGCTTCCCGCAGGGCGGCTCGAAGCGCATCCATGTCGGGTTCGGCCAGGATCCCGATCTCCCACAAGGCCATGGCGTGAGCCGCGGATGCCAGGCAGTCGAAAGGAAGAAGTTGCAGGTCGAGGGTGGGGTCGTTCCCGACCGTGAACTCGAGGACGGCCTCGTCGACGGTGACTTTGCTACTGTCCCAAAGTCGCATCGGATTCGCCTTTCTCGGCCTCCCTCGTGATGACCCGGTGGGCCTTGAGGCGAAGCGCGTTGACGCGAATGAATCCTGCGGAGTCCGACTGGTCGAAACCGCCGGCGATATCCATGCTCGCCAGCTCCGGGTTGTAGAGCGAACTGGGTGACGTGCGACCGACCGGACGAGCCGTTCCCTTATAGAGTTCGAGCCGAACCGTTCCGGTAATAAGCTCCTGACTCTTTTCGACCGCCGCCATCAGGAACTCCATCTCCGGGCTGAACCAGTAGCCGTTGTAGATGACCGCAGCCAGCTCCGGCGCGAGCATATCCCGTAGACGCTGGACCTGCTTGTCCATAGCGATGCCTTCGAGGTCCCGTAGCGCTTCGTGGAGGATGGTGCCGCCCGGAGTTTCGTAGATCCCCCGGGACTTGATCCCGATGTAGCGGTTCTCGACCAGATCGACCCTTCCGATACCGTGGATTCGCCCCAACTCGTTCAGAAACTGGAACAGCGGAAGGGGAGAGGTGACCTCTTTCGGCGTGTCCCCGGTCAGGTCCCGGACAGCGACTGGAAAGCCGTCGACGAAATCGATTTCGATGGTCGACTTCCGATCCGGTGCATCTTCCAGGTTACTGCAAACAGTAAAGATGCCGGGATCCGGCTGCTGCATCGGGTCCTCGAGGACGCCGGACTCGTAGCTCTTGTGCATCAGGTTCTCATCCGTTGAGAACGACTTCTCGAGCGTTACCGGAATGTCGATACCGTTTTCCTCTGCGAACCGGATAAGATCCCGTCGGCCTTGGAAGCGTTCGAGAAACCGGCTTTCCTTCCAGGGAGCCAGGACCTTGATCCGGGCGGCCAAAGCCGCAAAGGCGAGTTCGAAACGGACCTGGTCGTTTCCCTTTCCGGTCGCGCCATGGGAGACCCAGCCCGCGTCGTACTTGCGGGCGATCTCGATCTGTTTCTTGGCGATGATGGGACGCGCCAGAGCCGTGCCCAGCAGGTAGCGGCCCTCGTAGACCGCGCGGCCGCGGATGGCGGGGAAGATGTAGTCGGTGACGAACTCCTCTTTCAGGTCGCACACCTCGACTTCGGCTGCGCCGGTCGCGCGTGCGCGGCGGGCGACCTTCTCGAAGTCCTCTTCCTGGCCGACGTCGGCGACGTAGGCGATGACGCGGAATCCCTCGAGCTCCAGCCACTTCAGGATGATGCTGGTGTCGAGTCCGCCGCTGTAGGCCAGAACGATGGTGTCGTCTTTCATGGTCCGGTCTCCTTCCCGGCCGATTTCGTCCCCCGTCGGCCGCGGGGGTAGGGCCTCACCTTCGGTCGCGCGGGGGTGGCGCCCTTCGCGAGGCATCGGGGGAAGATGAGGCAAAAAGCCGTAGGGCGAAAGAGCAGAGCCCGATCTATGATAAGGGATGTGGTCGGAAGATTGCGGACGCTCATTTCCTAACTGGTGACGAAGCAGCGCCTTTCAGAATCCGAGCGCAGAGGTCCATCGCCGACGGGCGATCGCTACTTCCTTCGGGTTGCCTCTGTAGGACTTGGACCGATACCGTCCGCAATCTTCCGACCACAACCCACAACCCACAGGCCAATCCCAGCCCCAAACGGACGGCAGGAATCCAGGAACGATCATGAGCGAACGCATCTACTTGTCCCCTCCTCACATGAGCGGTCATGAGCAGAAGTACGTAAACGAGGCCTTCGACACCAACTGGGTGGCTCCATTGGGGCCCAACGTCGACCAGTTCGAGGCCGAGTTCGGGGCCTACGTAGGATCGCCGCACGCCGCGGCTCTCAGTTCGGGCACCGCCGCGCTCCATCTGGCCCTGGTCCTGTGCGGGGTCGGGGCCGACGACGAGGTCGTCGTGTCTTCGTTGACCTTCGTGGCCAGCGTCAACCCAATCACCTACGTGGGCGCCCGACCGGTGCTGGTCGATTCCGAGACCGAGTCCTGGAACATGGACCCGGACTTGTTGGAAGAGGCGATCCGGGACCGGATCGAGAAGCGGGGCCGTCCACCCAAGGCAGTCCTGGCCGTTCATCTGTATGGGCAAAGCGCCGATCTCGATCGGATCGTGGATGTCTGCCGGCGCTACGACGTGGTTCTGATCGAGGATGCGGCGGAGGTGCTGGGGGCCACCTATTGGGGGGCGAACGGCTCCGGGGGTACGGCCGAGTCCGGGGCAGGGACGGGATCGGGTCAGCTTCCGGAACCGGTCTCGGGCCAGGTGTCGGACCAGGTCTCGGGCCAGGTCTCGGACCAGGTCTCGGACCAGGGAAAGGCGCCCGGAACGTTCGGTAGGATTGGGATCTTCAGCTTCAACGGGAACAAGATCATTACGACCTCCGGCGGAGGGATGCTTGTATCCGACGATGTTTCCCTGGTCGAGCACGCCCGAAAGTTGGCCACCCAGGCCCGGGATCCGGCGCCGCACTACCAACACACGGAAGTCGGCTACAACTACCGGATGAGCAACATCATCGCCGGGGTCGGACGAGGGCAGCTTCAGGTCATCGACGACCGGGTGGCCGCCCGCCGGAAGAACTTCGAGGCATACCGGGAAGGCTTGGGCAGTCTGCCCGGGTTGGAATTCCAACCCGAGGCGACCTGGGGACGGCACACCCGTTGGCTGACATGTCTCTTGGTTGATGGGAACTCGTTCGGGGCCTCCAGGGATGAAATCCGAGTCGCCCTCGAAGCGGAGAACATCGAGTGCCGACCCCTGTGGAAGCCGATGCATTTACAGCCATTGTATGAAAATTCATTGATGTATGGTGGGGCTGTTGCCGACCAGCTCTTTGAGACCGGCCTCTGTATCCCGTCGGGTAGCAGCCTCACGGCTGGGGATCGGAGCCGTATCATGGACTTGATTCGCGGCTTATCTAAGAACCCGTAGCTCGCTGGGCGACAAAGCGCTTCGGACGCGCCCGCGCCCGCGTCGGCGATCCACGACCGCGATCCACACCCATGACCCAGAAGAAGTGCCGACCAAAAGGGCACCCAGGTTCAATGCCCGAATGCAACACCAGCTTGGAGGTCGAAGATGATACGAATGACCCGACTCAATGTATTGATGTTTGTGAATGTAATTGGCATTTTCGCGTGCGTCGCAGCACTGGTCGTTGGGATGTCGGGGTGCGGCAACGATGGCTCAAGCCTCCTGACCTCCGCCGCTGAAGAGACTGCGACTGACACGGATGGGGATCCAGGCGGGTTCGGGAACGAAACAGAAGGTGTCGACTTCCCATCTCTCGAGCCGGCCTTGGGACCGCTGGGCGCGGTTGCGTCGATCGAGAAGGCTTACGAATCAAGGAACATGGATTTGTGGGATCGGCTCTTCAACGCCGAGATCTTCTCGTTCCGTTTTGATCCGATCGATGTTGAGGAACACCCCGACCTGCCTTCCTCGTGGGGATACTCGGACGAACGAACCGCCAGTCGGAACATGTTTGAGGCGCCCCAGGTGCTTGATATCCAGGTGGCCTTCCAGACGACGGCCCCGGTCGAGGCTGACGAGGGAGATGATGCCCCTCCCGGAAGCTGGCGTGTCGATGTCACCGACTCCGATCTCGCCGTGACCGTGGAAGACCCTCAGGGCGGGGACCCAATCATCTACAAGGTGTCCGGAGACCGTGCCGTGGTCTTCGTGCGGCCGGACGAAGGTTCCAAACCAGAGTACTGGCGCATCGTCGAGTGGAGGGACGTACGGGTGGGAGGGGCCGACCCGCTCATCGAAGACATCAGTTGGGGGCAGATCAAAGCGTTGTTTCGCTGATCGGCTCAGCTTCCGCCGGGTGACCGACGGTGGGACGGGAGGGAGGACCGGCCGGAGGACCGGTTGGAGGACCGGCTGGAGGACTTGCGGGGTGACCACCGGAACGCCTTCAGGTCGATCCGGTCCCGGGAGTCGAATCGAACGCCTTCCTGTTCCAGCAGCGCCCGTTGAAGGTTGTTCGCGCCGGGGACCTGTCGCTCACTGACCTCGCCCTTTGCATTGATGACCCTCTGCCACGGAACGTTCGATCCTTCAGGGAGAGCATGAAGCGCGTAGCCGACCTGTCGGGCATGACCGGGTAGCCCAGCCAGTTCCGCCACCTGACCGTAGGTGGCGACCCGCCCCTCCGGGATCCGACGGACCACCGCGTAGAACTTCTTGTAGTTACCTTCGCTCATCGGCTTCTCGTGGTTTTTCGGCGGTCTGCGGCGGTCTGCGGCGCCCTCTCTACTCCCGGCAGTCGGGATCGGTGAAACGAAGCACGATGGCGGTCCGGTAGCGATGAGTTTCGCCTACGGCCGGATTCCCCATCCCTCCGATGACCCGCGTCTTGGCGAACTCGTAGAAACCGGTGACGGCGTCTCCCCCCGCGGCCCGCGCCAACTCATCGATCTTGGTACCGAGAAGCTGGCGAATCTCGCCCTCGGCTCCGTTGTCGAAGACCGACGCCCGAACCTCGGCCACCTCCTCGAAAGGGCATTGGGGAGCCGCCACGCGATATCTCCGAATGGGGTGATCCGGTGACTTCGCACGCAACTCCGGACCGAATCTCTCGATAATCTCTCCGGAAACGTCTTCCACCGTTCGGGGAGCCGCCGCTTCGGTGTCTGCCCGATGGACGGCTTCCTCCAGATTCTGGTTGGCCTTGGAGATTCCGAGCCAAGCCACGATGATGGCCAGAAGCAGTGCGACTCCACCGAGGAGGAAAACAAGCTTCATCATTTGCCGACTCCCATACTTCGGTTCTGAAATCCAGCTATCCCAGGTCCAGAGGATTTCCTAGACTCGGAGTGCGCGCAAGAACTTGGCGCGTGCAAAGGAGACGCTCTTTCTATGGTTCTTGCTCCCCTTCAGGAACACCGCCGGTTCGCCGTCGTTTCGCCGCTCGATCCGGACGTCCTTTTGCTCCGTCGAATGACGGGAACGGAGGGGCTGGGACGTCTGTTCCGTTATGAACTCGACCTGCTCAGCGAGAGCCACACGTTGGATCCTGCGGAGTTGATCGGCGAGCACATGAGTGTCCGTGTCGACGTACGGGGCGGAGCGCAACGCTACTTCGACGGCATCATCAGCCAGTTCTCCTACGCTGGCTCCTACGGTCAGTACGCACGCTATCACGCGGTCCTTCGCCCGTGGCTTTGGTTCCTGACCCGGGCCGCCGATTGTCGCGTCTTTCAGGGTGACAGCACGATCGACATCCTCCGTCAGCTGTTTGAGAAGCACAGCTGTTCGGACCACGACCTTTCCCAGGTCGCCGACCCCGGACCGCGCGAGTACTGCGTTCAGTACCGCGAGTCCGACTTCAATTTCGTGAGCCGTCTTCTCGAAGAGGACGGGATCTCCTACTACTTCACGCATGAGGAGAAGAAGCACAAGCTCATCCTCTCCGATGGCGTGAATTGTCACGCGACGGTCACCGACTACGACTCCATCACCTACTTCCCGGAGGGGTCCGACCAGTCCACGGACACGGACCACATCACGCGGTGGTGCGACACGATGGAGTTGCAGAGCGGTGTCTATGTCCACACCGACTACGACTTCACCAAGCCGCGGGCGCCGCTGGAGACTCGCGCCAACATTCCGCAGAGCCACACACAGGCGGAGATCGAGGTCTTCGACTATCCCGGTCTCTACAAAGAAACGACACCGGGAGAGACGATCGCGGGAAAGCGCATCGAAGAGCTGCAGGCCGGCCACACCGTCATGAACGGTGGCGGAACGATTCGTGGATTGGGAGCGGGATCTCTCTTCGCGTTGACCGATCATCCCAGAGATTCCCTGAATCTCAGCTATCTGGTCACAGCTGCGCGGTACCGGCTTGCCAACACCGAGTTTGAAACGGTCCATGGACACACCGCGGGGGAACTTGCCCAATTCGAGTGCGACCTCACGGCCATTGAAGAACGGATTCCTTTCCGGCCGCCGCGGGTCACTCCGAAGCCGACGGTGGAAGGGCCGCAGACAGCGACGGTCACGGGATCGGGAGAGGATCCCTGGACCGACGAGTTCGGACGGATCAAGGTTCACTTCCACTGGGACCGAACTGGTCCGACGACCGAGGAGAGTTCGTGCTGGGTTCGAGTCTCGCAGCTGTCTGCGGGAAAGAACTGGGGAGGTATGTTCGTTCCCCATCCCGGCCAGGAAGTCATCGTCGACTTCCTCGAAGGGGATCCGGACCAGCCTATCTGCACCGGTCGCGTCTACAACGCGGACAACATGCCGCCGAAGACGTTGGCGACGCACAAGGACGTCTCCATTATTCGCGACAAGTTCGGAAACGAGATTCAGTTCAACTCGACACCGGGTTCGGAGTCTTTGAGTCTCTACAGTCCTTCGCACGACTCGGGGATCATTCTTGGCCAAAGTTCGGTCAAGTACACCATGAGCGACAGCAAGTCGATTTCTATCGGCGACAAGTGGAGTTCCTCCTACGGGAACAGCGTTTCGTTCACGAGAGGAGCATCGTTCGCGTACACGAAAGGTGTCTCCGCGGCGCTGAAGTTTGCGTCCAGCGCAACATTCGAAACCGGAACCTCGGTCAGCGCCTTCCTCGGGGGCAAGTTGGGCATCAGTATCGGAGCGAGCCTCTCCATCAACGCGGCGATCAACGTAACGTGGGGTTGGGCCCGGACGCTCAATTACAACAAGGCGGAGTACGCGCGGGTCAGTTCCAAGGACATCAAGCACGACTCGGACGCGGAGGTCTGGCTGTGTGGAGGACCGACCGATACGAGCCTGGTCAAGGCCGGGCCTGACGACATCACCCTCGCATTCGGTACGGGCGCCAGTCGAACGAGCGGTCGCGATTACGGGCCCATCGGCGCCGCGATCGCAACTGCGGGCACACTCATCAATACTGCGGGACAGGCCGGCAGTATGTTCGAGAATCAGGCGAATGCGATCCAAAGTACGTTCCAGGACTTCAACTACGATCCCGAAACCAAGACGACGACCGGCTCGATCAATATGGCCGACCTTGAACCGAGCGTGACGGGTTGGGTCTTGGAAGGCGCCGGCATGGCAGCTTCGATCGCGGGAGGTATCGTCGGAGTTAGTGGTGCCGACATCGCGGATCCGAAGCATACGACCGAGAAGTCAAAGGTCATCCTGGACGATGATGGCGTTTTTGTGGTCACCGGGGACAAGAAGAACGCCCAGAAGTCGACGAAGGGCGTCACCTTGAACGCGCAGAACAAGTGCTACATCAACGTTCAGGACGACGGCAAGATCGTGATCAGCGCCGAGGGCGAGGTCTACGTGATGTCCAAGGACGTGATTCATTTCGGGCAGAAGATGGTGTGCGACAAGGACGGACAGTGGAAGGGCAGCTGGTCGAATCCCAGCCTGGAAGCCAACAAGTAGATCGACGAAAGAACCCATCGGAAGCCGCACTTGGACATCCTCAACCGAACACCCTTCAAGTTTGCCTACGTGGCCCATCAGAAGAATCATCCGGGCCATACTCTCAGTCTGATCGTGAAGGGGACCTTTCGACTCATTCCGGGCGGTGTCGCCGAAGTTTTGGAAGAACAGCCGGGTCCGACCGGGGACGAACCGTTCGAAGATGATGAAGAGGGAGAAGGCGCTCCGCGGTACGAGAACGACTTTGCTCCTTTCAAGCCAAGGACCGACCTGCTGCTTTCCGGGTCGTGCCATCCACCCGGCGGGCGCGCGACCGTTTCCCGCGTAACTTTTTGCGTGGGGCCCTACCGCAAGACGCTGGGCGTCATCGGTGACCGTCGTTGGAAAGGCGGTCTCTTCGGGGGACAGACGGACCCCGAACCGTTTTCTCAGATGCCGCTACGGTATGAGAACTCTTTCGGTGGACCGGGATTCAAGAAAAACCCGTCTGGCAAGGGCGCCGGCAAAACCGAAGGTGACGACGGCAGCAAAGCGCAGCTGCTTCCCAATCTCGAGAATCCCGCTCAGCTGATCAAGTCGAACCGGGACAAACCGGATCCCGTAGGTTTCGGACCCTTGGGGAGAATGTGGGAGGACCGCTTCCGTAAGGTCGGCTCGTACAAAGGCGATTGGCTGAAGACGAGGTTTCCGGCGTTTCCTCAGGACTTCGACTGGGGGTTCTTCAACTGCGCTCCTTTGGACCAACAGGCTCCGTACCTGAAGGGTGATGAAGAACTCTTTCTCGAGAACGTTCATCCGGAACACGGCGAGTACCGTTCGCAGTTGCCGGCTCTTTCCGTCCGAGCCTTCATCCAGGAAAAGCCGGCTTCGGGTCCACCTCCGTTTCGGGAAGTGCCGATGAATCTGGATACGCTTTTTGTCGACATGGATGCGGAAACCGTCACTTTGGTGTGGCGCGGACTGACGGAAGTCCGGGACGAGGAGTTTGCGGAGATCGGGGAGATCCTCGTGACTTCGCACCGAGTTGGCGACGCGCCGGCCGCGCCACAAGAGTTGCAGGCGTTGATCCCCGAGATGCTGCGGGAGGTCTACGGCGACGACGAAGAAGAGCCGCCGCCTCCACTGTGGGAAGACGTCCCCAAGTTGGCGAACTCCGCCCGGCCGTCCGAGCCGACCGGGTCGCGCGCTCCGACCGGTCCACCAAGTCCGACCGGTCCACCAAGTCCATCCGGTACATCCGCTCCGCCGGCAACGTTCGCCCCGAGCGATGACGGCACGCCACCCGAACCGGAGGAAGACCCGGCCGGTCGCGAGAGGATCGAAACCCGCGAAGAACTCGAGAAGAGACTGGCCGCCGGTGAGTCGGCTGCGTTCAAGGATCTTCGTGGGCTGAATCTCGCCGGCCTCGTTGCGCCGGAGGCGGACCTTCGGGGCGCCGACCTCCGAAACACCGATCTCTCCAACGCGAAGCTCGACGGCGCTCTGTTGGTTCAGGCCGATCTGGACGGGGCAACGCTCTCCGGCGCCAGCCTCGAGCAGGCCAATCTGTCCGGGATATCCGCGGTCCGGACGGTGTTTGCGACGGCGAAGCTGGTTGGAGCGGACTTCCGCGGCGCGAAGCTGATCGAAGCGACCTTCACGGGGGCCGAGGCCACTGAGGCTTCGTTCGAGATGGCCAATCTTCAGGGCGCCCGACTGGACGAGATCCAGGCGGAGAGTGCCGGATTCGAGATGGCCAACCTGAGGGGCGCTTCCCTGCAAAAGGCAAATCTCAAGTCCGCGTTCTTTGTCGAGGCTCTTCTTACGGAAGCGAATTGCCAGGGAGCGTTGCTCGAGTCGTGTAACTGGTCGAAGGTTCGCGCCCACCGCGTCGTGCTCGATGCCGCTGGCCTGACCTTGTTCCGGGCCAACTCCGGCGACCTGACGGGAGCCTCGATTCGGCAGGCCAAGGGTGTCGGATCCATTTGGGTGGAGACTCGGCTGGACGGCGCTGACTTTTCCTACGCAGACCTCGAAGATGCCGACCTCAAGAAGTCATCGCTCGTCGGCGCGAAGCTCAACTGTGCCAACATGCCGGAGTCAAACTTCTCGAAGGCCGATCTGACCCGGGCGGAACTACGCACGATGAATCTCTTCCAGGGAAGTATGCAGAAGTCCAACCTTACGGAAGCGAACCTCAGCGGATCGAACATGTACGGGGTCAACTTTCTGGATGCTGTCTTTTCTTCCACGGTGGGGGAAGGGACCAACCTTCGGATGACGGTGCAGGATCCGTCCAAACGGTAGGATGATGCGAGGAAACAGGAGCGCACATCGACGCGATCGCGTCGCAGATCAGGGAGGCCGTCCGTGGTAGACATCGCTTCGCGGCTGCTCCCGATCAGTGCGTTCAAGTCCAAGGACGAGTTCGTTGCGGCCCTCAACTCGGGAAAGGACTTCACCGGGCTACGAATCGCCGGACTCGACTTGTCCGGGTTGACGATTCGCAATGGCAAGTTCCTGGGGACGACCTTCCTGGGGGTCAACCTGACGTCAACTCTGTTCGAACACTGCGCGCTTTCGGGGGTCGACCTCAACGAAGTCGGGCTCAGCGGCGCGCGTTTCGTAAAGACGGACTTGAGCGGCGCGATCCTCACCAATTGCGAGGCCGACGGGATCCACTTCGAAGCCTCCAACCTCAGCTACATGAAGATCCGGTCCGACGAGCGGCATCCGCTTCTTCTGGAGCCGGAGGAAATGTCGGTCCTTTCGAAGTTGGACTCCGCGGTGTTTCCTAACGGTACTTCCCGCCTTTCCGGGCTTTCGGTGACGGGTGGGGAAGCTCACGATACGGAGATCGTCGGAACGCAGCTTCCCGGGTTTCGAATCCAGGACTGCGAGATTCTGGATACCCGCTTCGAAACCTGCGAGATGACCGACGGAGTTCTGGCGTCCGAGGTGATTCGTCGGATCGATTTCGATCGGAACACTCTCGACCGTAGTCAGATTCGGACCTCGGCTTTCGAGGAGAATCGGTTGCGGGGAGGGACGGCGGATCAACTCGCCATTCAGGCGCCCGCACTCAGCGAGTGCCTGATCGAGGGTGTCGACCTCAGCAGTGCCAAGATCGGAAACCGACTGCCGAAGTCCCGTGTCCTCCGTGCGGACCTTCGGGACACGGACCTCTCGTCCGGAGATCTTTCTGAAACTCTCTTCAAGGAATGCGAGATTTCGAATGGAAACCTGTCCGGCGCCCAATTGGCGCGGACTCGGTTCCAGAGTTGCGAACTGACGTCGGGCAACTTTACGCAGTCCGGTTTCGAGCAGACTGCATTCGAGGACTGTCGACTCGATCGGGCACGTTTTCAGGGAACCGACCTTCGGGACGTGATCCTTTCCCGATGCTCGCTGCGGGCCGTCGACTTTTCGCGAATGGACCTTACCGGAGCGAACTTCCTCGGTTCGATACTGGTCGAGGCGACCTTCGATGCGGCCACTCTTGTCGATGTCAACATGAGTGAGTGCAATCTCGAAGGCGTGAGCTTCCGGGGGAGCAAACTCGAAGGCGTCGATTTCGCGAAGTCCAATCTCGCTCGGGCTCGATTCACGGAAGCGGAACTCGAGCAGTGCGATGTCGAGGGAGCCAACCTCGAAGGCATCGATCTCCAGTCGGCCAAAGTGGGAACGACCGCGTTTGTCGGCGTAGACCTTCGCTCCATTCGGTTGGAGGGTACCTCTTTCAACCTCTGCAACTTCACCGAGTCCGACTTGTCCGGGATGAACTTCTCCGGCTTGGATCTGACCGACTGCGAGTTCAAGAAAGCCAAACTCGATGAGTCGCGATTCGGAGGTTCCACGCTGAAGCAGATCACCTGCCACGGTGCGTCGTTGCGGAGAGCGTCTCTTTCGGGCGCGGACTGTCGAAGCGCGGACTTCACTGGGGCGACCCTGGATGAAGTGGACCTTCGCCAGGCTGACCTACGAGGTTGTTCGTTCGTCAAGGCGTCGCTCGAGCGAGCGGATCTAACCGCCGCGCGGGCTGAACGCGCAGAGTTTGTCCAGTCCAAGTGTGCCGGGGCCAAGTTTCTCGGGACGGGTCTTCGGTATTGCGACCTCTCCCGGGCCGACGTTTCACGGGCGGACTTCACCAAGGCCGATCTCCGCCAGGCTGTGCTTCACCGTATCGTCGACGCGGGGGCGAACTGGTCAGGTGCGGATCGCAGCGGCGCCGAAGGCACGGACCCGTACCTGATGGAAGCGGAGAACTGGAGACCCCCAAGGCCATGAAGTTCCTGACCCGACAAAGAAGTCAAAGACACGGATCTGAACTCTACGGACGGTACTTCTCGGTTACGGAGTCCCATAGTCCCACGAAGCCATGTTGCGCGGAGATGACCATATGATTACGAAGTCGAAGATGAATATGGATCCATTGGGGACACGGGTTGCGCCCATCTTCGGTCCTGCCGTCGTGCTGAGTGTGGACCCCGACTCCTCCACGAGTGAAGTCATGCTCGAGGCCGCAGGCCATTCCGGCGACGGGAGCGGCGACACCCGGGTCTCCGTGCCGTGCACTCCGACCATGGAATTGCAGCCCGGGGACCGCGTGCTCGTGGCCGGGTCTCCCGACGAAACGGTCTACGTGCTTTCGGTTCTGGAGAAATCGAACCGTGATCCGGAATCCCCGAGACTCGTGGCCCACGATGGAAGCTCGGCAGATCTCGATGAAGACGGACACATCCGAGTTCGCAATGCGAGGGGCGCGATCGTCTTCGAATACGACGGAACTTGCGACCGATCCACGGTCCACCCGGCGGGTCATCTCGAGATCGATGCCGATCGCGGGATGACACTGAAGAGCCGAGCCGGAATTCGTCTGGAGAGTCGCGAACTCGAAATCGAGTCGGAGCGAGCCCGGGTCAAGTTGGAGGAGACGAAGTTCGAGGGGACGCGCATCGAGTTTGCCGTCGGATTGGTTCGGACGGTCGCCGGCAGGCTGGAGACGGTCGCCAAGACGGTCATCTCCAAAGCGAACGGCGTCTACGCGCAGGTCACTGAACTCAGTCAACTCCGCACCGGACGCCGCCGTGTCCTTGTCGACTCGACCTACGAGTTGCGGTCCGAGAAGGCCAACCTGCGTTCCAAGCGCGATTTCAAGATCGACGGCGAACAGATCGAGTTGGGTTGATCATGGTTGCTATCTTTCCAGCATCGAGCAAAGGCGGCGGAACCTGTTTCGCCTTTCCCGACGTCTGTCTGACTCCGGCGCCGCCGGCTCCGTCGCCCGTGCCCATTCCCTATCCCAACACCGGAATGGTCAACCAAACGAAGAAGACGTCGACCAAGGTCAAGTTCAAGAAAAAGGAAGCCTGCAGCGACGGTTCGGAGATGAGCCGCTCGATGGGCGACGAACCGGGAGTGAACAAAGGCGTCGCTTCCGGGATGAACATGAGCAAGGTCAAGTGGACCAAGGGCAGTTCGAAGGTCAAAGTGCAGGGTAAGGCCGTCACGCATCTGACGGCGCCGACCGCGCACAACGGATCCAGCCCTAACATGCCGGCAGGGGTTCAGGTTGCGCCCAGCCAAACCAAGGTGATCGTCTCGCCGTAGCCGCTTCGAATGCTACGGCCTTCGTGACTTGTCGAAGGGCTTAGCCCTGGCCGCCGAACCGGTCGGTGAACGACTTGAGCAGCTGCAGGGACTCAGGCACGAGTTGCAGCGTGATCCGTTTGACGTCATCCCGGTCGCGATAGTTGAGTGTGAGGAAAACGACCGAAGCGTTGAGCTGGTTGCCGCGATCCGAGGCTTCGACCCGGTCGAGCCTCCAGTCGAGCCCCACCAACACGTTGCCGTGATCCGAAAGCGACTCTTCGATGACACGCCGACGAAGAACGGGGCGAGCGCCGGCGTAGCGGCGAATGAGTTCCACCCCCTGGGCCGTCTTCCCACCCGCAAGAGTCTCCACGTCCTCCTGAAAGTGCGCGTCCGAGATGTCCAAGGCGACAGATTGGTTCAGTAGTTGGTTGCACGCGTCCATGGCGGTCAGGACTTCCTGGACGTCAACCTTGTGGGTGTCCACGTAACTCTGGAGCAGCTGGTCGTGGGACGGGTGCCCAGGCTCTGAAAGAAACGCACCCAACAGATCCCAGAACGCCGCGGAGGCGTCGCCCTTGGGCAAACCTTCCAAAGCCTGCCAGCCGTGTTCCAACGCTTCGGGTGGAGCCTGGCCGCCCAGGCAATGCAGTCCCTTTTCGCTGCCGCTGTCTTCCGCCAACTTGCCCTCCTCGCCGGGTTCTTTGGCCACTTGGTTCCGGGAGTCTACCGCGCCGAGCCTAGGTCCAGTGGTGTTGTTTGGTCCCATCGGAGTCGGCTAATCTCCCTCTCGCGCCTGACCCGGGAGCCTACCGGGCAATGGAGGTCGAAGAGTTTGAATTCAAGTCCACTCCGTTTCTGTCTCCGCAAGGTGTCGGCGGGCGTATCGATGCCGCCCGCTCTGTTGCTTTCACGACGGACCTCCCAAGCTTTGCAGCTCGTGGCGCTCACCGGCACCCTCGCCGCCTGCGCACCCCGGGCTCTCAGCCCCGCGGATGCTCTCCTTCGTCAGGGAGACTACTCTGCCGCCGTCGTTGCCTACGAAGCCGAGCGGACCCGCAACCCGCAGGATTCCATCATCGCGCGAAACATCGGCGCCGCCCTTCTGCAGTTGGGACGCTTGGACGAGGCTCGGGCGTCGCTTCGCAGGTCCGTTGCGATTGATCCCGCCGATGCGGAAGCGTTCCTGCTGTTGGGGCGGACCGAAGCCCGATCCGGCCGCGCCGAAGAGTCTCTACAGGCCTATTCCGATTACCTGGCTGCCGGCGGAAAGAAGAACTCCCGGGTCGTTCGGGAGATGGAAGAGCAGCGGCGCGAGATCACTCGTCATCGCCTGCGGGTGGCGCGAGCCTTCGAAGCTGCCACGGCCGACAGTCTGAACGCCAACCTGCCCCAACAGGGGACGGTCGCCGTCAGCCCGTTCGCCAACCTGGGAGAGAACGAGCGGCTGGAAAGCCTTTCGCGCGGATTGGCTGCCATCCTTACCACTGACTTATCGCAGGTCGAAGAGTTCCGCGTCCTCGAGCGCATTCAGTTTCAGACGCTGCTGGACGAGCTGGCCCTGCAGGAGAGCGATCGGGTTGCCCCTGACCTCGCTACCGACTCCGACTCGGGCTCGGACCCTGACTCCGGCCCCGGCTCCGATTCGGGCTCGGACCCTGACCCTGGTTCCGGTTCCGACTCCGACCCTGACACCGCCACTGTCCGCTCCATGACTTCGGTGCCGTCCGAACGTGCGTCCGAGGCCGGTTGGGTCCTGGGCGCCCGCCATCTGATCCAGGGCGCATTCCTGGGTGTCGGAAACCAGAGCATCGAACTGAGCGCGGACATCATGCAGACCCTCGACGGTGTGTCCTCCGTGGCGGGAGACCCGGTTCAGGGACGACTGGCCAACGTCATGCGGCTGGAAAAGACGCTGGTCTATCAGATCCTGCGCCACTTCGGCATCGAGCCGACAGAGGAAGAGCGGGAACGCATCGACCGTCTGGCCACCGGCAGCCTGGCCGCGCTTCTTGCCTACGGCCGGGGACTGCGTCTGGAAGATGAGGGCGACCTTCCGGGAGCCATCGCGGCTTATCAGGAGGCGGCCACCATCGATGAAGCGTTTCAGGAGCCGCTCGAACGTCTCGAAGTCGTCGAAGCTGGCGGCGAGGATCCGGAGAACATCGACAAGGCGCAGATCGAAGTTCTGACCGAGCCGGCTGAGTCTCCGGATGTGCTCGATGATCTCGTCATTCGCGTTTCCGAGAGCCCCGACCCGGATGACGGCGACACCGTCGACGCGGGCGAGCCGGGTGGAACCGATCCTGTCGCAACTCCCGACGTGCGCGGCCCGGAGGTTCCGTCCTCCGGAGGAGAGCCTGGACTTCCGGGCTTCCCGGACACTCCATGGGGAGGCCGCCCGTGATGCGACCCTCCTGGTGTACAGCGTTCGCGTTTGCCTTTGCCCTGTCCTTGTCGACCGGATCGGCCCACGCCGCCCTGAGCGGAGGCGTTCGCGTCCCCGCGCAGTTCCGCTCCTGGACTTCCGAAGCGAAGGACGGAACTTCGGTCACCTACTCGCAATTTGTCGTGCCTTTCGTCAGCACCGTTCACCTCGACGAGGCCACACGCATCGTCGTTTCGGGCAAGGCCGCCAATTCGGGAGCGGACCTCGAACTCGGTGGGATGGCCGACGCTCGCTTTGACCTGTTTCGCTCGTTCGCCGACAAGCGCGTCCTTTTCGTGTTGGGAGCGGGACTTCCTTCCGGCGGGGACGGGCTCGAAGAGGCCGACCGTGCGACATCCGCCCGCATGGCCTCGCCGGTACTTGGATTCGCCGTTCCGGAACACGGAAGCGGTTTCGATCTTTCCGCCGCCGTGGCCGTTCAGTCGGCGCTTTCCCGCACGTGGAGTCTCGGGGCGAGCGCGGGATACAACTATCGCGGTGAATACAATGTCTTCCGAGAAGACGATTCCTACGATCCTTCCGACGAAGTCCGCTTCTCTCTCGGAGTGAAGGCCAAGTCCCCATTCGGAGATGGTTCCGTTCGTCACGGACTCGATGCCACTGTCTCCTATCGCGTGCTCGGCGATGACGAAGTCGGCGGCGAGAAAGTCTTCCGCGAAGGAAACTACGTCCTCGCCGACGGAGGCTTCTGGTTCTCATCGAGCTCCGTGGCCGGTCGCGCCGACGTTTACTTCGGACGGGAAGACACCCACGAGATCTTCATCAATTCCGTTCCCACCGAGATCGATGCCGGGAACAGCCTGAGAGCCCGGGTGGGTTCGGAGTACCGGGTGGGGGGCCCGTGGTGGTTGGGCTTCAGCTCCGAGTGGAGCCGGTTCTCCGGCAGCGAGGAGTCGACCCGGGACGGGTCGGGCTTCGGAGTCGGCCCGACGCTCTCGACGACGATTGCCGGAGCTCACCTGCGTCTGGAAGCCCTCCGCCTTTGGGGGCAGGAGGATGCGGAGCTGATGAAGGACCGCGACCTGAGCGGGTACGCCGTAAGTCTTTCTCTGCGGAGCCGGATCGGCTCCTAAACGGTGGGCGCCCAGTCCGCGGGCGGTTGGCTTCCTTTTGTCGAATGAAGTTAACCTTAATCAAATCTTGTCGAAAGATTAGGCTGAGTACGCTACAATCTCGGGCTGGACAGAAATCGAACTAGGAACGGAGGAATCGAACATGGATCCCGCAGACTGCATATTGTTCAGCGGTGCTGCCTCCGGCGCGGAGGCCGAGTTCGGCGCCGCCGCCGAGCGTCACGACATCAAGGAAGTGAACTTCAGCTTCGAGGGACACAAAGACGCCCGGACCCGCGGGGTGCGCAAGCTGACCGACGGCCAGCTGCTCCAGGGAGACGTCAGCCTCGCCTACGTCAGCAGCCTGATGCACCGGCACTACCGGGACACGCCCCTCTTCAAGAAGGTCCTCCAGACGATCTGGCACCTGGTCAACAACGGTCAGGAAGTCTACGTCGTCGGAAAGATCCTCGACGACAAAACCGTCAAGGGCGGAACCGGCTGGGGCGCGGAGTTGGCCAAGCTCTGCAACAAGCCGCTCTACGTTTTCGATCAGGACGAGGACGCGTGGTTCGAGTGGAATCAAACGGATTGGGTTCGTTGTGACAAAGACCCGGTCATCACGCATCCGCAGTTCACGGGAACCGGTACCCGTTTCATCCAGGACAACGGCAAGAAGGCGATCGAGGATCTCTTCGAGCGCTCGTTCTCCAAGGAAACGAACGGAGCCGTCGCCGGGTCCTAAACCCAGCGGTCCGAGGGGCAATCAGACGTTCGGTGATCGGCCCTCTCGGTCCTCTTGGCCTCTCGACCTTTCGACCTACGGATTACGCAGACGCCGGTGTGTGGAAGCTCCACCCGCCGGCGTCTTTGCGTCCGACGGATTGGGCGGTGCGTTGGGAGGCGAGGTTGTCCGTGTCGATGGTTCCGATGACCCACGGCAGCGCCGCCCGATCCAGCAGTCCGAGGAAGGCGCGTTGCATATCCCGTGCATGTCCCTTTCCCCGAAACTCGGGAAAGAGAATCTCCTCGATCATTTCCCATCCGGGGATGCCGCGGATACGGCCGGGCAGAGCGGCGACGACTCCGGCCTCGCGTCCTTCGGCCCATCCGTCGACCCGTCCGGGCCCGCCCCCGTCGATGCGCGCAATCCCCAGGCCTCCGGCATCGGTGCACGCGGCCAGATCGGAAAGCTCCGACCGTTGCAGCCGGCCCCGCCACCTGGGGTCCGATTGCCAGAGTGCTTCATAGGCTTCTGCGTACGCCGGATAAATCCGCTCGAGGTCGTCCTTTGACGCAAGCGTGACGGTTACGGGACCGGAACGAGATCGTTGTCCGGTAATGTGCTTAGACGAAGACTCGACGCTCGGATCGGACGTAGCCCACTCGGCCGAGTCGGGACCGCGGAGCAGCGATTCGATTCGTCCCATCCAGATGCGTTGATCGGACGACCATGCGTTGCTCGGTTGCGGATCGTTCAGTCTCCACCACCAAACCGAAGGCGGAGAAAACGCCGCGAACTCTTGCAGTAACCGCCTTGAAGCGACGTCGAATTCTTCCTCTCGGAGCGCGCGGCTTTGCGCATAGACCCCGACAAAAGGGCGGTCGACGTCCAGGCCGAGAAAGTGGATACCGGCGAGGACACTCAGTTCGCGCCCCAGCTCCATGCCGGGTTCGCTGGCGATTTCACTGTCAGTCTTTCCGTCGAGAACGATTTCCCGAAGTCGGTAGTCGTCCGCCGTTGCGCCTTCAACCGGGCACGAGTCTCGGTAGCTTTCGGCGCGTGCGTCCGACTCGAGGCGACGGGCCACGGTTTCGTCGAAATCGCCTTCGACCCAATCACGCAAGCGGTCTGCGGGTTCATGGCGGAGTACTTCGGGGCTGGTCGAAGCGACCAGCCAATCCACGTAGCGAGTGCGGTTCAATCCCGCTCGGCCACCGTCCTCAGCTTCCAAGAACGGTGACGACGGAGTCCATGTTGGCCGCGGCTGCGCCCAGGCTTTGGGCACGGCGCCCGGCATCCGCCAGACACTTGCCTTTGACCTGATTCCGGAACGCGTACATGGCAACCGCGTTGTTGAATCGTCCGTCGTCCTTGTGGGTCTCGGCCATCTCGCAGACCCAGGTCCGCCACTCTCCGACGCTGTTGTTGCTCTTGGCGTGATCGAGGGTGCCCTTGAGTGCTGCGTTGATCGACGACGAGCTGGGGAAGCGTTCGACTAGCGTCTTCCAGATGTCGGCGGCGCCGCCGGAGTCCATCCGGAAGAATGCATAGAAACGGGCCATCTCGCGGATGGCCTTTTCTGCGATGCGTGAGTTGTTGTTGGGATCGAGGACGAGAACCCGATCCATGATACGCCGGGCGTCATCTTCGCGGGCGCGGTAGAGGTAGGTCTCCATCAGAGGCATGTAGAGCGTCAGGTCGTCCGGATACTGTTCGACCCGGGCTTCCATGTCCGGAAGGGGATCGACTCCGGTCATGACTTGTCGGGCTTCGGCCATCCAGCTGGTCTTGCTTTGATAACCGACGACGCGGTTGATCTCGTTGCCGTCTCCATCGAGAAGAAGGACTGCGGGGAGGCCGGTGATCGGATACTGGTGACGGAAGTCGTAGCTCTCAGGTGCGTCCGACGGCACCTTGATGGCTAGGGCGTCCCCGACCAGGGTCACGCCGTCCGGTGTCGCCCACACCTCTTCGTCCATGATGCCGCACTGGGCGCAGTGGTCCGACCAGACGTCGACGAGCAGCAGCTTGTTCTGCTTCTTTGCTTCGGCCAGCGCATCTTCGAACGACATGTTGAGCCAGTCGACCCCGGCGGTTTCACCGAAGAGCGCCTGGCGCGCGGCCTCGGCGGTTTCTTCCATTTCCCGGGCGGCGGCGCTCTCGGCCGCATCCTGCTCGGAATCGGATCCCTGGCAGGCCGCCAGCTGAATGGTGAGCAGGGCCGCCAGGCCAACGATGGAGGTCAACTTCAGGACGCCGGCACACATGGTTTTCATCGTTCTCTCCGTCTTCGTGAACTTCGATCGCGAGGCGACTTAGGCGGGGGGAGCTACCCCCGGCAGGGGGCAGAATAGCAGACAAAAACGAGAAATGCCCGGCGTCCGACCTTCGGACCTCCGGGCATCCCCGAACCCGTGTGAGACGAGTTCGGCAGGCTCAGATCATCACGTGCGGACGATCTCCACCGCCCTCATCTCGAAACTGGGTAATCCTATCATCCGCACCTCCTTTGTTAGAGCCCTAGTTGACTTCAAAACTGTAGATGCAAACCGAACCGTCAACAAGCCCGATTTTGGAGACTGACCGATCAGAATCGAGCCGGACAGGTCGAGGACCTCTCGTTGCTCGCCACCGCGACAGACCTCCATGAATCGACCGCAGCTAGAGCTGATGGCGCTGGATCTGCCCCTCGACCGTGTAGATCACGTCTTCCGCAATGTTGGTTGCGTGATCGGCAATTCGTTCCAGGTGCCGCGCGATGGTCAGGGTGGCGATCAGCGATTCCATGTTGTCCGGATTCTCGCGAATGCCGTCATAGACGGCCGCATAGACCCCGCGGTGAATGTTGTCGACGACCTGATCGGACGCGCACACTTCTCTGGCCAGCTGCGAGTCGAGATTGACGAGAGCGTCGAGCGCCCCCTTCAGCATCTGCTGAACCCGATCGGCCATCCGTCGGAAATCGAACGGCATCTCGCCGATGCCCACGTTCTTGACACGTTGAGCAATGTTGACCGCCAAGTCACCAATGCGCTCCAGGTCGTTGTTCAGTTTCAGAACGGCGACGATGAAGCGAAGGTCTCCCGCGACCGGCTGATACAACGCGAGGATCTGCAGACAATCCTCTTCGACATCGACTTCCATGCTGTCGATGAGTTCATCCCCATCGATGACGGATTGAGCCAACGCCTGGTCACGGTTGGTCACGGCCTTGACGGCCTTCTGAACGGACTGTTCGATCATCCCGCCGAGTTCCAGGACTCGGCTCTTCAGCTGATCGACTTCTCTATGCAGATGAGTTTCCATGTTCGTTCTTCCCCAGCCCATTGGGTGAACGTACGTCGCCATTTGCCCCACCCCCAGTGTATCGGCGATACGCGCTGCTCCCTCCATGGAATCTGTGAGATCAGTCCGGTCGGCGCCAAGTTTCCATTCCATTGGAACTGGAATCCGTCCGGGATTGTGGATTCACGCCCTGCGGCGCAGATGAGTGTCTTTGAAGCTCGGTCAAACTACCGCCGCCCGCGGACGGTTCCAACACCAAACTTGTCGAAACCGGCGATGGATCCAAGGCGACCTCAGGTAGAAAACATCCCGCATACCTTGCGCCCATACCTTACGCCCATACCTTACGCCCATACCTTGCACCCATACCTTGCGCTGCGCGGTTTCTCAGCCGAATCGTCCTGTGATGTAGTCCTCGGTGAGCTCTCGGGACGGATTCGTGAACAGCTGTTCCGTTCGCGAGTACTCGACGACGCGGCCCAGCCACATGAAAGCGGTGTAGTCACTGACGCGCCCGGCCTGCTGCATGTTGTGGGTGACGATGACGATCGTGTAGTCCTTCTTCAGGGTCTCGATCAGCTCCTCGACGCGAGCGGTGGCGATGGGGTCGAGGGCCGAGCAGGGCTCGTCCATCAGAATGATTTCCGGGGAAATCGCAATCGCCCGGGCGATGCAGAGTCTCTGCTGCTGACCGCCGGAAAGGTCCAGCGCACTCGAGTCGAGCCGGTTCTTGACCTCGCTCCACAATCCGACCCGTTGAAGGCTGTCCTCGACGACGCCTCGAATCTCGTCGTTGCTGAGACCGCCATCGATGCGTTGCCCGTACGCCACGTTCTCGAAGATGGATTTCGGAAACGGGTTGGATTTTTGAAAGACCATTCCGACGCGCCGACGCAGGAGATTGACGTCCACGTCGGAGTCGTAAATGTTCTTGTCGTTGAGTTGAACGTTGCCTTCGATCCGAATGTCATCGATCAGGTCGTTCATCCGGTTCAGTGTCCGCAAAAGTGTGCTCTTGCCGCAGCCGCTGGGCCCGATGAACGCGGTGACGTGATTCTTGGGAATGTCCAGGCTGACGTTCCACAGCGCCTGGGACTCCCCGTACCAGAGGTTCAGATTCTGCACGGATATGGACTTCTCTTCCTCGATCTCGGTCACGTGAGGAACGAGAGTCCGCAAGACCTCGTCGGGGTCGAGTTGGGTCTTCGGTCTGGCTGGCGTTCGGTTGAGTCCGATCGCCGGTTCCTTCGGCCGTGAGGTAGGTGTCGAGGCTTCAGTCATCGAATCTCCGTTCATGTCGGTTCCTCGTCCGAGCAGTAGACCTTCATGAATCGTTCGGGCTAGAACGAGGAAGAGCGGTAGCGGCTCCACAGTCGATTGCGGATCCACATGGCCGACAGGTTGAGTAGAACGACAATCAGAACGAGCAGAAAGGTCGTCATGTAAACCATCGGCTTCGCGGCCTCGACATTGGGGCTTTGGAATCCGAGGTCATAGATATGGAATCCTAGGTGCATGAATTTCCGCTCCAGGTGAAGAAAGGGAGCGGTACCGTCCACCGGTAGCTGTGTCGCAGTCTTCACGGCGCCCGTGAGCATGAGAGGGGCCACCTCTCCCGCCGCTCTCGAAATGGCAAGAATGACTCCCGTCAGGATTCCCGGAGACGCGGCCGGAAGAACAACCTTCCAAATCGTCTCCCACTTCGTGGCGCCGAGAGCAAGGGAGCCTTCGCGGACGGCGCGAGGCACCGCAGCGAGGCCCTCCTCCGTGGCAACGATGACGACGGGAATGGTCAGGAGGGCGAGGGTCATGGCCGACCAAAGAATACCGCCGGTCCCGAGCGTGGGCGTCGGAAGTCGATGCCCGAAGAAGGTCGTGTCGATGGCGGCCCCGACGAAGTAGACGAAGAAGCCGAGTCCGAAAATTCCAAAGACGATACTGGGAACTCCGGCCAGGTTGTTGACGGCGATTCGAACCAGCCGAACCATTCGTCCCTGCTTGGCGTACTCGCGAAGATAGAGTCCTGCGACAACCCCCAAAGGTACGACGGCGATGGTCATCAGAAGCGTCATCATGACCGTACCGAAGATGGCTGGAAGGATGCCTCCTTCCAGGTTGGCTTCCCGGGGAGCGCTGCTGACGAAAGTCCAGAACCGGCCGAGGTAAACTCCGGCGCTTCCGAAGAAGCCGAGCTGGTTGGGCTGGACGACGCGGTAGACCTCTCCCGCAGCCACCGAAGTTTCCCGACCGTCGGCTGTGCGCAGACCGACGACCTCGCGGTTGAGGTCAGCCCGAAGCCCGTCGATCTTCTGCGTCAACGCCTTGTACTCGGCGTCCAGCGCCTGAAGTCGACTCTCGATTTTCGTCCGTCGTTGCGACGCCTGGGCGGAGTCGTCATCCCCCAGGTTGCGAAGCTCGATGCGGAGAGCGGCGGTCTCGGCGGCGACTTTACCGACGTCACCCCGGCTCAGATCCAGAATGCGAGAACGCAGATCGGCGAGTTCCGGACCGCGTTCCCGAAGTCGCTGCAACGCGGCTGGGCCCTCGGCCACGACTTCACCTTGGTCTTCGTACTGCGTTACGTAGCCGATGAAGTTCCCGTACTCCTCTCTTTCCAGGAGGACGGCGTCTTTGGGTTCCGAGCGGCTCACGATATCCGCTTCGGGAATCCACACGAACTCGGCGTCCCCGTTCAGCCGGCGATTTGCTGCACGGATTCGGACGCGGTAGCTGGGCTCGGATTCCACGGAAGTGTTGGGAATCTTCTCCCGTCCCCAGATCTCTCCGAGATAGGTGCGTCCGTCTGCGGTTTCGATCTGCTCGATTGGCGAAGGCCAGAAGAAGCCGAGCCCACCCTGCGCGATCAGAAACAGAACACCCAGAATCAGGAACAGGGCGAACGCGGTTGCGCCCGCGCTCAACCATACGAAAGCGTCGCCTCGACGCCAGAACCGTGCGGCTCCCTGTTCTCTTGTTCTCCACGGGCTCATGAATCTGATTCCTAGAAACGGCTGTACCGTTTTCGCAGTCGTGTGCTGACGACTTCGGCCGTGGTGTTGACGACGAGAGTGAACAGGAACAGGAGCAGTGCGCTCACGAACAGAACCCGATAGAGCGACCCGCCGTGCGGTGCTTCGGGGATCTCCACCGCGATGTTCGCCGACAGAGTGCGAAACCCGTTGAAGAGCGACCAATCCATGATCGGTGTGTTCCCCGTGGCCATGAGGATGATCATCGTTTCCCCGACCGCACGTCCGAAACCGATCATGAGAGCGGAAAAGATCCCGGGAGACGCGGCAGGTAGAACGACGCGCCAGGCCGTTTGCCATGGAGTGGCGCCGAGCGCGAGAGACCCGGCGGTCAGATGACGTGGAACCGAGGAGAGTGCGTCCTCGCTGACACTAAAGATGATTGGGATGACGGCCAGGCCCATGGCGATTCCGACGACCAGCGCGTTGCGTTGGTCGTAACGAATCTCGTGTTCGGTGAACATCCAGTGGAGAAAGCCGCCGTCGAAGAGGCCGTTCAACCAGCCGTTGGAAGCCAACATGATTCCGAGTCCGGCCGCGAGGATGGGGATCAACACGATGCTCTCGACGCCGGGTTTGGCGCCGCGCTTCCAGCCGGCGGGGACGTAGACGCTGAGTGCACCGGCCAACAGCGTCAGGGCCGGTAAGAGCAGGCCGGACAACAGGAGGATGGGCATTCCCGTTTCGAGACGCGGAGCCAGCCAAAGCCCGGCCAACAGTCCGAGAACGACACTTGGAATCGTCGCCATCAGCTCCATCGTCGGCTTGACGATGGAGCGGAGTCGGGCGTGCATGAACACCGACGTGTAGAGCGCGGCGAGAATAGCGATGGGAGCGGAGAAGAGCATCGCGTAGAGCGTTCCCTTCAGACTTCCAAAGATGAGAGGGACGAGGCTCAGCTTGGTTTCCGAAGCGTCGGTTCCCCCGGTGGACTGCCACTTGAACTCTGGCTCCTGGAAGCGTTCGTAGTGAACCCGGCCGAACAGAGTTCGTGCGGAGATCTCTGGATGCGGATCTTCCAGGTCCCAGTGCTCGACCGAGCCGTCCTGAAGGACACCGACGATTCCGTCGGACTTGGGTGCGATCGAAGCCTGCAGCAACGGGGAGTTCGCACGGATCCGCGCGCGGGTCTGTGAGGTCGTCCCGTAGTGGAGATTGAGTTCTCCGGACGCGTCCCAGGTAACGAAGCTTCGGTTTCGCAACGAGGCTGCGGAGCCCTGAACCTCCCCCGCGTGGGGATCGAAGTGGTGGGCGTGGACGAGGTGGAGTTCATCGTTCTCGTCCGGAGCCCGGAACCAAACGGAAACGCTGCCGTCTGCGGTTCCGACGACGACGGAGTTGCCACCCAACAGAAGGCCAAGCGAGGTGACCGCCGAAGGGCCGACCTGGTAGGTGCCGATGAGGCGACGTTCCCGAACCAGGTCGAACTCCAGCAACGTGCCGGCCCCGGTTCCGACGTAGAGGAATCTCCGATCCCCGGTGAGCACCATCGACTTGACCTGAGTGTTTGCAGGTAGCGGGAGGCCGTGGACCGTGTCGGTGACTTCCGCGTCGCCGAAGAGGCTCTCTTCCACACTGCGATCGAGGATGACCATTCGGGCATCCGAGAGCAGGGCGGCGGCGCGGAGTGCACCCTCCTGGAATGAACCTGCGACCAGAGCAATGGATGCGGAGGTGTCGACTTGGGCAGACTGACCCACGTCAAACGAGGGGCGGTACTTCCGCGTCGAGCCTTCGAAGTAGGCGCCGTCTTCCGGAGTGACCGGAGTGATGACGCCGTCGGCTGAAGCCACGATCCACGTACCGTGCGACTCGACGACGCTGGCGACTTCGGGCGTGACCTCGTTCCGGGCGGCGCGGGTCCCGTCGGAAGAGAACGCGATCGCCGTACCTGTCCGGTCGAGTCCGAAGAAGACCTCCTGGTACTCGTTCGCGTTCACGAGCACGAGGGTTCCTTCGGAGCCACTCTCGATCGTTTGCGAGTGCGTCTCCGCTCCCTGCCACAGGGGGATCGTTTCGAAGATCAGGAAAGCCAGCATGGTGAGAATACTGGCGATGATGAGGAGCCCACCGGCCGTGATCACACGTCGGAGTGCGGTGTCCGTCGCACGGCGTCGAGAGTAACGGTTCAAAGCCGACCTTCATCGCGGGCCCAACGCGAAAACGCGAACCCGATCAAATGCCGGACCCCCGTCTGCACGGTGGCCCGGCGTACCGGTTTGGCGAGCCGGATCGACTCAGCCTGCGAATGTCCGCTTAGGAACTCTTCGCAGTCTTCTTGATCTCCTGCTCCGCGACCTGGGCCGGGACCTGGATGAATCCGGCTTTCTCGACCTGGGCCTGTCCCTCATGGCTGAAGACGAAGGACAGAAACTCTCGAACGAGGGGATCGAGCTCCTCATTCGGGGCTTTGTTCAAGTAGATGTAGAGGAAGCGACCGAGCGGGTAGTCACCGCTCAGAACCATCTCGACATCGGCGGGATGATACGAGTCTCCGGGCTTCTTCGCCAGAGGGACCTTGCGGACACCGCTCGTGGAATATCCCATTCCGCTGTAACCGACGGCATACCGATCGTTTTCCACGCCCTGAACGACGGACGCCGATCCGGGCTGCTCCTTCACGGAGTCCTTGTAGTCGCCCTCGAAGAGAGCCTTCTTCTTGAAGAAGCCGTAGGTGCCCGAGGCGGAGTTTCGTCCGTAGAGGCTGAGCGGCTTGTCCGCGAACTCGCCCTTCACTCCTACGTCGCCCCAGGTCTTGACGTCAGAACTCTCGCCGCCCTTCCGGGTCTGGCTGAAGATGGCGTCGACCTGGGGAAGGGTCAGTCCCGTGTCGGCGATGGGGTTGTCCTTGTTGACGTAGACGGCGAGAGCGTCGAGGGCTACGCGGAACTCTGTCGGCTTGTACCCGAACTTCTCTTCGAAGGCATCGATTTCGGACGCCTTCATGGCCCGGGACATGGGACCCAGCTGGGCCGTTCCTTCGATCAGCGCCGGCGGGGCCGTGCTCGAACCCTTGCCCTCGCCCTGAATCCGCACGTTGGGATACTGCTCCTGGAAGGCCTCTCCCCACAGCGTCATCAGGTTGAGACAGGTGTCGGAGCCAATGAAATTGAGATTGCCGCTGACCCCGTCCGTCTTGGAGTAGTGGTGGAGGTCACCTGCGTGAGCACCGCTGGCCAGGATCAAGGCTGCGGTTGCGAATCCCATCAAGTTCTTCAAGTTCGTTTCCTTTCCCGAAAGTTCCTAACCACGAGAACAGTACATTTGGGCTGTTAGTGATTTGTTAGTAGATGATGTGGAGGTGGCGAGTTTGGCTCCACCGACAACCCGTTACTTTCCATAAGCTTAGAACCTGGTTGAGGGCTGTTTGTCACATCATCGACCTTGGGCTTGGGCTAGAAGTCGATCTGGAAACGGGTTTGCAGGACGTTGACCGTCCCGCTGTCACCGTCCGAGGTTTCCGGAGACGCCAGCACGTAGTTCACCATGACCCGGGCCTGCGGATTGAGGTGCCAGTTCGCCCCGAGCGTGATGTCGTTCATGGTGCCGACCGGAACGTCATCGTGGTCGAGGTTGATGCTCGAGAAACGGGCGGCGAGCTGCAGCGCACCCCATCCGTCGCCGTCGCCGTAGTTCTTGAGAGGCTTGGTCCTCGAAAAGGATCCGTTCTTGTACGCACGGTGCTCGCCCGTCACCCAGTAGGAGACCGACGCGGCGAACGCGTTGAAGGTCGGTTCCGGACTTTCGGCCGCTCCGCCGCGTCCACTTCCGTCGCTGTCCGGCGCGGTCAGACTGACCATGGCGAATTCTCCCTGCACGGAGAGCGGGCCGGCGACCATTGCGCCCTCGAAGTCGAGTCCGAGGACTCGGTCAGCCGGAATCGCCGTGGTATCCAAAAGTCGCCCGGACAGGTGGGTTTCTGGGCGCACCCGGTAGCGGACAGCTTTGCTGTTCGGACGCCGAAGCGTAGCGCCGGCTCCCACGTGGATGAGTCGTCGACCTCCGTCCTCGTTCTGCGGAGTGAACGTCAGACGTGCGGTCTCGGAGTACGCTGCGTTCTCGACCGATTCGATGGCATCGAATCCGGAGTCGTCACGGAAGATTCCGGCTGCGTAGGTTCCGCGGCCGTCCGCCATCGAACCGTGAACCATGAGCCCCATGTTGCGGCTGGGTGCAAAGGTCGTGACCAGAGACCGCTCCATGAACGTGATGTACTTGCTGCTGGTGACCTCTTCGAGAGAGAACGGCTCGAAGAAGTTTCCGACGCGAATCGCACCGACCGGAGTCTTCTTGAGCTCGATGTAGACATCCTTGGGGACGACGACTCCACCGGCAAAGTCGTACTGCGCCTTGTAGCCGACGTTTCCGTACATCGTGCCGGAAACGAAAAGACGGGCCCGGCGCAACTCTGTGCCGTCAATGGATTGTGCGCCGAAGACGGCCTTGGCATCGTTGTCGGCCTTGATGAAGGCCCAGTCCTGCATGATTCGGCCACCGACCTGTGCGGTGAACTGTCCGTCGTCGCTCTTGAACTTGAGCGCCCCGTTCACTGTCGTCGTGTCGGCAACAGCCGGATTGACCAGTGCGAAGGCCCCGGCCATGGCCGCGACACCCACTGCCCATCCTGTTTGCTTCAAACTCATTTCTTTCTCGAGCCTCCGTCGGGCCTGTACTCGAGAGCCATCCCCGAGCCCGACCTGTTAGTCGTACATGAAGCGATCGTTAGCACCGGCGCATCCTAGTCTCTTCGCGCTGAGCGTGTGTTAGGACTGGGTTAGCGGTGCCAAATCACATAACTAACAAATGCTTAACGCCGTGAGTGGGCGTGCTGGGTGGTCGGAAACGTGGCCGGTTCGTACGGAAATAGCCTCGACTCGATCTCGTCCGGGAAAGAAGGTCGAGCCGAAGTCAACGGGCTCGGGAGACGCCGGATCCTGCTTCGGGCGTTGGATCGGGCGGGCCGACGTAGGGGATTCGCATCGTAAAGCGGCTTCCGTACCTGACCTCGCTCTCGACGGTGACGTCACCACGGTGGGCCCGGGCCACGTGCTTGACGATCGAAAGCCCCAGTCCGGTGCCGCCCTTCTGGCGGCTTCGGGCTTTGTCCACGGTGTAGAAGCGCTCGAAAAGGCGGTCGAGGTGGGCGGGGGGGATTCCGTCTCCCCGGTCTTGAACGGAGATCTCGACCCAGTCACCGATGCGCGCGCCACGCACCCGAACCGTCTGCTCGGCGGCGCCATACCGCAGCGCATTCGAGATAAGGTTCCCCACTGCTTGTTCGAGAAGCTCGGGATTGATCTCGGCTTCAAGATCAGGGTCACAGTCGACCTTGATGGAGGTGCCTTCGTTGGTCAAAGGCGAGAACGTTTGGGCAACGATGGACAGCACCGGCGCAATCACCTGTCGTACGAGTTGCACCTCTCTGGCTTCCACCGCCCGCTCGATCTTTGCCAGATGCAAGAGGTCCTCGATGAGCGAACTCAACCTTCCGGTCTGGCGCGACGCGATGCTGATGAACCTTCGCGCCTCTTTGGGATTGTCGATCGCACCGCGTTCCAAGGTCTCGAGGTAGCCACGAATCGCCGTTACGGGAGTGCGCAGTTCGTGGGAGACGTTGGCGACCAGTTCGCGTCTTTCCCGGTCCATGTTCTTCTGCCGGGTGATGTCGTTGAAGACGGCGATGGCGCCGATTTGCTCTCCGTCCAGAATGAGCGGAGCGCCATGCGCCTGAACGAAACGTTCCGGGTCTTCGAGCAGGATCTCCTTTTCGACGACGACCTCACTATCCAGAGTCTGGTCGAGCAACTGCAGGACGCTCGAGTGTCGCAGGGCTTCACGCAGGGGGCGACCTTCGAACGGAGTGTCCTCGACGTCGAACAGCCGGCGCGCGGCCGGATTGATCGACAGGATGTGCCCGTCCGGATCGACCGCGATTACACCTTCGATCATGCTTCGAAACAGTGAGTCCTGTTCCTGGTTTCGGCGGGCCAGGTCCAGAATCCGTTGGTTGAGGTCGCCGGCCATCTGGTTGAGAGCTTCGCCGAGACGAAGCCCTTCCGCGGAAAGGAGCGGACCGATGCGGTAGGCGAGATTACCGGACGAATAGTGCTCGGCCGCGATGCGCATCTGTTCCATGGGTCGCGCAAAACGTCGTGCGACCAGCCAACCCAGAGCCGCGGCGAGGATCCCGGCAATCGAAGCCCCGGCAAGTGCCCGGTTGCGTGCTTCCCGAAGGACGGCATCGATCTCTGACAACGGTGTGGCGACGCGGAGAACCCCAACGGGTGAGTCCAGATCGATTCCCTCGTAGGTCGGGACTGCGTAGAACAGCGTTCGCTCCTGTCGCGAGTGACTGAAGCGTGTTTCCGCTCCGGGGATGCCGATGAGAGCCCGTTTGACCTCGGGGCGACTGCCGAAGTCGTCGAGAGTCGCCGCTGCAAAGTGCGAGTCGGCGAGTACACGCCCGTCGGACTTCACGATCGTGATGCGAACCTCTCCGCGCGTCGCCAACTCCGTGACCAGGGAATCGAGCTGGGCCGAGCTCTCCGCGAGGTTTCCCTGGGCAGCCAGAGTCGTCTGAATGAGCCGAGCCTTGAGAGCGATTCGACCCTCGAACTCCTGCACCAGGAACTGTCGAAGAATATTGAGCAGGAAGATGCTGGTTAGCGCCAGCGTAACGATCGAGATCGCGACGTAGCTGGGGAAGAGCAGCCACCGTACGGGGAGCCTGTGCATCGGGCGAGTCTACCTCGATTCGTCATTCTTTCGCGGATGAAACCGACTTCGGCTTTTCGTGAGGCACTCCGGGCTTCGGCGTCCGGATTTGTCATGGTTGCGTCCTACCCATCCGAGCCCGAATCGAGGTGTAATATCGTTTCTGCCTGCCGGGGCGATGACGAACGGATGAAGCAAACGTGAATGACTTTCTAACCTCTCCCGGGCGATCCGGCGCCTTTGGCGCCATCCTCGACGAGACGGCACGTGCCGCGGACGAGTTCTGCCGCGTCGCCGAAGCGATTGATCCGGGGCGATACAACGAAGAACGGACCACGCCGAATCCACAGATCACGTCGATTCGTTCGATCTGCATCCACGTCGTCAACTGGGCCTTTGCCTACTCCAACTACATTCGGGACGTCAGGGGAGAACCGACGACGACGGCCGCGCCGCTGAGTGCGAGTGCGCTTGTTGATCCGACGGAGTTGCGACAGGAGTTCAGAATGGCTTTCGCTCATACGGAAGAGAGCCTGGCCGGACTATGGGATGCCACCCCGGCGGAAATCTTTGCACTCAGCTTTCAGGTTCCGTGGGGACCGACCTTCGATCCGGAGACGATTCTGGAACGCGGACTCGCCCACATTCTTCGTCACCGAAGACAGATCGAACGGTGGTAAGCCGGTACGGGGATTCGCACAACTCGTAGACCGAGTTCCACCCCGATCGGTTGGGCGCCCAGGCTTCTACGTGTTGCCGTCGATCAGCCCTTCATCCGGTAACCGACGCCGCGCACCGTTTCGACATAGGAAGAGCACTTCCCGAGTCGTTTGCGCAACCCGACCATGAGGACGTCGACGGAACGGTCCGTGACGACGTAGTCGGAGCCGTGAACCGCTTCGACGATCTGCTGACGCGTGAAGACCCAGCCCCGACGACGAGCGAGGAAATGGAGCGCCTTGAACTCGGCCGCCGTCATCTGCACCGGTTTGTTGTCGATGCGCACTTCGTGCTTCCGGGGGAACAGCGTAATCCGATCGATCTTGAGTGCCTCGTCCTGCTCGGGCATCGACCGTTCGGCCCGTCGTAACAACGCGGAAACGCGGGCGAGAAGAACGTTCACACTGAACGGCTTGGTTACGTAGTCGTCCGCGCCGGATTCCAGACCGTGAACGACGTCCTGATCCTCGCCTTTGGCCGTCAGCATCAGGATGGGAATCTGCGAGGTCTTCTCCGAGGCCCGGATCTGCTTGCAGACCTGAAGGCCGTCCACGCCCGGCATCATCAGATCGAGGACGATCAGATTGGGCGGGTTCTCGGCGACGGCCTGCACCGCCTCGAGTCCGGAGAACGCCGTACGCACTTCGTAGCCCGTCTGCTCCAAGTTGTAGCGGACGAGTTCGACCAGGTCTTCCTCGTCATCGACGACCAGAACAATCGGCTTTTCCATCACTCTTTCCGAGGGCATAGGAGACTGCATGCTCGTGACTGATTCCAAGACGGTAAACCTCATATCGACCAAAGGCGGTTGCTTCTCAGACATTGTCTAGGCTGCCCAAAGTGAGGGCATGGAGTCAAATGAGTCGACTGTGAGGTATATGTGGCCATTCCGTGAGGATGTTCGCAAATGGTTGGAACAGCCTCACACAAGGGCTATTGGCTCATTTCCGCCACCAGCTTCTTTACGAGGTCGTCGTTGGTTGGCAGCAGGCCCGATGCGGGAAGTCGGCGCACCAGCGCGGCCCATCGAACGTCCTGGTGGTAGGCTCGCTGCAGGTAGGGGATGGCGTCGCCGATCTTGCCGTTGTCGGCCAGGGTCACCCCGACCCAGAAGGCCGCCTCGCCATTGGTCGCCTCGTCCGGGACCATTTCACACGCTTCCTGGTAGGCGTCGAGCGCGGCGTCGAGGTCTCCTTTGGTCACCCACTCGTCTCCCTCGTTCATTTTCAGATAGGCGCGCTGGAGTTGGACGAGACGCCGGAGTTCCTGCACGGGCTCCGTATGATCTTCGACCCGAAGATCGAAGAGGCGATCGGCCCACGGGCGGCCGGTGTTGACGGGCGAAACGATGAGAATGGCCGCGGACTGCTTGCCGCGGATGTCGCCGCCTTCCCGTTCCGCGGCGTCGAGGGCCGCGAGCATTCGCTCGGCCAGGTCTCCGTCCGCTTTCTCGAACGCCTCGGCCATCGCCTCCCACACCGTCGAGTTTTCCATGAGGTTGGCCTGGACCGAGTACTGGTTCCTCTGCACGTGCCCCGCTGCCTTGATGCAGCTCTTGCCGGTGTGAACTCCGACGTCGCCCTGGGCATCGACCATCGCGACCTGGCGAACGGCTCGGTTGGTGTCGGTGGAAATCAACGCCTCCAGCGCCTGACTGGCCGTGCGACCGCCGCGCATCAGTTCCAGCCCCAACGGACCGTATCCCGGATCGACGAAAGACTGGGTCGCGATCGCGCCGACCCCGGCTTCGGCCCAGGGAACGATGGGCCCGACGGAGAACCAGTGGGACTGCACGGCCACGCCCATCTGTCCCGTTTCCGGACAACGCGCGACGATGGAGTAGGTCGCGACCGGACGTCGGGGCCGGAAGCGATCTTCGTTTTGCCACGGCCCGGCCGACGAAGTGACCGCCAGCAGCAATTGGAGACTGAGGGTGAAAGCCAGGATGGACAGGGTTTTCATGCGGGGTCTTTCTTGTTCACTTCGTCGTCGCTCCAGGGGGCGTGAATGCCGTGATCCATTCCACGACTTCGTCCACGTCGTCGGTGATTCGGACGAGGTCGTGGTAGGGACGTCCTTTGGAGAGTTCGCGGAGGAGCGGGTAGACGGGTTTGGTTCGAGTCCAGAATTCGCGCCCGAGAAAAACCATCGGGCTCGCGAATCCATGGGTTTCATAGTGGTTCTGCGTTGCGTCCTGGAAGATCTCCTGAATCGTTCCAGCACTGCCGGGTGTGAAGACGATCCCCTGTTGTGCAACGGTCAGGAGTCCGTCTTCGCGCACGCTGTTGGCAAAGAACTTCGCGATGTGCGTCGCGAAAACCGTCGGTGGTTCGTGTCCGTAGAGCCAGGTCGGGATGCCGAGACTTTCGAAGTTGTGACTTCGCTTCGGGGATGCACTGAGCGGATGGCGCTCGTCGTCATCTTCCGTGGTCGGCAATGTCGTCCGAGACGTGGGCAGGTTCTCAACCGAAGCGACCGCGACGTGCCGCACGACTTCCCATGCGCTGTTCAGCCACTCGTCGGTTGCCTCGTAGCCGGGAGCGACCGAGAGAATCCGCAACGACTCCGAGAGCGCGGAGTCCGGAGCCTGGGCCAGAAGCGCCCCGAGGTGGGTCGCCTCCATGGCTCCGGGACCGCCCCCGCTCGCCATGAGACATCCCCGCCGGGAAAGCTCGCGGGAGACTCGGGCAACGTTCTCGTAGGCCGGGTCGGTTCGCGGAATGCTGTGCCCGCCCATGATGGCGACGACCCGCTCCCCCTCGATGAGTTCGCGGTAGGCGTCGGTCATGGAGTAATCGTGAATGCGCTGTGCCAGGGACTGCAGCAGGTCATCGCAGTCGGCGCCCCCGTGGGCGAGGTAGTGGGCGTAGATCCGCCCATCGACGGTTTCTGCGTAGGGCGTTTCCCCGGAGTCCGATCCACCGAGTAACTCCAAAGGGGAGTAGAGGCGGGTTCGGTAGGGCTCGAAGGGCAGTCCTTCGATCCGGGGGAAAAGAAGGGCTCCCTCGTGAAAGAGCCGAAAGTGAAGCTCGGGGTCCATGTGACAGCCGAGCAGGATGGCCTCACGACCCGAGCGACCCGAAAGGATCCCGGAGTGCCCGACCAGGTCGACCCCCTTCAGGATGACCTCGGAGAGGCTGCCTCCCTGAGCCAGGTGTGTTTCCAGCTCCCGGACTGTCTCGACTTCCCGACGCATGGCGGGAGGATTCCACGTCGGACCGGCTCCGTCCAGTCGGCTTCGCGCGCCCTAACGCGTTCAGCTCGAGAAAGATTGACGATTCGAGGCTAGAAGGCAAAGAAATGGCTGCGACCGGACGATCTGCACAAGGGAAACGTGGAGGGAGCATCGTATGTCTGAAGACATCATTGAGATCCGAGTGTCGCTCAAGGGACGCCCTGTCAAAGAGTTACGGTTCTCGGAGCCGCGAATCACGATCGGTCGGGATCCCGCATCCAAGATCTTTTTGGACAACCCGGGAATCTCACGCCGGCACGCCGTCATCGAGCGGGAAGGCCATTTCACCTATCTCGAGGATCTCGAGAGCGCGAATGGCACCTACCTCAACGACGCGGAAGTGACCCGCCGGATGGCAGTCTCCGACGGGGACGAGATTCGGATCGGCAAGTTTCTCCTGGAGATGAGTCTCTCTCAGGATCGCCGCGGGACCGAGGACGACTCCCGCCCGCAAGGCGCCGCTTTCGAGGGCACGATGGTTCTCGAAACCGATCAGATCGAGCGCGTGATGGCCAAGACCAAGGAAGCGGAACAGAAAGCGAAAGAGACCGAGCCGCGTCACGTTCCGGAGCCCGAGCCGGAGCCGGTCGTCGTCGGCAATACGGTGACCAAGCCCATTCCGGAGCCGGCCCCTGCACCGCAGGTCGTTGCCCAGTTCAACTCTCAGACCGACGACCGCCCCTGGTACAAGACGACGCAGTGGATCATGGCCATTGGCCTTGGATTGGGACTGGCGTTCGGCGCCATCCTGACGTGGGTTCTGAGAGTCTGACAGATCCGGACTCTTCGGTCCGATATGATCTAAAGCTGAATCTTCGTACCGACTCACTCCGCACATCCCGTATTGAAGAACGACACGGCCTGCCTACCGGTGGGCCGTGTCCATTTTTTGGCCCTCCACTCCCAACTCCTTGACGTGCTTGGCGAAATGCTTCCGTCAGCTTCAAGCACCTGATCGAAACGGCCGATAATGAACAGACTCCGTTTACAGGAATTCGACAGGGGATCATGAATTCATGGGCTTGGTCCAAAGGCTCGCTGCGCGTAAGCACCTGAAGGTGCTTCGGAACGCAAAGTCGGCGAGCGAACCGGATCTCAGAGAAGCGGCGGACCGGCTCCTGGAGTCCGGGCCGAGCCTCCTGCCGTCGGTCCTGGAGATCGTCGTTGCGGGAACGACGCACCCCATTCTCCGCGAACTCCTGATGGCCTGGTTGAGCGACGAAACGCTGAGCGAGTTCGTCGATGCGATTGGCTCGGCCAAGGGGGCGACACTCACCTGGATCGAAGACATTCTGGCCGAGGCCACGACCTACGATCCGAAGGCGCTCTTCCCGGCCCTGGAGTCGGCCGGCCCCCGACGGGCCAACATCGAGCGTGTACTCCGCGCCCGCGCCGCAAGTCTGGGGCTGCAGGAACTCAAGGCCCTTCTCGGGGACACGCCACCGCGGGATCTCATTCGCCTGATTCTGGACATCCTGGACGAGAAGAAGGACAGCCGGTCTATTCCGATCGTATCGCCGTTGCTCCGTTCGAAAGACACTTGGGTTCGGGTTCGTGCTCTTCGCTTTCTGGCAGACCAGGGTGAGGAGAGTGCGGTCGATCCGATCCTGCCGTGCCTGGAGTTTCCCGAGCCAGCCGTTCGTCGGGAGGCGGTCAAGGCGCTGGGTGCGATCGGATCCAATCGTCCCCTTGTGCAGCTGTGTCATACGTTGCGGGACTCGGATCTCAAAGTGTCCTCGGCGGCCATCGAGGCGCTGGTCGCGATCAACGATCCCGGAGCGGTGGCCCACCTCATCGATGTGCTCAAGGACGAGTCCGAGTATGCCCGCCGCGGAGCGGTCGAAGTCCTGAACCAGGTTGCCACTCCCGAGGCGATTCAGGATTTGGTTCAGGCGCTGCAGGACGAAGACTGGTGGGTCCGCGTGCGTGCCGCCGATGCCCTGGGCGCACTGGGTGGCGACCGTGTCGTCGACGCGATCCTGAAATTGGTCAAGAGTGACGACGTCTTCGTTCGTCGATACGCGATCGAAATCTTCAACTCCATTCCAAGTGACAAGTCGGTTCCGGCACTCATCGATGCATTGTCCGACACGGATTGGTGGGTTCGCGAGCGGGCCATTGACGCGCTCGGAAAGACTCAGGACGCGCGGGCTGTAGAACCCCTCATGATGCAACTTCGGGCCAATGCGGACGTGGCCAACCTGGTTCTGCCGGCGCTCGGCAAGATCGGTGATCGGACAGCTTTGTTGGCGGTCTCCCAGTGCTTGCAGTCCGGCGATGCGAAGATCAGTGAGATCGCGAAGACCACGCTGAAGGAGATCGCGCAGGAAGCGTCGGAAGCCGAAGTCCGCAAGGAGGCGGCGCGGCTGCTCAGCGACGATGGAAATCAGACCGAGTGGGGACAGCGCAAAGCAGGATCCCTTCTCGACGATCCGTCAATGTCCGGAGAGCGCGACGGTTCGGTTGCCTTCGCCGCTCCGGACCAGACGATGCTCAAGCAACGACCCGACTTCGTCGCCGGGCCGCAGGTTCCCGTCGCGAAGCAGGGAGGCTCTCCGGCTGATTCAGGCTCGATCGACCCGTCCAACAAGACGCAGATCGTTCCACCGACACAGATGCCGACCGATGGCAGGAGCGGGTTTATCCCGACTCCCGATTTCCCCGGCGGGGCGGATGGCTCCGGTGCAGGTCCGATCAGCGGTCACGATAGCGGCGCCAACTTCGGCGCGGGCGGAGACGCCACCATCATCGGTCCGGCCAGCGGTCAAATGAGACCACCGACTTCAGGCGTGCAGCCGCGCTCTCTTCTGGAGTACTGCGATCTACAGACGGGTTCGCGTCTCATGGATCGATACCGGGTCGTGCGCAAGATCGGGGAGGGCGGATTCGGTTACGTCTATCTGGTCGAGGACGACTCGATCGGCGAACAGGTCATCCTCAAGATTCTCAGCCCACAGATTTCGATGGACGACTCGATGATCAAACGGTTCGTCCACGAGTTGAAGTACAACCGACGGATCGTTCATCCCAACGTCATCCGTCTCTACGACTTCATGGAGCTGAATCCCGGCCACGCCATTTCGATGGAGTACTTTCCGAGCCGTGACTGGGGAACGGTGCTTCACGAGTCTGGCCGCATGGACGCATCCAGGGTCGTTCCGTTGACGACCCAGATCTGTCACGGGCTCAAAGCCGCACACGATGCGGGGATCGTTCACCGTGACATCAAGCCGCCGAACATTCTCATCGACGACAACGACCGGGTGAAGATCGTGGACTTCGGTTTGGCCGCGGCCAGTGACAGCAAGCACAGTCGCGTGACCAAGAGTGGCATCCTCGTCGGCACGCCGCAGTACATGGCGCCGGAGCAGATTCGCGGAACGGACATCGATGCTCGTACCGACATTTACGCCGTCGGAGCCATGCTTTTCGAAGCGTTGGTCGGACACCCTCCGTTCGAAAGCGAAAACCCGGTCAATGTCCTCATGATGCACGTTTCCGATCCGGTGCCCGACATCCGCGAACTGGTACCGGACATCCCTCCCATGCTCGAAGACATCATCACGCGGTCGTTGGCCAAGGATCCTGCGGATCGGCCACAGACCATCGACGACATCATCGCGCACTTCGAATCCGAGGCAGCCTGATCCATGGCCAGAATCGACGCGTTTCTCGAGCTGGGCCGCCAGCAAGGCTGCTCGGACATCCACTTCACGGTGGGGTTGCCGCCGCTCGTTCGAATTGACGGTGAGCTTACGCCCGTGCAGTTTCGATCCATCGAGCGAACGGAGATGATGTCCATGCTTTCCGAGGTCATGGGCGAAACGCACAAGAAGGACTTCAAACAGAAAGGCGCAGTGGACGTTTCCTATTCCGTGGAAGGGTTGGGGCGCTTTCGCATCAACGTCTGCTCCCAGGAGACCGGTCCCTGTGCCGTCTGTCGTGTCATTCCTGACGAAGTCGTGCCGCTTCCCAAGCTCGGTCTTCCGGACTTCGTGTCCTCGATCGCGGGACTCGACAACGGTCTCGTTCTCATCACCGGCGCCGCCGGGACCGGAAAGTCCTCGACCCTGGCCGCCATCGTCAACCAGATCAACGAACAACGAAAGGCCACTGTACTTTCGCTGGAGAGCCCGGTCGAGTTCCTGCATGAGAGCAAGGAAGCTCTGGTCATTCAGCGCGAGGTGGGAGTTCAGTGCGGCAGCTATGCCGAGGGATTGCGATCGGCCCTGCGACAGGATCCCGATGTCATCGTCGTCGCCGAACTCAACGAAGAGACCACGATTCGTCTGGCGCTGGAAGCGTCCGAAACCGGCCACCTCGTGCTTGGAACGCTGCACACTCGCGGGGCGGCACAGGCTGTGGACCGGATTCTGGACGCCTTTCCGCCCAAGAGTCACCAACAGGTTCGGGTGACGCTTTCCGAGAACCTGCGCTGTGTTCTCTATCAGGAACTGGTTCGGGCTGCGGACGGAAGGGGCCGGCGGGCTGCCATGGAGATTCTGGTCGTCAATCCGGCCGTCGCGCAGAACATTCGTGAAGGCCGAACCCATCAGTTGACGCAAGCGATGACGACCGGAAAGCGGTTTGGAATGCAGGACATGGACTCTGCGCTGTTGGCGCTGGTTCGGGCCGAAGAAGCCGATCCCGATCACGCGTTCCTTCTTGCCAAGAACAAGGCGGAGTTCCGTCCCTTCCTGCGCGAAGTGGATGACCTCGGCCCCCTACTCGAACTCTAGCCTGGGCGACTCACGCAGGTCCGTTGCGGTGACGACGTTCACGAACGGACCAGGCTAGGACACGGAGCTGAATCGGATGAGCACACGCATCGACGCCTTCCTCGAGCTCTTGGTCAAGCAAGGCGGCTCGGACCTTCATCTCGTGGCCACCTATCCGCCGCGGGTTCGCATCCATGGTGAGATTCAGAGGGTGCACTTTCGGACTCTCGATGCCGAGGAACTCGGCCGCATGCTCGATGAGATCCTGCCTGAGCGAAACAAGCAGGAGTTCAAGAAGTCTCACGCCACCGACTTTGCCTATGAGAGTGGTGAACTCGGAAGATTCCGGGTCAATGTCTACCAACAGAACCGGGGACCGGCCGCCGCGTTCCGCTCGATCTCGGGTGACGTCAAGTCGATGGACGAACTGGGAATTCCCGACTCGGTGGCTTCGCTGGTCCGTCAGCCCAGCGGGTTGACGGTGGTGACGGGGCCAACCGGTTCCGGGAAGTCGACCACCTTGGCCGCCGTCGTCGACTCGATCAATGCGAGCCGCAACGGACACATCCTGACGATTGAAGACCCGATCGAGTTTCGGCACTCCTTCAAGAAATGCGTCATCACACAGCGTGAGATCGGTCAGCATTCCCCGAGTTTTGCAGAAGCGCTACGCAACGCGTTGCATGAGGATCCGGACGTCATTCTGGTCGGCGAGATGAGAGACCTGGAAACGATGAGCCTCGCTTTGACGGCTGCGGAGACTGGAGTCCAGGTTCTGGGAACGCTCCACACGAATGGAGCGGTTCGTACCGTCGACCGGATCATCAATGTCTTTCCGACCGACCGGCAGGAACTCGTTCGGACGATGCTCTCCGAGAATCTGCGCATGGTCATCTCTCAGCAACTCGTTCCCAATACGAACAGCGACGGCCGAGTGGCCGTCCGGGAGATTCTTGTCAACACCTCTGCGGCTTCGGCTCTCATTCGCGGCGGGAAGACGCACCAGTTGACGTCGGTCATTCAGAGCGGACGGAAGCTTGGGATGCTACCCATGGATGCGCAGTTGGCCGAACTGGTCAGGGACGGCAGGATCACGCCCGAGACGGCGCGAGACTACGCCCTGGACAAGTCGAAGTTCTCCACGGCGGGAGCGCGAAGCGCGGCCTAGCCTCGATTCTTCGGGAATGTCGAGCCGAGGCTGCTTCAGGCGGCGGAACGGCGAGTGTCGTCGAGCTTGATGTCGAGTTCGCGGACCAGTTCCTGGAACTTGCGCACGCAGGTCTCGTCCCAAAGGTGGGTTTGGCTCGCCTGAAACGAATCGAGCACCGTCCCCATGTCATCGGAGCCGCTCGTCGCGTCGCACCGCTTCACGATCTCCGCTGCGAGGGACAGGATGCGCGAGGTCATCGGAAGTTGATCCTCGTTCAGTCCGTTGGGTCCGGATCCGTCGAGGCGCTCTTCCCTACAGGAGGCGACGAAGCTCGCCTCGGACAAGGAGTCGGGAAAGACGAGATTGGGCAACTCCATGCGCGGCCAGGCTGCGAGAGCGGCCGCGACACTCAGGACATCGATGTCCGATTCGGAGAGTCGAAGGGCACGGGCCAAGGAGATGCAAAGAGTGCGGACTCTTCGGGCCTGGGACACGCAATCCGGATGGGTTTGCGTTCGCTCCCGAAGCATGCACTCCACCGCCGAGAGAACCCCGGAACGGCTGGCAGCGCGTTGGCGATGATTGTCGAGGATGAGTGCAAGAAGGTCGGCGAGGTTCGCAAGCAGTCCAAGGTCTTCCGGATCGAAAGGCGCCCCGGATCGCTCTCGGACATCCAGCTGAATGGCGCCGAACGTGCCGTCGGTGTTGCGAAGAGGCGCGCAGATCGCGGTCACGATTCCACTCATGACAACACTCTGCGCCTGTTGCAACTCCTGGGGCGCATCAATGAGAAGGACACCGACCTCTTCCCGCATGACGTGGCTGACCATGGTCCGACTGACTCGCACCTCGGCTGCCTTGGACGTTCCGTCCTTGGCCTCGTGAAGTACAACGCTCAGTGCGCCGGTCAACGGGTCACTGAGGACGATCGAGAGATGTGTCCCTTTCGGAAGCAGCCGAAACATGTGGCGTTTGAGACAGTCGAAGAGCCGGCGCGGGTCGCCAATGGTGGCGTGCGCGTCGGTCAGCATGGTCAGGACCTGTTCGTTGATCCGCGGGTCGACGACTCCCATCCGAGTGCTGTCGATGAGAGTGGAGGCGCGAAGCGACTGAGTGTGCAGGACCTGCTGGGAGTGGTCTCCCAGTCGCGAATCGTTGGACTCGATGACCAGGGTAAACGGTCCGATCTTGATGCGGTCGTCTTCTCCGACAACCTGTCCGCGGACCTGGCGGCCGGTGATGGCCAAAGCTTTACCATCGCGGTGAACGATGGTGCCGTTGGTGCTGCCGAGGTCGACGTACACAAAGTAGCGTCCCCGAGCATCCACCCTTCCGTGAAAGGAAGAGACGGCCGGATCGTCGAGTTGGAGTTGGTTCTCCCCGGAACGACCGATTGTGACGGCGTCGCCGTAGAAGGTCAGTTCCTGATCCGGTTTTTCCGGGTGCCGAAGCCTGAGTCGAAGCATGTCTTTCAGTCGCCCCCTACAAACAAGTTGGCTTGCGGCCCTACTCAGGATTCGACGGACAGGTTGGATAAGTTTAGGCGGAATAGGCGTCAACGACGTGGCGGGGCCTGCCGAAAATCCCTTCGAGGAGGGCTTCCTATGCCTGAGATCGCTCGCGACACCATGCTCAGTTTCGTCCAGATGATGGCCAGCGCCATGGATGCGGGTAGCCCTTTCACCCACGGACGAAGCTACCGGTGTTCCAAGTACGCCCTGTGTATGGGAACGGAACTCGGTTTCGAGAGTGATGCGCTCCGCGATCTGGAGTACGCGGGTCTTCTGCAGGACATCGGGAAGAAAGCGGTCCTCTACGGGATTCTCCAGAAGCCCGGTCCGATGGACGACCACGAGCGAGCCCGAATGGCGACTCATACTCAGATCAGCTCGAGCGTGCTGGCGGAGATCTCCTTTCTGCAGGGGGCATCCGCCGTCATCAAGTCGCTCAACGAGCGTTGGGACGGCACCGGGAACCCGGAAGGAATTGCCCAGCAGGACATCCCGATGGGCAGCCGCGTCCTGGCCGTGGTTTCCGCCTTCGATGCCATGACCTCGGACCGCCCCTACCGCGCCGGGCTTTCCGCAGAAGAAGCCTACGACGAGCTGCGTTTGGACTCCGGCGGTCGCTTTGATCCGGAGGTGGTGGAACTGCTCATTTCTCTGCATCAGAGGGGAGAGCTGTTCCGTGAGTTCGAGCCACAGTCGGTCGAGCAGTACCTGAGCAGAGATTGCCAGCCGCCCGGGCTGGACGCCTACCTTCGCCAGTCTGCGGCGTAGGGGATCGCCCGTTCCGAAACGGTCGAGCTTTGCTCACCTGCGGCTGGCGACTGTTGAGTTTCGTCGAACATCCATGCTTGCCCGTTTCGCTGAAGTGTGTATAGTGTGTATATGGACATGCACACTAGTTCTTCCAGCAGCTTTCGGCCATCCCAAGCTAGTGACCGGCCGATGTACCAGCAGATCGTCGACTACGTGAAGTTGAAGGTCGGCGCCGGCGACTGGCGGCCCGGTGACGAGATTCCGTCGATCCGCGGTTTCGCGGCCGACAGCGGCGTCAGTGTCATCACCGTGAGGCGGGCGTACTACGAACTCGAACGCGAGGGCGTCGTGGTCAGCCGGAAAGGTCGGGGCAGTTTCATCGCCGATCACGCGGTCGGGCTCGATCTTCGACTCCGAGAGGAGGAAGTCGGGCAGCAACTGGATGAAGCGGTCGAGTCGGCGCGAACGCTCGGGTGGACGGATCGGAGGATTCGTGAGGCCCTGGAAGATTCGTTGCAGCCGAAGAGCGACCGCGGATCGAAGAGGCGTTCCCATGCGTGACGAAGCATTGCAACTGGTCGGGCCGGGAATCCAAAGCGACGAGAGCCCCGGACACGGGAACCCCGGACACAGGAAGCCCGGGCACAGGAAGCCCGGGCACGAAACCCGCGAAAACTTGGGCTCGGTCGTCGACCCCACCTTCCGTCTGCGCGGTGTAGAAAAGGCCTACCGTCACTTCCGCCTGGCCCCACTTGACTTGGAACTCGAGTCCGGAACCATCCTCGGTTTGATAGGTCCGAACGGCGCAGGAAAGTCGACCCTACTCAGGATCCTGATGGGACTCATCCGGCCCGACGCCGGAGAAGTCGAGGTTTTGGGCCGAAGGCTTCCCGAGTTCGGGCGTGAGGTCAAAGGCGAGATCGGTTTCGTTTCCGAGGACATGCGGCTCTACGGCGGAGAGACGCTACGTTGGCACATCGACTGGATACGGACCGTCATTCCCCGATGGGACGAGAGCTACGCGAGGAAGCTGGTCGAACGTTTCGGACTTGTTCTCGATCAGAAGATCAAAGGCCTGTCGCATGGCCAACGGGTCAAGGCGACCCTGCTCCTGGCTCTGGCCCGGCGACCTCGGCTTCTCGTCCTGGACGAGCCGACCACCGGACTCGATCCCATCGTCCGACGAGAGGTACTCGACGAACTCTTGCAGGTCCTTCGTGACGAGAGTCGTTCCGTCGTCTTCTCCTCGCACAACACCGGCGACGTCGAACGCATTTCGGACTACATCGCATTCATCGACAGCGGGCAGCTCCTCGAGTCGGATGAGAAGGAGTCCCTGCTCGACCGATGGCGGCGAATCCGAGTGCGGGTGGGATCGCGCCAGCCCGTTTTCGAGAATGACCGTGTGACACTGATCGAAGAGGACGGAGGCCTCGTGCGGTTGACCACGGGCAGCTTTCACCCCGATTACGCCGGCGAGCTTGCAGACTGCGGGCACGAGGTCCTGGAAGTCGATCGGATGTCGTTGGAAGAGATCTTTCTCAGCCGGGTCGAGATGAACCGGCAGGGAGCGTGACATGAATGAAACATCGACAGGCACGATGGCTGCAGCGTCGAACATCGTGAGTCGCGATCAGGTGCTTCGTCTGATTGCCAAAGACTTCCATCTCAGTCGGAAAGCAATCTTCTGGATCTCCATCGGTTCGGTACTCGGCTTGATCTTGGCCGCGATGCCGGGACAGATGGCGATGGTCGGAATCACGCTCATCCTCAATGTCTTCATTGCGCTGCTCTTCTACCTGCCGCTCAGTTCCGTACTCGGAGAGGTCACGGAGCAAACGCTGCCCTTTGTCCTGTCTTTGCCGGTCGCGCCGACGGACTACACGGTGGCCAAACTGCTTTCGAACCTGCTGATCTACCTCATTCCCTGGACGGCCGTGGCGGTTGGGGCGGGGATTGTCCTGCGTCGGTCGCCGGCGCTGGCGCAACAACTGCCGGGAGAGCTCGTTGCCATCGTTCTGGGCATTGTGTTTGTAGTCTTCTGTACCGTGCTTTCCATTGCCGTTTGCAGCCGGTCGACGGGTTGGACCGTGGGACTCATCGTTGTCCTCATGGTCGTGGGTGGAAACTTCATCTCGATGATTTTGCCGCGAGTCCCGCTGATGCGGGGGCTTTTCGAGAGAGCTGTGGCCGGAGGACCGGAGCTCGCCATCATCCTGGGGGGGCAGCTTGTTCTTGCTCTTTCCATGCTGGCCATCGCCGTGGTGCGGGAAACGAGACGGAGTAGCTTCCTGTAGCTGGGGCGCGCGGATCGGGTCGCGTCACTGTGTTTCCAGCCTGGCAATGACATAGGCGTGGTCCGTGGGCTTCTCGCCCAGTTGCCCCGGCTGTGTCCCAATCAACTCGTTGCCGTGGAGGATCTCGTACCCGATCTCGCGTTCTGCGGCCTGTCTCTTGGAAACGATGCCGTGCATCAGTACCTGGGAGACTCCGCGGTGGTTGTAGTCATAGCGTTGATTCGCGGGAATGCGATCGACGAGATTGATGCTCTCGTCTCCCAACAGTCGTTCCAGGGTGGGGCTGAACTCGTAGTCGTTGAAGTCGCCCGTCACGTAGTAGTCGGTTCCCTTTGCATTCAGCTCGATGAGAACTCCCCTTACGAGGTCGGCTTGACGCATTCGTAGCTCCAGCCGGGGATCAAAGCCCGGCCGCTCCGGAGCGAACGCACCGTGCTGATTCCGTTTCGAGGCGAGATGAACGTTAATGACCGCGAGCTCGGCCCCGGTCTCCCTCAAACGAAAGTGCGCGCGGAGCGGTTTGCGTGAGCCGTCGAAGCTCGGATCGTTTGGAGCGATCCGGGTCAACGTGTCGGGCAACAGCTCCACTCGACTCGGATTGAAGAGAAACCCGTTGCGGATGTTGCCTCCGGGCTGGCCGCCGTCTTCGTCGCGGCCGGGAGGAACGTCTGCCCAGGAGTACGTCGGGCCGCCGGCCGCCTTCGCCGCATCGATGAGAAGCTTGTAGTTACGGCTCGCGTCGACGACATCGGTCATCTCCGCGCCGTCGTTGTCCTGGATCTCCTGCAGGGCGACGATGTCCGGTCCACCTGCCTGCTCAACCATGGCTCGTCCGAGCATGTCGAAGCGACGATCTCCATAGTCATCGTCGATGTCCCTGCCAGGATCATTGACCTTTGTGGGGTCCTCGACCTTCGCATCGAGATTGAATCCGTTGAGTGTCAGAACGGTGATCGCCGTGCCTCCGGTCGCAAGTCGGGTCGTCTCACGTACGACGCGGAAGGGCTGGGCACGGAAGGTTTTGCGAGCGGCAACCTGAAAGGCTGAGGAGCGAAAGTTGAGTGGACCGACGACGGCGGTCAGCAGCTCCGCCCCGACGTTGACCTGCGGAGCACTCTTGTAGTCAAGCACGCGAAAGCTCGGATACCAAAGATGAGGGCTGTCCGGTCGAATGCGGACTCCCTGATGCACCGTTCTGGGTGCCTCGAGTCCCTTCGGCAGGACGACATAGTCCCCGAAGGGGTTGCTGGGAGCGATGAAGGTCGCACCGGGTTGGATTCCGACGAGCATGCCTTCGAAGCTGTTCAGTGTTCGTGCGAGGTCGGAGCCGGACAGAAGGTCCGCGTTCAGCCAGGTCGGCTCGATTCCGGGGCCGTCCTCCGTGACGACACGCATCTCCTTGAGCACAAGCTGTGTAGTGGGGCGATCCGTCTCGTCCAGGACGAAGTCGTGAACGATGCCTTCGACTTCGACCACGGAACCGATCGTGGTGCCGTGACGTGGTCTGAATACGAACAGCCCGTGGGAACTGTCGTCTCGAGGATCGCCGTCGGGGTCCTGGATGAAGAACCCCTTGCGGGTACCCCCGGTGACGACGCCGCGGGTGAGGACACGTTCGCCTGCAAGTGGAGACCGGACGGATTCGCCCTGAATGGCTGCGATTCGGGTAAGGCTCATGGTCCGACTGTAGCAGGAACTTGCTCGGCTGACGTCGGCGAAGCCCCGCCGGCAACCCACCAGCCGTCAGCGATCCTGTGATAAAGTCGCGACAATACCTCTCTTTCACATTAGACCCATCCCGTGAGAGGTCGTGCCATGACTCCATCTCGTCAGAAGGCGTTGTCGCTCGGAACACCGAGTGGTCCTGTCCTCCTTGTCGTTGCTTTTCTGCTGTCGCTCCTTCAGATCCATTGCCTTTTCACTCCGGAGGACAAACGTAGCGATCCTGAAGACTCGAATTCTCCTCCGACAGTCGAGATCACCGGAGGCGCGGCGACGAAGGAGCCGATCGGCGTCGACTACAGAGTGCAGTTTCGATGGAACGGAACGGACACCGATGGGACCGTCGCCGGGTACGAATACGCGACGGACGACACCTCCAGGACCGACGCGTGGCAGTACACTACCGAATCGCAGGTGGGGTTGGTCTTTTCGGCGACCATGCCGGATCGAGACCAGCCGGGAACGGCCACGGACTGGCACTCTTTCCATGTTCGCGCCTTCGACGATGACGGTGCTGTCTCGACGACCCGGAGTCAGCGTTTCAACGCTCGAACCGTCGCTCCGAGCAGTCGAATCACCACACCGTCTGTGACATCAGACAGATTTCAACGGCTCTTCGAAAACGAAGTCATCGAATGGGCCGGCACCGACCTTGATGCAACCAACGAGAGCCGGGCTCCTACAGAATGGGAGTACCGACTCGTTCGGATCGACAACATCGTGCTGGATCCGCCCGAGGAGATTGCCGACTCCATTCGCGTGGGATCCAACCTCTATCTCGAAATGGAAGGGGAAGCTGATACTCGTGCTTGGAAGAAAGTGTCCGGTGGTATCCGAAGCGTTGGTCTGCCTGGGGTGGAAGAGGGGGATCAGCTGGCCTTCGCGGTGCGCGCGATCGACGAAGCCGGTGCGACCGAGCCGGACCTGGAAGAGGGCCGCAATCTCTTCCGTTTCATCGTACGGATCGGCGACGGAGTTCCGGTCCTCATGGTTTCGGAGCGGAACGTCGGGCAGTTCGCCTTCGTGGGTCGTCCCCCAACCTGGGAAGTATCCGTCCCGAGTGAAACGGCACTTAACTTCGAGTGGATCGTAGACGCCAGCCAGTACGGCAGAGGACCGGGACCCGTCAACTACGCTATCGACATACCCGATCCCGAGGATGAAACGCTGGAAGATCCGCGAGGAATAGGCGGATGGATCGGGTGGAGCGATAGAACCGGCGTCGATTTTCCGGTGGTCTTTGACGCGAGCGAGGCTGGTCGGCATCAGCTCTGGATCAAAGCCCGCGATGATCGGGATCGGCCGGACAGGGAAGTGATCGAGCTTGTCGAGATCACGGTCGTTCCGTTCACCTTCGAACGTCCTGTTCTCGTCATCGACGATTCCAAGTTCAGCCGCGTACCCCCGACCGATGCAGAGCACGACGAGTTCCTTGCTACGACTCTCCTATGAAAGTGGTTCGACGAGGGAGGCGTCGATCACCTGTCTATCTATGGGAATCCAGAGCGAAGTACGCCGGTCGGTTTGGCCGAAGTCACACTGGAGTCCCTGGCCCGGTACTCCACCGTCATTTGGCATTCCCAGGTTTCGGCCACCGTCAGCACCCAGCCGCTCTGGGAAGTTCAGGAGAGTCGCTCGATACTGAGCAGCTATCTCTCGGGTGGAGGTCGCCTCTTCATGACCGGGGGACGTCTCAGCTCTTTTCTTGTCGAACGCAGGGGAGACTTTGGCTACCCCAAGGCCGCGCCGGGGCGGGGAAAAGACGAAGCCGACTTCAGTACCGACTCGTTCATCTATCGCTTCCTGAAGATCCGGAGTGAAGTCGTCTCCGTTGCGACGCACGGTTCTCAGTCCGAGTTGCCTCAACGGGAGGCGTCAGGACTGATCGGCTTGCGGCCGTTGAACCCTTCGTTTCCGGAGATCGAGATCGATCCGGTGTACCGCGACCCATACATCTTGGAAGACAAGTTTCGCTTTCGGGGCGGTATCGTGGATTGGGAAGGATTCCGCTCGAGCCCTCGCCTTCCGGTCGAGATTCCCGGATTGGATCCGATCTATGCCCCGATAACGATGGACACGACCCTGAGGTACGGCTCCATACGGGCCGGCTACGAAAACGCTGTGGTTGCCTGGCGCTATCAGTCGACCACGGCGGACACGATGGAATCGACGCAACAGGGTCGAACTGTTGTGCTCGACTTTCAGCCCTACTGGTTCCGTGCAGATCAGGTCGAGGAAGCAGGCCGATTGATTGCGGACTGGATCGTGTCCGGGAGTCCGTAAGGCTCTTTCCTGTCGTTGTTCTGTTCGCGCCGACCGTCCCGAAACGACTCAGTTTCTGGGCAGCCCCGACGGGAAAGGACTCGTCGTGGATGTTGGCTGGCACCGGCAACCGTTGATAGACTCTTCCCGGTTCATTCCACGCGGCGATCGTACGCTGCTCCGTCCCCGCCACCTTTGGAGGCTTCATGCGACTCCCTCGTTTCCGCACCCCAGTTCGCACTCACATCCATGTCTTGAACATCGCCGCCTTCCTGCTTTTGTTTGCGTTCTCGGGAGCGAGCGCAGAGATCCTGCGCAACGACGGCTGGGAAGATGGTCAGAACGCCGGCTTCCAAGGTGGTTTCGTGGCCGGAGAAATCGGCGCGGTGCGCCTCGTGCCGACCGAAGCCTGCCCATGCGCACTCAACACCGTCGACCTACTCTTCGGGGGCGGAGCCGGACAGCAGACGGTGACGCTTCGGATCTGGGACGACTCTGCGCTGACCAATGATCCGGGGCCGGAGATTTTCTCCGGCGACTACATTCTCACCGGCGCGGACGACGCCATCAACGTCATCGACCTCAGTCCGGAGAACATCGTCATCAACGGTCCCATCCGCGTCGGGATTCAGTTCCAACACAGCGGGTTTCCTTCCATCGCCCGCGACGACGATGGAACCATCGATGTCACCCGCAACTTCATCTTCACCGCCGGGACGTGGTTTCGCTCCAACCTCTTCGGACTGACCGGAGACTGGATCATTCGAGCCACGACCACTCCGACCGGAGGCGGCTTCACCGTCGGTGGAACGCTGACCGGGTTTGCCGGAAACGTCGTGCTGCAAAACAACGGTGGTGACGATCTCCTCATCACCTCGAACGGACCGTTCACATTCCCGACAGCCCTCTCCGACGGCAGCGCCTACAACGTCACGGTGGCGTCAGAGCCGGAAGGGTCCGACTGCATCATTCTGAACGGAAGCGGAGTTATCAACCGTAGCAACGTCACGGACGTCTCCGTAGATTGCGGATCGAACATCCTCCGCAACGACGGGTGGGAGGACGGGCAGTCGGCCGCATTCCAGGGTGGATTCGTCGCCGGCGAGATCGGAGCGGTTCGACTGGTACCCGGCGTTGCCTGTCCCTGTGACCTCAATCGCGTCGAGCTCCTCTTCGGAGGAGCGACCGGAGTCCGAACCGTCACGCTGCGCATCTGGGACGACACGGATGAAGAACTCGACCCGGGACCGGAGCTGTTTTCCGGCGACTACCAGCTCACCGGGGCCGACGACGCCATCAACGTCATCGACCTTTCCTCAGAGGGCATCGAGGTGCCGGGAGCCTTCCGCGTCGGCATTCAGTTCCAGCACGCCGGGACGCCATCCATTGCCCGCGACACGGACGGAAACATCAACGTCGACCGCAACTTCATCTTCACCTCGAACAACTGGTTCCGATCGAGCCTTTTCGGCGTGACCGGCGACTGGATTATCCGGGCAGCGATCGATGAGAACACGACGTCGGTGCCGCAGCCGCAGGCCTTGGGACGACTCATGGTCGCGCCGATGCCGTACTCCACAGGCGACTTGGCGATTCTCTTCCAGGGAGAGGGTTTCGGAACAAGCTCGGGATCGACTTCGAACTCCACTCCGGAGTACACGGTCTTCGACGCTCGGGGACGCGTGGTGCGGGACCTCGGATCAGGAAGTTCTAGAGATGGTGGGGAGAGCGTTTCCTGGAACGGCAGGGATGAGTCGGGATCGCACGTTCCATCCGGTGTCTACTTCGTTCGCCGTCTCGCGGATGGTTACGCGTGGTCTCAGAAGGTCACGGTCGTTCGTTGAGCGGGCTGGATCACTGGTTGCCCTGGCGCCGGAAGAGCACCCGAGCCAGGGCAGGCAGCAGCACAACCGCCCCAACCATGTTCGCCAGGAACATGAACGTCAACAACACACCCATGTCGGCCTGAAACTGCAGCGCCGAGAAGATCCAGGTCGAGACGCCGACCGCCAACGTCAATCCCGTAACCAAGACCGCGTTCCCTGTGACCCTCAGTGTCCGCAGGAACGCTTCCGTCAACGAGACGCCATCCTTGAGCTCTTCCCGCAGCCGACTGAAGATGTAGATCCCGTAATCGACCCCGATGCCGACACCGAGCGCAGTGACCGGAAGGGTCGTCGTCTTGAGTCCGATCCCGAGCATCGACATCAGCGCGTAGCACAGAATGGAAACGAGACTCAGCGGCAGGATGATGCAGAGAACGGCCCGCAGCGAACCGAAGGTCATGAGGCAAAGCAGCGTGACCGCGACGTAGATGTAGATGAGCATCTTGAACTGCGCGCCCTCGACGACTTCGTTGGTCGCGGCCATAACCCCGACATGGCCAGTTGCCAGACGGAACTGGTGGCGATCGCTGTCGTTTTCATCGGACCACAATTCGACCGCGTCGACGACGGTTTCGATCGTCTCGGCGCGATGGTCTTCGAGGAACAACATGACGGGCATCGCGGAACAATTGCTGTTGAGCAGGCCGGTGGACGTATCGACGGGTGAGACGGCCTGGGAGAGTGAAGAGCTGTTCTCGGGAAGAACCCGCCAGGCCGGATGCCCTTCGTTCCAACCCGCGTTGATGGTCTTGGCGATCTGCGGCAGTGAGATGACCGACTGAACGCCGGGGACCCCGCTCATGTACCACGCGAAACGATCGATTCGGTCCATGATGTCGTGCTCGACACAGCCGTCGGGGATGGTCTCGACGATCACGCTCAGAATGTCGAGCCCGATCGAGAACTTGTCCGTCACGATGGCTGTGTCGGTGTTGTAGCGTGACTCCGGGCGAAGCTCGGGGACGCCGGCATGGGTGTCTCCGATGGCCACGTCCCCGGCTCTCGAAAGGCCGAAGAAGGCGAGAGCGATGGCGGCGGCAATCGGGAACAGCGCGAAGCGGGCGTCGCTGAAGCGCGAAAGGAAACGCCAGGTCGGTTCCTTCTTGGGGGCGTTTCGACGAAGTCGGTCGCGATATCGATCGCCGAGGTCGAGGTACGAGAGAAGCACGGGCAACAGGACCAGATTCGTCACCACGATGACGAGCACGCCCAGGCTTGCGGTTAGCGCCAACTCCTGAATGATCCGAATCTTGATCAGAAGGAGAGTGAGGAAGCCGACGGTGTCGCTGAGAAGCGCGGTCCAACCGGGCACCGCGAGACGACGAAATGCCGCCGGAGCCGCTTCGTCGCCGCGAGCTCCCTGCTCCACTTCCGATCCGTAGGCGTTGACCATCTGCACGCCGTGCGAGACGCCGATCGCGAAGACCAGAAAGGGAACGAGCAAAGACATGGGGTCGAGCCCGAAGCCGATGAGCTCCAAGAGTCCGAGACTCCATATCACCGCGATGATCGAACAGAAGAGGGGTAGGGCAGTCAGCCGGACCGAGTGCGTGAAGAGGTAGACGAGGATGGCGGTTACGACCAGTGCGATACCAAAGAACAGAACCACTCCGGCGGCCCCGTCCGCGATGTCTCCCATGATCTTGGCAAAGCCAAGGATGTGGATGTCGATGTCCTCGCTCTGAAAGCGCTCGCGTATGTCGCTTTCGAGACGGTGCGCGACTTCGGTGTAGTCGAGCTTCTCGCCGGTATTGGGATCGGTCTCCGCGAGCTGTGCAGTGACCATGGCCGCGGTGAAGTCATTGGAGACGAGGCGTCCGACGATTCCTGCTTTGAGCACGTTGTCGCGAACGACGGCGAGGTCGTGCGGGTTCGGTTGGAAGTCGGCCGGGATGACGTTGCCGCCGGCAAATCCACCCTCGACGATCTCGATGAAACGAACGTTGGGCGTAAACAGAGACTGAACGGTGCTGCGGTTGACACCCGGTAGAAAGAAGACGGCGTCAGTCACGTCCTTCAATGTCTGGAAGAACTCGGGCTGAAAGATGTCGCCGTCTTTGGAACGGACCGCGATGAGCAGCCGGTTGGCCCCGCCGAAGGCGTCGCGGTGCTCGACGTAGGTCTTCATGTACGGATGATCGAGCGGAAGCAGTTTCTCGAACCCGGCGTCGATCCGTAACTGCGAACACCGGTACCCGAGGAAGATCGTGACGAGCACGAGGCCGATCAACACGATCGGTCGTCTTCCGAAGAGAAAGCCGGAAAGAGATTGGATCATGGTTCGTCACTTTCCGGCGCGATGACGACGGGTGCGCGTGGCAGTACGTTCTTGCTTCCGTCAGGACCGAAGACTCCCTGCTCGGAGCAGAGCCAGATCCCGTCGGAGGTTTCCGCCATTCCGGTCAGCAGAAGTCGATCGTTGCGGCCCAGGGAAACGAAAGTCCGTCCGCCGTCCCTCGATTCGAACATCGCTCCGGCGGACCCTGCCAAAAGAACGCGACCGTCGGTACCCACGGATCCGGTGAGAAGAGAAGCCGTCGTGCCGAGATCGATTTGACTCCAGTTGTCGCCCGCGTCCTCGGATCGGTAGAGGTTTCCGCGAAGGCCGTAGATCAAAAGGGTGTCGTCGACGATCGGAAGGACTCCGAACAGCGTGCCCGGGTAGGGAGTTGTCAGGCGGGTCCACGAGAGACCCTGATCGCCGGATCGAAGAACGGTTCCGAACTCGCCGGCGATGTAGAGGGAGTCGTTCGAGCTCGATGCGATCGAATAGAAGTGAGGCTCGTCCGCGTCGACCAACCGGTCCTCCCAGCTGTTCCCGGCATCACTCGTTTCGACGTAGAATCCATACGCACCGACGGCGATGGCTCGGGTATCCCCGGAAGACCAGACATCAAGGAACGGCGCCCGCGCATCCGGATCTTCGTACCGAAGATTCCAAACTCGGCCACTGTCGGTCGTCTGCAGGATCAGTGCGTCGTGTGCCACGGCCCAGCCGACGGTTGGGGAGGTGAACGAGACCGCCGAGATCAGGCGATCGGTCGGAACGGAGGATACGGTCCAGGAATCCGTCGGAGCAGGGCCACGAAGAAGGATGTTTCCGTGATCCCCGACGGCGACGAGGGAGCCGTCTTCCAGAACCGAAACGTCGAGAACGAGAAGGTCCGCAGCCGTTGCGAGGTTCGGTCGCAAGGGACCGAACAGTCCGAACAGAATCAAAAGAAAGAGAAGGCCGCTGGCGAGCAGCGAAAGAAGTCCGGCCGAGTGCTCCGGGCCGGACCGGGGGACAAGTCGACCGGAGCCTATGGCCCCGGTCGAAGAACGTTTCCTATGATCGTGCTCTCGCCGAATGTTCGCATGCGTCAACGCCGCCCTTCGCGGCGCAGCGCCTCCGGAGTGAAGTCCGCTTCCTTCAGGTCGAGATCGAATTCCTCGATGTTTCCTTCGTTGTTGAAACCGAAGGCGAGGTACCGACCGTTCTGTAGATCGTAGTGCACCTGAAGAGTATCCCAGATCAGGGGCTGTTCGTAATAGTTGATGACGTACGCCTCGGAGACCCGCCAGATCTCGTCGCGGGCATCGAACTGGTCGGCGACCAGGATCTGCCAGCTGTCTTCGTCGATGAAGAACGTACGGCGGGCATAGACGTGGCTCGTTCCGTCCTTGACCTTGCCGTCCACGACCCAAACGCGATGCTTCTCGTAGCGCAGGTGCTCCGGATTGATGTGACCGGCCTGAATGATGTCGTCGTACTTGAGCTCCGGGCTGTGCAGCGCGTAGCAGTTGTAGGGGACGAGCATCTCCTTCTTGCCGACGAGCGTCCAGTCGTAGCGGTCCGGAGAGCCGTTGAAGACGTCGAGTTGGTCGCTGGTCCGCTGGCCGTCGGCGGCGGTCCCGGGATTGTCGTACGCGACGTTGGGTGCGCGCCGGACGCGGCGCTGTCCCGGATTGTAGACCCACGCCTTCCGCGGCTCCTTCGTCTGGTCGAGTGTTTCGTGGACCAGCAGAATGGAACCGGCCAGACGGGCCGGCGACGTCACTCTCTGCAGAAACAGGCCGAGACGGTTGTTGATCGAACCGACGGTCGAACCGGGCAGCATGTACTTCCAAAGGACACTGTCGTCGATCATGACCATGGTGTAGCTACCGCCCGAAGTCGGTGCGACCTGTCCGAGCTTTCGACTGACGGACTCGCCGCGGAAACGAAGCAGGTGGTTCCAAACCACCTCGACGCCGCTCTGCGGAATCGGAAACGGAACGCCTTCGCCGCAGTTGCCGACACCGTTGCCGCCGTCGACGAGCTCGGCAGTCGTGGCGTTGGCCGCAATCGCGTCATAGATCCGCTGCGGATAGCTCGCGCTCCGGTGTGTCGGATAGACCTTCATGCTCCACGTTTCGGGATAGCGCTCGAACATTGCGATCTGTCCCGGAGAGAGCACGTCCCGATAGCTGTCGACGTTCTCTGCCGTGATCGTAGCCAGCGGCTGGTCGTTGGCGTACGGATCGACGTGAAAGTCTCCGGGCTGATAGCCGGAGGGCGGCGTGGTGATACCGCCGTTCCAAGCCGGGATGGATCCGTCGGCATTCCCGGCGGTCTCGGCTCCGACCGGAGTCAGTTCCCCTCCGAGTTTGGCTGCCTCCGCGCCCGACACCTTGGCCGAAGCTGGTGACGAGAGGCAGACGAGCAGACCTGCGGACAATCCTGCAGCCAGGCCGGCAGTCAGTCCTGCGGACAACCCGGCGTTCAGGCCGGCAGTCCGGCTGCCGACGGCCGTGTTTCGATTACGTAGTCGACCCATCAGAGTCTTCGTGATCCGTGACATCGAGTTCACTTCCTCCATGACCGCGAGAGAACACTCCCGTCGGTCTGCGCGGCTGGCAACGACACGGGTCCTAGTAGGAATACCCGAGGGTCAGTGCGACAAAGTCTCGGTCCTTCAGCAGATTGTAGGCGTCCCCGCCGAAGGAGTTGGTGTAAGAGAGCCGGAAGTTCCATTGAAAGAGGTAGCTTGCGGCAAGAGACGCCGTGATCGTCTTTCGTCCTTCGATGAAGTTGACGATCGGGCTCGGAGTGGTTCCACTGACATCATGCGACCAGGCCAGCTGCGGTTGCAGATTGACCGGGCCGAGCGCGCCGTTGTAATCGCCGCGGAGGACCATCCGGTAGCCCCATGAAGTCTCGTCGGCAAAGCCGTCTTCCGAGGCCGTCTCAGGTTGTACCCCTACCGTAGTAAAGAACTCATTTCCGCCGGTGAAGGTTCCGGGACCTTCGTAGCGCAGCTCGTCCTGGCTTTCGAGGTCCTGGACAAAAGTTCCACCGATTTCACCGAGGGCGACAAACTGGTCGGCGCCGAAACGCGGCCCGAAGAGACGCGTCAACGTCATCTGCGCCTGCAGAACGTCCTTCTTGCGCCAGCCCGTGATCTCCTCTTCGAAACCGAAGTCGCCGATCTGGTTTTGCTCGAAGATGCCGGTGCCGTCGGGTGTGGTGACGTTGAGCGGCGAGAGTGCGGCAAACAACAGCTCGACGTCGTCGATCTGAAGCGGCTGGTCCTTGTGGTAGGAAACCTCGCCTTGGACCGCGGATCCGATGGCCTGAACCTCGGTGTTGAAACTGAATCCGTAGGTGTCGACGTCTTCCGGGAACTCACGGAAGTATCGCGCCGTGGCGGCGTAGTTGGAGTTGGCCAGTCCCGCTTCCGTACCGGTGATTGCACTGAGAACCGGCAGACGCGAGTGCAGCCTTAGGAAGTAGAAGCCCAATTCCGTGTCGTTGAGGTTCGGCTCGAACCAACGAACGGCCGCGCCGAACTGCCCGTCATTCGAGGCGTTCCGGTCATGCTGGCGACGAACGGCGCTTCCGACCGGGATGTTCTGTCCGGCGTCCGGCGGATTGTCGGCGATTCCTTCGGCTCCAAATCCGAGCATGACGTACTCGCCGCCCGGGCTGGCAAAGTCATTCGTCGAGAAGAAGGTCCCTTCCGGTTCTACCTCGGTGTGGTCCCATTCGAATTGGTAGAACCCTTCTGCCGAGAACCGCTCGTTGATGTCGAAGGCGACGTCGATCATCGGAACCGCGTTGAGCGCGTCTTTGATCTCGGCGCCGGCGTTCCGAAGCTTGGCCACGTTGACGGGATTGACGCGATTGATTCCGTTCTGAATGAAAGTGCTTTCACCCCAACTGAGAACCATGTTTCCGCCCTTGACCGTCAGATAGCTGCTGCCGACGGGCAGGTCCAGGGCGAGGTAGGCGTCGAGCAGGGTGAAGTCGTCGCCCAGCTCTTCCTCGGCGCGGGAGCTGAGCTCCGTCCGCTTGGTGTCGGAGTTCATGATGACGTTGTCGTACAGATAGAACCCGCGGCTGAAGGCCGACAGGTACTTGTAGTTGGCGAGGAACTCGTAGGTGAGCTTCCCGCTTGCGGACGTCATGTCTCCGGAGTCGTAGTTCAGGTTTCCGTTGTCTCCATTGACGGAGTGGGCCTCGCCGCCGTTTTGCGTTCCGACGAGGTCGCTGTCCCGATCGGAAACCCGAAACGCAGCGCCGATGTCGACCGAGGCGTCCAGGCTCCCGGTGAACTCACCTTCGGCGGCCGTAAATTCGACCGCCGTTGCGTCGCTTACGAACAAGGCTGAGGCCATGCCGGTCAAAGCGGCGGCTGCGAGGAGGACTCCCAGTTCCGTGGAGATCCTCGAGCAGATTCGCGTTCCCATAGGGCCAGTCTCCTTCCCTCGGGTTGTCCTGTGTGAGGGGTGCGGCAAAGTCGTTCCGTGTTCTGCCGACAACATCAGCGGACCGTTCCCATCAGGCTGGGAAGCGCTTCCATGACTTCAGTCACACCCGTATCGACAAACGGTCCGGCCGGCCGGTCTTCCGCGTTTGCCGAGCCCGAAACTCGGGCGAAACCGGGTGCGTTCTCGAATCCGACGTTGTTGTTGATGACGGCGAGTGGGATCTCCTGGATCCCGAGGCCGTAGGCATCGTTGAACGCGCGGATGAAGGCGTTGGCGGTCAGAGCCTGTCCCACTTCGCTGGGATGCACACCGTCCAGACTGAATGCCGAACGAGCATTGCGGATCAGGTTGAATCCCTGCGCGGAGATCTGTGGGAACCAGGGGAAGTAACCATTGACCTCGGTGAACTGGTCGGGAGTGCCGTCCTGAGGATCTGCGTCGGTGAGGATCCGTGGATCCTTTTCGAGGGCTGCGAGCTCGCTCAAAGCGTCGACATAGGCCCACCCGCGCGCCTGGCATTCACGCTCGATGATGACGTTGTAGGCGCGTGCCGTGTTCTCGATGTCGGCGACTTCTGATGCCGTCAGCGTCCAGTGCGACGGAACGATGCTGGTGCCGAAGCCCTGAACATGGGAGAAGAACCAACCGGCAGGGTCCTCTTGTGAAAGTGCGGCCAAACCGAACGGAAGAAGAACGAACTCGACATCCGCTTCCTCTGTGTTGAAACGCAGCGGCATCTTCTCCGTGCCCAGGTTCGCCGGGATCGTCGTGACGTACGGAATGTCTGCCACGTTTGCGACACCGGCCAGAGCAACGTAGCTCGCGTTCATCGCGTCGATGCGGGCAACGACGCCGAGGAAGATCTGCTCCCAAGCTTGCGGTGGAGTGATGTTCTGCCCGACAACCGGGTTGCCGCCGAGGGCTCCGCCCAGGATGTCATTCGAGCCGATCCACATGCTCAGCGCGTTCGGATTTCTCGCGGTCATCGCGTCTAGCGCCGTCCAGTTGCCGGGGGGCAGATTGGCGTTGCGAAGGATCAGATCGAAGTAGAGATTGCCGGGTGACTGGCTGGTCGTCGCGTCGGTCGCCTGGAGCAGGTCGAGCGTCGTGGCGCCGGGAATCCCGAGATTGTCGTACGGCCTTGGAAGACGACTCAGATTCGGATGAAGCAGCTCCAGCGGATTGACCGGCGTCGTCGAAAGGCCGCCCTGTTCATTGACGAAGATCGCACTTTGGGGGATGCCGTCGACCACCGTCGAGCCGATGCCGGGATCGAGGATGAGCGGCAGCGTTGTTGCGCCGATCTCGTTGTTGATGTTCCATCCCGCCTGGTTCGCGACGAGCACGGGATAGCTTGCGACCTGCCCTCCCTGAACGAGGCCTCCGTTGATGAAGCCGGCGGTCAGGCTGTTGCCAAGGGCACCGTAGCGCGTCGGCACCGGAGTGGTATCCGCGGGCTCCGTAGGTAGGCCATCTGTGTCATCCTTGTCATCGACACAACCGATGGGTCCAGTCAGAGCCAATGCGAACGCGATACCAGGGACGGCGCGCCGGCAAAAGCGAAGGAATGCCTCGGGCCGACCCTCGACAGCGAGACCGTGATCGCCAGAGGGACGGAAGGATCGAAAGCTTTTCATGGGAATCTCCTTGCGGCAACCAAACTCGAAACCGCGGCGTTCACTCAAGTCCCGGCGCGCTTCGCCGCCATCTCGAAGTGACTGATTTCAAGTGTGTTAGAAGCTAATTCGGAGTCTGGCCGGACGCAAGGCGAAACGAATCGTGGGGTGGAGGTTTGCTAATGGGACAAGGCCGGAAGATGAACATGCCATGGAGGGCGGAATGAGAATGAATTACGGAATGAGACTACGGATCCGGCCAGCATCGTCGCTACTTTTCGGAGCGATCCTGACGGCGGGTGTAGCGATGTCGGCGATGGTGGGTTGTTCGGGAAAGGATTCTGCGGACTCCCCGTCGAACTCCGAAACAGAAGCCGGTTCCGCTTCAGATGGGGCCGGTGAAGAGGGCGACGGCGCCTCCGTTCTCGAGCAGCAAAAGGCGCTGGCGGCCGATGCCCGCACGGCTCTGTTCCAGTCCCTCCTCGGCGAACTGACGACAGCTATGCAGGAAGACGGTCCGGCCGGAGCGATCGACGTGTGCAAAACGTCCGCGCCGGCTCTGGCTCAGAAGGTCGGGACGGAGAAAGGCGTGCGCATCGGACGGACGTCGTTACAACTTCGCAACGCCGCCAACCAACCACCGGATTGGGCCAGGGACTTCGTCGACAGCAGGAAGGGTGAAGAGGTTTCGGTAGAGCTGGAAAACGGCGCTCTCGGCGTGCTCACACCGATTCGACTCATGCCTCCGTGTGAAGTTTGTCACGGGGCCAAGGAGTCCCTGATGCCGGAAGTCCAGACGGCACTGGCCGACCACTATCCCAACGACGAAGCAACGGGCTATGTCGCGGGAGATCTGCGCGGATACTTCTGGGTCGAAGTCCCGCGCCCCTGAGGTGTTTCAGCCAGAGGCGCTTCCCCTACCCGCACCCGCCCCCAAGCTTCTTCTTCGTCTGCAGTTTGACCTTGGGTTCGAAGCTGAGTTGCCGGTGCTCATGACTCAACACATCGAGGTCGGCGCCTGGCTGCGCGGCGCCGAGTGCGGCGGGGAAGGCATGCCTCATCGTGCCGACCGGCTTAGATCCGGCGCGTGGTGCGAGTGCCTGCGAGCCGAAGAGATCCACCCAGCCGTTGATTCCGGAGTCGAGAACATAGGTATTGAGGACGCGATCCGCCTTCAGCCGTTGCCAAGCGCGAGTTGCCCGCTCCTCGGCGTTCGACAGCAGCACCGTCACGGTGTTGGCATCTGCGTTTAGAAGTTCCAGACTGAGAATGCCTTCATCGATCTCTTCCATCTCGACACGTCTCGAGTCCGTGAGATGAAACACGTTGTACTCGGCTTCGCTTCTCACGTCGAGGATGAGTAGTTTGATCTGCCGGTTCTGAGAGAGCTGTAACAGCTCGCCGGGGTGGATGAATGCGCCGCGCTCTACCAGGAGAGCGTGGGTTTCTGTGCCGGCTCGTTGCCAGCGGTCCTCGGCGGACGGTTGCCCGAGAATCAAGGCGAGCAGGGCCAATCCCATGAGACCCGCGGATGCGCCGTAGCGAATCCGGACTGGAAGGACCCGAACCGCAGCGTATTCCTGGGGCGAGCCAAACTTTCGCTCCAGCTTCTCTCCACCCCAGAACATGAAGAGCGCCATGGCGACAACACCGACAACGACGATTCCGGTCGGTGCTCCCAACCATTCGGGCAACGTGAAACGTCCCATGGAACTCGAATAGAAAAACTCCGTGAAGCGTCCCACCGACTCACCGAAAGCGAAGACGCCGGCGCTGACACCGACAAAGAAGAAGAGTGCATCGATTCTGAGATTGGACACGGCCACGAGGGAGGTTCCCGGACAGAAGCCGCCGAGGATGAAGCCGACGCCCATGATCAGTCCGCCGATGATGCCCGGTACGAGATACGTCGGGTTGACGTAGACGCGAGGGTAATCGAGCCACCCCAGTGCGGAAGACAGAAAGACCAACACCATGGCTGTGACGATCGCAGTGAACATGACCTTGAGAACGGTGATGTTGCGGAAGTAGAACTGACCGGCGAGTCGCCGCGAGTCCGCAAACCCCGCCATCTCGAGAACGGAACCGAAGCTCACGCCGATGCCGAAGTAGATAAGATAGGCGATCACTTTGCCGAACTGATCTGTGAGTGCGAAGGGTGCCATCTTCTTCTCTCTTCTCTCTTCACTGTTTCGTCGATCGCAACAGCTCACATGAGCCTGCTTGAGTTGGGAATGTCCGCTCGATCAGGTCCAAAGCTTTCGGACGAACCAGGCCAAGGCATAGCCGCCCGCAAAGACGGCGAACATGAATGCCCAACTGCCCACCGACAGAACGGCTCCGCCCGACAAAGCCTGTCCGGAGGTGCAGCCACGGGCCAGGCGTGCGCCGTAGCCCATCAGGACGCCGCCGAGCAGCGCGAAGATCCAACGTGTGCGGGCAGAAATCCGGGGGCCGCGAGCCGTTTCCGGATGGAGTCGGTGGTGAAGCAGCCCGGAAAGAAAACCACCAAGGATCGTTCCGACGGTGACGACCACGATCCAGTGATCGAGCGGATCGGTCTCTCCACCGGCCATGTTCAGAAGGTAGGCCGTTCGGTCGACGTGCTCGGGAACGATCTGATCTTCCGCGGCGACAAGAACGCGGGCGATTCCGCCGGAGGCACCGAGTCCGTTTCCCGTCACGAAGAACGCGGCGAATAGAACCAGTCCAAGCAAAGCGCCGGCCAGGTACGGATCCAGATAGGGGCGGCCATGGTGACCAACGCCGTTGGCTCCCTGTGTCGAGAGTGTCTTCATTTCGAGCTTCCCCCTGCAACGTGCGAGGCAGGTTCGTCCTCCCAGCCCGTCACCATCGCCTTGACATAGGCAGTCGGTGTCGGCCCGGTTGTAGTCAGATAGATGTGAACGACGAGAAACGCTGCGAAGAGCCAGGCCCCAAGAACGTGGATCGGACCCAGCACTCCAAGCCCGCCAAAAACGCTGTCCACCGAACTCCAACGCTGTGCTCCCCACATAAGTAGCCCGGTTCCGATCTGCAGCGGAAGGAGGAGGTTGAGGATCGCGAGATACGTGACCTGCTGCAGCACGTTCATCTTCCGTCCCGGATGCTTCTCGAACGGGTGCGGATCCCCGCGGAAGATGCCGCGAAGGTAGTAACGGATCTGCAGAATCGCACCACGGAAGAAGCCTTGTGGTTCGGGCACGAACTGCCGGATCTCTCCGCTGGCGAAGTGATAGAAGGCGGACAATGCGGCGTTGATGACAACGACGAAGCCCATGATGTTGTGGGAACGCACCGCGAGATCAAAGCCGACGACCCGGAAGTTTCCGGGGAAGTGAATCTCGAGTCCTGTCAGCAGCAGGACGAAGATCGCGGCGGCCTGCAGCCAGTGCCAAAAGCGTTCGTAGGCGTTGTACATGTAGACCGTGTGGACTTCGCCGGCCGCGCCCCCGGCGTTGGAAACTTCTGAACCGGCGGTTCGCCGCGAGCGAGCCAGGCGAAGGAGGCTGTGCACGGCAATGCCGAGAACGGTGAGAAGCACTGCAACCAGCCCGACTCGGTCTGCGGCGAGGTTGGCATGTTTCCCAAGCACGTAGAGACTCGGCGCCGGGCTTGGCGAGTAGATGGTGTCCTCCGGATGCTGAGCGCGGTGGATGCTTCCCGCCAAGGTTGTCCTTCGGTCACCGGAGAACCTCGGTGTCACCCCAGGCGGGGAAGACGCGGCAAGAAGGACACTGCGATCGACGCGTGAGTTGTCACTGTGACATTGCGCGCAGTCTCGAAGTGCCCACTGGCCGCCGGCGACTCCGTGGGTGATCGCAAACGGCTCGGTCACCGCTTCGATTTGGGGGTTATGGAAGCCGGCGTCAATCAGAAGGCTTCGTACGCTCTCGACCTGATCTGTCGTTGACAGTCGCAGCTCCTCCTCGGAGCAGCTCCCGTCGCCGTTGCTGTCGAAGACACGGATCAGTGAATCTCGAGGTCGTCCGTGTGCGTCGTAGAAGACTTCGGCGAGCGTCTCGGGTGAGATCTCGGTCCGGGAGTCCCCGGTCACCCAACGGTAGGTCGTGACGAGGTTGTGCGGCGCGAGGCGTTCCTTTCCGTCCGCTTCCTTTCGTGGCAGTAGTGTCGGTTCGAATCCGGTGACGTAGGTAGCAGCCATGTCCCTGGAGATGTCGAAGCCCCATCTCTGCGAGGCGTCTCCCTCGACCGCACGCAGTTCGATGCGTGGCGATCCGTTCGCATCGACGAGCGTTGCGTCGACCGTGCGCAGTGCCGGGGCGTGCATCGTCGGGATATGACACGAAGCGCAGGAGACCGTTGCGAAGTGGCGATCTGCGTACGGCAACCAGTCGTGCCCAGCGGATGGATCGTGACAGGTCGCACAGTCGCGCATGCTGCCCGGCATGCCGAGCCCATCGGGGTCTTCGGCCAGGGTCGAAACGCTGCGCCCGCGATCGTCACGCTGGGTAGGTACGTTGTGCTCGCCGTCATCGGTCAGAGCCTCGAGTTCGACGCCGTGGGCAAGTACGTGGCTCGGACGTTTCAGGTACTCGCCGAGTTCGATTCGCCGGGCATCGAAGCGAAGGTGCGCCGGACGGGCTTTGGACGCGCGGCGATAGATCGGGTTGTTGACCGAGTAGTGACAGTCGACGCACTCGAGTTGCCGCTCCGCATGCGCGTCCCAGCTTCGGGTCAGTCGGGACTTCTCGTGTAGATTCAGTCCCGACTCGCGCATGGGTTGTGCCGAGTAAACCTGGCCGGTGCGGAGACTGGTCCACTCCGGATCCATCACGCCTGCGGACTCGTCGAGGTTTGCCCAGGTGAAGGCTTCCTTCATGTCGACGTGGACAGCTCCGTGACACGAGCCACAGGCTTCGCTCTTCGGATCCTGAAGCGTCAAGTGGGAAGCGCGGACGTGGCCGTCTTCGTCGAAGGCCGAGGGGTTGTAGGTGAAGCCCGCCGCAGTTCGTTCCGTGTGCGATTCGTTGGCGATGCTCCGCTCCACGATTCCGGTTCCCAAAAGGGTCGCGGTTGCGGACCAGGCTGGTGCCGCGGACTGAAGCGATCGCCGTCGCGCCTCGTCATTCGCACCCGGGACGTGACAGAGAAAGCAGTCGATTCCAACTTCGGCGTGACTGTTGTGTTGTCGAATGAATCCCGTATCGTGACAGCTGCCGCAGGTAACGTCGGAGGAAACCGGCCGGCCGGTCTCGAGAACGGACTGTCCCGAATCATCGAGTAACGGAAAGGTCGGATGCAACTCGCCGGCCCGTGCCGGACTCGTTGCAGCCGAGACGTGCATCGCCACAATAATGATCAACGCGGCAAAGAAAGGGACTCCAAGATTGCTTTCGGTGAAAGCGTGTGAGGAATCGGTTCGAGTCAGGAAAGCGCGTTTCATTTCGAACCTCCTCCCACTCCTGCGGTCTGCAGTTGCCGACGGCCTCCCCACTCGATCGGATCTCCCGGGTAGCCCAAGGCTTCCCAATCCAGAACTCCGTCGTCGGAGTGGCAGTCCGCACAGCCGAGTGCGTCTTCTTTCGGTGCGACCATGTGCGTCAACGGCCAGTGCATTGCCGTCTCCGTAAAGCCGTAGCTACCGCTGTAGTCGAGCTTGGAGGCTTTTGATCCCATACGCAGTGCGCTGTCCCAGTCGAAGGTTTCCCAGTAGGCGCCGGGGCCGACCGTTTGTGGAACGAGAAGCGTTCTGTGGACCTCGTCGAAGACCTGGCGGCCTCGATGGATCTTGAACGGCCAGATCTTGGCGCCCTCGTCCCGTATGCTTCCGTGCGGCGGGTTGAGCTCCGTCGGTCCCGTTTCGGTGATTCGGTCACCGAGTAGATAGCGGCCCGCCGTACCGTCGAACCAGGCGTACTCCGGCGCGAGGTGGCTCTCCATGACGAACTCACCCTTCTTCTTCAAGTACTCGTGCGGGTCGGCGTTCTCCCGGTCCTGTCCGGCTTGCGACCAGTCCCAGTGGACCTTGGTCATCTCGCGAAGAGCCACCTCGGGAATGTGACAGGTCTGACAGGCGACGGCGTCCGCGTGAAGGTCGAGACGTTCGTCTGCATGGGGGCGGGCCTGGTGACAGTCCGTGCAGCTGGCGCGGTTCGCATCGTCGACGCTGACGCTGATCGAACGCCCGGCAATCTGGTGATCCTGCGTGCGGTGGCAGTCGGTGCAGACCAGGCCATGCTTCCCCATATGAACGTCGACCCGGGCGGGCGGATTGAGAAGGCTGGTGTCCATGTCGCCGTGTTTGACAGCGTCGCCGCCTCCGCCTTTGAAGTGGCAGCCGCCACACGTGTCGCGCGTCGGTCCCCCTACGCTTTGTGCTGCTGCGGCGAGATCGACACCGTCGGCGGGAAGTCCTGCCTTCGTCTTCGCGTAGCCACCGGAGTGGTCATGACAAACCAGGCAGTCGACCTGCTCCTCTGCGGAGAAGTCGAAGTTCTCGTCCTTCCAGCCGTACCCTGCATGACACGACGTGCAGCCCATCCAGTTGCTTTGCACGCTGATACAGAAGTTGTTGACGACGTTCTTCTTTCCCAGCTTGACGAGTCCTTCGTGACCGTCGACCGGGACGGGTTCGCTTTCCCAGGTCCAATGCGCGGTTTGCATGACTTCGTGCGCGGCGTCTTCGTGACATTCGAGGCAGGCTTTGGTGACGGAAGGTCCGTCCGCAAAAGGGCCGGGAAGCAACGCGGTGTGGTCGGTCTGCGGAAGTCTTGGGGGAACCTGAGCCCAGGGATCGTCGGCAGGTGCCGACCGATCTCGGTTCAGCCACATCAACGGAATGAGAAGCGCCAGTGCCACGAGCAGGAAGATGCCGATTCCACCACGCGCTCGAGAAGTCATTGTCGGCCTCGGTTCTGTTGCCCGAATCGGGCGCGAATACATTCCATGATTCCGGTCGCCGCGTGCTCGTGGACGAAGTAGTAGATCCTGCGTCCTCTGCGCTCGGATTCGAGAATCCCACGGTCCCGCATGACGCCGAGGTGAGTCGAAGCCACCGATTGGGAGACGTGGCAGGCTTCCGCGAGCTCACCGACGGTGTGCTCGTCTTCCAGCAACAGCTCGACGATGCGTAGCCGAACCGGGTGGGCAAGGGTGCGAAGGCAGTGGGCCGCGGCGGCCAGGGCTTCGGGGGAGAGTTCTGTTGTTGTCGGTGCTTTCGTTTTCATAACGCTTCTAAGTATCGGGATATTTCGATGTATGGATATCCGGGAATCCCCATACGAGGGCAGCGCGACGGAGGGAATCACGACGGTCGGAACTCCCTCGGCAACCAGTTCAGGTTCGCTGCCTCGGTGAGGAGGTAGGGCAGCACCCGAAGCATGCCGATCTAAATGTTCGACCAGGACGGCACATGAGAGTGCCGTGGCATTGGAACTCATCGCCGTCAGAACGTTATACATCGTCCCTCCCGACGTTGCCCGTCTCAACCGGCTGAAACCTCTTCTCAGACTTCAGCCATCCAACGGGGTCACGCTCCGCAGTAGGCGGATGCGGCCAACGTACAAGGGGTGACGGAGAGTGGATACTTGGGTCACCATTGGACGGAACCTTGGACTTGCGATCACTTTCTGTGGCGCTTCAGCGCGATCGACCTACAGGCATTGGAGTCAAATGAGCAGGCTGAGTCTTCTTGCTGCGGTGTTGTGTGTCGGGGCGACCGTGGACGCCACTGCGGCTGTCTGGGAAGTGGAGCCCGGGACAGGGAACGTCCAGGAGACACTGGACAACCAGGCCGCCTCCGGCGACACGCTCGTCCTCCTCGACGGCCTCTTTCGAGAGAACATCGTTCTTCCGGTAGGGGATTGGACGATTCTGGCAGAGAACCCGGGCTCGGCGGTTCTGGACGGAGGCTTGAAGGATGAGTCCGTGCTGGTCGCCACCGGCGGAAACCTCGTCCTATCCGGCCTTGTGATACAGGGAGGACGGGGCCACCTTATTTCAGAACTGCTCGGCATCAGAGCCGGAGCTGGAGTTTGTTTCGTGGGCGGTCAGGTATTCAGCACTCTGCGTGCGGTTGATTGTGTCTTCCAGAACAACGAGCTTCACGGTGAGAGTGACTGGAATGGCGGAGGGATCTATGCCGAGGCGCTGGTTAGTGTCGAGATCAATCGTTGCTCCTTCGTAGACAACGTGATCTCCGGCGACGGGAGTGCGATCTTTCTTGATGGTGGCCCGACGGATTGCACGGTCGTCGATTCGCGATTCGGAAGCGAGGGGCATCCACGAGATCGAGCGATCTTTACGGGGCCGGTGGATGGAGAACTCCGAGTGTCCGACTGTGAATTCGTGGGTCCTGGAACCATTGGGTTCCCTGGGGGGAACACCATCGTAACGAGATCAGTTTTTCTCGGCGCGCTCGTTAGTTTCAGCGATTGGGTTGCGTCGGGTGGAAACATCGAGTGCTCGCACAATCTTATCGTTGGCAACGATGAATCTGATAGAAGTCGCCTTACGACCCTGATCGTTCGCTCCAGGTTCAAGTGTCAAAACAACACCATCGTCTACATGGATGTGGACATAAACACACACGCCCGCTCTGGAGTGATTTTCTCCGAGAACATCGTCTTCGGATCTCAAGGTTGGATACTGTCTTCTTCGGGTGGCACTGTGAGTTGCTGTGTCCAGTGGCCGGAGCTTCTAACAGACTTGAGTGGGACGTTGGACACGGATGAGAACACCGTCGTCCTGGCGGATCCAAAATTCTGTGACGAAATCAAGTGGCAGCTCAAAGACACGAGCCCTTGTTTGCCGGAGAACAGCCATGAAGACTGCACCTCTACAATCGGGGCGCGCCCGTCCTGTGCCGGCGTTCCGGTGATCCGCCAGTCCTGGGGTCAGGTGAAGCGTGCGTTCGGCAAATGAGATGTCGAGATTGTCAGGATAGGTTCAGTGGCCCAGTGATCCGTTCCGGGCTTGGTTAGAATCGACCAGCGGCGCGCTCTTTCGCCGGCAGGATCTCCAGACACGTCGTCCACCAACCCGTTTCGATCGTCTCCACGAACTCGTCGGGTAGTCCCTCATTTCGCATCTCAGCAGCCAGTCGCTCAGTGTCATAGGCCACGGACCTGAGTTCGCTCCGCAGGTCCCCGCTTTCATCGATGGAAACGAGTGCGTACCAGACGGAAAGGCTACCGTCGTTGGCCGGACGACCGATGGCGCCGACGTTGAGGACGCCGCGGTTCGGATCGGTTGCGAGACGGCGTTGCCACGGAATCCCGGTATGGGTTACGCAGACCAGGTCTGCGCGTTGTTCGTCGAGAAGACGTTCGATGAAAGGCTCGGAAGTCGTCGTTTCCCAGAGGAACTCGTTGACCCGTCGAGGCGATCCGTGCGCGAGGAGCAGTCGATGGGAACCGAGGTTCAAGCGAATGGAGGTGGGTAGTTCGCGCAGCCAGTCCCGATGATGCTGCGATGTGTTGGCGAACGTGTAGTCGTAACTGATTTGAGCGTAGTGGTTGTCCCGCGGATCGACGTAGCCGCACTGACAGTCGTCCAGACCGTTTCCGACACTGTCATCATAGTTGCCCTGCATCGAGACGATGTCACGATCTCGAAGGATTTCGATGGACCGATCCGGATGCGGTCCGAAGCCTCCGGCGTCCCCAAGGAAGAACACTGTCTCGGCCCCGGCGCGCACGGCGTCGTCCAACACAGCATTCAATGCGAGGTAGTTGTTGTAGATCCCGCCGAACAGCGCGATCCGGGAAGCGGAACTTCCGCCGCGAAGATCGAGAACACGGTCGTTCGGACGCGTCATCATCGGGTCGAGTCGAGATTCCTCGCGGGACTTCATCCCCACAGCTTCACTCCCACAACTTCACTTCCGCGACGAAAGGATTACTGAGGCGACTGCGACGGCGACTGCGACGGTGTCTACGTCCGGCAAGAGAATCCCTCAACGTGACATGTGGCGCAGGCCGGGTGATTCAGTTCGATCGAACCGAATGATGCTTCGAGAGAACCGGCCATCCGTGCGCCGTCCTCCTCGATCAGTATTGGGCAGGGATAGACCCCGTTGGCGGTGACCGTGCGACAGCTTCCGCATTGAAGCACCTCTTCCTCTCCAGGGAAGAGGTCGCCGGGAGAGAGTCGGAAACTCTCTTCATACTCGCCCGATCGCTGTGCCTCGCGTCCGAGATGAAACGGCGGGATAAACTTCACGCGCGGCCGGGGGAATCCTCTTTGACGCAGCTCTTCCATGAAGAGCGTTCGCCCGTCTCCGCCCTCGTACTGTGCGTGTACGGTCGTCACGGTGAAGACAGGATTGAGACCGGCTCGAAGAAGGTTTGCGGCGCCGACAAGAATCTCCTGGAAAGTGCCTTTACCACGAATGGGGTCGTTCTCTTCGGCCGTCGTGCCGTCGAGACTGACTCGTATGTCGAGGCTGTACTCACTGGCTTGGGACAGTTCGAAAAGACGCCCGGCCGTGATCGTGTCGATGAGCAGCGCATTCGTGAGAATGGAAAGCGGGCCCTGCTCGAGTGTCCGCTCGATGAAGAAGAGCAGGTCCGGATGCATGAAGGGTTCGCCGCCCGTGAAGTAGTACTCCTTCACGCCGCTGTCCTTTGCCGCCTCGAGTGTGGTGAGGACCTGATCCCGATCCATGAACGGGTGATTGAAGTTCTTCGGTCCGCAGGTGATGAAGCAGTGTCGGCACGCGATGTTGCAAACCGTGCCGGTGATCTGCAACCACAGAACGTCGAGGCCGATGAAGTCGAGCGCGGGGCCGCGGTGTTTGTGGCTGGAGACGGGGCGTGGCTTGGCGGGCTCTGTTGGGCTTCCGCCGGTTGCTTTCCTAGACATGCGTTATGAACTCGATTTGGTTTGAGATGAAGAGTACGACCAACGCAGTTGCGCCTGCGGTGGCGGTGGCGCGAATCGACGACCTTCCGAGAACGGCTCCCACGACAAAGCCCGCGAAGACGAGAACCGTTCCGTAGACGTTGGCTCCCAATAGCGCACCGTATTTTCCTGCACCGATGCTCCAAGCCTCCGGCAGACGGTTCATCGCGTGGAGGACTCCGAGGACCGCACCGGGCCAGAACGCGAAGTGGAAAGCCAGGCGACCGGCTCGGCTCCAACCGGCGAACAGAAAGATCGGCGCGAGCCCCAGAACCATCGTGCCGCTGACCGTCGTGGCTTTGAGAATCGCAGTTCCCGCGAAGAGTGGAAGTGAACCGATCAGGACGGCGAGAACCATGACTCCACGTCCCGCGGCAACGGGATCGAGGCGTTGAAACAGACGATGAAGCGGGGCGACCAGCGGTCGGGATTCCGGGTCGCGAGACAACGGGTCGGAGGCCCGCGCTACGCCCAAGTCGATGACGAACGCCTTGGCACATGAGCTGAGCGTGGAATCGAGAGTCGACCCGGCGGAAACCATCATGAGCACGGTCATCCCCGCAAGAACGGCCACACCGAAGCTTTGCGCTACCCGTAGCGGCGCGTCCTGCCCAGCGGCGTCTCCACCGCCGCCGGAACCGAGCAGGGAACCGTAGACACCGGTCAGTCCGAAGAGAACGATGAAGGCGGCGGCGATGAATCCGGCGATGACGTAGGCGCGAAGCATGATCTTGGGACGAGTGAGAAATCCGCGATCAGTCAGCACCGGATCATGAAACGGGTAGCTGAAGGACTGGAGGAGACCCACCAGGAGAAGGTCGACACCGCCGACCAGAGTCCATTCTCCTGCAGAGACGAGCGGTGCGATTCCAGCCTGCGGAACGATGAGGCCAATGACGAAAACGAGAAGGAAGACCCCGAGGGCGAACTGAATCGCGTCGGTCAGGATCGAACTGCGAAGGCCTCCTCGCAGACTGTAGAACAGCGTCAGAACGGCGAAGACCATCGCCGCGCCGAAGTAGGAAGTCGACCCAGAGGCTCCGAAGTAGGCCCCAACGACGGCGGTGTTCGACCACACTTCGTTCATGAGGCGAACGAGGATGACGAGAACGAAAGCGAGGGTGGCGGCTGAGCCGTACTTTCTGGTGATCCACTCCGGAATGCTCGGGGCGCCGTGCCGGGTCCGCAGGTAGTAGATGACGATCCCGGCGACCGGAATCGAAAGGTACCAACCGGCGTAGGCGACGGCTCCGACCAGGCCGAACTCCTGTCCGAGGTTTGCGGCATTGGTGATCGACTTGGCGAAGAGCCACGAGATGGCGATGGAGGCGACCAGCAGTCCCATCCCGACCTCTCTGCCATCACGGGCGCGGCCGACGAAGAACTGATCGAAGCGGTTGGAGCGTGGCGCGAGCAACCACATGAGAGCGCCGTACGCGACGAGGACGATCCAGAGGAAGGTGTACGAGTCCAAAGTGGTCCTTTCGCCCACAGGTACGAAATGCAGACGGAAGTGTGACATAGGCCCGCGAAACGGTCACGGAGAATACGGGGGAGACCTTACGGAAACCGTGCTTCGTTCACCGCCTTGGGTCGGCTATCTTTGCGGATTGGAGGAAACAGCAATGAATGAGTTTCGCGAAGGCGCCCTGGATCCGATTTTCAAGCCTCGTTCTGTCGCGGTAATCGGAGCTTCCCGACGCAAGAACTCGATCGGCTACTCGTTGGTCCACAACCTGGTGCAGAACGAGTTTGCCGGCACCATCTTCCCGGTGAACCCAACGACGGACGTCATCCATTCACTGCGTTGCTACCCGAGCGTGGCGGAGATTCCGGATCCTGTCGACCTCGCCGTTGTCGTCGTTCCCAGAGACGCCGTTCCGGCTGTCGTTGACGACTGTCTTGCGGCCGGCATCAAGGGTCTCGTCGTGATCAGCGCGGGCTTCGGCGAAGTGGACGATGAGGGACGCGAGATGGAGAACGCCATCCGCGACAAGGTGCGAGAGGCCGGGGCACGGATGGTCGGTCCCAACTGCATGGGTGTCCTCAACGCCGATCCCGAAGTGCGACTGAATGCCACGTTCGCTCCGACGCCGGCCAAGCCGGGAACGGTCGGATTCGTCACGCAGTCCGGCGCACTGGGTGTGGCCATCCTCAATGTGGCGGCCGGGCTCGGCATCGGGTTCACCCAGTTCGCATCGATGGGGAACAAGGCCGACGTTTCCGGAAACGACTTGTTGGAGTACTGGGAGTCCGACGAGAACACCAAGGTCATCGCGATGTACCTGGAGTCGTTCGGAAACCCGAAGCGCTTCGCGCAGATCGCGAAGCGTGTCTCACACGAGAAACCGATTCTCATCGTGAAGTCGGGAAGGACGGAAGAAGGCGCACGGGCGGCCTCGAGTCACACCGGGGCCTTGGCGGCCGCGGACGTCACGGTTTCCGCCTTTCTCGATCAGTGCGGAGTCATTCGCGCGAACACGATCGAGGAACTCTTCGACATTGCGCAGGCTTTGGACCGGTGCCCGTTGCCCAAAGGAAATCGGGTTGCCATCCTCACCAACGCCGGCGGACCGGCCATCATGGCCACCGATGCCTTTGTCGGCCTCGGCCTAGAAATGGCGAGCCTTTCCGAAGAAACGGTACAAAGTCTTCGTTCGTTTCTTCCTGCCGAGGCCAGTGTCGCGAATCCCGTCGACATGATCGCAGCGGCCAACGTCGACGAGTATGCGAAGGCGACGAAGCACCTGCTCGAAGATCCGGGTGTGGACATGGTCCTGGCCATTCATGTGGCGCCGCTAACCTCGACACCGTTGGAGATCCTGCATGCCATCGGCAATTCGGCCACCGATCGTCCGGACAAACCGGTCGCCGTGGTCATGATGGCGAGCGAGGATTCCTACGGGGACGTGCGGACGCAGGCGGAATCCATCGCGGTGTACCGGTTCCCCGAGTCGGCTGCGACGGCGATGGCTCGGCTTTATGAGTATTCGCAATGGCGAGACCGTCCGTCGACTCCCGCGCCGGAGTTCGATGTCGACGACGACGCGGTGTGCGCGCTCATCAATGCCACTTGCGAAGGCTATATGGATGTCGAGAGCGCATTCTCGGTCCTCGAGGCGTACGGAATCCCTGTCGTCGAACGCCGGATCGTCGGGTCCGAGTCGGAAGCGTTGCGTGCGGCCGAAGAGATGGGCTACCCGCTTGTCCTCAAAGCTGTCGGGCCGGAGCTCGTCCACAAGAGCGATGTCGGGGCCGTTGCGGTTGACCTTCGAAGCATGGAGGAGTTCTACCGCGCCTTCACGGAGATGGAGAAGCGAATCCAAGCCGCGGGCGTGCGCGCCGAGAGCTTTCTGCTGCAGCGGATGGTACGGAAAGGTCACGAAGTCATATATGGCCTCTCCGTCGACCAAAAGCTGGGAACGACGCTGATGTTCGGACTTGGAGGAAAGTACGTCGAGGTCTTCGGCGACGTCCGGTTCGCGGTTCCGCCCTTGTCGAAGGAAGAGGCGCTCGAGATCGTCGAAGGACTTCGCGGGCACCGGCTACTCGAAGGCGTTCGGGGTGAGGCGCCGACGGACCGTGAGTTCCTGGCCGAGGTCCTGCTACGTCTGGCCCAACTCAGTGAACGCCACCCCCGGATTGCGGAGCTCGATATCAATCCTTTCCTGGCGACATCGAGCCGCGCGGAGGCCCTGGCCGTCGACGTTCGGATTCGGGTCGAGCCGGTGCGGTAGAGCGGCGAAACTTACCGAGATTTCGTAGAATCCACCGAGGTTCGCGTTGTATCGAAGTGGTGAGTCCGCGCCGCTGGAGATAACCCGCTTCCGGCAATCTGACGCCGGGACAATGTTCGTCGTAGGAGGCTGTCCGATTCTACGTTCCTGTTTGCTTTGGCCCGTTTGCGGCCTGTTGCTGTTGGTCTCTTCAGCAGACGCCCAGATCTCCGCAGGTCGTCTGAATGAGTTTCTCCTCTCCTTCGATGTGATCCGCGAGACGATCGAAGCGCGGTACCCCAATGAGGAGCGGCTCGACGACGAGTGGCATGCGGCGTCCGATGAGCTGCGTATCGAACTCGAGGGCGCGGAAAGTGAGGACGAAGCCCGCAGCTACCTCATCGCCCTGGCCATGTCGCTGGGAGAGTCCCACTTTGCGGTGATTCCGAGGGACTCCTACGAAGTTGTCTATGAAGAGGAAGGCACTTCGGATGACAGCGAGTCGGACGAGGCGAATTCGGGTTCCGATCCGAACGGCGAGTCGGGGTCGGGTAAAGGGTCCGGCGACGATACGGGCGACCGAGCTTCCAGTGATTCCGACGCAAGCTCTGACTCGATGTCTGACTCTGGGCAGGGTTCCGAGTCGGAATCCGGGTCTGATCCTGAGGAAGACCACGACTCAGAATCAGGTCTCGCCGCAGACTCTGACTCCGGTTCCGAATCAGATTCAGATTCAGACTCAGGTTCCGACTCCGACTCCGACTCTGAAGAGGACCTGCCCCCGGAGGGCAACGTCGGCCTCGACGTCCGCTTCATCGACGACCAGGTTGTCGTTACCGGGATCGAAGACGGGTCAAGCGCCGAAGCTGCGGGCATGCTGCCCGGCGATCAGCTGCTTTCCATTGACGGCCAGTCGGTCGACTCACTGATCGAGGTCCTTCGGGAACTGGAGGAAACGTCGGTCAGCCGTTTGGAAACCGATGTTGCCTTTGCCGCCAAGTCTCGCCTCGACGGCGCCATTGGCGATCGGTTGGAGATCGAGTTCTGTCGGATGCCCGGAGATACGCAAGCCGTCGAGCTCACCGTCCAACCTTGGAACGGAGTGGCCACGACGCTGGGAGCGCTGCCGGAACAGGTCGTGTCCACCTACTCGCGCGATCTCGGAGACGTCGGCGTCATCGGTTTCTCTCTCTTCATGGCCCCCGAGACGGTCATGCCGTTCATCCAGAAGTCGATCGAAGAGTTCCATGACAAAGACGGAATCATTCTCGATGTCCGCGGGAACTACGGCGGGATCATGGCCATGATCCAGGGTATCGTGGGTTGGTTCGTGCATGAGCCGGAGCAACTCGGTCGGCTGAAGATGCGCGGCGCCGACCTCAAGTTCTTCGCCAACCCGCGCCCGAACGCATTCAAAGGCAAGGTCGCGGTTCTGACCGACGAACTCTCGATCAGTTCCGCCGAGTTGTTTTCTGCGGCCATCAAGGATACCGAGGTCGGTCGACTCTTTGGCCGCCGAACTGCGGGACTGGCCTTGCCGGCCAACATTCAGCGGTTGCCCAACGGTGACGGCTTTCTCTTTGTCGTCGCGGACTATCAGACGACGGGAGGCGAACGCTTGGAGCAGGAGGGGGTCATTCCGCACGTCGAGGTCGACTTTGACCGGATGGATCTCTACGAAGACCCCGACCCTGTTCTGACGGAAGCTCTGGAATGGATCCGCAGTGGGAAAATTCAGTCCATCGATCCCGAATGAGAACGGCATTCCGACTTCGGGGTACTCATGTTGAACTCGAGACTGGTTCGGTGGCATCGCGTGCGAAGCTGCCTGACACAATAGGAGGAATCTCGAAATGAAACTCAAAGCCTCAGGCCTCGCCGGCCTCACCTTGTTCCTTTGTCTTTTCTCGGCGGCAACGCTTCGCGCGGAAAACCTACCGGCCGCTTCCGACGTTCTGGGCAAGTACATCAATGCCACCGGCGGAATGGATGCCTGGGAAAAGGTCGAGACCGTTTCCCTGAAGGGTGAGTTCAAGCTGGCGGCTATGGGGATCACCGGCCCCATCGCCATGTACACGAAGCTGCCGGGCGAGCACGTCACCCGCATCGAAATTCCCGGCGCCGGTGTCCAGATGGAAGGCATCATCGACGGCGTCGCGTGGGAAAACTCCCTGATGACGGGCGCACGAATCAAGGACGGGAAAGAGCGAGAGACTGCACTTCGGCAAGCGGACACGGCGTGGATGACTCGACCGGAAGAGCACTACAAGAGCATGGAGTGCGTGGCCATCGAGGAGATCAACGGCCATCCCTGTTACAAGCTGGTCATGATGCCGATCACGGGAGAGCCGGAGACCCACTTCTATGATGTCGAGACGGGTTTGCCCCACCGGATCGAGATGACCGTCCATCACCAAATGGGGGACATCGCGGCCAGCATGTCCGTTTCCGAGTTCAAGGAAACGAGCGGAATCAAAGTGCCGACGGAGATGGTGCTGTACGCGGCGGGGATGGAGCAGGTCCTGTCGTTCTCCGAGGTCGAGATCAACGGCGAGCTTCCGGATGCCATCTTCAAGCTTCCGGCAGAGGTCGAAGCACTTCTCGAGACGGTGGAAGAGAGCAAATAGGGCAACCCCGGAAGGGTCAACCTCCGGCGGTTGCAACCTCACGATGTCGACGAAAGAGCTGCGGACTCAGGAGATGCCGGCCTTCCACTCCTGCAACCGTCGGTCGAGTTCCTGAATGGACTTGGCCTCCATCGATCCGAAAGAGAAACGAACCGATTCCGGGATCCCAAATGCCGATCCCGGAATTGCGCTGAACGCCTTTCTTTCCAGCGCGGCGTCGACGAACTCCGTGTCGTTGCCCGACCACCATTCCGGTAGCCCGGCCATCAGGAAGATGGTTCCCATCGGTTCATGATCGGGACGTCCGACCGTACTCATTCCGTGACGAGACAGCACGGAAACGAGTTGGTCCCGTCGGGCCGAGAGTTCGGCCCGGATCTTCACAAGTAGCGCCGGTTCCTCACCGGCACGAAGCGCTTTCAGATCTTCCTGCAACAAAGCCAGTACGCGTTCCTGTCCGAGAACGTTGGGGCTGGCCGTGTTCGCGCGAATCAGTTTTCGGAGCACCGCGTTCGTCAGTTCAGATCGGGCACTCAGGATGTAGCCGACGCGGGCGCCGGGCAGCAGATACTCCTTTGATGCGGAACTGATGCTGACAACATGGCTCGGAGCGAAAGGCAGCAGTGAGATGGGAGAGTGCCCGTCGAAGCGAAGCCGACTGTAGACCTCGTCCGCAATCATGACGATGTCCTTGTCCTGGACGAGTCGTGCGATCTGTTCCGCATCCTCCTCGCTGAGAACGGCGCCGGTCGGATTGCTGGGGAAGTTGGAGACGAGGCAGCGGACGTTCATTTCGTCGATCTGGCGGGAAAGTCCATCGATGTCGAGTCGGCCCTGCGCATCGAAGTAGTCCACGACCACGGGGCGGCCCCGGCCGAGAGCGACGCCGTTGACGTAGTTCTCCCAGTAGCCGCGGGGTAGTGCGACGGTCTTCTCGGATCCGAAGCAGCGAAAGAGAAGAGTGAGGGCTTCCGCTGCGCCGGTCGTGACCGCAACGTTTTCAGGCTTCAGCGCTGTTCCGGTGTGCTCGGCCACCCGGAAGGTCAGGGACCAGAACTCTGCGAGAGCCTCGCGGAGCGGTTCGATTCCGACAGGTGGGCCATAAAGGACTTCCAGTTCCGAATCGACGGAGACGATCTGTCCGATGTCGGCGCGAACGAAAGTCGGGTCTTCCCGGGAAAGCCGACCTGCCGTTTGGGCAATGGTTGGAATCGGGGTTTCCCGTTCCACGACTTCCAGAACGTCCTGCGGAAGGATTTCACGAACCCGGTCCAGCGATCCCACGACAGCCTCCTTCGACTCGGTCTTACGCCGACCTTCGGTGTCACTTCAGACCGGCAGGTTGGACCCGAAGCCGGGTTGGTGTCCAGCCGAAAAGCGGAAGGGGTCCGTGGTTTGCAAACTCGCAACGAGCTTTGTAGGCCGTACACAAAGAGCAACGATCGGCCGACGGATCCTGGCTCGGCAACCGAGTCCGTTCGGCCTCCCAAAATCGGCCCGAGCCGTGTTTTTAGGGACCGTTCCGTGATGGGCGGAGTCTGCCGGATGCGCGGCGGACTTGGTATGGACATTGCTTCGATCCATGACAACAGGACGCAACGCGGTCTTGATCCGCACGGACCGCGAGCTCGCGCGACTCACGAAGGGAGTCACCGAGGACACCCGTCGTCAACCGTCCGGGCTACGAAACAACTACGTGGAAACTTCATGGAAAGGAGTCTTCAAATGACTACTCACAATCCCCGCCTACTGTCCGCCGGCTCCATCAACGGCAACACCGTCCGGAACACGAAGGGCGAAGAGCTGGGCAAGATCGAAGAGGTCATGCTCGACATCCACTCCGGTGCGATCGGCTATGCCGTCGTCTCGCACGGGGGCATCCTGGGAATGGGCGACAAGCTCTTCGCAGTGCCGTGGAAGGCGTTCAGCGTCGACACCAAGAATCACGAGATGGTTCTCGACGCGCCGAAGGAGCGAATGGAGAACGCGCCGGGGTTCAACAAGGACAACTGGCCCAACTTCGCCGATCCGACCTGGGCCGAGTCGATCCACTCCTACTATCTGACGACGCCGGTTCACTAGACTCGCACGCCGTTGGAAGGCAACAGGTGATGCGGGCGGAAGAGGAAACGCGAAGAACGGTGCTCCGTTCTTCGCGTTTGCTTCAAAGGGTGAAACCGCGACAACCCGGCCAGTCGTGTGGGGTCTACAGGTGACAATCACTGAACGGGCTGCCGCACGTTTCCTGCCGACGGCTTCCACCGGCGACAGAGATGACCCTAGAAGAGATCGAGCGTCGAAGAGTATCGGTCAGATGCTGATTCTTGGGTCAGCCAATGGATGACTCCGTGGGATGACTCCGTTTCGCGACAGGTCGTCAACGCGCCAGGATGTCCGCTCCCTCTTCCGGCTGTCGTGACAATCTCGCCTGCTCGTTCAACTCGGCGGTTTCGCTGGCGAGGTCCCCCTCGGCTTCGGTCGACTCGTCGGATGATTCTTCGGGCGCGGACTCGGTCGCGGGCAGGGTTTGACGGGGCAAGCCACGACGGGGCACGCTTCCCGAGACGCTATCGTCCGAACGTTCTTCCTTCGCGGGCGGTCTATCAACGGTAGCTGTTTCGCCTGCTGGGGAAGGCGCCCCAGTCGCCGGTTGGCATTCCATCCTTACCGGGACTCCGTGCGGGAAGATGATCTCGCGAGCGTCGTCCGGCATGCTGACTCCAGCCTCGTTCAATGCCTGCAACACGAGCCGCATCAGCGCGGAACGGACCTTCACCTTGCTGTGTCGGTTGCCGTCGACCCAAAAGTAAATGCGCAAGTTGATCGTCGCCGAGGCCAGATGCTCGACTAGTACCAGGGGCTTTGGCTCCTCCAAGACGGCTGAATGGCCGCAGATCGTTTCCATGACGATCTCCTGGGCTCGGGAGATGCTGGCGTCGTAGCCGATGCCGACGGTGAAGTCCTGCCGCACATTGGGATTGGCGGTGAAGTTCTTGATCGTGCTCTTGTAGACGGTGGCGTTGGCGATCTGGATGTGATTCCCGTTGAAGTCCATGAGGATCGTTCCCCGCGGAGTGACTCGCTGCACGACTCCAACATGGTCGTCGACGGCAATCGTGTCCCCGTAGCGGAAGGGCTTCTGAATACTGATGAGAATGCTGGCCAGGAAGTTCTCGGCGATGTCGCGGAAAGCGAAGCCGAGAACAATTCCCAGGACTCCGGTTCCTCCGACTACCGTGACGGCAATCTGGGTCAGCCCCGAGATCTGAAGGAAGATGTAGAGAGCAACAATCCAGACCGCGATCGAAATCAGCTTCTCCGTAACCGTCTTGAGAAGCTCGCTCTTCTGCCGTGCGACGAACCGGCGTACCAGCGGGCGGAGGATCGAGCGAAGAAGGAAGCCCGCGACGAACATGACGAAGAGCCCGATAATGAATCTCGGAGCGGCGGCGAGGATGTCCCTCCAGATCCGTCTCAGCTCGGTTGTGGCTGGTGTCAGGCTCCAGGCAGGAGGGTCGGGAACCCGAACTCGGTTTGAGACGGCGACGACGCCCTCGGTTCGTGCCGCGAGATCGCCGAGCCAGGCACCTTCACTCTCGTCCCGGACCTGTCCCTCGAAGAAGACGACGCCGTGGCGCACATCCACGGTCACGTTGCCGTATCGGCCCGTCGTGTCGAGGATCTCTCGCAGTCGATTCGTGATCGTCGTGTCCTCAGTAACGGCGTCGACCGCGACCTCACGGTCGAGCGACTGCAGCGGTTCCAGCGGGGAGTCGACGTCGTTTCCTCCCTGGAGCACCAGCAGTGTCATGGCCAAACTAAAGAAGATTGTCACGTACGACTCCACTGCAACGGTTCAATAGAGGTCAAGGCTACCAGCCCGATCGATTCATGAAGGTCTTGGCGAGGCGGAGACGCTGTGCCTGTGGGCAGACTCGACTTCATGAAAGGAACAACTACGTCTTCAGGGTAGTGAGGCCGGCGCGAATCGCGTGCTTGACGAGATCGGCGACGTTATCGGTCTCCAACTTCTCCATGATGTTGCGCCGATGGGTGTCGACGGTCTTGGAACTGATGCAGAGTTTCTGTGCCGTTTCCTTCGCGCCGAGGCCTTCGGCCAGCAATTGGAGGACCTCCCGCTCCCGCGGAGAGAGTCGCGAAAACACCGGGTCTCCGTCCGTGTCCCCGTGGACCGTGGAGTCGACGAGGGCGGTCGCTGCTTCCGAACTCAGGTACGTTTTTCCTTCCGCGATCGACTTGAGGGCACGGATCAACTCGTCCTTTTCTACATCCTTGGTCACGTACCCGAGGGCGCCGGCAGCCAGTGCCTCCCGAAGTGGTTCCGTCGACGGATCAGAGGCGAGGATCAGCACTTCGATGTTCTTGACCTCATCTTTGAGGCGCTGAGTGACGTCGACTCCGTTCGCGTCCTTCAGCTGAAGAGCAACGACGGCGACGTCCGGACTCACACGAGTGGCGAGTTCCAGCCCTTCCTCTCCGCCTTCGGCGGCGCCCACGACTTCGAGTGAGATCTCGTCGACACACTCCGAAAGAAGGCAGGTCAAGCCCTCGGCGAGAACCGTTTCCTGGCACAGAATGATCAGTCGCAAGGCGAACCCTCCTCGAAAAGGCGGCGCCGACTTCACGCCTGGAGCGGTTTTCTCGCAGACTCGAATCGCGCAGGAGAATTCTGCCACAAAACCAGAAAGTCGGCGACCTCGGCCGCCGACTTCCCGGTTGCTTCGAAAACTGATTCTCTACTCCGTGGCCATCTCTCTCGCCAGGCCGTGCTGGGTTGCCGCAGCCAGATCCATCAGCAACTCCGTCTTTGTCATCTCGGAACGTCCCGGGATCTCCAGTTCACCGGCCTTGTCGTAGATCTCCTCGTGGGTCCAGGTCATCGGACCTTCGCCGGAGGCGATGAGTGCGTCGATCAACTCTGACTTCGACAGTCCGGATCGTCCATCGATCTCGGCTTCCTGGGCCTTCGAGTAGAGATCCTGGTGAAGCCATTGATCCGCAGCCAAGCGTTCGACCTGCTCCATGTCTTCAGGCATGGCAGACAGGTCCGAGTCGTGATCCGGATTTGTGCTCGGAGGCACCAACTTACGGGTACTCGCGCGAAGAGCCGGTTCCGGCGATGTCGTCTGACTCGAGTCGTTGTTCATTATCGATTCCGCAATCGCATGAGCTTCGATCGACAAGTCCTTCTGATCCTGCGGCGCCTTCGGTCGAGGTCCCCAGGTCAACGTGACGCGGAGACTTTGTTCCTTCTCGTCAGCCTTGGCCTTGAGACTCAGTTCCGTCGTTGCCGTCGGCACCAGCACGGATCGTTTGTCGCCGTAGCGAACGGAGACCACACCCCCTTCGATCGCATCGGCCAAGTTGCGAAGCGCGTGTGCTGTGCTTTCCCTGTCCTGTTTCAAGTCCACCTTGATCCGCGACTTCGATTCATGGGTGCTCATGTTTCTTTCCTCCTTGGGTTTCCTCCATAGGTCATTGTTCTGCGGGTGAAGGGTGCAACTACCTTGCCATCCTGTCTCCAGATGGTCGCTTCGTGCGGTCGTTCTCGCGCAGCGTGCGGATAGAAGGGCAGTTACGAAGATGATCTCGGGGTCGCGAAGTGCGTTGGGACAGGTGGCGTCGACTCCGGACGGGCTGGATCCGTTGGTCCACCGACCGATCTTTCAATCCCGGTTGTAGAGATGACAACGGGGCGGCTTGCCCAATCGCCTTCGAATCGAGCGAGGCTTGCAATCGACGATCTCCGGCGCGAAAGACGAGTGCGATCGAACACGCGAGATGCGAACGACTTGGGGTGAATGCGAGATGGCTTCCTGCGCGATGTGTCGCGCTTTGGCTCGCTAGTTGTTTCTACGACGCCGGAACGCGCTCTGGGAGCGGGTTGGGACGATCCTGACTCGGACCTGTTCAGGAGCCACGCATCACTTCAACCGACCGAGCACCAGGAGGCCGAAAATGAAACATCTGACCAAGGTTTGGAAGCAAAGCATGAAGGATCGGACTTGGACGTGCGCATCCGGTGCTGCTGCCGCGATCTGTATCGCAGGGATGTCTGCGACTCCGGCATCTTCCGAAACGCAGGGTGAGTATGGAGTCCATCTCGGTTATTCCAAAGCGGCCAAGGCAGAGGACGGAGACTTTCTGGTAGGCGGACATCTCGAAGCGCGTCTGGCACCCGCACTTGGTATTCAGGTCGCGGTCGACTATCACAGCACGGACGAGTATGCGCTTGGGGAGGTGGCGGATCCTGCGCTGCAGGTCCGTACCATTCCGATCACGGTCAGCGCTCGCGCGTACCTGCCTGTCGTCGGTGGCTTCTCACCGTTCCTGGTCGCAGGGGGTGGTTGGCACAACGTGATCTATGACTACCCTGATCGCTTCGAGGCCCTGGGCGTCGATGACGAAACCGTCTCGACCTTCGGGTGGCATCTGGGCTTGGGTGGACGCGTCCAGATCGCCGACCGAGTCGCCTTCTACGGCGAAGGACGCTATACATTCGTCGATCCGAGTAAGGAACTTGGGGACGATGTCCGCGATGAGATCGGTGAACTCGACTACGACCGAAGTCAGATCATCACTGGACTCAGCCTGGAGTTCTAGCCGGGAAGCCACTCATTGGTCATGCAGCGGCTGCAGCCGAGCGATCCCCGTCTGCACTCCCCAGAGAGCGGCGTAGATTCCATCGAGGCGGACGAGTTCGTCGTGAGTCCCCACCTCCGCGACTCGTCCGTTCTCGAGGACATACGTCCGGTGTGCGTGTCGAATGGTGGAGAGACGATGTGCGATGACGATCGTCGTCCGATCCTTGGAGATTCGTTCCATCGAACGTTGAATCGCCGCTTCGGTTTCGTTGTCGACCGACGATGTGGCCTCATCCAGTACCAGAATCGGCGGATCTTTGAGCACGGCACGAGCGATGGAGATCCGCTGGCGCTGTCCCCCCGACAGCTTCTGCCCACGTTCGCCCACGACGGTGTCGTATCCCTGTGGCAGGGCCATGATGAACTCGTGAGCCTCCGCAGACTTTGCTGCGGCGATGATCTCCGACTCTGAAGCGTCGAAGGTTCCGTAGGCAATGTTCTCCCGAACCGTACCGTGGAAGAGAAATACGTCCTGACTGACCAGACCGATGGCGTGACGAAGGTCATCGAGTTTGAGTTCCCGCAGATCGGTTCCGTCGACCTGGATCGAACCGGCAGACGCTTCATAGAAACGAAGCAGAAGTTTGACGATCGTGCTCTTTCCGGACCCGGTCGCTCCAACCAAAGCGACGGTATGACCTGCCTGTACTTCCAGGTCGACGTCATGAAGTACGCGAACCCCATTGCTGTAGGCGAAAGAGACGTTCTCGAAACGAACTTCACCTCGAACAGGCTTGCGCAGGAACCGAGTGCCGCTCCAAACGTGGATCGGAGTCTCGAGAAGATCGAGGATTCGATGGGTCGACGCCATCGCTCGCTGATAGAGATCGACCGTCTGCCCGAGGCGAGTCAGTGGCCAAAGGAGTCGCTGGGTCATGAAGATCATGACACTGTATGCGCCCACGGCCAGACTGCCGGCAAGCACGGCCCGTCCACCGATCAGCAAGGTCAGGACGAAACCCATGACGATGACCATGCGAATGAGGGGAGAGAACGCGGAACTCAGCCGAATCGCCTTTTCGTTGCTCTCCCGGTAGTTCTGACTTTCCGCTCCGACGCGCTCGGCTTCGTAGCTCTCTGCGGTGTAGCTCTTGATCGTGGCGATTCCGCTCAGATTGTTGGAGAGGAGGCCGTTCAGATCCCCGACCCGTTCCCGAACTTCTGCGTACCGGGGCGCCAGTCGCTTCTGAAAGACGAAGGAACCCCAAAGTACGAACGGCATGGGGAGGAACGAGTAGACCGCGACCTCGGGAGCGAGTGCGAAGAAGATTCCACCGATGACGATAACGGTCGTCCCCACTTGGAGGAGGTCGTTCGCGCCTCCGTCGAGAAAGCGTTCGAGCTGATTGACGTCGTCGTTGAGGATACTCATGAGCCCCCCGGTCGATCTGTCCTCGAAGAAGGCCAGGTCCAGACGCTGGAGGTGACGGTATCCGTCCTGTCTGAGTTCATGCTCGATGGTTTGGGCGAGACTCCTCCACCGGACGGCGTAGAGATACTCGAACAAAGACTCGGCGCCCCAGATGATGAGAGTGAGGACGGCAAGCACGGTCAGTTGTTGTTCCACGGCCGGAAAGCCGAAGCCCGCGACGAGTGAGTCCTTCCCTTGCACGACCGTGTCGACCGCGGCACCGATGAGAAGGGGCGGAGCCAGGTCAAAGATCTTGTTGAGGATGGAGAACGAGGTCGCGGTGGTGATCTCGCTGCGGTGCGGTCGCGCGTAGTCGAGCAGCCGGCGAAGACCGGATCGCTGTTTCTGGGAAGCATTCGTCATGGAAGGCACAACATTAACGTGTCTACGCTCGAGGTGTCATCCGGCCAAACGAAGTCGGCCGAACAGAGAAGGGCCGAACAGAGACGGGCCGAACAGAGAAGGGTCGAACAGAGACGGGCCGAGCAGAGAAGGGTCGAGCAGAGAAGGGTCGAACAGAAAGGGTCGAATAGAGACGGGCCGACGAAAAAAGGGGCCGTCCGGATGGACGACCCCTGTAATCAACTGTCTGCAGATGAGTCGAGCCTCATCCTTTCAGACTGGCGATCTTCTCCTCGGCCTTGGTGAACAGCCCCTTGATCTCGGAGACCGCGGACGTGAGCGTGTCTTTGACCTCCGTAAGGTTGTTCGGCGCGATCGAGGCCAGTGTGTTCTTGGCCTCGCCGAGCTTGGTTTCGATCGAGCTGACGACGGAGTTGAGTTCCTCGTTCCGAAGCGTCTGCGCGACCTTCTTGATGCCGCCGAGCTTCTCGTCAAAGGCGCTGAGCTGCTTCGAGAACTGGTCCTTGATCGCCCCCAGCATGTTGCCGGCCTGCTCGGTGACGTCCCCGGCCGCATCCTTGGCGGTGTCTGCCGCATTCCGAACGGCCCCATCGGCGGCCTTGGCCGCATCACCGGCGGCGTCCTTCATTCCATCCGCCGCCTTGCCGGCTTCCTGGGCAGCATTGTTCATTCCGTCCTTGGCGCTTTCGACCGCGTCCTTGCTTTCTGAGCAGCCGCTCATCACGACAAGCGCGGCCGCGAGCAGACCAAACATCCATCTCTTTTCCATAATGGGCTCCCCCTATCCGTAGCGGGTTCGTGATTGTATAGATCGAACCTTGCGGCCCGCGGAGTATAGGACCGTTCGGTCCGATTTGCTACCCCTCCCCTTGGCTCAGACGTCACGGAAGGACCTGGGCCCTGTCCAAAGGATCGCCTCCGCGGGACGCGTCGACCGACTGGCGCAGAATTGGTCCTTCATGTACCGTACCGAACGCAGTTCTTGCGGGCTCAATGATCCGGTCCAGGAGTTACGTTTGATTCGCGATTGACCTAGGAAATGGTCGACTCCAATCCAAGATCCATTGATCTATTCGCCGCGGTCACTCTTCCGTGTCGGAAGGAGACTCAAAAAGCATGTTGTTCCCTATCGTGCCGGCTCAGCTGCGCAGCGGAGTTGTGCTCTTCGTATCGAGCGTTGTCCTGCTTACTGCAGCATCGCCGACGTTTGGCCAGGACCGCCCCAACGTTCTGTTGATCGTCGCCGACGACATGGGGTTCTCGGACGCCGGTTCATTCGGGGGAGAGATACGGACACCGAACCTCGATGCGCTTGCCGAAGCGGGCGTGAGATACACCGGTTTCTACACCGCACCGACCTGCTCCCCGACACGCGCCATGCTGATGTCGGGCACCGACAGCCACATCGCTGGGATGGGTAACATGTACGAGCGGACGGCCCCTAACCAAATGGATCAACCGGGGTATGAAGGCGCTTTGAACCATGCGGTGGCCGCTCTGCCTGCCATTCTTCAGGACAATGGCTATCACACCTACATGGCGGGTAAGTGGCACCTCGGCAAGAGCCCCGATCACATTCCTGCTGCCCGTGGGTTCGACCGCGACTTCACACTGCTCGACGCTGCTGGGGCACACTTTTCGCTCAAACCATACGATGACGCCAATGAGGAAACGCAGTTCACCGAAGACGGTGAATACATCGACAAGCTACCGTCGGACTTCTACTCGTCGAGAACCTATACGGACAAACTGATTTCCTATATCGAGTCCAACCGGAAAGACGGTAATCCATGGTTTGCGTACATGGCGCACCAGGCCCCCCACGACCCGCTTCAAGTCCCCGGTGACTGGCTGCGTCGCTACAAGGGGCGCTATGACGATGGCTGGGATGCGTTGAGGGAAGAGCGCCTAGAGCGAATGCAGCAGCTCGGCATCGTGCCGAACGGCGTCGATCTCTCCCCCCGCCTTTGGTACATCCCTGATTGGGATGAGCTCACCGGAATGGCGCAGGTGACCCTTGCCCGCAAGATGGAGATCTATGCGGCGATCGTTGAGAACATGGATCATCACATCGGCAGGCTCATCGACTACCTTCGAGAGACCGATCAGCTGGACAACACTGTCGTTATCTTCTTCTCGGACAATGGACCGGAGTCCAACGACAAGGTGTCCAATGTCAAGGGCAGGCGAGCGTCGACCTTCGCGAACTGGCTTGCCAAGACCTATGACACTGACTTCGCGTCGTGGGGTCGAAAAGGAGCCTTTGTCGCCTATGGGCCTGGATGGGCACAGACATCTGCCACGCCTTTCTGGCTATTCAAGGGTGCGATGAATGAAGGTGGTATCCGGTCTCCACTCATTGTCGTTGACCCGTCCGGTGCGAGTGCGGGGTCGATCAACACGAGCGCGCTCCTTCACGTGCAGGACGTCGCCCCGACGATCCTCGACTTGGCCGGGATCGAGGCGCCGCGCCGATTCCGTGGTCGAGACGTTGCGCCGATGCAGGGGGTGTCGTGGGCCGACATGTTGTCCGGTGTATCCAACTCGCCACGGGGTCCGGATGACTGGGTAGCCTGGGAGTTCTGGTCGGCGCGAGCTGTGCGCAAAGGTCCTTGGAAGCTCCTATGGATGCCCGAGCCATTCGGTATCGCAGATTGGCAGCTCTACAACGTGGAGGAAGATCCGGCAGAGACTGTAGACCTTCGGAACGAGCGAACGGACAAGTTTGAAGAGCTACTCGATCATTGGAACACATACGTCATTGAGAACAATGTTGTCGTTCCGAATAGGACTCAATATGACGGTCTCGACGAGCAACTTCCACCACGTCCCCCAATTCATGCAGAGGGCTGGCCACGTGGTCCAGAAATCAACTGGGAAGAGCAAGATGGAGATAGCGACCATGAGGACTAGCCGCGTGCTTCTCTTTCGGTTCTGCCTCCTCCTCGTTCTGACAGCGGTGCTGACTCCGGTCCAGGCGATTGCGCAGTTCGACGGTGCCCGCATCTATTGGCCTTTGCCTAAGAATACGAACATTCTCGGCGTGACGGGAATTGTTGGAGACGCCAACGCGACTCTCAGCAACTGGGAGTTTGCGCAGGCGGAGGCCAGCATCTCGACCAAACTCTATTTCCTCTCGTACACGCGCGTGCAGCCTGTGCTTGGTCGCACTGCCTTCTGGACGCTGATGCTTCCTGCAGGGCACTTCGCTGCAGGTTCCATTGTCGAGGTTCCCGCGCCGGTCGGCAACTCCACCGTGCGAGTCGCTGGCCCATCGGAGTTCGTTCATGGAGTCGGAGACCCTAGCTTCAGTGCGACGGTCAACCTTTACGGTGCACCGGGACTCAAGGCCAAGGAGTATGCACGTTATGACCTTTCAACGACGGTGGGTCTGCAGCTAAAGACTTCATTCCCATTGGGTCAGTACGACGAGGATGCTCCAGCCAGCCTCGGAAGCAACGTCTTCAAGTCCAAGTTCGCGGTTCCCATTACTCGGGCACTTGGCGACTGGGTGCCAGGACGACGGGTGGCACTTGATCTGATGCCCTCGCTGACTCTGTTTACCGAGAACGGTGACTATCTCGGTCAGCGCGTCCAGCAAGATCCGACTATCGCCGTGGAGGCGCACCTTTCTCGCGACCTGACAAAGCGTGCGTTCTTGTCGCTGGACTACACGTACCTTCGAAGCGGCGGTGCAGCATACACCGACTCTGGGACGGGCACGAAAGTCGCCGAGACCGATGCGATGGACACACACATGCTTGGTGTAACGACCAACTTCCAGATTAACGACAACCTTCTGTTGTTCCTGACGCACATGCAGACCTTCGGCGCCGAAGCCGATCCGGTTGTGCTTGAGGGAGCGATGTTCAAGGCAACCCTGAGCTGGTCATGGCACGCAGTATTGCAGCGAGCACGAGACTTCCACGAGTAATCGGTCACCTGCTGGTCGTTTGTTTGTTCTCCATAGTTGGTTGCAGATCCTCTGGAGGGACAGGGGAGAAGATCCCGTATTACGTGGGACCCGGCGCTTGTGCGAAGTGCCACCCGGAGGCGTATGCGGGCTTCTCGGGGTCCCATCATGACCTCGCGATGGGTCGAGCCACGCCTGAGGCTGTGCTCGGCAACTTCAATGAGTCTGTGTTCACATCCCACGGTGTGACCACGACCTTCTCTCGCCGGGGCGACGCCTACCTGGTGAATACGGAGGGTCCCGACGGTAAGCTTCATGACTACGAGGTTGTTTATACGTTCGGGACGGAGCCCCTTCAGCAGTACCTAGTGGAGTTCGTTGGTGGGCGTATGCAGGTGCTTTCGATCGCTTGGGACAGCCGACCGGGCGATGAAGGCGGGCAGCGCTGGTTTAGCCTGTATCCAGACGAACGAATCGAGCCGGGTGATCCTCTGCACTGGACCCGGCCCACGCAGAACTGGAATTCTCAGTGCGCGGCATGTCACTCTACGAATCTGCACAAGCGGTTTGACGATGACTCGTTGTCGTACAGTACGACCTGGTCGGAGATTGACGTCTCGTGTGAGGCATGCCATGGACCAGGATCGATGCATGTGGGTTGGGCGATGCTCCCGGCCAGCGCACGCGGGGACATGGATGACCCCTACGGGGTCGCGTTGGACCGGAAGTGGACCCGTGCGCCAGGAGATTCCGTAGCACGCCTGGCATCCGGTGCGACGCCATCGGATCAGCTCAACACTTGCGCGCCTTGTCACTCCCATCGGACGGTGTTAGTCGACTCGCTGGTTCATGGAGGTACCTTCGATGAGAGCTATCGTCTTAGTTGGATCCAAGAGCCCCTCTTCTTCATCGACGGGCACATGCGTGAGGAAGTGTTTGTTGCGGGCTCGTTTCGGCAAAGCAGGATGTTTCAGGTTGGGGTGCAATGTACTGATTGCCACGATCCCCACACTGCAAAACTCTTGGCACAGGGAGACGCACTCTGCATAGGTTGCCATTCTCCTGCCGTCTTTGCCACGCCGGATCACAGTCATCATGCCAATGAGAGCGACGTCAGATGTGTGGACTGCCACATGCCGTCTCGGACCTATATGGTCATTGATGGTCGGCGCGATCACTCGTTCTCTGTCCCGCGTCCAGACATGGCTTATCGACTTGGCGTCCCCGATGTCTGCTCGTCTTGTCACGAATCCGAGCCGCCTCAGGAGATCGTCGCGGCCTTTCAGGAGTGGTACCCGGACCGTGCGACCCAGGAACACTTCGCCGACGTGTTCGCTCGTGCTCGTGTTGGCGACCCATCTGCACTCGGTCCTCTCACGACGATCGTCCGGAACCCAGAGTCGGCAACGCTCTTGCGTGCCTCCGCGCTCACGATGTTGCGCTTCTACCCTCCAGAAGTTGTCATCGATCTGCTGCTCCCCTTCGCCGAGGATGAGGAGCTGCTTCTCCGTCGGGCGACCATGGAAGTCCTGGCTGGATTGCCGCTCGGTATGTCGAATGCGACACTTACTCGTGGCCTTTCCGACCCTTCTAGGTCCGTTCGGCTCGCTGCGGCTCAGTCCCTTGTCGACGCTGGCGCAGAGTTCGCGACGGGCGAGTACACTTTCTTCGTCAATCGAGCCTTTGAGGAGTATCGGGCGACCCTGCGATCTTCGGCCGATCTCTCTGCGGGACAACTGCGACTAGCCGCTTTGGAGTTAGCATTGGGCGATTTCAATGCCGCCGAGCGTGCTTTCTTACGCGCGTTGGACATCGACGATCTCTTCGCCCCCGCATCAATCAACCTTGCAGATTTCTATCGGCGTTCGGGTCGAGAGAACGCCAGCGTGGAAGTCTTGCAGAGCGCCCTTTCGAGGTCGCCTACAGACCCGGTGCTTCACTACGCTTACGGCCTCGCACTCGTGCGATCAGGGCAGCAAGCCAGGGCAATGGCTCATCTTGAGACGGCGGCCTTTGGGTCTCCACAGACACCACACGTTGTGCTTGCTTACGCGCTTGCCCTTCACTCGGTCGATCGAACGCTAGATGCGATCGACCTCCTTCGGCAGGGTCTCGAACACAACCCATATGATCGGGAGCTGATCTCAGCCATCGTTTCGTACTACCGTGAGGTCGGAAATCTAGAAGAATCCGATCGTTTCTCGTCTCGCCTTCAGGAGACCGCCTACCCTAGTCTGGACGGCGACCGCCAAGTGAACTTGAAAGGAGCTGAGTCTCGATGAATCTCCCCTTCGGCATCCGCTACCTTCTTCCGGTCTTGGTATCAGGATCAATTGCAGTGGCCGGGTGCGGCTCCACGCGGTCGGTTGAAACGCAGCCGGTAGGGTTCTTGGGCGATCTCTCGACGCTGCAGTCGATCGACCCCCAGGCCGACGGGGAAGTCTTCGTCAGTGAGTTGGGTGTGCTCCGGCGCTATGACAAGTTTCTGATTGATCCCGTGATCGTTGTGTTTGCCGAGGGCGAAGCGGCAGGTGCCATTGATCCGGAGGACTTAGCCGAGTTGGCCGGTTCTTTACGTGAAACGGTGGTTGGGGAGCTACAGAGTGGCGGGTACCGGATAGTAGATTCTCCGGGGCCGGGTGTCCTGCGAGTGCGTGCCGCGCTTACCGATGTGGACGCGTCCCGTCCCGCGGCAAACGTGTCAGGTAAGTTGCTTGGTATCGCTTCCGGGGTTGGCGGGTTCGTCGTTCCGGTTATCGACCTCGGCGGGGCCGCCATCGAGGCGGAGATGGTTGACGCAACGACGGGCGAGCGCGTTGTCGCGTACCGTGACGCGCGGCGAGGAAGACGTTTTGGCGGTACGCTCGATGCCGCGCGTCGATGGGGACATGCCAGGGAGGCGTTCGATGTCTGGGCAGCGGAGTTTCGCGCCCGCCTGGACTCTCTTCGCGAGGAAAAGTGAGGAGTTGTCATGGGCGGTCATAGAAGAATTGGAACGGCCTTCATGGGCCCCGTGCCGGTGCGGTTCACTTCGGAGTTCTCCTACTCCGTTGCACCCACCGATACGGGGATCGTTCCTGATTGGGGCGTGCGATTCGCCATGACGCCCGTGATGCCAGCGTTTGTTTTTCGGGGGCGCTGAGGGCGCGGTCTGATAGCCTCTCGACGTCTTCGAGACCAAAGCTCATCCGCTCGGGACTGCAGATGGAACGCAAGGGGCATTTGGGAGCTTCACCCGCTTCTTTCCAGCGGCGAGAACCCACAAGTAGAGGATGCTTCTTCGTTTCTTGTGCCCACCACTCGGGCAAGTCAAGTCTTGGAGTGGACCCCAGCCGATACGTTCTGTGGAGACCCTACCATCCGATTGGAGCTTCGAATGTTCTTCTCCTTCTCCCATTCCGAGGCTGCTTTGCCTAGGGCGCCGTGGCTCTTGTCGGTGTTCGCACCAGTGATTGGAACGATCCTGATCTCTGCGGCGGTCTTTTCGACGGCGGACGCGGCGATGCTTCGACTTGGCGACCAGGTCGTCCCGGTGGAGCAACGGGTGGAGCTCGAACTGGACCCTTCCCAGCCGGACTATACCGGGCGGACCCGGACGGAACTCGAGGTCGTCACCGAAACGAACTCGTTCCGATTCCATGCCGAAACGATGGACCTGCAGCGTGTCGAGTTGACCCGGGACGGAAAGCCGGTCGCCTCGACTTATGAGGCTCTTGCCGACGCGGTCATCGAGGTAACGACATCCGAGAAACTGTCCGCCGGTCGCTACACCCTCGAAGTCGAATTCGCCGACGAATACAACACGAACGCAGTCGCGCTCTACCGGATGGCATCCGGGGACGGGTTCCTCTTCACGCAGTTCGAAGCCGATGACGCCAGGGAAGCGTTTCCATGTTGGGACGAGCCTGGGTTCAAGATTCCGTTCCAACTCGTCATGACCGTTCCCAACGGGCAGACCCCGGTCACCAACACGCCGGTCATCGAAAAGGAAGAACAGGGCGGAAAGACTCGTTACACCTTTGCCAAGACGAAACCGATTCCAACCTATCTGATCGCGATCGCGGTCGGCGACTTCGAGTACGTGCCGATGGAGGGTCTCGGAGTTCCCGGCGGGATCTACACGGTCGCCGGTCAGGGACATCTCGCGGCAACGGCAGCCGAGGAAACAGCGCGTGTCCTCCGCGCGATGGAAGAGTACTTCGAGCGTCCCTATCCCTACGCCAAGCTGGATTTCATCGCGGTCCCCGAGTTCTGGCCGGGGGCTATGGAGCACCCCGGTGCGATCACTTATGCGGATCGCGTCCTTCTCGTCGCGCCGGAAGACCTGACGGTGCGCAAGAAGCGGCGGATGGTCGGAATCATTGCCCACGAGCTGGCGCACCAGTGGTTCGGCAACCTCGTCACCATGGAGTGGTGGGACGATCTCTGGCTGAACGAGTCGTTTGCCGATTGGATCGCGGACAAGGTCACACACCAGCTGTATCCCAATCTGGCTGCGGACATCGCTTCAGAGAAGGACGGCCAGTCCGTCATGGTTTCGGACGCAAGAGTCACGACGCAACCGATCCAGAAACCGGTCGTGGACACGAACGGACTGCTGCAGGGAATCGGCATTGCCTACAACAAGGGGAAAGCCGTCCTTCGGATGTTCGAAGGCTGGGTCGGTGAAGAAGAGTTCCGGCGCGGGGTCATCGACTACCTGGAGGCCAACGCCTGGGGCAACGCGACGTCCGACGATCTTTGGGCCGCCTTGGCGCAACGGTCGAGTCCGATCCTTCCCGAAGCAATGGCGACGTTCGTCGAGCAACCCGGGTTTCCTCTCATCGACTTTCAGCCAAACGGTGACGGCACCCTGACGTTGCGCCAGCGACGTTTCCGCACGTTGGGGACGGAGGTCGAAGATCTTCTCTGGAAGATCCCCATGACCATCGAGTATCCGAAGGACGGCACCGTCGCTTCCAAGACGATTCTCTTCGACAAGAAAGAAACGAAAGTCGAGCTGGGTCTCGATCGTGCGCCGGAGTGGATCCTTCCCAAGGCCGCGGCGCAGGGCTACTACCGTTGGATCCTTCCCGAGTCCATGTACAAGGATCTTGCCCGCCGCTCCTCGGAGTTTCTGACCCCGCTCGAGCGGATCGATCTTCTCGGCAACTCGATCGCACTGCTGCAGGCAGGACGCCTCAGCGGTCCGGACTACCTGGAAACGTTGGCCGGCTTTTCGGCAGACTCCGACCCTCACGTTCTCGCGGCCATCCCCGACGGCTTGAGGCTCATTCGGGATTCGTTGCTCCGGCAAGAGGACTCTCGGGCCTTTGAAGCGTGGGTTCGCGGACTCTTGCGACCGACGGTCGAGCGCATCGGAATCGAGCCGCAACCCGGTGAGGCCGAGGCGATCTCGCTTCTTCGTCCCCAGTGGGTTCGCTGGCTCGGCCGGGAAGGGAAGGACCCCGGTGCGTTGGACTGGGCGGAGCGTTCCTTTCGGAAGTTCATGAAGAACCCGGGGAACGTCGACCCCTCGTTGGTCGACGCCATGCTCTCGATTCATCTGGCGGGTGCGGACGACGCGACTTTCCGGGAAATTCGCACCCGCTTCGAAACGTCGAACACTCCGGTCGAGCGGGGCACGTTTCTCGGCGCGATGGGAGACTTTCGGGATCCGGCGATTCGGGCGCGGGCGCTGGACTACATGCTGACCGACTCCGTTCGCTCTTCGGAGATGTTTTCGATTGCGATGAGCATGCAGAACGATGATCCCGGTCGCGACCTGGTCCTCGAATGGATCATGAACAACTGGGCGCCGTTCTCGAAGAAGGTGCCGGGAATCTATCTGCCGATGATGCCTCGGGCGGCAGAAGGTTGCTCCCAAGCCCGACTCGACCATGCGACCGAGTTCTTCATTCATCCGGCCCGTTTCGTGCCCGGGGCGGACGTCACTTTGGCGAAGACCGAAGAGCAGGTCGCGGAGTGCATCCGGTTGCACGACCGGGAAGCGGAAGCGGTCGGGCGCTATCTGAATCAGCGCGTCGGGGAGCCGTTGAAGCAAAGCGGGCAGCGTGAAACCGGAGAGGAAAACTGACGCCGCCAAATACGGGAAAATCCGGCCAATGTTCTGTGATCACTAGCCTTGGAAACCGAGAGCGGTTCCCCGGGCGTTACGCCAAATGGCCCAGATCGGGGCGCTCGGCTCCTCGTTAGAACTCCGCAAACCCTTGGATTTCTTGAACCATAGCGGCGCATTCGGCTAGAATCCACCTACCGGGGAATGGTGTCGATCTAACGTTGAACGGTCGAGCGGTCACACTCGATAACCGTCGTGCTGCGCTGACGGACGAGTTCGTGAACCCTCGGGGAGAGCGTGCACGGAAATGAGTACCCACGGACGACAGCCGCACGGTGGCACGATCAAGTCCCGTTGTTGTCCGACTTCTTTCTTGCACTGAATTGAGATTCGGGAGAGCCGCGCTGACAGACAGTCAACGCGGCTTTTCTCGTGGTCGGACTTCGATGCTGCCCACGGTCGAAGACGACCTTTCCAACACACCAGGAGGAATCGAGCAAGATGCGGAGACTCTGGCTCACTTTAATGCTGCTAGGCATGACCGCGGTTGGCGCAAAAGCCGCGGACAATGCCGGTGGTACTTTGATTTGGCATGTGGACGAGACCCTCGTCTACACCAGCGACATCGACAACTACTGCGGTATGTCGTCGATCGATTGCGGCTTCAGTTTCGAATGTCCGCCCAACAATGCATCGGACTGTTTGCAGTCCATCCAGGACGCGACGCCTTCGGGAACCCGCGGCGTTGCCGAGACCGAAGTCATGTACGTTTTCGCTGCCTTCCCCGAGGGATCCTGCCCCCGGTTGGCTGGTCTGACCTTCGGTCTGGACTACGATGACAGCAACATCTTCTGGATGGCGTACGGCGCATGCGGCAACTTCGAACTCTCCGAGGGTTCGTGGCCGGCTCCGTTCTCCGGTACCGCGATCACGTGGTCCGGCGCCCAGCAGTCCAATCTGGTCGAGGCCTACTGGTTCGCGGGCTATGCCTACTACAACGCGGACACGGTAACCCTTATCGAGCATCCGAGCCAGGGCGGTAACTTCGCGAATGACGCAGTTCCGGCCGAACTCGATCCGGTCGAGGGCTTTTCCATTGCCGGTTTGGCCGGTGCGACGGGAACGAACTTCCTTCCTGTCGGTGGTGGCGATCCGGAAGGCGCCTGTTGCTTTGTGGACGGTTCCTGCCAGGTCCTGACGGCGGAAGACTGTTCCGGCGCCGAAGGCAGCTACCAGGGTGATGACTCCAGCTGTGACCCGAATCCTTGTCCGCAGCCGGAAGGCGCCTGCTGTTTCGATGACGGAAGCTGCGTCGTTCAGACGGAAGCCAAGTGTGATGCCGGAAGCGGCGTCTATCAGGGCGACTTCACGAGCTGCGACCCGAATCCTTGTCCGCAGCCGGAAGGTGCCTGCTGTCTCGAGGACGGAACCTGCCAGGTTGCCGAGCAGGAGCTGTGTAAGGTCGAGCTCCTCGGTACCTATCAAGGTGACGGCACGGGCTGTGACCCGAATCCGTGTGAGCAGCCGATGGGCGCCTGCTGTTTCGACGACGGTTCCTGCCAGATGCTGACGGAAGCTGATTGTGCCGGCGCGGGCGGCGACTTCCAGGGCACGGATGTGACCTGTGATCCGAACCCGTGTGAGCAGCCGACCGGTGCCTGCTGTCTCGTAGATGGCTCCTGCCAGGTTGCTGACCAGGATCTCTGCGAGATCGAACTGAACGGTGAGTACCAGGGCGACGGCACGGGCTGTGACCCGAATCCGTGTGAGCAGCCGATGGGCGCCTGCTGTTTCGAGGACGGTTCCTGTCAGATGCTGACCGAGGCCGATTGCGCCGATGCGGGTGGCGACTTCCAGGGCACGGACGTGACCTGTGATCCGAACCCGTGCGAGCAGCCGCTCGGAGCCTGCTGCTTCGAGGACGGTTCCTGCCAGGTCCTGACCGAGGCCGACTGCGCCGACGCCGGTGGCGACTACTTCGGCAACGGCTCGAGCTGTGATCCGAATCCGTGTGATCAGCCGACCGGTGCGTGCTGCTTCGAGGACGGCTCCTGTGAGATCCGGACCGAGGCCGACTGCGGCGACGCCGGCGGCGACTATCAGGGTGACGGAACGAGCTGCGATCCGAACCCGTGTGATCAGCCGATGGGCGCATGCTGCTACGAAGATGGTTCCTGTCAGATGCTGACCATGGACGACTGCGGTATCGCCGGCGGCGACTACCAGGGTGACGGTACGACCTGTGACCCGAATCCGTGTGACCAGCCGATGGGCGCCTGCTGCTACGAAGATGGTTCCTGTCAGATGCTGACCATGGACGACTGCGGTATCGCCGGCGGCGACTACCAGGGCGACGGCACGACCTGTGACCCGAACCCGTGTGATCAGCCGATGGGCGCCTGCTGCTTCCCGACTCCGACCGGTGGTGGCGGCGGTGTTGCCTGTATGGTGACGACGGCCGACGAATGCGAGAGCCTGAACGGTGACTACCAGGGTGACGGCACGACTTGTGATCCGGATCCGTGCGTTGCCGAGCCGGGTGTTCTCGAGATCGTCTCGGATCCGTCCGGCACCCACTTCGAGGCTTCCGGGCCTGACGGTGACTTCGACGGCACGACGCCATACATGGCCGAGGTGACTCCGGGTGAGTACACCATTACCTGGATCCGTCCGGGTTACGGTGGTTGCACCGAGGACGTCATGGTCATGTCGGGTGAGACGACTCTCGCCGAGTGTGATCTGACGCCGTACTTCGTCGACATTCTCGGCCAGGCCGAGGCGACGCCGAACCCGATGCGCGTTGATCTCAGCAACGGCGCCCCGGCCCAGACGGTCAACGTCACGGTCAGCGGCTTCCGTGGCACGACGGCGCAGAACATCGACCTCGGTTGGATCTTCCTCGGAGGTGTCCATGTGGACGAGGCTGGCGCGCGTGCGATCAGCGGCGCCGACGGTGGTACCGTCGAGTTCCAGCTTTCGACCGAGACGATCAAGGAAGCCATGGGCGTGATGCCGGCGAACGCGCCGCAGAAGACCGTGGTGCTCGACCTCTGGACGCGTCGTGACAACGGCCGCTGGATCAAGTCCGAGCTGCGCTTCCTCGTCGTTCTCAACTCGACCGCCGCGGCTCTGCGTCTCGACGGCTCCTTCGAGGCCACGGTTCGCCCGAACCCAGCCCGCGAGAGTCTGTGGATCGAGTGGAACAGCCCGGTTGCGACCGAGACCGAGCTCGTCGTCTACGACGCTTCCGGTCGTGTCCTGCGTCAGCTGGTTTCCGGTGCTGTCGGCGCCGGCTTCAACCAGGCGCAGTGGGACGGACGGGATGCTGCCGGCCAGGCGATGCCGAGCGGTGTGTACTACTACCGCCTCCAGATCAAGGAGACGGGTCAGACGCTGTCGGACAAGATCTATCTCGTCCGCTAGTGAGTGAATGAGAGGGAGGGACGTCTTCGTCCCTCCTGAGTTCCATGAAAGGCAGGCCTTCCCGGGCCTGCCTTTTTTCTGGAAAAGGCCAGCAAAGAGGCCAGAGCTCGCCCAAGTCGTTCAAGCCGTTCCCACCATTGTCGATAGCCCGATCGACGCTGCGCCCCCCTGGGGTGAATTCTCCTTCCCCTGGGACCCCGCCTCCCTAAGTCGTTGTCATTTGGCCATGGCACGCCGGTTGCCCTTACACCTGTGCCCACGTCCCGCACCCGGGGCTCTGCTGGAAACGACGACCTGGACCTTGGAGGTACGATGTTCAACGACAAGAACAACTGGACCGGTTGGCTGAAGCGCGGTGCCGTGCTCCTTTCCGCGTTCGGAATGCTGTCAGCCTACGGCTGCGCCAGTGATGAGGCCCCGATGGCCCCGAATGCCGACGGCCCGAAGACGATCGCCGTCGGTAGCGAAGACTTCGTTCACAATCCTTCCGCCAACTCGGCCAGCCTGAGCAACCCGTTCGGGGACGACTGGTACGAGATCGGCGACTTTGACGTTGCTGCCGGTCAGCCGGCTTCGGCCGACTTCGGCCGATACTCCTTCGCCGTTGCGGCGGGAGAGGCCGACCCGGGAGCTCAGCTCACCATCTATGAGCGTGACCCAGACGTCGTTGACGTTCGCTTCGACGGTGGCGGCTTCGCCGGCGATCTCACCGTCTTCATTGATTGCTCGGGGACGAACGTCGACCCGGACGCCCCGAACTATGACGGTTCGGTGCCTGAGTTCTATCAGCTCGACGAGGACGCCCAGGCTTGGGTCCTCGTTCCCGGCCAGTTTGATGCGGCGGCTAAGACCTACGTCGTCACGCTCAGTGCCACCTACTCAGCCAACGGCGGCGCTGGCATGTCCGTCGGAACCGGTGACTGGTCCTTCTTCCGCCGCGCCGCGCTGATGGGTACCCGCGGCACGGGTGACTGGTAGGCCGACGAACCGAGTTAGCGTTTAGACGAGTCAATGACGAGAAATTTCAAGGGATAGGCTAAGCACAAGATGAAGTTGCATGAGATGAAAGCAGAGCACCGGAAGCAGGCGTCGCAGGCGTCCCCGGGTCTGACTCCTCCGGCGGTGTCGTACATCGCAGGTGTGGTTGGAGCGGCTCTTCTTAGCAGCGTGCTGGTCTGTCTGGATAGTCCACCGA
>JAUIHP010000010.1 GCA_030431975.1 bacterium | reverse complement strand
GCCTTTGGGCACCCCGTCGGGGGAGGCGGCCCGGTGCGGGTCGAACGAAACTATGAGACCCGCGCCACCCCCACCCCACTCGTCACCAAATCCCCCCCGCGGTCGAATGTGAAGTGAGCCCCACCGGACCGCCTCCCCCGACGGGCTGCCCAAAGGCCCCCCGGAAACGGCAAAAAAAGGAAAACCCCGACCATAAGATCGGGGCTTTCCTTCGCAGCGAGAGGTCGTGAGTCGCGAAACGCGACGGAGGACCGTCAACGAGTCCTACGCACCACGACCCAAAAGGTTCCCAACTCGGTTCGAACCGAGTCTCTACGACTCCGGAGCGTTGTGATGGTCCCGCAGGTAGGTCGTCCGCTCGATCGTTCGTTCGATCGAAGAGAGGATGGACTCACCCGCCTCGGGATCGAGCCTCTTGTCGGCGACCCGGTTGGCGACCTGCTGCCGGACGTTCTCGATCAGTTTGTCCGCGCTGTAGTCGACCATGGACACGACATCGCGGATCCGCTCACCGCGTTGGGCGCACTCGATCCGGACCTCGCCGTCCTCGCCGACGAGAACGTGAGCCTCGTTCACGCGGCCGAAGAGGTTGTGATAGCAGCCCATGATGTCCTGGTAGGCGCCGAGGAGACAGATGGCGAGATAGTACGGTTCTCCAGCGCGGGCCTCGTGCAGCTCCACGTAGTCCTTGTACGTCTTGGCGTCGATGAAATTCTCGATCTTGCCGTCAGAGTCACACGAGAGGTCGGCGAGGATGCCGTACTCCGTCGGGGTTTCATCGAGCCTGTGGATGGGTACGACGGGGAAGAGGTGACCGATCGTCCACGAGTCCGGGATCGATTGAAAAACGGAGAAGTTGCTCACGTACTTCTTCCGCAGAGCCTTGGCCAGGAGCACGAAGTCTTCCGAGCGATTCTTCGTCAGCATGGCGTAGTGCAGGGCCTTCTGACAGATCTCGTGGAAGAGAAGCTCGGCCTGGGCCCGTTCCTCGATACCCAGGTATCCGAGGTCGAAGAGGGAGAAGAGTTCGTCCCGGCGTTGCAGGGCGTCGTGGTAGTACTCCCGGTAGTTCTTGACGTTGATCTCTTCCAGAATCTCCGTCATCTCGACCAACAGGGGAGACTTCTCCTCGGGGTCGAATTCGACTCGGGCCTGTAGATTGGCGTCGAATCGGGTTTCAGAAGAGAGGACGAGCAGGGAGTGGTAGACGGTGAGCGCCCGACCGCTCTCCGAAACCAAGGTCGGCATCTCCACCTCGTCGTGCCGGCAAATGTCGGCCACCGTGTAGACGACGTCGTTGGCAAACTCCTGCACCGAATAGTTGACGCTGGAGTCGGAACTGCTGCCGGATCCGTCGTAGTCGATGCCGAGGCCGCCGCCGACGTTGAGATAGCGAATGGGCGCGCCGAGTTCACGAAGCTTGGCGTAGACGCGCGAAGCTTCCCGGACTGCGGCTTTGACCTTACGGATGTCGGTGACCTGACTTCCGATGTGGAAGTGAAGCATGGCCAACTGATCCTCCAGCCCCTCGCTTCGAAGGAGCCGGATCGCTTCCAACATCTCGATCGTGGAAAGGCCGAACTTGGAAGTCTCGCCGCCGGAGTCCTCCCACTTGCCGCTGCCCCGCGTGTAGAGCTTCCCCCGGAGTCCGAGCAGCGGCGTCACACCGACCCGTCGCGTGACGCGAACGTAGGAATGCACTTCCTTGACCTGCTCGACCACGATGATGACCTTGCGCCCGAGCTGATGGGCGCGAAGTGCCATCTCCATGAACTCGTCGTCCTTGAAGCCGTTGCAGATGAGTAGCGAATCGGGGTGCGTGTCGTGTCCCAAGGCCAGGAACAATTCGGCTTTGGTCCCGACTTCGAGGCCGGTCCGATACTTGTGTCCGGCCGCGACGAGTCGCGCGGCGACCTCACGCTGCGGATTGACCTTCATCGGGTAGACACCCTGGTAGGTGTTCTCGTAGTCGAACTCCCGGATCGCCGACTGGAAGGCTTCGTTCAGCAGCTCCAACTGCTTGTCGAGAATCTGCGGAAACCGCAGGAGCAGCGGAGCCGGAAGTCCCTGAGCTTCAAGCTCACGAACTGCCTCCATCAGGTCGATGCCCTTTTCGCCTCGCTCGGGACGAACGACCAGATGGCCGGCCGCGTTCACGCCGAAGTATCCGTTCCCCCATCGGTCGACACCGTAGATGAGGGGTACGGAACGACGGAGCGCGGTTTCGAGGGAAGACGCGAACCCGGGTTGGGTCGTGGGGGGATTCATAGATGCGCCTCAGGTTTTTCTGGATCAAAGGTCCAGCGAAGCTGTCCAACGATGAGTAGTGCCGAGGTCACGGCCGTTCACGGCCATTCCCCAATCGACTCGGAGCTGATCCAAACGGAAGCCGATTCCGGCAGCGCTTTCGACGCTGGAGCCGACGGCATCCGACTGGTTGCGGAGACCCCCGCGAAGCGCCAGGGATGAATGGGCCTGCCACTCCACGGCCCCGGCCAGTGCATCCCCTTTACCGTCTTCTCCGAGTGCCGACCATTGTCCGACGAGGGAGACGCCTTCGTAAACCTTCCATCGCGCTCCGAACTCGAGTCGCCGCGGAAGCGGCTCGTCCTCGCCGATCGACCAGTCCAAAGACGACGTCAGGTTGTCGACATGGAGTCCCATACGAATAGGTCCAACCTCACGGAGTGCTCCGATGGAAAAGGACAGACCATCGGCATCGAGACCCTCGAATCCGCTCTGCACCTTCAGCGACCGAACGTGGACGCCGACCAGAGCGCCGGGTCCCTGCCAGGCGAGGGAGGCTCCCGTTTCCGTTTCCCGATAGGCGTCCTCACCAGTCGTCTCCCCGCGAAGTTGCGACAGAGAAACCCCGACTGCGAACTTTGCCGGGGGAGGAAGCCGGCGGGTCACGATCCCTTGCGGGCCCTTCTCCCAGTCCTTGTCCGCGAAGGACCAGGCGAAGTGGACGTGGTTTTGTTGGACCAGATCGAGTCCGAAGAGATCGGCGTAGGAAAAGGAAAGCTGCCTGCCCGTGAACAGCAGGAGCCCGGCCGGATTGATTCGTGCCGCGTAGGCTTCGTCGGCCAGAGCCACGCTGGCCCCGGCCAGTCCGGTGACGCGGGCGCTCGGATCGAGGCGCGGAAAGGCGCCGCGGTTGCCGGCGGCCTCCGCGACCGACGGAAGCCCGCCGCTGCCCCAAAGTCCCAGCAGCACCAGCAGCATGAGAAGCGCCGGTGGGGCGACGATCTTCGACGGCGCCACGGTCCTCGATTGCGCCGCGATCCGCGACTGTGCCGCGGACCTCGATTGCGCCGCCATCCGCGACTGTGACGCGGACCTCGACAACGTCGCGATCCTCCACGGCGTCGTCATCCGCAAACGTCGGATGACATGCAAAGGACCGCGCTGGAAGACGCCCGAACTCGGACTATGAGTTGGGGGCGTTCCGGACAGGTTTCGTTTCGTTCTCACCGGTACCTCCCTTCCTCAGTTTCCGAGGACCAGACCTTCGGTCTTTTCCTGTGACTTGCCTTGACTGTCTTTCCACGTCGCGCGGACCAGATAGTAACCCTGCCGCAGGTCGTCTCCATCCGCATCGACGCCGTCCCAGATCCAGGACTGCTCGAGTATGGGACCGGGGTCCGACCACTCGATGACACGAGCGCCTTCGAGGTCATGGATGGCCAACTCCAGGTTCGTCATTCCACTCGGGTCGGAGACCCGGATTTCGTCGCCTCTTTCGAATGGGGAATCAAAGAGGATGGCCCTCGAACTGACCTGTGTGACGAAGGCGGGATCGGAAGAACGGGTTTGGTTTCCCAACGAGTCGGCAGCAAAGACACGAATCACATTCTCCAGATTGGGAAGGAGGCCGAGGCGGAAGGAAAAGGAGCCGTCAATCGAGTCGACCGGGGACGTCAGGTCCAGACGCTGCGACTGCCGCGAGATTCCCGCACTGAAGGCTTCCGGCGTCGTGAACCCGGTGACGAGGATGGTGTCCGCGGTCGTCTGCTCAGGTAGAGGATTGAGGATCGGAGGCAGCGAATCCGGTGGCGTCGTGTCCAGGGAAACAAACAGCGTGGGCGGATTGGGCGCGACCCCGCAGCCCCCGATCTCCTCCGCGAACAACCGGATGGGGATATCCGTCCCGTCCGGAGCCCGCTCTTCGGTGCTCAGAACCTTGTACTCCAGCACGAACCGCAGGTCGGAACCTTCGTAGGTGGTGTCCGCCTCCGCAGCCACGAGACCCGTACGAGCCGGCTCGAGCCCCGACAGGTCACCGCTGACGGCAAGGGGCAGCCCGTTCTCCGAACGCCAGAAGGACTCGATCGTGACATCGCTTCCTCTCTTCAAGACGGGCGGCGTATCGATGAACGCGCTGGAGATGTATTCGGGCTGGAGGTTCGAAATACAGAACCGGACCGACGTGTCGATGGTGAACTGACCTCGAGGGTCTTCAGCGATGAGTCGAAGGATACGTCCGTCTCCATCCCCCGCGTTCTCGCTCGGTAGCGTGTAGACGATCTCGAACTCGCCCGGCCCGCGGGGAATGATGTTGGGCCGGGTCACGTCTTCGGGAGCGAGGTCGAAGGGATCGGCCGCGATCTCGAGACTGTCACGGTCCCATTGTGTCCACAGTCGAATGGTGTCCCCATCCGTCAGCGGAAGCGGCGTCCCGCCGGAGTCGACCGGAGAGCGAACCTCCCAGTCCACGAGAACCGGCGGAAAGAGTTCGGACGAGTCGACGATCAGGTTCAAAGTGTCGGTCGTGACCCCGCAGTCCATGTCGGTCGCGGTGGTGAAGACACGGAGGGTGTCATCCGCAATGCCGGCGGGAAGCCGGTACTCGACTTCGTACTGGCTGCCCTGAACCTGGGTTCCGGGGATGACGTCCTCGAGAGTCGGATCGAGTTCCCGCAGGTCGAAGTCGACGGAGCTGACGGCACCCGACCAGCTGACCCGGAGGCGCAGGATGTCGTTTCCGCGGAAGGTATCCCTATCGGGACGCAGCTCCCGATTGAGTACGCGCGGATTGGTGTTGCTCAAACAAACCTGCAGGGCGTTGAACGTCGTGTCGGCCAGGTCCGGACCGCCGACGGTAAACGGGATGAAGATGGTTGGAGAATCCGACCGGGTGTTGTCCTCCGGAATCCGGAAGGCAAGGCGATAAACGCCGTCCCCGGCCGTCGTCAGGGCAACGGCCGTATCGCCCTCGGCCACCAGGTCGGAGAGGTCGGCGGTCATGCTGAGATCGGTCCGATTCCACTCGGTATCGACCCACAGGGAATCCCCGTCACGGAGTGGGGGAGCCGCCTCCAGCGAGTCGTACCACACGGCGCCGCGGAGTTCCGGAGTGGTCTCGCCGCCGAGGTTCGTCCCCGGAGCACCTACAGGCGGCGCCTGGGATCGAGACGAGGAAGGAAGGCCGTAGAGAAGCGTCCCGCCTCCGATGAGCCAAAGCAGCACCAGAGTGACGGCTCGGTACCGAAACGGCACCGCGTTCTTGGGTTTCAATCGATCGAGTCCTTCGGAGAACAGGTCAGGTCGTCACTGGCTTCGGGGGCGCCTCCACGAGCAAGAAACCAGATCATAGGTAGGCAATCCCAAAGGTGTCAAACGAGTTCGATCAAGTACGGGAAGGCGTCCCCGGGGCAAACGGCTTTGCTCTGCACGTCGGACCCAACCCTTCCGATGATTAGGAAAACGGGCCGTGCACGGCGGCTGGTTGACGGAGCTGCCCGGGGCGCGGGCCTGGCCCCAGGGGTGCTTGCCGACGGTCCCGGGTCCGATTAGATTTGCGCGAGCGTTATGGATTCAACGGAACGGACATCCCAAGCTCAACCGGCCGACCCGACCTCTTCACCGGGGCCGGCTCGCTGTCGAGTTGGGCTCGCTCTCAGCGGTGGTGCGGCGCGGAGCATGGCGCACATCGGCGTGCTCAAGGCTTTGACCGAGGCCGGCGTGCCCCTGGATGCCCTGGCCGGCACCAGTGGCGGCGCCATTGTCGGCGTCATGTTTGCCGGTGGAGTCTCCCTCGAAAGAATCGAGTCGGTCGGAGTCGGACTCCGCAAGAGAGACATGGGGAGCATCAGCCTGAGTCGCATGGGGCTCATCTCCATACGCCCACTGCAACAGGTCCTGGAAGGGGTCAGCGGCCCGCTCCGGCTGGAGAGCCTGCAGATCCCGATGGGAATCATCGCGACAAACCTGGTCCGCCGGGAGAAGAGGATCTTTCGAACCGGAGACGCCATTCGAGCCGCCCTGGCCAGTGCGTCGATGCCCCACGTCTACCGTCCACTGGAGATCGACGGCGAGCTCTACACCGATGGAGGCGTCGTCGAGTACCTGCCCGTCTCGGCATTGGAGGCGTACCAGCCGCTGGTTCGGGTCGGCGTCCACCTGTTGCCGGAAGATCGGTACCGGACGAAGCCCCGGCACCTCGGACAGGTCATGGCCACCATCGTCAATATCGTGGCCCGGGCCAACGCCGGCGCAGCCATGGAAGGGTTGGACGTCATCATTCGCCCGACCGTGGCTCCCTATGCGCCGTTCGACCTGACGAACGCAGCGGCCCTCATCGAAGCGGGCTACAACGCGGCCCGCCGCGAGGCCCCGCGCATTCTGGCTCTCCTCGAGGAACGCGAGCGCTGGATGGGCGAGCTCGGTCCGCCGCCCCGAGCCGGATCGGGCCCAGGCGAAGGTAGTACCGAAACAGGTGGGCCGGCGACGGGTCCGGGGAAGGGAACGGAAACGCGGACGGGGACGAACGGCCGGACGGACCTGTGACAGGACCTGGCCTTGTCTTCGCCCAGTGGGTTCGGATCCGCTGGTGGAACGCCTGCGCCTGGTACGCCGTAACGCTGGCTGAGGCCTTGGCCCGCGCCGGCCACCAATCCTTTCTTTTGGCGCCCTCCAACACGCCCGCGCATCGCGAGGCCCAGGCGCGCGGACTTCCGACGCCGGACTTGGGCGACATCGGTGGCCTGCGCTCGTGGCTGGGGGCTCAGGGGGCGATTCAACGATTCCTAAAGAAGGAGTCGGTCGATCTGGTCAACGTGCACAGCGGTCCAGGCCACCTTCAGTTTTCCCGGGCGTGTCGCTCGCTCGGTATCTCTGTCGTACGGACTCGAGGCGACATCCGGCCGCCCAGCACCGGACTGATTCAGCGGTGGCTCTACCGGGGTGGAACGGACCACCATCTGCTTTCGGCCAACTTCCTGAGGGCTCCCTACGCGCGGCTCGACGTGGACGACTCCAGGATCTCCGTCCTCCACGGCGGCGTAGATGTCGATCATTGGCAGTCCGTCGACCGAAGCGTGGCCCGGGCATCCGTCGCGGATCAGCTTGGGTTGTCGGAAGACGTGGAACTGGCCGGAATGATCGCGCGTCTCAGTCCGGTCAAGGGGCACGACGATGTCCTCCGCGCGATCGCCGAACTACGGGTCCGTCGGCCGCGCCTTCATCTGGTCCTGGCCGGGGGTGACGCACAGCTCACTCGTACCGACATCGAAAACCTGGCTCGGGAGTTGGGAATCGCGGATCGCGTTCACCTGGTCGGACGGGTTGAGGACCCGGTGCGGTGGGCGCGGGCCTTTGACCTCGCCGTCATCGCCTCGACCGGTTCCGAAGCCATTTGCCGCAGCGCCTTCGAGTACCTCGCCGCCGGGACCCCGGTGGTCGCCACGCGAATCAACGCCGTGGAAGAAGTCTTGAGCGACGAAATCGCCCGGCTTGTCCCCGCCTCCTCACCGGCCGCCCTCGCCGAATCCATCGATGACGCCTTCACGGACCCGGAGGAGACGTCCCGGCGGGTCCGCCGGGGATCCCTGGTTTCCCGGGATCGTTTCTCGCTGGATGCCTTCGGCGCTGCCGCCGCGGGCGTCTTTCGACAAGTCAGAGGACGCGATACTCTGCAGGCATGAAGCGACCCGTCCACCTCTCCGGCCTCGTCGTCACGAAGAACGAAGAGTCCGCGATCGAGCGCTGCCTCCGGTCGCTGTCCTTCTGCGACGAGGTCGTCGTTATCGACTCCGAGAGTACCGACGAAACGGTGACTCTGGCGCGGGCCTTTCCCAACGTCCAGGTGTACGTCGAGCCGTGGCGGGGATTCGGTCCGCAAAAGCAGTTCGGGTTGGAACTCTGTCGCGGGCGTTGGGTCCTTTCTCTGGACGCAGACGAGGTGGTCACCGAAACACTTCGTGGCGAGATCGAGGAAGCGGTTCGTGAAGAGGCCCATTCCGGCTATGAGTTGCCCCGAAGGGTCCGTTACCTGGGTAGCTGGATCGATCATGGAGGCTGGGGGCGCGACTGGGTTCTCCGCCTATTCCGGCGGGATGGAGCGCGGTTCACGGACGATCTGGTTCATGAAAGAGTCGTCGTCGGGGGAAAGACGGCGAGACTTGGCGGAATCCTCGAGCATCACACCTACCGGGATCTGGCTCACCACTGGGAGAAGGCTGAGAACCTGGCCCGACTCTCAGCGGATCAGGCCTTCCGGCGCGGCCGCCGTGCTCGGCTCTGGGACCTGTGGTTGCGACCTCCGGCCCGCGGCCTCAAGATCTATGTGTGGAAACGCGGGTTCCTGGACGGATGGCGCGGAATTGTCGTCGCTGGAATGGGTTCCGCCTATGTGTTCCTGAAGTACGCGAAGCTCAGGGAGAAGGAGGAAGTGAAGTGATCGGAGACGATTCGATGTGTCGGGCGGCGGACGCCGAAGGGCCGAGTGGAGGAGGGACCGCGGAGGGATCGGAGAAAGGGTCCGGCACTCAGAAAGGTCCTGAGAAAGGTTCCGAGAAAGGCGCCGCCGTGGGCGGTGAGACGGAACCCACGATTTCCATCGACGACTTCGCCAAGGTGAAGCTCAGAGTGGCCCGCATCCTCGAAGTCGAGCCGCATCCCAATGCTGACCGGCTTCTCAAAATGCAGATCGATCTTGGGGACGAAAGGCGTCAGCTCGTCGCCGGACTGGCCTCCCACTACTCGCCCGAAGATCTGGTCGGCCGTCAGATCGTCGTCGTGGCCAACCTGAAGCCGGCGAAGCTGCGCGGAGAACTCAGCCAGGGAATGCTTCTGGCTGCGTCCGACGGTGACGGGGTGGCCATTCTCACTCCGGCGCGGCCCGTCGCTCCCGGGGCATCCGTGAGCTGACCGTCCCGCAGGCTATCCGTCGTTCGGGACGGCAAAGCGGTCCACCGCCTGGGAGAGTCGGGCCAGCACCTCATAGGAGATCGTCTGAATGAGGGCTCCCATCTCTGCAGCGTCGATCGTTTCGTCGCCCGAGCGGCCCAGCAGGATCACCTCCTCCTCCGGCTCGACGGATCCGACGTCGGTCACATCGACCATGAGGATGTTCATGCAGACGCGCCCCAGGACTCGGGCTCTTCGCCCGCGTACGAGGACATGGCCGACTCGGGAAAGGCCCCGGTCGAACCCGTCCGAGTAGCCAACGGGAAGGACGGCCATCTTCGTGTCTCGTTCGACTCGTTCCGAACAGCCGTAACCGATGTAGGATCCCGACGCGATGTCGCGGACCTGTCCGATTCGTGCCTTCCACGTCAGAGCGGGTCTCAGGTTCCCCGTGTGGCCCTGGTTCCGGAATGTGACCTGGGTTTCGCGCGAGGGCCAGTAACCGTACGCGCCGATTCCGACCCGAATCAGATCGAACGCGGTCTCTCCCAAGGTCAGTGCGGCCGCAGAACAGGCCGTGTGACGAACCAGTTCCGGCCGCTCGGCTTTCAGGCGATCGGTGAGTCGACAGAAGTTCTCGAGCTGCCGTCGAGCGTAGCTCTGGTCGGTCGTGTCCTCGATGTTGGCGAAGTGCATCGAGGTTCCGGCCAATGTCAGTCGTGGCGATTCATCGATGCGACGGATGCAGCGGGCGGCTTCCTCTTCGGACATACCTTGCCGGTGGGTGCCGGTCTCGAGCTTGAGATGACAACGGAGCGGCTGGTTCTCCAGTGCTGCCCCGGTCGTGACCGCGTCGACGACCGCATTCAACATGGTTTCGTCGACGATCGTGATGTCGACGTCGAGCTCGTGGGCTCGGCGAACCTGCTGCGCGGCGATGTAGCCCAGAACGTAGATCTTGGCAGCCCAACCCGCCTGCCGGGCACGTTCGGCCTCCTGCAGCGAGTGGACTCCCAGGACGTCGATGGGAAGAGCCGATGCATTCCGGGCCACAAGCTCGAGCCCGTGACCGTATGCGTTGGCCTTGATCACCATCATCAACTGAGTCGTGTCGGGAACGAGCCCTCGAAAGACCGAGAGGTTCGAACGAATCGCTTCGAGGTCGACTTCAATCCACTGGAGAAGATCGTCGCGCATGCGGTCACTGTACCGAGTTCCCCTTAGGCCCGGAACCTGGTTTCAAGCGGGGGCGTTCTTGAAGGAGGGAACGAGAGTGGGCGCGAGTCCGCTTGAACTTCCAATCAGATGAGTTTCTGTCTAGTGTCCTGAGAGGTGTCTCTTGCAACAACGCCGCCGGAGGAGATTCGTGTGAGCAGCGCAGCCGTAGAAAAAAAGCGAGTCATCGTACTTGGCGCCAGCCCGAAGCGGAACCGGTTCTCGAACAAGGCCGTCCGCTGCTATCAGGAGTTGGGTTACGAAGTCGTTCCCGTCCACCCGGCCGCAGACGAGGTCGAGGGTTTGCCGGTCGTCGCCAAGCTGGCGGACGCGCCCCGGGCTCAGTTGCTTCTGTCCTACGTCCGTCCGGAACTTCTGCTGCCGATCGTTTCAGCAGCTGCCGACATCGGTGTGCGGCGGATCTTTCTGAATCCCGGCGCGGACTCGGATGAACTTGCGGAGAAGATCCGCGCTCTCGGAATCGAACCGCTCCGACACTGCGCGATCGTCGCAGCGGGGCGGAGTCCATCCGAGTTTCCGGATGAGTGATCCTGCGGGCTCGGTGTTTGCGGGTCGATGGACGCGGTGTGCATCATGGCTTGCCATCACCGCCGTTGCCGGACTCTTGACGGGTTGCGTCACGACCCCGCCGCCGCTTCCAACCGTGCGCGCGGATCAGTTGCCGGCCAGCTGGGTCGAAATCATGCAGGAAGAAGCGTGTGCGCCTCCCTTCTCTGCGCGTGTTCGGCTGCGCGTGGACCCACCCGACCGCAGTGCCGTTCGTCTCGACGGGACCCTACGCGCCACCCTGCCTGACACCGTGCGCCTCTCGGGGAAGGTCGGTGTCTTTCGTCCCGTCTTCCAATTGGTCAGCGCCGAGGGCCAGAGCGAGCTCCTGATCCACGATGAACGGAGCTACTGGATCGTGCCCAGCGATCGTCCCGACTGGAACCGGATGAACCCAGCGGCGTGGCGGCAGGCCATCGAGTGGAGCCTGTGCCCGGCGCGAATCTTCCAGAACCTGGATGACGCCGACGGCGCCCGACTCGACGAGGGTGTTTGGAACGTCTCCGGTCGGTTACGCGGGAGTCCGTTCGACGTCGACATCGCTGTCGATCCCAAGCGAAGGTCGGTGTTGGCACTTCGGCTTCGGGAAGGGGAGGTCCTGCACATGGAGGCTTCTCTTTTCGATCATGAATTCGTCGGCGGCGCCTGGGTTGCGCAAAGAACCGAGTTCCGTCTCCAGACCCCGGGCGGGCCCCTCGAGATGGATGTCGAACTGGTCGGACCGAGCGAAATCGACCGCGGCGAGTTCGAGGGCAAGGGCCTGGTCCGCCCACCCAACTGGCGTGAGGTGATGGACCTGCGTCTAAGCGTTCCCGAAGTGGAAGAGCCTTCCCGGTAGCGTCTGCCCCGGACTTCTGCTAGCTTCCCCCCGAACTTTGCTCCGTCCACTCGCTCTCGCTTCCGAGGGGGAGTCTGGGCGGAGCCTGTCTTTGTTTGGGGCCAACGGCCCCAGCAGTGTGGGAACCCGGTCCCATTGGGCACCAGGTCCCAGGAGGATGCCGGCGTTGAAGATTGCGGTTCTGGTCAAGCAGGTACCGAGTTCCGAGGCAAAGATCCGGATCGGTGCGGATGGAAAGTCGATCGATACCGCGGAAGTCGAGTGGGTCGTCAATCCGTATGACGAGTTCGCCATGGAAGCGGCACTACAGGCCAAAGAGAAGTTTAGCGGTGAAGTCACCGTCATCGGACTGGGAGGGGACAAGGTCGAAGAGGCGTTGCGCCAGTGTCTGGCCCTGGGCGCAGACAAGGCCATGGTCCTCCGGGATGCGGCTTTCGAAGGTTCGGACTCGCTCGGCGTGGCCAGAGCCCTGACCGCCGCGGTCAAGGAAGTCGGACCGGACGTCGTCTTCTGCGGAAAGCTGGGCATCGACCATGACAACTCTGCGGTGGGTGTCATGGTGGCCGAGCTGATGGGCTGGCCCCATGCTTCCGTCGTCTCCTCTCTCGAGTTCAATGATGAGTCCTCCGCCACGGTCGTCCGCGAGATCGAAGGCGGCTCCGAAACGCTGTCGGTGAAGTTGCCTGCAGTCCTCGCCGCGAACAAGGGCCTCAACGAGCCCCGCTACGCGAACCTCAAGGGCATCATGATGGCGAAGAAGAAGCCGATGGACGTCAAGGATGCGGCCGCGTTGGGAATCGATGCGGGAACGGTCGGAGCGGCCGGCGCCATGACTACGACCGAATCGATGCAGCCGCCGGCAGAGCGGTCCGCAGGTCGGCTCATCGACGGCGATCCCCAGCAGCAGGTGACGGAGCTGGTTCGTCTCCTCAAGGACGAGGCCAAGGTCCTCTAACGGACCTCGCAGCCGAAACCGGTTTCTCAAAGGAGATCGAAAGTTGTCACGCAAGATTCTTGTCTTTGGAGAACAGCGCGGTGGAGCGCTGAAGAAGCCGACGATGGAATGCGTCGGGTTGGCCAAGTCGCTGGGAGATGCCGAAGTCATTGTGATCGGCAGCGGCATTTCCGGTGTTGCCGAAACTCTGGCCGGAACGGGAGTGCCGGTTCACGCCGCCGATGACGCTTCCCTCGAGTATCCGTCGCCCGAACTCTATGTCTCCGCCATCCAGGCTGCGGTCGATGCGACCGGGGCCGACGTCGTTCTCTTCTCGGCCAGTGCGATGGGGCGGGATCTCGCTCCTCGCATCGCCGCCCGTAACGGTGCGGGCTTCGTCTCCGAGTGTCTGTCTCTCGAGGCGGATGGGGACGGGTTCAAGGCCCGCAAGTCGATGTACGGCGGCAAGGCGTTTGCCCAGGTTTCCGTCAAGTCCGGCGCTAAGCTCGTCGCGACGATCAAGCCGGGCGCCTATCCGGCTGCGGAGACTGCAGGCGGGGGTGCGGTCCAGCCGTTGTCATGGTCAGCTCCGGACAACGTCGGGGCCACGGTCACAGCCGTCGAGCAGATTGCGTCCGATCGACCGGATCTGGGCGAGGCCGATACGATCGTCGCCGGCGGACGCGGGCTGAAAGAGGCCGAGCACTTCAAGCTCGTCGAAGACGTGGCGGCTCCGTTGGGCGCCGCCGTCGGAGCCTCTCGCGCCATCGTCGATGCCGGTTGGGTTCCGCATCACTACCAGGTCGGCCAGACCGGAACGACGGTCAGCCCCAAGTTGTACATCGCGATGGGGATCAGCGGCGCCATCCAGCACCTGGCCGGAATGCGTACGTCCGGCTGCATCGTTGCCGTCAACAAAGATCCCGAAGCTCCGATCTTCAAGGTCGCGGACTACGGAATCGTCGGCGACGTCTTTGAGGTCGCGCCGCTTCTGGCAGAAGAACTGAAGAAGGCCACGTCCTAGTGTTCTCCACCTCTGACGGAGGTCGTTCGTGATCGACCGCAATACACCGAGAACCATGCGTGAGTCCGAGGTCGAAATGACCGAACTCGTGCTGCCCAACGATGCGAATACATTGGGCAACGCTCTCGGTGGAAGGGTCATGCATTGGATCGATATCGCGGCGGCTTTGGCTGCGGCGCGGCACTGCCGTCGCCAGGTCGTAACCGCGTCCGTCGACCGCGTCGACTTCCTTCACCCGGTCCGCGTGGGCCAGGTCATCTGCGTCCGGGCCCGGGTCAACCACGTCTCGCGGACCTCGATGGAGGTTGGAGTCAAAGCCGAGTCGGAGAACCTGCTGACCGGGGAACGTCGGCACACAGCGTCCGCCTATACGACATTCGTCGCGTTGGACGACCTTGGGCATCCGACTCCGGTTCCACCTCTCGAGTTGGAGACCGACGAGGACCGACGCCGTTTCGAAGAGGGCAAGGCCCGCCGCGAACAGCGTCTGGCCGAGATTCGCCGTCGAGCGGCGGAGAAAACAGCGCGGGAAGCAGGCAAGTCGTGAGCGGCGTTTCCTTACAGGTCTCCGGCCCGCGGGCGACACTTCGACTGGGACGCGAGCCGCTCAACGTGCTCGACATTCCCACGCTCGAGGTCATCGCGGAAAAGCTGGATGGCTTGGACACTGGATCGACCTCGGTCCTACTCATCGAATCAGAATTGGAGCGAACCTTCAGCGCTGGTGTCGATGTGGCGGACCATAAGGAAGATCGCGCCTCGCGGATGCTCGACGTCGTTCATGGAGTCGTCCGTCGTTTGGAAGCCGCGCCGTACGCAACGGTGGCCGTCGTTGACGGCCCCGCACTGGGTGGGGGGTGTGAGTTGGCGCTCTCCTGCGACTTCGTCCTCGCCACGGAGCGAGCCGTTTTCGCCCTTCCGGAGATTCGCCTCGGAGTGTACCCACCGGTTGCCGTCGCGCACTTCTCCGATCTGGTCGGAAGGCGGCGGGCCGAGCAGATGATTTTGACCGGCGACCCGATTCCGGCCGTGGAAGCCGCGCGGATCGGGCTCATCACCGATGTCGTCGACTCTTCCGAATTGGAGCTGCGGACCGAAGCGCTGGTCTCGACCCTTCTGAGACACAGCCGCTCGAGTTTGCGCGAAACGAAAGAGGCACTTCGGCTGGCCCGGCGGGCCGAGCCCGGAGCGGCATTGGACGCCGTTGAGCGCCACTATCTCGAGTCCTTGATGAATACGGCGGACGCACGCGAAGGTCTCGATGCCTTCATGGAGAAGCGACCGCCGGCCTGGAGTCACCGATGATGAACCGATCGCGGGAAACAGACCGTCCTCTGGCGGAAGGGAGATCAGCGCTATGAAGTTGTGGCTGTCGCGAAGTGAGCCGTTGCAGACGCTGAAAGGCGTGCTGCCGTTCTGCGAAGAACACAGCATGAACCTGACCGTTCGCCTGACCGACGCGGACTACAACCGTGAGGTTTCCGTTCGTGAGCTCGAGAACATGGAACGCGAAATCCGGGACCGGAAGCTCTCGGTGACGTGCACTCTTCCGTATCACGGTCTGGCGCTTTCCTGTCCGGATTCCCGAGTCATGGCCTATTCACGCGAAGTGGTCCTGGAAGGTCTGGAGATCGGCCAGATCCTTGGAGCCAAAGTCGCCATTCTCCAGTCGGGTTTCTCCAACCACATCCGTCCGAACATGGTTCACGAGTGGAAAGAGCGATTCATCGACAGCTTGAAGGAGTTGGTGGCCGTCGCTGAGGACGAAGAAATCGTTCTGGCCGTGAAGAACTCCTTCGAGCCGGACAACGAAGTTCTCCTGGAGATTCTCGAGGCCGTTCAAAGCCCGTGGCTGCGCTTCTGTGCGGACCTGGGCCACGCCGCCTGCTTCTCCCGCGTGGCTCCGGAAGAGTGGGTCACGGCCATGAAGGACTACTCTATTTGTTACAACTTCCACGACAACGAAGGTCTGGAAGATGAGCACCTGGCCTGTGGACGCGGCTTCGTCGGATATGACGGTGTGTTCGAAGCGATGAAGGCAGCGGACTGCTCCGGATCGATTACCTTGGACGTCGCTCCGGAAGACATTCATCCATCGATCGAGCATCTGGTCAGTGTGGGATTCGAATTCGAGAAGGGAGCCATGCCGGAAGACACCGTCATTCCGGTGTACGACTCCTGATCCATCTCTCGACCTCGAACGGAGCCTCCGAAGACGGGCGCGGCTGATCCATCGGCCGCGTCCATTTTCTTGCGTTGTCCCACCCTGTTTGCTCGTACGGCGCCGGCTGCGCTAGGCTCGCCACGTTTCCGACACACATACCCTTGTAACCTGCAAAGCAAGCGCCCGGGAGGTGATCTATGTCCCGACTCGTGTCCGTCGCTCTGCTCTCTGCCACCCTCTGTTCTGCGTCTTCTGTGCTCGCCACTGACTGGTACGTCCTGCCGGACGGCAACGGCGACCATCCAACGATTCAGGCCGCGCTCAACGCCGCGGAAGATGGCGATGTCGTGATTCTCGCCGACGGTGTTTTCGAAGGGTTCGGAAACTACGACATCGATCTGTTGGGCAAGCGCGTTTCCGTGCGGTCGGAGAGCGGCAATCGTGATGCATGCGTGATCGACTGTACGGTCGCTGAACCGGTTGTACGACGTGGTTTCCTCTGCCAGTCGGGGGAGGGGCCTGACTCTGTCATCGAGGGACTCACGGTGATCGGGGCAAGGGCTCCGAGTGAGCCGGCGAGTTGGGGCGCCGGGTTCCTTGCCATCGACTCGTCGCCGACGGTTCGCAATTGTGCCTTCATCGACTGTGAAGCGGGATGGGGTCCCGGGCTGCTGTTCTGGAACTCCAGTTCGACGGTCACCGATGTCATTGTCCGCGGTTGTAAAGGAACGGCGAACGGAGGAGCCATCTATTGCACGACAGAAGCCGATGTTCATCTGGACCGCGTTCTGGTCTATGGCAATGAGAGTTTGGGACATGGCGGCGGCTTGGTCAGCAACGCCTGCCTGACTCGGGTGACCAACAGCACGTTCGCCGACAATCTCGGCGCGAGTGTTCTCTGGGCCATCAATGGTGGAGAGATCGAGGCGACCAACACGATCATTGCCGGCCACGAGAACTCCTCTGCCGCCGTGTGTTCCCAGGGAGGTGCTGTCTTCCCGAATTGCTCGAACGTCTACGGGAACGCGGTGAACTGGGGCGGGTGCCTGTCCGGATGGGGGACGGTAGACGGAAACTTCTCGGATTCGCCGGACTTTTGCGACGCCTCCGCGGGTGACTACACTCTCGACAGCGACTCACCGTGCGCCCCGGGCAACTCTGAGTGCGGACTCGTCGGTGCACTGCCTGTGGGGTGCGGGGATATCACCGGCGCTCCCGGAGGGATGGCCTTGGACGCCGCCCTTCCGAGCTGTTCTCCAAACCCGTTTTCCGACTATGTCGAGTTCCGAATCCCACCACTCGGTCAGGACGCAGCTCGCCTCAGGGTCTTTGATTCCGGCGGGCGAGAAGTGATGAGCCGGACCATCGAGAATGCCCGAACCGGCGAGGTGACCGTCGGATGGGATGTGGGCGGAGGTACGGAAGGTGTTCCCGCCGGCGTTTACCGTTGGATCATCGAAACAGAGTCGGCGACGCACCGGGGACACGTGGTTCGACTTCGGTAGTTCGCTTCGATCTTGTTGGGAACTTCGTTTCCCCCGACGGGTACTGACGGACAGCGTTGTTTGTTTCAGTCAGTTCATCGCCGGGGGAACAATGATTTCATTGGATCGCTTGGGGCGTTACCGCCCCCTCAAACGTCAGTTCGCTCTTTGGACCCTGTTCATTCCATTGGCCGTCCTCTCCTGCAGCCAGGAGCCTACCGTGTTGGTCGACGACAGCGGCCTCGCCGTCCGTGTCGATACGACCGCCGATCTTTCCAAGCTTCGCTATCCGGACGGCCAACTCACCTTGAACGATCAGTGTCCGGTGCGAAGAGTTCGGCTCAACACGAGAATGCCCGCCATCTACGTCAACCAACATCCGGTGGGCTTTTGCTGAAGCCCGTGTGTTGCGGTCTTCGTGAAAGACCCTGTGCCCTACCTGAAGGATCTGGAAGTCGACCTGGAGTGTGCCGTCAACGAACGGCTGCGTGCCCAGATCGATGAAGAACACCAGTCGCGTGTCAACTACGAGCTGTACTACTTCGCCTCGGACAAGGAGCGGAACAGGTTCAACCAGGACCCGCGGAAGCACTGTGGAATCGTTACCGACCCTGTGAGCAAACAACGATTCCGACCAGGCACGGATGCGCCGATGAGGCGGTTCGCCGGTCAGCCGTGGTTCTTCGTCAGCGATTCGACGGAGACTTTGTTTGCGGCGATGCCGGACAGCTTCCTTGCGCCGGCCTATTCGATGAAGCCCAAGGCGCCGGATACTGCGGGGACTCCGAGTGGGAAGAGCAACGGGACGTCATCGGCGGCGACCGGCTAGCTGGTTCGCCCAGCCGCCGGGGTCTGGGCGACGGGACGGGCCGGAAGGATGCGAGACATCCTCCGGCCTGTCATTGTTTTTGCCCTATCGCTCTTAGAGCTGCGGCTTCAGCGATTTTCCCGTTGTTCCGGCCGGCACGGCCACGCCGAAGAGCTCGAGAATCGTGGGAAACAGATCCGGGATCTCCGGCTGTCCGTTCAAAGTCAGCGGCTTGTTGCAAAACAGAATCCCTTTGACGATCTCGGGATCCATGCTGCAGTGGTCTCCACTCCACTTGTCCTCGTTGACTTCGAAGTACTCTTTGGGAATCCCGCCGAGTGAGGTCTGCCAAGAGACGCGATAGTTCTGACCGTTCGCCGCGCGGAGATCCGGGATGAGATCGGGGTCGTAGGTCTCGTACATTTCGTCCCGGTGATAGACCTTGGAGACTGGGTGCTCCCCGGTTTCCGGGTCGACGAATGCTTCCATCTTCTCGGCAATCTCGCGACAGAGTTCGTCGTACTCCCGACCGGGGGTGACGATGCCGTACTTCTCCCGACCCAGTAGATTGATGTAGATCGCACCGAGCCCGACGGCGTAGGCCTTGCTCCTCTCCCAATCGACGCCTTCCCAGAAGAGTCCGTCGACGAAGAGGTCATCCAAAGTCAGAGCCTTGCTTTGATCTCCTTCGAGGGCGAGATACCCGTTACGAACCAACCACGTATTCATGTTGAACGAACGTTTCCAGTTGGCGAAGCCGTGGTCGGAACAAATGAGAAGCACCCCGTCGTCCGGCATCAGTTCGAGCGTACGGCCGACGATCTTGTCCATCCGCTTGTAGCTTTCGAGGAGGAAGTCCGCCCATTCGTCGGCGAGGGCCGGATCGTACGCGGGGTGAGTCGGATCGAGGAAACGGTAGAAGCAGTGTCCGACCCGATCGGTAAAGGCAAAGATCTGACAATAGAGTCGCTCGTTCGGATTGACGAGAAACTCTTCCATGATCTTTTCGAACGACTCGACCGTTGCGTACATGTCTTCTGCGAAGACCGCTTCGGAGGTCACGTTCTCGTTCAAGGCCCAGGTATCGTGCGCCCATCCCAGCGTCTTGTAGTCACCGATGGCTTCTTGAATGTCCTTGGAGAACTCGGGCGGGTAGCTCACGGGGACGATGGGTTCGATCGGGTCGAGATTGATCGCGCTGAGGTACAGCTTGAGATGGTCGTCCATTTCCAAGAGGTGGAACCGTGCCATTCCGTGAATCTTGACCAGCTTGCGAATGGGGAACACGAAACGGACGAAGTCACTCCACTCGCCCTCGGCGATCTCGACTTCCTGATTCCCGTAGCTCAGACGCACGGTCTTCTTCTGCCAGTCCATCTGGATGCCCAGTGGGAGGTGAATCTCCGGCGGCTCGTCGAAGAGCTTGTTGAAAGGACCGTTGATGAACGTCTCGATCTTTTCGTCACCCGGCTCGACATCGAGAAGGATGACCTTGCCGCCCATCTCCGTGTCCTCGCCGGTGTCGGCGAAGACTTCGCTCGTATACAACGTGTAGGTACCGAAAGTCCCGCGGACGTCCGGAACACCCAAGCCGGAGAGAAGCTTGCCACCGGGATTGTCGTCCGGCGGAAACGTCTGTGGGACGCGAATGACCGTGGAATGAATTCCTTCGTCAGCGAGGACCTGCCAAAATGGAGTTCCTTCCCTTTGGTTGAGTGCGATGGGGCGTGTTTCCGGAACGTTCTCGGCGACGAAGCCCCGAACGGGAAAAAACGCTCCCGCTCCCGCGATGAGTCCCACGGCGAGGCCCAACCAGGGCTTCCGAGTTACACCTCCCAGAATGAGCGCGAGAAGCAGAAAGGCCGCCGCAGCGACCGCGCCCGCCAGGTAGAGGGGATTACTCGCCCCAAAGAGAAACTGCTCCTCCGAGGGAATCGTCATCGCGAAGGTCGGGGTGTAGGTGTCGAGGTCCCGCTTCAGGAAGTCAAAGATTCGCGTCCCGCCGGGATCCCTTCCCGTGGCGAAGGCCGACCAGGAGACCGGAGTTTGGGGCGGATTCGTCGGCAAAAGATCCGAGAAAGTTCCCTCTTTGCGAAGTCGATCCAGGTTCGGCAGATGTCCGGCGTCCATCCAGTCCGCGACCATCTCAGCGTCCGCTCCGTCGAAACCGAGGACGACGACCTTGGAGGGACCTTCCGCGGCGGCGCTTCCCAGTCCTAGGGAGCCCAGCAGAAAAAGGGTGAAATAGACCAACAGACCCCGGCGACTGCGGTGGAATGACATCAAGCTTCCTCTTTCTCGGAGACGAGAGAACAGCAGGCGTGGAACCGCCCGCAGATGAAGAACGGCGAATCGAGGGTGGTTTCGGCAACCTCCATCCGATGAGTTTAGCATAGGATTTGATCCACTTCTGGCCACAGGGAGGAGGCCGAGTTGAGTTCCGGTCCCGATCGGCAACCGCGCCGTGGGCGCTATCTATCTTTGCTCGGGCTAATCCTGGCTCTGGTCCTCGTCGTGTCCTTCGCCACGAACTGGCTGCTCTACCAGTCCGTCCGAGATCAATTGGACGAACAGATGGGAGAGCGACTTCTCGCCATCGGAACGACCGTCGCCCGCACCATCGGCTGGGACGGCGTCCTCGAACTCTCCATCGGCTCGGAATCGAGTGCGGAATACAGTTTGGTCGCCCGTGAACTTGATGAGATCGCGCGACAGAACGATCTGGCCGCCCTCTTTCTCATCGACAGCGATTACCGCTTTCTGGTCGGAGAAGGGAAGTCTTTGTCCTTGGGTGAGGTCGACCCTGTCCTCGAGTTGCAGGCCGAATTGCCGCGGCTCTTCGTCGAAGGCGAGCCACTGACGACCGCGCTGGAACCCGTCGACGTCCCCGGACTCCCGCCGCAATATCTGAAGACGGGCTTCGCTCCGGTCATGGATCCGGATGGGATCGTGGTCGGCGCGGTCATCGCGGAGGGAGGTCGTGATTTCTTTTCCGTGCTTCCCCGACTCCGATCTCGTTTGCTCTTCTCAGCGCTTCTCGGGCTGCTGGCGACCTCGGCCCTCGGCGGAATCTTCTTCTTCACTTTACGGTCACTCATTCGCCTCGAAGACTCTCTCAAGAGCACGGCGGCCCTGGCCGCGATCGGTCAGATTTCCTCGGTCGTAGCCCACGAGATCAAGAATCCGCTCGCCATCATCCGTTCCAGGTCCGAGCGTGTCCGCAGCAAGATCGTCGCAGGCAAGGACGCCGAAGAAATCCTCGAATGGTTCGACGTCATTCCCTCCGAGGTCGATCGACTGAACGAGATCGTGACCAATTATCTTTCCTTGGCTCGTCCGGAAGCACAGGGCGAAGGACGGTGTCGTCTTCGTGCCGTGGTCGAAGAGACGGTGCAACTTCTCTCACACGATCTGGAGAAGAAGGGCATTCAGCTTCGCTCCGAGTTGGAAGGTGATTGGGAGATCGGGATCGGAAGTCGCTCCTTGAAGCAGATCCTCCTCAACCTCATTCTCAACGCAGCACAGGCCATCGACGAGCAGGGTGAAGTGGTGGTCGACGGGGAGCTGAAGTCGAAGAAGTGGGCCGTGCTCTCGATTCGGGACACGGGAAGAGGCATGACGGATGAGGAACGTCGCCGCGTGGCCGAGCCCTTCTTTACGACGAAACCGACGGGTTCCGGCCTCGGGTTGACCCTGGTTCACTCGTTGGTGCGTGCTCGCCAGGGCAAAGTGGAAATCAAATCGCAACCGGGAGCGGGAACCGAGGTTCGGATCTTTCTACCTACCGTGGAGCCGAACCGGACCGATCCCCCGAAGGAGTCATAGTGCCCGACGACTTTCGCATTCTCGTCGTCGACGACGAAGTCGAACTCGTCCGAGACCTGCGCGACCTTCTTGGCGACGAAGGTTATGTCACCGAAGGCGCCAACAGCGGCGCCGAGGCGCAGGAGGCGCTGAAGGCCGGCGAGTTCGACCTCGTACTCAGCGACGTCCGAATGCCCCCCCCAGACGGTCTCGCCCTGCTGCGATGGATTCAGGAAAGCCCGCCCGGAGTTCCTGTCATCCTGCTGACCGCGCACGCCGATCCGGACTTGGCACGTGAAGCCATCCTGGCCGGAGCTTTCGATTACGTGACGAAGCCGTGGAACACCTTCGAACTTCTCCTCCGTGTGCGAAGGGTGAAAGAACGATGGGACCTCCGAGAAGAGAAGAAGAAGCTGGAACGCTACGTCGCCCATTTGACCGGTGACGAAGAGAACGCGGCTCTCGAACACCTGGTTGGTCAAAGCGACTCCATGCAGTCCGTCTTTGATTTGGCCCGTCGGGTCGCTGCGACGGACGCCACGGTCCTCGTTCGAGGGGAGAGCGGAACGGGGAAGAGTGTGTTGGCGCGCGCCATCCACAACCTTTCTTCGCGCCGGGATCGCCCGTTCGTCAAAGTCAACTGCGGCGCCATTCCCGAGAATCTTCTGGAGAGTGAGCTCTTCGGGCACGAGAAGGGAGCGTTCACCGGCGCCATCCGCCAGAAGGCCGGGCTCTTCGAAGTCGCTGACACAGGTACGCTCTTTCTCGACGAGATCGGGGACATCTCCCTGCCTGTCCAGGTGAAGCTGCTCGAAGTCATCGAGGACAAGTCGTTCCACCGCGTCGGTGGGACCGCGCGGATCGACTGCGACGTTCGGTTGGTCGCGGCGACCCACCGCGATCTGGAAGCGGCGATCCAGGCGGAGGACTTTCGCGAAGACCTCTTCTACCGGCTGAATGTGTTTCCCCTGACCATCCCTCCGCTACGAGAGCGTTCCGCCGATATTCCCGGGCTTGTGGAACACTTCTTGAAACAACGAGGGTGTTCTCTCGACAAGATGGAGAAAGAGGCCATGACCGCAATCCAGGCGTACAGCTTCCCCGGTAACATCCGGGAGATGGAGAACCTTCTGGAGAGGGCGCTCATCCTGGCCGGCGAGGGCACTCTCCGGACGGAGCACTTTCCAAGTTTGGGCCAGACCCAAAGTAAGGCTGATCAAGGGCTTCCGACGATCCCGGACGGAGGGATCTCTCTCGAGGAACAGGAAAAAAAGTACATCATTGCCGCCCTGGAGAAGTCGGGCGGAAACAAGAGCCGGGCCGCCGAGCTGCTCGGGATGACTCGAAGGACTCTCTATTCGAGGATGGAGCGGCACGGGATCCCCGTCTGACGGGTGTACCCAAGGGTCCACCTCAACGCACCGAACGGAACAGTCATGCAGCGCATTCGCACCCACATCGTCACCTTCCTTTTTGCGGTCCTGCTCGCGACCGTCACCGGGACCGTCCATGCCCAGACGCGGGACGAAGTGGAACGGGAACTCGCCAAGACCGAGGAGGCCCTGACCCGGGCCCGGAAACAGCTGGGTGATCGTCAGTGTGAACGAGGACTGGCACTCTTCGAACGTGCTCAGGATGTCCAGAATCTGGCGCGAAATGCGTTCGCCGATGGAATCGTCGGAAGCCGACGCCTGGCCGTCACCCGAACGCTGCGGGCGCGCCGTCTGGTCACCGAGGCCGTTCAGGTCTGTCAGGTCGAACTGCAGGCTGCGGACGAGTTGCAGGTTCTCTACGAGAGTGCGCGGGAGGAGATTCGGCAGCTTCGTTCGCTCGTGTCTCCGAACGACACTCCAGAGAAACAACGTCTGCTCGAAGCAGCTGTTCGTCAATTGGAACAGGCGGAGGAGGCCTACCGTTCCGAGGACTACGCTCTCGCCGCACGGCATCTGGACTACGCAAGAAAACTCATCGACCGCGCTCGCCAGGCTTTCGACGATGACACCACCCCGGACACGGATCCGGAGGCAGCTTCTCGCGAAGTCGAACGGACGGAGGAGGTCCTCGCCGAACTGCGCTCCGAGTCATTGAGCGGGGCGCAGCTCAAACTGTTAGAGCAAGCCGTGTCCATCCAGGAGCGGGCTCGCGGAGCATTGCGGGAAGGACGCCTCATCCAGGCTGTCGAGTTCACGCTGGCCGCCCGACGCAGTGCCGGCGGCCTTCTCCGCGACCGTCGGACGGGTGGAGAAGGCACGCGAGTGGCAAGGGCCATCGAGGTGGTGGGGCAGTCGTTGACGGAACTCGCTCCGGAGATCCGGTCCTCCGGGGACGAAGCTGCGCTCCGTTTACTCGATGAAGCGACCGAAGCTCTCGACCGAAGCCGGGAGCAATTCAACCTTGGAAAACTCGTGCCCGCCGCTCGGCATGCGCGCCGCGCCGGATCACTTCTGCGTCGGGCCGTGGAAGCGGCCGGCGTGAGGTAGCGGTTGGTGTACGAATATCGGGGCGGCGCGCGCCTCCGGGCGCAGCTCCTGATCGGTTCGATTGCACTTTTCTTCTCCGCCTCGTCCGTGCAGGCCGCGGGCTGGGAGTGGAGTGGTGAGGTCGGAGCCGAGCTCGATTCCGTGGGAGAGGAGTTCGGTAGCGGCACGCTCCTGGATGTGCGAACCGATACCGACGATCCTCTCGATGACCTTACGGACTCGGTGCGATTTCGCGACGAGACGACCCGGCCGAGTGGTCTCCTTCGCCTGAGCCTCCGGGAAACGGACCAGCGACTCTGGCGCGGCTCACTCCGATTGCGATCCCACCCCGACCGGACACGTGGAGAACTCGCGGTCTACGGCGGCGTTCCTTTCGCCGGCAACATGGTCTCGATCCAGGACCGAATCTACACCGAGGCCGGTGGGGAAGCCCGGGGAGGTTTTCTCAACACCTGGGATTCGGACGTGAGAATCCCCAGCGGCTTCGTCGATACGCGGATTTCGCTGGGGCACGAGTACTCCGACGGCGGGGACGACACGCTCTCGACCGTTTTCGACTACCAACTGCTTCGTCCCGGCTTGGGGTGGAGCCGATCCTTCCCCGGCGGTCGGGCACGTTTCGGTCTGGAAAGCGCACACAAACGATTCCGTGTCGACGAAGATCGGAACTACGACGAGACCGGTGTCGGCATGCGCCTTGAGCTGGGCCGCAGCCGGCGGCTGAGTACCGAGGTCCGACTCGACCACCGGGCCTACGCGGAGGCGGATTCCCTGACGCCTTCCTTTCAGGAGGTCGAGTGGACCGGACGTTGGGCCACTCCGGTCGGAAGCCGAGCGCGCTCGACTTTGTCAGCGGGACTCCAGGTCCTTCAGTACGCGATCGACTCTTCCCTCTTTCGAGACCACCAGGAGTGGGACGGCGAGTGGCGGCTCGAACTCGAACTTGGAGCGTCGGGGTTGTCTGATGCCGATCCATTCTCCCTTGCCGTTCCGGAGTCCGTCGAGGCCCCGGCGACGACGGAAGACGCATTGGCCCGACTGGACTGGGCTCTGGCGGAGCTTGAGGAGTGGGAAGTCCACGAGACGGGTCAGGGCGGGGGTGATTCCGCTGAGGGACCGACGGAACCCAGCTCCTCGGTCGATTCCGCCGGCTCGCTCGACTCTGCGGGCACATTCGATTCTGACGGAGTGTGGCTGCCGCCGGCAGTTCCCGGCATCTCTGCCTTTTCGCCAAGCCGCCGCGAGGACATTCAAGTCGGTACGGCCCGACCACGTTGGCGGCCGTCCATCGGACTCCGCGGTCGTGCCGTTCGGGGAGAGTCTGACGATCGGGGAGACTTCTCGGAGTGGGCCGGACTGCTCGGGCTGAGCCGGCAGGGGGACCGTCTCTGGTTGGATCTGACCTCGGCCGTCGGTCGTCGAGACTACCGGTCCGATTTCGGAAGCACCGGAGTGTCCTACGAGGGCCTCGACTTTGCTCTTTCCGGAACCGACTACACGCTTTTCGAACTGTCCGTGCTGTCGGAGTTACGTCTGCCGGCGGCCTTCTCGATCGACGGGTTCATTCAGTTCGAGCAGGAACTTCACGATGACGACGCGGACGACTTCCGACTTTGGATCGTGAACGTGTCCGTCGTTCGCGCGTTCTAGAGGATGACGCGCCGTGTTGCCCGTGTCTTTCGTGCGTTTCTCGATCTCGCGCTGGTTACAACGGCAGCACATGCCGTTACTATGAATGAAGACTCGCCATCCCAGGGAAGAGGGAGCGTACGAACGTGCCACGGTTGAGAGAGATCGTGATGAACAATCTGGGGATCAAGATCGCTTCGCTGGTCTTGGCTCTGGCCGTCTATGCGCACGTTCTTTCCTCGCAGAAACGGGACGTCGAAGTCTTTGCCCCCATCATTCTCTCCGGACTTCCGGAAGGGCTGACCTACCAGGGTGAAGTTCCGAACGGGGTACCCGTTCTCGTCGAAGCCCAGGGACTCGAGATCTGGAGGCTGCGCGCTCAGGCTCCGGAGATTCGCATCGACCTGAGTGAAGCCCGGCCGGGCCTTCTTCAACGCCCGGTCACGACCGAGGACGTCGCCCTCGCCAATGGCTCCGGCGCTCAGGTCAAGAGCGTGGTCAAACCGATTTCCCTCTCTTTGCAGGTGGAGAACGTCATTTCCAAGACCCTGGCCGTGCTGCCGAGGATCGTGGGTGAGCCGGATCCCTCGGCCGTCCGCTTCGGGGACATCACGGCCATTCCGGAGTCGGTCCAGGTCCAGGGGCCGGAAAGCGTCGTATCCCCATTGATAGCAATTCGAACCGAAGAAGTGGATCTTTCTGGCCGAAAAGAAACCCTGGAGGAAGAGGTGGTCCTCGTGGCTTTCGAGGAGCTGGACCTCGAGGTGGAGTCGGCCCGGATTCACGTACCCATCGTGGCTATCGAGCGGCGGACCTTGGGGCCGCTCAGCGTAAGCCTTCCGGCCACGCTGGGTGGAGGCTGGACGACTCAACCGGAAAGTGTCCAGGTCGTCCTGGAAGGCCCGTCACCCATCCTTCAGGAAGTGTCTCCCACCGATGTGGTGGTGCGGGCGGAGCTCCGCCCTCCCATTCGCGGGGAGCAGGAGAGTGTCGCGCTCAGTTTGAATCTGAGTGCGGATTTGGATGAGCACATTCGAGCGGTTTCTCCGGAGCCGGAGACCGTTTTGTTGGTTCGCCGCACGCCCTGATCGAAACGGACATCGGTCGGGCGGGCTCCCAGTGACAAGGAGGTCCGGAAGTGAGCCAGCCGACCGTCGTCGAACACCCGTATTGCCCGTTTACGAAGCAAAAGTGCCAGCAGGGCAAGGTCTTTGCAGATCTCGAGGCAAAGTCGGATCTGGTCTTTTGCGCGTTCTGGCACCAGAAGGAGCACCGTTGCGTGTTCCGGATGGTCGAGTTCGATCTCTTCAACATCGCGCGCTGCCTCGACGACCGAAGGGATCGCTAGAACTCGTTCTGTTGGATGTGGTTAGTGGCTCCGTCCCGCGGATTTTGTGTTTGACATAGTCCGAGAACCGGTGTTACGGTGCCGCTGCTCTAAGTGATAGGGGCAGTTTTAGTTCCGGCGAACCCAGCCGGGGCGCCCGTCCAGGGACGAACCTGGCGACGGGATTCGAGGGAGGAAATGCATGACCAAGGCAGATCTTGTCGATGAAATCGCTCAACGCACGGGGCTGACGAAGAAAGATGTCGCCGAGACCGTCGACGAGCTGCTGGACGGCATTTGCCGGGCTCTGATCGCTGGGAAGCACATCGAGATCCGCGGCTTCGGAACGTTCAAGGTCAAAGAGCGGAAGGCCCGGATGGCCAGGAATCCTCGCACCGGTGAGCAGGTTCCCGTCCCACCGCGTCGGGTCCCCGTGTTCAAGGTTTCGAAGGAGCTGAAGGAGAAGGTCGCGGCTGCCGCACCGGTTGACGGTGGCCTCTAGGCTCTATCTCGTTCCCACCCCTATCGGCAATCTGGAAGACATCACCCTGCGCGCGCTTCGCGTCCTGCGCGAAGCCGACTGGATTGCTGCGGAGGACACGCGGCGGGCGAGAGTCCTCCTCCAGCATTACGACATCGGAACGCGCCCCGTTCCGCATCATGCCCACAACGAGCACGCGCAGACTCCCAAGCTGGTCGAACGATTGTTGGATGGTGAAACCGGAGCGCTGATCAGCGACGCCGGCATGCCTGGAATCGCCGATCCCGGCTTCCTACTGGCCCGCGAGGCCCGCCTCGCCGGGGCCGAAGTCGAAGTGCTCCCCGGGCCATCGGCCGTGACCACAGCCGTCGTCGCCTCCGGATTTCCCCCCGAACCGTTTCTTTTCCTCGGCTTCGTCCCCACAACCGCCGGCCGCAGGCTAAGATTGCTCCGCGAGATGGCAGACGACCCCAGAACCTCTGTGGTCTTCGAAGTCCCGCACCGAATTCGCAAGACGCTGCAGGCCGCCGAGGAAATCTGGCAGGAACGCCCCGTCGCCCTGTTGCGCGAACTGACGAAGATCCACGAAGAGGCCATTCGAGGAACCGCCAGCCAAGTCCTGGCCACGCTCCCCGAAAAGCCCAAAGGAGAAATGGTCCTAGTCCTGTCCCCAACCCCCAGAAAGACAAAGTAAAAGCCAAGACCAGAACCAAGCACAAAGGCTTCGCAAAACGAAGCCCCCCACCGACGAGTCCGCGAAAGCGGCGAGTCGAAAAAGGCAAGAACAAGGACCAAGCACCGAAGGCTTCGCCGAAGCGAAGCCCTCCGCCGACGAGTCCGCGAAAGCGGCGAGTCGAAAAAAGGCAAGACAAGGATCAAGCACCGAAGGCTTCGCAAAGCGAAGCCCTCCGCCGACGAGTCCGCGAAAGCGGCGAGTCGAAATCAAAACAGTGAAACAAAGAATCAAAGATTTCGCACGTAGTGCCATGCTCCCCATTGGGAACGCCCTCGGCGCCATCGGCCTGACCGCAAATGCGATCAGTGTCATCGGCGTCCTCCTCGCGTTTCCCGCCGCCTGGGGTTTCTACGAAGGCCGCTTCCACCTCGCCTTCTTCTTCATGCTCGGCAGCGGCCTCTGCGACATGTTGGACGGTGCCGTCGCGCGTGCCCGGGGTGGGGGTGGAACGAAGTTCGGCGCGGCACTGGACTCGACCCTCGATCGATACGGCGAAGGCGTCGTCTTCGGAGGCATTCTCCTCGGTCTCGCCCGAAGCGATGCGTCGCTTCTGTTGTTGGCTACGGCGCTTCTCGCCGGAGTGGCCTCGTTTCTCGTCTCCTATGTCCGCGCGCGAGCGGAAGGACTGGGGCTCTCTTGCGAGGTCGGTATCCTCGAACGACCCGAGCGAGTCGTTCTCCTTTTGATTCTTGGACTGGTCGGAAGTCCAGCCATGCCATGGGTGCTCGGCATCATTGCGGTCCTCGCCCACATCACGTTCCTACAGCGGCTGCATCACGTCCATCGACTGACGGCTTCGCAGCCTTTGGAGTCGAGTCTGGACGCCGAGGAGTCACGGCGTGCCTAAGGGGTTGTTCCTTTCTTTCGAGGGAGGAGAAGGCTCCGGCAAGTCCACGCAGGTCGCCCGACTAGAGGAGTGGCTCCAACGAGAGGGGCGTGAAGTCGTCGTCGTGCGGGAACCCGGAGGAACGCCGCTTTCCGAAGAGATTCGAGAGGTGCTTCTCCGTCCCCGGGAAGAAGAGGTGAGTCCCTGGGCCGAACTCTGTCTCTACGTCGCGGCGCGAGCCCAGCTGGTTCAGGATGTGATCATTCCCAGTTTGGAGCGCGGTGTGGTGGTCCTCGCCGATCGCTATCTGGATTCGTCACTCGTCTATCAAGGTATGGCTCGCGGACTCGGAACGCAGAGAGTGCGGACGTTGATCGGGTGGGCGACATCCGACCTGATGCCAACCCGAACGTTCTTCTTTGACGTCACGCCGGAAGTCGGTTTGGAACGTTCCCGTCGTCGCGGAAGTATGGACCGCATGGAGTCGGAGTCTTTGCGTTTCCATCAGGACGTACATCGCGGCTACATCGATCTGTCCGCGACGGAGCCGGAGCGATTCGTCGTGCTCGATGCCGGGCAATCTCCCGACGACATTCAGACGGAACTGATCCAACAGGTTCGGACGCTTCTCAACGACCTATAAGACCGTCGGGGAACTCGTGGACGCCGCAACCAATCGAATCACTCGAATCCTCGAAGCGTTTCAGCGCGGTGAGCTGGGTCTGGATCAGGCGGTCGACGCGGTTTCCTCCGAAACCCGTTTGGACGTGCGAGTCGATCACGATCGGGAAGACCGAACCGGCGTGCCGGAACTCGTCTGGGCAGAGGGGAAGAGCGACAGTCAGCTGCTTGAAGCGGTCGGCTCTCTGTGGAAGGGATCGGGGCGGGCGCTCGTCAGCCGCGTGACGCCGGAACAGGCGACTATTCTTGCCGCAGAGTTTCCTCGTGGCAGATGGCATGAGGGCCCCAGGCTCTTCGTCATCTCGGAGCAACCCGTCAGGTCTCTCCCCGGCCGAATCGCGGTGGCGTGTGCAGGGACCAGCGATTCCCGCGTCGCCGAGGAAGCGGCCGTCACGGCGGAGTTCCTCGGTCTGACCGTGGACCGGGTCTACGACGTGGGAGTTGCGGGCATCCACCGGCTCTTGGGCGAGCGTGATCGACTTGCCGATGCCGGCGTCGTCATTGCCGTGGCCGGAATGGAGGGTGCGATGCCCTCGGTCCTGGCCGGTCTCGTACCAGGGCTGGTCATCGCCGTACCGACCTCGGTCGGCTACGGACTTCACCTGGACGGGGTGACTCCGTTTCTCGCCATGCTCAACAGCTGTGCTCCCGGTGTTCTGGTCACCAACGTCGACAACGGACTGGGTGCGGGGGTGGCCGCAGCCAAGCTTCATCGTCACTACAGCAGTCTGGGAGGCCGCGATTCATGAGCCGGAGTGCCCACTTCGAAATCTGGACCGGGCTCTCCGGCGACATGTTCGTGGGGGCCTGCCTCGATGCCGGTTGGCCCGAACACTCGTTGCAGGAAATGGTGAATCACCTGGGAATCCCGGATCTGCACGTCCGCGTTGAGACGAGAAAACAGGGGTCTCTCGTCGGGAAGGGGATTCAGGTTTTAGGCAATGACCCCCAGCCGCACCGGCATCTCGAGGACATCGCGCGCATCCTCGGTGCCGCAGCTTTGGATCCCGCGGTCCGTGAGCGCGCGCTCCTCGTCTTTCAGGCTTTGGCCGAGGCGGAGGCCCGGGTCCACGGATCGACGCCGAACTCCATTCACTTTCATGAGGTCGGCGCCCTCGATGCGATCGTCGATATCACCGCGGCCGTCCAGGCACTGCATGACCTGGGGGTCGAAACGTTGACCGCCGACCCGATTCCCGTCCATCGCGGGAGTGTCCAGTGTGCTCATGGCACGTTGCCGACTCCGGCCCCAGCTACCGGATTCCTGTTGCAGGGATGGCCGATCCGGGCCGGGGATGGGGAAGGGGAGTGGATCACCCCCACGGGGGCGGCGCTTCTAAGGACACTGGGGAAGCCGAGTGAGAACATGCCCGCGCTACACGTCGAGGCAGTAGGACTCGGGGCCGGGACCAAGACTCATCCGACCCTTCCCAATCTCGCCCGGCTTTGGGTGGGGACTCCTCGACTTTCCGGCTTCGTGCCGTCTGCGGAGTCCGACAAGGAATCCCAAAGGGAAGCCAACAGGGAAGCCAACAAGGTATCCGGTGGTGGTCGCGTGTCCGTTCAGCCGGTCACCGTTCTCGAAACGCAGGTCGACGATCTGACCGGGGAGGAGCTTGGCGGTCTCGCGGAACGACTCCGGCGGGCCGGGGCTCTCGACGTGACGTTGGAACCCCTCCTTATGAAGAAGGGGCGACCAGGCAGCCTTCTGCGTACGATCGTCCGCCCACCGCAGGAGGAGTCGATGGTTCAGCTGCTCTTTGAACACAGCTCGACCTTGGGCGTGCGGAGTCGGATCGAGCGAAGGTGGGAGCGTTGGCGGGAGGTCCGTGAGGTTTCGACGCCCTGGGGATTGATTCGAATCAAGTTCTATGAGGCTGGAGCGGGGACTCGTTGGAGCGTGGAGTTCGACGAGCTCACCCGTGTTGCTGCCGAGCACGAGACCTCGGTGGCGGTCGTTCGGGACCGGATCGATGGCTTCCTTCAGGCCCCGAAAAGGGGAGATGGGTAGCGGCGGCACTTATCCCCAGGACGGAGCCTACTTATCCACAGTCCCGTCCAGGCCTTCCAACTTAGTTGACAGGCCCTCGGCACGTTGCTATGTTTCAGTGCAGACTGAGGAGTGGCCCTTTTAGGGTCAGGGCATCGCTGGGTTAGACATCGACGTCTGGTCCCCCCTCCTGGCGAAGCGGTAGCTGAGCGACCGAGGAGACATCGTCGGCACACCAGCAATTGTCGTCTTCGCGATCCGCTTGTACCTTTGGTTCAGGCATTGATTGGGGCTGGGAGAAGGGTGGAGGCCGATCGGGTCGCAGATAAGCTTCCTGTGTTCGGCAAACCTTCCGTCTCTCAAACTCCAGCGAGTGCGATAAGTTCGATTTCTCTTCGGAGTCATCGATCAGATCGATTTCCCGCGGATTCTCGGATTCCGATCGCCCCGCAGCGAGAGGTCGTCGAGTCCGCAACAACAAAGAACCACGACGGAGGCAAACAATGAGGAAGTGCTTTGCGATGATGGCCGTCGTGCTCCTTGCCGGGAGCGCGTCGGAGTCGCTGGCCAAAACGAACGAAATCCTCCCTGCTGAAGCTGCCCCGAGAGTCGGCGATATGAAGTACGACATGCCCGCTGCGGCCGTTCAGGCCCAGGGTATGCAGCGCTTCGCCCCGGGAGACACGATCTCCTTCGGGAACGACGACGGCTCCGGATTTGCAGTTGAAGGTGGGGTTTGGGACTTCGATACCCCGCCGACCCTGCAGGGTTGGTACGCAACGGATGTGACCCAGCAGTCCACTGCTTACTGGCGTCACGTCACGGATGCCATCTGGAACGCCGACCCGAACAACACGGTCGCGGCGCCGGTTCTGAACGGTACGGGTTCTGCCTGGGTCGGTGCTTTCGGCTCTGAGGCCAACGACCTTTGCTGGGAAGCCGGTCTGGGTTATGGCAACAGCTGGTGTCAGCGTCTGACCAGTCCTGAGTTCACGTACGACGGTTCCAGCAACGTGATCGTCAGCTGGAATCACTTCAACGACACCGAGGTCGACTTCGACTACTCGATCGTCTACCTCGCCACGTTCCCGAGCTCCGATGAAACGCTCCTGAAGCGTTACACGGGCCAGATTGGTCTGGCTGGCGACCACCCGGCAAGTCCGCCGGACGGCGTCGCTGACCAGGACGTTCTGAACTCCGCCGACTTCGCCGGTGAGACCCGCTACCGGATCATCTTCGAGATGACCTCCGATGGTGGTTGGTCCGACTCCGACGCCCTGAGCCCGACCGAGTACGGTCCGGCTGGTTTCGACGATATGAGCATTGACGGCGACGTCAGTGACTTCGAATCCGGTTTGGACGGCTGGACGGCCTCGGCTTGCCCGGGTTTCGGTACCTTCATCGGTATCAACGGAATCAACAGCTACCTGATCGAGGATCCTTGTACCTGCGAACTCGCCGGTAACGTCCTCGAGATGCATGATGACAACAACGAGCATCCGTATGGTCAGCGTGTCGCCGCTCGTTCCGGAATCGCCGATCTCGCGAACGGTACGGATCCGAACGGGATCGGAAACCTGTCCATTTTCGCGCGATGGTCGCAGTACTCGGTGCTCCCGCAGGCCAACGGTGTCTTCTACCGTCCGGGTTGGGATTACTTCCCGTTCGAGTGTCTCCTCACCGGAGCTCAGGGTTGGTCCGGCCGAGTCGGTCAGAACTCTTGGTTCTTCGTTGGAGAGGACCCGGCCTGTACGGAGAACATCAACAGCGGTACCTCGACCGACGTCCCGGTTCCGCCGACGGCTGAGCAGGTTCGTTTCGTCTACGAGATCTACGCCTCTTGCGATGCGTTCTCGATCTCCGAAGATGTCTGTACGGACATTACGAACTTCACGCCGATCATCGACAACATCACGATCCGCACCACCAAGGTGCCGGATGCTCCGCCGATCGCCTTCGATAACGGTCTCCGTTTCCAGGACGGCTTCGCGCAGAACACTCCGGTCAACGTTCCGAACGAGCCGGGTAACGCCGACGTGACCCGCAACCGGAACTTCGGTGCGACCCCGCCGATCATCCTCGGTGACTCCCTCTACGTCTCCGGACCGCTCGCCGGTTCCGACCCTGCGACGCAGTGGGAAGCCAAGCTCTGGTTCAACGTCGAGCGTGTCGGTCCTTCCGCGGACAGCCGTTACACCGACTGGCGTGACGCGGTTGCGGACGGAAACGACATCGAGAACGGCGAGTGGACCTTCGCGTTCATGGACTCGTTCCAGGTCGGTACGAACACCGCCAACAACAAGTTCATCTCCTACTTCCGTGAGGACGATGATGACTTTGACGGCGGCGCGGGCGAACTGACGTCCGACAACGAAATCATTGCTGACGGCGTTCTCTTCCCGGGTACGCAGGTCAACTACTTCGTTAGCTCGAACTTCATCGGCAACCCGCAGAGCTTCCTCCTCCCGGATACGGCGGGTGGATTCTCTCTCGAGTTCGAGATCCTTCCGAACTGGCGTGACGACGGCGGAACGCTGAAGTACCCGTGCCTCCTCTACATTGACGCGTTCAATGCGGGTGCACAGTTCTTCATCGAGAACGCTTTCGACGTCATCGGAATCGAAGCTGACCGCTACGACTATCTGGACGCATCCTCCAACTGGAAGGCTCCGATGGCACGTGGCTCCAATTCCCAGGCCAACAATGGTTGTACGCTTCCGCAGCTCCTCGGCTACCGCGGCATCCTCGTGAACACGGGTACGAGCAACATCACCTCGCTGATGTGGCCGCTCGACTACCTCCTGTTCTCGGACTGGCTGACGGCTGAGATCTGCGAAGGTATCACCACGCAGCAGGGCATCATCTTCAACGGAAACGGTATCGCCAACTCCATGAAGACGAACGGTGCGGCTCTCCTCACCCAGCTCGGTGCGGTTCACCTGGACGACCAGTACTCTGACTTTGCTTTCGACGAAAACGAGTGCGTCCGTCTCGAAGCCCCGGTTAGCGGTGGCGAAGAGTACGGCACCTCGAACTCCTCGGGTAACTACGAGTACGATGCCTACGGTAACTGGTGTCCGATCCAGTTCTCGTTCGACGTTCTTGACGTCGCTTCGGGCCAGGGTGGTGTCGGTAACCGTGTCTACCTGAACGTGGCTGACCTCGTCACCGAGACGGAGTGGGCCCAGGTCGTGAAGGAAGACATCGATGCCGGTAACAACGCTCGCACGGTGATCGACGGTGTCTCGTACCACAACCTCTCCGAGGTTGACGCGGTCGAAGAGTGCGTCGGTGACTCCGCTCACACGGTTACGGCTGCCTTCAACGAGATCCAGGCCGCTCTGGAGTGGATCTACGGCGTCGGCAACATCCCGGACCTCTGTGAGGATCCGTGTCAGCCGGGTGATGTCAACGATCCGCGGTTCGATACGATCTCTGGTGTGACGAAGCTCTACCAGAGCACGCCGAACCCGTTCAACGCTCGTACGAACATCCGCTTCTCGCTGGCCCAGTCCGGCGAGGCCAAGGTCACGATCTACGACGCCAGCGGCCGTTTGGTCCGCACGCTCGTTGATGGTGAACTCGATGCGGGTACGCATTCGAAGATCTGGGACGGAACCAACGATGCTGGCCAGGCTCTTCCGGCCGGTGTCTACTGGGCTCGCGTCTTCGACGGCGTCCAGACGTCCAGCGGAAAGCTCGTCCAGCTGCACTAAACCGCAGTCGGATAGCGCTACTTGAGAAAGGCGGGTCTTCGGACCCGCCTTTTTCGTTCGAATCACGCTAGGACGAAACGGCGTAAAACGTTAGGATTCCCGCTGGGTCTGCGATGTCCGGCTGATCGCAGGTGGTGGGGATTTGACACCGCTTCTCGCCCGGTGGTAGGGTACGAGTGGCCGGGGAACCAATGCTCAGGAGTTCGCATTTACATGGACGGGAACCGGCCAGGTAGTCCTGTACGGACGCTATTCCCACTTTCTGCACTGCTCTTTCTCTCATGGATCGTCATCGCCGGGCTCGTAGCTCCGGGATGCCGTGAAGAGAACGCGCTTCCCGTGGATCGGAACATTCCACCGGAAACGTTTCTGACGGGAGCGCCGGGAGACAGTCAGACAGCCTTCTACGCAGTGCGGCTCTTCTGGAGCGGCTTTGATCAGGATGGTGAGGTCACGGGGTATGAGTACGCCGTCACCGAGTCATTGCCGGATCTGACGAACCTCGAATACAACTACACGACGAAGACGGACAGCCTCTTTCGGTTCCAGGTCGAAGAGGATCGCGAGATTCTGGCGCACCGCTTCTATATCCGGGCCATTGACGACGATGGCCGGCGTGACCCGGTCCCGGCGTGGACGTTCTTCGGGTCCCGAAACACGTGCGCTCCCGAGGTCATCTTCGAGAAGTCCTTCGCTCTGTCGCCGGACCTGCAGGACACGATCCTCATTACCTCAACCGCGACCCAGGCCCCTTCCATCACCGACACGGTGCCGGCAGGTTGGTCCACCTGCTTTGAGTGGCGCGGCGAGGATTGCGACGTCATCCTCAATCCGGATGGTACGGTGGATCAGATCGGATCCATTCAGCGGTACTTCTACTCTCTGTCCCCGCTGCAGTTCTCGGACGCCGGGGGAACGATCAACGACACGACGCAGTGCTACGAATCCGACCAACTTTCCAGCGGACCTTTCTTCCTGCGGGTTCGGGCTATCGATGACGCTGGATTCGGTGGGTTGGACCCGACGGTTCGTAGTTTCGTTGTGAACTGTGACCCGAACTCCTGGTTCGACCGGATCTATGACAAGGACCTGGGCGACTCTGTTGCCGTGGTCTTCGCCGACTCGACGGGAGAAACCGGGGAGTTCCTTCCGCTCCGTGACGGCGATACGCTGCCGCTTCCCCAAACGGGCGTGGACATCATGGGCCGGGTCCGTGGCGCGGACAAAGACGGTTTCATCGCCCGGTATCAGGTGCGGATTCCCTCGGTCTCTGCGCGGTACCGAACCTTGGTCTCCAGTGACCCCACGTTCCTCTACGAGCGTCTGACAACGGGCGACTACGTCATTCAAGGACGGACGATCGACAATCTCGAACGATCGGATGGAACTCCGGCCGAGTTGACCTTCTACGTCAACAGGGCGGCTAAGTTCGTGGATGAAGCGCCGGCGGTGGACTTCGTCCAGCGACCGATGGAGGGGGAGACTCTGGCCATCGGGGATGACCCGACGACGATGTTGCTCCGCTTCCTTGCGATCGATCCGGATCGGCTAAACGCCACCCGTAACCTGGTGCAGTATGCGTGGAAGTTCGATTTCTACCCGGCGGCGCAGGGCGGGATCGTCCGGGAAACGTTTTTCTCCGATTACCAGAACGGAAACGCGGTGACCCGGGGCGGGGCGTGGGAGGCAGAAGTCTCTCTTCAGGATCCGGACAACCAGTTCATCCCGGGCGAGTACCAACTGACCGTGCGTGCTCGCGAAATCGGTGACCGCACAAGACAGCGCGTCGTAACTCGGACCGTTCGCTTTACGTTGGTCAACTGAGGAGGAAGCCATGAAGTACTCTCGAATTCTTCCGCTTCTTGCTTTGGCCCTGGGTTTCTTCCAACTTCAGTGCCTCCTGGTGCCGGATGACACCCGGGACGGAGAGGTGATTGCAAACAAGCCGCCGTCGGTCCGCATTACCGCCGGCGCGGCCACGGCAGACACGTTCGGTGTCGACTACAAGGTGACGTTCCGATGGAACGGAGTCGACGAGGATGGAATCGTCTCTCTCTATCAGTTTGCGATTGACGATACCGTGAGCGAGAGCGCTTGGAGGGACACGACCGGGTTCTCCGCCCTCGTCAAGTTCACCGCCTCTACCATCGACGAAGGCGATCCGGAGCGTGACCGCTTCACCGATTGGCACACGTTCTATGTTCGGGCGGTCGACAACGAGAACGCAGTCTCGGCCTCGGACAAACGTTTCTTCAATGCACGTACTATCGCCCCGACGAGCGAGATCACCTTTCCGACCAACCAAGGTTCCATCCCGCGCCTGCAAAGAACGCTGATCATTCGCTGGGATGGAGAGGACCTGGACAGCTCGGATCCGGACCGAAAGCCGGTCGCGTGGGAGTACAAGCTAACGCAGATCGGTAACATCGTTCTTGATAAGGACGAGGCGATCATCGACTCACTGACCCTGGCCAACAATCTCCTGCTCGACACCCTTCGGGTGGGGGACAAGCGGCGCTGGATTCGTGTTCCGTCCGAGGAACGGTCCATTCGTCTCTCCAATCTCACCGCTGGAGACGAGCTGGTATTCGCTGTTCGGGCCGTGGACGAAGCCGGAGCGGTCGAGCCTCTCTTGGAAAGGAATCGGAATTTCCTTCCGTTCATCGTTCGTGCCGGTTCCGGGGTTCCTCTGGTCACCATGGGCGAACCGACCGCCGGATCGTTTACCTTCGGGGAGGACGGTGAGGTTTGGGACATCTCGGTACCGAGCGGTAGAGAGTTGCGCTTCTCCTGGGTCGGTGACGCCGCCGGCTACGGTTCCGAGGCGGGCAATTCGAACTACGCTTTGGATATTCCTGACCCCGAGAACGAAAGCATCCGGGACCCGAACGGTGTCGGCGGTTGGATTGGCTGGGGAACCTGGTCCGAGACGGTGAACCCGATTTCCTTCGGGCCGGAGGACGCCGGAACCACCCACAACTTCTGGGTGAAGATGCGGGACATCAGTGACTCCCGGGAATCCGAGCGGATCTGTCAGGTGCGGATCTTCGTCGTCCCGTTTACCTTCGAGAGGCTCGTCCTCATCGTGGACGACTCGAAGTTCCCGACGTTGCCGCCGAATGACCAGCAGCACGATGAGTTCATGAACAACGTCTTCCTGCGTCGCTTCCAGGACTTCGGCCTCATCAAGGAGTACCCGGTGTACGGGACTCCCGAACGCAGCTCTCCCGTTGGCGCGAACAACATGGAATTGCAGGACCTGGCCCAGTACCAGCACGTTGTCTGGCACACTCAGGTCGCAACGACGGTGTCTCAGCAGCCGTTGTGGATCGTCGAGACCAACAAGGGTTTCCTGAGTTCCTACCTGGCAGCCGGCGGAAGGTTGCTGATGACAGGTGGCCGCCTCTCGTCCTTCCTCGTCGATGTTCGCGGTGACTTTACCTATCCGAAGGAGGCTCCCAACCCGGATGGTACCGGGGAGCCGGACTTCCAGATCGACTCCTTTGTTTGGAAGTTCATGCGAATGCGCAATGAGTTGGTCTCCGTCGCTACCCGCGGGCCCGGTAACAGCACGCAGCGCCGGCAGGCTTCGGGCCTGGTCGAGTTGCGCTCACAACTGGTTACCTTCCCGGACATTCCGTTGGACTTCGACAAGCGGAATCCTTGGGACGAAGTGAACGGCGGAACCTCGTTCCGTGGTGGAATCGTCGATTGGGAAGGGTTCCAGGGAAACCAGCGACCGATTCTTCAGATGGCCGGACTCGATACGATCTATACGCCGGTCACGATGGACACGACTTTGCAGTTCGGTAAGATCTTTGGCGGCTTCGACGACGCGGTCGTTGGGTGGCGCTACGAATCCACGTCTGCCGATACGGCGGCGGGTTCCCAGCAGGGTCGAACGGTTGTGCTCGACTTCCAGCCGTACTGGTTCGACTCCGATGCTGTCGGAAACGCCGGAACGGCTTCCATCAACTGGCTGCGAACCGGACAGGATCACTAGCAGGCTCGTCACGCGGTGTGGGGCCGGACATTGAGGACCACGGGAGGGGTGGAAGTGGAGATTCTCTTCAGGATGAAGGGAGCCCTATTGATGGGTTTGCGGAGTTTCATCGTCGTCGGACTTGGGATTCTGATCTGGACCGACGGAGACGCCGCCGAGTTTGATAGCCCACCTCTTCGTGGCGATCGGGTCGTTGGCCTGCGGTGGCAGCCGGACGAGGATGACCCCATCTTCAACGGGAACGCAGTCCTCCAGATCCTGGAGGAGCATCCGTTCGTCCATCAGCCCGGAAACCGCGTGATCGCGGCCTCGCCTATCGGGCTGACGCGCGATGCCTACTCGTACGCTACCGGCGAGAATTCCGTCGTCCGCTTCAACATGGACACCGGAGAGACGGTCAGCCAGCTTCCGGTTCAATCCTCCGAGGACATCATTGATCTGGGCGTGCACGCCTCCGGACGCTTCGTCGCTGCTCTCTACGCCTCCGGAGCCGTCGAGTACTGGGACACGGCCGATGATGGAGGGTCGAGCGTCTTCCAGGCCGCGGAGTTTCCTCTTGAAGACATCGTTTTCGCAGAGGGTGTTTCGGACACGCTCGACGAGCGCTTCGCCGTCGCGGGGCAATCGTCGAACATCTATGTCTACGACGGACCCGAGAATCTCCTCTACCAGATGAACGTTCCCGACGGGGCGACGCGCGCTCTGGCCATGAGTCGCCAGGGGAATCTACTCTTTACGGGTGGCGACGGCATGCGCATCCGCCAGTGGGACATCACCTCGCAACCGCAGGCGCCGGCCGTCTTCTTCGTTCAACACCAGGGCTCCGTCCGCAACATCGAGGTCAGTCCGCTTACCGACCGACTTGCGTCCGTCGACGAGACCGGGCGCGTGATCATTTCTCAGGTTCGGAACGGACTCGTCCTCGCCGAGTTCGATGTAGATGTTTCCGCCGGGACGCCCGAACTGGAGTTTTCGAATCCAAACGGATCCGTTCTCTCCATCGCCCGACCGGACGGTGTCCTCGAACTTCGTGATGGAACGACCGGTCGGTTCTTCCGGGAGCTGCTCATCGGCAACAACGGCATCACTTCCTACGCCGCCACGTCGGACGGCCGCTCCAACATCGTCGGCGACGACGACGGCAGGCTCTACCTCGTGCGGGCTGGACGTTGTGTTCCGTCGTTGGCGAATCCCGTCTGCTTCGGCGGATACAAGATCTGGCGCAACACCGTGCCGGATACTGCAGGGATCAGGCTGCTGCGCGTTTACGGTTTCGGAGACTCGACCTGGAGCTTCGTCGACGAACAGCGGGAGTTCTCTGATCCCGACTCCATCATTGCTCGAGTCGCTCCGCCGCAAGAAGGTGACCCCACCGACGAGATTCGACGGGCCGGCCCTCACAACGGTGTCTCCTATTTCTACAGCATCACTCGCTTTGACCGGCAGTTCCTGAATGGCTCGGTCTTCGATGTCGATGTGAACTCGATCATGGAAGGGTTCTACCGCGATCCCGGAGAGTCCGAGCCGACCGCTATCGTTCCTACTCCCGACGGCAGAACGGACCTGCCGCTTCTCGGAGAGGTCTATGTCGTTCCGAATCCCTACGAGGCCGGGAAAGTCCCTTGGGACGCCCAGGGAGGGGAACATGTCGAGTTCCGAAACCTTCCGGAGAAAGCAAAGATCCGAATTTACGGAGTGGCGGGCGATCTGATCCGAATCCTGGAGCACGACCGGGATCGATATGGGACCAGCCGCGCATCCGCCAGCTGGGATCTGCGCAACTCCGCGGGGAAGCGCGTGACTTCGGGGGTCTACACCTACCGAATCGAAACGTCTTCAGGAGAAGCGCTGAACGGCTACTTCATCGTCGTGCTGTAGTGCCCTAGTGGACTCTCAGTCTACCGGGGGCGACGGATGAGCCGGCGGCGCTCCCTACCGTCGGCCCGCGTGTTTCTCTGGGCCATTCTTATCGTCGCGGCGCTCGTGCGCGTGGCCTACCTAGCCGAGTACGTCACCGAGATTCCACACTACGATCAGCCGATGGTCGATGCGCGGATCTACGACCTCTGGTCGAAGGAGATCCGGCAAGGCGACCTGCTTGGTCGGGAACGAGGCGTTTTCTACCGCGCGCCACTGTATCCGTACTTTGTTGCTCCGTTTCAAAGCACGTCCGGAGCCGGACCCAATCCGGGATTGATCGTCTTCCAGGCGCTCCTCGGAGTCGGGATGATTTGGTTGACGGCTCGGTGGGCCCGGCAGGTGGCGGGAGATTGGGCGGCCGTGGCGGCAGCCAGCCTGCTTCTGCTCTACAGTCCCTTGCTCAGTGCGGAGTCGAAGATCCTTTCAACGACCTTGGGGCTTTTCCTTCAGGTCGCGGTCTTCGTTCTGGCGTCGGGCACGACGCCGAGGTCTCCTACGTCCCGATTCCTCCTACTTGGGGCTGTCCTGGGGGCTGCGGCACTGGTTCGCCCCTTGTGGGTGTTGTGGTTGGTCGCCCTTCCATTCGTCCTCTTTGGCCGCGAACTTAGGTCACGCACGTCTCTTCACAAGAGTGCCGTCTTTCTTCTCGGGGCTGCGATCGTCATCAGTCCGGTCACGCTTCGCAACTGGGTGGTGGCCGACGACTTCGTTCCGATTTCCGCGAACGGAGGTATGACGTTCTTCCAGGGGAACAACGTCGAGAACAAGTCGGGACTTCTTACGATCATCTCCCGGTTTCAGATGTTCGGGAGCGCCGACCGGCAGGAGGAGGTCGAACGGTCCGTTGCCTCTGAACTCTCCGGAAGGGAACTCTCTCCATCCGAGTCCAGTCGCTTTTGGTTTCAAGAGGGAATGAGGTTCGTCACGGAACGTCCTCTCGATTGGTTGACGCTCGAACGGAACAAAGTGCTTCGGTTCGTTTCGTCCTTTGAGTACGGGGACAACTACTCGCACGACCTGGAAGCGGACCGAATCTTCGTCCTTCGTCTTCTCTTCGTCCCGTTCGGTTTGCTCCTTGCACTTGCCGTCGTCGGGATCCCGAGTATGGATTGGGGGCGGCGTCCGTCCCGACTTGTCGTCCTGAGCGCACTGACGGGTGTCTTCGGGTGCCTGGCCTTCTTCGTCAGCAGTCGCTACCGCATGGAGGCCGTTCCCGCTCTGGCGGTGCTGGCGGCGAGCGGACTGGTCTACCTCGTTCAGGGACGGCGCGATTGGCGGCGCCTTTCCTTGTGGTTGTTGCTGGGTGGGGCCATCTTTGCCTTCGCCTCACGGCCGGTAGGAATGCCGGCCCGGTCCCAAGCGTCGATCTCGCACCTGCAAATGGGAAATGCCCACGAGCAGGCGGGGGAGTTGGCGGAGGCGGAGGCGGCATACGGACGGGCCATCGAGCTACTGCCGGAGAACGCATTTGCCTGGCGAAATCTCCTTCAGTTGCGTGTGCAGAAGGAAGGGCCGGAGAATGCGCTGCAGAAACTGGAGTCCGCACCGGAAGCCGCGCGGGAGAATCCGGAGCTCCTAAACCTGCGTGGCCGGTTCCTTTCCGCCCTCGGCAGAAACGAGGAAGCGCTGGCGGATCTGGAGCGCGCCACCCGCGAGCAGCCGCTTCATCGCGACGCCTGGTTCCATCTGGCTCGGGTTCGGCAGCAACTCGGACTCTACGAGGAATCGATCGCTGCGTACGAAGAGACGTTGGAGTTGGAGTACCGTCCTGCTGCCGCAGGGTCCGCGCTTTCCTTTCTCTATCTTCAGGTAGGGCGACCCGACTCCGCATTCGAAGCGGCAACGCGCGTTTTGGCCATTCGACCGGACGACACCGAAGCCCGAATGAACCTTTTCATCTCCCAAATCTTTCTCGGCCGTCTCGGTGAAGCCCGGGCCGAACGAGCCCGCTTGCAAGACACCGGTCCACTCGTCGACTACTACTCCGGTCTCTTGGCTTTGCGGGAGGGGAGGACGGCGGACGCGATTGCCGAACTCACCGCAGCCTGGGAGGCGGATCCGGGCAACCGGCGGGCCGCCTACTACCTCGAACTCGCCTTGCGCGGTTCCGGCCGGCCGGAGCGTGTCTGGGCGGGCCAAAGAAACACGTCCCGCCGGGTGGAAGAATGGCTGCAGATGCGCTCGTCCCAACCCTGGGCCGGGGTTCCGGCCGACCCGCCGCTGCGGGCGCTCTGGAACGAGATGGTTCGGGAGGCGGAAGAAAATCCAAGCGGACCTGCCGCTTTCATCGTCCATTACGTTCGAGAAGAGGAGACGGGTTACAGTCGAGAACGGCCCTGATATACTGCCCGCTACGCTCGAAACCGAAGGATAGGGAGTTCCTATGAGCCACACATACGTCTACTCGTTTGGAGCGGGAGAAGCCGACGGATCCGGTGACATGAAGGACGTTCTCGGCGGAAAAGGTGCAGCGCTCGCCGAGATGACCCTCGCCGGGATTCCCGTCCCGCCGGGCTTCACCGTCACGACGCAGGTCTGCAATCTCTACTCGGCTGAAGGTTCAGTTCCTCCGGCGGTCCGCGAAGAGCAGTCTGCCGCCTTGGCCGCACTCGAAGATGTGAGCGGCCGTAAACTCGGAGATCCTGACGACCCACTCCTGGTATCGGTTCGATCCGGCGCGAAGTTTTCCATGCCGGGCATGATGGATACGATTCTCAATCTCGGCCTCAACGACCGCTCTGTCGAGGGACTGGCCGTAAAGACGGAGAACCGCCGCTTCGCGCTCGACTCTTACCGTCGCTTTCTTCAGATGTTCGGGAACGTCGTTCTTCAAATCGACAAGGACGTGTTCGAACACGAATTGACCGCGATCAAGAAGGAGCGCGGCGTCGTCCTGGATACGGAGTTGACGACGCAGGATCTGGCCCAGCTCGTCGAAACCTTCAAAGCTCGGATCAAGGAGACGAGCGGCGAAGAGTTCCCGCAGGATCCGCTCGTCCAGCTGGACATGGCGCGCGACGCCGTCTTCCGGAGTTGGAACAATGAGCGGGCCGCGTTCTACCGACGGCAAAACGAGATTCCGGATGACTTGGGGACCGCCGTCAACGTTCAGGCCATGGTCTTCGGGAACAAAGGCCCCACGTCCGGAACCGGAGTCGGTTTTACACGCAATCCTTCGACGGGCGATCACGAATTCTACGGTGAGTATCTTCTCAACGCCCAGGGTGAAGACGTCGTTGCGGGGATCCGAACCCCGCATCCTTTGGCCGACCTCGAGAGAGAAATGCCCGAGGTCTACAAACAGCTTCGCGAGATCACGGGGCGTTTGGAAACGCACTACCGGGATGTTCAGGACTTCGAATTCACCGTCGAAGACGGACGTCTCTTCATGCTGCAGACGCGCGCCGGAAAGCGAACCGCGCAGGCCGCGATCCGAATCGCGGTCGATATGGTCTCGGAAGAACTCATCACGAAGGAAGAGGCACTTCTTCGCGTCGATCCCGAGCAGCTCGACCAACTCCTGCATCCGCGAATCGATCCCAGTGCCGAGGTCGACAACATCGCAACGGGCCTGGCCGCATCTCCGGGCGCAGCCGTCGGGAAGATCGTCTTCGACTCCCACGCCGCTGTGGAAGCTGCGGAGAACGGCGAAAAGGTCATCCTCGTTCGCATGGAAACGAACCCGGACGACATTCGGGGAATGGATGCTTCGGCAGGAATTCTCACGGCCACGGGAGGCATGACGTCCCATGCGGCCGTCGTCGCCCGAGGGATGGGGAAGTGCTGCGTGGCGGGATGCTCTTCCGTCGAGATTCATGAAAAGGACGGGTTCTTCAAAGTCGGGGACCGACGGTTCGAGCGTGGCGATGTCATCACCCTGAACGGCTCGACGGGTGAAGTTCATGCCGGCGCAGTGCCGACTCTGGAACCGGAGATGTCCGGCGAGTTCGAAGAGTTCATGTCCTGGGCCGACAGCATTCGCGGAATGCGCGTTCGGGCAAATGCAGATGTTCCCAAGGACGCCGAGCAGGCTCGTGCGTTCGGCGCTCAGGGCATCGGCCTCTGCCGCACCGAGCACATGTTCTTCGCCGAAGACCGGATTCCATGGGTTCGGCAGATGATTCTCAACGGCCCGACCGCGAAGTCCTTGGCCAAGCGGGTGGCGGCCCTCGAAGCCGACTTGGCCGATGCGGGTGGAGCACGAAAGGGAATGCTCGAGGCGGCATTGAAGGATGCGCGGGCCGCGCTTGCCGAGCCACAGCGCCTCTTTGACGAGGCGGTCGCTGCCATGCTTCCGCTGCAGCGGGAGGACTTCCGCGGGATCCTTGCCGCAATGGAGGGGCTGCCCGTTACCATTCGCACGCTCGATCCGCCGCTCCATGAGTTCCTGCCGAACAAGGAAGAGTTGGCCATCGAGGTTGCGTTGCTCGAGGCCAAGGGCGGAAACGCTTCCGAACTCGAATCCAAGAAGCAGCTTCTTCGGACCGTCGAGGAACTGTCCGAATTCAATCCGATGCTGGGACATCGCGGTTGCCGTCTTGGAATCTCGTTCCCGGAGATTACGCAGATGCAGGCCCGCGCCATTCTCGAAGCGACGGCGGCGCTGCTCAAAGAGAACGTCCGGGTCTTTCCGGAGATCATGATTCCGCTCGTCGGCGACGTGCGGGAGTTCCGGCATCAGCGGGCGCTGGTCGATCAGGTGGCTCAGGATGTGGCTCAGTCGACCGGAGTCGATCTGCCGTACCTGGTGGGTACGATGATCGAGGTGCCGCGCGCCGCCTTGACGGCCGACGAGATCGCGTCCGAGGCCCAGTTCTTCTCGTTCGGGACGAACGACCTCACGCAGATGACCTATGGATTCTCACGGGACGATATCGGGAAGTTCCTCTTTGAGTATCTCGACCTGGGAATCCTCGACCGGGATCCGTTCGTTTCTTTGGATCAAGGTGGAGTCGGCCAGCTCGTCTCCGGTGCGGTCGCCAAGGGCCGCGGTGCCCGGCCTGATATCAAGATCGGGATCTGCGGGGAGCACGGCGGCGATCCGCGTTCCGTCGACTTTTGCTTCCGGAACGGACTGAATTACGTCAGCTGTTCACCGTATCGCGTACCCATCGCTCGGTTGGCGGCGGCTCAGGCCACCCTCCGGCATCAGAAAGAGGACGCAGAAAGAGCCTAGTGCCCGGGACATGGATGGTCTTCCGGGACACGGTGTCCGCCCGTAACGCGGATGGCCGTTCCCGGAACCGGAACTGAGGTGCGGGGTGTGAGGCCCGGTGGGTCGGGCTCTAAGACTCGAGGTGGTCCTGCGCGCATATGAACGATCTGTCCCTGCAGTTTCTGGCTCCTGACGTTTGGAAGTGGGCTCTCGTCCTCATTCCCGCCGTCTGTCTGGCCTTTTGGGCCTACTACCGTCTGTTGGCCCCGCTCAGTGCCCCGGCCCGTGGGGCGCTTTGGATCCTTCGGGCGCTGGCCTTCTTCCTCGTCATCTTCGCTCTCTGGCAACCGACTGTTTCCTATCGGGAACCGGACCGCGGAAAGCCACGCCTCGCCGTCCTCGTCGATCACTCCGGCTCGATGAGTCTTCCCGCGACCGACCCTTCCGTCCATACAAGCCGCGCGGCTGAGGCCGCGGAGACCCGGGATCAGATCACCGAGCGGCTCGGGCGGGACTACGACCTCGAGTGGTACGGCTTCGGAACCCGCCTGGAGTCCGGTGAAGGAGACTCGACCTTGGTTGCGGCAGGACCGACCTCGATCGGTTCGGCCCTGGAGGAAGTCCTGGTCCGCTCGTCATCCAGACCGGTGCATGGCGTCGTCCTCGTTTCCGATGGAGTCAACACGGACGGGCGGGATCCGGTCCGCGTGGCCAAGGGATCGCCCATCCCGTTCTTCACGCTTCCGGTCGGTCCGGAAACCTTGCCGCCGGACTTGGAGATCCGGAAGGTTCGTACGAACAATCGGGCTTTCGCCGGCGAACCGCTTCCGCTGGAGGTCACCCTTTCTTCGAACGGAATGGACGGCCAAACCGGGAAGCTCGTGGTGTCCGAGAACGGAGAGATCATCGAAGAGCGCGAGTTCCAGATCCTCGGGGACAAGGGGCTGGAGCAGTCGGTCAAGTTCGAGTTCCGTCCCAAAGAGCCGGGGTGGTCCCGCTACGAAGTTCGCGCGCTCATCGAGAACGACGTCATCGCGGAAAACGATCTTCGCCAGGTCGCAGTCGAGGTCATGGAACGCAAGACCCGGGTTCTTTGCGTTGGAGACGCGGTCGACTGGGACTATGGGTTCCTGCGTCGTGTTTTCGAAGCGGACACGACGCTTGGGTACGACTATCTGGTTCGAACGGCCGGCGGAAACTACAAGGCCTCCGGGAACAAGCCGCCGAAGGATCTTCCCACGAAGTCGAGCGAGCTGGAGGATTACGCAGCGGTCGTTCTCGTTTCCTCAGGAGGCGCGCGGCTTCCGCAGACGTTCCTCGAATCCCTTTCCGGCTTCGTCTCGCGAGGCGGCGGACTCCTGGTCGTCGGGGGCCCCGGAAGCAGCGGCGAGTGGTCCTCAGTCGACTCTTTCCAACGCATTCTTCCCGGGCGGGTCGTCGAGCGGGCCGGGGGAAGTCACCCTCTCGCTTCGGTGGAGCTGACCGCTCAGGGAATGCGGCACCCGGTCACCGCTCTGCGCGACAATCCGTCCCAGACGGCTGCGCTTTTCGCTTCGCTTCCCCCAATCTGGAAAGCCCGTCACGCTCTGAACCCCAAGGGCAACGCGAAGTCCTTGCTCAGATACCGCGGTGACGCTGCCGGTCCGACTGCATTCGTCGTCGGCTTCGGGGGCCGGGGCAAGGTCGGATGGTTCCACGGCCGCGGACTCTGGCGCTGGCAGCTGACGGCGGCGGGAGCCGACCTGCCGCCTTATCTCTTCACCGACTTCGTCGTCGGGACGGTCCGCTGGTTGGCCGAACCTGCCATTCGGGAGCGATTCCAAGTCGAACCCGGCCGTCGGGTCTATCCGAACGGTGAGCGCGTCAGTTTTACCGCCAACTTGTGGAACACCGGTTTGCAACCGGTCGAGGGAGCGGAGATCCAGATCGGGATCCAGTCCGCGGACACGACGGCCGCGCCGGTGGAAATCGAGATGGCTGCGGCGTCGGAACCCGGCAGTTACGAAGGCCGGGGCCCAGGCCTTCCTCCGGGCGAGTACGCGTACAGCGCCGTTGCCGTGGATGAACAGGGAACCGAGTTGGGACGTTCCGATGGAACGTTTTGGGTCGAGCCGATGGGGCCCGAATACGCGCGCATCGTTGCCGACCATGAAACGATGCGGCAGATTGCCGGAGAGAGCGCTGGACAGAGTTTCCAGGCAGCCTCCCTGACCTCTCTCGCGGAGAGCATTCCCGAATCGATTCGGCGGCTCGGACGCATTCGTGAGATCGAACTCTGGAATCACTGGGTGCTCTTTGCGCTCTTCGTCCTCGTTCTTTGTACGGAGTGGTTCCTTCGTCGTCGCCGCGGCCTCGCCTGAGCCACGGAATCCGACGTCACCCGGCGTCACCCGACGTCATCTTCCAAACCCGAAACGCCTGACCCGGAACCCGCGCGGACCGCCCCTGACCCGGAACCCGCGTGGACCGTCCAGGACCCGGAACCGACGTGAAGTCGTCCGCTCGTACTTCGTCGGCACGGATCTCGCAATGCTCGGGGTATGGCGACGACCCTAAATCGACCCCTCCGTTTCTTGCGCTGCCCTGACGTCACCGGTGTGTTCGTTGGTCTCGCGTTCTCTGCTGCGATCCGCGCCCTAGTCGGATTGGCCTGGGTCGGACTGGTCTGCGGGTCTCTGCTCGCGGTTTGGGACAGTAGGACGGCTCGGGCGCAGATCCTCATCAACGAAGTCCATTACGACCCGGACGGGCCCGATACCGGCAGGGAGTGGGTCGAACTCCTAAACGTCGGCCCCTGGCCTGCACCCATCGAAGGGCTGTTTCTGGACTTCGGCAACGGGTCGGACGGTGGAGAGTGGCGGGAGATCTGGGCGGGGACTCCCGGCGCCTGGCTGGAACCGGGGATTCCTTGGGTCATTGGCGAACGGGAAGACCATGCGGTCGACGAGGAGGTGCGTCTCGGGCTGCAGAATGGCCCCGATGCCCTGCGGCTTCGGAAGTACGAACTGACTCTGGACCGGGTCGGATGGGGGGAGGGACTTCCCGAGGGCCTCTACGAAGGGGATCCTGCCGGGACGGTGCCCTCCGGTTGGTCACTGGCACGGGGTGACGAGACCGATCGCGACGACAACCGGGCAGACTTTGGCGGTCGCCTACCGACACCGGGACGCAGGAACGTTGCACGGCACGATCTGGCTGTCGAGTTGCAGCCGAGATCAGGACGGCTCTTTCCCCTCACCGGGACGGATACGGAAACACCGGTCCGACTCATTCTGATCAACCTGGGAGCGGAAGACGCGGACCTTACCGAGGTGGCGGTCTCGGTCAATGGCGCCCATGTTCCATTGGGGGAGTCACCTTTGCCGGCGGGGGAGATCCGGCCGTATGAGGTGGCGGCCGCGATCGATTCCGGATCCGATTGGGCTCTTGTCACCGCTGCCGTCGATGGACGTGCGGACGAAGATCCTGCCAACAACCGGGACACGCTCCGAGTCGCCCGGTCTCCCGGTCCGGTCGAACTCACCGAGATCCACCCCAAGCCCGCGGCCGGCGGTTCGGAGTGGGTCGAGCTGCGACTGAATAACAGAGTGGATTTGTCCGGCTGGTGGATGGAAGACGCCGGCGGGCAACGCGTCGTCGTCGACTCGACCGCTTCCCGGCCCCCTGGGTTGCAAGTGCTGGCCGATGCCGCAGAGGTCGCGACGCTCCCGGTGCAGGGCTGGCTATCGCTCAACGACCGGGCCGACGCTTTCGGTGTCGCGGACTCCCTCTTTCTTTTTGATGCGGAAGGTCATCTCCGGGACTGGGCCGTCTACGGGACCGCACAGACCGGCAAGTCCTGGGTTCGCCTCCCGCAAGGCGGTTCGGCCGATCCTTTCGATGCCTGGGTTCTGGACAACGAACATGCGGGCGGAACGCCCGGATCCACCGACGGGAAGGTCGCTCCGGCCGCCCCCGACTCCCGCTGGTTTTCTTTACGACAGAATCCGGACGGGCTCTGGTTGGAGATTCCGCCCGGAAGTCACGGTGTACTGCTTCGTGTGCATGACGCCTCCGGTCGACTTGTCCGGGAGGTTCGGAGGCCGACGCAGGGGAGCCGCGTGCGTTGGGATGGACGGGACGCGGGTGGGAGCTGGGTTGATCCGGGCCTCTACCTTCTCGAGCTGGAAGCGCAGTCAGGATCGGGCCGCCGGACGGAGCGACAGACCGTCATCGTCGGACCGTGATTCCAGCTGCAATCCCGGCCGTGATCGCGGCCGTAACCCCGGCCGTAACCCCGGCCGCGATCCGACTTTGGCTGCCTCGGAATTCCGCGGCGACAGTAGCGGGCCTGCTTGTCCTTGGGCTGCTGGTTACGGTCAGTCCCGCACTTGCGGCCTTCGAGTGGTGGCGCCCCTCTGAAGTCGATGCGCAACCCGGTCTGCGTCTGGAAGTCGAGCAACCCTTTTCCTGGCCGGGACTTCGCATCGACCGAGTCCGCTATCGCACAGACGTCACTCACGTGCACGCAGGTCAGCTTTCGACCGGTGGGTATCAGGAGTTTGTGCTCGGGGGCGGCCGTCGGTTCGGCGGGTTCGAAGCCGCGCTCGACGCTCGAATCACGACGGCGACGGTGGGCGCGGCAACCGAAGGTCTTTTGGGTCAGTACGGATGCGGGCTCCATCTCGGATGGCGCTTTTCGATCCTGGGCGGAGTCGGGCGGGTTCTTCAACGCGACGCACTTGGGATCGGGATCCCGTCCGGTCGGACCATTGCGGTGGAGTGGTCCGGGAAGCTGTCGCACCGAACGCGACTTCATCTTCTGCGGATTTGGGAGGAGGGGACCGAAGCGGCCACCGGCAGAGTCCGACTGGAGTGGAACCCATGGAGGCGGCTCGAGCTCGGGCTGTCTCTGGAACCCGGGCGTCGACGCTGGCGAGCCCAGCTGGGTTCGGGCCGGGGGATTGGGGTGGAGGTGTGGGAAGAGTCCTATGCCTCACTCCCACCTTCCCGAGGGCTGGGTCTGGTCTGGTCGAAGACCCGGGAGCCGGAGAACGAGCCGAAGAACGGACGGGAAAACGGACGGGAGAACGGACGGGAGAACGGACGGGAGAACGGACTGGAACTCAAGAACGGACGGGAGAGCGAACTGGACAATCTGGAACTCCGCGATCTCGATGCGGACGAACGGACCCTCGACCTCGAGGAGGAGCCTTGGATCGTTCCCGACAGTCTCGAAGTTTGGGAGGAAGAACCGGCGTTCGATGAGCCAGACCGAAGCCAAGACACCGCCCGGTCCATCACCGCCAGCCCAGATCTTCAGCTTCCGATCGTGGTTCGCTCCGTCGTTGACGTGGACTCTTCCGAGGTTGCGGCGGAGTACCTCGCGTGGACGGAGGCTCTGGGCCGCACGGAGCGTGAGAGGGTGGATGAAGAGGTAGGGGGGGAAACGCGAGGGCCGGCGCAATTGACGATGCAAGGGGCTGCGCAAAGTTCGTGGTCGCGAGCTCTCCTTCCTTACATGGTCGTTCGAAGTGACGAAACGTTCACGCGCGAGCCGATCGATGGAGACGTTCGCGGGGAAGGGAGAGGGTTCGTCGAGACTCGCCGCCGTTCCACGGTTGCCCCGCAGTGGTCGGCGCGCTTCGCCCAGGAAACCGAAGCCGGGCGGCTCGAGGTTCGGCTCGACGTCGATCAAGCCCGCCCATGGACCGACGGCAGAGGTCAATGGCTTTGGAGTTATGGTGAGAACTCCTGGGTGTTTCGATACGGATTCGCCCGGGGCCGGGGGTGGCTCGATCGCACCGTTTCGTCAAGGCGGCGCTCAAAGGCATGGATGCTTCAGGGACGAACGGCGCGATGGCGCTGGTCCGCGGACCGCGAAGGCGTGGACCTCGTGCGGTCGGTCGGACGACTTCGCCTTGGCCTGAGAATGGGAGACGAATCCGGCGGCTTCGTTGCCGTTCAACAAAACGGATCGGAAATCGGTTTTCACGACAGTCTTCAGTCGTCCCGATTCGTCCGCGGAAAGCATCTGGTCGAAGCCCGAGGGGTACGCTGGCGGATGAGCACCACGGAGCGTTGGGGCTCGACGCGATCGCTCGATCTGCGGGAACGAAGCGCACTTGTCTTCGACCGGAGTCTCGTCGCCACTTTGACTCGCGAACGAATGGTCGAGGGTTCGGGGTGGTCGCCGCCCCACGTTTCCCTGAATTGGAGATGGAAGAAGTCAAAGATGGACGAGGCGTCCTCACTGTTGCAGCTTCCCGACGCCGTCGAGTCCCGGGACCTTGGTATGGATGTTCTGACGCGACGTGAAGGGAACGCGTTGGGAGTACGCGCGCGGCTGCGGAAGAGCGGTCGTCGCCGCGATGGTAACCTTACGATGCTGCGCACGTGGTACGGCCGGCTTCACTGGGTCCGGTCCGTGGCCGGAGCAGAGGCGGGAGCCCGCGGACAGGTTCGGGGAGAGAGCCAACGGCTTCACTCCTGGATCGGGGTTTGGACTCGGGTCGACATCTCCGCCATCGAACTCCGTGCCGGCGGGATCGAAGTACGCGGACCGAAGGATCGGCGGGTCTCGCTCGATCCGTTGGGATTCGACGGCCGACCCTTTTCGGCGTCGGGCGGAAGCTTCCACCTTCACGGCTCCGGTGTAGTCCGTCGGAACGGATGGGATGTCGACTGCGACGTCCTGTGGAGCCTGTCCCCCGAGAGCCGATGGCGCATGGAATCGCGGGTTCGGTTTTCGTTGTGAGGCTCACATCCGTGCTGACCTTCCTCGTGCTACTCTCTGCGGCATGAGTGAACTCCTCGACTTGCTGGCAAGGAACATGGCGGACTCCGACCGCCCCTGGACGCCCGAGGAGATCGCCGAGAAGGCCCTCAAGCTGACTTCCAAGGGACCGGCCACAGCTCACCTCGTCCGAGCTGTCGTTGGAAGCGACCCGCGTTTTTCCGAGACAGGGGAAGGCTGGAGTCTGCGTCCACGTGAGGTGCACTCCCCACTGCGGGAACCGGTTCGACTGGCGTGGTTCGAAAAATCCAATGACGGCCAGGGAGTCCGGGTTCACACGGCGCTCTGGACCCAGGGCAGCGGGCTTACCGACGTTGTCGCGCTCAGTGAAGAGACGCCGCCTCCGGGTCGCTTGTGGTCCCACCCCTGGGCTTCCGTTCAGCCCGCCATTGCCTCCCGTTGGCTTCGGCGGATGGATCGTCTCTGGGCGTGCGGGGAACCACCCGAACCGTTCCTGGATCTTCTGGCCTGGTCACGAGTATTGCTCCGGCAGGAGGGAGTCACACCCGACGCCGTGAACGACCAGAGCCAACTCGAACGTCTCGTGGAACGTTGGGGCGTGGGCCCACTCTCGCTCGAAGGAGAGGGTCCGCTTCGGGCCCTCGCGGGCCTCCTCGATCACATCCTCGAGACTTGCCCGCGCTGGGACTGGGACGAAGTGGAAAGGCGCCGCGTGGAGCTCCTCGAGTCCCGTGCCCTGGACTGGAGTGATTTCCGTTTCGACCGTGCGCATATCGACTCCGCTCCGGAGTGCAGCGGAGTCTACCGTCTCACCGATTCGTACGGAGTCTCTCTGTATGTTGGAAAGAGCAGCAATTTGAAGCGCCGCCTCTCCGAGCACTTCCGTGACCTGCCTCCGGAACCGACGAAGCGGGAGGAGATGCTTTCCCAGGTCCGCGGCGTCGAGTGGCAGGAACTGTCCAGTGAACTCGAGGCTCTGGTCCTCGAACATCGCACGATCACGGACGAGTCCCCTTCCTGGAATGTGCAGGTAGAGATCCACCGGCCGGAGCGGTTTCCCGCAGAGTGGGTCTGGCCTTTGATCTATGTCACGCCCGACTCAGACGAGGTTCACTCCGTCATCGTGCTGATGGGCCCGGATGAAGGCACCCTGCTCACTGTGGCGGAGAACACCCATCCGGACGAGGTGGAATCCATACTTCAGCGCCTAATGGAGCCCGAACTTGCGGACCAACCGGACTCAGCGCCGGAGCATGCCCTGGAACGTCGGCTCCGGCCGGCTGAGGTCTGGCTTTGTCTGCGTTACTTTTCCCGTCACCGCGATCGTGTCCTGCGGATCGATACTCTGTCGCTGACGTCTCCAACGGGGGTAGCGGAGGCGGTCTGCAGATTGGCTCGCGACCGGGCGTCGGAGGCGCGAGACGGAGTGCTCCAAAGATAGCGTCTTGCCTTCCGATCTCCGCGATTTGCCCGGAAGCCCTTGGTGCACCCGGCTGAAGCCTGCAGGGGTGGAGTCGTTACCGCAGTAGACCTTCATGAATCATCCACGCTAGACTTCGCTCGGCTTGGACCTACTTCCGTTTGGGGGAACGATGTACGCAAAACGCATGGAACGGCTCGGGACGGAAACCGCCTTCGAGGTCTTGGCGCGAGCTCGCGCGCTCGAGGCTCAGGGCAAGGACGTCGTTCACTTGGAAATCGGTGAACCCGATTTCGACACACCAAAGTTCATCTGTGACGCCGCCGTCGAGGCGTTGCGCGGTGGGTACACCCACTACGGTCCTTCGGCCGGACTTCCCGAAGTTCGTCAAACGATCGCCGACTACGTTTCCCGAACCCGGGACTTGGACTACGGGCCGGAAAACGTCGTCGTCACTCCCGGCGCCAAGCCGATCATCTTCTTCCCGCTTCTCGCCTGTGTCGAAGAAGGGGACGAGGTCATCTTCCCGGATCCGGCGTTTCCGATCTACGAGTCCATGGTGGACTTCCTCGGAGCGAAGCCGGTGCCTCTGCGGCTGCGTGAAGAGAATGACTTTTCCGTCGATGTCGACGAGCTCGCTTCACTGATCACCGACAAGACGCGGTTTCTCATTCTCAACTCTCCGGCCAATCCGACGGGCGGGGGAATCGGTCGGGACGAGCTTGCGGCCATCGCCGACCTCGTTCGCGATCGCGACCTCCACATCCTTTCCGATGAGATCTACTCACGGATCCTCTACGAAGGGGACCATCACTCGATCGCATCCTTCGCCGGACTGAAAGAGAAGACGATCATTCTCGACGGATTCTCCAAGACCTATGCAATGACCGGGTGGCGGCTCGGCTACGGGGTCATGAATCCGGAATTGGCGGCCCACGTCACGCGGCTCATGACGAACTCGAACTCCTGCACCAACGTCTTCGTACAGCGGGCGGGAATGAAAGCACTGGAAGGACCGCAGGACGACGTCGACACCATGGTCGCCGAGTTCCGTCGCCGTCGGGATGTCATCGTGGAAGGACTGAATCAACTTCCGGGTTTCCGCTGCAAGACTCCGCGCGGTGCGTTCTACGCGTTCCCCAGCGTTGCCGATCTGCCGATCAGTTCCAAGCAGCTGGCTTCGGACCTGTTGGAGAAAGCCGGCGTGGCGTGTCTTTCAGGGACGGCTTTCGGCGCCGGTGGTGACGGCTACCTTCGGTTCTCGTACGCCAACTCGATCGAGAACATCGAGAAGGCGCTCGAGCGAATCGGGAACTACCTGGAAGAGGCCGGGCTACGTCCTTGAATCGTCCGACGCCGCGCCCCCAGGGTGCCCGGCTCTGGCTGATTCGCAGCATCCTGCTCGCTTTCGGCCTCGGACTGGTCGTCCTTCTCGAACTCAGCCTCCGCCTCTTCGGAGTCGCGGCGCCGCCGCCGCTGGTCATCCGCGAGACGCAGGGTGAGTTCGAGACCTACCAACTCAATCCCGAGATTGGTCTTCGCTACTTCCCTCCCGAGATGGCTTCGATCCAGCCGAAACCGGGGTTTCAGATCTTCGACGTCGAGAAGGATCCGGAGACGTTTCGGATCTTCGTCCTCGGCGGATCGACGACCGCGGGCTTTCCGCTGCACACCCACGGATCGATCTCCAACATGCTCCGCATCCACTTGGAGCACCGCCTTCCGCAGCAACGCTTCGAGATCATCAACTGCGGCATCACAGCGCTGAACAGCTATGCCGTTCTCGATTTCGTACGCGAGCTGGTCGAGTACGACCCGGACCTCTTCCTGGTCTACATGGGACACAACGAGTTCTACGGAGCGCTCGGTCCCGCCAGTCGGGCTGCATTCGGAAAGAGCCAGGGATGGGTTCGAGCGTTGCGTTGGATTCTGGATCTGCGTATCTCGCGCGCTCTGGATGAGGTCGTTCGAAAGATTCGTCCGCCCGAACGCGTTCAAGGAAAGACCCTGATGGGCGCCATGGTGGGGAAGACGCAAATTCGCGAGGGTAGTGAGGTCTGGACATCGGCGCTGGAAGGTTTCGAGTCGAACCTTCGCGCGATCGTCGAGGCGACCGAACCGACGCCGATCCTGTTTTGTGAGGTCGTTTCCAATCTGAGGGATCAGATCCCGTTCGAAAGCGTTCGTTCGGAATCCGTTTCCGCGGAGCAGGCTGCGGCGATGGATGCCCGCCTTGCCGAAGCTCGAGAACGACTTCGTTCCGGCGAGATCGAGGTGGCCTCTCAAGTGCTTGGCGATCTCCGATCGGAGTCACCGGAGCACGCGGAAACCGCCTACTACGACGGCAGGGCGAAGCTCGCCGCGCACCTGTCGAGCGTGGAAGAAGGTGTCGAAGCGGGCGCGGAAGACAGCACGGAAGACAGCACGGAAGACAGCGTGCAAGAAAGCGCGCAAGAAGGCGTGGAAGAAGGCGTGGCAAGAGAGACGGGGCGTTCGGCGGCGTGGCCGCATTCGGTTGCACAACCGTTTCTCGAAGCCAAGGACCTGGACACGATCCGATTCCGCGCGCCGTCGGCCATCGTCGACGCCATTGGTCGCGTTTGTGAGGACACGCGGGCGGAGCGGGTTTCCGCTCCTCGCCAGCTGAGCCCGGACTGGATTCCCGGCACGGAGTGGTTCTACGAGCATCTTCATCTCAAGCCTTCGGGGACCGAACTCATCGCGCGGGCAGCGGCGGAGAGTGTTTTGTCCAAGATCCCCGGCTCGGCCGCCTCCGCACGTCCGGCCTTGGGCTCCGCCGCCGTCATCGATCGGGCCGGGATCACCCCTCTGGATGAGGAGATTGCCGAGCGACGTGTCTTCAACCTGACCCACCGCTGGCCCTACCCGGAGCAACGGGAGGCCCGTTTTCGCTCGTCTCGTCCGCGTCCGATCGGAGACCTCGCCCAGGCCGTGCTCGATGACGAGGTCGATTTGGCCGAGGCCCACTTCAGTTTGGGAGAGGCGCACTTCAAAGCGGGTCGAAGGTCCGAGGCCCTTCTCGAAATGCGGACCAGCTGCGAGATCTTTCCCGTCGTTCCCCAGCGTCTGCTGCTCACGGGCCGCCTGGCGTTGGAGGAAGGAGAGGTAGATACCGCGCGTCGGTTCCTGATGCAAGCGAGCCGGCTCGTACCTCATGACCCGGAGATTCAGAAGTGGCTTGGGCGGGCCCGGCAGTAGATCGCCGACCGCGATCGGGTGGGCCGCGGGCGTTGAAGCTCGCCCCGCCTCCGACCAGCCTCGTGTCGGGCCGAAAAGAAGAAACCCCCGCCTGTCAGCCTAGGCGAGGGTCTCTTCCGCTGGAGTGACAACGAACGATCTTGGTGGTCCCTAGGCGTGGTCTTGAGCGTCCTGCTTCCGACGGCGGAGGCGTCTCCCGAAGAAACCTGCAGCACCCAGACCGAAGAGGGTCAGCGTCGCCGGTTCCGGAACCGGGTCGGCGGCGGTCTGCATGTTTCCGAGTTCCAGGGATCCGGAGAAGCCGGAGTTCCACCCCGTGACGTATCCGTCTTCGTAGTCCGTGTTCAGATTCGTGTACGTCTGCATCCACATCCCGATCTCTTCGCCGAACCCGGTGCCGGTCCAGTTCGAGGCGGGGTGGAGAGGCGTGTGCCCGATAATCGAAGACACATCGATTTCGAATCCCATCGTCCGCGAGCCGTCGGCTTCCGCGCGGAAGAAGAGATCCTCGACCCAGTCGTTGGCGCCGGGAACTGCTGAAGACGCGATCGGATCCGGGTCCTGGGTTCCGGTGGCGCCACTCCCATCCATGTAGCTCGTAGCCGTGTACATGTCGACATTGCCGTTGTAGGTGTACGCCGTTAGGACGGGCTGGTCGAGCGGGCTGCTTGCCGGTCCGTAGTTCGAGTCGAAGTAGAAGAGTGCAACGTCACCGGCGGCGTGCTTCGGCGACGATCCACCGGAGATGGCCAGGGTGAAGCCGTCGGTCCGGAGGCGGGTGTGGTTCCCGAAGTTCCCCGTCCACCGGAGCGTCTGGTTGTCAGAGTCGAACTCGGTTTCGATCCAGTTGATGCGTCCGCCCCGCTGGTCGACGGTGCCGGGGTCCCCGTCCATCCAGTGGAAGGTCTGGACGGGGCCGGCCAGGACGCTGCCGCTTGCCAGAGCGACGAGGCCCAATCCGAGGGCCATTCTGCAAAGTGGTTGATTCGACATGGTTGCTCCGTTCTGAGGCCGGTTTGGAACCGCGCCTTCTGGCTGACTACGATCAACGACACTTACAGTATCTCTGTCTTTTTAGGGTTTGTCAACAATTGTTGTCGATGTCGTGTCGCCCGACTTAGCGCCTCTCCAGGGAAAATTACCCTTTGGGTGTGAGTTGATTTGAGCCTTGTAACGCAATTAAATACAATAATTTAAGTGGATCGGTGCGGGGCCGAGGTGTCGTGCTGTGGCCGGGCTGGGTACCCGGCCGCTTGATACGATGATTCCTTACTGGCCCGAGCTGGGGTGGAATCAAATGTAGACATTCATGCCGCTGGCACATGAGCCTCAGGGCGAAATCCATTCCGAGTCGCCGCGCCGGCCCGCCTGGGCACGAGATTCGCAGCCACTCCCTTCGTCACGACGAAACACGGACGCGGAGGAGTTCCTCCGAGAAAGGGATGTCTATGTCCGAACGTATGTGTGGTTGGGTGTTGGGAGTGCTCACGGTCTGCTTCGCAGCCGTGCTCTGCCTGGCCGGTTCGACGGAAGCGCAGTGCAGCGTCCTCCTCAACGAGTGCATGGCGGATCCGGCTTCCGATTGGGACGGCGACGGCGCCTACGACTTCCGGGACGACGAGTGGGTCGAAATCGTTGCCACATCGGCGACGGACTTGGAAGGCTACTTCCTGGGCGATGAAACCGGAGCGTTCACCTTCGGATTCTCCGGGACGCTGGGCTCGGGCCAGCACGTGGTCGTCTATGGTTCGGATGCCGAAGTCTGGGAGTCCGAGAATGGGGAGTCTGCGACCGGTCTGCGGCTGGGCAACAGCGGAGACACGGTGACCTTGTGGCAAGTGGCGGAGGGCGACACGGTTCTCGTCGACAGCTACAGCTTCGGCGACCACGAGGCCGAGGATGATCGTTCGAGTGGCCGACTGCCGGACGGCGATCTGGAGTGGGGACTGTTCGATGCCTTGAACCCGTACGGAGGCGGGGGCGATCCGGGTGGAACGGGGCTTCATCCAAGTCCGGGTTGGGCCAACGGCAACAATGAACCGAGTCCGGTCGTTTCGCAGACCTGGGGTCGGCTCAAGACGCTCTACCGGACGGGCTCCCAGTAATCGAGTCCGCAGCGGAGATCGTTAGAGACCGGGTCGGCGCCGGAGACGCGTTCTGCGTGGGCGTGTCTCCGATTCGCCGCCGGTCGCCGGCGCCGGTTACGGTCCACTGATATGGAGTGACCTAGCATTGACCCCGACACCTGTCCTAACCTGACGCCCATGTCTCAACTTTGGAATGCGGAGCACCTGTCCTCGCGGGTGCGTGCTTTGAGCGGGCGTCGAGTCCTCGTGCTCGGTGACCTCATGCTTGACCAGTATCTTTGGGGAGAAACCGACCGGATTTCTCCGGAGGCCCCGGTCCCTGTCGTCGAAGCGCGCGACGAAACGCAACGCCTTGGAGGTGCGGCCAACGTCGCTCAGAACATCCGTTCCCTGGGTGGCGAACCCGTTCTCGTCGGAGTGGTCGGGGCGGACATCCACGGGCGGGAGCTTCTCCACTTGTTGGAGGATCTCGGGATCACTCCAACAGGAGTCGTCGTTCGAAGCGATCGCCGGACCACGGCCAAGACCCGGATCCTGGCTCGCCGCCAACAGATGTTGCGAATCGATCGCGAGGATCGCAGCGAACTCAGCGAAGTCATCGAGGACGAAGTCATCTCCCGCGTTCGAGCCGAACTCGCGTCCTGTGATGCCTGCGTCATTTCCGACTACGGCAAAGGAGTCATCACCGGCGGGATTCTCGAGAAGGTGCTTCCCGCCGCCCGGGAAGTGGGGCTTCCCGTTTGCGTCGATCCCAAGGAGGACCATTTCTTCCGCTACCTGGGCGTCGCGACCATTACGCCGAATCAGTTGGAGGCCTCCGTGGCCTTCGGCCGGAAGATCCGAGACCGGAGCACCCTTCTGCAGGCCGGCAAGGCCCTTCTGGATCGGTTGGACTCGGATTCTGTTCTCATTACGAGGGGATCGGAGGGCATGGTGCTGTTTCGGCCTCGCGAAGCGCCCCTCAGCTTCCCCGCGGTGGCGCGGGAAGTCTTTGACGTTACCGGAGCCGGAGACACCGTGGTTGCGACTTTCGCCACTGCGCTGGCGGCGGGCGCCTCTTTGCCGGAAGCCACAGCCATCTCCAACTATGCAGCGGGTCTGGTCGTTCAGGAGGTGGGGACGGGAGCGGTCAAGCCCGACAAGCTGATCGACTCCATTGCCCTTGGCCCGTGCGAGCCCACCGTTCTGGAGCCCGCGGTGGATCGCCCTTGAGCGAGTCGAAAGAACGAAGACTCTTCACCACGCCGGAAGGCGGGATGCTTCCTCGACCGGAAGGGCTGCTCACTCCGACCGAAGCTGCCTCCTTGGCCGGGGAACTCCGCAGCGAGAGCCGGACCGTCGTCTTTACCAACGGTTGTTTCGATCTCGTGCACCCAGGGCACGTACTTTATCTCGAGGATGCGGCACGGCTCGGAGATCGTCTCTTCGTCGGGCTGAACAGCGACGATTCAGTTCGAAGGCTCAAGGGCTCCAACCGCCCCTGGCTGTCGTTGCACGCCCGAGCCACAGTGCTTCTGGGCCTTCGCAGTGTCCATCGAGTCGTCGTCTTCGAGGAAGACACTCCCAGGGAGTTGATCGAGGCCATTCGGCCGGACGTACTCTGCAAGGGCGCCGACTACTCCATCGAGAACGTTGTCGGTCGAGAGACGGTGGAGGCCGATGGGGGACGCGTCGTTCTCATCCCGTTCGTCGAGGGGTTCTCCTCATCGAAACTCATCGAACAGATACGGCGGTCCTGATAGCCGGCGCCGATCCACAAACCATCGAGTTCGGAAGACACCCTACTTGACCCGCCGGGTCCGGCGAACGTAGGCTTCGAGGCTGGTTTGAAAGCCCGGAGGAGCGATTCCGACTCCGGGTTTCGCTTTGCCCCCAAAAAGTGGGTTCGACCGGGATCAGGGATGCCGGACCCGCAGATCGGCGAGGTAAATCCAAGTGAACATCCACGAGTACCAGGCCAAGGAAGTCTTTCGTAAACACGGGATTCCGGTCCCGCCGGGTGGTGATGTCGCCAGTACGCCGGAAGCGGCCAAAGCCATCGCAGAGGCGATCGGCGGACAGGTTGTCGTGAAGGCTCAGGTTCATTCCGGAGGGCGGGGAAAGGCGGGCGGAGTCAAGCTCGCCGACAACCCGGAAGATGCCCGGCAGAAGGCGGAGGCTATTCTCCAGCTGCAAATCCAGGGGCTACCGGTTCGCCGCGTCCTGGTCGCGCCGGCGCTCGACATTGCCCACGAATACTACCTGGGCATTGTTCTGGACCGGGCAGCCAAGCTGCCCGCGATCATGATCTCTCGCGAAGGTGGGGTCGATATCGAGGAAGTCGCCCGGACCAAGCCCGAGGCTCTCTCCAAACAGCACTTCGATCCCGAGCGCGGACTGCGTCCATACGAAGCGAGGATGCTCGCGGCCAAGGTCGAACCGAACGGAAAGCTCGCCGGCAAGATCGCCCGGGTCATCGAGAAACTGGTGGCCGCGTTTGCGTCCGTCGACGCCTCGCTGGCGGAGATCAACCCGCTCGTGCAGACCCCGGACGGAGACATCATCGCGCTCGACGCCAAGATCAATCTCGATGACAACGCGCTCTTCCGGCATGCAGATCTGGAAGCGATGCGCGATCCGGATACGGAGACGGACGCCGATCGTGACGCGCGCAACATCGGGCTTTCGTTCATCAAGCTCGACGGCTCGATCGGATGCGTGGTCAACGGGGCCGGACTGGCCATGGCCACGATGGACCTGGTCAAACACTTCGGGGGAGAGCCGGCCAACTTCCTCGACATCGGTGGATCCTCCAAGCCGGAGAAGGTGGTGACCGCGATTCGGATCATCACGTCGGATCCCAAGGTGAAGGCGATTCTCTTCAACATCTTCGGTGGGATCACCCGCTGCGACGACGTCGCCCGCGGTTTGATCCAAGGGATCCAACAGACCGGAGTGAAGCTGCCCATCGTCATTCGTCTCGTCGGAACGAACGAAGCGGAGGGACGCAAGATTCTCGAGGAAGTGTCCGGTCTCCATCCGGCAGAAACCATGGACGAGGCCGTGAAGAAGGTCGTCGAACTCGCTCAGGCGTAAAGAGGGGGATGACGCGTGGCTATTCTCATCGATGAGACCACCAAGGTCGTAGTAAGCGGAATCACCGGGCGGGACGGCTCCTTTCATGCCAAGGGTATGAAGGACTACGGAACCAAGGTCGTGGCCGGAGTGACGCCCGGCAAGGGCGGACAGGAAGAGCACGGAATCCCCGTGTTCAACCTCGTGTCGGAGGCCGTCCAGGAGACGGGCGCGAACACATCGGTCATCTACGTTCCGCCGGCATTCGCCGCCGACGCTGTACTGGAAGCGGCGCACGCCGGGGTCAAGCTGGTCGTTGCCATCACCGAGGGCATTCCCGTTCTCGACATGATTCCTGTCGTGCACGAGCTGAAGGAGATGGGAGTCCGGCTCATCGGACCCAACTGTCCGGGGCTGATCTCACCGGGCAAGAGCAAGGTCGGAATCCTTCCCGGCGAGATCCATACGCCGGGCAACGTCGGCGTGGTCTCACGAAGCGGAACGCTGACCTACGAAATGGTGTATCAGCTGACCCGCAACGGAATCGGACAGTCGACCTGCATCGGCATTGGGGGAGACCCCGTCATCGGGACGCAGTTCATCGATACGCTGGAACTCTTTGAAGCCGACCCGGAGACGAAGGCCGTGGTCATGATTGGTGAGATCGGTGGAACGGCCGAAGAAGAAGCCGCCGCCTACATCTCCAAGAACATGAGCAAGCCCGTCGTTGGTTTCATTGCCGGGCGGACCGCTCCTCCAGGGAAGCGCATGGGTCATGCCGGCGCCATCATCTCCGGCGGACAGGGTACGGCCGAGGACAAGACGAAGACGTTGGAAGGTCATGGTATTCAGGTCGCCCGAATTCCCTCCGAGGTCGGAGGAATGATTCGCGACCTTCTCTAACCAGGAAGTCAGGTCCGTCCGATTGGCGATCGGATCCTTGAGGTGATCAGGATCCAGAGACCGAGCGAGAGTGCAAGAAGGAGAGAAGGAACAGAGATGGAACAGACACTGATGATGATCAAGCCGGACGCTACGGCTCGGAACCTCGTTGGAGAGATCCTCTCCCGCGTCGAGAAGGCCGGTCTCCGAATCGCCCAACTCCGGATGGTCCATCTTTCCAAGGATGATGCGCAGGGCTTCTACGCGGTCCACAAGGAGCGACCGTTTTTCGACTCCCTGTGTACGTTCATGAGTTCTGGCCCTATCGTCGTCGGCGTTCTCGAAGGTGAGGACGCGATCAAGCGGTGGCGCGACCTCATGGGAGCGACCAATCCGGAGAACGCCGAGCCCGGGACCATCCGCAAGGATCTGGCGGAGAGCCTGGAGCGGAACTCCGTTCACGGCTCCGATGCTCCGGAAACGGCTGCCGAGGAAATCGCGTTCTACGGTCTTTCGCACGCTGTTCGGGCGTGAGCGGTGGGGGCGAAGGACCCCTTCGTCCTGCCGCTTTCGGTCCTGGAAGAAGGGGAAAGCCACCGGGAACTGATTGGGACTCCCGCTGATCTGGACTTGGATCCGGAGGTCTTCGACCCGAACGGCCGTGTCTCGTTTCGGCCGACCGTCTACAAGATGGGGGCGAAGCTCGAGATTCGGGGGCCCCTGGTCGCTCGGGCTCGACTGAAATGTGGTCGATGCCTGAAGGAGTTCGAGGCGCCGGTGGAAACGGAGTTCCGGGTCTTTGCGGAGCCTCCCGATTCCCGCGATCCCCGTGGTAACAAAGAAGTTCGTGAAGACGATCTGGGAATCGTCTATCATGACGGGCAGTCTGTGGACCTTACGGAGGACATCCGTCAGGTTCTCGTAATCGAAGTCCCTTGGCACCCTGTCTGTCGACCGGATTGTCAGGGGCTCTGTCCTCGATGCGGGGCTGACCGAAACGAGGAAGATGCGTGTACTTGTCCCAGGGATCGGGTCGATCCCCGGTGGCAGGCGCTCATGGATCACAAGGCTCCAGAGTCCAAGACTCCAGAGTCCAAGGCTTCAGAGTCCATAGATTCAAAGTCCGAAGATTCAGAGCCCGAGTGAAGTTCGACCCTTAAACCGTTGACGGAGAACAAGTTCAATGGCACTGCCAAAGAGGCGTCATTCCTCCACCCGCCGCGACAAGCGACGCGCCCAATGGAAGCTGGCCGCGCCGGCGTCCACGCGTTGTCAGGACTGTGGAGCCGCCAAACGTCCCCATTTCATCTGCCCCTCCTGCGGTCAATACGGAAGCGAGAAGCGGATCGAGACCGAGACCTAGGCCCGCCGCACGCAATCAGAATCTGAGGTTCGATTGAGCCCATCGCCTTGTCCGCGAGTCGCCCTGGACGCCATGGGCGGCGACCACGCTCCCGAGACGATCGTCGAAGGCGCGATTGAAGCCGTGGAGCGCTTCGGTGACGAGTGCTCCGTGGTCCTCACCGGGGACGAGGCGGCGATCCGAGCCTGCGATGGACGTGGAGCGCTGAATTCTCTCGGCATCGAGGTCGTTCATGCTTCGGAGTCCGTGGGCATGGGTGAGTCGGCGGCCTCGTCCGCTCGCAAGAAACCCGATTCCTCCATCGGAGTGGCCCTCCGGCTGATGCGGGACAATTCCGCCGACGCCGTCGTTTCGGCCGGGAACACCGGCGCCGTGGTCACGGCCGCTCTTCTCGGCCTGGGCCGCACGAAAGGGGTTCTTCGCCCCGCCATCGCCACTGCGATTCCCACCGTCAACGGTGGGTACTGCGTCCTGCTGGACGTGGGGGCTGTCGCAGACGCCAAACCGCTGAACCTCTGTCAGTTCGCCCTCATGGGCCGCATCTACTCCCATTCGGTTCTGGACGTCGTCAAGCCCCGGGTGGGCCTGCTCAATATCGGGGAAGAGCCGGAAAAGGGATCTGACCTCTACAAGCAGGTGTACCGTCTACTCGAAGAGCGGACCGCGGAGATCAACTTCGTCGGAAACGTCGAGGGACGTGATGTCCTCGGAGGCAACGTCGACGTCGTCGTCTGTGACGGGTTCACCGGAAACGTTCTTTTGAAGTTTGCGGAGAGTATCATCGGCGTCGTCACCGGTACGCTCCGTGAGGAGATTCGGAAGAGTCCGACAGCAAAGCTGGGCGCTCTTTTTATGAAGCCGGTGTTCGGCACGCTGAAACAGCGGCTCAGTTACGAGGAAGTGGGTGGGGCTCCGCTTCTCGGCGTGGGGGGTGTCGTCGTCATTTCACACGGCAGCTCCTCGGCCAAAGCGATTCGAAACGCCGTCCGGCAAGGGGCCAGGATGGCCCACGAGGGCCTCGTCACAAAGATCGGAGAGGAATTCTCGCGTGAGCAGTTCAGGGAAGAAGCGACCGGTTAGAGAGGTTCGTTTTCTCGGGACAGGGTCACACCTTCCCGAGCGGGTGGTGACGAACCAGGACCTCGAGAAGATGGTCGAAACCTCGGACGAGTGGATCACCACGCGGACCGGAATCAAAGAGCGCCGTTTCGTCGCCGACGGAGAGGCGGCCTCCGATGTGGCTGAGGTGGCAGCCCGCCATGCGCTGGAAACGGCCGGTGTCCGGCCGGAAGAACTTGATGCCATCATCGTCGGTACCGTGACCGGCGACCATCTCTTTCCCAGTACCGCCTGTCTCGTTCAAGCCAAGCTCGGAGCGACCAACGCGTTTTGTATGGACGTCTCGGCTGCCTGCTCCGGATTCCTCTACGGCTGTGAAGTGGCCCGAGGGTTCATTGGGAACGGATCCGCCGACAAGGTTCTGGTTATCGGCGTGGAGATCCTTTCCAAGTTCACCGACTTCACCGACCGCAACACGTGCGTCCTCTTCGGCGACGGTTGCGGCGCGGCTGTGCTCGGTGTCGGCGACGACGATCACTACATTGTCGACAGTGATCTGGGCTCGGACGGACGGTACGGTTCACTCATCGAGTTGCCGGCCGGCGGTTCGCGACTTCCGATCACCGCCGAAGTGATGGAGGAGCGGCTCCACTACCTGCGCGTCAAGGGCAACGAAGTCTTCAAGCACGGCGTCCGGGGAATGGCCGAAACCTGCCTTCGGGTTCTGGACAAGGCGGGAATCGGGGCCAACGATGTCGACATCCTCATCCCACATCAGGCCAACATCCGAATCATCGATGCCACCGCCAAACGTCTCGAAATCGAGTCGGATCGCGTCTTCGTCAACATCGACAAGTACGGAAACACCTCGGCAGCATCCGTGCCCATCGCGATGGACGAAGCGGTACGCTCGGGCCGGCTCAAACCCGGAGATCTCGTGCTCTTCGTCGTCTTCGGTGGGGGCCTGACCTGGGGAGCGATGCTCGTTCGTTGGTGATCGCAACGTCCCCCGAGTTTTCTTGGAAGGAGCCATTTCTTTGACCACCGCTTTTTTGTTTCCGGGACAGGGATCACAGTTCGTCGGAATGGGGCGTGACCTCTATGACGGACACGCGGCCGCTCGGAAAGTCTTCGACGAAGCCAACGAGGTTTTGGGATTCGATCTCGCGCACCTCTGTTTTGAGGGGCCTGAAGACGAGCTTCGGGAGACGCGTAACACCCAGCCCGCTATCTTCGTCCACAGCGCCGCCGTTCTCGCCGCCCTGGACTGGAACGTCGGTGGCAACGACTGTGCGGCCGGGCACTCGCTCGGTGAGTACTCCGCTTACTACGCGGCGGGGGCTCTCAGTTTCGCCGACGCCCTCCGTCTCGTCCGGAAACGGGGAGAACTCATGTGGGACTCCGGCAAGGAAAAGCCGGGAGCGATGGCGGCCATCCTCGGACTGGGCGCCGAGCCGCTTTCCGAGGTTCTCGAACGGATCCTGGGAGTCGTCGTGCCGGCGAACCTGAACTCTCCGACCCAGATCGTCATTTCCGGCGAGGTCGGCGCCGTCGAGGAAGCGATGGAGGCGCTGAAGGACGCGGGCGCGAAACGTGTCGTTCGGCTCGAGGTCAGTGGAGCGTTTCACTCACCTCTTCTGGAAAGCGCTGCGGTCGGCCTGCGGGAGGCCCTGGCGTCCGCCGAGGTCCGGAAGCCACGGGCCGCGGTCTTTGCCAATGAGTCCGCCCGGCCGGTCACGGATCCCTCCGAGATCCGGACGTCCCTGGAGAAGCAACTTCTCTCCCCGGTCCGGTGGGAGGAGACCATTCGAAACATGATCGACAGCGGCGTCACACGTTTCGTCGAGGTCGGACCAGGTAAGGTTCTCTGTGGTCTGGTTCGCGCGGTCGACAAGAGCCTCGACTTTGAGGCCGTGGGCACTCTCGAACAGATCGAAGCACGCCTGAACGCAGCGGAGGAACCGCGATGAGCGACGAGAGAGCCCCACTCCACGAAGGTAAGGTTGCGCTGGTCACGGGAGGAAGCCGAGGGATCGGTCGAGCCGTCAGTCTGCAGTTGGCCCGTGACGGTGCGGACGTCATTCTCGTCGACCGCAGTGGCGATCCAGAGGGGCCGACGGTCATGGAGATCCGGGAGATGGGGCGAAGATGCCACCATTTTCGATGTGACGTCGCGGACGCTGAGCAGGTCAAAGAACTGGCGGGCCGCGTAACCGAAGAGGTCGGCGCGGTATCCATCTTGGTGAACAACGCGGGCCTGACTCGCGACAACGTCTTTCTCCGACTCGACGACGCCGCATGGGATGCGGTGCTTTCCGTCAACCTCAAGGGAGCCTTTCACTGCGCGAAATCGTTTGCCCGTGCGATGCTCAAGGCCCGCTGGGGGCGAGTCATCAATGTTTCATCCGTCGTAGGGCAAATGGGGAACAAGGGGCAGGCCAACTATGCTGCTTCCAAGGCTGGTCTGATCGGGCTAACCTTCTCCCTTGCGCGTGAGCTGGCTGAGCGCAACGTCACCGTCAACGCCGTTGCGCCCGGATTCATCACGACAGACATGACGGGAGAACTTCCCGAGGCCGTTCGGGAAAGCCTCCTGTCGCAGATTCCTGTGGCTCGTTTCGGCGAGCCCGAGGATGTGGCAGGAGCCGTTTCGTTCCTTGCTTCCGAAGGAGCGAGCTACATAACCGGCCAGGTGATTCGCGTGGACGGCGGGATGCTGATGGCCTAACTCGCTTGCGAGTGGCAATTCCAAATCAAATTGGAGGTTGGAATGGACAACTACGAACAGAAGATCAAGGACATCATCGTCGACCAGTTGGGGGTCGCCCCGGAGAAGGTCGTTCCCGAGGCGTCCTTCATTGACGATCTGGGTGCGGACTCTCTCGATACCGTGGAACTCGTCATGGCTCTCGAAGAGGCCTTCGACATCGAGATCCCGGATGAGGCTGCAGAGCAGATGAACAAGGTCGGCGATGCCATGGACTATCTGAAGAAGCACCTCGAAGCCGCCAAGTAAGTTGGCATTGGCCAAAGGAAGATTCTTCTCATGAGCGATCGGGTTTTCATTACAGGGATGGGTGCGGTGACACCGCTCGGGAACGACCCGGGCCGATTCTGGAACGGCCTTCTCGAGGGGCGTTCCGGCATTCACACCGTGACCCGTTTCGATACGACCGGAATCGGGACGAGCTTTGCCGGCGAAGTCCGGGACTTCGATCCGGGCGAGTACATGGACAAGAAGGAAGCGCGACGCGCAGACCCTTTCATCCAGTACGCCATCGCCGCGTCCCGGCAGGCTCACGAAGCCAGTGGTATCGACTGTACGGAAAACGATGGTCGCCGAATCGGTGTGATCATCGGTTCGGGAATCGGTGGAACCACGACCTGGGAAGCCAATCACCGAACCTTGATGGAGAAGGGGCCCGCCCGGGTTTCCCCATTCTTCATTCCCATGATGATCGCGGATATGGCTTCCGGAATGGTTTCGATCATGCTGGGAGCCCGGGGTTCGAACTTCGCGACGGTCAGTGCCTGTTCGTCCGGTGCCCACGCCATTGGTGAGGCTTACGAGATGATCCGGCGCGGTCAGCTCGACGCGGTTTTCGCCGGGGGCACCGAGGCGCCGGTCACGCCATTGGCCATGGCCGGGTTCTCTTCCATGAAGGCCCTGAGCGAGCGAAACGACGACCCGGAAGGGGCGAGTCGGCCCTTCGACAAGGATCGGGATGGCTTCGTCATGGGCGAGGGTGCGGGTATGCTGGTTCTGGAGTCCGAGGCGCACGCCAGGGCTCGCGGAGCCGAACCGTTGGCCGAGCTGGCGGGTTACGGAGCGACCGCGGACGCGCACCATCTAACGGCACCGGCTCCCGAGGGAGAAGGCGCTTCCCGTGCGATGAAGCTTGCTCTGGAAAGATCCGGTATGTCGGCGGCAGACGTGGACTACATCAACGCCCACGGGACGTCGACGCCTCTCAATGACCGCTTCGAAACGCAAGCGATCAAAGGCGTTTTCGGCGGGGAGGTTGACCGGCTCAAGGTCAGCTCCACGAAGTCGATGACCGGACATCTTCTGGGGGCGGCCGGCGCAATCGAGGCGGTGGCATCCGTTTTTGCCGTAAGAAATGGCGTCATTCCGCCGACCATGAACTATACGACTCCGGATCCCGACTGCGATCTGGACTACGTGCCCAATGAGCCGCAGAAACAGCCGATCCGAGCTGCTCTCTCGAACTCACTGGGATTCGGAGGGCACAACGTAACCCTGGCCTTCCGCCGGATCGACTAAGCGAGGGGAGTCGAGACACCGCTCGCTTAAGAAGGGCGGACCGCGGAAGAGCCGGCAGCGGAGTACATGGATAGTTGGTTAACTAAGATCCGCTCCTTCTTCTCGGGAACGCAAACCGAAGATGAGCGACCCCCCGAGGTCGAATCCCGCCTCTATGCGTTCGAGTCCGAGCTGGGCGTGACCTTCCACAACCGCGACTTGCTCGCGCAGGCGCTGACGCACCGTTCCTTCCTCGGGTGCACCGGCGGCGATCCCAACCTTTCCAATGAGCGAATGGAGTTTCTGGGCGATGCCGTTCTCGAGCTCATCGTCATCGAGTTTCTCTACCGCATGTACCCGGACGACCGCGAGGGTGCGCTGACCAAACGAAAGGGACTTCTCGTTTCGAGAAAGGTCCTGGCCAGCTCTGCCGACTGGATGCGTTTGGGAGAGTTCATCCTGTTGTCGGACGCGGAGCGCGAGTCGGGAGGGACGGCACGTAGCTCGATCCTAGCCGACACCATGGAGGCCGTGATCGGCGCGATCTATCTCGATCAGGGACTACCGGGCGCCCGGGACTTTGTCGAGAACCGTCTGCTCGTCCACGCCGACCGCATCTTCAAGGACCTCTCCAAGGCCAACTTCAAGAGCCAGCTTCAAGAGCATGTTCAAGCCCAGTTCAAGACGCATCCGCGCTACCGGGTCGTGACGGAGGTTGGGCCGGATCATCGGAAGCTGTTCACCGTCGAGGTGATGGTTCGTGGCCGGCTGCTCGGTCGCGGACAGGGCTACAACAAGAAGGAAGCCCAGCAGAGTGCGGCTCGCAACGCCATGCTTCGACTGAAACGCGAGGCGAGTCGAGAGAAAATCGGAGAGGACGCCGGCGCCGAGTTCGAGAGTTCCGGCGCGGATTCGACATCCCCGCCGGAGTCCGTCCCAACGATTCCAAACTCGGTGCCTGCGTCCGCATCGCCTTCGTCGGCATCGCAAGACGACGCCGCGGCCTCGTCAGTGCCATCCAACGCACCGACGCCGGCCGCTGCAGATCCCTCGTCAACCCCGCCGACGCCTGTGGATCCCTCGTCCACCCGGCCGTCCCATGAGCCGCCCAAGAGCCGCTCCAACGTGGCGGCATCAGCCCTGTCACCGTCGCCCACCTCGCCGAGCGCCGGGATTCCGCCCGGTGATCACCGGGTCTGACGGAACGTCACCCCAAATAGAAACCGATCCTCGGTCAGGCTTTCGACCGTCTCGATTCCGGCTTCCCGTCCCGAGCGTTCGAAGGAGCTGTGCACGTATGCCAGGTCCGCGGTGAGGCTGGCGTCGAGATCGTAGCCCGCCCCGAGTGAGAACGAGGTCAGTTCCGAATCGAAGTTGGCCCGATTGGCGAGCCCATCGAAGATGTTGACCCCGATGACATCGTAGGGGACTGGGTTGGAGGCGAATCCCGCCCGCAGGTCAAGCGGCGCGTTGGGCAGCCGGTACTCCGCGCCGATCCGGAGTGAAACCGTGGACCGGTAGGCGAAGTCCCTGCGGCCGGACTCATCCGTGAATCGAATGGGACCGTCGTAGTCAATCTCGGTCCAATCCGCGAAGGTGGCGTCGCCGGTCAGGGTCATCCGCCGGTTCTCGTAGGCGAGTCCGACAGAGAAACGGGCCGGAAGCGTCAGCTTGTCTTCGAATGTGAATTCGTCGATGTAGTCGAGAGTGTCCGCCGGGTTCTCCTGGTACCGAATCACATCGTCAAGGATCTCTCCGTCGATCGTGTAGTCCTGCGGAAGGTGGACGACGAAGCCGGCCTGGACGCCGCGGTCCCCGCGGTAAAGGACCCCAAGGCGTCCGGTGTAGCCGCGGATGTCCGAGGTGGTCTCCGTAATCGTGCTCTCGAAGTCCTCGCTGTCCCGGCCCTCGTACTCGAAGGAACGGAAGCGGTCACTGTCTCCGCTGAGGTAGACAGCACTCCCACCCAGCGACAAAGTAGGGGAGAGGTCCCAGGCCAGACCGACCTGCCAGGCGCCGATGTTCCCGGTCTCCGTGATCTCTTCCCGTTCGCTGAGGACGCCGGAGCCGGCGCCGGAACGTAGATACTCGCTGTCGAGCGGTGTCCACTGCTGATAGCTACCCCCGAGAACCAGGCTGCCCTGATAGGTCGGGAACGGATAGGCGAAGCCGGCATTGTGGAAGTAGGTCTTACTCAGGGACGTGGACTCATCGCGGCCCAGATAGGTCGCGTCCTGATCCTTGTTTCGCCGGTCCATCGAGATGGAAAAGGCGCTTCGGCGAATCTGGGCGAGACCGGCCGGGTTGTGATCCAACGCAGAGATATCGTCTGCGATTGCGGTGTACGCGCCGCCCATCGCCGAAGCCCTGACGCCTGTGGTCGGGACGTAGGTCATCGGAAGCTCGGGTGGAAACTGTGCGGTTGCTGTGAGTGGCAGAACCAAAGACAAGGTCGCGATCGCAGCCGTCCATCCGGACCGGCCAAAGCGCGGTTCCATATGCATTCGAATCCTCCTGGGCCTTCGCCCCGGGAACGTGCCTGGTCCGGGCACGAAGAAACCTTACTCCATCTTCGATACACCGCACGGGCGAGAGTTGTTCGACAGAATGGATTCGCCCCCCACGTTGGTCGTGGGAGGCGAAGGAATGACCCGCCAACGGGTCCGATGCCGGCGGACTCGACTTTGGTTACCGGCGCCAGCCCCGACGGTTCTTTTTCTGGGACTCGTCGGGCTTCTTTTCTTCTTCGGGCTTGGGAGTCGACTTTCCCTCCCGGGCAGGGTTCTTGGACTGGGGCTGCGCAGTCTCAGTCGGAGTTGCGCCGCCGCTGCCGCCGCCGGAGACAGAGCCGACACCGACCCGCGGCGGATTGGGTGCGCCGGGGCCCCGATCCCATCCGTAGCGTCCGCCGACCTCATCGTACTCGTCGTAGTCATCGTAGTGATGCCGAGGGCCGTCCCAGTACCGATGGTAGTCGTGGTACCACCAGTCGTGGCCGGCGTATGCCCTCCAGGGCACATAGGGGACGTAGACGTAATAGACTTCCGTCCAGTCGGCTCCGGAACTGTCGTAGTAGTCTCCGTACCCGTCGTCGAATCCGTAGGGATCCTGGACCCCAAGTTTCGTGTAGCACCCGGAGAGAGCCACCGTCGCGGTGACGAGAGCGACTCCGATCAGGAGCTTGAGGCGATTCATTCTGTCTCCATTCTCCCTGGCCGGTTAGCCGTTCCGATCCGTTTGCCGTTCTGATCCATTTGGTTTCGCGTAGCTGTCATTTGTAGCCGCTGCCGTCAGTATAGGATAGGTTTCGCCCGATGCGTTTGTTTCTTCAGAAATCCTGGGTCCTGATCGTCTTCCTTGTCTCCTACTCTTCGGCCGAGGCCGGAGTTCCGAACACTCCACCGAAGGAAGCGGCACGCTCGGTCGAGTCAGAAGTCTCTGTGGCCTCCGAGGAAGCGCAGGAGCGTGCTTTCACCCACTTCATTCGTGGCGGACTCCTGCATGAGAAGGCTCGATACGGAGAAGCGATCGAGCAGTTCCGGACGGCCCTGGCCTTGGCTCCTGACGATCGCACGATCGAGTTGCCCATGGCCTGGTCCTTTTACGAGATGGGAGCCGTGGATAGCGCTCTCGTGCACGCGCAGCGGGTCGCGATCGCAGCGCCGGACGACCCGGAGCCGCGGCGCCTGGTGGCCCGATGCCGCATGAAGCAGGGTGATGCGGGCAATGCCATCGCCGAACTTCGCGCCTCCTACAACATCGACCCGGACGACCGGTGGACACTTCTCAATCTACTGGCCCTGCTGCAGCGAATCGGAAAGCCCGAGGAGGCCCTCGAGCTGGTCGAGCCGGCCATTCCCGAGAACATGGCGACGGCCCATGTCTACACCCGGCGGGCTTCTCTGCGATCTCAGGTCGGCCGACACCTCGATGCCGTGGCCGATCTTGCCACCGCGTTGGAGAAAGACCCGGACTACCCCGGAGCCGAAGAAGAACTGATTCGAACCCTGGCCCGCCTCGAGGATCCGTTGGAGGCCGTTCCGGCGTTGACGTCCGTCCTGGATCTACACACGGACCTGGTCCCGACGCGCCGTGCGGTCATCGGGATTCTGTCGACGTCGGATCGCTGGGAAGAAGCCAAACCTCATCTCGAGGCCTACTTGGGGAGTTATCCCAACGATGCCAACGTCCGGATGCAGGCCGCATTGCTTTCGCTACGGTCCGGAGGGCTCGACGAGGCCGAGGGGCACCTGATGGTGGCCGCCGCTGTCAGACCGGAGGATCCGGATCCCTACCGATGGCTTTGGAGGGTCTCCACCGACAGGGCCGAGTGGAATGAGTCACTGTCCCGGGCCGATTCGATCCTGGTTCGGGCTCCCGATGATCTGGAGGGGCGCTGGTTTCGGGCGGTCTCACAGTCGGAACTCGGGCGGGACGACGCCTGTCTCGAGACGCTGTCCGATCTGCTTCGGCGCTCGCCCGGCCATCGACGCGGCGTCATGCTGGCGACCAGCATCCTCATGGCCCGGGAGAGCTTCGAGAAATCGGAGACCATTCTCCGGAACTACCTTGATGAGTCGCCGGAGGACATTTCCCTGATGTACCGCCACGCGGTCGCTCTCGAGCGCAAGGGTGCTTTTGATGATGCGATGGTGCGCTTCGAGCGGCTCCTGGAGAAGGCTCCCGACCACCACGCGGCTCTCAACTACGCCGGCTACATGCTCATCGATCGAGGCGAACGGCTGGATGAGGCCATCGCAATGATTCAGAAGGCGCTCGAACTCGACCCAGGAAACTCAGCCTATTTGGATAGTTACGGCTGGGGGTTCTTTCAGAAGGGCGAGTACGAATCCGCGGTTCACCACCTCGAGGCGGCGGTTGCCCGGGGAGGGACCCACCATGAGATCCTGACCCACCTCGGACGAGCCTACGAAGCTTTGGGCCGGAGCGACGACGCGGTGGCTCAGTACCGGGAGGCGCTCAAGTCGCTCCCCGGCGATTCCGACCTCGAAGAGCGGATCGAGAGGCTCCGATAACGTAGGCAAGAGCCAGGTAAACAACCACTTAGCCCCAACCGCAACCGAATCGTCCCCAAAATCATCTAAAAAGTTAGGACGATCGGAACCGTCGCTCTGACGACGGGTTTGACTAGCGGAGCGTATTGGGGAGAACCAATGAAATTGGCAGAAAAGAAGAGTTCGAACGCACCTGTCTTCTCGGCCCTGCCTGACGAGGCTCTTATGGAGCACGTCGTTCGAGGTTCCGAGGCCGCCTTCGCAACTCTGGTCGATCGTTATCGCAATCGGATCATCAACCTGGTCAGTCGCTTCATCAACGACCGTGACCGGGCCCAGGAAATCGCGCAGGAGGTCTTCCTCCGTATTTACGTGCACCGCGAGCGCTACCGCCCCAGCGGGAAGTTCAGCACCTGGATGTACACGATCGCGGTAAACTTGGCCAAGAACGAGATTCGCCGGCGCGTCCGTTCCAAGGGCGTCGTCAGCCTGGACAAACTTCTCGAGGTCACCGGGGACTCGGGTAAGTTCGTGTCCGACCCCTCGCAGAAGCCGGACCGTGGTCTGCGCCAGCGAGAGGTCCAGGAATGGGTGGAAGAAGCCCTCGACAAACTCCCGGAGAAGTACCGTGAAGTGATCGTCCTCCGCGACATCCAGCAGTTGTCGTACGAGGAGATCGAGCAGGTTCTCGGGATTCCGGGCGGAACCGTCCGGTCTCGGATCAACCGCGCGCGAACATCACTCCAGGAGATGCTCGCGAAGCTGGTGGAAGGCGGAATCGATGAACTGTAGCGAGGCCCGCGACTTATTCTCCTCTCGCTTGGACGAGGAGCTGGAACCCCAGCTCCTCGCCACCCTCGACAAACACCTGATCAATTGCGATGACTGTCAGATCGCGTGGAGTAGTTTTCGTTCCACCGTCGGTCTCGTGCGTTCGCTCCCGGCCCGGGAAGCGGACGCTTCTTTCGTGGGCTCGGTCCTCGACCGCGTACGCGCCTATGAACTCGAGGACGCAAAAGTCGCGTTGACCCCCATGGACAAGGCTCCGAGCTCGTCGGTGCTTCAGGGCTTGGCGCGGCGAGTACGTGACTGGATGGCCGATTTCGAGCCCAGAGCACTCTTGCAACCGGCCCCGGCTATGGCGCTCGGTTGCCTCTTTCTCGGCTTGGGTGTCGGCGCCGGAGTCAGCACCTGGATGGGGGGCCCGGGCTCGACGGCCGTGGCAGATGGCACGCTCGAGGCGGTGACGCCTGCGTTGACCTCCGCTCCGATGATTCAGGGAGCCGCCTCCGGAGAACCCATCGATGTCGATCACGCGATGGCAAATCCGAACTCGACGTCTCCGTTCTCCGACCTGGCCGACGAGATTCGGACCCAGGAGTCCTCTATCTCGAGTTCGACTCCGTTGGCCGTGGTACGACCCGGTCGGGACGCCAATTCCGGTCTGCAGCAGCAGGTCGGCTATCGGAATGAATCGGCTCGCATCATCTTCTGATCGAGCCCGCATTCCTGCCCGGCTCGACCTTCAGTGGGGCTCAGGTCTTTGGCCTGGGCTCCTTGTGTTTCTGGTGCCCTTTATCGTTTTCGCCACGGCTACGGACGCCGCGCCCCCGCGTGAGACCGTCCTCAGCCGCACCCTGAGCCGCCTGACCGACGGCTACGAGGGCACCGTCGTTCTCGTTCGCGCGCACCGGCCGACCGGGCCGGATCCGAACGCTCTCGCCGTCTCGACGGACGGAGAGGTTCCCCGCACCTGCGGCGTCCTTTGGTCTGCTGGAGTCGTTGTCGATACGACGGGTCTGGTTCTGACCTGCGTGGATGGGGCCCAACCGACGGACAGTCTGGTCGTGATGGGACGGGACGGCCGGGAAAGACGCGCCCACTTCCTCTCCCAGGACTCCCGAAGCGGCGTCAGCCTGTTACGCGTCGGCAATGGTTCCGGGCTGCGTCCGGCTCCGAGAACCTCTCCGCTCTCGGTTCGAGAGGGGGATTGGGTAGTTGTTCTGCCGTTCTTCCGCGATGCCGAAGGCGGTGAGCCCCGGATCGGGACCCTGGACCGGATCCTACCGGCGACCTCGACATCGAGCCACGCGGTCTTCCGCATCGAGGTGGAAGAGCGGGCCGGAATCTGTGGAAGCCCGATTCTCGACGGCAACGGAAGCTTGATCGGAATGGTCGTGGAGAGCGATGTGGAAGGGGTCACTTCCTCGTGGCTCGGATTGCATCCGGAGCCCTACGTCCAAGGGCTTCCCCGAAGCCTGCTCTTCGACATCGCCGATCGTCTCGCCCTTCAGTCGGAACACGCCCAGGGCTTCCTTGGAGTGCAGCCGGCAGTTCGGCCCCCGGGTTCTGCGGACGCCGACTCGGTGAGCTTGCCCACGCCTCTCGAGGTCCTCAGGGTCCTGCCGGGAAGTCCGGCTGAGCAGGCAGGGATCCGGACCGGGGATCAGATCGTCAGCCTGGCCGGAACCACGGTGATGAACGTCTCCGACGTTTCCGATCGCATCTCCAACACGCCGCCGGGCACCCGGGTCCGGATGGAACTCAGGCGGGATGAGGCTCCCCTCGTCCTTTATCCCCTCATCGGCGACCGCACGTCACTGGACTGGATGGAGCGGCGAATGTCGAGAAACCTGCGCCGCCAGAACCAACTCCAAGCCGAGATCGACGAACTGCGGATTCAACTCGAGGAGCTTCGCGAGCTACAAAAATGGTTCCAGTGATCGGGGGACCGACTCGGTTCTGAATCACTGCTACACTGGGGGAAACTGCTGGGGAAGGGTAAAGGGGTCTCCTTGGTCCGACGTTTGCTTACCTGGATCGTTTTCGTTTCTCTCGCCTGCACGGCTTCGGGCTGTGCGGACTCCATGCTTTGGGCGGTAGGCCGTACGGAAAAGGTCGGGCTGCTCACCTCCTTCGCTCCCGACGACCGTCGGGTGGAATCTCTCGTCCAGCAACTCCAGGCCCCGGTACAGATGGTCCGAATGGAGAACCGCTTCAAGGTGGACCGCATTCCGCTGGATCTCTTCAAGCCCAACCGCGACTGGAAGGGACTTGCGGTGCTCTGTGACCTTTCGCGGCCGACGCAGTTCGACGATGAGATTGCCCGCCTCGTCTCGGATGAAGTTCGGGAAGAGCTGGCCGCCGAAGACGTCGCCTACCGATTGATCGAGGACGTCTGGGCCAAGGGGCAGTGCGTCCTGCTGATGCACGCCAAACATCCCGATGCTCTCGAAGCCTACTTGCGCCGGAATGGTCCGACGGTGGCCCGGAGCTTCGACGAGGCTTTGCAGGTCGCGATGGGACCGGCCGTCCTGGCGGCGGGACGGGACGAGGACATGGAGTCCTATGTTCGCGAGCACTACGGCTTCGACATCGGCATTCCATCCGGGTACCTCACGGGAGAGGATCCGGAAGGCCGGGTCATCCGACTCTATCGCGTCATCCAGGGTGAGCCGGCGAGGTTCGTCCTCGTACACTGGCTTCCCAGGGAAGAGGCGCCCCAGTCGGTGGAGGAGTTCTTCGACCTGAGGGGTGAACTTGCGGAGTTCTACTACCAGGGGGACTACATCCTCCGCGACCGGTCGAGCGGGTTCGAGGGTTCCTTCCAACAGGAGCCGGCCCTGGTTCTCGAAGGAGTTTGGCAAAACGACAAGTTCGTCATCGGCGGACCGTTCCGCAGCTACGGCTTCGTCCGTGGAGACCGTTTCTTTGTCGTCGACGTCGCCGTGTTCAACCCGCCCGGTAAGAAGCTGCCCTACCTTCGCGAGACCTTGGCTATCGCCCGAACATTTCAAGTCACGGAGGCTTCGTGATCGAGATCGGAGTGGAGGGTGGGGGAAACGGGTTCTCCTACCCGGTCCATATCGGCTCATGGAGAGACTGGGACCTACGCTCCGCCGTTCCCGCCCTCTCGAGGGGTAAGTGGGCCGTCGTGGCCGACGCCACGGTTTGGGAACACTGGAGCCGGGACTTGGAGTCGGCGCTTTCCGCCGTCGGTTGCCGTCCGGCCTGTCTTGTCTTGAGTGGAGGAGAACGGGCCAAGACTCACGAATCTGTCTTCCGGGTCTACGACTTCCTTCTCGGTGAGCAGATCCGACGGGACGGCGGGGTTCTGGTCTTCGGAGGAGGAGTCCTCGGAGATCTGGTCGGTTTCGCCGCTGCGACGTACCAACGGGGTATCGCCTGCGTGCAGATTCCGACGACGCTGCTGGCCATGGTCGACAGTGCCGTCGGCGGCAAGACGGGCGTCAACTACGGCGGTCACAAGAACATGATCGGCGCCTTTCACCAGCCGAACGCGGTTCTCGTCTCCCCGGACTGGCTCTCGAGTCTGCCCGAGCGGGAATTTCGAGCCGGGCTGGCCGAGGTCATCAAGTGCGGAGCCATCCGTGACTCGGGACTTCTCGACCTCATGGAACAGCTCGATCCTTCGCGCCTCGTTCGTTCCGCACACCTCGAAGAGGTCATCGCTCGGGCCTTGGGAGTCAAACGGGACGTGGTGGCGGAGGATGAACGAGACCAGGGCCTACGCCACATCCTCAACTTCGGGCACACTGTCGGACACGCCATCGAGGCGGTGACCGGCTTCCAGCGTTATCTTCACGGGGAAGCCGTTGGGTTGGGTATGGTGGCTGCGGCGGAACTGTCCCATTCGCACCTCGGATTGGGAGGCGAGCAGGTCGCGCGGCTCGAAGCGCTCCTGTCCCGCTACGGGCTGCCCACGCGAAGTGTCGGGCTCGAGGTCGAAACCCTGCTCCACGCGACCCACATGGACAAGAAGGCCGACGCCGGAGGTCGGCGCTGGGTGTTGACACCCCGGTGGGGCGAAGCTACCGTCGTGAGCCAAGTTCCGGAGGCTCAGGTGCGGGAGTCGATCCACCGCATCCTCGACTCATGAAGAAACTTCTCGTCCTTCACGGACCCAATTTGAATCTGCTCGGTGTCCGCGAGCCGGAAGTCTACGGACGGGAAACTCTTGCCGACCTGGACAGGGAAACGAATCGGGTCGGAGCCGAATTGGGCTTGGATGTGGACGCCTTCCAGTCGAATCACGAAGGCGAACTCATCGATCAAATCCACGCGGCGAAGGGAGTCTACGACGGGATCATCCTCAACCCGGGAGGGCTCACCCACACCAGTGTCTCGCTGAGGGACGCGGTCTCCGGAGTGGACGTCCCGGTCATCGAGGTTCATCTGAGCAATACCTTCGCCCGCGAAGAGTTTCGGTCGAAAGACCTGATCGCCCCCGTGGCCCACGGTACGATCGTCGGACTCGGTCAGGCGAGCTATCTTGCGGCTGTTTACGCATTTTCGCGCCTCCTCGATGAAGGCTAGGCGCGGCTAAGAACTGGAGAAATCATCCATGAACGTCGATGAGATCAAGAAGCTCGTCGAAGTCTTCCAGGAGAGCGGAATCGACGAGCTCGAGGTCAACTGGGGCGAGGGTCAAACGATTCGAATGACCCGGCACCCGGCTCCGGCGGAAAGCAACGGCGTCCCAGCGGCGCTGCCTTCCGTCGTGCAACCGGTGCAAGTCCCTCAAGCGGCGCCTCCGACTTCAGGCTCGGTCTCCGACGCCGGAGGGGGGAAGGACGCCGGATCGTCTCCGGACGAAGGCCTCGTCGAGATCCGTTCTCCGATGGTCGGAACTTTTTATCGGGCTCCGAGTCCGGAATCTCCGCCTTTTGTCGAGGCGGGGTCGAGAGTGGAAAAGGGCCAGGTCGTCTGCATCGTCGAGGCGATGAAGCTCATGAACGAGATCGAGTCGGAGGTATCCGGCACGGTCGTGCGGGCCGCGCTCGACAACGGCGAGCCCGTGGAGTTCAGTCAGCCCCTGTTCTACGTTCGACCTGACTAGATCCGGAACCGCTGGCCCGACTTTGCCCGCCACAAGGCGGCAGGGGGACAGCTTCATGGATCTGCGTCGACTTCTCGAAAAGATGATGGATACGGGCGCGAGTGACCTTCATTTGAAGACAGGGACTCGTCCCGTGCTGCGGATCGATGGCGAGTTGACCCCGACCGATGATCCCCCGCTCAACGGCAAAGACCTGGAAGCGATCGGCGATCAGGTTCTGACCGCGAAGCAGAAAGAGCAGTACCTCAAGGAGCGGGAACTCGACTTCGCTTTCGGTGTCCCCGGCCTGGCTCGTTTCCGAGCCAACTTCTACAATCAGCGCGGAACCGCGGCCATGGCCATCCGTCATGTTCCGCTCGGCGTCCCCGCCATCGAAGACCTGAACCTTCCCAACATCGTCGAGCAGCTTTCGCACCGTCAGCGTGGTCTGATTCTGGTCACGGGAACCGTCGGTAGCGGTAAGTCGACGACACTGGCTTCGGTCATCGACTGCATCAACCGGGGACAAGCCCGCAACGTCATCACGGTTGAAGATCCGATTGAGTTCCTTCACCGTGACGAAAAGAGCATCATCAATCAGCGCGAAGTCGGTCTCGACACCAACACTTACAAGTCCGCCCTCAAGCACATTCTCCGACAGGACCCGGATGTCATTCTCCTGGGAGAGATTCGAGACCAGGAGACGATGTCGATCGCTCTCATGGCGGCGGACACCGGGCATCTCGTGCTTTCCACGCTCCATACGATCGATGCGCCGCAAACCGTCAATCGTATTCTCTCGTTCTATCCGCCGCATCAGCACGCGGAGATCCGATTCCTTCTCGCGTCCACATTGCAAGCCGTCATCTCACAACGACTCATTCCGCGGGCGGAAGGTAAGGGGCGTGTTCCCGCTGTCGAGGTCATGCTCAACACGGCTTCGATCCAGGACTATCTGATATCGCCCGAGAAGACCCTCATGATAAAATCCGCGATCCAAGAGGGGGCTCAGCAGTACGGCATGCAGTCATTCGACCAGTCGCTGATGGGGCTCTTTACGAAGGGGCTCATCAGTTACGACGCGGCGATGAAGAACGCGTCGAATCCGTCCGAACTCGAGCTCCGCATGAAGGGTATCAGTTCTTCGAGCGACACGACTTGGGAGTCGTTCGAACAGAAGGAGGGCGAGGAGGACGACGACGCTCCGCGGGACCTGGTGAATGAACCCGACGACAATCCGGAGGGCATTACCCGGTTCTAAGAGTTCGTGGAGGCAACTTTCGAGTCCGGTTGCGAAGTGATTGCGACCGGATTCCTGAAAGACCTCTCCCGGCGGCGCTCTGAGTCTCCGAAGCGCGATGTTTGCGAAGATTCTGATTGCCAACCGCGGAGAGATCGCCGTCCGCGTCATCCGTGCCTGCCGTGAAATGGGAATCGAAACGGTCGCCGTCTATTCGGAAGCCGATCGCGACTCCCTTCACGTACGGCTGGCCGATGAGTCCGTCTGTATCGGTCCTGCGTCCAGCCGGGAGAGCTACCTTTCCGTTCCTCGCGTGATCAGCGCGGCCGAGATCACCGGTGCGGACGCCGTCCATCCCGGCTACGGATTCCTTTCCGAGAACTCCCAGTTTGCTGAAGCCTGCGAAGCCAGCGGGGTCGTCTTCATCGGCCCGCCCGCCGACTCGATCCGCGTCATGGGTGACAAGAGCGAAGCCAAGAGATCGATGAAAGCGGCCGGAGTCCCGATCCTTCCCGGCAGCGACGGCATTCTCGAATCGCTGGACGACGCGGTTGCGGTCGCAGAGAAGATCGGCTTTCCGGCCATCCTCAAGGCTCGCGACGGCGGTGGCGGCAAGGGAATGAGAGTCGTTGAGAGCGCGGCGGATCTCGGACGCCAGTTTCAAATGGCGTCGGCCGAAGCAGAAGCCTCGTTTGCCAGCGGCGCCCTCTACATGGAACGTTTCCTTACCCATCCCCGCCACATCGAGATTCAGCTCGCGGCTGACCAACACGGGAACGTGGTTCACCTGTTTGAAAGGGACTGCTCCGCGCAGCGCCGTCACCAGAAACTTGTCGAGGAGGCGCCCGCGCCCGGGATTCCGCCCAAGGTTCGCAAAGCCATGGGGAAGGTGGCCTGCGACGGTGCGCGTAAGATCGGTTACCACAGCGTCGGGACGATGGAGTTCCTCTATCAGGACGGCGACTTCTACTTCATGGAGATGAATACGCGACTTCAGGTCGAGCATCCGGTAACGGAGTTGGTGACCGGAATCGACCTGGTCAAACTTCAGATCCGTATCGCCGCGGGCGAGCCGTTGGGCATGAAGCAGAGAGACATCGAGCTGACCGGACACGCAATGGAGTGCCGGATCAACGCTGAGTCTCCCTACGCCAACTTCCGTCCCTCTCCGGGAACGGTTCGGGATCTTCATTTCGCCGGGGGACCCGGGATTCGCGTCGACAGCCACGTCTACTCCGGCTACGTCATCTCGCCACACTATGACTCGATGATCGGGAAGCTCATTGCCTTCGGAAAAGACCGTAAGGAATGCATCGCTCGCATGCGAAGAGCTCTGGCCGAGACCGAAGTCGAGGGCATCGATACGACGATTCCGTATCACCTGGAAATCATGGCGCATCCGGACTTCGTCAAAGGTGGCATCGACACGAGTTTCGTCGGTCGCATGAAAGCTGGAAACGGCGCCTCTGCGACCGGTTCGCAGACAGAGGCGTCATGAGACTCGACCTCTTCGTTACTCCGCAGGAGATCCCGCACTTCTACACCAAAGGTCGCCGCGTCGTCATCGTAGACGTGCTGCGAAGTGCGACGACCTTGGCTTACGCGCTTCAGTCGGGCGCCGACAAGATCATTCCCGTCGACAGCCTCGAGGCCGTTCGGGACATCGTCGATTCACTGGGCAAAGAGAACGCTCTCCTCGTCGGATCGCAGGACGGGGAAAAGTTGGAGGGGTTCGACCTCGAAAACTCACCCGTGGCCGTACAAAGTGAGGAGATTTCCGGCAAGACCGTCGTCTTTTCGTCCGACGACGGAGGTCGACTTCTCTCCGGCGGGACGGAAGCGGTCGAGAAACTCGCCCTGTCCTTGTGCAACATGTCCGCCGTCCGCGACTACCTTCTCGAAAAGGATGACGCGGAGCTCACACTGATTTGCGCCGGTCATCAGGGACGGTTTGCGCTCGATGATGCCGTGGCTGCCGGCATGCTCATCGATCACTTGGGAGCGGCCGAAAACGACGGGGACTTGAACGACGCGGCCCGAGCCGCCTGGATTCTCTATCTCTCCTATCGCGAGAACCTCTCCGAAGCGCTGAAAGTCTCGGCGCAGGGACGCTTTCTTGCCGGGAAGGGGCGTGACGGGGACATTCAGCTCGCAGCGGTACTGGACGGCGCGCCCATTGTTCCGGTCTCTCGGGACGGCCGCATCACGGTGGCCTAAGCGTCGATTCGTTTCTCTTTCTCGATCTGAAGGCGACTTCGCCGCAGGGGGATGCCAAGTGGAGGCAAGTGCCGAGGCGTGGGCGGCCGGGGGGCGAAGTGGAGAGTTAGCGCGCGACTCGTCGGAAGAGGAGCGCGCCGATGAAGAGGAAGACCGCGTTCCCGAGCCACGCCGCGGCGGCCGGAGGCAGGGTCCCGTTGTATCCCAGCGCCTGGCCGACCCGAATGAGGGCGAAGTAAACGAATCCGGCCGCGAGGGAGATGCCCACTCCCAGAACCATGTTCCCGCCACGAATGACCCGAAGACTCAGTCCTGCGCCCAGTAGGACCATGATCAGTCCGGAGATGGGATAGCTGGCCCGCAGGTGAAAGTTGGTCATGTATCGCTGGGTTTCCCCGCCGCTCTCCTTGACGCGCTGGGCGAAGCGATAGAGCTCGGCCATTCCTGCGCGGAAGGGGTCGACTTTTCGCCGTGCGAAGTCATCGGGGATTTCGCCGATGCGCGAGGTCCCGTAGCGGCTAAAGCCAATCGAACTCTCACCCTGGTCTCCGAATGAACGGTAGTACCCGCGTTCGAACTCCCAAACACCTTCTCCGCGGTACTGGGCGCGGTCCGCATCCCACCGCCGACTGAGGTCGGGACTGGTGACCACCTGGACCGAGACGTTACGCAGCGCCTTCTTTTTCGCGTCGTAGAACTGGGCCACCCAAAGCCGGCTGCCGCCCCCAAGGAGCCGGACATTCGTCTTGCTCAGTCGATCCTCCTCCGAGAGTTTCTTCACCTCCTCGGTGAGGATGCGCTTGCTCTCCGCGTAGTGCTCGGCCGCGAACTCCTCGTTCAGGTAGTACTGGCCCGCGGCGATGATGAACGCGGCGATGAGTAGGGATCGGCTGAGCCGCCAGGGCGACTGCCCACAAGCTTGCATCGCCGTCAGCTCGTTGTGCTTCTTGAGCTGGCCCAGCGAGAGCACGGCAGCCAGCAGTAGGCACAGCGGAAGGATTTGCGTCAGGATGTTGGTGACGCTGTAGGCGTAGTAGCGCACGACCGTCCCGACCGGCGTCTTGTAGTCGATGAAGGTGTCGACCTTCTCCGTCAGGTTGATGACGATGAAGACGAGGGTCAGCCCGACGATGGTGATTCCGAACCACGTCAAAAACGTCCGCAGCAGGTAGCGGTCGAGGATCTTCATCAGGCGGCTCCCGGGGAACTTCCGCGCACGCGGACCGGGCTGGTCGTTCCCGACCGTAGGGCCTTGCGGAAGAGCCAGACCCCCAACAGGCCCAGTAGGACGTTGGGAAACCACATGGCGACCCACGTCGGCACGAGCAGTCGGTCGGCCAGTTGTTCGCCGCCCATCAGGCACAGGTAGTAGAAGATGAAGAAGATCACGCTGAAAAGGGCGACCGCGGCTCCGCCCCGACGGGCCACCATTCCGAGAGGGGCTCCAACGATGACGAAGACGATACACGCGAACGGAATCGAGAACTTCTTGTGGATCTCCACCCGGTACTTCTCGATGTTTTTCTGCAGCTCGGTGACGTCGCGGTAACGGGACCGGACCACTCCGATGGCGTTTTCCTCCTGGCGCGTCCAGCTTCGCTTCGGCTCGACTTCTCCCCGACGGAACCACTTCTTGATGTCCCCGAACAGTCGATCCCGTCCGCGAGGCGGAACCGACGAGGGCTCGAATCGGGCCAGCTCTTCGACCGTGGACATCCCGAGGGTCTCGAGGCCGTCCCGGATCTTCTCGCGCTCCCGAGCCTGTTCGACCTTCAGTTCTTCGATCTTGGTCAGCATGGCCGGAATCGACATCTCCCGGTCGCTCAGGTTGTGGGAACGGTCCGAGTCCCAGGTGTCTATCGGATCCTGGATCTGAAGCCGCTGGCTCTCGAAGGAGACGACCCGGTACTCGCCCTCGTCCGAGGCGGGATCGGTTTCGTGGACGGTCCCGTCTTCCAGATCGAGGAGGAGCAGCGACTGATCGGGGTGGTACGACAGGCTGCCGGATCGGGCAAGAATGGTCCGCGGGGCCCGGGGATCGACCCGGGAGTCCAGGATCACGATGTCCTCCATCCGGCCGGACCGGTCGTCGAGCTGGTTGATGCGGATGGAGTACCCCTTGAAATCGTCGTTGATCACGCCCTCCCGAATCTGCACCGTGGGGTTCTTCCGCGTGATCTGACGGATGAGCTTGGCGTAGGCATAGTTCGTCTTCGGAAGGACGTAGTTGTTGAAGGCCGCGAGACCGACAGCGAGAATCACGGCCATGACGAGCGCAGGGGCGACCACACGGAAGAGGTGGACGCCGGAGGCTCGTAGTGCGGTGATCTCGTTGTCCTGGCTCATTCGTCCGTAGGTCATGAGGACCGCGACGAGCATGCCGCAGGGCACGGTCAGGGCGGAGATCCAGCCCAGGGCGAAAAGGAAGATTTGGCCGACGGTGGCGATCCCGATCCCACGGTTCAGGAGCATGTCGAGCAGGTCGAGCAGTAGGTCCATGGTCAGCAGCATGCTGACGAAGCCGAAACCGATGAAGAAGGGTCGGAGCAGGGAAAGAAAGATGTACTTCTGCAGAATCACGGTTTCCTCGGCGACGGAGCTGACCCAAACTTCCCTATTTAATGCATCTTACCCCGGAACGCGCGAAACTCTCCAGAGCGCCCGGAGTATAGCCACTCAAGGATTGGGGAACACCGACGGGGCGGCAACGTCCCTCTGCGGCAAGTCCATTTGAAAAACACTTTTCGGGACATACCGCTCTCGGCGCTTCTCGCCTCCGCAGGTCTCCTTCTGCTTTCGTTGTTGGTTGCCAGTTGCGGCCGGTCCACGTCCGGCTTCGTTGAAAAAGGCGGCTCCATCTTCGCGGGAGGAAAACCGGTCGAGGACGAGGGCCAGGGAGAGAGGGAGCGGGATCCGGAGGGCGAAGCGGCTGGGCAGGAAGGTCCGGCCGACTCCGCGGGATCGGTAGATCCTGTCGACCCCGACTCGGACGACGAGTCCCTCCTCCGGTACGGACGCCCCTCCGACGAAAGCCCCTCAGACCTACGACCCTCAGACGAACGACCTTCCGGTCCATTCCGAACGCGCCAGACCTCACCTTCCGACTCCCTTTCACGCACGGAAGTCCTCGACCCGGAGGGACAATACCCGCGCGATCTCATCTGGCCGGAAGACTTGCCGGACAGCCTCCTGGCGGACGTCATCCCGGACTCCCTGATCCCGGCCGAGGGAGGGATCGCGACCGACTCACTGCTGGCCGCGCTCCCGGACTCGGTCCGGGCATCCTTGTCCGACTCATTGCTTCAATCTCTACCGGACACTCTCTTTGTCGGCGAGGTGGCCGACTCTCTGGAGCCACCGCCTTCCCGGGCCTACACCTCGTCGCCGTGGGGCGCGTCCGGCATCGTGTCCAGCTTTTCTCTCAGCGACCTGCCGCCCCCGTCGGACTCGACGAGTGCGGAGTTTCGAGGGGGCAGCTCGTTCCAGATCTTCGGCCGGCGCGAGTCGTCCCGGCCCGTCGGTGACGCCCTCCTCTACGAGGTCGGTGACCGCTGGCTCTCCCGAAGCACCCTCCGCGAATCCGCCGTCCTCAGTCCCCGCCAGCAGTCGCAGATCGATACCGTGCTGTTCCGCCCGGTCGACGGATTTGGCCCCCGCTTCAGGTCGCAGGACTTTGTCGCCCACCAGGTGGCTCCGAACATTGAGGACGAAACTCTGGAGTTCTCTCATCTTCACGGAGGCGAGGGCGCCGTCGAGCCGAAGATCCGCATGTCGATGCGTGAGTACACCCGGCGACTGACGCAGGAGACCACGTACGATCTTTGGACGGATTCCTTCCGCGAGGACTTGAAGCGCACGGACCGGGAATCGCGGCAGGACCGACTCGTCAACCTGGACATCCCGCTCGAGTTGCCCGGCGGTTTGCAGAGCATCTTTGGAAAAGGGAAGCCCAGTCTCTCTGTGGCGGGTAACGAGCAGATCAGCTTCCGCGGGCGAAGTCAGTGGCGGCCGAATCTGCAGGCCAACGATGTCGTTGGGCGGCAGTCGAAGTTTCCACAGCTCAACATGGAACAGCGGCTCAACCTCAACCTCACGGGAACCATCGGGGACAAGGTCACCGTCGATGTCGACCAGTCGAGCGAGAGCGACACGCCGCTAGCCAACCTGATCAAGATTCGCTACACCGGCTACGAAGACGAGATCATCCAGCGGGTCGACCTCGGAAACACGAACCTTCGACTGCCTGGAACCCGTTATGTCACCTTCAGCGAGAACGTGCAGGGACTCTTCGGGATCAACGCGCTGGCCAAGGTCGGAGACATCGACTTCAACATGATCCTCTCCAAGCAGGAGGGACGGAACGATTCGAAGTCGATTACCAGCCAGGCGGAAGTGCGAACGATCACGATCGACGACTACAACTTCGTTTCGTCGCAGTACTTCTTTCTTCGGGACCCGGACGGATGTCCCTGGCAACTCGGTGAAGATGCGCTAGAGGTCTACATCGACGACGGAAACCAAAGGAACAACGTCGAGGACGGAACGATCGTAGCGATCGCTACGATCGACGGAGAGCCTGCCGAAGGCGAAGGCGCATACACCGGGGACTTCCGTTACCTGGAAACTTCGGAGTATCAAGTCCAAACCGACCTCTACACGGGGCATCCGGTGCTCGTCCTCAACCGGTCACTCGGAGAACGGGATGTTCTGGCCGTCGCCTACCAGGGGTTCGAGCTGGGCGCCGATCTGCTGGAGTTCGGCGCGCCGATTCGAGTCGGAACCGGGGGTGGTGCTGCCACGCCCTACCTGAAGATGATCCGCCAGGCCCGATCCGATCAGAGCGTCAATCGAGCCGACCTGACCGAAGGGGTGTGGGGACCGACCGCGAACCTGGAACTTCGCAACATCTATCGTCTCGGGGCGTCGAACATTCTGGCCGAGGGTTTTGAGATGAAGGTGCGTCTCAAGGCCACGATCGGTTCCGATGCCCAGCCCGACCGTCTTGCCAACGACACGACATTTCTGCAACAACTCGGATTGGACCTTTCCGAACGGACGGAAAGCGGCAACTTCATTCCAGGGTCGGACCAGCGAGTCGAACCGCAGTGGCTCAACCTGACGGAAGGTCTTCTCTACCTTCCGGACTTGCGCCCCTTCGATCCCTCCCCGACAGATCTTGCCGAGGAAGCCGCGGACTGCGCGGGCTTCTCCTACTACCGATTCAATCCGTCCCTCGATCGACAGAAGGAAGATCGACCGAGTTGGGCTGCACTGGATTCTACGTTTCGTGCACCCGACATTTACGACCGCGACATTTTTACCAACGTCGAAGACTTCAGCCGCTACTTCCTGGAAGTGACCTACCGGAGTCCGGTCAGCAACATCCGACTCGACGCGTTCAACATCCTGGAAGGCAGCGAGGTGGTCACGGCCAACGGTCGCCGCCTGCAGCGCGACCGGGACTACCGTATCGACTACGACTCGGGCGTCATCGACATCCTTCCTGCTGCGGGAATCACCGAGACCGATGCCATCGACGTCAGTTACTCCCACGTACCCTTCGGCGGCGGGGGAGGACAAAAGACTCTCGCCGGGATCGCCGCCTTCGTCCGTCCCGACAACGCAAAGTGGAACTTCTCTTCGACCTGGCTCTTCGAAAGCAAAGGTGGAGCTCCGGGTAACGAGGGCCGCAGGCCGCGCCTGGGTGAAGAACCGTCACGTACTCTGGTCGGCGAGTTTGCCGGTCAGTATCAAACGGACTCCTGGCTCATCACGGACGTCATGGACAAGATTCCGTTCATGGACGCGCGCGAACAGTCACGGCTCGAGCTGGAAGGTGGGCTTGGGATCTCGATCCCGAATCCGAACACCCGGAACCAGCTCTATGTGGATGACTTCGAAGGGGCCAAGGATGTTCTCAGTCTTTCGCTGAACCGTCGAGCCTGGCGGATGCCGAGTATTCCTCTCCGCATCAAGCAGGAGGAAACGACGGATTCGCTGGCCACGGCCCGTCGGGGCGAGCTTCTTTGGTATACACCGCGCCGGGCGTTGCAGGAGTACGACCTGAAACCGACGCTCGAAGAGCGCGAGGGTGACGACAACCGGCAGATGCTGGAGGTCTTCTTCGCGCCGAAAGGGCAAACCGACGAAGAACGTCGGCAGTCCTGGATCGGACTGACGCAGCCGCTCTCCGCATCGGGGATCAATCTGTCGTCGGCCCAGTTCCTCGACATCTGGATCAACGACGGAGTTCCCTATCAGGATCGGTCGGAGCGCGAAGGCAAGCTCTACATCGAACTCGGTTTCATCAGCGAGGACGCAGCCTGGACCCGGAACGACGTCTTTGCCGATCAGTCGACCTGGCGCGTCGTGCCGCCGAACGGAGAACTGGATACAGAAGACCGAAGTGAGATTGGCGAGGGAGACGGGACGCTCGACCTCAGCGACGAGTACAACGAGGACATCGGCCTCGACTTCGTCGAGAACGGCCAGCCGGGTGATGATCCCTTCGACAACTACGCCTTCGAGGACAGCGACGCGTTCAACGACGGTGAGTACCAGCCCATTCAGTTCCGGCAGATCAACGGAACGGAGGGGAACCAACTTCTGGACACGGAAGACTTCGACGGTGGTGGTCGCGTCGACGACGTCAGCAACTACTTCGAGATCGAACTCGATCTCGCCGACGAGACGCTTTGGGAAACCGACGTTCGCCGGGACTTCGTTCTGGAGTGCGCGCCGTGCGAAGGGCTGAGCCAAACTCCGGCCGACTCCAGCGGTTGGCGGCGGATCCGGGTTTCTCTGGCCAATGAGGAGTTGGTCCAGATTCTCAAGTCCGGCTCCGTCGATCCCGACTGGGAAAGAATCTTCCACGCGCGCATGTGGTTCACCGGTTTTTCCGACGCCTTCGAGCGCATCCAGATCGGCGGCATCGAGATCATCGGAAACCGTTGGTTGGAAAATCCGATTACGAACCTGCAGGACGAACCTCTGGACCCGGCCGAGCTGTCTCCGGGAGAGGACTTCTTCGTCGGCGTTCGCAACAACAAGGATGACACGGCCGTCTACGACCCTCCCTTTGATCCGGGAGAAAGAACCGACGACAACACCGAGGAACGGGAGCAGTCCATCGCGCTCGAGCTGCGGAACTTTCAGCCGGGGCACCGCGCCTCGGCCTACCGCACGTACACCCGAGCCCAGAACTTCGCCACCCTCTACGAAGAGATGCAGTTCTTCATCAACAGTCAGATTGTTTCCGGAGAGGCGGATCTTCTTTTTTCGGTGCGGCTGAGCCGGGATGCCAACTCCGAGACCACCAACTACTACGAGTACACGATGCCGGTACCCGACCGATGGCGACTGGCGACGGTCGACCTGGCCGCGCTTTCGCAACTTCAGTTGGAGGAACCCGACTCCCTGAGTGGCGTTGTTGCCCAGTCGCTGGGGGACGGGGTCAGTATTTCGCGGAAGGGACAACCCAGTCTCAACGACATCAAGCGCATCACTTTTTCCGTCGAGAACGTCGGGCGAACACCGCTCCGGGAAGGAAGCGTTTGGGTCAACGAGCTTCGGCTGAACGGAGTGAAGAAGGATCGCGGTCTGGCCTCCCGTGCCGAGATGAACGTGACCCTCTCCGACTTCGGTAGCGTCAACATGAACCTCGACCGGACCGGGGCGGACTTCCTCCGCATCGGTTCCGAACGGGGAAGTGGAACGACCAAGACCAGTTTCAATTCGTCCGGACGATTCAACCTGGAGAAGTTCGTCGAAGGTCGTGGGCTGATCCTGCCCCTCAATGTTTCCGTTCGCCGGGACAAGAGCGTGCCGAAGTTTCAGACGAACAGCGATCTCGTTCTGGAGACGGCCACGGACAGGGACATCAGTGAGAGCAGTGAAGAGAACTACCGGTTCTCCTACAGCAAACGACAGTCCGAAAACCCCTGGATGAAATACATGGTCGATCCGTTCTCGATGAGCGCGGAATACTCGCACAGCATCGATCGGAGTCCGACCGTGCGCGACACGACCGTTCGAAGGTCCGGGAGCGTTCGGTGGTCCCTGGGTCTTCAGGACGCGGGAAAGGTGCGCATCGGAAACGGTCCCTTGGGACTCTTCAAGAACTCGGAACTCAATTTCCTTCCGACCCAGTTGGGTTGGAACCTGAGCGCAGCCCGTACGGACAAGGAACGCTACACCCGAAGCAACCTGGCCAGTGAGTACAGTCGAGTTGCCGGAACCGACTCGAAGTCGGCGACTCTTGGGCTCAACGCCAAGGCACAACCGATCCGGTCCGTGACCTACGACATCTCGAGCGGACGAGACCTGAACCTGAAAGAGAACCAGACCCGGGTCGGTGGACTGGGCTTGGGTCGAGAACGGTCTCGCGCGCAGAACCTTTCGGCAAACTACGAGATTCCAATCATGAGACGGCTGCTCGGACCCCGCGTCAATTGGAACAGCGGTTCGAATCTTTCCTTTGCCAACAACTACTCGGGAGACCTGGACGAGCCGGACCGCTCCAACTCCTACAGCAACAACAATACGACCAGCGTCAGCGGACGAATTGATCCCAAGGAAGTGGCAAACTTCTTCAAGGACCTTCCTTTCTTTGGCGGGGAAGAGGACTCCTCGGCGACGCCGACCCGGTCGCGACGGCCCGGCGCCCAGCGATTCTCGATCGATCCGATCAGCGCGTCGTACAGCATCAGCAACAGCTCGTCCTACCCGCAGAGAAAGGGCGAGCCGGACCTCGTCTATCAGTTGGGATTGGACACGGTTCTGGGAGGAGACACGAGGTCCCTGCGGGGGGCGTCTTCGAGCACGTCGGAGGGACAGAACTGGCGCTTTGATACGAACATCCGGCTACCACTCCGGGCGAGCGTCAAGACGAGTTACTCATCCCGCGAAACAAAGGGCCTCAGCAACGGCCAAACGACGACGACGTACGAACGGACCTGGCCCGACCTGGATATCACCTGGGGCGATGTCCACAAGAAGCTGGGTCTGGAGCGGCTGCTCAAGCTGAAGAGCTTTACGGCCAAGACGCGTTACTCCCGTCGGCGCAACGAAGGAGCGAACGACCTTCGCGTCACGACGGACCTTTCACCGCTGCTCGACATCCGAGCGACCCTCGAGAACGGAATGCAGGCGACGCTCAACAGCTCGTCATCGACGACCGTGACGGACCGTTTCTTTCCGTCCCGATCGACGCAGACGAACTCGAACAAGCGCGCCGGGCTGACGGTGAAGAAGACGATCAACCTTCGCAAACGCGTGAAGATTCCGGGCTCGAGCCAGTCCCGCATGGTAACGACGCGCATGGACATCACGGGCGGTGCGGATTGGAGCGCGACCAAGCAGGAGACGGTACAGGCGGGCGGTCGCGGCCAGGTGGCGAGCGACAACGTCCGGGTCTCCTTCAATGGTTCTACGAACTACGGCTTCACCGAGCGCATCAATGGTGTGGCCCGAGTCGAGTTTGGCCAGGACAAAGACCGCAAGAACAACGCGAACACGCAACGCTTCATCGAGATCTCCGTCTCGGCCAGCTTCAACTTCTGATGGGTGACCTCATGTCCGAAGCGACCAGCAGGGCAAAACCGATTCCTACCGCCGACGTTCCCTCTCCGGGCGCTCCTCGTACGCGCGGTTGCAGCCGCCGTCTTGCGTGGTGGATCCTGGCCGGCCTGTTCCTCTGTCTGGCGCTGCCGGCCCCGTTGGTGGCGTTTCCCAGCTTCGACGGAGAGCGGGCCATGGCCGACATCCGCACCCAGGTCGAGTTCGGTCCGCGGGTCTCCGGACGCCCCGGACACACGAAGTGCCTCGAGTGGATGGACGGACGCCTCCGTTCTCTGGGTTGGACGCCCGAGCGTCAGGAGTACCGTCTTTGGGTTCCGGCCCTGGAAGACTCACTCGATTTTACGAACCTCCTCGTGAGGATCTCTCCCGGGAAGGAGCCGCGGATTCTGTTCGGGGCCCACTGGGACACCCGACCCTGGTCCGATGAGGAATCCGATCCCGCCCTCGCCGAGATGCCGGTTCCCGGCGCCAATGACGGGGGCTCCGGCGTCGCCGCACTTCTGGAGCTGGCGCGTCTGTTCGCCGAGAGCCCGCCTCCTGTTGGGGTCGATCTGGCCTTCTTCGATGCGGAGGACCTGGGTCGCCCGACCCGGTCCCTGGAGTACTGCCTGGGCAGCCGTTACATGGTCGAGCACTGGACGGGCACCCCGCCCAACTACGTGCTGGTCTTGGACATGGTGGGTTCGCCGACCGTGGATTTTGGCCGCGATACCGTGTCTCACGGCGCCTTTCCGGCCTGGAACGAGCTGGTATTCGGCGTGGCCCGGGCCCGGGGTTACCTTGAGTTCAATCCGGATCGGACCTATACCGTGTACGACGATCACATCCCGTTCCTGCAAGCGGGGGTGCCGTCGACCGTGCTGATCGGGTTCGACGATCCGAACTGGCACACCCAGAAGGATCGGCCCGAGTTTCTGAGCGGCGAACGCCTCCGCCGGGTCGGTGAGGTCTGCCTGGAGATCGTCTACGGGGGCTATCTGGGCTCCTGAAAGCGATTTGGCCCCGCCCCCCTCATGAATGGGGGTTGCCCCCGCTTTCGTTTCTGTACTATTGTTCTCCCTCGGAGACGTGGGCGGTGGAGTCCCACGTTTTTCTTTGTCTCGAAGTTGGTCGGAGGTCGACAGTTGAACGCGCACGAGCTGGCCGAGCTCGTCGAGCCCACCATCGTGGATGCTGGGTTCGAGCTGGTCGAGTGCAACGTATCCGTGCGGCCTCGGAGCCAGATTTTTCGGATCTACATTGATTCGGAGGATGGTGTTCCGGTGGACGCCTGCGCTCGCGTCAGCCGGAAGATCTCGGAGACTCTGGATCAGAACCCTCTGCTCGAGGGCAGCTATTCGATTGAAGTTTCGTCTCCGGGAATGAACCGAAAGATTTGGTCCGCGCCGCACTTCCGAAGGTTTCGGGGGGAGAAGGCGAAAATCGACCTTCGGGAGCCGGAAGACGGCATCAAAGTATGGATTGGTGAGATTGTCGAGGTTGGCGACGAAGATGTAGAGCTGCTGCTCGAGAATGGCGCCAAACGTCGCATACGTCTCGATGAGATCGAAGAGGCTCGGCTTCGGATGGATCCGTGGAAGCGGAAACGGCAGGACGGCCAGTAGAGGCCGGCGGCCGGTAACAGGGAACGGAGTAGGAACGTACATGGCGACCGACGAGATCCTACAGGCTCTCAAGAACATCTCTCGCGAGAAGAGCGTCGACGAAGCGATGCTCAAAGAGACGCTGCAGGCGGGTTTGCTGAGCGCGGCCAAGAAGAAGTACGCCAGCGCAGCCGACGTCGAGGTGCGCTTCGACGACGCCAGCGGTGACATCCGCGTCCGCGTGCACAAGAAGGTCATGCAGGTCGCCATCGATATGGCCGGCGAGATCGACTACGAGGATGCCCTGGAGATCGATCCTCACGCCCGACTCGGCTCGACGGTGCCGGTCGAAGTCCCGGTTGCCGAGATGGGGCGGACCGCGATCATGGCGGCCAAGCAGGTTCTCGTCCAAAAGGTCCGGGAGGCCGAGCGCGAGAACGTCTTCGACGAGTACATCGACAAGGTCAACCAGGTCGTGTCGGGAACGGTTTCCCAAGTCGACCGGGGCAGCGTCATCGTGAAGATCGGCCGCACGGAGGCGATCATCCCGCCTCGGGAAGTCATCAACCGAGACCGCTTCAAGATCGGTGATCCCATTCGCGCCATTCTGCTCGAGGTCGACCGCAACATGCGCGGCCCGCAACTCGTGCTGTCGCGAACCCACCCGGAATTCGTCCGTCGTCTCTTCGAGAACGAGGTCCCGGAGATCTTCGAGCGCGTGGTCGAGATTCGCGAGATTGCGCGTGAGCCCGGGTCGAGGAGTAAGATCTCCGTCGTTTCCCATGACGACCGGGTGGATCCCGTCGGCGCGTGCGTCGGAATGAAGGGCGCCCGAGTTCAGGCGATCGTTCGCGAACTCGGCGGGGAGCGGATCGACATCGTGCCGTGGAGCCCGGATCCGAAGATCTTTGTCAGCAGGGCGCTTTCTCCGGCCCGTGCCATCGACGTCTACGTCAACGAGGAAGAGAAGCGGGTTACCGTCGTCGTTCCGGACGACCAGCTCAGCCTGGCCATTGGAACCCGAGGTCAGAATGCGCGGTTGGCCCACAAGCTTACCGGGTTCGCCATCGACCTTCGCAGCCAGTCGCAGATGCAGGCGACGGAAGGCGTGGCCGGGGGAGCCCCGGAACTCGATCTCGACGAGCTGGCCAAGGAACTCGGGCCCCGGACGGTCGAGCGGTTGGTCAAGGCGGGCAAGGAGACCCTGCAGGACGTCATGCGAACGTCGGTCGACGAGCTCATGGCGATTCCTGGAATCGGGGAGAAAACTGCCAGCCGTTTGCTCAGCCTGGGTGGACAGATCCTCGAGGAACATTCATCGCCGGGTGAGAGCAGTGGACCCCGTGATATCGAGGACCTCTTCAAGAGTCCCGCCGAGATGGCCGACGACGAAGACGATGAGACGGAGTCGAACGAGGATGATGGAAGTTCGTCCGAAGTGAGTGCGGAGTCCGCCTCGGATGTCAGCGAGAGTGCCGAGTCCGCCGTTGCCGCGGCTTCGGACGGTGAGGGCGACGAGCCCTCTGCAGAGGCCGCGACGGACACAGAGTCTGTCCCTGCCGAAAGTGCGGTGGCGACGGCCGACGCCCCGGAAGACGAGCCCGATCGCAACGACGGCGAAGACGAGTCGGGCACCGAGAAGAAGGATGACAGGGAGGCTAGCGTTTGAAAGTACGGGTCTACCAGCTCGCCCGTGAGCTCAAGATAACTCCGGACGCTCTTATGGAGATGGTCCAGGAGCTCGGTGGCGAGGTGAAGAACCAGAAGGACAACCTCGACGAGAGCATCGTGGAGCAGGTCCGTCAGCAGATCGCCAAGGAGAAGTCCGGACGCGCCGGTGCGCGCCCCGCAGCTTCTCGGGCCACGGCTCGCGCCGCGACGCCGCCGGCACGGCCCTCAGCCTCAGGCGAAACTGCGACGACGACCGCGACACCGCCGCCCAAGCCGAGCGCGCCGAAATCGCCGCCTCCGACCAGCGCGCCGCCTGAGAAGACAGTGACGCCGAAGTCTCCTGCCTCCAAAGCGGCATCGACTCCTCCGCCGGCCAAACCGCCGGTTCCGAAGGCATCCCCGAAAGCGCCGTCCACGGGTGGAGCGCCCGCAGGTCGACCGGCCTCACGATCGACTTCCCGGCCCAATCAAACCGGAGGAAGGCCGCCCGCAGGTCAACGGGGGCGGGATTCCCGAGGCGGTGGTGCGGGGTCGGGTGGACCGTCAGGCGGCGGGTCCGGAGGTTCCTCCGGTCGCGGCCAGTCGATGGCTCCGCAGGACACGGGCCAAGCCCCGCTCGGTCCGTCCAGGACTCCTCACGTCGGATCCTCGAACCCCAGTCGGGTCGGGCTGCCCGCGACGCGTCAGCCGTTGTCCCGAAACGAAAAACGCAAGCGTAAGAAGAAGCGGCAGGCGAGCCAGGAGGAAATCCGCGCCAACGTCAAGCGGACGCTGGCGGGTATGGACGGTGGACGGGGCCGGAAGGGCCGTCGCCGTCGCGGAGGCGGCGGAGACATGGCGGAGGCCGAGGCCGGTCCGCTGCGGATCCACGAGTACGCGACCGTTGCCGAACTCGCGTCCGTCATGGAAGTGAAGCCCGCCGAGGTCATTGGTGCGTGCCTTCAGATGGGCATGATCGTGAATATCAATCGCCAGCTCGAGAAGGAAGAAATCGAACTGATCCTGGCCGAGTTCGGCCACGAAGCAGAGTTCGTCACCGAGTACGGCGAAGAGAAGATCCTGGAAGAAGAGGTGGCTGCGGAAGAAGACCATCCGGTCAAGCCCCGTGCTCCCATCGTGACGGTGATGGGACACGTCGACCATGGTAAGACGACGCTGCTTGACCAGATCCGGGAGACTCGGGTTACCGAGTCGGAGTCCGGAGGGATCACCCAGCACATCGGTGCTTATCGCGTCGAGACGAGTAAGGGACCGATCGCGTTCCTGGACACCCCGGGTCACGAGGCGTTCACCGCCATGCGTGCCCGTGGAGCCAAGGTCACCGACCTGGTCATTCTGGTCGTCGCGGCCAACGACGAAGTGCGCCCGCAAACGATCGAAGCCATCAATCATGCGAAGGCCGCTGAAGTTCCGCTCGTCGTCGCGATCAACAAGATCGACGTCAACGGGGCCAACCCCGACAACATTCGCAAGGGTCTTTCCGACGCGGGCGTCCTCGTCGAGTCCTGGGGAGGAAAGGTCGTCGACGTCGAGGTTGCGGCCAAGTTTGGTACGAACATCGACAAGCTCCTGGAGTTGGTGGCGCTGGAAGCGGAGCTTCTCGAGCTGACGGCCGCTCCGGAGCGAGTGGCTCGAGGCACGGTCGTCGAGTCCCGGCGTGACTCCGGCAAGGGAATCGTGGCCACGGTACTCGTTCAGGACGGAACCCTTCGGGTCGGCGACGCCTTTGTCTGCGGACAGGAGTTTGGCCGCGTGCGAGCCATGACCAACGACCACGGCCATCGCGTCGAATCGGCGGGGCCTTCGACGCCGGTCGAGGTTCTCGGTTGGAGTGGAGTTCCCATGGCCGGTGACTCGTTGGCCGTCATGCGGAACGAGAACAAGGCCAGGGAAATCGCCACCCATCGTGCACAGATTGCGCGGGCGCATCAGCATCGTCTCTCGCGCCAGCGGACGACGCTCTACTCCGTTCATGAGCGGATCCAGGCCGGTGAGCTTCAGGACTTCAACATCATTCTGAAAGCGGACGTGGCCGGTTCGGTCGAAGTGTTGCGCGATACGCTCGAGAACCTGAGCACGGCGGAGATCAAGGTCCGCGTCATCCACCTGGGTGTCGGACAGATCAGCGAAGTGGACGTCAACCTGGCTATGGCTTCCGGAGCCGTCATCATCGGTTTCCATACCAAGGTCGACCCGAAGGCGCACAGCATCGCCCAGTCCGAGGGCGTCGATATCCATCTCTACGAAGTCATCTACGACGTGGAGAAGGAGATCAAGGCGGCGATGAGCGGCCTCCTGGCGCCGGAAGATGTCGAGCGGCAGCAGGGTACGGCAGAGGTGCGTCAGGTCTTCAAGATCTCGCGGCTGGGAACCATTGCCGGTTCCATTGTCCGCAGCGGAAACATCCACCGAAACCACAAAGCACGTGTACGCCGGGGTGATCAGGTCCTCTACGAAGGTTCGATCAACTCGCTCAAACGCCACAAGGACGATGTCCGGGAAGTGGCGACCGGCTTTGAGTGCGGTATCGGCCTGGAGAACTTCGAGAACCTGCGGGAAGGCGACATCATCGAGGCCTACATCATCGAACAGGTGGCGCGGACCATCGAGTAGGAAACGGCCCAAGACCTTTGTGAACAATCCGGGTCGAGACGGGATGCGATCCTCACTCCTCGACCTCGGAAAGGGATGGGCGGCGTGTATTACGCGGTCGGCCGCATGGAAATCCGAATCGCAGAAAGTCGCTCGCTGAAGGCGAAGCGTTCCGTCCTGAATCATCTCAAGTCGAGAATCGCCTCCCGGTTCCAGTGTTCCGTCGCGGAGGTCGAGCATCAGGACCTCCATCAGCGGGGCGCGCTCGGCTTCGCGCTGGTCGTGTCCGGTCCCTCCTCGGGATCCAATGCGATGGAGGCGATTCGCGGAGAAGTCGAGGAAGACCCGAGAGTTGTCGTGCTCGACTTTCATACGCATATCGCCGCGCTCGGCGATGAAGAGTTTGACCTCGACCTTTCCTTTGGAGATGAACGGTGAGTAGCCGTCTCGATCGTGTTCAGGAAGAACTGCGCCGGGAGATCGGCGCCGTCCTGCAGACACGCGTCACCGATCCCAGACTGCAGTGGGTCAGCGTCACCCGCGTCCAGGTCGCGAAAGATCTGTCCTTTGCCCGGGTCTACGTTTCCACTCTCGGAGACGAAGAGGCACAGGACGCGGCCATGACCGCTCTTGGAAAGGCCGCGCCTTTCGTGCGTTCAGAGCTGGGACACGGGCTCCGCTTGCGGCGCACGCCGGAGCTGCGCTTCGTCTACGACAAGGGGATCGAGCACAGTCTTCGGATCAGCGAAGTCCTGGACGAACTCGGGATCGAAGATGAGCCCTCGGATGACGACCGGGGGCCTGACCGAAGAGCGTCGGCTGACGGAGACGAATCCCACTGATGGCTGAACAGGATCGGGCTGCGAATCCGGGCTACTTCCTAAACGTCTACAAAGAGATTTCCTGGACGAGCCACCATCTGGTCGACCGGGTGCGCCGCATCCTCGGCTTGCGGAGGATCGGACACGCGGGTGCGTTGGATCCTTTGGCCAACGGCGTCGTCGTGCTCGGTGTCGGTCGGGCGACGAAGCTTCTTCCTTTCATTACCGAGCTGCCGAAAGTGTACCGGGGAGTCATCCGGCTGGGAATGAAGACGGCCAGCGGCGACCTGGGAGGCGCATTGCTCGAAGAGCGCGACGTCCCGGTGTTGACGCGCGACGTCATTTCCGAAACGGCCCAGTCCTTCGTTCCCGGATACGACCAAGTCCCGCCCATGGTCTCGGCCTTGAAGCGAGGCGGTCGCCGCCTTTACAAGTACGCACGAAAAGGACAGACGGTGGAGCGGGAGCCTCGTCCCGTTGCCATCGCGGAGTTTCGTGTCGTCGACTACACACGCCCTCGGATCGACTTCGAACTTCGTTGCGGACAGGGAACCTACGTTCGGGCGCTGGCGGAGGACCTGGCCGAGAAACTCGGGACGGTTGCGACATTGGAGTGCCTGACCCGGGCCGAGGTGGGACTGTTTTCCATCGACGACGCGGTCCGAATCATCTCTTTGCCCGGGTCCTCCGACTCCGGGCTTCGCGAAGCGGCCGTCACGGTCGAGCACGCTCTCGCTCACCTTCCCGCCGCGCGGGTCGATCAGGCGTGGGCCGAACGTGTGCGAAACGGCATCTCTCCGGCCGGCGAGCATGTGGCCTTCGACACCGAAAGGCCGGAGACTGGATCCGTCGTACGAATCCTGGGTCCGGGCGAAGAGTTGTTGGCGCTTGGCAAGACGAAGGAAGACGAGACGCTGGGTTTGGAACGGGTGCTCTGACGTGACTCGTGAGTTCGTTCAGTCCACGGACCGGCCCACGGTGGTGGGTACGATCGGCGTCTTTGACGGTGTTCATCGCGGACACCGGGAACTCCTCTCCCGAGTGGTTCATGAGGCGAAAGCGCGTTCCGCGGAATCGATGGTTGTGACCTTCGATCCTCATCCGATCGAGGTGTTCGCTCCCGAGGCTCCGCCGCATCGCCTTGCCGTCCGCGAGGTCGCCTTGCGCCGCTTCGCCGAGACCGGAGTCGACTGGGTGTGGTTTCTCCCATTCTCGCGCGCGATGGCCGAACTCAGTCCCCGGGAGTTCGTCGGGATGTTGACCGCGGAACTGGACCTGCAGGGTCTTTGGCTGGGGCATGACTTTCGCTTCGGTAAGGACCGGGCCGGGGATGCGTCCTTCCTTCGTGAAGTCGGAGACTCACTCGGTTTCGATGTCCGCAAACTGGATGCCATCGAAGAGGGAGTGCGACCGATCAGTTCGACCTGGATCCGGGAGTGTGTCCGCGAAGGCCGAGTCGAGGATGCGGCCGAGTTGCTCGGAGCCCTCTTGGAGGTCGAGGGGACAGTCGTCGCCGGGCGAGGGCGGGGGAGCAAGGAGTTCGTTCCGACCGCGAACCTGGGGCTTCCCTCCAGTCTTCTGCTTCCAGGAAATGGAATCTATGCCGGATGGGCGTCCGATCCTGCTCATCAGTGGTCCAACGATTGGCTGCCTGCGGTTGCCAGCGTGGGGGAGAGGCCAACCACCGAGATCCAGGGGCCCATGTGGGCTGAGGTCCACATAATGGACTGGAGCGGAAGCATTTACGGGCATCGACTCGCGTTTCGGTTTGCCGAGTGGATGCGGGCGGAAGAGGCGTTTCCGAACCTCGGCGCGTTGCGGGAAGCGATTCTCGAGGACGTCGCGGAAGCTGGCCGACGTCTGTCCCGGCGCCGTCCAGGACAGTGAAGGTCGTGAGAAGCACAGTCCGACGACCCGCGGAACCGGCGGACGGACTCCGAACTCGGCCTGCCGCCTGAGCCGCCACCTGAACCGCCGTCCGAACCGCCGCCCGAACCATAGAACTCGCTTGAACTTCCGGTCCCGGATCGCTAGTCTCCTCCGGATATCTCAGAGATGAGACGCGGATCGGAAGTGCCGATCGTCTGACTAACGCTCGTGTCCAGCACGGGCGTTCTATGGAGGAAAAGGATGCCCCTGACGAGGGAACAGAAACAAGACGTCATCGAAAAGTACAAGCTGCACGGTCAGGACTCCGGTTCGCCCGAAGTTCAGATCGCTCTCCTAACGGAGAAGATTCGTCATCTGACGGAGCACTTCCGTACGCACACGACGGATCACCACTCGAGGCGCGGCTTGCTCCGCATGGTCGGGCGTCGGCGCAAGCTGCTCGACTACCTGCGTCGGACCAAGCTGGATGCGTATCGTCAGCTGGTCAAAGACCTCGGTCTCCGTCGCTAAATCACGGAACTCGCACGACGGTATCCGGTGCGGCGTCACTCGCCGCGCCGGTGCTGTTCGTTACATGGTCGGCATCGTCGCCCGACGATCCCCGGCCGGTTGTCTGCCATCCGCCTAGATGATCCGGGAAGGTCCCGGGATGCGGCGGAACCTACGCGAGATTCCACGTCCTCGGTCTGCGTCCAAGGATGACGCGGCCGATCGGAGAACAAATTGAAAATCGACAAATCCGAAGTTCGTATCGGCGAACTCGATCTATCTTTTGAAACCGGTGAGTTGGCCAAGCAGGCTCAAGGGTCCTGCATCGTTCGTTTCGGCGACACTGTGGTCCTCTGCACCGTCGTCGTTTCGAAGCGGGAAGCGGATCGCGACTTCCTCCCGCTCTTCGTCGAGTACCGGGAAAAGACCTACGCCGCGGGGAAGATTCCCGGCGGCTTTTTCAAGCGTGAAGGCCGGCCGACGGGAAAAGAGATTCTCTCCTCCCGGATCATCGACCGGACGCTTCGTCCCATGTTCGACAAGTCCTGTCGTTTTGAAATCCAGGTCATGACGGAAGTCATCTCCAGTGACCAGGAGAACGACGCCGATGTCATCGCGCTTTGCGGCGCGAGCTGCGCGGTCAACATGTGCGGGCTCCCGTTCCCCGGACCGCTTTCCGCCGTTCGGGTCGGGCTGGTCGACGGCGAGTACGTCATCAACCCGACGGTCGAGCAGCTGGAACAGAGCGTCATGGACGTGATCATCGCCGGAACCGACGACTCGATCGTCATGGTCGAAGGCGAGTCCGACGAGATCACCGAGGAGCAGTTCCTGGGCGGTCTGCGCAAGGCCCACGAGGTCATTCGCGAGATCAACTCGGCGCAGAAGGAGATCATCTCCCGCAACGCCAAGCCGACCCGCGAGATTCCTTCGAAGGAAATCAATCCGGAAATCGTCGACGCGGTCACGGCCGAGGCCAAGAACCGGATCGAGGAGATCGTTCGGATCGCGGAGAAGGAAGAACGCGACGAAGCCTTCAGCGCGCTCAAGGAAGCGACCAAGGAAAAGTTTGCGGACCAGTTCCCCGACGGTGCCGACGACATTTCCAGCGTGCTGCATGGTATCGAGAAGTCGTCCATGCGCATGATGATCCTCAAGGAGCACAAGCGTACGGACGGTCGCGGTCTCGACGATGTTCGGCCGATCTGGTCGAAGGTCTCGGTTCTTCCGCGAACGCACGGAAGCGCCGTCTTCACCCGCGGGCAGACGCAGGCGCTCGTCGTCGCCACCCTGGGTACGACCGCGGACGAGCAGAAAATCGAGGAGCTTCTCGGCCAGTCCTGGAAGACCTTCATGCTTCACTACAACTTCCCGCCGTACTCCGTCGGTGAGGTTCGCCCACTGCGCGGCCCCGGTCGTCGTGAGATCGGACACGGAATGCTCGCCGAGCGCGCCCTGACTCCGATTCTTCCCGCGACGGAGCGCTTTCCCTACACCATTCGCATCGTCTCGGACATCCTCGAGTCGAACGGTTCTTCCTCGATGGCTTCGGTCTGTGGAGGAACGCTCGCTCTCATGGACGCCGGTGTCCCGATCAAGGCGCCGGTAGCCGGTATCGCCATGGGACTGATTCAGGAAGGAGACGACACGTGCGTCCTTTCCGACATCCTCGGCGTCGAGGATCACCTCGGTGACATGGACTTCAAGGTCGCGGGAACCTCGGAAGGCATCACCGCCATCCAGATGGACATCAAGATCAAGGGCCTCGACTATGAGGTTCTGACCAACGCGTTGGAGCAGGCCCGTCAGGGACGGCTTCATATCCTCGGCGAGATGGCGAAGACGATGGATGCGTCGCGCGAAGAGATTTCTCAGCACGCGCCGCGAATCATCGTTCTGAACATCAACCCCGATCGTATCCGCGACGTCATTGGGCCCGGCGGTAAGGTCATCCGGAAGATCTGCGAAGACACGGGTGCCTCCATCGACGTCGAGGACGACGGTACCGTCAAGGTCGCCTGCGTCGACGCAGAGATGGCCAACCGCGCGGTCGACATCGTCCGCTCGCTGACCGAGGATCCGGAGATCGGCCGCGTCTACCGTGGCAAGGTCAAGCGCATCGTCAACTTCGGTGCCTTTGTCGAGATCCTTCCGGGACGTGACGGACTCGTTCACATCTCCGAACTCGAGTCGCACCGGGTGGCACGCGTCGAGGACGTCCTCAACGAGGATGACATCGTTCTCGTCAAGGTCATCGGGGTCGACGAGGAAGGGAAGATTCGCCTTTCCCGCAAGGCCGTGCTCGAGGAGTCCGAAGCTACGACCTAATCCCATCAGGGATTGAGACCTGCCTTGATTCATGCGGGGCGCGGAGTCGTCCGCGTCCCGCGTTTCATTTATGCGTTCCCGGGATGACCCGGCGCCGACGCGTTCACGTTCCGCACGGGGAAAGGAACCACGATGAGCTTCCTGAGACGGGTCGGCAAACTGGAGCAACCGGCTCCTGTGCGACTCGAACTCCCCGGGGGTCTGCTTCTCCTCGCCGAGCCGGTGCCGACGGTTCCCTCGTTGGCCTTCGGCGTTTGGGTTCGCTCCGGCTCACGACACGAAGAGCCTGCACAGATGGGGGCCGCGCATCTCGTTGAGCACATGGTCTTCAAGGGGACGCACCGACGCACTGCGTTCGAGATCGCAAAGCGACTGGAAGCGCTGGGTGGTCAGATCGATGCCTTCACGACGAAGGAAACCACCTGCTATCACGCCCGAGTCTTTCAGGGACATCGAAAGCAAGCGGTGGATCTGGTCTGCGAGCTGATCTCCGAAGTCAGCTTCCGGGAAAAGGAACTGGAGAAGGAACGGCAGATCGTCATCGAGGAGATCCACTCCTACGAGGACAGTCCGGAAGAGTACGTCTTCGACCTGGGGACGGAGCACATCTGGGCCGGACACAGCCTCAGTCATCCCATCCTCGGTCGGCCGGAAACGGTCAAGGCGATGGGGCCCGACGATCTGCGCAAGTTTCATGCGACCCACTATACCCGGCCCAATATCATCGTGACCGCGGCGGGGAACGTCGACCCTGAGCAACTGGCCTCAGAGATCGACGCACGTCTCCATGTCGGCACGTCGCCGGTCCCCAACGGCGTCAAGCGACTGCCGCGGTTTCGATCGACGAATCATCATGTGGAAAAGGACGTACAGCAGACGTCGGTTTGTCTGATGCGCAGAGGCCCTTCCTCGCGGGCGCGGGAGCGGCACATCCACTCCGTCATTCACACCATACTGGGTTCCGGCGTCAGCTCTCGTCTCTTTCAGAGCATTCGGGAATCGCAGGGACTGGCCTACACCGTCTACTCCTATCTCGAGATGCTTCGCGACACCGGGATCTTCTCCATCTACATGGGTGTCGAACCGTCCGAAGCACGCCGCGCTCTTTCCCGAGTCGGAAGGGAGATGCGAAAGCTTGCCGAGAAGGGAGTGAAGAAGTGGGAATTGGAAAGCGCCAAAGCGCAGCTTCTGACCCAGCTCTTCCTTTCCTACGAGAGCATGTTCGAGCGGATGAACCGACTGGCTTACGATGAGCTTTACTACGGCGCGCATCCGACCTTGGAAAAGATGGTCCGCGAGATCGATGACATTCGTGCGGAAGAGATCGCCGAGGCCGCCGCGGGATTCCTGGATCCTTCTCAGTACTGCCTCGTCACCGTGGGACCACGGGGGCAGGAGGCGCTTCAGCTCTCGGACCTGACCGCCTAGTGTCCTGTCTCTGAGACAGGACACTCGCCGGGATTGTCCACGATTCATCCAAGCTAGTCCGTGTCGTGGGCGGATGGATCGTATTGTCGTCACCTTCAACGATTGTCGGGCTTGACGGCATCGCCCCAACCACGGAGAGTCGCCGCCATGCGCGTTGCCTGCAAACGAATCCATCCCAATGCCCGGCTTCCGGAACGAATGACGGAAGGGGCGGCCGGTTTCGACCTCTACGCCTGCCTGGAAGAGTCCGTCACGTTGCAGCCCGGACGTTGGGCGCTGATCCCGACGGGTCTCCAAATGGCCATTCCGGAAGGCCACGAAGGCCAGATTCGGGCGCGTAGCGGACTGGCCTTTCGACACGGTGTCGGCGTCCTCAACGGACCGGGAACCATCGATTGTGACTATCGGGGCGAGATCGGTGTCCTATTGATGAACTGGGGGCTGGAACCATTTGTCATTCGGCAGGGTGAAAGAATTGCGCAGATCGTTTTCCAGCAGGTGATACCGGTCCAGGTGGAGTGGAGCGAGGACTTGGACGAGACGGACCGGGGTGGAGGCGGGTTTGGCCACACCGGCACCGGAGAAAGGAAAAGTCCATGAAGTTTCGGTCCGACATCTATCACGTCCAGGGTCGCCGCATAGGCGTCCAGAGCGCATCGGTCCGAAGTGTATCGGTCCGAAGTGCATCGGTGGGGAGTGCATCGGTCCGGGAAGCATCGCATGAAACCGCGAACGCTTTGGCAATCGTGACCGCGACGTTTCTCTTCTTCCTGGGTGTCTTCGTACTGGCTTCGACCGTCCGGGGCGACGATACGTCCACGCTTTCCACGTCCGGCGACTCTCGCGTCGGCACCGGCGACCATCCCTCCATCCAGGTCGGCGAGTCGCTCACCTTCGGCATCCGTTGGGGAATCATTCCCGCGGGCACGGCGACGATGTCGATCACGGAGCAGAAGGACGTCTCCGGCCATCCCTGCTACCACATCGTCTCAACCGCGGTCTCCAATCCGGTCTTCGACAAGATCTACACGGTACGGGACCAGTTCGAGAGCTTCATGGATACCGGTGACCTCAAGAGTTGGGCTTTCAAGAAGCACCTTCGCGAAGGGAAGTTTCGCCGCGATCAGGTCGTGCGGAAAGACCATGACAACGCCAAGGCCTACTACCATGACGGCAAGGTCGTCGATCTGACCCCGGGTGCCTACGACGTTCTCTCGGCCTTCTACTTCGTGCGGACGATGCCGCTGAAAGAAGGGGATGTCTACGAGCTGGACAGCCACACCGACCGTAAGAACTATCCGATCAAGGTCAAGGTGCATCGCCGGGAGAAGGTGACCGTGCCGGCGGGGACCTTCGATTGTGTCGTCGTCGAGCCGATGCTCCAGAGCGGTGATTTCTTCAAGAACGAGGGTAGTCTCCACATCTGGCTGACCGACGACGATCGGCGGATGCCGGTGCAGATGAAGAGCAAGATCCCGGTCGGCTCCATTGCCGTCGAGTTGGAGAGCTTTGAACGCCCCCTGGACAACGGCTCCGGTTCGGTGGAAATGGAAGTGGCCCGAGGTGGGCAGGGTGATCGCGGCCGAGCCGCCGCGAACTAGCCGCCAGTTTGCCGGCTGCGCAGATCGCCCGTTTGAAAAGGGCCGCCACGGGTGAGCGGCCGCAAGCCATTGAGCGAGTCTTCGAATCGAGGCGAAGTGTGAGCCGATACCCCGAAGTCGACCTGAGTCGGGTTCAAACCTATCCGGTAGGCCAGCGTGCCAGCAAGGTCGAGCGGGGGCAGCTGCACGAGCCGGCGCAGGATCCCGCTTCCTTCGCCGAGTTTTGGGATTCTCTCCCCGACGTCCTCGGCGCCCGTGATCTCAAAGCGCTGGTCGAGTACTGGCGACTGGCCAAAGAACGGGGCGCGGGTCAGCTGGTCATGCTGGGCGCCCACGTCATCAAGACCGGAATGGCCCCGGGACTCATCCGACTGATGGAAGAAGGATGGGTCACCTCCGTCGCTATGAACGGCGCCTGTGCCATCCACGATCTGGAGTTGGCCTTTTTCGGCAAGACCTCCGAGGACGTGGCCAAGCAGCTTCCCGAAGGGAAGTTCGGAATGGCCGAAGAGACCTGTCAGTGGGTCAACGATTGGACCCGCGACGCCGCGGACCGCGGTGAAGGGCTCGGTGAGGGCATGGGGCGGGCGTTTCTGGATAACAAGGCTCCCAACGCGGCCCAGTCCGTACTGGCCTCGGCCTACCGGCTGGGGATTCCGGCCACGCTCCACGTCTCCATGGGTACCGACATCAATCACCAGCACCCGAACTTCTCCGGCGCCGCGGCCGGGGAGGCCAGCACCCGTGACTTTCGCATTCTTTGTGCCCAGGTGCAGACGCTGGCCCAGGGGGTGGCCCTCAATGCCGGGTCTGCGGTCATTCTGCCGGAGGTCTTCCTCAAGGCCGTTTCGGTGGCCACCAACCTCGGGACGCGCTTCGACGACCTGACCACGGCTGTGCTCGACTTCATCCGGCACTACCGTCCCTTCGAAAACGTCGTTCGGCGACCGACGATGCAGGGGGGACGAGGGTTCTACATCGTGGGTCAACACGAGATCCTTCTACCTTTGCTCTTCCAGGCCCTTCGCCTCTCGGGCGCGGAAACTGCCGGCTCCGCGCAAAGTGACTCAAAATAGCGACAATATACAGGGATAAGGGAATCGGGAGAGCCGCCAGGCCCCTGTGACTGAAGGGTATACGGCTGATGGCCGATATCTTCCAAAACGGTCGAACGGGCGGGAGATGTCGCCATCGGTTGACGGCTCTGAAACGGATTGCCTAAGATTACCCTGAAAGTAACGAACTTCCCGCAACCGGTGGACAACATGTCTGCAATGACGTGGCGAAGGGAGCACATTCTGAACCACCGTCTCCCACAGAACGGCGGACCGGTCGACTTTTGTCTCCGCCTAGGGGGTTGGATCACACCGATCCTGGCCATGACCCTGGCTGCCTGCGCGCCCTCCGCGAGTGGGCTCCAGTCGCAAGACGGAATGCGGGACTTCCCTCCGCTGACGGATCCGAATCGGCCTGAAACGCCGGCTCCGGCCGACCCGGGGACGGGAGAGGGTCGCGTGGAAGAGCCGGACGATCTCCGGATCCCCGACCTCGCCGAGATTCCCGACCTGCCTCCGGAAGAATCGGCCTACCGGCTCGGTGTCGGAGACGAAGTCAACGTACTCGTCGTCGGCCAGCCGAACTTCACGCGGGGGGCCAAGGTTCTTCCGGATGGAACGATAGCCACGCCGGGGACCGACCCAGTCTACGTGCTCGGACAAACGGTGTCCGATGCCTCCCAGCGCATCGAGCAGAGACTTTCCAGGTATCTCCGCTACCCCGACGTCGACGTCATGGTGACGGAGTACGGTGAGCATGTCGTCTACGTGATGGGCGAAGTTGAAATCCCGGCCGACCATCCCTACCGGAAGGGCCTGACTGTTCTTCAGGCGATCGCGATGGCCGGCGGATTCGAAGACTCCGGACAGCGCAAGAGTGTGGTCGTCTTCCGCCGCGTGGGCGAGGACGAGGCTGAGTTTTACAAGTTGGATCTGAAGCAGGCCTTGGACAAGGGTGTGTACGGCGATGACATGTTCCTCCGTCCGTACGACATCGTCTATGTACCGAAGACCTTCATCGCCAACGTCAATACGTTCGTCGATCAGTGGTTCCGTCAGAATATCTCGGCGCTCAACTTCTATCTCGAAGGTTGGGATGCCTACAGTGTGACGCAAGACCGAGTGACCATCAGAAGAAACTAGTGGACGCCAAGTCCACGCGACATCGAACTTGCGCCCCGTGCGCAGTGTAGGACACGAACATGGTCGAGCATTATCTTCCCAATGGAGAAGCCGGTGAGGAGGCGCGCGAAGTTTCGCTTCGCGACTTCGTATCCGTCGTCTTCCGTCGGAAGTTGATCATCATCGGTGTGTTTCTGGCGGCCCTGCTCATCGTCTTTCTGCTCAACGCCCGTTCCGAGGTGAAGTACCAGTCCGAAGCCACCATCCGAATCAGTCGTGGTCAGCAGGAATCGGCGTTCACCTCCCGGGTCCGCCTGCTCACCTGGGAAGAAGAGCTCAACTCGGAGATCGAGACCATTCAGAGTCAGCAGATCGTCAAGCTGGCGCAGGCCAAGGTCGACGACCTCAACCTCCGCGACTCGGAAGGCGGAGAAATCAAACTCACCTCGGCCAATGTCTCGGCCTCGACCACCGGGAAGTCCGCGGTCGTTTACCTGAGCTACCGTGATCCTGACCCGAAGGCGGCCCAGGAAGGTTGCCGGGCCGTTACCGAGGCCTACGAGGACTTCCGCCTCCAGGTGCGGGCCGTGCCGGCCGTCGAGGAGTTCTTCGACGAGGAAATCAATTCGGTTCGCGATCAGCTGGACGACTGGGAGCAGGAGCGAGCCCGCTTCATGAACGAGGAATCGGTCGTCCGAATCCAGGACGAGCGCCTCAACCTCCTGGCCATCCGCCAGACCGCCGAGGTGGACTTGGCGAGGATTCGCGCCGAACTTGCAGAAGTGGAGGCCAAGGGAGAGGTCCTGCGGGGCCGCCTGACCCACGGTGGGGATGAGGCCGACGTGTATGCTTTTGGCGACGCTGACGAGCACGATGACCAGGTTCTGTTCCGGATCCGCTCGGAGCTGGTCCTGGAGCGGTCACAAATGTTCGACCTGATGTCCCAGTACACGGACGACCATCCGGAAGTCCGGGCCCAAAGAGACCGTGTGGCATTTCTTTCCGAGGATCTCCGTAAGGAAACACGCCGATATATCCGCCATATGGAAGCGCGAGCAGAAGTTATCAAGGCGCGTGAGGACGCCATTCTCCGGACGTTACGGGTCGTGGACACCGAGCTTTCCTCTCTTCCGGAGAAGGAAGCCCGCCTCGCCAGCTTCGATCGCGTCCTCGATCAGCTCAAGGCGAACTATACGGCGTTGGTGGACAAGCAAATACAGGCTAGAATCGAAAGAAGCGGTTCTTCGGACTGGAACGTCCTGGTGCTGCAGCCGGCTGGACCGGCACTACCGATTCGTGTGAACGACTACGTACGTATGGCGATCATCCCCCTCCTCGCCCTCGTGCTCGGCGTCGCTTTGGCCTTCATCGTGGACGGGCTCGACCACACGATCAAAGACAGCAATGAGGTCGAGAGTCATCTCCGGGTCCCGGTTCTGGGTTCCGTGGGTAAGATCCGCTAGGGAGAACGACCGTGTACGAGACCTTTTACCGGCTGAACGAAGCGCCCTTCTCGATCACCCCCGATCCGCGCTTCCTCTTCCATACCCGGAACCACCGTGACGCCCTTGCCTACCTGCATTACGGCATCGAACAACGTAAGGGAATCCTCGCCCTGACCGGTGAGGTCGGCGTCGGTAAGACCCTGGTCATCCGGACACTTCTGGGGCAGCTCTCACGTAACGTGCGAACGTCCATCGTCATGAACGCGCGGCTTTCGTTCCGGCAACTGCTCTACATGGCGCTTCTCGATTTTGATCTCAATCCTCCGGGGCGTTCCCGCGTGGACCTGCTCATGACGCTTCAGGACTTTCTCGTCCGCATGCGCCAGGCCAACGAAAACGCGGTCCTGATCATCGACGAGGCGCAGAATCTTTCCGAGAAGAGCCTCGAGGAGTTCCGTCTCCTTTCCAATCTCGAGACGGCGGACGCGAAGCTCCTTCAGATCATCCTGGTCGGCCAACCGGAATTGAAAGAGAAGCTCAACCGGCACAGTTTGCGCCAGTTGCGTCAGCGAATTCCCGGTATCTTTGATCTTTCCCGTCTACCGGACGAGGCTGTCCGCGAGTACATCGATTTCCGACTGCAGGTCGGCAGTGACGGCAAGGTCTCCGGCTTGTTCGATGAGCAGGCCATGGCCGCCATCTGCCGGTTCTCGCAAGGCATTCCGCGAATGATCAACCAGCTCTGCGACCGGTCCCTGCTTATCGGATTCGCAAAGAGTTTGGATCGAATCAATGCAGGTGTAGTCGCGGAGGCCGGTCAGGAGCTAGGCTACGTCGACGAAGGTTCACCTCAGTACTCCTCGGTGTACAAGGAGGCCTAGCGTCGCCGTCGGAATGCTTTCCCGTCCCCGGACGATTCCGATCAGGCTGACTTCGATCGGTGGGAACGGACCCGTACGGATCAAGCAAGACGGGAACAGACAGGGCGATAGATGAGCAACATCTTCGATGCGCTCAACAAGCGGGACAAGGAACGTCCCCCGAAGAAGCCGCGCAACGAAAACCTGAAGCCACTCGAACCGGCCGGAGCTCCGACTCCTTTGTCGCCGGCGGGCGAGACCGATCGCGATCTCGACATGGAGCGCCTGCGCCAGCGTGTGCTTCTCGAACTCGGTCCCGTCAGTACCGCCAGCATTCTCTTTGCGGGAAGTGTCGAAGGCGAAGGGTCGACCACCTTGTCGCTTCTCTTTGCTCGCGAGGTGGCCCACTCCGAACAGCGTCCCGTTCTTCTCATTGATGGGGACATCGAGGGTTACCCGCGTACGCTGACCGGAGCGATGAAGTCAGAGGGGCCTTCGCACAAAGGCTTCACGGATCTGCTGGTCGGCAACGCCAAGCTCTCCGAGTGCCTACTTGGGACCGAGCTCTCCAACCTCCACTTCATGCCCCGTGGGTCCGATTACGGTTCGGCGATGGATGTCATCAAGGGGACACGGGTCCAGGATCTCATCGACGAGGCCGTCCAACACTATGCCTACGTCGTCCTCGACGGCCCGCCGCTACTCGATTCGCCGGAGACCACTCGTCTGGCCTCGGCCACCGACGGTGTCGTCGTCGTCGTACGGGCTCATCGCACGCGGCGGGAAGTCGTCCAGCGTGGTCTTCGCGGTTTGCAACAGGCCAACTGCCGGGTCCTGGGGGCGGTTCTCAACGAGCGACGCTACCCGATTCCTTCGTTTCTCTATCGGCGCCTGTAATCCCGATGGATCAGATTCCCTCGACCTGGAACCCTTCCGGCCGGGGAGGATCTGCCCGACCCTTGGAAGACGACTTTTCCTGGGACGGCCGCTTCTCGGCTCAGGACTGGGTGGACGAATCGTGCCGGGAACAACTTCGTCGGGTGCTTCCTCGATTGGTCGAGGCGCTCTCGGACTACGGGGTTCGCCTGGTCTTCCTTTCCGGAAGCGCGGGGTTGGGCGAAGCGGTCGGTTGGGAGGGAGACGAACGTTTCGTGCTCTCGGACCTGGACCTCGGAGTCGTTCTTCGTCATGCGGTGCCCGCCGATGTACACACCCGGCTTGCCAGAGAACTCGATGCGCTTTCTGATCCGGTAGGCGCGGAGGTCGGATTCGGTCTTTATCCCGCGGAAGCGCTGCCCCGTCAGGTCCCGACGCCGGGAGCCGTGGACTTCCTGGCTCGCCGACGTTTGTTGTGGGGAGACCCGAAGGCGTTCGGAACGTTCCCGCCTTTCACGCCGGAGGATCTTCCTTCGTGGGAGGGCTATCGACTCGTCGGCAACCGCTGTCGCGAGCTTCTTTTTGGTGGTTCCGCGGGACCGGGCGGAAACCGCACGGCACAGGACGTGACGTCCTTGCGGCCGGACCGGGCCAGGATCGAAAGCCTGTATCTTCTCGGAAAGTGGATCGACGGCATCGCGACAGCGAGTCTCGTTTTTCAGGGACGCTATCTCGTGGGTCGCTCAGACCGCTGGCAGGCGTTTACCAACGACCGCACTCTCAATGTGCCGGTCGAGATCTTGGATGCCCATGCGGTCTGGCGGACCTTTCTGGAGCGGCCGGCTCCCGAGACGGCGCCGTCGGAAGCGCTCGCCGATTCGATTCGTGCCGGAAGTCGGGCTTTGCAGATGGTGCTCGAGCAGGCGAACCCGGAAACGGGAGGTCGGGGTATCGAAGACGCGTTTCTCCGCGATCCCCGGACGTTGGCGGATCGCTTACGGGCTTGGCGGGCGGCCGTTCGGGACGAGCCGATGACGACGTGGAGCTGGGCTCTTCGAAGTCGATTCGTCGGTAGTCCGGAGATTCGACGCCTCGGAGCCGCCGTCCTCTACTGGCTGTCTTTGCCGGAGGATCCGGAGCCGGATTGGGGTAGGGTCGACAGAACGACGGAATTGGAACTTTGGTCCCGGGTGGAGCGCCTTCTCGGAGACCGGATCGAACCGGGCGCTGGAGCCAAGAACCGGCTTCGCAGCCGACTGGGATGGGACGGGGCTACGTTCCCGGAATCGTGAAGAAGCTGACTCTAATCTTCATGATCGACGCATTGGGCTTCGATCAAGCCGGCGGGGGCGAATTCCTCCCCGGAGCCGGATCGGATCGACGGCCCGTCGAAACCGTTCTCGGCTACTCCAGTGCCTGCATTCCGTCGATCATGACGGGCAAGGCTCCCAACGAGCACGGTCACCTCTCCATGTATCGCCGTGCCCAGGGCGGCCGGACCGTCTTCGGGGGACCGACCAAGCTGCTTTCCCGGCTGGCCCGCTGGAGCGATCGAGGTCACTGGAGAATGCGGCAATGGCTGCACGGCCATCTTCGCCGCAAAGGGATTACGGGCTACTTTTCACTGTACGAAGTGCCCTTGGAACTACTCGGCGAGTTTGATCTCTGCCAGACCAGGAACATCTACCAGCCGCAGGCGTTCGACACAGAAGGATTGAGTGGTCTGGGCGACCTACTTGCGGATCGTGAGTTGTCCCGGGTTTGGGACTGGACCGTGCCGGAAGAGCAGGCCTGGGCGGAGTTGGACGAGGAACTGGCCGCGGCTCGTCGACGTGTTCTCTTTTTCTATACTCCCGAACTGGACAGCCTGATGCATGTCGTCGGTCCCGAGCATGCCCAATCGCACGACCGGCTCTCGTTCTACAGTGACCGAATCGGGCGGGCACTGACCAAAGCCAGGGAACAGTACGAAGAGGTCGACCTCTTCGTGTTCGGAGATCACGGGATGGCCGAGGTGCGCGGGGTCCACGATCTTTGGTCTCTGCTCAAGGAAGCGGAGTTCAAAGTTCCGTCGGACCTTCTCTACTTTCTCGACAGCACGATGGCTCGTTTCTGGTTTCAACACCCTGATGCGGAGGCGTGGGTTCGAAAACTGCTGCAGACGCAGGAGTACGGACGGATCGTCGACAGAGAGGAACTCCAAAGCCTGGGCGCTTTCTTTCCGGATGCGGATTACGGCGAACTGATCTTCCTACTCGATGAAGGACACATTCTGGCTCCGTCCTTCATGGGGAAGGAGCCGGTACGGGGAATGCACGGATACCATCCGAACGCGGGCGCCTCCTTCACGACGTTGGTGACGAATCGCCCCGACATCGAGTACCCAAAGAATCTCTATCAGCTTCACCAGGTGCTGCGAGAGTCACTGGGCGAGGTGTTGACGTGATTCGGAAACTGATCGTCGGTCTCGCCCTTTCGGCGTTCTTCCTCTGGTGGGCTTTGCGCGACGCCGACCTCGGACAGATTTGGGAAGCGGTCGTCGCCGCCGACTACATCTGGATGATTCCGATGGTCTTCTTCACCCTTCTGTCGTTTCTGCTGCGCTCCCTTCGCTGGAAGATCCTTTTGCAACGAATGGGACCGGTTCCGGTTTGGCCGCTACTCAGCGCGACCTTCATTGGGTTCATGGGGAACAACGTGCTTCCGGCCCGCCTCGGCGAGATCATGCGGGTCTACGCCATCCGTTCCAGTACGGGGATGAGCCGAAGCGCCGCATTGGGATCGTTGGTCGTGGAGCGGATACTCGACCTGGTCATGCTCCTCGTCTTCTTTCTGGTCGTCGACCTGGCCGGTGGCATGCCGGAAGAGGTACAGAGTTGGGGACGGTACCTTGCCTTTGCTCTCGTCCCTGTGCTTCTGGGCGTCGTCGTCTTCCGGATCCGCCCGCAGCCGTTCTACGCCATCCTTCGCAAGCTCGCGCCCTCACGGCTGGAAGGGCGGCTGATGCAGATCGCGGAGAACTTCTACGAAGGACTGGGTTCCCTGCAGAGCACGTCGCAGATTGTGGGAGGGCTCATTCTCTCCGTGCCGATGTGGTTGTGCCTGGTCGTCGTGGTCATCTGCGGCTTCCACTCGCTCGACATCTCGCTGCCCCCGAAGGCGGGAGTCATCACGCTGGTCATCATGGCCATCGGCACGATGGTGCCCTCCGGCCCCGGGTTCATCGGACCCTTGCAGTATGCGGGCAAGCTCGCTCTGACCCAGTTTGGGATCGACCCCTCGCTTGCCCTCAGCTTTACGCTGATCTACCACGCGAGCCAGTGGTTCCCTGTGACGATCGTCGGCTTGTTCTTCTTCCTGGGTCAGCACATGAGCTTTCGGCAGATCACAGACTTGGAGACGGGCGGTCCGGCAGCCGATACCGAGAGGTAGGAGGAGTAGGGCTTGGCCGATACGGCGACGGACAATCGAGACTCGAATCGCCGTCCAACCCTCAGGGGCCGGCGGCGGGTCTACAGTCGGCCGCTCCAGGAAGTCGCTCTCTCCGCCTGGATTCTTGTCCCGATCTGTGTGCTCTTCGGGACCATCATCACGAGCCAGTTCGTCCAGCTCAATCCGCGCTACCTGAAGCTGCTCTTCGGCGTCGTCGCTGTCATCACGGTCATTCGGCTGCCCTTCCCGTCCGCGGTGACGCTCTTCGTTCTCGTCTTCACCGTCCCGACGTTCGTGTTCGTCAGCGACACCAACGTTCTACTCATTGGTTTGCTTCTGACCGCGTGGTCGACTCTGATCGTTCTGGGACGGGTTCCGAAACCCGAACGCTCTCCCGTGGACTGGGCCATCTGGGCCTACCTGGGAATTCACCTTCTTTCCTTCGTCAACGTCACGGATCCCGTCGCGCTCCAAAAAGGCATTCCCATTTTCGTCTACATGGCTTCGGGCGCGGCTCTGTACTGGTTGCTCTACAACGCCATCCGGACAAGAGAGCAGATCTGGCGCGTGCTTCAGGTGCTGTGCCTCGTTTCCGGGTTCGCCTACTTCTCCGCTCTCGTCGAGTACTTCTTCAACTACAAGGTCGTTCCGGAGTGGTTTCTCTACCGGGGCGGTCAGACGATTACGAGTGCCGAGCGTGTTGGCGGGATCTTCGGGTACCACGCTCTCCTCGCCGACTTCAGCGCGATCATGTTCTACCTGCAGGTCTTCATGGGGATGCGGTCGCGGGGAACGTTACTCAAGGTCGTCTACTACGGACTGGCCGCCATCGGACTGGTGGTCATCTCAATGACGGTCAACCGAGGGGGGGCGCTGACCTGGGCCATCGGCGGGGCGTACTTCCTGTTCCTGGCCCGGCGGCAGGTCGACTGGACGAAGCTGCTCATCAGTGCCCCGATCGTGGCCACGATCTTTCTCACCTACCGCTGGGTGGTCGGTCAGGAGCCGGGAAGGATCCGGCTCATCGCCCGGTTGGCCGGGACGCAGATCGAGCGGGGGATTCCGGACACCCGAGTCCATGCCTGGACTCAGGTTCTGCGGCGAATCCCGGAGCACCCTTGGATCGGACACGGTCCGTACTATCAGCTGGGGGGAGTCGGCGAGAGCAAGCTGGTCTGGCCTCACTCCGCCTACCTCTTCTACCTCTACTCGACCGGAGTCTTCGGGCTCATGTCCTGGCTGTGGATTCTGGGGAAACTCCTCTGGAAGACGTTTCCCGGCTTTCAGGTCGACTTCCGGACGGCGCCCTTCGGGAAGGCCGTGATGGCCCTGGCCCACATCCAGGTCGTCATGTTCGCGATGGCCCAGCTGCGAGCCAGCCACCAGCGGGGCAACGTCTATCTCTACCTGATGTGGATTCTCTTCGCCTTGGCCGCCATTTCCTGGCGCTACTGGCAGCAACAGAAAGCCGGGCAGACCGACGAATCAGAAGATATCGACGTTCTCGATCCGCCGGTTGATGCCGCGGCCAGGGTTGTTGGCGGGGACGGCTTTGTGGCTCGGGCCGTTGGGCTTCCGGATGTGCTGCCCGACGGACAGAAGAGACGTCCCACGCCGGAATCCGGCCACTGGCTGCGGGGCGGTGCGGCCGGTGGGACAGAGGGACGGGAAGAGGACGAATCGCCCCCGGAGAAACGGCGTCGGCCTTCGCTTTGGGACCCTCCATCGTCGGATTGAAACAGTGGACAAAAACGCGCCAAACGATGGCATTACTTGACATTAGAAAAAGGAATCGGATATCCTGGAAACTCGTGAGAAGTACGGGTCGTCCTAATGGGCGACCGGGAGACCCCTTTGGAGGGAAGCGTATCAGCCATTGGTACTGGGCATTCCGCGACTAGCTTCGCGGGTCACACGACATCGTTGTAAGACTCAGGGTCAGGACGTGCGGGTTTCTGAGGAGGCACCCGGCGGCCGGACTTTTGTGAACCCGCTTGAGTTCAGCGCTCAGGAGGCCATCGTGACCAATTGGCCGGAAAGCAAAGACGTTCTGCGTCCCGGGGATCTCCAGCCCCGGTGTTTCCCTCCGGGGTCTCCCCGCAGTTTGCCGTTCTACGAGTGGTCTCGAGGAACGAATCACAGCATCTATGTTGGATAACGGCTCCACACCACATGCGTCGCTGCATCCACGTTCGAGCGACGGAGTGACGACGGTAGCGCCGCCGACGGCGACACCGCCGCCTCCACCTTCCGCCGGGGAAGGTGCGCCTTCCATGGCGCGAGCTTGGGAAGGCGCCATACCGGCCACTGCCGACAAGACCCTCTATCAGAAGTACGGGAAGCGCGCTCTCGACGTGACGGGTGCGCTCTTCGGCATGCTCGTGCTTTCGCCTGTTTTCCTCGCCCTCATGATCATGATCAAGCTCGAGGATGGCGGACCCATTTTCTATTGTTCGGAACGAGTGGGAAAGACCGGGCGGGGATTCCGCTTCATCAAGTTCCGTAGCATGATTCCGGCGGCCGACTCCTGTCGGGACAATCTTCAGAACCTGAACGAGGTGGACGGGCCGGTCTTCAAGATCGAGAATGATCCCCGCATCACTCGTGTCGGACGAATCCTCAGACGGACGAGCCTGGACGAGTTGCCTCAGTTCTGGAACGTACTCATCGGCGATATGACCCTGGTCGGACCGCGTCCGCCCATCGCCAGCGAAGTCGAGAAGTACGAGCCGTGGCAGCGTCGCCGCCTTTCCGTACGACCGGGGATTACCTGCCTTTGGCAGATCAGCGGTCGTTGTCGAATCGGCTTTGACGAGTGGATGCGTCTCGACATGGAGTACATCGATCACCACCGCACGTTCTCGAGCGACATCAAGATCCTTCTTCGTACGATCCCAGCGGTGATATCGGGCGAAGGCGCGTATTGATGACGAAACCTCTCTGGCGGCTCGATCGAAGCGGCCAGTTTCTTCTTCTCCTCACGGCGGTGGGGCTGGCCCTTCGTTTTTACCGGATCGGCGAACCCTCGATCTGGGTCGACGAGGCCGCCACCATCAAGTACGCGGCATACGGTTGGGACCGCTTCTTCTGGAATGTTCACGGCGCGCTCCATGCCGTCACCCTCCACTACTGGTGCGCTCTCTTTGGAACGAGTGAAACGGCGATGCGAAGCCTGTCCGCGCTGGCCGGTGCGGCTTCCATCCCCGCGCTCTACTGGGCTCTTCGACCGCTGAGAAAGCCGCGGACGACGTGGATCGCCTGCGCACTCCTCGCGTTTCATCCCTTTCACATCTGGTACTCCCAAGAAGTGCGGAACTACGTTTTTCTCATGCTCTTCGTCATTCTCTCGACGGGGGTGATGACACGTATGATCGAGAACTCCGGGCGTCGGATCTGGAGCTACGGAGTCGCCAACACGGCCGGCTTTCTCTGCAACCTCGCGCATCTCTTTACGCTCATGTCCCACGGCTGGACCCAGCTGCTTCGCGGGCGGGCGGGGCTCCGGCAGTGGCGGCCGCTCATCATTTCGTGGGTTGTGAGTCTGGTCCTGCTCACGCCGTGGATCTATGTGTTCTGGCTGACCAACGTCGGACGGACCGACGCGCAGCAGGCGACCAACATGGGACGGGCCGAACTCGTTCGTGGGGAGACGACCGCGCCGGTCTGGGGCATTCCTTACACGTACTACGTCTACAGCACGGGGTACTCCTTCGGGCCAAGCCTGCGTGAACTCAAAGGACTCTCGCAGAAGATGGACCTCGGTGTCGTTCGTGAACACATCCCCTGGATTGCGTTGGCCGCGGTTGCTTTCGGCATTTCCGCCATCCGGGGTGCTTGGGGGCTGTGGCGCGGGGGAGAGGCGGCGCGCGCATGGCTGTGGCTGAGTATCGTACCCGTCTTCGTGACCTACGGTGTCGCACTGCTCAACCTAAAAGCTTTCAATCCTCGTTACGCGTCTGCGGCGTTCCCGGCCTACGTCCTTCTGGTCGCGCAAGGTGTAGCCATGGGTGGGCGCAGGTCCGGTGTCCTCCTGGGCACAGCCGTTGCCGCTCCGTTGGTTCTAAGTCTCATTCAGCACTATCACGATCCCCGCTACGCGAAGGACGATGCCCGCGGAGCCACCGCCTTTCTGAAAGAGCACGCGGACGACGGCGACTTCATCTTCGTCGTGGGAACGGATGAGCCGTTGCAGCACTTTTACTGGAAGGGGTTCCGCGGCGGCATCGACGGCATCGATGTCGAGTACCAGTTTCGGTGGGCCCACTTGTCGGAGGATGAACGCCACGCCAAGTTCGTCGAGTCCTGGTCCGCGGCGGACGAAACCTTCGTACTCTATCTTCGGGATCATTGGCTCGATCCGACCGGAGAGTGGCGTCAGTACCTACGCGACGAGTTTGATCTCATCGACGAGCGTCAGTTGGTTGGTGCCGAGGTCTGGCAACTGGCCGCGCCGGCTGCCGAGGCGGCGGTGGGGGAACGCCCATGACACGCGTTACCCTCTATTCAGACGCGCCCTACTACGGTGGCGCGGAACGCTACCTCAGTGTCTTGGCCAAGTATCTCCGTTCGTCTGCAGTCGAGGTCCGGGCCATCGTGGAGACGGCCTCGGGCGCCGATCGATTGGCTGAGGAGTATCGGGCGATAGGCGTCCCTGTCGTTCGGGCCGAGCGGCCCGGGTTCGACTGGTACAAGAAGCTTTCCCCACTCGTCTCGCTCTTCCGCGAGTGTCCGGGTGACCTCCTTCATGTCAACCTACCGAGCAGCTACGACGCCGGAGTATCCTCCGTGGCCTGGGCAGCCAAACGCGCGGGCTACGATGCGGTCGTTACGACGGAGCATCTGCCCATGATCGATCGGAAGTACAAGAAGTACCCGATCAAAGTGTTCTTCTCGCACTGGATCGATCGGGCGATCGCCATCGCCGAGTCGAATCGTGATCTTCTCGTTCGTCGCCACGGAGTTTCGTCGGGCAAGGTCGTGTGTTTGCCGAACGGAGTCGAGCCTCCGAGGATTCTTTCCGAGGGCGAGCGGTCGACACTTCGATCTTCGTGGTCGAACTCCACCGGGAGAACGATCGTCGGAACGGTGGCTCGTCTGACAGAGCGCAAAGGTCATCACTTTCTGATCGATGCGGTCGCACTCCTGCCGCGCGAGCGTCAACCTCTTCTCGTTTTTGTCGGTGAAGGAGAGGAGGCAGAGGCACTTCGCTCACGTGCGGCGAGTGCCGATGTGGATGTCGTCTTCACCGGGCAGCTCGAGGACGCGGCCAGCGTCTCCCAGGCCTTTGACCTGTTCGTCCTTCCGTCCCTCATCGAAACACAGCCGCTGACCATCCTCGAAGCTATGGCCGGTCGAGTGCCGGTTTTGGCGACGGCCATCTACGGAGTTCCGGAGCTGGTCGAGGATGGCGTGACGGGTCGGCTCGTCCCCGCGGCGGATGTCCCCGCGCTCAGTCGAACCTTGGACGAGATGACGTCCGACCCGAATCGGTTGCGTGAGTGGGGCGACAACGGTGGGCGAAGTTATGACGCCAACTTCACAGCTCTTCGTATGACGGAACGAACGTGGGAAGTCTACGGCGAGGCGTTGGGTGGACTTCCGAAGGATTTGCCGCGTGATGCGGCCTGACGAGGAGCGATGAAGTTGCAGGTGGCCCAAGTCAACAAGTACCACTACCTCAAAGGCGGAGCGGAACGGTACTACCTCGACGTTTCTCAGGCATTGCGGGAATGCGGCCACGAAGTCCGGCACCTGGCCATGGCTCACGAGCGTAACGAGTCGCCGATCGACGGAGATCGCTTCGTCGAAGAGGTCGACTACCGGGGGGCGATGGGACCTTGGCAAAAGGTGCGTCAGTCGTTGCGCGTCATCTACAACGGCGAAGCGAAGAAGCACGCACTGGAGATGGCGCGGTCCGGGGTCCAGGTCGCGCACATGCACAACATCTATCACCAGCTTTCGCCTTCGGTCATAGACGGATTCGTTGATGTCGGAGTTCCCGTCGTTCAGACGCTGCACGACTACAAGCTGGTGTGTCCGGCTTACCTTTGCATGACCGAAGGGCAGATCTGCGAGCGGTGCAAGGGCGGCCACTACTACCAGGCCGTGGCCCATCGTTGTCTGCTCGAGAGCCGGGCAGCCTCGGCCGTCGGAATGATCGAAGCCTACTTCCACGGCGCCAAGGGGACCTACGGTCGGATCAGCCGGTTCCTTTGCCCCAGTCGCTTCATGATGGAGAAGGTGGCCGAATTCGGGATTCCCCGCGACAAGCTCGTTCACCTGCCGTATCTCGTGCAGTCGCACCTCTACCGGCCGACTCCGGAAGCGGTTGGGGAGTACTGCGTTTACGTCGGGCGCCTGTCCCGCGAAAAGGGGATCGAGACCCTGATCGAAGCGATGGCCGGGATGCCGTCCAACGGTCTCGAGCTTCGCATCCTCGGAGAGGGGCCGATTCGGGCCCGATTGGAGGAAAAGGTCCAAAAAACCTGTCCGGATCGGGTCAAATTCCTCGGTTTTCAGTCGGGAGAGGAACTCCACGAGACCATTCGGTCGGCGGCCTTCGCCGTGGTACCCTCAGAGTGGTACGAAAACCTGCCGTTCGCCGTGCTCGAACCTTTCGCTCTCGGGACCCCCGTGGTTGGGGCCCGCATCGGTGGCATTCCCGAGATGGTCGAGAATGGCGTGACCGGACGTCTCCACACCAGTGCCGATCCCGACTCGCTGCGGGAGGCGCTCCTTTGGATGACCAGTTCGGATGCCGATCTCGTGGCTATGGGAAAGAACGCCCGCCAGCGCATCGAAGAGGACTACGCCGTGGACGCACATCTCGAGCGCCTGCTCTCCATCTACGCGGAGGTTTCCGCTTGAGAATTGCCATGATCGGGCAGAAAGGTATTCCCGCAACCTACGGGGGTATCGAACGCCACGTCGAAGAGATCGCGACCCGACTGGTGGAGCGGGGGCATGAGGTCGACGTCTATTCGCGCGTTCACTACTCACGCCACACCGGCGACTTTCGCGGAGTACACACTCATCGTCTTCCCAGTCTGAACACGAAGCACCTCGACGCCATCTCCCACTGCGCCTTTTCCACTTTGGATGCTTTGGCGCGCCGGTACGACGTCGTCCACTACCACGCTTTGGGTCCTGCCGTCTTCGCCACCGTCCCACGCATCGCAGGCGCGAAGACCGTCGTCACCGTGCACGGGCTGGACTGGGAGCGCGGGAAGTGGGGCAAGTTCGCAACTTGGTTCCTTCGTCTTTGTGAGAACCCTGCGGTCCGTTTTCCCAACAAGACGATCGTCGTTTCGCAGACACTGAAGGAATACTTCGACAAGAAGTACAACACCGAAACGGTGATGATTCCCAACGGCGCCAACCCCGGCGTCCATCGTCCACCGAACAAGATCAAGCGCTTCGGGCTGGACAAGAACCGCTACATCCTGTTCGTCGGTCGTCTCGTTCCGGAGAAGGGCTGCCACTATCTGATGGAAGCCTTCACCCGCATCGAGGATCCCAACGTCCATCTCGTCATGGCCGGCGGGTCGAGCTTCAGTGACGGTTACGTCGATTCGTTGATGCGCATTCGCGGAAACGACGAACGCATCCACATGCTCGGCTACGTCTACGGCGATCTCCTCGACGAACTGTGGACGAACGCCTACATGGTGGCTCAGCCTTCCGTTCTGGAAGGACTCTCCATTTCGCTGATCGAAGCCATCTCGCACGGAAAGTGCGTCCTGGTCAGCGACATCCCCGAGAATCTCGAAGTCGTGGCCGACTGCGCCGTCAGTCACCGCACGCGCGACGTCGACGATCTCGAAGCGAAGCTGCGCGAACTCATCGATGACCCCCATCGGGTGGGACGCGTGGCCGAGGCCTGCCAGCGGCATGCGGAGGCGCACTACTCCTGGAGTCGGATCGTGGAGGCGACCGAGGCGGTGTACCTCGATCTCTTTGCCGGGAAGCCGAACAAGGAGGCGGCGCCGCCGGATGAGGAGGCTCGGCCGAAGCTCACCCTAGTGAAGGATCGTCATCTCGGGTAGGCCGGTTCGACCGTGTTCGGGCCCGGAGTCGGAGGTGAGGGGGTGCGATGCACTTCATGGGTCGCCGCCGGGTGGGTCTGGGCGCGGAATTCCTGTCTGAGTTTGGCGGCGGCTCCCAAAGTCCGTTTATCGCACCCCCTCACCTCCGACTCCGGGCCCTCGGCTCGGCCTCTTCCAGGCGTACGCGGGGATGGGGTTTGCCTTTGCGATTGCCGGCTTTGCCGGCTCCGCGTGGGGGAAGGGGTTTGCCTTTGCGATTGCCGGCTTCGCCGGCTCCGCATGGGGGATTGGCGGCTCGGCTTGGGGGATGGGGGTTGTGGACGGAAGATTGGGGACGCGAGGCTTGTAACCGGTGACGTCAGAGTGTCCTGGGGGGGCGGATTGGGGGTGGCGACGGGTGACGGCGGATCGTCGCTGTAACGTCAATCGTGCTGAGACCCTTGGATTGATTCCGTCCGCAATCTTCCGGCCACAAGGGTTGACCTTTCGTGGGGGGGCGGGAGAATGGGGGGATGCGGACGGATGTTGTCATTTTGGCTGGGGGGCGGGGGGTGCGGTTCTGGCCTTTGAGTCGGAACTCGCGGCCGAAGCAGGTCCTGCGGTTGGTTGGGGATGAGAGTTTGCTGCGGGCTACTGTGCGGCGGGCGCTGCATGGGGATCCGGGGCGTGGGGTTTGGGCGGTGGCGGGGCAGGATCAGGAAGAGGTTCTGGTTCCGGAGGCTCCGGGGGTTGACCGTAGTCGATGGGTTTGGGAGCCGGTGGGTAGGAATACGGCGCCGGCGGTCGTGGCGGCGACGGTGGCGGTTCTCGAAGAGGCTCGTCGGATGGGCGAGGAGGACCGGCGGGTGCTGGTTCTTTCCGCCGACCATCACGTTCCGGACTCCGAAGCGTTTTGGGAGTCGGCTCGCCTGGCGGAGCGGATCGTCGACGAGACGGGTCGGTTGGTGACCTTTGGAATCGAGGTCACGCGACCCGAGACGGGTTACGGATACATCGAGCGCGGGAACGCATTGTTTCCTGGAGCTTTCGAGGTCTCGCGCTTCCATGAAAAACCTGACGAGGCGAAAGCGCGGGAGTATCAAGCGGCGGGCGGATTCTACTGGAACGCGGGGATCTTTCTCTTCTCCGCGCAGGCGATGCTTGACGAAGTGAGAACGCACGCTCCGGAGTTGTTTGCTCTGGTGGAACGGGCCCAGTCGGCGTTCGAGTCCGTGGAGCCCACCGAGCCCACCGACCCGGCGGCGCCAAGTGTCTCTTCGTACGGGACGGAGGGTGGGTCGGCTCTTTCGCCCACGGATTCGAGAATCTGGGATCCCTTCTTCCATGATGCGCCTTCGTCCCCGATTGACCGCGCCATCATGGAGAAGAGCGAACGGGTTGCCGTGGTTGAGGCTGGGTTTGCCTGGGACGACCTCGGGGGCTGGCTTTCCTGGGGAGATTTTGCCGACTCGGACTCTGCCGGCAATCGGATCCAGGGTGACGTCCTTGCCGTCGACTCTCGGGACAACATCGTCCTGTCCGCGGACGGCGGGACGACCGCGATTCTGGGTGTCGAAGGGCTGGTCGTGGTTCGGGTCGGAGATGCCACGCTGGTTTGTCCGAAGGATCGTCTGCAGGAGATTCGCCGCATCGTCGAAAAGGGTCGCGAGGAGTGGCCGGAGAGGTTTTGAACACGGCCGGTGCGGTTCCTCTAGAATAGGGGGCGACGGGGCGCGGCGAAGATTCGGAGGACGGTTTCGTGGGTTCTTGGGACATCAGCGGGGGCTCTGGCCACCGTGGCGCCTGTCGCGTCAGCTTTGGCATTTCTTTCCTGCTCCTGGCACTCGTTCTTTCGGCTTGCGCGCCGTCGGCGAGCCTGAAGCCTTCGGTCCCCCAAGTGACCGATGATCCGCTGCCGGGAACGGACCGGCCGCTTCCATCCGAGGAGAACGAACCGGACTGGGGAGCTCCTTCGGCCTTTCCCGACTATGAGTTTGCCGTCGCCGAGGGACCAGCGGGGAGCGATCGCTCGGGCGCGACGAGATCTGGAGAATCGAGATCGGGCGCGTCGAGATCTGGCGAATCGAGTTTGGGCGCCTCGAGTTCGGGCTCGGCAACCCGCGGCGGCTCGGCGGGGCGGTCGGGTGACAGCGAAGATATGCGGGACGCAGCGGGTCGCGTCGTGGCGGGCGAAGACTCCAACTCTTCTATCACGCGTCGCCGCGAATCCTCGGAAGCAAACCCTGAGGGAGCTCGAACCGCGAGGTCGGATGCGGTGGATCCTCCGCCGGTACTGCCGCAGGGAATGTTCTTCACTGTGCAGCTGCTGGTCGCAACTTCACGAGACCTGGCGGACGACTGGAAGACCCGGGCTTCCGGTCTTTTCGAAGAGAAAGTGCGGCTCGACTTCGAAGACCAGCTCTACAAGTTGCGGGTTGGAGCGGTCACGACCGAGGAAGGGGCGGAAGAGCTCCGGCGGCGTGCGGTTGCGTTGGGTTACGCCGATGCTCGCGTCGTTCGCGTTCCGGGAAGAGGGGACTCCCGATGACGACCTGGATCCTCTGCGAGGACTCCACTCATTCGGATCTGCGCCCGTTGACCTGGATGCGTCCGGCCTCCGAGCTTCTGCTCGGAACGGAACGCGGAGAGGCGCGTTGGCGTCGTCTGGTTGGGGCGGATCCGTTGCAGGTCGTTTGTCGCGATGCGATCAGCAAACTCAAACCGGGACGTGTGGCTTGGTCCAACGTCGGAAGTCTTGAACTCTCCGGGGATGTCGTTTGGGTACGGGACCGGTTCCTTCCGGATGACGTCGCCATCGAACAGCTTCGCTCACTCCCGCCCGGAGGCGCGGCCGGCTTCCATGGAACGGTCGTGGCTCGGCGGACGGCGCTGGACGGAGATGCCGGGTTTCCGGGGCGCGGGGAGACGGGAAATGAGGCCGACGTTGCATCCTGGATGAAAGATGCGCCGAGCTCCTTGGACCTGACTTCCGGACAATGGTTGGGCGGACTGGGAGATCTTGTTCGGCTGCAGGCAACTCTTCTTCCCGCGGACCTGGAGCGACATCTGCGCGGTCTGGGGGTGTCAGGTGCAGCAGGAGCGTCGGGTGCCTCGGGTGCCTCGGGTGCCTCGGGTGCCTCGGGTGCCCCAGGTGCCTCGAGGATCCCGGGTGCCTCGGGTGGTGTGCAGGACGGATTCGCATACAGACCGGACAACATCTGGGTTCACCCGTCGGCGCGCATCGATCACGGCGCAATACTCGACGCTCGGGATGGTGCCATCGTTTTGGGCGCGAACTGTGAGGTTCACAGCGGCGCCATTCTCAAAGGACCGATGTTCGCCGAAGACCGGTGTCTCTTTCTGGGCGGTCCGATCGGGGACGGCTCGTCGTTCGGCTCGGTGACCCGAGTGCGCGGAGAGGTGGAGACGAGCGTCTTTCTCGGTTACTCGAACAAGGCGCACGACGGGTTCGTGGGGCACAGCTATCTCGGGGAGTGGGTCAACCTGGGCGCGATGACCACGACGAGCGATCTCAAGAACAACTACGGTGAGATCTCGTTGGAGGTCGACGGACGGCTCGTCAAGTCGGGGTCGAACAAGATCGGAACGTTCTTCGGGGACCACACCAAGACCCGGATTGGTTGCCTTCTGAATACCGGCACCGTTCTAGGTATGGGCGTCAATGTCTTTGGGGAACCGGCGGTGCCGGATCGGTACGTTGCGGACTTCCTCTGGGGGACGGGAGAGTCTGCCGTCGAGTACCGGCTGGACAAGTTTCTTTCCGTCGCGGAAATCGTCCTGGGTCGTCGTAGAGTCCCATGGAGCGAGCCTTACGAAGCGGCATTGTCCGACGCGTTCCAAAACAGTGCGCTCGCTCGTCAGCGCTTCTTTGACAGCCACGCGAATCGATCTGGTTCTGCGTAGGTTCGAAGGCTGGGGACTCTCCATTGTCTGAGCTTCGTCGTGATCCGATTTCCGGTCGTTGGGTCATCATCGCCCCGGATCGCGGAAGCCGTCCGCAGGACTACGAGTCGAGTTCCGTCAACGTGAACTCCAAGAAGGATTCGTGTCCCTTCTGCGAGGGCAACGAATCGGAAACTCCGCCCGAGGTCTATGCCGAGAGAGCGGAAGGTTTGCCCGCCGACGGGCCGGGTTGGACGGTCCGTGTCGTTTCCAACAAGTATCCCGCGCTTCAGATCGAAGGGGATCTGGATCCGTCGAGTTCCGGGATTTATCACTCGATGCGCGGCATCGGGGCGCACGAAGTTCTGATCGAGTCACCGCGACACGATGACGAACTGGCGACTCTTTCCGACGATGCGCGGACCGGAGTCTTCAGAGCAGCGCGCGAACGCATTCTCGACCTGACGGGGGACCGGCGTTTTCGGTACATCCAGGTTTTCAAGAACCGCGGATTCGAAGCTGGCGCCACCTTGGATCACGGCCACTCTCAGTTGATCGCGACGCCGACCGTTCCCAGACGTTTGGACGAGGCGTTGGCCGGATTCGCGATTCACGAGCGAGCCAACGGCGCCTGTGTCCTTTGTCAGATCGTGAAACAGGAACGAGACGAAGGAAGCCGGATTCTCTTCGAGTCTTCCGAGTTCGTCGTGTTCCAACCCTTCGCCGCACGATTTCCTTTCGAGACCTGGGTGGTTCCAACCCGGCACGCGGCGGCCTTTGAGGACGCTTCGGATGAACTGCTGGCGGATTTCTCACGCGTATTGGGTCGAGCCCTACGGGCCTTCCGTAACGTGCTGGAAGATCCTCCATACAACTTCGTTCTCCATACGGCTCCGATCAACGAGCCCGGACCCCGGCCACTCTTTCATTGGAAACTCGAGGTCATGCCGAAACTTTCCCGCGTCGCGGGCTTCGAATGGGGTACTGGGTTCTACATCAACGCTGTGAGCCCGGAGGATGCCGCCGCCCGACTTCGCCCCGCTCTCTGATCGGCCTAGGCCGAGAAATCTACAGATCCGCACCCGGTTCGCCGATCCACATGGAGATGGGTTAGGTCCGTTTTCCCTTGGGACGGCCGGTTGACTCTGTCTCGCCGTGCTCGGTGGGTGAAAGGTATTCAATCGTGCAACAGCCTCTCGAGATCGCATTCGTCTCCAGCGAGATGAGACCGTTCTTCCAGGTTTCGGAAGTGGCGGCCTATGTCGACGCGCTTGCCAAGGAGACCGCGCTGCGCGGCCATCAGGCCGTTGTCTTCCTCCCCGGCGGAGAGCGCTGGCGGAAGTTCCCCGGACTTCGAATTGGGCACGCAATCGGGTTCGACGTCGAAGGTTTTGGCCCGGCCCGCGTTCGCATGTTGACGTTGGAGGGCAGTCCGACCCGCATCGTTGCTGTCGACGGTGAGGTGATCGACGGAAAGCCCGCGGACCAACTCGCGCGGGATCCTCGCGCCGCCGTCTTCTTTTCGAAGGCCGTCCTCGCGGCGCTACCGCGATTGGGGTGGCGCCCGCACGTCTTTCACATCCAGGACGGGTTGGGTGCGCCGATCTCTCTGCTCTTGCGTGAGGACTACTCTCTGAGTGACGAGATGCGCGAAACGCGCACCGTCTTCGGCCTTCATGAGCCGACCGATCTTTGCATCTTCGAGACGTCCCCCGTCGATCTGCTGGGAGAGGTCGGCGCGATCGAGGACGTGAAGTCTGCTCTGCGGATGGGGAACGAGTTCAGCTTCGTACGCGCCGCACTCGTGACTTCGGATCGGGTGACCGTTGCCGGTCGTCGGTACGCCGAACAACTGCAGCAGGACGGCAAGGGTTTTGGCCTCGAGTCCATTTTGGCCCAGGCTCACGGCCGAATCGATCCGATCATGTGGGGAATCGACACCTCTCGATGGAATCCCCTCGGAGATGAGTTACTTCCATTCCGCTTTGGACCAAACGATCATGTTCAGCGCGGCAACGACAAGATTCGGCTTCTGGAAAGCTTGCATCTTCCCATCGAACCGGACGTCCCGCTCGTAACCATGGACGGAGACTTGGTCGCCGACGACGGCTGGGAACTTCTGAGTGGAGTGGTCGGTGACCTGCTCGGTGAGCGCCTCAAGCTCGCGCTCTTCGGCCGCAGCGTTTCGGACGTGCAGGCCTGGGACAGTTGGGCCAAGGGCCTGGCGGCCAAGGCGCCTGATCAGGTGGCCTACGTCAAGGACGCCTCCGAGCCGCAGTTCCGACTGCAGTTGGCAGGGGCCGACTTCGTTCTCCTGGCTGCCCGGCATGAACCCACGGCCCAGTTTGCGCTGCGTAGCATGCACTATGGAACGGTGCCCATCTGTCACCACACCGGAGCTCTCCTCGATGCGGTGAATCCGTATCAGTTGGAAACTGCGAAAGGTGAAGGCTTCGTCTTCAAGGGCTACAACGGGGGCGATCTTCTCAGTGCCGTTCGACGCGGACTGGAAGTCTACGAACACAAGTCAGCCTGGAAGAAACTCGTCTCGCGGCTGCAGCAGATCGATGTTTCCTGGGCGAGGACGGGTGGGCAGGCTATGGCGTCTTACGAGCGCGCACTTTCCAGTCCGAAGGCTTGATCGCACCTCTCGACCGCAGAACTACCTTGTTCGCTCGGTGGCTGTGGAAACAGCCTCACGCGCTCGAATCGGGACTACGTCGCAGGGTCGAGCGTGGCGATGAAATGGTCGTGAAGTAGGCGGCTGGCCGTTTCACCGGACGCCTCATCAATGAGAAAGCTCAGCGAGTGGGCGCCGGTCTGGCTGCTCTCCACCTTCACTCCGGCCTCGTGCAAGAGTTCCTCCGCTCGCAGAATTGTTTCGACCTGCAGATGGGCTCCTTCACCGATCAGAGAAACGAGAGCCAGGTCGCGGTCGACTCTCGGTAAGGATCCTTCGGGCCAGTTGGCTGGATCGAGCCAGGTATCGATAGGGGCCGACGTCGGAAGAATCCAACAACACTCGCGTTCGCCGGCTTCGTTGCGTGCGCCGTAGAAGAGAAGCGAAGTCCCGTCGGGCGCGTTCACTCTATCGGCAACGGAGGTCGACCCCGCGTCGGGCAAGGTCACGCGGATGCGACAAACCGGGGACTCCAGGGCGATGGCGAGGATACGATTCGTTTCCATGGGGCAGCTTTCCTCTGTAAAGGGAACGCGAGTGGTCAGCACTTTGGGGACGCGGGTGCCGGCGCCCGGACGTAGAGACGAACGGATCGAAAGTGGGAGTCCGAAACGTCGGGCCAAACGGACGGCGCGACGATAGAGAACGCGCCCACCGAAGTGGGAGAGGGCGATCATCGGATCGTAGTCGATGGTTTCCAAGCGCTGGGCATGCGGGACGACCCGAGGGTCGCCGGTCCAGATGCCGTCGACGTCCGTGCAGATCTCACCTTCGTCAGCGCCAAAGGCAATCGCCAGGGCCACCGCCGTCGTGTCGCTGCCACCCCGTCCTAGGGTCGTGACTTCCTTCTCCGGGGAGACGCCCTGAAACCCGGCGACGATGACGACCTTTCCCTTTTCCAGCTCTTCCTCGATTCGAAACGGCCGGACCGAGAAGACGCGCGCATCGGCGTGCCGGTTGTCCGTCACAATCCCGCTCTGTGAGCCCGTGAAGGAGATGGCCGGGCAACCCAGCGAGCCCAGGGCCATGGCGAGCAAGGACATGGAGATCCGTTCCCCGGCCGTCAGAAGCATGTCCAGCTCGCGGCGGGGCGGCGTTCGGCTGACGCGGTGGGCCAGGTGGACAAGTTCATCGGTGAACTGGCCCATGGCCGAGACCACGACGATGACCCGGTCCCCTCGTTCCCGGTAGTGCAGGATCTGCCGGGCGACCGCAAGAATATGCGTCGGTGTTTCGACGGAAGTGCCGCCGTATTTGAGAACCCGTAGCGTCATGCCGAACCCTTCACCATGCGACGTTTCGAAGCCGGGCGGAGATGGGGCCAAACCCTTTCCAATCGGCCACTTGCGGCCAATGCCGCGAGGATAGGCGCTGCGCATGGCGAGGACTATGGGAATTCGATCGATCCGGCGGGGCCGGGGGGTCGATCCGGAGAGATGGCATTGGGTGGGCGGGACGAGGTGGACAGGGTTTGTACGTTGACAAGCCCAAATGCTTTCTCTAAAGTCTGGGCTCTGTCCTTGGAACGCTAAGCGGGCCAGGGACTCGGAAGGTTTTGGTGCGGGAGTAGCTCAGTGGTAGAGCTCCACCTTGCCAAGGTGGACGTCGCGGGTTCAAATCCCGTCTCCCGCTCCATTTTTTTTGCCTCAGGGCCCTCCTCTGCTGTGCCGACCGCCAGGTTTTGCGTCGTGGAGGCGCCATGGCCAAGTGGTAAGGCAACGGTCTGCAAAACCGTTATTCCCCGGTTCGAATCCGGGTGGCGCCTCCAGTTTTTTCCCCACGACAATCGACAGGACGACTTGATCTGACTCCAACCGAACCGGGGTCGGTTAACGCGCCGAACCTTGTGCGCCGATCTTCCTCGTTGCTGTCCGGCCGCAGATTGGGCGGGGCGAACGGCCGGAATTAGGCAGCCTCAACTCACTGAGAAAATTTTCTGATTTTGTCGCTTCCGCGTTTTCGGTGGGGCTGGAGACGCAGGCGGGTCCTTTCGGCAACCTTGAGAATGATGTAAGATATTGTCGAGCATGGGATTGTGAGATTGGGACAGCGGGGTGAATTTACGTTGGGCTTCCTTGAGGTATGGCGGCACGCCGTGCTAGTTAACGAATTCCTTCCACTTTCCTACTTTTAGCCCTTTTTGATTGATGCTAAGCTCTCCTCGCTTTCCAAAACTGCGGACGGAAACGTGGATGGGTCGGGATGCAGGGGTTCGTCCGACGCCCCGCCCCCGCCAACAATTTGGAATGGAGTGTCCCTCGAATGAAGAGAGCCTTTGGCTTGCTGGCAGCCCTGGCGCTGGTCGCTTCGGCCACAGGTCCGGCTTTTGCCACGCCCGGCATCTGTGCTTTCGTTTACTTCGACGCCAATTGCGATGGAGAGTACCAGGAAGGGGAAGAGTCCCCTCTGGAAGGATGGGAAGTGTGCATCACTTCTCCCAGCAACGATGAAGATTGCCGCACGACTGATGTCGACGGCGCTGCGTGCTGGATTCCGCTCTTCGAGGGTGGCGAGTATGAAGTTTGCGTGACGTTGATGGACGGCTTTGAGTCGATCAACGATCCATGTCAGTTCACGACGGTTGGAGACTTTCCTGACGGTGACGTCATGCAGGTCTTCTTCGGTGTGACAAATGAAGATTGCCCGACGCCGACTCTCAAGTCGACCTGGGGCAGCATCAAGTCAATCTACCGCTAGACATCTCGGTCCGGCGGTTACTTTTTGGGGCTTCGCAAGAAGCGCGGACTCAGACACCTGTCTAAGGGGGTTGATCCCAACATGCGCGCCTTTCTATTGAACCTTGCAGTCGCAGGTCTCCTTGCCGTTCCGGTTGCAGCCATGGCTGCTCCGTCCATTCAGCTCGAATGGTCGCCGGCCATCCCGGATCACGTCGAGAACCCGGGAGGCTTCATGGAAGCCTCGTGTCTGGTCGACACGGACGGCACCACGCCGTCCAATCTCAATGTCCGCGTCTTCGATCCGATGGGGACGTTGATCGTCGACCTGAATTTCCCGGAGGCAACCGAGTACACGCTCGAGTGGATCGTCCCTGCAGGGGTGATGGACGGTGTCTACCTCTACCAGGTCAACTACGTTGACGACTCTGGCGCGACGACCAGCGCCGAAGGCCAGTTCCTGGTCGCCGGCGGAGTAACCGGTCTCTGTGCCGTCAAGTTCTATGACGAGAACGGCAACGGAATCTTCGACGGCGGCGAGCCGCTGCTCGAAGGTTGGGAGATGTGCTACGACGGTCCGAGCGGCCAGATGTGCGAACTCACCGACGAGAACGGACTTGCCTGCTTCTTCGGTATCGATCCCGGCACGTACCAGCTCTGCGAAACGCTGCAGGACGGTTACGAGTGCACGAACTGTGAAGACTGCTGTTGCGTCACGATCGATGTCGCTCAGGACGACATCAACAAGTTCCTCTTCGGGAACCAGGAAGTGGCCGTTCCCACGATCGACAGTTCTTGGGGACAGATCAAGGCCGTCCACCGCTAGTCTTCGAACGACCGCTAGCGACTCTCTGCTCTCAGCTTCCTTTCTGCCGGAAGCGGTCATAGAAAAAGCGCACCGAAAAGGCCTCCGGATTTCATCCGGGGGCCTTTCCTTTTGATGCGATTCGGGAATGTCTTCCGCGTCTGTCCGCCCGCGCTCTGTCCTCCTCGATCATCGGTGACACCGAAGCAGACTGGAGGAGCCGGTTACGGCAAAGTCGGAGGTGGCGTCGGGGCGATCCGGCAGAGCGGGCCTCCGAGTTTGCTGTGTCCAGCCAGGACGACGAAGTCACCAGCGACCAAACCGGGTCCGACCTCCACGTCACACGAAGTGTCGAAGATCGCATACGGACCCTCGTCGATACTGATCTTGACCTCGGTTCCGAAGCTGCCCCGGTACGTGCCGTGAAACGTGAACTCCTGGCCGGGCTCTACCGTTTCATAGAAGACCGTCTGGTTGTTCTTCTGTCGGACCCGGATCATGGCCGGGATGGCGCCGTCGTACCGAAGGGTCAGCTGCGACACGTAGTTTCGACACGCGCCACAGCTGGCAAAACAAAAGTCCGCTTCGTAGACGTCATTGTCCAGGAGGATGAACTCCCGGAAGACCGAGCAGAGGGCGCGCGACTTGCTCGGGGGTACGGTCGACTCGTCCACTGCGACGATGTACTCGTCGGCGGGAAGATTGGTGAACAGATACTCACCGTTCCAGTCGGTGGTCTGCAGATAGACGACATCGTCAAAGGTGCCGTAGATGCCGTCATCTCCAGGCGAGGTCAAGAGGATGTCGATACCTGCCATGCGGGTTTCGCGTCCGTCCTGCACCTGGTTCTCGTTGTCGTCACAGAAGACCATCCCGTGAACCTCCGAAGGATCGATGATCTTCGGGACCAGGCAGAACGGGCCGATCATGAGATCTCCACCGGCGGTGAGATCTGACTCGAACTCCATGGGGCAGAGGCCGGGCTCTTTATCTTCGGGGATGGTAAGCGGATCAAGGACGAGTCGACAGGGACCTGCCGGTGTCTCCGGGAACATCAAGGTGCCGTCCGGTCCGCTGAACGCTTCACCGAAGACGTCGTCCTCGGTGTCGAAGGCGCCGTCGTCACCCCCACAGATCAGAAGGATGCGAATGCCTTCGATACCCGGCTCGTTCTCTTCGCGGACGCCGTTCTGGTTCGTGTCACAGAAGACCAGGCTGCGAACGATTCCCGGCTGCGGCTTGTCGACGAAACAGAAGTCGACGATGGCCGTCTCTCCCGCTGCGAGTGATACCTGCTCCTCCGTCGGGCAGACTCCGACGATGAAGTCTTCGGGAACCGTATCGAGCAGGACATCGACGCGGTAGTCACCGGGGAAGAGTTGGGTCACCTCGTACTTGCCGTCCGCGCTGACGACTCTGATCTTCACTTCGTCGTCGGCGGTACCCAGGATCCCGTCGGGGCCGGCTCCTGTGATGCGAATGGATGCGCCGCCGATCCCCCGTTCCTCCGGCTCCTGGATTCCGTTTCGATTGAAGTCGAGGAAGACCGTGCCGCGAATGGCGGCCGGCTCGGGCGGAGCGACGAAACAGAAGTCCGCCTCGGCCGTTTCGTTCGCGACCACGACGACGGGCACGGTCAGCGCACACACGCCTTCTTCCAACTCTTCGGGAATCGTCGACGGGTCGACGGTGACCACTGCGCCGCCCGGCAGAACCTCTTCGAAGGAGTAGTCCCCGTTCTCGTCGGTGACGGTAGGAAGCACGAAGTCGTCGAGACTGCCGACCACACCGTCCGGACCCGGGTGGATGAGGCGGACGGTCACGCCGGGGATTCCAGCTTCGCCTGAATCCTGGCTTCCGTTGTCATTCTCGTCGATGAAGACCGTGCCGATGACACGGCCGTACTCAGGCTCCGGTTCGACGAAGCAGAAGTCAGCCCTCGAGGTGGACCCTTCGGTCACTTCCAGTTCGCGAGTGACCGGGCAGACACCCTGCTGAAGTTCTTCCGGAACGGTGCTCGTGTCGACTTCGACCCGGACGTCCCCCGGCTCGACTTCGTCGAAGGAGTAGAAGCCGCTTCCGCTGGTCGACGTCGTGTCGGACGTGTCATCCTCGGTCCCGAAGACTCCGTCCGGTCCCGCGTGTACGAGCCGAATCGTGACGTTCGAGATGCCGGGTTCACCCGGTCCCTGTATCCCGTCGCCGTTCCCATCGATGAACACCCGTCCGTCCACAGCGCCGGGCTCGGAATCGATCATGGTCAGGCAGAAGTCGGCGTCCAGGTAGATCAGTCCCGCGACGACGGTTACTTCCTGCTCGGTCGGACAGTCGCCCGGAGTGGTATCCAGCGGTGTCGACTCGACAACGAGCCGGACGTTGTAGTCGCCCGCAAGCAGGCTACCGAAGAGGTAGGTCCCGTCCTCGCCGGTTTCTGCGAAGGAGACGGTGTCGTCGGGTGTGCCGAGGACGCCGTCCTCTCCCGGTCCCGTCAACTCGACCTCGACCCCGGAAACTCCGGGCTCGCCTTCGTCGTGCAGACCATTGCCGTTGAGATCGATGTAGACGAGATCTCCGATGCCGGCCGGGGGCGCGTCGATAAAGCAGAAGTCGGCGTAGAGATACTCCTCACCGGGTTGCAGCACGACCTTGAACTTGTCGTCGCATCCGAGTTTCCTTCCGGGCGGCGCGGTCGATGCATCGACGCTGACGATGCAGAAGCCCGCCGGGATGTCCTGGAAGAGGTAGTAGCCGTCGGCGTCGGACACGGTGGTGTCGGTGTAGTCGTCATCCGTGCCGAGCTGGCCGTCAGGGCCGACGCAGACCAGGTTGAGAGTGACGCCCTCGATGCCGGGCTCACTGGGTTCGCGGCTTCCGCTGTCGTTCCGATCGTAGAAGACTTCGTCACCGATCGAGATCGTCTCTCTCTCGCCGACGAACCAGAAGTTGGCGCCGTCGTGGTCTTCGCCCTGCTCGAGGGTGCGCTTGTACTTCTCCTCGCTGCCGAGGACGGTTCCGTTCGGGCGGCCGGAAGAATCGACCGTGACGATGAAGAAACCCTCGTCGAGGTTCTTGAAAAGGTACTGGCCTCGGCCGTTCGTGGTTGTCGTGGCGACGATGTCGTCTTCGGTTCCAAGAACCGCATCGGGGCCGACGCCTTGAAGCGAGAGTAGAATGTTACCGATGCCGGACTCACCGCCGTCCTGAACTCCGTTGTCATTGAGATCGTGAAACACGATGCCGCCGATAGAGCCCGGCTCACGGATTTGGGCAAAGTGGAAGTCTGCGTCGAGGAACGAGCCGCCGGCTTCCAGCTCGACCTGGTAGCTTGCGTTGCCGCCCAGCTGCGTTGCGTCCGGTCCGGTCAACGGATCGACGCTGATCGTGTTCACTCCGGGAGGGAGGGCACGCAGACGGTAGAGGCCGGTGTCGGTCGTGACGGCGTAGCCTGTAACGTCGTCGCTCGTTCCGAGTTGTCCGTCCCGTCCGGCGTTCAGGAAGTTGACGCGAACTCCGGTCAAGCCCGGTTCATCGGTGTCCGGAGTCCCGTTGCCGTTCAGATCCAGAAAGACGCGATCGCCAACGACACGCCCGCGACGCCCACGGTTCGGCTTGGGAACGAAGGCGACTTCTCCGAGGGTCGCTCCAGAACCCAAAGTTGCGCGGATCGTGCGGACGTCCCCGTACGAGTCGATGCTTAGGAAAGGGGAGTTGGCCGGCACGATGACGCTGCCGATCTCCGCCCCCCCGGCGCCCAAAAGCTCCACCTTGGAGTCGGACTCACTGCGGATGACGATCTGGAGAATGGTCACGCCATCTTCGTGCACGGGTGTGAAATCGAGAAGGATCTCATGGGCTCCCGCAGCGTAGTTTCCGGCGTGCGAGCCTCCCGAAGCGGCGCCGGACTCGACGGCGCGAAGCCCTCGTTCTCCCTGGGGACCGTCGGCAACGACGATCGAGAGGGGAGTTCCATCGACCGAGCGCGCGCTCAGGGAGATGGGGCCGCTGCCATCGCTTCCAGCGAGTGCGTCCACGGGGACGTCCGGCCGCAAAGAATCGAGATCCAGACTCTCGCGCACGAACTCGTCGGCCGTAGCGTCGGTGGCCGGAGTCGAACTGGGGGTTTGATCGCTGCCGCACCCGATGAGGAGGACGAGCGCGAAAGCGAACGCGATGCGTGATTGGAGTGACGAGATCACGGTGGTGCTCCTTGATGCGATTCACTCGGTGCCGAAACCGGGCCGCACAGGCCCTGTGAAAAGTGTAGGGACCTGTAAACAGAACCTTCCACCGCTAAGTCCTTTCTGGGCAAATGACTCGGCGTCTCGTCGTTAAATGGCGAAGTTGATTCGGACGGCCGCTACTCTTTGCGATCCAGCGAGAAGGGATGCGCTGTTTCCCGCAACCCGAGGAGGCGCGCCGAGGCAGGCCGTCTGGACGACCCGCGATTGGAGCGATCGAGCCCGTAAGAACGGGTTTTGCCCCACTCGAAATCGGGGCTGGGAGAGTGAAGTTGCTCCGCGGTGAGCGAAGCGCGAGGAGGTAAAGACCCCGTTCTCAAACCCGAGATCATCCACTAACCTGTGGAGTCACGATTCATTCGCGATGCAAGGAGGTCACACCATCATGAGCGAATCCCGCCGATCCTGGAGCCCGCGTTCCCTCGCTCCAGGCCTATTCCTGGGACTGGCCCTCGTCTGGACGGGTTGTTCCGGAGGTACGGAACAGGGAGCGAAGTCCGATAGCGGCGGCAGTGAGGTTGCGTCCGGCCAGTCGAACAGCCGAACCGGAGCCCCGCAGGTTCCGCCACCCCCACCGGGTTCAGGAAAAGGCGCGCAGGGATTGGCGTGGGAGGCCCCGTCTTCCTGGACGGAGGAGACGCCTACCTCCTCGATGCGCCGCGCGCAGTTCAAGGTCCCGGGGGAGGGTGGCGATGCCGAGCTCGTCGTTTTCTACTTCGGACCCGGCCAGGGCGGAGACCCGATGTCCAATGCCGTGCGCTGGGCCAGCCAGTTCAAGAAAGCCGATGGAAGTTCCGCCCACGATCAGCTCGTCACCAATGAAGCCGAATACGGTGGAATGAAGACGCTGATGGTCGAGGTCGAAGGAACGTACACGAATACGATGGTCAGCAAAGAAGCGTTCGACGGCTACATGCTGCGGGCGGCGATTGTCGAAGGACCGGACGCGAACTGGTTCTTCAAGCTGACCGGACCCCGAGACACGGTCGTCGAGAACATGGACGAGTTCGACTCGTTCCTCTCGTCACTGAAGACCGGAGCCTAATTTCGGCGAAGTCTCTGCGGTGAGCAGGTGAGAACAAGAAAACGGCGACATCCCCGTGAGGAGATGTCGCCGTTTCCATTCGGGTGCGACTTGCGGAAGCGCTAGTCGTCGAGCTGATTCCGATCCGAGCTGGTCTGGCCGTCGGCACGAAGTCCCGGAAGGTCATAGGTGTCAATCAGCGCATCGCGGGACGCGCGGAGGAGAGCCTTGGCCAGGAACGGGTTGTGAACCGACGTTCCCGGGTGCTCCGCCAGCTGGACGTTGAAGTCCGCACCGTCGGCGACGGTGAAGACGCCGTCCGCGTTGTCGAGCTCTCCATCGGGAACCTGGCTCAAGAGTCCTTCCACCTGAGCAATGAGATCGGCGATATCGGCGTCCGCCGTGATCATGGCGTTACGCGCCGCCACTTCATCGCCGTGACAGCCGGAGCCCGTGCAGCCGCCGAAGTTGCGGTCGGCCAGGTCACAGTCGTCCTCGCCGGTGGGGAGCCCGTTCGAGTCGACGCAGGGGATGGCCTCGAAAGTGTGGCCGGTCACCGAGACGATGAACTCCCCGGTTTCCTGATCGTTGACGTCGTACTGGTGAACGTGGCAGGTCGCACACAGCGCCGGGTTGGCATCGCCGCCGTGCGTACCCCGAATGTCTTCCGTACCCGTCGGAGGCTCGAAGCCCGGAGGGAACCAGCCCGCGTCCCCGAAGAGGAGCGGTCCTTCCGGCGAGTGCGGTCCACGAACGACATCGGCCTCGAGTTCCGGCTGGGCGCGCTTGTGATGACACTTCACACAGAGGTTCTGGTCTTCGGATGGAACGTCAATCGGGAAGCGGAGCTGGCCGGCGAAGGTGTTCTCATGCGGGTCGTGACAGACCGCACAGGTGATTCCGTCGTGGTCGGCGAAACCGGCGTCCTTCTCGACGTACTCGGCGTTCACGCCCCAGGCGGCAAGAGCGCCCTGTCCGGAGTGACAGTCCATGCAGGCGCCGTAGTGTCCCGGATCGGCGACGGCACGGTCGACGACTCGGGAAGTCGGCTCTGCGTGGCCGGACTGGACCCATTCATTGACCATGTCGTGATGGGCGCCCTGGTGGCACTCACCGCAGCCGGTGTTGAGGTCGGGGTGTGCCTTGATCGAGGCGAGGGGTTGTGAGGCGTCCGGATTTGTGACGTGGGCCAAGCCGGCGCCATGGCAGCTTTCACACTGAACGTCGTGGTAGCGACTGCTCTGGGTTCCGTTGTGTCCAACGTCGCCCTTGGCCAGGTTTCCGGCCGGGCCGGTCGTGTGACAGCCTTCGCAGAACTCCTGAGAGTGACCGCTGGCCTGCAGTCCGTCCCAGGCGTCGGCGTGAGCCGTCTCATCCCAACCGGACTGCTGGCCGACGTGGCAGTTTCCGCAGACGGTCAGCTTCTGTCCTTCTTCGTCGTATCCCATGAAGCCGGCAGATGCCTCCGGCGGGTCCTCGAAGAGCGGCTTGTCGACAAATACGGTTTCCTCATCGGTGCAGCCTGCAGCCAACAGGAGTCCGATCATCGTCAACGGAAGTGAAAGAGAACGTAGGGACCTCATCAGGAGACCTCCTATGCGAATTCGGAGTCCAAGCCGAATCGCGAGAATCTTCGAGCGTGTGAATCCTTCGAACACGTGTCTGACTCTTCACCGGTGCATCGGATGATTCGGCAAGAACAGAAACGGCGACCGCATGAGTATCGGCTCATGCGGTCAACTGTTCCTTGATGGAAATCAATCGGATGAAGAAAATAACGACTGTTGACGTCGGAGATTCTTACGGAACTTTGGCGAGAACTCCAGTCCTTCGACCATCGAGAAAACAAGACAGTTAACTCGTGATTTGGAAGCCAGCTACAATGAACCGCCAGCCTTGGGGTGAAGGCGGTTTCATCGGCCCCAACAACGTCGTGTCGGTGGCCGGCCAACCGAGCGGAGGATCGAATGCCGAGCCGAGAGGATGTGACGAAGGTGCTCGCAGAGGTCGCTGAGGGCGATGGTAGTGCCGTCGACCGCCTGTTTCCACTCGTCTACGACGAGCTACGGCGCCTGGCTCAGGACTCTCTGCGGAACGAGAGGTCCGGCCACACCCTCCAGGCAACGGCCTTGGTTCACGAGGCCTACCTCCGTCTCATTGGTATCGATCAGGTCGAGTGGCAGGACCGCGCCCACTTCTTCTCCGTGGCGGCGCGGGCCATTCGGCGGGTTCTGGTCGATCACGCTCGCCAACGCGGTTGTCAAAAGCGGGGGGGTGACTTCCAGAAGGTCACCCTCGACGATGTTCTCCACGGAGAAGAGAAGCCGCTCACCGATATCATCGCGGTTCACAACGCGCTGGATAAACTGGCCGAGACGGATGAGAAGGCGGCTCAGGTGGTCGAGATGCGCTTTTTCGCCGGACTGACGATCGAAGAGGTCGCAGCGGTCCTCCAGGTTCACGCAAGGACCGTGGATCGTTACTGGCGATACGGAAGGGCGTGGTTGTACAGAGAGGTGTCGGGTTCGTGAAGCGCGCCGAGAGTGATTGTGGGTGAGACCTGATGCCACCCGGAAGTGATCCTGGTTCACGCTCGGCCGCCGAGATCTTCTACGAGGCCCTGGCATTGCAGCCCGAAGACCGTGCAGCCTTCCTGAGGGTCGCCTGTGGAAGCGATGCCTTGCTTCGCGCAGAAGTGGACTCGTTGCTCCGGGCCGACGAGGCCGCCACAGATCAGTTTCTGGATCCCGCCGAACTCCCCGGGCGAAGACCGCCCCAGCTCGCGGAAGACCCGACGGCAATGGTCGGTGCGACCGTCGGCTCCTACCGACTCGAAGAGCGGATTGGGGGCGGGGGGATGGGGGATGTCTATCGTGGGCGCCGAGCCGACGATGCGTTCGAAAAAAGGGTCGCCGTCAAACTGTTGCGAGCGGATCTTCGGCGTCCTGATTTCATCGAACGCTTCACGCACGAGCGAAACGTTCTCGCATCGCTGGACCATCCGAGTATTGCGCGGCTTCTGGACGGCGGAGCCTGTGGGGACGGCACGCCTTTCCTGGTCATGGAGTATGTCGAGGGAGTGGCCCTCGACAGCTACTGCAACGATCGGAAGCTTAGCCTGCGCGATCGGCTGGAGCTCTTTGCCACGGTGTGTCGCGCCGTCCATTACGCTCACCGGAATCTCGTCGTCCACAGAGACCTCAAGCCAGGCAACATCCTGGTCACCGAGGAGGGCGAGGTTAAGCTGCTCGACTTTGGCATCGCCAAAGTGCTGGACGACGACGCTGCCGGCGATCAAACGCTGACCGGACATCAGTTGCTGACTCCTCGCTACGCGAGTCCGGAACAAATGGATCGCGGACGAATCACTACGGCATCCGATGTCTACGCGCTGGGTGTCATTCTCTACGAACTTCTGGCCGGACAGCATCCGTATCCCAAGGAGTCCACGGACACGGAACTTCGTCGCGCCATCCTCGACGAGATCCCGCCCAAACCAAGCGCGGTTGCAACGAACGCGAGCGGGCTTTCCGGTGACCTCGACAACATCGTCCTCCATGCGGTGCGAAAGGAACCCGATCGGCGCTATCTTTCCGCAGCCGAGTTTGCCGACGACATCGGCCGCCACTTGTCTGGACTACCCGTCGTGGCTCGTCCGGACACGTTGCGCTACCGCGCTTCGAAGTTCGTGCGACGGAACGCCGTCGTCGTCGTCGCGGCTGCGGCCGTCTTTCTTGCGATGGCGGGTGCCGCAGTCGTCAGCACGCGCCTGTACCTGCGGGCCGAGTCGGCCAAGGAAGAAACGGTGCGTCAACGTGAGGTCGCAGAGCAGATCGCCGAGTTCCTCGAAAACGCCCTGGGCTCGATCCGCCCGGAGACCGCGCGGGGTCGTGACATTTCCCTTCTACGTGAAGTGCTCGACTCGACCAGTGAAAGGATGAGAGCGGAGTTGGATTCCGGGACTCCGGTGGCGTCGGCTTTGGGAATCACCATCGGCAACGCCTATATGGGCCTCGGGCTTTTTGACGAAGCGGAGTCGCACTTTCGCGCCAGTGTGGCGGCGCGGGAGGACGGCGGCAGTTCGACCAACGAGTTGCGGGAGGCGCGCTACCATCTTGGGCTGGCCCTTTTGCAGAGGGGGCAGATCGACGAGGCCAAGGCGGTTCTGGTTTCGGCGGCCAAGCCTCTGCCCGAGCGGCCTAGGGACCGCGACGTTCGCCTTCTGGACGCAGGGGTGGCAGCAGAGTTGGGGCGAGCTCTCTACCTGGCCGGGGACTACGATCAGTCGGAGCGTTACCGCCGTGAAAGTTTGAGAATCTACGAGGGCGCCGTCGGACCACTCGATGACCGTCTGATTGAGGCGTATCTCAATCTGGGTCACGAGCTGACGACCCGGGAGCAGCTCGATGAAGCGCGCCGTCTCATTGCAACAGGCCTCGAGAAAGCAGAGGAAGCCGGTGACGAGTACGTGCTCTCGAGTGCGCTCCAAACCTGGGCGTTTCACCATGGCTGGAGTGGCGACTATGTAAAGGCAGAGGCCTTCTATCGTCGCGCGCTCGAGATCGACCGGGTGATCTTCGGTGAGGATCATCCGCGCATCGGTATTCTCCTCGCGTCGCTGGCTTCGACGGTCGAGTCGCAGGAGCGGCTGGAAGAAGCCGAGAGGCTCTACCGGGAGTCGCTCCGCATTCAGGAACTCTCCTTCGGACCGGATCACTTCGAGGTCGCGACCAGCTCGCACAACCTTTCCGTGCTCCTGCGAAAGACGGGACGATGTGACGACGCGATTCCCCTGTCGGAGAGGGCCATCAAGATTTACAAGGACGGCATGGGGCCGGATCACGCCTGGGTTGCGATCGCTCTTCTCAACTACACGGCGACGCTTCATTCGTGCAAACGGAGAGTGGACGCCTGGCGCGCGTTGGAGGAGTGTAGACTCGTCGCGGGAAAGCACTGGCCGCCGGATCATTGGCGTTTCGGTATTCTCGACTCGATCGAAGGGTCCTTGCTGGCGGAAGAGGGGCGGCCGGAAGAGGCTCGTCGGCTTCTTGCGGGGTCCCTCGACAAGGTGCGTGCGCAGCTGGCTGAAGATGACCCTCGCCGGCTCGAGGTTGAAGAGCGCGCCCGCTCGATCTACGGACGAGAACTTGTGGACGAAGACTCGTAGGAGTAGCGAAGCATGGAACTTTCCAAACACCTGGCGAAGGCCGAGCCGGACTTGACGGACGTCATCCAGTCGATCGGGGAGGCCGGCGTCCGAATTGGTCGCCAGATTCGTCGGGCCCGCCTCAGCGATGTCATCGGTGCCTTGACCGAAGTCAACGTACAGGGAGAGGTCCAACAAAAACTCGACGTTCTTTCGGACGAGATCCTTCTGGACGAAATGCAAACGTCCGAGTCCGTCGGCGTCTACGTTTCCGAAGAGCAACCGGATGCGGTGGTCATTCGCAGCCGAGACGAAGGCGGCGTCTTGACCGTGCTGGCCGACCCCCTCGACGGTTCGTCGAACATCGATGTCGCTGTCGGAGTGGGGACGATCTTCAGTGTGCTCCGCAACGACCCGGAGGGGGCGACATCGGCGCTTCAACCGGGGGAGCGTCAGATCGCCGCGGGCTACATTCTGTACGGCTCGTCGACGCTGCTCGTTCTGGCGGGAGCTACCCAGGTTTACATGTACGTCCTCGATCCCGATTCGGACGAGTTCTGTCTGGTCGAGTCTGGTTTGCGCATGCCCACGGAGCGTCGCGTGTACTCGATCAACGAGGCCTATGTCGATTCTTTCGATGCGAGCGTTCAGGCCTACCTGCGGCATGCCCACGGCGCCGGATATGCCGCCCGGTACATCGGTTCCATGGTTGCTGACGTCCACCGCACGCTGCTCAAGGGCGGTGTGTTCCTCTATCCGGCGACGGCGGACCATCCCGATGGGAAGCTCAGACTCATGTACGAGGCCAATCCGATGGCCTGGGTCACGGAGCGGGCCGGAGGGCGGGCCGTGAACGGCCGGGGAGACCGGATCCTGGAGACAGCTCCATCGGAACTCCATCAGAGAAGCTCCGTGATCCTGGGTTCAAAGGCCGAGGTCGACCTCGTAACCTCATTTCTCCCCAGCGGTTCGGCTCCGTCTTGACACTTCCTTCCCAGCCGGGGATACTTTGTTTGGTGGCCGAACAAAGCGGTTCCGGGCTGTGCTCTCGTGCCGCAAGTGCGGCTCGGTTAGGATCGCCCCTGGGGCGGCCTGCGAAGCCTACGGTCCAGAGTCATCGCTATCGATATCCGCATGAGGAGAATCAGGACGATGTCGAATCGAGGAATCACGCTCCGCCATTTCCTACCCGGACTCATCGCCGTCTCGGTTGCGTGTTTTGCGGGCTGCAGCGATCGGGACTTCGCCGATCTCGAACTGGCTCCTCTGAACGACGATCCCCTCGTCTTCGGCGACACCTTCGGGGACGGGGTCGACTTTCAGGCGTTTCTGGGAAGCAACACATCCGCGCTTTCCATCGTGAGCGGCGACGCCTACGCCGGCACGTCCTTCCTGAGGTTCTCGATTCCGGAAGAGTCGAATCCGAACGGTGGATGGGCAGGGGGAGCATTTGTCTCGTCCGGCGTTCGGGATCTTTCTGGCTACAACGCGCTCACCTTCTATGCCCGGGCATCAGAGGAGGCGACTCTCAATGTCGTGGGATTGGCCAACGACAACACGGGAAACTCCAAGTACTCCGCGGAGTGGCCGAATGTCCGCATCGGCGAGTCCTGGCAAAAGTATGTGGTTCCCATTCCGCTTCCGGAGAAACTGACCGAGGAGCAGGGGCTCATCTACCTGGCCGAAGCGGAGGGCATTCCGTACGACCTGGATCTCGATGAGATTCGCTTCGAGTATGTAACCGGGATCTCCGATCCTCGACCGTCTCTGGTTCCACAGACGGTTCGCGGCTTTGTGGGTTCGGAGGTCTCTTTTTCGGGTACCCGGACTATCTTCTCCGTGAACGGGACGGACCAGTTCATCAGCCATCTTCCGGGTTACTTCACCTTCTTCTCGTCCGACGAGGACGTCGCGGTGGTCGGGGAGTCCGGTGTCGAGATCGTGGGCCAGGGGAAGGCGACGATCACCGCGAAGCTCGGAGACATCGACGCGACGGGTGAGATCATGATCAACTCGATCGGTGCGCCTACTGAACCCGCTCCGGCCCCAAGTTTCGCGGCGGGTGATGTCGTCTCCGTATTCAGCAATGCATACACGAACGTCGGTGTCGACCGTTGGACCACGGAATGGGGAACCGGAGTTGTGGAAGACGTCCAAGTCGACGGCAACGACGTGAAGGCGTACTCCGGCCTTGAGTTCACTGGGATTGAATTCACGAGTGCACCGATCAACGCGTCGGAAATGACTCACTTCGCCATGGACCTGTGGGTCTCATCCGGAAGTACGTTTGGAATCAAACTCGTAGACTTCGGGGAGGACGGAGTGTTCGGCGGAGCTGCGGACAGTGAGCACGAGATCAGCTACTCGGATACTTCAGATCCAGCCATTGCCGCGGGACAATGGATCCGTTTCGACATCCCTCTGGAGAGCTTTGCCGATCTGACGAGCCGTGAGCACCTGGCCCAGCTCATCATTTCCACGGATGACGTCGACATCCTCTTCATCGACAACGTTCTCTTTCACCGATAAGGAACCAGGTCATCGCAAGCATGGGAAAGTCCTCGAACACAAACGGAAAGAGGTCGGGCCGGAAAGTGCGGTCGGAAGCTTCACGTCCGCTGGCGGATTCCGTCCTTCGTCTGATTTGGGGAGAGGAACGCATCTCACGTGCGGAGATTGCGCGGCGGACCGAGCTGGCTCGTTCGACCGTCAGTGAGATTGTCGCGACGTTGCTGCCGACCGGTTTGGTTGCGGAGATTGGTCGCGGTCCTTCCCGAGGTGGTCGCCGTCCCATCGTTTTGGAATTCCAGGATCAGGCTTTCGCCATTCTCGGGATCGAAATGGGGGCGGCGCATGTCGCGGTCGTCCTGACAGACCTACGTGGTCAGGTCCTGGTCGAGCATGAAGAGGCCTTTCCGGTCCGGACGGATCCGGTCGGCACACAGAAGCTGATGATTCGTTTGGCCGACCGCTGTCTCGAGGAATGGGACGGTGGTGTGGAAGGCCTGGTCGGGATCGGGGTCGCTCTGCCGGCTCCGGTCGATCCCGCCGACCCGGAACGTTTTTCGGAAGTCGTTCTTCCGGCCTGGAGCGACGAACGCGGGTTCGCCTCGCTTCGGGAGCACTACGGAACTCGCCTTCTTGTCGACAACGACGCCAACCTCGGAGCCTTGGCCGAACGGTGGTGGGGCGCCGGTCGCGGAGTCGATGACTTCGCCTACGTCAAAGTGGCCACCGGTGTCGGTTCTGGACACGTCGTCGGCGGGGAGATCTACTCGGGAGCTTCGGGAGTGGCCGGCGAGATCGGGCATCTTGTCGTCGTACCGGACGGCCTGCCCTGTGTCTGCGGGAATCGCGGTTGTCTGGCGACCGTGGTCGGAACGCCTGCACTCGTCGAGAGAGCGCGAACCCTACTCGAAAGCGGCATGGCTTCCGCTCTTTCCGCCGACACGTTGAGCATGGAGGCGATCGAGGACGCGGCATTGAGGTCGGATCCGCTGGCGTTGCAGTTGACTCAGGAAGCGGCGGAACACCTGGGAGTTGCCCTCGCCGGGATGCTCAATCTTCTCAATCCGGCCATGGTGGTCATCGGCGGTGGCCTGGCTCGACTGGGGGAGGAACTACTGCAGCCCTTGCGTTCGGCGGTCCGTGATCGAACCCTGGTCAGCTCTGTCGCGGCCGTCGATCTGCGGACGAGCGAACTTGGCCCGCAAGCTGTCGCGATCGGAGCCGCGACGCTTGTTCTCAAGGAAGCCCTGACCGACTCGCGTCTGTTTCCGCCGGCTGCGGCGACGGTTGCAGGATGACGGGCACACTCGCGGAATGAAGTTCTTCGCGCCTGCACTCTTCGTCCCCGATGGACCGCCCTCCCGGAGCGCTGTCCGTTTTCTCAAGCCCTGCCTCTTCTTCATCCTTTGCGCCCTGCCCCTCTCCGGTTCGGGTTGCAGCGAAGACGAGGAGGACTCCTGGCAGTTGGTTTGGGAGGACGACTTCGACGGACCTGCCGACTCTCGTCCCAGCACCTCCAATTGGCAGTTCGACATCGGAACCGACTGGGGCAACGCGCAACTCGAGTACGACACGGACGAGATTCGCAACGTCTCTCTTGACGGCGACGGTCATCTTCGGATCACGGCAAGGGAAGAGGCCTACAACGGCCGGAACTACACTTCGGGACGCATCACTACCGCGGACCGGTTCGAGCAGGCATACGGACGTTTCGAAGCGCGCATCCGACTTCCGATCGGCCAGGGAATCTGGCCGGCCTTCTGGCTTCTCGGCTCGGACTTCGGTCGGGTCGGCTGGCCGGAGTGCGGAGAGATCGACATCCTCGAGTACCGGGGCCAGGACCCGCGCTTCGTTCACGGAAGCGTTCACGGTCCGGGCTACTCCGGAGGCGGAGCGATCACGGGCAGCTATGACCTGGGCACGTCGTTCGCCGACGACTTTCACGTCTTCGCCGTCGAATGGGAACGGGAACAGATCACCTGGCTGGTCGACGGCATTCGCTACCAGACGATGTCGATTGCCAGTCTTCCTCCGGGAGGCCGGTGGGTGTTCGACCATCCCTTCTTCATCATCCTGAACGTCGCCGTCGGTGGAAACTACGTCGGCAATCCGGACGCGAGCACGCCGTTTCCTCAAACCATGCTCATCGACTATGTCCGCGTCTACAAAGGTCGGGAATGAATTGCGGACCGACGTTTCATAGATGGCATCGGAGCACGAGCGGCCGGACGACTCGGTGGTTCGTGCGTAGCGCGCTGCTTGCCGGCGTGGTTTTCGTTCTCAGCGTGACGGGATGTGTTCGAGAGGGTGCGGAAGTGCCGCCGGGCGTACTCGTCGTCTCGACGGAACAAACGGCGTCCTGGGTTCGGTCGTTCAATCCGGTCAGCGCGGCCGCAGCGGCGCGTTGGCCGACTCTCGCCGGGATCTATGAACCACTGTATGTCTTCAACAGCATCCAGGCCGAGCAGGTGCCTTGGTTGGCCGTCCATCACGAGTGGAAGGACGACAACCGACGCGTTCGTCTGACCACGCGGTCCGGTGTGTTCTGGTCGGACGGTGTGCCCTTCAGTTCGGAAGACGTCGCTTTCACCTTTCATCTTCTGCGGGATCACGCCAGCCTGGACCGGCGCGGACTCTGGGCCTTTCTCGACGATGTCTCCGTCGTGGATTCGGTGACGGTCGATTTCCATTTTCAGCGGGTCTACGTGCCAGGTTTCGACGAGGTCGTCGCGCAGCAGATCATTCCCAGGCACATCTGGGAAGAGGTCGAAGACCCGGTCATGTTTCCGAACGAGAACCCCGTGGGAACCGGTCCTTTTACGGAAGTCCGTTACTTCCGCGATCAGGTTTGGGAACTCGGGCGCAATCCCAACTACTGGCAACCAGGAAAACCCTACATCGACGCCTTGCGCTTTCCTGCCTACACATCGAACGACCGGGCCAATACGGCCCTCGTCTTTGGTGAGGTCGACTGGGCGGGCAACTTCATTCCCGCAGTCGACCGGGTCTTCGTCGGTCGCGATCCGGAGTCGCATGACTACTGGTTTCCTTTGACTGGGAGTACCGTCTTTCTCTACGCCAACACGCAGCGTGCGCCGTTTGATGACGTGCGCGTGCGCAAGGCCTTCAGTATGGGGATCGATCGGGAGCTGCTGGTCGACGTTGCGGCGTTCCGGTACTCGCGTCCTTCGGATGCGACGGCCTTGAGCGATGCCTACGCGTCTTGGCGGGATCCGGAAGTTGCAGATGATTCATGGGTGAAGTTCGATCTGGCCGAGGCGAATCGCCTGCTCGATGAAGTCGGGCTGGTCCGGGGTGAGGATGGATTCCGCCGGAAGACGGACGGCTCCCGACTGGACTATCAGATCATCACGGTCTCCGGCTGGTCGGACTGGGTTCGCGCCGGGCAGGTCATCGCTCGGGGGATGACCGAGATCGGTGTGGAAGCTTCGGTCAAGACCTACGAGTTCGGCGCCTGGTTCGAGCGCGTGCAGAAGGGGGACTTCGATCTTTCCCTGGGCTGGTCCTTCGAGGGGCCGACTCCGTACTCCTTTTATCGCTGGCTGATGTCGAACGAGACGGTGCAGCCGGCCGGTGAGTTGGCCCGGGGAAACTGGCACCGGTTTGGCGCGGAGGCGGCAGACCGCAGCCTGGCCGCGTTCGAACGTGAAGCCGACCCGGAGAGGAAGCGTGAACTCGCGCGCGACCTGCAACGGGTGTTTTCCGAAACCGCGCCGGCCATTCCGCTCTACCCGAACCCGTCCTGGGCGGAGTTCAACACCGGCCGTTTCGAGGGCTTTCCCACGGCCGAGAATCCGTATGCCGATCCGTCTCCGAACAAGTTCGATCGGGGAGAGATCCTTCTCGTCCTCACCTCACTGGTTCCCAGATCGGGGGATTGATTGAGATACCTTCTACGCCGACTCGGGTTCTACCTCCTGGCCGCGTGGGCGGCGATGACGTTGAACTTCTTCCTGCCACGACTTCTTCCCGGAGATCCTTCGACCCGTCTCTTCGCACGACTGCAAGGGCGTCTCGCGCCCGAGGCGATGGATGCGTTGCGGGATGCGTTCGGTTTGAACGATGCGCCACTGCTCGTGCAGTACTTCACCTACATCCGTGAGGTCTTTCAGGGAAACTTCGGCATCTCCATCGCCTACTTCCCGACGCCGGTAACCGAGGTCATCGCCAAAGGGCTTCCCTGGACCTTGTTCCTGGCGGGTAGTGCCGTGGTCGTGAGTTTTGTCCTGGGGACCGCGCTCGGTGCGATCACCGCGTGGTGGCGCCGCAGTTGGGTTGACTCCGTTCTTCCGTCCACCCTCATCCTCATCGGGTCCTTTCCCTACTTTTGGTTGGCGATGTTCGCGCTCTACCTGTTGGGGTTCGTCCTTGGCTGGTTTCCGTTGGGTCACGCTTACGGCGATGATCTGGAGCCTGGGTTCAGTTGGCTCTTCATCACCGACGTCATTCGGCATTCCGCCCTTCCCGTGGCCACTCTCGTCCTGGCTACCTGGGGGGGATGGCTGCTGACCATGCGCAACACCATGATCACGGTCATGGGTTCGGACTTCGTCGGATTGGCGGAGGCCAAGGGACTACCGACTCGAAAGGTTCTGACCCGCTACGCGGCCCGCAACGCGCTTCTCCCCAGCGTGACCGGTTTCGGAATGGCTCTGGGATTCGTTCTCGGTGGCTCATTGCTTACAGAGATCGTTTTCGCCTATCCGGGTCAGGGCTACCTGCTGGTGCAGGCGGTCAAGAGTCAGGACTACGCGCTGATGCAGGGGATTTTTCTCATCATCACGTTTTCCGTGCTGACGGCGAACTGGTTCGTCGACCTGCTCTATCTTTGGCTGGATCCGCGAACGAGGGGGGCGCGATGAGCGGAGTAAGCGAAGCGCAAGGCCTCCGCGCCTGGGCCGGGGCCGTTCTACGTGACGGGAAAGCGCGGGCCGGCGCTGTCATCCTGCTCTTCTTTGTCTTGTTGGCGACGGTCGGTCCGCTCTTGGTCACCGACCCGGACGCCTTGGTGTCGGTTCCTCTGCAACCTCCGTCCGCGGAACACTGGTTGGGCACGACCGGTCAGGGGCAGGATGTGTTGGCGCAGCTCGTCGTCGGGACGCGCGTTTCCCTGCTCATCGGGTTCGGAGTTGGAATCAGCGTGGTTCTGATCGGGGCTTTGATCGGAATCACCGCCGGCTACTTCGGAGGCCGGGTCGACGGCTTTTTATCGCTTCTCTTCAATGTCTTCCTTGTCATTCCGGGACTTCCGTTGGCGATTGTGATTGCGGCCTATCTTCCGTCTGGCCCGTGGACCTTGGCTCTCGTGCTCATCGTTACCGGATGGGCCTGGAATGCTCGCGTCGTTCGCGCGCAAACGCTCGCCCTTCGGGAGCAGGACTTCGTGGCTGCGGCCACGGTGGTGGGGGAGTCGCACTTCCGTATCATCACGCGCGAACTACTGCCAACCATGACGTCGCTTCTTTTGGCGCAGATCATCGGCAGCACGGTCTACGCCATTGGAGCGCAGGTCGGCCTGGAGTATCTGGGCCTCGGCGACGTCTCGGCCTTTACGTGGGGCACCAATCTCTACTGGGCGGAAAACGACTCGGCGCTTCTGACAGGCGCGTGGTGGACGTTTGTCCCGACCGGAATCGCGGTCGCGTTGGTTGGGTTTGCCCTGACCATGCTCAACTCGGGATTCGATGAGCTCAGCAACCCACGACTTGGAATGGAACGGGTGTGGCGTCAGCATCTGCTGTCGAAGGGTGAAGAGCCGACGCGCGCCACGCCGGTGGTGCGCTCATGAAGACTCCGATGCTTTCCGTTCGCGACCTCTGCGTCGACTACATCACGGAGGACGGTCCGGTTCGTGGAGTCGACCGTGTCTCCGTGGACCTGTATCCCGGGGAGACGTTGGGGTTGGCCGGTGAGTCCGGGAGTGGCAAGTCGACCCTGGCCAAGGCGCTGATGCGTATTCTACCGCCGCCGGCGGTCATCTCCCGCGGTCAGGTCGAGTTTCAGGGTCGAGACGTACTGGCCATGGGGGAGTCCGAACTCAAGCAGCTTCGCTGGAAACACATCTCCATGGTCTACCAGAGCGCGATGGATGCGCTGAATCCCGTCATCTCGGTCGGGGAACAGATCGTCGACACTTTGGAAGCTCACGATTTTGCCCGGGGGGCTGCGGCATGGAAGCGCGCCGGTGACCTACTGGACATGGTCGGAATCGACCGGGACAACGTTCGCGCCTACGCCCACCAGCTTTCGGGCGGGATGCGCCAACGGGTCGGGATCGCGTTGGCTTTGGCACTGGAACCGGACGTTCTCATTCTCGATGAACCGACGACGGCGTTGGATGTCATCGTCGAGTTCGAGATTCTTTCAGAGATCCGACGCCTGCAGGAGCGCCTGGGCTTCTCGGTCCTTTTCATCACGCACGATCTGGCCCGCATGCTCGAGATCTCGGATCGGGTCGGGATCTTCTATGCGGCCCGTCTCGCGGAGATCGGCCCTACGGCGGAGATTGGCGCGGACCCCAAGCACCCGTACACGGCGGGACTCCTTCGGGCCTTTCCATCTTTGAAGGCAGGGGGACCGGAGCCGACGAGTATCCCCGGATCACCGCCGAGCTTGGCGGATCCGCCGAAGGGATGTCGTTTTCATCCGCGCTGTCCGCTGGTAGAGGAGAGGTGCCGAACCGAAGCTCCGGACGACACGACATTGGCCTCAGGACGAGTCGTCCGCTGCCATCTCGCCTGAGACAACAGCCGACAACAGTGCTACTCGGATTCGATCGTGTGAATCCGATCGACGGCTGGCTTGGCGATCACCTGCTTACGGCCGTCCGGCCAGTTCACAACCAGGGAATCGACCGCGCTAGTGGAGCCCAAGCCGAAAGCCGCCACCGCCTCGGACTGTGAGAGGTAGCTCCGCGTCCTGAGAACGCGGCGATGCTGCATCTCGTTTCCGGAGTAGAGCCGAACCTCGGCGCCGATTCCGTGCGGATTCCGGCTTCCCGGGTCGGAGCAGCGGACCTGCAGCCAGTGGTGCTTCGTGTTCTGTTCGTTTCGCAGCAGGCGGGGTGGCCCCCCGACCTGTGTGAAGACGACATCGAGGTCGCCGTCCGAGTCGATGTCGGCATAGGCAGAACCTCGTCCGACCAAGGGGCGGAAGATGTCCTCTCCCGACTCGGCCGGTGTTACGGCCTTGTAGCCGCCGCCGGAGGCTCCGGCGTTCCAGAAGAGCTGCGCAGGTTGTTCGTAGTGTTGGCTGGGCTGGACTGCCTGGATCTCGTCCTCGAGGTGTCCATTGACCTGCAAAAGGTCGAGCCAGCCATCCAGATCATAGTCGAAGAAGAACAGCCCGAAGGTTAGGGACTGGCGCGTGGCCGGTCCAATGCCGTGGGCGATGGCTTCGTCGAGAAACATCCCCGAGACCTCGTCGGTCACGTAGAGAGCACTCATTTCGTTGGCGAAGTTTCCGATGGCCACGGCGACGGAGGACTGATCGAGAATGAAGCCGGAGTCGATCCCCATGGCGCCGCGCGCGTTTCCGTAACTGTCGAAGGCGATTCCCATCTCGGCTCCGACTTCCTCGAACTTGCCGCCGCCGAGGTTGCGCAGCAGAAGGTTCGGGACGGTGTCATTGGCCACGACGAGGTCGATCCGTCCGTCCTTGTCGAAGTCGACCGGGCAAACCGCGAGGGACTTCGAGGCAGGAGCGTTTGTCGAGATGTTCCGGACCTGAACTCCGGATTCTTCGGAGACGTTGTTGAACGTTCCGTCTCCGTTGTTGAGGTAGAGCTCCGGGAAGGTCCCTTCGAAGTTCATCGGAGGGCCGTAGGCACGTCCGATTCCCGTCAGGGAATAACCGACCTCGACGTCGAGCTCCCGGCTCCAGCGGATGTAGTTGCAGACGAAAAGATCGAGATCGCCGTCCTGGTCGGCATCCAGCCAGGTGGCGCCGCTGCTCCAGCCCTTTGGATCGCCGCCGACCTTGACGGACGCGGTTACATCACGGAACCGTCCCTCGCCGAGGTTTCGGAAGAGTCGGTTCTGTCCGACCGTCGTCAGAAAGACATCAGGGAGACCGTCGCCGTCATAGTCGCCGACCGCAGCTCCCATTCCGTAGAGGGGGATGTCCAGTCCGCACCCTCTCGTGACATCGGTAAAGCGTCCGCCGTCGTTTCGGTAGAGTCTCGAAGTCGTCGGCGACTTTCCCGCCCGGATGTCCTCGGGCCACCAGTTGGAGTTGACGAAGAGAAGGTCTGCATCGCCGTCCAAGTCGTAGTCGAAAAAGGCGACGCCGCCTCCCATGGTTTCCGGGAGGAGTTTTTCGCCGGTGGCTCCGTTGTTATGGACGAAGTCGATGCCGGCTTCATTCGTGATGTCGGTGAACGAGACCGACGGTACCGCCGCTTCAGGACGAGCCTGCGGAGCGGGCGCTTCCAGCGGCGTGACCTTTTCGACGATCGTCTCTTCCTGCGGGCGCCGCAGCCAGAAAACGGCTGCGACGACGGCAGCGATCAGGAGCACGGCGGCGATGGAGAAGCGGATGGCCTTCTCCAGAACGTCCTCACCGTATTGTTCGCGCCCATCGTCGTCGAGATCGTCGGGCTCGTATGACGGACCCGTGGGATCCTCCGGTCCGCCGGTTCGCTTGTCGTTCATCGTGACTCCCTCTGCAGCTCGCCGCGGTCGCTCTGGTTCTCAGGATCCGTAGCATCCTCGATGTAGGACAGCTCGAAGGCCCCTGCCCTTTGCAGGGGATAAATGACGGTGGCCTGAGCGGCGTGATCGGCGGCCGGGTTGTTCCGCCTCTGGATAGTGATGGCCCGGTCCCGCGCGTTCTCGTCGGGCTTGTACTTGGCGTGAAGTTGGCGGTGGGTGTCTGCCTTGCCTTCCTCGCCGAGTTGTGAGTAGATGATGCCCAAGTTGTAGTGGGCGACCAGATTCTCCGGATCGACCTCCAAACTTGCCTGGAACTCAGACTCAGCCAACTTCAGAAACTGCTCTTTTCGTTCCCGATTCGCGGTCCCACGTTCTCCCTTGGAACGTTCGACGTATGTTTGCCCCAACTCGTTCCGGAGGACATAGTCCTGCGAGAAATCGAAACCGCGCTCGATGAGCTCGGGATACCGATCGTAGACCAGCCCTCGAAGCTGGGTGATGGCCCTGTCGAGGTTTCCGTTCTGCTTGTCGACCTGTGAGCTGAGCCAGGCCACCGTCCAGCGGCGGGCGGGAGGATCGAAAGCGACGGAACGTTCCAGCGCATCGAGCGCCTCTTCCAGCCGGCCTTCCTTGATGTAGACGCGGGCCAGGTTGACGGGACCGTCGGGCCGGTCGAGAGCCTCGACCTCCTGGAAGGCGTGTTCTGCCTGCCTGAGCTGGCCCTTCTCGCTCCCCATGGATCCCTTCATGAAGAGACCGATTCCGTAGTCGTTCCACCGTTGCCAAAGAGGGTAGGGAGACTCGACGACGACACCACTGTTCGCTGTGGCCGATCCGTTGTCGGTCGGGCGTTGAATGGCGTCACCGACCGGGAGGACGACACGGTCTTCGGCCATCTCAAGGATGGGGAGGTCATTGACGAAGTCCTCGCCGAAGACGTGCTGCATGTAGGTTGCGTCGAACTTGCGGTAACGAAGTCGCGCCTCGATCTCGATAGAGTCGCCCGCATCCCGCGGGACCTCGAAAGCGTACTGAACGACCTGGCCGGCGCCCGGTGGGATCTGGTTGTTGTAGAGCGGAACATAGATGTCCTGGGCATTCCGGCGGTCGATGCGCTCACCGTCCCGATTCAGCATGTAAACGTTCACGAAGTGCGACCACGGATCGACCTCTCCATCCTTCGCCATACCGCCGCTTCGGCCGATGACCTTGCCGCCAGACGTCATCTTCAGGTCCAGCCAGAGCTGATTGGAGTCGACCGTGCCTTGAGTGAGGTGGTGTCCCATCTTCAGCGTCCGGATCACGACCTCAAGGACGTAGGACTTTCCTGGCACCAGCTCGGGTTCGATGGGGCGGAGGGGCGCGTGGAGTTGGCCCTCGATAGAGTCTCCCTCGCGGAGACCAAAAATGTCGACACGGGTCACGCCTTCGTTGAACTCCTGATGGCGCTCGACCAGATCGAGTCGTTCATTGAAGTAGTTGATCCCTGTGTTTGCGGACGCAAAGAAGTGGTCGTGAACGGTTCGGCTGCCGTCACCCGCAAAGTCCTTGGCTGCGAAGTCATCCGATGGCACCAAAGGCATATGACAGCCGTTGCAATTGTGTTCCGCCTTCTCCGGATAGTAGAAGCTGCGGACGCCGTGTCCCGAGACCCCGCTGAGGTGATAGCTGTCGTAATGGTTCTGTCCACGAAGCCATTCTTTGTACTGGGTGACTTCTCGCGGGAGATGCACCTTATGGCAGGAGCCACAGAACTCCGGTGACTCGTGGAGCGGTTTTAGGAAGGTGCGTTTGTGGAAACTTGGATTGGCCTTGACCAACTGGTGGTTGACAAACTTGAGCAGCGGATTGTCGCTGTAGGCAAACGGATAATGGAGCGGTTCCTCGATCGTGTAGTCTCCGTTGCCCTTCACACTGTTGATATGCGTAATGGCATGGCAAGAGCTGCAGGTGATTCCTGCCAGGGCGGTCGGGTGGTTGACATCATCGAAGTCGGGGTCGTCGAAGGCTCCGCTAAAGAATGGCACCGGGTCGTGGCACCCCGCACACCACCGAGATGCCTTCACGTCGCCGGCCCGGTCGAATGCGACCTGACGGGTTTCCCGCACGCTGAACCGGTAGGCCGGATTGTTGAAAGAGCTGAATCGATGTGCGCTTTGCGCCCAGGATTCGTGGGCGTCGGCGTGGCAGTCGAGACAGTACTTGTCCATCTGAAGAGACTCTGCCGGGATAAAGTTCCCGCTTGCGGTTCGGGAGAGTGAAGGCTGGAAGTAGGCGGTGCCTTCTTCGGGGCCGACTTGGTTCCAGCTTCTGGGGTCCTGGATGTGAAGGAGGACGATCGCCAGCACGGCGGCGCCCGCTATCGTGCCCCAGGTGGCTCCGACCTTCCAACTGATCTTCGGTCCCGCCAGTCGATGCAGGATGTAGAGCCAGACGACGGCGATCGGGGAGATGACATGGATCCAGTACGAGACGTTGCGTACGCCCTGGTCCTTGATCTCGAAGAAGTCGAGCCGCGTCAGCGCGATCCCGGATAGGAGGAGAAGAATCGAAACCGCGAGGAGAACCAGTCCGATACGAACGGGTTTTCGGTTCGGCCGGTTGTAGGTGTTTCGCAGGTGGATCGCTGCAAAAATGATGAAGGGAACGATGACCAGAAGCCCCAGCACCAGATGACCCAGGAACATGTACTGGAAGAAGTAGTTCTGGTAGGCCTCGCCCCGAAACCACTCCAGAAACGAAATGCTGGCCAGATAGGCGGAGTTGGCGGCCAGGACCGCGAACGAGCCGAAAACGAACCAGAGAAGAATGCGGAGTTTGGGACCAACGGCGCGCTTGAAGCGCCGACGGCGCCGCGGCGGCTGGGAAGTAGTAGTTTCAGACAACTAGGGTGCGACTCCCGGCTGATGGTTAGACGATTCGAAAGACACGTAAGCCGTTCCGGGACATTCCCCCCGGAACGTAACTGTTCGGCAGCCTGCGGTTGCGCCTGAAGTCAGCGACCGCCTCTACGGCTCAACTGGCCTCAAAGTGCCCCGCTCGGCACACCTATCGCGTCAACGAACCCCGCCAAGCGAAGAATCACTCGCACCCCCAGGCACGGCCGTCGGCAGAAGCTTAGCACACCCAACCACGCCATTGGCACCGACCCAAACACCTTTTCGCACCGCGACCCAGGCACCACGACCTAGGCACCGAGCCGGCCGCTCCGCCGCCGAGTCCGCGAATGCGGCGAGGCGAATCAGGCAAGCCAAAAGGCCTAGGCACCGAACGGCGCGCTCTGCGCGCCGCTCCGCCGCCGAGTCCGCGAACGCGGCGAGGCGAAATCAAAACAGCTCTACGTAAGTGCGGATTTCCCACTCGTTGCCGTCATCGCCGGGCGCCAGCGGGTCACAGATGAGTCCGTCTGTGGAGAGCACCTCGATCGGACAGTACCGAGGATTGTATTGGTCCAGGGTTCGGTAGAGGCCCCGTACACCGAATCTCGTCTGCGGCAGCCCGTACCACTTGGGGAGCCCCAGGTTGTAGGAGACATCGCCCATCAGCTGGATCGGGAAGGTGTAATTGAAGTCGCGATGATAATCGTACGGACCCCAATCGTCGAACTTGGCGAAGCTCTCGAAGGCCCAGTTCTTCCAGGCAAGTCGCGCGTCTCCACCGAAACGGGTGATCTTACGGGGGTCACTTCCATTGGCTTCACCGGTTCCCACGTAGAGGTGGGCGACCAGCCTCATGTCCCGGCCCGCCGAAGAGACCATGCGACTGTGGATTTCATACAGGTCCCTGGCCGGGGGTGCGCCCGGGAAAGCGAACGGCGTTTCGCCGTCCTCAAGGATTCCGATGCCGGCGTCCTGAGTCGTCGGGTGGTGACGATGAACGAATCCCAGGCTGGCCGCGAAGGACGCGTCCTCGCGCGTGTCGTTGTCCCATTGCCACATCCAGGTCGCGGGGGTGGGGTCGTACGTGATGAGGAGTTCGGTACCCACCGTTTCCCGGTTGGCGCGAACCGTAAACGGATCGTCGAGAACGTTGCGTGGTCGGCCGGGCGCCGGCACGTCGTTGGGAATCGGTCCAACGATTGGTTTCTGCCACAGGAAGTTCGGGCTGATCTGAAAGCTTCCGAACGTCGCGGCCAGTCCGGTGATCACGTTCTTCTGGTTCCCGGATCCGGAGTCCTTCAGATGCCAACCGGTAAACGTGGTCACCGCCGTCGGTCCGGCTTCCGCGACCAGCCCCATGTAGGCGGCCTGTCCATACCAGTTCCAGCGGCCCTTCTGCCACGTCAGCTTGATCTTCCCGCCGAGGGTATCCTCGTTCTTGATGTTGTCGACGTAGACGTTGTAGGAGTCACCGACCTCTTCGACGAGATAGAACTGCTCACCAACGCGCGTGTCTCCTGACCAGAGGCCGCCGACCTCGTAGCCGATCGATCCGCGTGCCCCTTTGACCTGAAGCGACGCTTTCCGCGTTTCCGGGACGGGAACAGCAAAGGTGCTGCTGATCCGCGACTGCTTGGCGATGTCCTCGTGGAAGATGAATGTCGTGTCGAAGGGTCCGACCCGGCGGTTGTACTTGAAGAGAAGTGCGGGATTGGCTCCCCACCAAAGCTCTGGTCCAAAGGCGACGGTGAACCCGTCGAAAGCGCGCCTTCCCGCCAACTCGACTCCGACAGGAGCGATTCCGTTGTAGATGTCGATGTTCTCACCGTAGTAAGCCTCGCGGTAGAGACCGAAGAAGTCGCCCTCATCCGCCCAGTGGTAGTGACCGACCCGGTAGAACGCGTTGAGTTTGAAGTTGGGATCTTCCCAGTCGACGCTGGCGCCGTAGACGCGAACGCGTTCCAGCCCTTCCAGAGCGATGTCGCTTCCATCGACGGAAACGGACGTCGGTCGTCCACGGTTCTCGTAGAAAATCTCGTCGATCGGGTTGGTGGGAACGTTACCTAGGATGCTGAGGGACAGGTTTCCGATAACGTTGTCGGACGGCTTGGCCTCAAAGTCCGCGTAGAAGGACTGGAGATGGTCGAAACCCTGAAAGGCCGGGTATTCCGTTGGGGTGTCGGGGGCGTCTTCGGGAGTCGTGATTCGATCGCCACCGGTGTTGATCGTCTCAAACTGCAGCCTCAGGCCTTTGACGCGAAACTTGTCCGCTGCGGTCCCGCCGAGAGCAGCCTTGTCCGCGCGCGCGGTCAGGACGCTCGACATCGGATGGATCCGGCCGAAGTGGGAGCGAATCGCCTGCAGATCGGTACCCGGGGCGTACGGGTCCAGGGACCAGGCGTCCCGCAACACGTAGTAGGCCGCGCGCGGGTACACGTCGTAGATGCCGCGCTGGTCGGGGAGGCCCTTGGCGGCGATGCCCCACCACTCTTCGTTCATGTTGTTCTGGCCTTCGACGAAGTCTTCCGGGTAGCCGGCGTTGGGCCAGGAGGCGTTCGTGTCGTGGATGTCGAGCCGGTCCTCCTGTCCAAACTTCCACCATCCGTCGCTCCACTGAAAGACGATCCCGCCGATGGCGTTTCCGACGCGTCCTTTGCCGGCGGACTGCTCGTAGATTTCCTCCCATTGACCGAGCAGGTATCTGGCCTGGGTGAGTTGGTCTTCTTTCATCGTGCGCGCGTTGAAGGCGTCGGCGCCGAACTCGGTGAAGAAGGTGGGAACGCCCAGCTTGTCCTTGACGACCTGGTAGAAGTCGCGGGCCGAGATTCCGCGGTAGACGTTTGACCCCATGATGTCCATGTGGCCGCACTCCTCGACGATGACGTCGATGTACTGAAGGTCACCGTTGGCGATGGCCACGGGATGGTTCGAGTCTGCATCCTGGATACGACTGGTGATCTCACCGAAGAGGGAGTAGAGGTGACGGGCGCGGGCGGCGTTGCGTTCCCCTTCCGGCAGTGCTTCGATCTCGAATGAAGACCAGCTGAGGCCGTAGTTGTTTTCGTTTCCGAGCAGCCACATCAACAGGCCCGGCGTGTCCTTGAAGTCCCGCACGTAGCCCATGACCTCTTCGGTGACGGCTTCCCGCAATCGCGGATCGGAGTAGTCGACGGATGGACTCCAGACTCCGTCCAGGGTGTAGCCGTAGCGCGCCACGGTGTGGTTGAGGATGGTGTAGATCCCGTAGTTCTCGTAGATGTAGGTAATCCACTTCGGGGGGATGCCGACGTACTGTCGGATGGCATTGACGCCCATTCCCTGGAGTAGGCCCATCTCCGTGGCGAGCGCGTCCCGAATCATGTCCTCGGGTTGGCCCCAAAAATCGTAGCTGTAGTTCGTTCCGATGGGAACGTAGCCCCAGTTCATTCCGAAGACCATGAAGTCGCGGCCGTCGACCTGCAGACGCTGGCCGGTCGCATCGGACACGACCCTGACCTCGTTGACCGCAGAGTCGGAATGCTGTCCGAATGAGTTCTGCGGCCAGAGTGCGGCGACGATCAGGGTCAGGGCGAGCGTGTTTCGGAACCAGGTCACGTTGTTTCCTCCTGTGCGGAGTGACTCTCTTCAGCAGGCGGATGGGGCCGCCCGCTTTGGACGATGCGCTTGAAGTCGTGCGCACTATCTTTGGGAAGGCGCTTCTGGTTCGCGTAGTCGACCCAGAAGAGCCCGAATCTCTTTTCGTATCCCATCGCCCACTCGAAGTTGTCGAGAAGCGACCAGGCAAAGTATCCGTCCACTGGGACGCCTTCATTCTTGGCCTGAAGGATCGCGGCCAGGTGTCCGCGGAAGTACTCGACGCGGCGTGGGTCGTGTACGCGTCCGTCGGCGTCCGGACCTGCGGAGTAGGCGGCGCCGTTCTCGGTGACGAAGATCCGGGGAGGGGAGTAATCGGTGTGAATGCGTTTCAGACCGGTGCGTAGTCCGTCGGGGTAGACTTCCCAACCCATGTCGGTGAGTTCTTCCTTGGGGACGACGCGGACACCTTCGGGACGACCGTCCCGTCCCGCCTTGACGACGGTCCGGCTGTAGTAGTTCACGCCCAGAAAGTCGAGCGGTTGAGAGATGAGTTCGAGGTCGCCGCCGTGGACGAAGGGAAGCTCGATCGAATCGAGGTGTCCCCATTCCTTGCGGTCCTGGATGGCGTCCTTTGGATATCGGCCTCTGAAGAGGGGATCTAGAAACCAGCGGTTGAACAACCCGTCGAACTGGCGCGCGGCGTTTCTGTCTGTGTCATTCTCGCTGGCCGGTTCCGCGGGAGAAAGGATGTGCACGATCCCTACCTGCGCGTCCCTGACGTTCCGACGAATGGGTTCGAGGGCCATCCCGTGGGACAGCAGGAGGTGATGCGCGACCTTGAGAGCCAGGCCGACGTTCTTGTGTCCCGGCGCGTGATGCCCGTGTTCGTGCCCGAGAGTGGCGATGCACCAGGGCTCGTTGTGCGTAACCCAATGACGAACGCGGTCACCGAGCCGACGCGTCACGACTTCCGCGTATTCGGCGAATGCTTCCGTGGTCTCGCGATTTCCCCAACCGCCTTCGTCTTCCAACGCCTGCGGTAGGTCCCAGTGATACAGCGTGGGGAAAGGCTCGATGCCGGCTTCGAGCAGACCGTCGACCAATGCGTCGTAGAAGGCGAGTCCCTTTTCGTTGATCGTGCCGCGACCTTGGGGAAGGACCCGCGGCCAGGCGATGGAGAAACGGTACGCACCGACACCGAGCCATTCGAGGAGCTGAATGTCCTTTGGCCACAGGTGGTAGTGGTCGCAGGCGATCCTGCCGTCGCTACGGTCGGCGATCTTCTTCGGCGTGGACGCGAACCGGTCCCAAATGGATTCGCCGCGCCCGTCCTCTTCGGTTGCGCCTTCGATCTGGTATGCGGAAGTTGCGGCGCCCCAGACGAAGTCGGCAGGAAAGGTCTCGCGGCCGTTCATGCGCCCGCCTCGGGGTAGAGATGGCATCGGACTTCCTGGGCCCCGGCGCGCCGCGCTCGCGGATCTTCCCGGTAACAGACTTCGTGAACGTCCGCACACCGTCCGGCGAAAGGGCAGCCCGTATTCGCTGTGGTGACTTCGGTCTCGGGACTTCCTTGAACCGTGGACTGGAGTCGGCGTCCTCCGTCCGGATCTGCAATGGCAGAAAGAAGGGCCTGCGTGTAGGGATGCTTCGGATCCAGGATGACGTCGTCACTCGCTCCCGCCTCGACGACACGTCCTCGAAACAGAACGAGCACCCGATCGGCGAGAAAACGCGCGGATGCCAGATCGTGCGTGATCAGGAGGAGGGCCAGCTTCCGAGTCTTCTTGAGGTCGGCGAGGAGTTGCAGCACGCCCATTCGGATCGAAACGTCCAACATCGAGGTCGGTTCGTCGGCAACCAGGATCTCCGGTTCGACCGCCAGCGCCCGAGCGATGGCGACGCGTTGGCGTTGTCCGCCGGAAAGTTCGTAGGGCCGACGATCGATGAAGTCTTGGGCGGGGCGCAGCCCCACGGTGTCGAGCAGCTTCAAGCTGTGTGATCGAAGGGACTGCGAATCGATTCGTCCATGACGAAGGAGTGGACGCTCGAGGACATAGGCGACCTTGTGCATGGGATTGAGCGATCCGAAGGGATCCTGAAACACCATTTGAACTCTCGAGCGGTAGGAGAGGGAGGCGCCCCGACGTTCGGTCTCGAGAACATCCTCGCCGTGAAGGAGGATCTGTCCCCGGTCGGGTTCTTCCAGACGCAGGATCATCCGCGCCAGGGTGCTCTTGCCGCTTCCGGACTCGCCGACGAGGGCGACGCACTCTCCGGGACGGACCCCGAAGGAGACGTCCTCCGCGGCTACGACGACTTTCCGAGGCGCGAAGAGGCGGCCCGACTGGAAGGCCTTACCGACTTTGCGCAACTCCAGAACGGGTTGCGTCAGTTGGCTTTGTGCGGTCTCCATCTGACCTCCGTCCTTCCTGGTAAAGGACTTTGTTCGGTAGCCGAACATAGTGTAGAATTTCTATAGTTGTCAACGGAGAGCTTTCTTCTCCGAAACGACATCACCGGTTCGAGAGTCTACCGGGCCTTCTGGCGTATCGGTTCGCTTCGGCGAGTCGACCCCTCTCCGTCAGATCGCCCGGTTCTTCTTCGGGGCCGTGCTCCGTTGGGGGTGCGGTCCTTTTGTCACCGCCCCGCGATCCGGTTGCGGGAATAGGGGAGCGCACACTTCACGATGGATGAAGCGATCAAGCGCAGCATCGGGATGCACGACCCCTCGACTTCGGAGCCGGGTCAGACTCCCCCGGCCGTGGACGCGGACATGGGCTCCTTCGTCGAGTTCGAAGGTGAAGTCTGGTACGAGATCCGCGACGTCGATCGCCTTCCCACGTTTCTCATCGCGCTGGCCAGCGATTCTGACAACTGGATGTTCGTGACCTCACGCGGTGGGCTCACTGCGGGTCGCGTCGATCCCGACGGCGCGATCTTTCCCTACGAGACGGTCGACAAGCTCGAGAGATCCCATCTCCACACGGGGCCGGTCACGATCGTTCGACTTCTGGAGTCCGGTGGGGATCGCCTCTGGGAGCCGCTGTCTGCGAGCACGCGGCTCGTCCCTACGATCGAACGACGCTTGCGACGCAACGTGGTCGGCAACCGTCTGATCTTTGAAGAAACGAACCGCGAACTCGGACTGACTTTCTCCTACCGCTGGACGGCGACGAAAGAATTCGGCTGGGTCCGCCGTGTGACCATTGCGAACAAGATTCGGAAGGAACGTCGGCTCTCCGTTCTGGACGGACTTCGGAACGTGCAACCGTTCGGAGCACCGCTCGCGTTGTATCAGCAGTCGAGCAGTCTGGTCGATGCCTACAAGCGGACCGATATCGACGAAGCCAGTGGTCTGGCGGCGTTCTCGTTGACCTCGCGGATCGTTGATCGTGCGGAAGCATCGGAGGTTCTGCGAGCGAACATCGTCTGGTCCCAGGGATTGCCCGGGCGAACGGTATCGGTTTCCGAAGAGAGCCTGATTCGTTTCCGGCGTTTCGGTGAAGTCGAGTCTGAGTCCGTTCTGACGGGACGGCCCGGGAACTACTTCCTTTCGGGACTCCTGGAACTGGGGTCAGCGGGCTCGGACAAGGGCCAGGCGGCGTGGCACGTCGTTACCGACGCCGGGAAAAGCCAGGCCGAGGTCTCGCATCTGTCGGCCCGGTTGCGAGAATCCGGCAGTCGTCTTGCGGACGACTTGTGCGTAGCCGAAAGGGAAGCGACGGACGGGCTCCGTCGGCTTGTCGCAACTGCGGACGGAAACCAACTGACGGCCAGCGCCTCCACCTCGTTCCATCACTTCGCCAACGTTCTTTACAACACGATGCGAGGGGGTGTTTTTGCCGACCAGGGTCGCATCGAGTGGAACCGGTTTCGCTCGTTCGTCGAACTCAGAAACTCGACGATCCCGCGTGCCGACCTGGAGTCGTTGCGTGCCGCACTCGCCCTCGTCGACGAGAACGAAGGCGCGGCTCAGGCGGAAGACTCGCCTTCGGCGTCCGGCGCGTCCCAACTTGTCGAAGCGAGCGCGCTTCGCAAGGCAGCAGAGGAAGTGGGCTCGGTCGACCTGCAACGGCTGGTCTTGGAATACCTGCCGATCTTCTTCGGCCGTCGACATGGGGATCCGAGCCGGCCGTGGAATCGATTCTCCATCCGACTGAAGGATGCCCAGGGGCAGAGGGTGCTTCGTTACCAGGGAAACTGGCGTGACGTTTTTCAGAACTGGGAGGCCTTGAGCTTCAGTTTTCCCGAGTACATCCCGCATCTCGTCGCGAAGTTCGTCAACGCCTCGACGGTGGACGGCTTCAATCCGTATCGCCTGACCAGCGAGGGAGTGGATTGGGAGAAAGTGGATCCGCGGGATCCGTGGAGCTACATCGGCTATTGGGGCGACCACCAGATCATCTATCTCCTGAAGCTTCTGGAGGCGATGTCCCGGTTTCAACCCGGCTACCTCGGCTCGATGCTGGGACAGGAGGTCTTCAGCTTCGCCGACGTTCCGTACCGGATTCGTCCGTTCGAATCTCTGCTCGCCGACCCGCATCAAACGATCGACTACGACGAGACTCATGCGGAACTCGTGGCGTCACGCGAGGCGGAGAAAGGAGCCGATGGGAAACTCGTGCATGACGCGGACGGAAACGTCGTTCACGCCGGACTACTCGAGAAACTCCTGATTCCCGTTCTATCCAAGATATCCAATCTCGTCGTCGACGGCGGCATCTGGATGAACACGCAGCGCCCGGAGTGGAACGACGCGAACAACGCCCTGGCCGGGAACGGACTTTCCGTCGTCACGCTTTGCTACCTGCGGCGATTCCTCTCCTTCCTACGGCAAGAGTTGGCGACGGTCTCCGTGGTCGAGAGCTACGCGATCCACATCGAGGTCCTGGACTGGATGGAAGAGGTCCGCGCTGTGCTGGAGCCTCGCCGCTCCCAGCTTGGAGCAGGTGAGCTGACCGAGACGCAGCGGTTGGAGATTCTGACCGGGCTTGGCCGCGCCTTCTCGAACTACCGGAAAAAGGTCTACACGCACGGACTGAGCACCAAGTCTTCGTGTCGCATCGAGGCTTTGATCCGCTTCGTTGATCTGGCCGAAGCCTTCGTCGATCACAGTATCGGCACCAACCGGCGGGAAGACGGATTCTTCCACGCGTACAACCTGCTCCACATCGCAGGCGGCGCGGGCGCCCGAATCGAGCGGCTCTACGAAATGCTCGAAGGGCAGGTCGCCGTTCTCTCCTCGGGACTGCTTTCCCCGTCCGAATCCTTGGGGCTCATCGAACGACTCTGGCAGAGCCCGCTCTACCGGGACGACCAGCGAAGCTTCATGCTCTATCCGGAACGAACGCTTCCGAGTTTCTTCGAGCGCGGTCGAGTCCCGAGAGAACAGGCGTTGGCGATTCCACTTCTCGCGGCGATGGACGAAGCGGGGGACCGCCGTCTGATGGCGCGCGACGCCGGCGGCGACTTCCGGTTTCACGGGGATGTCGGGAGTGCGGACGACGTGGCGCGAATCCTGGCCGAGCTTGGCGAGGATGAGCGGTGGACGTCGATGTTGGATGCGGATCGCTCCCAGGTTTTGGACCTCTTCGAGTCCGTCTTCCGGCATCACTCGTTTACGGGACGCTCGGGTGCGATGTATGCCTACGAAGGTTTGGGTTCCATCTATTGGCACATGGTGGCGAAGCTGCTTCTTGCCGTTCAGGAGATCACCTTCGCGGCACTCTCTTCTCCCGGAACCGACCAGGAGGTGGGCGCTGGGCTCGTGGACGCGTACTACCGGATCCGTTCCGGCTTGGGATTCGAGAAGAGAGTGCAGGACTACGGCGCCATTCCGACCGATCCGTACTCGCACACGCCCTCCGGACGCGGAGCGCAGCAGCCGGGAATGACGGGTCAGGTCAAAGAAGAGGTTCTGACCCGCCTGGGTGAACTTGGCGTGGAGATCGAGGATGGACGACTCGGATTCCATCCACAGCTTCTGCGACGTTCGGAGTTTCTGACGGAAGAGCGAACCTTCGAGCACATTCATGTCGACGGAACGATGGAACGGATCGAGCTGAGCCCGGGTGAACTTGCCTTTACCTTTGCACAGGTTCCCGTCGTCTACCAGCTTCGTGAAGAGGAACGACCTCCGGTGCGGCTAACCGCAGAAGACAGCCGTTCGATCTTTAATCGCAACGGGCGGCTTCGTCGGATCGTGGTCGGTGTTCGCCCCGAAAGCCTGTTGCCGTAACACGGACTCTTCATGATGGAGTTCCGGCGCGGAAATCAGCCCGCGAGGGTCCCTACCGAACCACCTACCGAACCACCTCCAGGCTGCGAACGGTCGTCCCGGCCGAAGATTCCAACGAGTAGAAATAGAGTCCTCCGGGAAGCCGTCGTCCCTCGGCGTCATTTCCGTTCCAGGTGACGGAGTGGGGGCCGGGCACGCGTTCACCTTCGGCCAGCGTAATCAGGCAGCGACCCGTGACGTCGTAGATGCGGATCTTCACGTCATCGCGCTCGGCAAGCTCGAACCGGATCTCCGTCTGTTCCGCGAAGGGGTTCGGAGCGTTCCCCAATCGCAGTGAGGGCTGGCCGGCCGGTGCGTCGGAAGCGGTCGGTTGGTACCCGAAGTTTTCATCCGCCAACACTGAGTTGCAATCCAGTTCCGCCTCGAACATGTCCGGAGTGCCGAGCCCGTCCGGGTCGTAGGTGGCATCGTGCATGCCGGGCAGAGTGGCCGGATTGACGCGGACTTCGAAGACTCCGCCGATCAGTTCGTCGAATGAGTAGCTTCCGTCCGAGGCGGTTGTTTCCGTCGCAGCCAGGGTGCCGAGGAACTCGTCGTAGAGTTCTACTTCGACTCCGGAGAGCCCGATTTCGTTGCCGTCCAGCGTGCCGTCTCCGTCGGCGTCCTCCCAGACACGCCCGCCGACCGAACTGGTTCGGCGCGTGAACGCCCATCGGTCCGTGACGAAGTTGACGTCGTCACCGTTGTCCGTCGTGATGGCAAAGACGACGTTGATGAGCCGCCCGTTGCCACCTTCGGAAGTCGGCGTCGGGTCGAGGATGCCGTTGCCTCCGAAGTGAAAGGAGCTGTCGTCGAAGAAGTCGGCCAGGGGAATCGAGACGCGCTGCCATCCGCCCCCCGCAATGGCGTCGGGTCCGATCGGGCCCACCCGGAAGTTGTACTGGAACTCGTCGTCGCCGCCGTCCGGAGTCTGCGGAATGGAATCGTCTCCGTCGTCGTCGTCCTGCAGGTTGATTTCGAGCGTGTATTCCTGACCTGCGGCGGGATTGATCCACATCGTGAAGTGCGTCATGTCGGTGAGTTCGCGCCGATTCGTTCTTCCGAACCCGCCGTAGAATCCGGGGTTTCCTCCGGAGCCGAAACCGACGTCGAGAGCGTTGTCACAACCTTCGACCGGCGGCACGTTCGAGGTGGCGTTGATGCTTCCGCCACCGACGCCCCCAAAGATGAAGTAGCTGCCGCGACCGAAGGGATTGCCGTGTTCCATTCCGTCGTACTCGACGCGGCACTCTTCGAGATTCGGGGCGCGCTGGTAGACACGAACGTAATCTACGACGTATTCCTGCGGAAACTGCGTCGTCTCGTCGGGCGGTCCGGGAAGATTGCCTCCCACGGCGAGATTGAGGAGCAGGTGAAAGCGTTGATCGAAGGGAGCGGGGTAGGAGGCGTTCGATGAGAACCAGTTCGTCTGGGTTTGGTAGTGAATGCCGTCGACGTACCAACGGATGGAGCACTCATCCCACTCCAATGCGAACTCATGGAAGTCGTCGTGAAAGGTTCCGCTGTCGAGAATGAAGTCGTCGCCGGAGTAGGTGTTGTCCGGAAACGTCCCGCCGTAGTGAAGCGTGCCGAGTACGCGGTCGGGATCCTGGCCGATGTACTCCATGATGTCGATCTCGCCGCTGGCGGCCCAAACTCCGTACTCCGAATCGGAGGGAAGCATCCAGAAGGCCGGCCAGATTCCCTGTCCGATCGGAAGCTTCGCACGCATTTCAAAGCGTCCATGCGTCCAGTCACCGCGAAACAACGTACGGATTCGGGAGGAGGTGTAGTCGGCGCCGCCGAAGCTCTCCTCCCGGGCGGTGATCGTCAGCATCCCGTCCGAGACGTCGAGGTTTTGGGCCCGGTAGTATTGAAGCTCGTTGTTGCCCCAGCCGCAGAGATTGGGGCAGCCGTTCCCGGTCTGTACTTCCCACTTGCTCGAGTCCAGGAAGAAACCGTCGAACTCATCGCTCCAGACGAGTTCGTAGTCCTGCGAAAAGGTGGGTCCGGCGGCGGCGAAGAGCAGCGCGAAGAAAGCGAAAATCCGGACTTGAGACATTGCGTTCTCCTGGGCCGGTAACGTGTTACCTGTGAGTTGCTTGCGATCACGGATCCGGGCGGCGGCACGACCCGACCTTGGACGCGCACCCGCAGGACCTTGCTGTCGAGTGGTCATCCGCGAATCCACCTGATCGAGGGTATCATATTTGTTCGATCGCCGAACAAAGTGAGGGTTGAAAGTGAAGCTCGAGGAACTGGTCACCGCATCCGGCGAGCTGGCTGCGACGCGAAGCCGAAAGAAGAAAGCCGAGATTCTTGGCGGTCTTCTTTCCCGTGGCGATGAAGAGACGGCTGCCATCATCGGCTTCCTGCTCGGGCAGCCGCGTCAGGGAAAACTGGGTGTGGGCTACGCCGGAGTCTTCTCCGCAGACGCGATTCCCGCCACCGAGTCGACATTGGATGTCCGAGACGTAGACGCTGCACTCGATCAGCTGTTGGGAGCCGGAGGCCCGGGAGTACAGGCAAAACGAAACGAAGTCCTGACCTCGCTATTCTCCCGGGCCACCGAGGCGGAACAGGAGTTTCTCCGGCGAGTGTTGACCGGAGAGGTTCGGCACGGAGCTCTCGAGGGTCTCCTGGTCGATGGTTTGGCCTCCGCCACTGGAATTGATCCGGATCTTCTCCGTCGCGCCGCGATGCTTTCGGGTAGCCTCCCCGAGGTTGCCGGACTCGCGCTTCAATCCGGAGAGGCTGCGGTTCGTTCCGTTCAGCTCGAAGTGATGCGTCCGGTTCAGCCGATGCTGGCTTCGTCGGCCTCCGACATCGAGAGTGCGCTCGGCACCGCCGGACACGCATCCGTTGAGTGGAAGCTGGACGGAGTGCGGGTGCAGGCGCACCGACGTGGGGCAGATGTCTCCATCTACACCCGGAACCTCAACGACGTGACCCAACGACTCGGGGCGGTCGCCGAAGCCGTCTCCCGGCTTGACGTCGAGAGCATCGTCCTGGACGGCGAGGCCCTTTCCTTTGGAGCCGACGGCGCTCCGGCTCCGTTTCAGGAAACGATGAGCCGGGTCGGAGCCGAGACCAAGCGGGACGAAGTACCTGTCGTGCCGTTCTTCTTCGACGTTCTTCACGCCGATGGCCGTGACCTGATCGATCTTCCCTTGGCGGAGAGGTTGCAGTTTCTGGACGAGCTGGTTCCCGAGGAGTTTCGGGTCCCGCGGATCGCGACTTCCGACGCCGCGACCGCGACGGAGTTCTTTCGGAATGCCCGTGGCAAGAAGCACGAGGGCATCATGGTCAAGGGTTTGGATACGACCTACGAAGCGGGGCGGCGCGGCTCCCGCTGGCTCAAGGTGAAGCCGGTTCACACGCTCGATCTGGTCATCCTGGCCGCGGAGTGGGGAAGTGGGCGCCGCAAAGGGTGGCTTTCCAACCTGCACCTGGGTGCGCGGGACGAGAAGACAGGAAAGTTCGTCATGCTTGGCAAGACGTTCAAGGGTCTGACGGACGAAATGTTGCGGTGGCAGACCGAGCGATTTCAGGAGCTGGAAACCCGGCGGACGAAGTACGTCGTTCATGTCGAGCCGGTCGTCGTGGCCGAGATCGCCTTCGACAGCGTGATGTCCAGCGAACGCTATCCGGGCGGGATGTCTCTTCGTTTCGCCCGAGTGAAGCGGTACCGGGACGACAAGACGGCGGAGGAGGCCGATACGATCGAGACGGTTCGCCGCATTTTCGAGGGATTGGAGTAAGGCAAGCGAGGCCCCGGAATCCGGTAACCGACGTTTGAACCCGTGCCCTCGGGTTGCTACCTTTTCGGCCGGCTTTCGTGGCGGCTGCGGTCGTCGAATCGCAGGATGTGACTCGGAGGGACAGGTTCTCGATGGACTTTCTACTCGAACCCGGATTTTGGGCTGCGCTCTTCTCGGTGACGTTGGTCCAAATCGCTCTTGGGGCGGACAACCTCATCATCGTAACTATCCTGGCGGGGAAACTTCCTGCCAAGGAGCAGGCCAAGGCGGTCCGAGTTGGGCTCATCCTCGCGATGACCTTTCGACTCGTCCTCCTCGCGCTGGTCAGTTGGATCCTCAATTACGCGACTCAGGTCTTTGCCACCTTTGACCGACACATCCTCGGTATCCACTTTCAAGGCGAGCTCAGTGGCAAGTCCGTGATCCTGTTTGTTGGGGGACTCTTTCTCATCTGGAAGGGTGTGAAGGAACTGCGCATCAAGGCCAAGGGAGTCGAGCACGAGGTCAAGCAGGGCGGAAGCTTCGGCTCCGTGGTTGCGATCATCGTCGGGATCAACGTTCTCTTTTCCGTCGACTCGATCCTGACCGTGGTGGGAATGACGGACCAGTATGCGGTCATGGTCGGCTCGGTCCTGATCTCGGTCGGACTGATGCTGGCCTTCGCCGACTTCATCGCCAACTACATCCGCGAGAACCCGGACTTCGAAATTCTCGGCCTGTTCGTTCTTCTCCTCATCGGCTTCGTCCTCATCCTGGAAGCCGGTCATGTCGGACATTTGAACATTGCCGACAGTACGTTCCCGTACATTCCGCAGTGGATCGTCATCTTCATTCTCGTGCTCATGTTCTCGGTCGACCTCTTCCAGAACTTCCTCGATCGAAAGACTCAGCACGAACCTGTGCATCTGCACCGAAGGGAGAAGTGACGGGGGTTAGATTCCGGAGCGGGTTGGTTGGGTCGCGGTGCTGCTCGCGTTGGCGGGCTGGCAGGAGGCGCAGAAGTAGGTACTGCGGGAGTACTCTCCCTGTGTGACGCGATCGATGCGGGTTCGACAACGGAAGCACTGTTGTCCGCCACGCTCGTAGACCCACAGGAGCGAACCCGGGCCGGAGCGCGTCGTTCTCTTCGGCAGGGTGAGGTTTCGTCGCATCATCTCGCGGGTTCGTCGAAGCAGTGTCCGCAGCCTTTCCTCGGGAATCTGTGATTGCGCCGTGAACGGATGGATTCCCATGAGAAACAGCATTTCGGACTTGTAGACGTTTCCGATCCCGGCCGCTCGCGTCTGGTCGAGTAGAAGGTCGCCGATCGCCTCTTCATCGCCGGCATCCCGATACCGCCGAACGGCTTCGTCCTCATCGAACTCCTCGGCCAGAAAGTCCGGCCCGAGCTGGGTCAGAACCGGATGTCGCTCCATCTCCGGTACGGTTAGGAGTTCTACGACCGGCGCGCGGAAGCAGACGGCCACGTAGTTCTCGTTCTCGATGACGAGACGAGTTCCGCCTTCGCTCTTTCGCCAGGGCTCGTCCGGTCGATAGACATGCCACGACCCTGTCATCAGCATGTGGGTGTACAGCGTTCTGCCGTCGTTGAATCCGATGAGCAGATTCTTCCCGTGGGCGGCGACCGACTCTACGGTTCGTCCCTCCCGAGTGGGTTGGAGCAGGTGCGGACGATGAGCCCAGAACCTGGTAACGGGCGTTCCAACCAAAGCGAGTCGAAGAGTCCGGGCTGCACGGTGAATGGTGTCACCCTCGGGCATCCTGCCTCCGCTTGAACAGCCCTTTGTAAGTTGCGCTGAAACCGTTTTCGGCGAGGAATGGGGCGAGGAAGGATTGGCCGGGCGACTCGCCGTCGATTTTCGTCACGTGAAGGGCGCGCCGACCGTTGCGGATCGGCATCTCAGAGAGAGTCTTGGCGAGGACCCGCGCATCCTGCGTTCGTTCCGGCTCGTCTTCCGGCAGAAACGTGATGAGTGCGCGCTCGGATCGGCCGAGGTAGCCCAACAAACGACCCTGATGAAGGAGTACCTGCGCTCCGGCTGCCCGCGCCGGTCGGGTCCCTTCCTTCTCGGGCCACGGAAGAATCGAACCGTACGGGTTGGCGGGATCCGTCGCGGCGAGGACGAGAGCGACACCCGATTCATCGGCGCGGTTTCGGAACCCGCGCAGTCGGTCTTCCGCTCCGGGCAGGGCAAACTGTGTGGCGCCGAGTCCGGCCACGAAGTACCCGCGGCGAATCTTCCCCGATTCCTCCAACGCTTTCAGCACCGGGTAGACGTAGGAGAATCCGCCGATCCAGCCCTCGGCTTGCGGGGCTTCGCGAACGAGGACGCCGTACCGATCGAGGAGCTGCCGGGCGACAGCGGTCCGCCGTTCCGTCTCGGTCGGGCCCTCCGGGATCTGAACTGCGCTGGGTGACTGCCGCAGCAACGACCATCGCCCTTCGGTTCCGGGCAACGTAAGGCGGCGCGACCGAAACGTGCGTCGTCCGCCGCGCAGCCGGATTCCGCGGGGCCCCGTGTTGGACTGCGAGTCGTGGCTCAGGCTTCGCAGCGGAGCCGCCGAGTCGTTGGTGATCCAACCGGCCCAAACCAAACGCCACAGCTTGTCCCGAAGGTCACGGGCAAACGCTCCGGTCTCTCTTTCCAAGTCGGGAAAGAAGACCGCGCCTCGCGCCCGAAAGATTTCCAGCAGGGGTTCCAGGTCTTCGTCGATCTCTTCCTCAGGCCGAGGCGCGAGGTTGGGGAAGTGATCGGTCAGGTAGAGGGCGATTCGGCTGTCATAGGTACCGATCGGTTCGACGCCGCGCCAAAGGACTTCGCCGGCCTGACACAATTCGTCCAGCATCGACGGCTCGTAATCCTCGACTCGTGAAGGCAGCACTTCCGTTTCCAAGTCGGAGACCGGAACAGGGTAGCCCTGCAACTGCTCGATGACCCCGAGGACGGCATCGAGACCCCGACTTGCCCGACCGAGTCCGTGCCATTCGGTAAGAAACCGCGCGAGGACCGGCGGTTCGACCGGCTCGACCTCCTGCCGAAGCTTGGCCAAACTCTTCTGTTTGATCCGTCGCAGCACGTTTCGGTCGCACCACTCGCTGCCGCGGCCGTTGGGAAGGAACTCTCCCTCGAGAACCCGGTCTTCCTCGGCCAGCCGCTGCAACGCTTGAAGGGCCGGCGCGATGCCCAGCCCGAAACGCGCGGCCGCGTCCTGTGCCGCAAACGGACCGTGGGATCGGGCATAGCGGGAAACCAGATCTCGAACCGGATCCTTCGGCGGCTCGAGAAACGCTTCCGGAAGTCCGGGAGGCGGAACGACACCAAGGGCGTCGCGGTAGCGGGCCATCTCTTCAGCAGCGATGTAGCGAGGCGTTCCGGCGATGGTGACCGGCACGATCCGGCGCGATCGAACGAGCTGCTCGATCCACTCGTCAACGGAAGCGTCCTGGGAAGCTCTGGCCTTGATCTCCTCGGCGTCGAGGTCACCGAGGGACAAAAGCAAGTCGTGAAGACCGTCGGCGTGCCGGACACTGGGTTCGTCTCCCAGCAGCTGAAGCTGTCGCTCGACCTCGAAGATCGACTCGGGATCGAGCAGGGTGCGCATCTCTGCCTCGCCCAGCAACTGGCGGAGTTGGGCATGGTCGATCGAAAGAACCTGGGCACGACGCTCGGCGAGTGGGGCGTCGCCGTCGTAGAGAAAGTTGCCGACGTACGTGTAGAGCAGGCTCGACGCGAACGGGGAGGGCGCTTTGGTCTCGGCTACCACGACCGCGATACGACGCGTGTTGATGTCCCCGAGAAGCTCCTGTAGCGCGGGCAGGTCAAAAACGTCGCGAAGGCATTCCCGGTACGTCTCGAGCACGATCGGGAAGCGATCGAACTGCGCGGCGACTTTGAGAAGGTCGGCGCTCTTGCGGCGTTGTGCCCAAAGTGGAGTCCGTTGGGTCGGGCTCCGTTTCGGCAGCAGAAGCGCACGGCCGGCGCTCTCCCGGAAGTGGCTGGCAAAGAGAGAGGTCGAGGCCAGTTTGCGCACGACCAGCGCTTCCACATCTTCTGCCCGGGGAAAGAAGAGATCCGGATCGGGCGGAGTTTCGGCTTCCGGAAGTCGGAAGACGAGACCGTCGTCCATGTACATCATGTCGACTTCCAACCCCATCTCGTCGGAGAGGCGGCAGAGCACCGCCGTAGCCCAGGGTGCGTGAACGCGGGAACCGAAAGGCGAGAGGATGCAGACCCGCCAATCGCCGACCTCGTCACGAAACCGTTCGAAGATGATCGTGTCGTCGCTGGGGACGGCGCCGGTCGCATCGAGTTGATCACGGACATAGGCATCGAGATTCGTGGCGGCCAACTCGTCCAGACGATGCTCGGTTTGAAGCTTCGTTACGGCTTCACTCGACCGGGTACGGGCCAGCTCGCGGGTCATCGTGCCGATGGTGCGTCCGAACTCGACAGGCCGGCCGATGCGGTCGCCGCGCCAGAACGGCATTCGCCCCGGCTCGCCCGGTGCGGGCGAGACCAACACCCGGTCGCGCGTGATGTCCTCGATCCGCCAGGAGGAAGCTCCGAGCAGAAAGACCTCGCCGGGACGCGATTCGAAAACCATTTCTTCATCGAGTTCGCCGACGCGTCGGCTTCCCGTTTCCGAGCCGTCGACAAGAAAAACTCCGTAGAGTCCCCGGTCGGGAATCGTGCCGCCGTTGACCGCGGCGACCCGGCGGGCGCCGTGCCGCGCCTCGACTCTGCCATTGACCCGGTCCCACGTCACGCGCGCTCTCAGTCCCGCGAACTCTTCGGACGGGTAACGTCCGCTCAACATGTCGAGAACGCCTTCGAAGGCTGTCAGCGGTAGGTCGGAGAAGGGAGCCGCTCCCCGGAAGAGTTGAAAGAGGTCGTCGACGCTTCGCGGCTGGAAGCTGACCTCGGCGACGATCTGTTGTGCGAGCACATCGAGCGGGTTTCGCGGGTAGTAGGTCGCTTCGACTTTACCGCCGAGCATGTTGGGAACGGCCGCCGCGCAGGCGAGAAGGTCTCCCCGGTGCTTCGGAAAGATCGCGCCCTTGGACACCGCGCCGACGTGATGCCCGGCCCGGCCGATGCGTTGGATTCCCGAGGCCACGGATGGCGGAGACTCGATCTGAACGACCAGGTCGACCGCGCCCATGTCGATACCCAGTTCCAGGGACGACGTGGCGACGATGGCGGGAAGTTGCCCGCGCTTGAGGGCGTCCTCGACACGGGCGCGCTTCTCCTTGGATAGGGAGCCGTGATGGGCCGAGGCAATCTCGGCTTCCGCTTCCTCGTTCAGAGCCTGTGCCAGTCGCTCTGCCAGGCGACGGCTGTTGACAAAGATCATGGTCGATCGATGTTCACGAATCAGATCCACCAGCCTGGAGTGAATGGAGGGCCAGATGCTCTTGACGGGAGGAGCTTTCGACGCAGCTCCGGTCTGAATCTCGTCTACAGGTTGTCCGAGTTCTTTCATGTCCTCGACGGGGACGTGAACTCTGAGGTCGATGTCCCGCTTTCGTCCGGCGTCCACGATCGAAACCTTGCGTGGTGTCCAGGAACCGTCTGCGGCCACCGTTCCACCGCCGAGAAGTCGGGCCACTTCTTCCAAGGGACGCTGGGTTGCGGAAAGACCGATCCGTTGCAACGGGGTCGATGCCGTGCGGGCAGCCTCCAATCGTTCCAGGGACAGGAAGAGATGAACTCCGCGCTTCGTCGAGACCAGGGAGTGGATCTCGTCGATGATGACGGTCTCGATGTGCTCGAGCGTCTCTCGCGCCTGCGAAGTCAACAGCAGATAAAGAGACTCAGGCGTCGTGATGAGGATGTCCGGCGGGCGGCGAACCATCTTGGCTCGGTCCGACTGGGAAGTGTCGCCGGTTCGAACTCCGACCAGAAGCTCTCGGTACGCCTCTTCCTCTCTTGCGGCCTCGGCCCGAATGCCGGCGATCGGAGCGCGCAGGTTCCGTTCGACATCGACGCCCAGGGCTTTCAGCGGTGAGATGTACAGTACCCGGCAGCGCTTCTTCTTTTCGGGTTCCGGCGAGAACATGAGCTCGTTGAGTGCAAAGAGGAACGCGGCCAGAGTCTTTCCCGATCCCGTCGGGGCGAGCAGCAGTGTCGACCGCTGCGCGGACACCTCCTGCCAACCCTTTTGTTGGGCCGGCGTCGGACCGCCCGGGAACGCGCGATCGAACCATCTTCGAACGGGCGGCGCCGCGAAGCTCATTGGATCCGAGGCGACGCTCGCAGAGTCGGCAGGATTCGAGTCGGACATGGATGTCGGGTCGGTCATGTTTCTCGCTGTGGTACGGAGCGGTTCAGAGTTTCACCACTCTCCATGGTAGCCGCCACTGCCGCGTCGGTGAGGAATTTGTCCGGCGGGCAGGGAGCGGATATGCTCTCCCGGCCTTTTCCTACCCATAACTTCGAGGAGGGATCCATGCTTCGACGACTGTTCTCGCCCGCTGCCGCACTATCCTGTCTCGTTCTTGCCGCGCCCGTGCTGGAGGCGCAGGTTCCGTCGGCCTTGCTCCGGGAAGGAGACCTCGTGCCGGGTACGGGGGATGTCATCTCGGGACTCAACAACACTGCGGTCAATCACAACGGTGGCTATGCGGCGACGGTCTCGGCCAACTCGGCCAGCCTCAGTCTCGTCTGGGGAACGGCGGACGGGAGCGCGCCCGCCGTCCTTCGAACGGAGGGACCGGTTGCCGGCTACGAACAAACATCCTTCGAGAGTTTCTTCGGAATGTCCAACGACGGTTCCCTTGCGTACAGCCCCTCGGCCACGGACACGCTGACGCTCGTCACCGGACTTGACGGCGTTTGGTTGGATGACGATCCGTTCGCCGTCGAGGAGCAGGTTTACCAAAACGATCCTCTCCGCTTCTGGTCCTTCGGCAGCCGGCCGGGGATTACTGGAACCGGAACGCCGTACTGGGTCGGTGGCGTCACGGATACTCAGGGCGGGTCGACACAGGACCGAGGACTGTTTTTGGGGACGGACGCCACGCCGATTATCTTTTCCGGGGATGCGATTCCCGGGGCTCCCGGCGTCGTGACCAACATCTCGTTTGACGGCCGCTTCTCCGCGCTCGGCACGAACTACATTGTCGAGGTGACGATGTCTGCGGGGACGACAAATGCTCTGGTCATCAACGGCTCCGTGGCCACGGTTGCCGGCGGAGGTCTCGTCGAGGATGAGCCCGTCCCAGTTGAAGCCGGCGGGCAGAGCGGAGAGGCTTGGGCCAACTTTGACTTCGCCGGGATCACGGAGTCTGGTCTCTGGATGATCACCGGAGACACGAGCGGCCCGACGAGCTCGGATGAGTTTCTGTCGATCAACGGTTCCATCGTGCACCGTGAGGGAGACGTCGTCGACGGGCAAACGTTGACGGGAGCGATCGAGGGTGCCTACCTCAACGAGGACGGTGATTACGCCTACATCTGGGACATCGTTGGCGACGACGGTTCGCTGGAAGCTCTCTTCCTGCGGGATCATTTTCTTCTCGCGGAGGGAGATCCTGTGGATTGGGACGGAGACGGGATGATCGATGAGGACACGTCGATCGACGCGTTCACGGGAATCAGCAGCTTGACCCTGAGCGACAGAAACCCCGATGAGACCGTCGACCTCTACTTCACGGCGGACATCAATGTTCCGGTCTCCGCGGGCGCCGGAACCGAGGTTCGTGAGGCGGTGTTCCACCTGAATGTGGCTCCGTCGACGACGTCTGCCGAGGTCGTTACGGTGTCTTCGCCGTTCCGCGTGACGCCGACGGTCGCCAACTCGTCGACCGGCGCCGTCTTCGAGTTCGCGCAGCCGGTCCAGGGCCGGTACCGGTTCGACGTCGTCACGGCGCAGGGACGCCTTCTCAGAAGTTGGGACGGTGTTGCGGCAGGAGAGGCGGTTCGGCAGGTCTGGGACGGCCGTGAGATGAACGGACGCCGGGCGCCCAACGGCATCTACTTCGTGCGCTACCGCGTGGGTGAAGAGGCCGGGGCGCAACGGTTGGTCTGGATCGACTGATCCGGCTATGCGGCGAGGGCCGCGGCTTGTGCCGCGGCCTTCTCGCGGGGGCAGGCCGACTCACGAAGGCGGGCCGGCTCACGGGCGTCGGACTGGAGGGTGCCCGAACCTTGTCAATCTGCGATCCTGTCGGTAGCATTCAGCGTTTGCCTCCGGAGAACCGTGCGTGAAGACCTATCTCAGGATTCTGAGCTATCTGAAGCCGTTTCGAGTCGAACTCGGCCTCTCCATGATCCTGACGCTGCTTTTTGCGGTGTTTTCCAGCTTCTCCATCCTTACCGTTTCGCCGCTCTTCAAAGTCATCTTCTATCCCGACCAGGTTGTCGAGACCCCCGCGGCAGAATCTGAAAGCGCGTCGGAGTCGGGGACAGAACTGGCCCAGGGGATTCTGCAATCGAAGGATCAGCTCAAGGACCGGATGATCGCCTTCGTCGAGGACGTGATCATCCAGGATACGAGGGAGGAAACTCTTCTCGTCCTTTGTCTGACCATCCTCGTCATTTTCGTCCTGAAGAATCTGGTCTACTTCCTCAGCAACTTCTTCCTCGCGACGATCATCAACGGGGTCACGCGGAACCTGCGGAACGAGTTGTTCTCGCACCTGACCCATCTGTCCCTCGACTACTTCGACCGGTCGAACACCGGCACTCTCATGTCCCGGGTCACCAATGACGTCACAGTCATCAATCGGGCCATCACCAACAGCTTCATCGGCCTGCTGCGGGAGCCGCTTCTCGCCATCATCTTCCTTTCGATGATCTTCATCATCTCGGTCAAGCTGACTCTGGTCGCTTTCGGCGTGAGCTTCGGAACGCTCTTCATCATTCGAGGAATCAGCCGCAGTATCCGCAAATACTCTGGACGGTCGCAGGAGTGGATGGCCCAGCTCAGTTCCAAGCTCCAGGAAGTGATTTCCGGGATCCGCGTCGTCAAGGCGTTCACGGCCGAAGAGACCGAGTCCGAACGCTTCGCCCATCAGGGGCAGCAACACTTTCGGGCCATGCGGCGACTCGAGCTTTCGGGAAAGATGATCGGCCCGATCAATGAGGTCTTCGGGGTCATGGGTTTGGTCGTCGTCCTTTGGGTCGGCGGTGCGGAGGTTCTTTCCGGGACCGGACTCAGCGCAGACGAGTTTCTTCTCTTTCTGTTTGCCCTCTATTCGGTGATGTCGCCGGTCAAGAATCTGAGCAAGGTCCACGCCGGTATCCAGGAGGGCGTGGCTGCGGCGGACCGGGTGTTCCATGTGCTCGACGAAGTGCCGACGGTCACGTCCGGGAAGGGGACCCCGTCCGCACCGAAGCAGGGACTTCGGTTCGAGAAGGTTTCCTTCCGGTATGACGAGGAGTTCGTCCTTCACGACATCGATCTGGAGGTGAAGTGCGGAGAGGTCGTCGCGCTGGTGGGTCCCAGCGGTGGCGGGAAGTCGACGTTGGCCGACCTGTTGGTTCGCTTCTACGATCCGACGTCGGGTCGAGTGACCTTGGACGGCACTGACATTCGCGACTTCGAGATCAAGAGCTACCGTGACCTGCTTGGGGTCGTGACGCAGGAAACCATCCTCTTCAACGACACCGTCCGAGCCAATGTCGCCTATGGGATGGCTCCGCCGTCGGATGAAGACCTGATCGCGGCGGCACGTGCGGCCAACGCCCACGACTTCATCACGCAACTGCCGGACGGATACGACACCGTCATCGGCGACCGCGGTGTGCGGCTCTCGGGTGGCCAGCGACAACGTTTGCAGATTGCGCGCGCCCTTCTTCACAACCCGCCGATCCTCGTGTTGGACGAGGCCACGAGTGCGCTCGATACGACATCCGAAGCGTTGGTACAGGAGGCGCTCTCCCGACTGATGAAGGACCGGACCTCGATCGTTATCGCGCACCGACTGTCTACGGTTCGCGACGCCGACCGGATCGTCGTTCTCGATCAGGGCCGAATCGTCGAAGAGGGGCGTCACGAAGATCTTCTGACCCGCCAGGGAATGTACAGTCGACTCAGCCGGTTGCAGTACGACCACGAGGACATGGTTGAAGTCTCTCAAGAAAGTTGAGCTGGCCTTCAAGAGGTGGTGGAAGCCGCTGCTGGCCGGGCTCTTCGGAAATCGTCCCCACGACGGCGTCATCGACCCGACGAAGGTGCGGAAGATCCTCATTCTGAGGCTGGACCGCTTCGGTGACATGGTCGTTTCCACGCCCCTCTTTCGTTCCCTCAAGAAGCGGTTGCCAGACGTCGAACTCGGCGTTTTCGGCGGTCCTGACAATACGTCGATTCTGGAGCGCGACCCCAACATCACGCGTGTCTTTCGAAGGCAGAAGAACGCATGGGCGACCTGGAAAGAAGCTCGGCGCGCGCGCAGAGAAGGTTATGACGTCGTACTCAATCTCAATCTGAATCCGTCGTTGACCGGAGCGCTCATCGCCAATGTGGCCGCTCCCGGCGCGATCAAGGTCATGGGTTCGGCTGATCCTTCGACGCGTGCTTTCTACAACATGAGTTTGGGGATTCGCCGCGACCTGCGCACACCCATGGTCGATCTCGTGCTTCGGTTCCTCGAAGCGTTCGGTTGGGGTGGTGTGGGGGAGGACCGGTCTTCCTATCTGACCTTGGAAGGTGTGCCTCGTGAGAAGGTCGATGCCTTCCTGGCCGAACGCATCGGATCGGCCGGCGGTTTCGTCGCGCTCAACCCGTTTGCCGGCGACGGACGTCGAGACCTGGGCCCGGACCTCGCCGCTTCGGTCGCTCGAGGCCTGAACGAGCAGACCGGACTTCCGGTGGTCATTCTTTGGGCGCCGGGCCGGGAGCGCGAAGTTTCGGCCGTCGTAGATCGATGCGGAGATTCGAACATTATCGCAGGGCTCGGTCCCGTTTCCATTCTCGAGACGGCGCTGCTGTTGGAGAAGGCGAGGTTTGTCGTCAGCCCCGATACTTCGATCGTTCACATCGCCGACGCGGTTGGACGCCCGGTCGTGGTCATCTACTCTGAACTCGTCCCTTCGTACCGGGAGTGGTTTCCCCGGTCGGTGCCCTACAAGAAGCTCAGTGCCGATGGAGAGATCCGGGAACTGGACGCCCGCGAGGTGCTGGAGCGAAGCGCGCAGCTCTACCGCGAGCTCAAGGGCAGCGAGCCGAACGCCCACTTCGTTTGAGGGCCGAACGCTCTCTTGTGCCGGGCCGGTGTGTCAGGTTCGGGTGCTTCGCATCGCGATCGCCCATGAGAGAGCCAGCGATACAAGCAGCATCCAGTGTTGTGCGACTTCCTCGTCCGTAGCGAGGCATTGGGCAAGACCGCCGACGAGCAACGCGGCGACGGCTGCCCGAATCGCCAGCACGCGAACGGCATCCGCGTCGGACCCCGATCCCGGAACGGATTCCGATCCCGCGCGGAGGCTGGCGTTTGGGCGACGTGCATTGACAGCGTTTCGATCGACCCTCGTGTCCCAGAAGAACGCGACCCAGATCGCGATCCAGGCCAAGCCTCCGATGAAGCCCGTCTCGACGATGACGTTCAGCAGGTCGTTGTGTGGATGACTCGTCGAGTAGTACTCACCGGCGACCTTGTGCACTTCGAAGAGCGGTCCCCACGATCCGAGTCCGCCGCCGATCCATGGGTGGTTCTTGGCAATCTCGATCGCACTTTGCCAAAGACGAAAGCGGGGCAGGTCGGTGAGGTTGGCGATGCTGCCGAGCCGGTCTGCGATCGCCGGCGAGAGGGCGACTCCTGCAATAGCCAACGCAGCGACTCCGCCGACAGCGGCGAAAAAGAAGCGCTTCCCCAGCGAGGCGGCAAACAGGAACGCACCCGCAACGAAGCCCACCCAACCGAGCCGTGAGAAGGAAAGAAGAAGTCCCAAGGCCGAAGTGATCGCGCATCCGATCCAAAGAGGACGCGGACTCGCCACCGCCTGACCGATCGCGACCAGCGAAAGCGGAAGAAGCACTCCGGCAAACGTCAGGTGATGACCCAGCGTGCCCGACGCCATGAAGAAGCGACCTCTGGCCTCCAGGTCTTCTCCATCCAATGGGCTCAATCCGGTGAGAGATTGAAACAACGCATACGCGCCGGCCAGTCCGCCACTGATCACCAGCACCCGAAACGTCTGCGCGGTCCGGTCGTCCTGCCGCAACAGCGGGTAGAGAACGAACGGGAAAAGATAGGTCCAGGATCCGCGGAACGACTGCAGCGCATGCCCACTGTCGATGGAGAAGACGATCGAAAGCGCTTGGACGACCAGGAAAAGAACGATGGCCCGCAACGTCCACGGAAGAGTCTCCGTCCACGGCAGAGTCTCCGTCGACGTTCCAAATCGAGCCGGTTCTGATGGGGCGTGTCGGCCCTTGCCTGCGCCCCGTTCCGAGAGCCAAAGGGCGAGCCCGGACGCGGCAAGCAGTCCGAATGATATCTGGGTCAGCGCGATCGACCACGGGGCGAAGAGCGCGAAGGAGCACAGAAAGATCGTGGGCAGCCGCCGAATCAAGCAGGCCCGCCCGGCGTTTTTCCCAGGACGAGGATCATCCCGGTCGTCGCGAGATCGTCATCACTCAACTTGCGAAACTGTTCATGCAATTCCGATCGAGGCGGAATCTGATCCGTCTTCACGGGCTCATAGGACACCACGGTGAGACCGGCTTCTTTGATCGCACGCAGGTGATCACTGGCGCGCAGTCGATTCGTCCAACCTGCACTGGAGCCCGTCATGCGATCCCACAGTCCGGTTGGGTAACGAAGGAAATCCAAAGGCTCCGGGTGATGGTGGTCGCGAAGATCGATGAGGTGGCTCCCCGCGCCCCCCGGCTTCATCACGCGGGCCATTTCCAGGTAGGTACCCGGAATGTCCCGCACATGCTCCAGCACCGAGATCGAGTAGGTGAAGTCGACCGACTGGTCTTCGAGAGGAAGGGTCCTGCCGTCAGTGACGCGGTACTCGATTCTGGAACCCAAGGTCGGGAACTCGAGCCCTCCGCCGAAGATCTCGCTCTCCCGCACCTGCCGTCCCGCCGAACCCAGTGGATCCGGCCAATCGCGCTTGCCAATCTCGTCTTCGATGCCCGCGACTATGGCCTGGTAGACGCCCGGAGACGACTCGGCCGTCGCGTACCGCTGCACGTCGACGGCGAAGATCTTTTCGGCGCCGAGCAGGCTCCACAGGACGGACTGCGCCAGACTGTTGCCCGGCCCCAGCTCCAATCCGGTCCATCCCTGAACGGATTCCCGGACCGATTGCAGTCTCTTCACGTGCCCGTCGAAGAGCGAATACACTTCGGTGGGGTCGAACATGTTGCCCGTCCGGTGGCCGTGCCGCGAGGCGTTCCAGCCGGCGGCTCCGGGTACTCGGAGCAGGGCTTCCTTGGCGAGTCGAGTCGCCACATACTTCCATCGGCCCGCAGGTACGTTCATGGGGCCAGAGAATAGGAGCTATCGGGCGCTTGGCGAAAGCAGTCATCTCGAACTGGGACGCGAACTACGGCTGGTGGCGTGTTCTGGCCCCGTATCTGGCCGTGGCGGTCGGGTGGCTGTGGCTGGAAAACGCCTGGTTGGCCATCGGCGGCTATCACGTCCTCATCGTCGTCCTTCTGTGGATGAGCCACCGCGCCTCCAAAGGAAGTGTGCCCGGCACGCTCTTCTCCGGGGGAACCACGGCGCAAGTCTTGGGCCTGGTCGGAATTCTCGCGGGTGTTTCGGCCGTCTTCGTTGCCTTCTCGGACTTCATCGTCGAACCGTCGATCCTGATCCCGACCTGGCTCGCGGAGCGGGGGCTGGGAGGAAACCACGTTCTCTTCGCCGCCTACTACGGATTGGTTCATCCGTTCCTGGAGGAGGCGCACTACCGGCCCCTGCGACAAGCTGAAGGTGAACCGGCCTGGCGTCGACGAGCGCTGGAAGTCGGTTTCGCCGGATATCACGTCCTGGTCGTTTACGGTTTTCTGCGCATCCCCTTCGTCGTGTCGACGTTCGTCGGCCTGTGGGGCGTGATGACATTGTGGCGCTGGATGGATGCTCGGACGGGAGGGGGCCGCCTGCCCCTGGCGTTTCATATCGTCGCCGACTTGGCCGTCTCGTCCTGCGTCCTTCGCTGGATGTCGTAGCTGGCGAAGAGCTGCCCGTCGCCATCCAGGGCGTGAGGATCCAGATAGAGACTTCGCAGCCGAAACCCAGGTGCGGGCTGCAGCGTCGGGCCCTCCACGATCGTGGAAAAGGGTGACCCGCCCAGCACTCGCGAAGCGAACGTGAGATAGAGCCGATCGAGCAGCTGGTCCCGAAGCAACATGTGGTTCACCTTGGGCCCGGTCGCGTTGTAGATGAAGCGGTGGCCGAGATTCGTCAGAAACCCGATGACATCTTTCCCCGTGGAGCCGTTTGACCGGAATACCTGGATCCCCGCATCTTCCAGTTCCTGCACTCGCGCTGCGTCGGCATCGGCGGACGTGATGACCAGAACGCGGCGTCCTTTCTTCAGCATGGAAGTCGGGATCGGAAAGTCGAGGGATTGACTGAGCACGGCAAAGTCGGAGTAGGGGGACAGGCCGCGCTCGGTGCGCCAGTCGGCGAGGTCACTGAGATTGGGATTGTTCTCGATGGCCAGTTCCTGGGCGCCGTCCTTGGTTCGATCCCGAAGATAGCGACCGCTGGAGAGCAGGACATCCGCCTGTACGGCCAGTTCCTGAAACAGCCGCCAGTCCCGCGGGTTCGCAATCGCACTCGGCACCTGGGAGTCGCCGTCCGGCCCGGGGATCGCGATTCTCCCGTCCAGACTCGTTACGTAGTTCGTGTAGACGAACGGGTCACCGTTCCCTGTGCTCTCGGCGTTCTCTGCGTTTCGAATGTTCTCTGCATCTCGGATGTTCTCGTCGGAGTAGAGCCCACGTAGCGGACGCTCGTTTCCGGTCGCCGGATACAGTTGAAGAATGTTCGTCTCCATGAGTCCGATTGTCCGTAGGCTCGACCCTGACTTCAACCACGTCCTCGGAATCCTCCGGATCCTCCGGATCCTCGGGATCCTCGGAATCCTCGGGATTCTCGGAATCGTCGGGAAGTGGGGGATTTCCCTCTACATTTGGAAACCTAACTCTCCCGGCAGCGTCCGAAAGTGCACAGTCGTCGGAACCGGGACCGCAGACGTCGAGACGGCTACGGGACCACGCCTGAACGGACGAACCTGTGAAGAGCCCGGGGTTGTCCCCGGCGATGACATCGACCGCACGCTCCAACACGTGGAGTGTGCCGCAAGGAGCCGGCCATGCCGCGACACGACGTCCGTGTCTACGACGACATTTTCGAGATGATGCCCAGCGAGGAAAACCCGACTCCTTTGGTGCGGGTTCGAAACTCCCTGCCCGATGAGTCGGAATACCGGCTCTACGCAAAGCTGGAATGGCTCAATCCTCTGGGCTCCGTCAAAGATCGCGCCGCATGGCAAATGGTCCAGGATCTGGAGGCGCGCGGAGAGATTGGGAACGGTCGCGGGATCGTCGAGCCCACTTCGGGCAACACAGGATTCAGCATGGCCGCGTTGGCCAGCGCTCGCGGTCACCACATGAAGGCGGTCGTTCCGAACAAGGTACCTGCGGAAAAGAAGATCCTTCTCAAAATGGCAGGGGCAGAGTTGGACGTGGTCAACGATGAACTCTGTCCGGCTCCCGGTCTCGGCGACGGATCCATCAACCTTGCCAAGACGCATGCCAAGGCCCAGCGTGATCGCTACGTCATGCCGAACCAGTACGAGAACGTGCAAAACATGGAGGCGCACGTTCGCACGACGGGGCCCGAGATCTGGCGACAGACCGAGGGGAAGATCACGCACTTCTTCACGTCGCTCGGCACGTGTGGCACGGTGTCCGGTACGAGTAAGTACCTCAAGTCGAAGAACCCGGACATCCGGGTCATCGCGGTTCAGCCTTCCGAGGGACACGACGTCCCCGGTGTGCGCAATGTCAGTCAGCTCGAGGTGACGAAGTTGTTCGATCCCGATCTCATCGACGAGATCCTGGAGATCGACTTCGAACTCGCCTATGTCCGGGCCGTCGAGCTGCTTCAGAAGGACGGTCTTCGGGCCGGTCCTTCATCGGGCCTTATCTTCGAAGGGGCCCGACAGATCCTGCAACGGGAGGGTCAGGGCGCGGGAGTCGGCGTCATGATTTTCTGCGACGATGTGTTCAAGTACACGAGCAACCTGGTCAAGCACCTGCCGGAGCTGGGCCAGGGACTGGAGCCGTAAAGGAGGCTGCCGCATGTCCGACTATGCCCATCCTGAAGTCCTGGTCACGACCGACTGGGTCAAAGAAAACCTCGGAAAACCGGGGATCGCACTCATCGAAGTCGATGTCGACACCAAAGCCTACGACGCCGGACACGTTCCCGGCGCGGTCGGCTTCAACTGGGAGACGCAACTCAACGACTCCGTGAAACGCGACATCATTTCGAAGGACGACTTCCAGTCTTTGTTGCGCGAGTCCGGCGTCCAGAACGACGACACGGTCATTCTCTATGGCGACAACAACAACTGGTTTGCCGCCTTTGCCTACTGGATCTTCAAGATCTACGGCCACGACGATGTCCGTCTCATGAACGGTGGCCGACAGAAGTGGCTGGACGAAGACGACAAGGACCTCACGGTCGATGCTCCCAGCGTTTCGCCGAGCAACTACACCGTGTCCGGCGGACGGGACGACCTGCGCGCGCTTCTTCCCGACGTTCTCGCGGCTTCCAAGGACGGCTCGCACAACCTGGTCGATGTCCGCAGCCCGGACGAGTTCACCGGAAAGGTCATCGCGCCGCCCGGCATGAGTGAGACCGCACAGCGCGGTGGCCATGTTCCCGGCGCGCGCAACGTTCCCTGGGCCACCGCCGTCGCCGAGGACGGAACCTTCAAGTCGAGGGACGAACTGGAGGCCATCTACACGAAAGGCCAGAACCTCGACCGCGGCAAGCCCACCATTGCCTACTGCCGCATCGGTGAACGCTCGAGCCACACGTGGTTCGTGCTGACGTACCTGTTGGGCTACGACAACGTCCGCAACTACGACGGCAGCTGGACCGAGTACGGCAACCTTATCGCTGCGCCGATCGAGAAGGGCTAGTCGAAGGAGACGGCGAAAAAAGAAGGCGGCCCGGCATGACCGGGCCGCCTTTGTCTGCGGAAGGGGGAAACCGCAGACTCATGGAAAGGGAAACTGGAGGTCGGTTTCTTGTTACTCGGCGACGGCCCAGTGGCGATTTCCGAAGAGGAAGGCCTGGCTCTCGCCGTCGATGACTTCTTCCACGACATAGCCGACGACGGATCCTGCCTGATTGTGGGAGAAGAGGCTCAGAATGAGCCGTCCGCCGACGTAGCGGATGGAGATGCTGAAGTCGATCCAGGTCAGATTCGCTTCGCGGGTCTCGCCGCGGGCGACTCGATCGAGGGTCCGGGTCAGGCTGGCCACCTGTCCTGAACTCAGTTTGCGAAGCAGCCGGTGCGCCGGGTTCTCGAACGGAACGGGTAGCTGCATCGAGGCGGTCTGGGGTGTGAAGTTCGCGGCTTGGATCAACATTTCGGGTCCTCCAGTTTCAAGTTTTCCCCTTCGGTCGCTCCCTTATCGAGGGAGAGGCGCGGCAGTTGCGTGCCTTTCTGGTCCCTTTTTCGCAGAGGGTCGGATTCCCGAATCGGGCTCGGACCCCATCTCTGTCCGTCTGGTAGTCGAAAGGCCCGTGCCAACAGCATGGGGTCGTTGTGGGACAACGGTTTAGATACGTCAAAGTACGTCCACTGATGAGGAAAACGGCCGCGGACCTGGGAGGAAGAATGGCCGAGGGAGACGTAAGTGGTTACGGGGCAGCGACGTGCGGGCGTTCGTCCACAGATGGCCGTTTCGAGGCTTCGCTCACAACAAAGCCTTGGGCTGGATCCTCTCGGTACTCGGCCGCGGTGACTTGCGGAACGGGCCGCGAGGGCCGACTCTTACTCACACACAGGGACGGATCTACCGGGTCCAGGGCGAGAATCGCGAAGCCTGGTGTCCGCCACGGAACCGGAAACTCGGCCGGAAGAAGACTTCAGTGAAACTGCTCATCACCATCGACACGGAAGAAGACGACGCCTGGTCCGATCGCCAGGTCATCGAGACTCGCAACGTCGCTTTCATCGGGCGTTTTCAGGAGCTCTGCGATCGCTACGCCTTCCCGCCGACCTGGCTGACCGACGAGCCCGTCCTGGCCGATCCGGCCTACGCCGAGGTTCTGGGGGACGCCGTGGCTGCTGGTCGCGCGGAGATCGGGGCCCATCTTCATCCCTGGGCCTGCCGTCCGTTTCCAGGTGACCAGATGCCCGACCAGTCCGAGAAGATCTACCCGCACGAACTGGGGGAGTCGGAGTTTCGCGCCAAGATGGAGCGGATCCTGAGTCTCGCGGAGTCCGGCTTCGGAAAGCGTCCGGTCAGCTACCGGGCCGGCCGTTGGGGCTTCGCTCCGGAGCACATCGGTTGGCTCTCCGACATGGGCATTCGCATTGACTGCTCCGTTACGCCGCACATCTCCTGGAAGTCCTACCTCGGTCGCAAAGATGGGAATGGGGGGATCGACTATCGCGGTGCGGAACGGCGGCCCTACTGGATTCATCCGGACGACGTGAAGCGTCCCGGAAGCGGGCCCATGTTGGAACTGCCGATGTCGGTCTTCTATCTGGGTGGACCGTTTCAAGGCATGACCGGACTCGGGGACCAACTCCGCTACTCGCCGGTCGGCAAGGTCCTGGTCAAGCTGCAGTGGCATGCGCGTCCCTTCCGGCCGTGGCCGGGACGGGGATTGGGTGTCCTTCGCTCGTTCTACGACGCGGCGCGGGAAGCCGGGCTGCCGTATCTGATGCTCATGTTCCACAGCTCCGAGCTCATGCCCGGCGGCTCGCCCTACAACCCGGACGGGGCGTCGGTGGAGCGGATGTATGAGCAGCTGGACGCGCTCTTTCAGTTCCTGACGGAGTCTGGGGTCACGGGCTCGACCTTGGAGGCGTTCGCAGAGCCCTACTTCGATAGGGAGGCCCAGGCCGAGGGCCGGCCGGCTTTGGTCGGGAGCCCAGCCCGGGCGTGAGTTGGAAGCGCGCCGTCCCGGGAAGCACGCGGTCTGGGTCTCGTGGTCGCCGGTGACAGTCGCCCGGTGACTTTGGGGCCCGTTCCGGGGTCTAACCACTGGCCGTAGCCGTCCAAACCGTTAGAATGATGTCCGTTTGGGAACCGTCAAACTCGGCGGCTGGTACTGAGGGCAACGGGTCGACGGTCGACTCAGACTCGGGATCTGCCCCCGATTCGGGTCCCTTCCACGCTGATCAACGCTGCAGTCGGAGGACAGCTCAAGATGCTGAATCGCAACGAAATGGCTCGACTTTCTCGTGTGGGTTCCAAAGGGACGTCCAGCGGCCTTCACGGCCACCACGGCCTCCACAGCCTTCCGGGCCTTTTCGGCGCTGTCGTCGGCGTCGCTTTCGCCGCGACGGCACTTTCGTCCACCGCGGTCTTGGCCGAGGATGGGGAAAGCTGGGAAGAGGTGGCGGGCCTCCAGCTCGTTCTCAATGACGAAGTCGACGGCCTGGCTCGCGTCTTTGACTCTCCCGACTATCAGCATCAACTTGTCGTTCCCAGCGGGGAGGTCCCCGCGTTCGTTCTCGCACTGAAGGCGCAGACCGTCGCCCAGCTACCGGCTGAATCCATCGCCTGGACCGAGTCCGACATGCCGATCCCGTCGACGGGCGACGCCGCCGACCTGGGAATGTTCTTCAACGATGACGGGATCCTGAGTTTCGACGCGGACGCCGGCCACTACGTGGTGCAGCCGGAGCCTCCGCTGGTCGGAACCATCGCTGCCGACGTGCTTGCCAAGCACAAGCCGGACTACGTTCATGCGGCCGGCAAGTACAAGCCGGACGCGGAGTCGGTTGCTGTCCTGAAAGCGGTCAAGAACCCGACGACAATCAAAGTTTTCTTTGGAACCTGGTGTTCCTACTGCAAGCACTACCTTCCGCACCTTATGAAGGCAGTCGAGGCCTCCGGGTCGGACAAGTTCACGATCGAGTACGTCGGGGTCAGTGAAGACCAGAGTGAGCCGGCCGACCTGCTCGGTAAGCACGACGTCTCGTTGACGCCGACCTTCGTGGTCCTGCAGGGCGGGAAAGAACTGGGACGCTTCGAAGAAGAGCCGATCGTTTCCGTCGAAGCCGATCTCGCACACATGCTGAAAGGCAAGTAGACTCTCTCGACATGAGCAGCCGCTTCAAAGAGATTCTCGGCGCCCTCTGCCTTATCGGCTTGGGCGCCATCTTCATCTTCGCCGCCGCGATCAAAGCCGCCGACCCGGCTCTCTTCGCACAGACCATCACGAGCTACGGAATCACACCCGCGTCGTGGTCTCCGTTCCTGGCCCATCTACTCGTCATCAGTGAGTTGGTCCTGGGCGCCGCAGCGATGCTGTTGCTTTTGCCTCGCCTGACTTCGACCGGTTTTCTCATCATGCTCGCCGTCTTCATTCCGGCGACAGCCTGGGCCTGGTCACAGGGCAACATCTCGGAGTGTGGCTGTTTCGGACGCGCATCTTCGCGCGGGCCGTTGGCCGTCATTCTCGAGGACGCGCTCTTTGTCGTCATGGCCGTCATCGCTCTTCGATGGGCGAAGCTCTATCCGCCGGCCAAGATTCGGTGGCTGATCTTCGCGGCGCTTCTTCCGGTGCTACTCGCATCGACATGGATCGGGCCGAGACTTCCCGTCGATGCGTTGGTCACTCCGGTTCATGCCGGAAGCGACCTCTCCAACATTGCGATCGATGGTCTGCGCAAGCCCGTTAGCGAAGGGCAGGTTCTGCTCGCGATCTATGGAACGGAGTGCGGACCGTGTGATGCTTCCGTCACTGCGCTCGACGAGATCGCAGGAGGCGCTCCGGAGCTACATGTCGCCGCCGTCCTGGGTGGGACGAAGAGGGAGGCGCGGGCCTTTCGCGTGCAGCATGTACCGACGTTCCCGATTGGGCATACGCCGTCGGCGGTGCTTCGGCAGTACTACCGGCGGCTTCCGGTCTTCGTTCTGATGAAGGACGGGATCGTGGAGAGTGCGTGGTGGGGTGAGGCGCCGACGCTGCAGCAGGTTCAGAGCGCCATTTCCTGACGAGACCTCACCGATTGACGGCCGCGGTCGATCGGAACGCGCTCGGTTCCAGGTCATACTCCTCGATGTAGTAGGCCTGAAGTCGCGCTTCGATCTCCTCGGCAACCGTGGGATCCACTGCCAATCCCTGCGCCCTACGCAACACGAGTTCACGCTGCGGCTCGAAAATCTCCAGAATCCGGCGGAAGTACGGCACCTCGGTTCCTGCCAGGTCTTCCAGGTGTCGCGCCCGTTCAACGATGCTGTCGTATTGATGCATCATCGCGAACAGCCAGAAGAGGGTCTTCTGCAGCCGGGCGTCCGTGAGCTCATCGTACGTCGGGTCGAGTTCAGGTTGGAACCGGTCGGTAGGGGAGAGACCGAAACGTTCTTCAACAGCCATCGTTTGGAAAATGGACTCCGCGATGAGCAGGTTGCCGACCCGGCTGGGGTGCACATAGTCGAGGAAGAGATCGAAGCCGGGTGCCTGCGGCGACGATTCAGCGAGGAACGCCTTCTCGGTGTCGACCAAGGTGGCCGAAGGATGTCCGCGACCGACGCGGCGAAGCGCTTCGTTGATCCGCCACGTTGCCCGGAAAGGATTCAGGTCCAAATCCTTGGCCAACGAAAACGACTGGAGTGCGCCATGCCTGTTGCCCAGCCGTTCCTGTGCGCGGCCCAGCAGGAAGAACGACTCCGCATGGTTCGGATGAAGTTCGACGGCGGCTTCGAAATGACGGGCCGCATCGACGTGCCGCTCTTCATGCGCCGCCCGCCGTGCTGCGGTGTAGTGGTCGTACCAGGCGCTCCGCTCGCTTTCGGACAGGGCCTCTTCCGGCGAGAGGCTCACGTTCGGATGCCAGTCTCGCAAGTTGACCGGAACCGTCAGCACGTAGACGGGCACGTCCACTTCCGCGGCCGCCGTCACGATGGCATTGGCCGTCTCCTCAAAGTGCCGGACGACTGCGTCGTACTGGTCCGGATGCGCACGCAGGTCGAGAGCGAGCCGCCGAATCTTCGTCCATCTTTCGTGGTACCCGTGCTCGCGACGCTCGCGGACAAAGTCTGCACCGGTCGCGTCCGGTCGAGCCACCAACCGCGCGCCAGGCGGAACGAAGCGAGGCGTTCCGCCATTCTTTGAAGTCGAGACAACGGCAGGCCGGTGGCTGCGTAGTGGCGTTTCTCCAGAAACTCATTGTTGCCCATGTAGAGCACGACCAAGTCCGGTTGGAAAGCCAGGGCCTGTTCCGCGATCAGTTGCACTCGGTACGACGCGTAGGCGTGCGCCGCGAAGTTCAGAACCTCGACGTCGCGATGGGGAAGCGCGTCGGCCAGGGCCGATTGCAGGTAAGCCGTGAACGTCTCTTCCGGGGGATGAGGCCAACCAGCGGCCGCCGATCCACCGAAGCAGAAGACGCGGACGGTGCCTGGGCCCTTCTCTCTTGCGAAGGCAGGCTGCGCGCCGCCGTAGAGTTCGTCGTGGGCCACACGGCAAAATGTGCGGCCATTCTCTTCGAACTCTTGGAAGAAGTTGGCGGATCCGACGAGGCGCAAGTTCGTATGTCCCGCGTCGCCGGAGCGAGCGAGCCGGCGAGCGCCGAGTTCCAGCACTCCGACGACAACGAACGGAATGCTGAGGACGACGCACCAGTAGACGAGCCGCCGCCGCTTCGAGAGCACGACCGGCTCGGCACGAACGTCTCTGTTCACGCCAAACGTCCTGAGGGCTGAGACCTCTCCCGACCGGCCGTACCGACGATGGCCGATCACTCAACAGTCAGGTATGTAGCGGGCCAGAAAAGTTTAGGGCAGGGTTAGGCCGGTGGTCCAGCGAAAGAGGCGGCCCGGTCGAGGCGGTTCGGTGCCGAGCCGCCAACGCGACGAGCCGAGTCCGCGACGTGGTGCGGGTCCGGCAACTGATGGATTGCGCGGGCGGGCGGTGGAGGCCACTCTTCAGCGAGAGCCGGAGTGGCGGAACTGGCAGACGCAGCGGACTTAAAATCCGCCGGGAGTGATCCCGTGAGGGTTCGAGCCCCTCCTCCGGCACATTGATTTTCAACTAGAGACACGAGCAGGGTGGTCGCGTGCGCATGACGCTGCACTTTTTTGATCGACCCATTTCGAGCGAGCCGGGCTCCTTCGGCTCAACGCCGCGTTGGGTCGACAGGGCACGCGAGGAACGAGAAACATGAGCGTCTGGACGCGCAACGTACGGATTCTTCTCGTGATGCTCTTCGCGTTGCCGGTTCCGGTGACTGCTCAAGTCGCGGTCGGCTCGAAGGTTGAGGCTGATGAACCCGCCTTCGACGGCGAACCCTGTGGTGAAGTCCTCTTCAACTCCGATGGCCGCATCGAAGCCGCATATGCTTGGCAGTACGGGGGCGTCCAGGCTCCCTACTACGGCGCTTTTGCGGAGGGTTACTCGACCGTGGTTCAGATCTGCTCGGTGTTCTTCGATTTCGGTCAAATCAGCCAGCAGGATCAGACAATGGATGTCTATGTCTGGGAAGACAGCGACGGTGTTCCTGGAGCGGTCCTTGCGATGGAGCCCTCGGTTGATCCTGGTGCGATTTTTCAGTATCCGGATTTTAGTCGACATTCCGTGCCGGTAAGTCTCGGCCGATGCACTCCAAGCGCCTGGTGGGTGGGGTACTGGGGCGACTGGCCTGATGCCCTTGCCGGCTGGTTCATCGGAGCCGACCTAGATGGCACCGGTGGCGGTCGCTCCAAATCAAACTTCGCGCCGGGGCTTGGATATCCGACTGGTTGGCAGAACCTTTCAGTCGCGTGGGGCGCGACCCAGGCGCTCCACATCGGAGCTGAAGTGATCCCGTGTGAGCCGACGCCAACGGTCCTCAAATCATGGGGGGACCTTAAGGCTCGCCTCGGGACACGTCCGAGTTCCAAGGACCGTCGCAGATGAACCTGCGACCTAACACGGCGATGCAGCTGACAGTCCCTCTTGTCACGCCGCTTGTTCCAAGCGTCGCGCCAAGCACTTCGAGTCGGGTTGCAGCTGATCGCCAGAGACGTTAGGCGTGCAGAGCAGACACTTTCTACTCATGTCTCTCGCTGCGGCAGCAGCCATCTCTCTGTACCTGCTTCGCCCAAGTGATCGCCCTGAGCAACCTAAGTATGTCGAGCTTCCTGACTCGATCGGCTTCGAATGGGAACGCGAATCGTTCGACAGAGTCGATGAAGTCCTGGCGAGTTTCCAAGGCTCCAGAGAGTCTTTGCAGATTCTCCAGGGCCTCGGACACCCAGCCGGTCGGGAATGGCTGCGTCACAAGATCGCGACAACCCCAACGGTCGAGATACTGGAACATCCGTTCTTCCCTCAGCCTCTGTCATTGGAACCGGCAGCCCTTAGCGCAGTCAGGGCCACCGTTCTCGACCGTACGGCCTTCATTCGCTTCGGAGCACCGAAGGCGTGCGGAGGATTTAGGCCAGACTACTTGCTTCGTTGGGCGGATGACGAAGTTGAATGGTCGGCACAACTGTGTTTCACCTGCCAGGAAGTGAAGTTCTACCGTGACGAGGAGCTCATCGTCTACGCTGATACACGCAAGCAGGCCCAAGAGGTCATTCGGAAGGCTCTAGGTCATCCAGCTCACGGCGGGAGGTAGCGCTTGACGTCTGACAAGAGATTGCAGCCGACAGACCCTCTTGTCACGCCGCCCCTTCAAAGCGACGCGCCAAGCCCCCTGCGGGGTCGGGCTGCAGCTGAACCCCAGAGACGTTAGGCGGAGAGATGGTGCATAGCATGTGTTTTCTGCGGTTCCTCCTGATCGGCGCCATCGTCGGCAGCTCTGCCTGCGCCTACACGAGGCCCGGCCCTCAGGGACTCGGACTCACTGCAGACGAAGCCGAGGCTCTCGTTTCAATGCCGCCTTCCCACTACATCCCAACCTACGACCTCGAAGAGCTTCGGACTCTAGAGAAGGCGTATCGCTGGAAAGCCGAATCCGTCAAGAGTGGGCGGATGCTGGCTCAAGGCACGATCCTTACTTGCTTGGGGGCAGTCATCTCCTTCTCATCGCTCTCCGAGAACGAGGACCAGGAGGATCTGAAGCTCGTTGCTGTAGGCACCTCCACTGGGCTGCTCGGTGCCCTCGTTCTGAGTATGGGCACACGGGCAGGGTCGGATGCCGATCGATATCGGACGTACGGCGAAATCGTCGCAGCTCGAATCGCCGGACTCGAAACCCTCGGTACGGGCAACTGCCCCCCCCCCCCCCCC
>JAUIHP010000049.1 GCA_030431975.1 bacterium | reverse complement strand
GAATCGCTACGACGCGTTCATCATCCTTCCCTGCAGCGCATCGACCATGGCCAAGATCGCTCTTGGCCTGGGAGACAGTCTCATCACCCGCGCCGCGCAGGTTGCGCTGAAAGAACGCATGCGCCTAATCGTGTGTCTGCGAGAAACGCCGCTCTCGACCGGGATGTTGGAGAATGCCCTCAAGCTCTCGCGGGAGGGCGCCATCATCGCCCCAGTCATGCCGCCGTTCTACAACAAGCCCAAGGATCTGGACGAGATGGTGGCGGGCTACACGAAGAAGCTCCTTCCGCTGGTCGGCGCCGACGGTGGAGAAGGTTGGCGGGAAGACCTGCTTCGAGAGCCACCCGCAGAAGCGTGAGGTTTTCGGTCGCGACGACGCCGCTCGACCCGCACTGTCATTTTCGAAGGCTGGCCGGGCAACTCGACAACCTCACGCTGAGACAAGGAACGAATGAAGTTGAACCTCCGCACGCAAGGATGTGAAGCCGTTGGCCTACCTCTCGCTCCCTGAATTCGTCCATCGACTGGAACAGAACCAGGAACTGGTTCGCGTTTCGGTTCCCGTCGACGCGCGTTTCGAGATCGCCGAAATCATCGATCGAGTCTGCAATCGCTACGGTCCAGCCGTCCTCTTCGAGAACGTGAAAGGCTATGACTTCCCGGTGGTGGCCAATCTCCTCGGTTCCCGCCGACGCATCGAGCTGGCATTGGATCGCGACCCCGTCGAGATGGGCGAAGAAATCGCGGATGTTCTTCACAAGCTTCAGCCGCCGAAACCGAAAGCGCTTTGGGAAAGCCGCGGCTTCTTCCTACGGGCCATGAGAGCCAAGATGAAAAACGTTTCCAGCGGTCCCGCTCAGGACGTCGTCATGGAGCCCGGACTCGACAAGCTCCCGATCCTGACGTCATGGCCTTTGGACGGCGGACCGTTCGTGACCTGGCCGATGGTCCTGACGCAGCACCCCGAAACGGGTGGCCGCAACCTCGGAACGTACCGCATGCACGTCTTTGACGAGCGGACCACCGGGATGCACATGCAGATTCAGAAAGGCGGCGGTTTTCACCACCAGATCGCCGAGAAACAGAACGAAGCACTGCCCCTCTGCGTTCTGGTCGGAGGCGATCCGGTTCTGATGCTGGCTTCGATCGCACCCCTGCCGGAAAACATCGACGAGCTGGCCTTTGCAGCTTATCTACGCGGCGAACCGATGCCGATGGTGACGGCGAAGTCGGTGCCGATGCGCGTTCCGGCCATGGCCGAGTTCGTCATCGAGGGCGAGGTTCCTCCGCACGAACGCCGCATGGAAGGCCCGTTCGGCGACCACTTCGGACACTACTCACACGCAGCAGAGTTCCCGGTCTTCAACGTCAAGAAGATCACGCACCGTCGGGACGCGATCTTCCCTGTTTCCGTCGTCGGACAACCGCCGCAGGAGGACCGCTACATCGGCGACATTCTCCAGGACATGATGGCGCCGATGGCGCGCATGATGCACCCGGAGATCCGGGACCTTTGGGCATTCTACGAAGCCGGCTTTCACAACCTGCTTTCAATCTCGGTCGGCGAACGCTACGAGAAGGAGTCACTCAAGGCCGCTTTCGGATTGCTCGGAACGGGACAGGTTTCGCTGAGCAAGATCGTGGTCACGGTCGGGCCCGACGTCGACTGTCGCCGCGCCAGCGCGGTCTTCCAAGCGATCCATGAGAACTTCCGGCCCGAAGAAGACTTCACTCTGCTCTCCCGCACCGCGCTCGACACTCTGGATTTCACGTCGTACAAGATGAACCTCGGTTCAAAGATGATTCTCGACGCAACGCCAAAGCGATCGTTCGAACCACGACCGCCGGTGAACGAATCCGAGCTCCCCGACCTTTCCAATCTCGATCACCGAATCGCTCGTCAATACCTCTTCGCGGGCGGATGCCTCCTCGTGCAGTTGGAAGGACGGACCCCCGGACGCGACATCCTGGAACGATTACTTTCGCGCGACGTCCTGAGCGCGGCTCCGATCCTGGGAGAGCTGACGATGCTGGTCGTGGTCAGTGAAGACGTTCGCCTGGACGACGAGTGTCATCTCGTTTGGGGAATGCTGACTCGATTCGATGCGGCGCGTGACGTCATCTTCCGTGAGTCGAAACTGGTGGGAGCGTGCCCGGTTCACCGAGGCACTCTTGGGATCGACGCGACGTGGAAAGAGGGGTATCCCGAGCCGGTGCGGTGCTCGGACGAAATCGGAGCACTCGTCGACCGTCGTTGGGACGAGTACGGAATCGAGCCCCATCTCTAGCCCGACCAGTTCATCAAGTTCTACTGCGATGGTCTTGGCTCGAGGAGATGTCGGCAACGGAGACAAACGGTACGAAGCGGTTACCGAACGACGATCCGTCGCGTGTCGACTCGCTCCCCCACGCTCAGGCGCGCGAAGTAGAGGCCGGAGGGAACTCGAGTCCCTCCCGTGTTCGAAAGATCCCAGGCCACCTCGTGACGCCCCGCTTCCCGCTTCCCGGCGCTCGAGAGCGAACGAACGAAGCGCCCCTGAACGTCGTAGATCTCGAGTTCGACGCTCTCACTGCGCGCCAGTTCGAATCCGATTCGCGCCACGCGCTGAGCCGGATTGGGCCAGATCGGCTCGAACTGCACCAGAACATCTCCCGGTCCGGACGACGGCCATCCAGGAACGTCCGCGGGATCCGGGATCGAAGACGGATCTCCGGGATCTGAACCCAGGTCCTCTTCATTCTGGTCGAAGTAGCCGTCCAGATCACGGTCGATTCCAAGACGGGTCTCCGTGCCCGGATAGACAGCGGAGATCGTGAGTTCCCGGCCCGGGCCGGCCAACGAAAGTAGGACATCCAAGGAGACGGGCGCTTCCTCCGTCCGATCCGGACGCCACGTTCCAGCTTCGTAGACCCACCCGCGAGAGGTGCCAGTCTCATCGGCTCCTTTCGCGATCAGCCCGAGCGGTCCGCTATCTGCGACGGCCATCCACGTCTCGACACGTGGACGCCCCTTCACCTCGTTGGAACCGTCCATCGTCCATTGCGCTCCGACGGAAGCCTGCGTGCCGGTGTCAAACGCGAGTAGATACGCAATGACGTGTTTCTTGTCCTCGGCGCTCTCGAAAGTGAAGTCCCGCTGGCCGAAGAACGAGAAGAGCTTGTCGGTCGTGCCGTCATGGTTGAAACCGAACCCTCGTGTATTGGTCGGAGACTTTCGGTCAAAGCCAGTCTTCTCGTAGAGGTTTCGCAGATGCGGGACGACCAGATCCTGATCGAGATCGTGGTCGAGGACGATCGCCGGAACGACCAGGGCCTTCTCCCCGGTCGGCAACTCGTGACACTCGACGCACTCGACTGATCCGTCGGTCAGACCTCCGGAGACGAAGAGTTCCGCCCCGATGGTTGCGTTGGGACCTCCGGACGGATTCGGAAGCGAGCCGTCGAACTGAAGGTTCGGATTCGGCGGATAGGTCAGCGAAAGCAGAAAGGTTTCCATCTCGGCGAACGCGGACGGAGACAGGACATCGCTTCGCCCCATCAGATTGACGAAGGTCGGATTGAAGTCGGTCAGGGTTTCGCGGTCGCCTCGCCAGTGAAAGGGGTCGGTGTCGACCAGTCCTTTGAGCGACTGCGTCATGAGCGGACCCTTCATTGGATGGTAGCCCGCGTGGGCGCCGCTGATCCCCTCGATGAACTCGCCCTCTGGATCCCCGAGGTTCCAAGCCGTGTGATCAGTGTCGCCAAAGACGTGACAGGTCGCGCAGGAGAGGTCACCGTGGGCGGACGAGTCCCGCCCGTCATAGAAGCGTGCGCGACCGGCATGGATCTCGGCGGAAACCGGATCGAATCCGAGACCGACCGGCACCAGCGCGTCACTGTCGAGATCGACGACGACCAACTCGCCGGGAATTCTTCGCACGACGTAGAGCTGATTCCGTTCCTCGTCCAGAGCGACGCCACAAGGCCCCGCGCCGACGTCGATTCGGCGCTCGACATGACCGTCCGAGCCCAGGACCCCGACCTTGCCCGAACCAAATGCTGCGACGTAGACCGCGCTGCCGTCGGATGCGACGTCGATGGAGGTTGGAATGGAAAGACTAAGCGCGCGCTCCGCTTCCGTCCCTGCCGGGTTTCCGTAATCGATGTGATCGTTGAGGTGCGTCGGGTTGACACTGCCCGGGACCGGATCGATCCAGGTCACGCGATTTTCTGCGAAGCGTGACTTCAGGTTGGGCTCGAATCGAACCTGGTTTCCGGCTTCCTGATTCGAAACGAAGAGTCGTCCGCTCGAAGAGTCGACCGCCATTCCGAAGAGCGTCGTTCCCACGCCGGAGTACGACTCGACGATCGTTTGAGAACTCGCATCGATCCGCACGACATCCCGGTCCGAGAGGACATACTCGGCGTACTCTGACCAGTCCTTCCCGGTCTCATCCCTCCACGCCGTCAGGTCGTGCGCAACGATGAGAGCCGTCCGCGGAGGTGGCGGAAGATCCGGAGACATGGGCGGATTGGGCGGCGGCGGGCCTCCACCGGCCACGACGTCGGGTCGGCGAATGACCGTCGTTCGATTGAAACTGTGGAAGGCGGCTACGTAGACCGACGCGCCGTCCGGCGACACCGCCAAGGCCATCGGGTCGGTTTGCTCGAGCGGAACGCTGACCGGGACCGCATCCAGGTCACTCGGATCGAAGACCGCGACTCGATCCTCCTGCGAAATGGTCACGAACGCCCGCTCCGGAGTGCCGGCGAAAACGACATCGGCCGGTTCATCACCGACCTGCAGCGTACGCACGACCCGAGCTTCAGAGACGTCGATAATCGAGATCGAATCGGAGAGGTGGTTGACGACCCAGACCTCCCCGGTGGCGCGCTCCCGCACGCTGACGGGTTCCATGCCGACCAGGACAGAAGTCACCGGGACCGGAAGGTCTCCGGCCGTCAGATCGAAGATGTGGAGGCGTTGATCGGCCTGATGCAGAACGTAGAGGGTGGATCCGTCGGCTGACAACTCGACCGGGTGGATCGGCGGCGCTTCGAACTGTGGACCGGCGGCATAGGCCGACCCGACGCATCCGAGAGCGAAAAGGAAAGCGATGAAGCAGCGCAGACAACGAACGGGTTCCGTCCGTCGAACAGCGTCATGCGGAAGAAGCATGGACGAGTGGTCTCCAAGCGCGGACATTTCGATCCGGCACGGCCCCGACGAGATTCCCCCCCATCAGGACCTCAATTGTACCGGATCTGGGCCGTAGATTCGAACCTGATCCCGGCGCCTTGGGCCCCTTGGGTCCAATCCCCCATCGCGGCGAGCCTCGGATTGCCCTCAGCGGGTCCGGATCCCTCGACACCCTCGATTCTCTTGGATACACTCGCGGGTCGGTAGCCGGTCATAACGCCCAATAGGCCCGCCGCCGGCCCATTCGCTTCGACGATTCGAATCGCTCCGTGAACGAGGTACGAGACCGGCATGACGATCAGGGTTCCTTCGACCACCGAGGCACCGGCCGAGGCCATTATTCCACCACGCCCCGCCGGGCCGGCCCGAAGCCATATGCCGACCACGGCCCCCGCGCCGGAGGCCTGGAAGAGCGGTCGGGTACCGGAGGGCTCACCCCTCCCCCTACGCTTCACCGACCCCAATCTCGAACGGATCCACCAGAAGATCGAGCGCGGAGACCGGCTGGACAAGGCCGACGGTCTGGCCATGCTCCACACGCGTGATGTTCTCGGTCTGGGATCGCTCGCCGATCGTCGCAAGAACGAGCTCTGGGGCGATCAGGTTTTCTTCGTCTTCAATCGCCAGATCAACCCGACCAACGCGTGCGTGCTCGATTGCAAGTTCTGTGACTACGCGCTTCGCCCTTCCAACCCTGAGCACTACGCGATGTCGATCGACACAGTGCTCTCGAAGATCACGCCCGAGCTGCGCGAAGTCCACATCGTGAGCGGACTCCACCACAAGTGGAAGTTCGAGTACTACGTCGACATCATTCGCGAAATCCGCAATGCGTTTCCAAAGATTCAGATCAAAGCCTGGACGGCCGTGGAGATCGACTTCTTCGCAAAGATCTCCAAGAAGTCGGTAGAGGAAGTCCTGGAAATCCTGGTCGACGCCGGACTGAACTCAATGCCGGGCGGCGGCGCCGAAGTCTTCAGCGAACGGGTTCGCGCGGAACTCTTCCGTCACAAGATCGGTGCGGAAGAGTGGCTTCACGTCCACCGCGTAGCCCACAACATGGGAATTCCCACGAACAGCACGCTGCTCTACGGCCACATCGAGACGATGGAAGAGCGT